>NZ_CAXBDH010000001.1:0-269393 GCF_963974615.1 uncultured Brevundimonas sp.
GGCCCCTATCCGTCAGGCTTCGCCTGCCACCTTCCCCCGAAATGGGGGAAGGGATATCTGCGCCGTGTGCCGACGGACGTGACCGGGCTGGCTGTGATGAAGGGCAACGCGTCCTTCCTCCCTCGCGGGGGAAGGTGGGCCGTGGAACGGCTCGGATGGGGGCGCTTTCCTTTAATGACCGGCGGCAGGCCCCCATCCGTCAGGCTTCGCCTGCCACCTTCCCCCGAAATGGGGGAAGGGACTGCAGCATCTCCCCGAACCCCGCCTCGTCCTCGAATACCGCCTTCACCGGCCATGAGATGACGCGGTCGCGCCACGACGGCGGCAGGCGGGACCAGTCCTTTTCGGTGGTGATCAGCCGGGCGTCGAAGACCCCGGCCCGGTCAGCCAGAAAGCGCAGGTCGGACTCGCGGAAGGCGGCGTGATCGGGGAAGGCGACGAATTCGGCCAGATCGGCCCCGGCGGCCTTCAGCGCGCGCTCGACCTTCCACGGCTTGGCGATACCGGCGAAGCCCAGCAGCGGCCCGGGCGGCGGCGGCGCGGCGGGCAACAGCCGGGCGATGAAGACCGGCAGGGGGGCGAAGGTCGCGACCAGGTCGGGATCGGCAGCCTCGAGATCGGCGGGCAGCAGGATGACAACGGCGTCGGCGCGGGCCAGTCCGGCCTTCAGCGGTTCGCGCATCGGCCCGGATGGAAACACCGAGCCATCCCCGAACGGCCATTCGTCGCCCCGGGTCTCGCCGTCGACGACGATCAGGCTGAGAGTCTTGTGCAGGGCCGGGTTCTGATGGGCGTCGTCCAGGACCAGCGTTCCGGCTCCGGCGTCGACGGCGGCCCGGGCCCCGGCGACGCGGTCGCGAGCGATCCAGACCGGACTGTCCAGCGCCAGCATCAGCGGCTCGTCACCGACCTCGGCGGCCGTGTGGCTCGCGGGATCGACGCGGATCGGTCCCTCGAGCCGGCCGCCATAGCCACGCGACAGGGCCTGGGCCTCGACCCCGGCCTGACGCAACAGGCGCAGCACCTCGCGCGCCACCGGAGTCTTGCCCGAGCCGCCGACGGTCAGATTGCCGATCGAGATCACCGGCACCCCGACGTTGACTGGATGGGAACGGGCGATGCGCCGGGCGGTGACCGCAGCCCACAGCCAGGACAGGGGTAGCAGGGCCATGCGCGTCACCGGCGCATGGCGGCGGTCGCGGCTGTACCACCAGCGCGGTGTCGACAGCTTCATCCCGGCCTCCGGGACCGGATCGGCGGGAGCAAGGGCTGCAGCGTATCCCACAGGCGGTCGAGGCCGGAGCCGGCGTCGGCGGCGGCGCGACGGGCGCGCTCACCCATGGCCCGGGCGGCTTCGGCATCGGCCAGCAGCGGGGCGATGACGGCGGGCAGGTCGGCGGGGGCCTCGACCATGACCAGCCCCCCGGACTCGACCAGGGTGCGGGTGATCCCGGCCCAGTTCGACACGTCGGGACCGGTGACGGCGGGCTTGCCCAGCCGGGCCGGTTCCAGCGGATTGTGACCGCCGACGGGCGGGGTCCCCAGCGCCGCCGAGAACGAGCCGCCCATCACCACCACATCGGCCAGCCGCAGGAACAGTCCCATCTCGCCGAGGGTGTCGGCCAGATAGATGTCGGTGGAGGCGTCGAGGGCGTGGCCGGCGGCGCGACCGGCGACCGAATGGCCGTCGCGGGTCAGGGCCGTGGCGATGGCCGGGCTGCGCTCGGGATGGCGCGGCACCAGGATCAGGCACAGCCGGTCGGTCAGGCGGCTGAGGGTCCGCGCCAGAGCCAATTCCTCGCCGTCATGGGTGCTGGCGGCGACGACCACGGGCCGGTCGCCGATGGCGGCGCTGAGGGCGGTGAAGGCAGCCGTGTCGTGGGGCAGGGCGTCCCCCGACAGCTTCAGGTTCACATGGCCGTCGATGCGGGCCCCCAGCGTCCGCAGCCGCGTGGCGGATTGTTCGTCCTGGGGCAGGATGCGGTCGAAGGTCGACAGCAGCTGCCGCGCCGCCCCCGGAAACCGCGTCCAGCCGGCGGTGGTCTTTTCGGTGATCCGGGCGCTGACCAGGGCCAGGCTCACGCCCCGGTCGCGCGCCGCCAGCAGCAGGTTGGGCCACAACTCGCTCTCGACGAAGACGCCCAGCGACGGTCGCCAGTGATCGAGGAAGGCCGCGACCGCGCCCGGGGTGTCGACGGGGGCGAACTGGTGGATCACCCCGTCGGGCAGGCGTCGGGCCAGCAGGGTGGCCGAGGTCAGGGTGCCGGAGGTGACCAGAACGGTCAGGTCCGGTCGCTCATGCCGGAAGCGTTCGACCACAGGCAGCAGGGACAGGGTCTCGCCGACGCTGACACCATGCAGCCAGACCAGATCGCCGTCGGGACGCGGTCGCCCGGCCTGACCCAGCCGTTCATCGACCCGGGCGGGGTCCTCCTTACCCCGTTTGACCCGGGCATCGAGCAGGCGCGGGACCAGGGGTTCCAGCACCCGGGTCAGCAGACGATAGGCGGCGAGGGCGAGGCTCACGTCAGATCCGCTCCAGTCCGACGAGGGCGTCCGCCTCGGCTTCCACGGCGGTCAGACGCGCGGCCCACAGCCGGGCGACCTCGGCGGGGTCGGTTCCCTCGGGATAGTCGGCCAGGTCCCAGACGATCGCGCCGCGTCCGAACGGCAGGGGCACCAGGGCGCGATCCCAGCTGTTCAGGCGAATGGCCGGCTTGCAGGACAGGCCGATGAACAGCACCGGAGCCCCGGACAATCTGGCCAGCAGCGGCAGGCCTTCGCCCATGGTCCGGGCTGGTCCGCGCGGACCGTCCGGCGTGAGAGCCAGGGCCCCGACCCTGAGCTGGCGCAGGCCGTCGCGCAGGGCCTGTGAGCCCCCCTTGGCCGCGCCGCCCTTGTCCTTGTTGGCTGAGGACCCGCGAACGGCAGGAAAGCCGAGCAGGGCCATGGCCCGGGCAATGAACTGGCCGTCGGGGCTGAGCGAGATCAGTCCCTTGACGGGCTGGGCGCGCGCCAGCGGCCAGCTGGCCGGAGACAGGGCGATGCGTGAATGCCAGAAGGCGCAGACGACGCCGCCGCCCTTGCTCCAGACCGACTCCGGCAAGTCCGTATTGACGTGGGTCCAGCGGATGGTGGCGATGCAGAAGCGCATCCACCCGGCCAGCAGTCGGGCCAGAACGGCCTGGATCACCGGATTGCGCAGCGGCCTCACGAGACTGCCGCCACGCTGACGGGCTCGCCGTCCATGGACTGCTGTTTGGCCAGCCGGGCATAGAGGTCACCGGCCTTGACCAGGGTGTCATGGGTGCCGGTCTCGACCACCCGGCCACCGGCGATGACATGGATGCGGTCGGCGTTGCGCACCGTCGACAGGCGGTGGGCGATCATCAGGGTGGCGCGCCCCTGCATCAGCCGCACCAGTGCCGCCTGGACCAGGGCCTCGCTCTCGGTGTCCAGCGCCGAGGTGGCCTCGTCCAGCAGCAGGATCGGCGCGTCCTTGATGAAGGCGCGGGCGATGGCGATGCGCTGACGCTGGCCGCCGGACAGACGCAGGCCGGCCTCGCCGGCACGGGTGGCATAGCCCTGGGGCAGGGCCATGATGAACTCATGCGCGGCGGCGGACCGGGCCGCTTCGACGATATCCTCGGCCGTGGCCCCGGGGCGGCCGTAGGCGATGTTGGCGGCGATGGTGTCGTCGAACAGGAAGGGCTCCTGGGTGACCAGGGCGATTTTGGCGCGCAGATCGTGGATCTTCAGTTCGCGGATGTCCTCGCCATTGATGGTCACGGCCCCGGCGGTCACGTCATAGAAGCGCGGCAGCAGCGACAGCAGGGTGCTCTTGCCGCCACCGGAGGGACCGACCAGGGCCACGGTCTCGCCCGGGGCGACGCTCAGCGACACGTCGGCCAGGGTCGGGGCTCCGCCGTCGGCGGCGGGCGCATAGGCGAAGGAGACGTGGTCGAAGGCGACGGTGGCGGTGCCGTCCGTCAGGCCCCGGGCGTCCGCAGCCTCGCGGATCTCGGGCTGGATATCGAGGGCGCGGAACAGGCGTCGGGCCGCGGTCAGACCCTCGGCCATCACCGTCTGCAGATTGGTCACCTGACGCAGCGACTGGCCCGCCGCCATCAGCAGGGCGATGAAGGCGGCGAAGGCCCCGACGGTGATGCCGCCGTCCCGGGCGCGCCAGCCGGCATAGGCCATCACCGCCGCGACCACGATCATCGACACCAGATTGCTGGCCGGACCGGCGAAGGCGCGGGCGTCGGCGCTCTTGATCACGTGACGCTGACGTCGGCCGACGACTTCGGCCACGCGAGCTTCCTCGGCGGTCTCGCGATTCTCGATCTTGATCAGCCGGACCCCGTCCAGATTCTCCATCAGCGCGGTCGACAGGTTTTCGGTCTCGGTCATGGCCCCGCGCGTGGCCTTGCGCGTGCGTTTGGAAAAGCGCCGCATGACCAGACTGACCAGCGGCACGGCCAGCAGGACGATCAGCGTCAGGTTCCAGTCGATGAAGGCCATGGAGACAATCACCGCCACCAGCATCAGGGCGTTCTGGGTGTAGGCGACGACGCCGTTGGTGAAGGCCTCGCGCACCAGATTGGCGTCGAACAGCACCGAGGAGACGAAACTGCCGGAATGCTGGCTGCGCAGCCGGGCCAGGTCGGCGCGGATCATGGCCGCGAACAGCCGCACCTGGATGTCGCCGACGATGCCGTGACCCAGCCGGTTGACGAGGGCGGCCTGACACAGGGCGGCGACGGTCCAGACCAGGGCGACGGCGATGATGGTCACCGGAATGGCGATCACCGCCTGATGCGGCGGGATGGTGATGAAACCCCACAGCAGGATCGGCGCGTCCTGCTGGACGAACAGGCCGTTGATGGCCGGCTCGAGCAGTTTCAGCGTCAGGGCCGACAGGCCACCGGCGAGACCGGCGCACAGCATCGAGGTGAACAGCGCCGCCTTGTGATGGGCGAGGTAGTCGCGCCAGATCCGCGCCAGCAGCGGGCGCAGGCGGTCGTCCTCTGGCGTGGCGGCGGCTGGGGTGGTCATGGCTCTCGGTCGGACGTGATGGGCGGCAAGTCAAGCCGGATGGATGACGGACGCAGTCTGAGCCGCTATGGCCGTGACATGGCACGTTACGACCTGAGCACCCGGATAGGCCGTTTCAAGGCGGGCTGGGACTATATCTGGCACGATCATGCCTTCCTGCGGGTGTGGTTCATGAACGCCCACTGGCTGGGCCCGG
The DNA here is from genome assembly GCF_963974615.1 of uncultured Brevundimonas sp. Lineage (GTDB taxonomy): Bacteria > Pseudomonadota > Alphaproteobacteria > Caulobacterales > Caulobacteraceae > Brevundimonas. Next base: position 5,255 of record NZ_CAXBDH010000001.1, read on the forward strand.
ACCTGGTGCGCACCAACCAGCCGTCGCCACGCCAGCTGGCCCACTGGAAGCGGCAGGGAATCAGGACGGTCATCAATCTGCGCGGCAGCGACCGCGACGAGGCCTGGTTCGCGCTGGAAAAGGCCGCCTGCGCGCGGCTGGGTTTGACCCTGATCAGCGCGCCGCTCGATTCGCGCGACCCGCCGCAGCGCGAGCGCATCCATCGGGCCCGCGAGCTGTTCCGGACGATCGAGTATCCGGCCCTGATCCATTGCAAGTCGGGGGCCGACCGGGCCGGGATGATGGCGGTCTTCTATCGCCATTTCCATCTGGGCGAGCCGATGTCCGAGGCGATCGGCCAGCTGTCGAAGACATACCTGCATCACCGCGAGGGTCTGACCGGGGTGCTGGACCATACGCTGGAGAAATATCTGAACGAGGTCGAACCGACGGGGGTCAGCTTCATCGACTGGATCGACAGTGACGCCTACGACCCGAAGGCGATCCGGGCCGAGTTCAAGGCCGGCTGGTGGGGCACACTGCTGACCGAGAAATTGCTGCGGCGCGAATAGAACTCAGCCCCAGGGACCACGCGGCCGGTCGGAAGTGGTCGTATCGCCGTCGTCCCCGCCCGGTCGACGGGCGCGACGTTCCGCTTCCCACTGCCGGAACCAGCGGACGTAATTCCTCTGACGCTGGAAGACGAACAGCCAGAACACCAGCACCGTCAACAGTGAGATGAGGGCGAACAATTCCTGTCCGCCGAGGGTGGTTCCGAACAGGGTCATGCCGTCTCTCCTGTAACAGGCCGTCGCCGGTCACGGGGAACAAGCGCACCGGGGCGCGAACCGTTCCCGCCCGGTGACGGGGTCAACCGTGGGCGGCGTCGCCGCGCGGGTCGATCATCCGGTGCGCATGCAGGATGAAGAACCGCATATGGGCATTGTCGACCGTGGCCTGGGCCCGGGCCTTCCACGCCTTGCGGGCTTCCTCATAGCTGGGATAGGCCCCGACGAATTCGACCCTGGACAGGTCGCGGAACACCGGGGCGTCGAGGTGACGCAATTCGCCCCCGATCACCAGATGCAGCAGTTGGGGAGTCTCGACTTCGGTGGGCGCGGTCATGGTCGGGTATCCGGCAAGGGAAGTTATTCTGCGAGCGGGATAGGCGCACAGCGCCGCACGATCAACGGGTGAAGCGCCGGGGCGGCGCAGATCAGACTGCTTTGTCGCGGATCGGGGCGATTAAATTGCCACGGCCGCCCGTGATGGTCGCTGACCACGGCCCCGGCCTCTTCGGCGATCAGGGCCCCGGCGGCGATGTCCCAGTCCCATTTCGGCGACAGGGCGATGGCGGCGTCGAAGGCCCCGGCCGCGACCAGGGCCATGCGATAGGCGATGGCGTTGCGCTTCTCGAAACGCATGGCCGGCCACGGTTCGGTCCAGTGCGGCCCTTCCAGCAGCCGGGCGTCGGCGAGGATGGCGGCGTCGTCCAGGGTGGTGACGTCCGAGGCCGAGATCGGCTGATCATTCAGACGCGCGCCGCCGCCGAGGGTGGCCTCGAAGGTCTCGTTCAGGGTCGGGGCGTGGATCACTGCGGCGACCGGACGACCGTCCTCGACCACGGCGATGGGGATGCACCACCACGGGGTGTTCTTCATATAGGCGACGGTGCCGTCGATCGGATCGACGATGAAGATGCGCCGCCGCGACAGCCGCTCGGGGCCATCCGCGGTCTCTTCCGACAGCCAGCCATAGTCGGGGCGGGCCCCCAGCAATGTGTCCTTCAGCAGGGCGTCGACGGCCATGTCGGCGCTGGTCACCGGCGAGCCGCCGAACTTGGACCAGGTCTTCAGGCCCCGCTCGCGTTCGGCCAGCGCCAGCTGTCCCGCCGCCTGCGCCGCCGCGCGGATCAGCTTAAGGTCCTGAGTTAAGTCGTCGTCGTAAGGCATTATTTTCCGGCGATGGAAACGGCGTCAAAGGCCAGGGACGGGACGTTGAACGATCCGCGGAATTCGAGATCCGAGCCGTGCTGCAGGCGGGCGTAGAGATCGATCAGCTTGCCGGCCACGGTGACCTCGCTGACCGGATAGGCCAGTTCGCCGTCCTCGAACCAGAAGCCCGAGACCCCGGCTGACCAGTCGCCGGTATTGCCGTTCAGCGACGGGCCGAACATCGAGGTGACCAGCAGGCCCGAACCGGCGTCGGCCATCAGTCCGGCCAGGTCGCGCCGGCCCGGCTCCATGTGCAGATTGTGGGTCGAGACCCCCGGCGGCCCGGCCAGGCCGCGCGCGGCGTGGCCGGTCGAGGCCAGACCCAGCTGGGCCCCGGCCGAATTGTTCAGCAGCCAGGTCGTCAACACGCCGTCGTCAATGATTGATTGCCGCGTCACCGCCACGCCCTCGTCGTCGAACGGGGTCGAGCCGAGGCCGCGCGGGCGGAACGGATCGTCGATCAGATGGACCCCGGCCGGCAGGACAGCCTGACCCAGCCGGTCCTTGAGGAAGGAGGTGCCGCGCGCGATCGACGGCCCGGCGATGGCCGAGAGCAACGGCGAGACGACCTGTCCGGCGATGCGATTCTCGAACAGGACCGGGGCGGTCATCGAGGCGATCTTGCGCGGGCCGGTGCGGGCCACGGCGCGGCGACCGGCTTCGGCTCCGATCGAGTCGGCCCCGGGCAGATCGGACAGGTGGCGGGTGTGACGACTCTCGCCGCCACGTTCCATGGCGCCGTCCTTTTCGGCGATGACCCCGACGCCGAGGCCGAAGCCCGAGCCGTGATAGGCCCCGTCGAATCCGTGCGAGGTGACCAGCCGCCAGCGACTGGCCGAGGCCGAGGCGTGGCCGCCTTCCGACCGGACGACGCCCGCGACCGCCAGGGCCGCGTCCTCGGCGGCGACGGCGGCGGCTTCCAGCTCGGCGGCCGAACGTTCACTGCCGTCGAACAGGTCCAGATCGGGGAAGGGACCACGGGCCAGCCGGTCCTGCGGGGCCAGGCCGCAGTACGGATCCTCGGGGGCCAGCCGGGCCATGGCCACGGCGCGTTCGACCAGACGGCTGCGGGTGGCGTCGGACAGATCGGAGGCCGAGACGGTGGCCTGGCGTTTGCCGATGAAGACCCGCAGGCCCAGATCGCGCGACTCCTCGCGCTCGACGTCTTCCAGCCTGCCGTTGCGGACCCCGACCGACAGGGCCGCGCGTTCGGCCGAGACGGCCTCGGCGGCGTCGGCCCCGGCCCTCAGGGCGGCGGCGACCAGATCAGGCAGCAGATCAGCGGGGATGGTGGCGGTCGACGGGGAAGCACTGGACATACCCCGATATGGCCGACCCCCTGCTGCACCGCAACCATGGGAGCGGGGACGATCTCCGATCACTGCGGAGACATGGCGGACTCGCTACTCCAGCTCGACCTCGGCGAACCGGTCCCAACCATGGCTAGATGATCGGTGCCGTGGTGATCGACAGGCTGAGAAGGCGGTTGTCGCGTTCGACCGTGATCTGGATCCGCTCTGAACATCCACACGTCGCAATCGCGTCTATGGCCGACTGGTTCTGCGGGAGCGGAGCCACGTCGCCCAGGGTCACGATACGGTCACCGAGTTGCACGCCGGCGGCCACGGCGGGACCGTGGTCGGCAAGGCCCACGACCCGACCCGGGTCCGTGCCATCGGTTCTGAAGTCTATGCCCATGCCGATCCAGGTGGGGGCTCCTCCGGACCAGGAGGTCAGGGAAACCCGTGCTCCTTTTGGCGAGAAGACCCAGTCATAATGCTGGATCAGGTCCAGACCGATCAAACCGGACACCAATCGCCCGCTCACCCGCAGGGTGGATGAGCCTGGCCGCACGCGCAGCAGGGCATTGTGGATCACGGCGTCTCCGGATGTGAGCCGGGGAATGCGGAGCGCTCTGAGCGCTGACCCGCCTGTGGTGGTGAAACGGGCGGTTCCGACCCCGGCGATCGAGGCCAGCCGGGTTGCTTCGCTGTCGAAAATCGAAGACGCGGTCGCTCCCGTGTCGATGACCATCACGAAGCGTTGGCCTTCCAGCTCAAACTCGGCCAGCGGGACTCGGGCACGATGAATCCGCAAGGCCGTGCCGTCCGGGATCGTCCCGTTCACCATCAGGCTGGAGCGGGAAAAGCGTAGCGCAAATCGGTCAAGCGACGTCGTGCCCAGAACACAATCTATGTCTGGCTGCAGGGAATCCGGCATTATGGCCCAGCGTCGGGGGCTGAAAGCCAGCCCCGGAATATGAAGACCGACGTCGCGGATCGTCGGTGCGCGCCGCGGGCCCCCTATCGTGTTGATCCGCAGGCTGCCATCGCCGGTGAGGCCGAGTCTCCCGGCGAGCCCTTCCGAGATCGTTGAAATTCCCGCTGCCGTATCCAGAACCGCCCGTACGGCGGAGCCTGCGATCATGGCTCCGGGCAGAACAAGACGATTGCGCTGAACGACGATGGTGGTCGCGCCTTCGTCAGCCCGGGCTGCAGACATGGGTGCCGCAAGCGCCAGGCCGGAAACCACGAATGCCCGTCTGTCCATAGGGCCCAAACCTTGACCTCTCTCAGATCACCGCGAAGGCGATCAGGGTCACGGCCCCGACCAGCAGGGCGATCCAGGTCAGCAACATGCCCAGCACCCGGCCCAGCGACGTGCCCCTCTGCAAGGTCAGGCCGAGGGCGTGGATGATCCGGCCCAGGGCCAGGGTCGCGCCGACGCCGTGGATCAGCAGGACCGGCGCGCCGATCAGGGCCATCAGGATCAGGGCGACCAGTCCGGCGGGCACATATTCGCTGGCATTGCCGAAGGCGCGGGCGGCGACGGTCATCTCGGGATTGCCGGCGTCACCCAGCGAGATCTGATGACGAAACCGCCGTCGCACGACCAGGCCGGACAGGCCGATCAGCAGCAGGATCAATATGCCGGACCACAGGGCCGCGGCCTGGACGGCGGTCAGCATCTCGACGGGGTGGGCGCTGGACATGGTCAGGTCTCCCGACCGACCGGATAGAGCCGGTAGTGGTCGTCGTGGAAGGGGGTGCGTTCGTAGAACCATTCCAGGCGGGCATTGCCGTCGGCGGCGAAGGCCGGATCGGCGGCCAGTTTCGCCTCGAACGCGGCCTTCAGGGCCGGGTCGGCGGCCATCATGGCCTCGGCCAGCGGGGCGATGGCATAGGGTTCGATATATTCAACCCGGCTCAGCACTTCGGTGATCATGCCCCAGGCGAAGAAGCTCTCGCTGGACTGGGGCTCCAGCAGCAGGACGACGATATCGCCCAGCGGCTGGTCGGTCGGCACCCGCACCGAACCGGCGGGCCAGGTCCGCTCGCGGCGTTCGGCGGTGACGTCGGTGACGCTGGCCTGGACGTGACCCTCATTGGCCCGGGTCGCCAGCCTGGGATCCTTGAGACGCAGCATGTCCAGCGACACGGTGCGCGGTGCGGTCAGGGTCTCCATCTCGACGCCCTGCAGCCGCAGCCGCTCGATCAGGTCGGCGCGGTAGGCCGGGATCCAGTAGGCCACCGGCCGCTTCAGGATCAGCGACGGCTTCGAGCCATAGAAGGGCAGGGACCACAGCTCGGGGTCCGGCTGACCCAGCCAGCGCACGACCGGCTGGCCCAGCGCCGGGCTGTCGTACATCTCATAGGTGATGCCCTTGAAGGCGCGGGTCGCCGAGGGCTGGTCCTCGGGCACGAAATTGGCCGGGATCCCGGCCGGGCGCAGGGCGCGGTCGGTGGCGATGGCGGCGCGCAGGGCGGGGCCGTTATCGGCCAGCAGCTTCATCGATTCCTCGAGGAAGACATAGGTGCCCAGTACGCGCTGCTCATAGGGTTTCAGGCTGTGGTTCTCGATCAGGACGGCGGGGACGTGGGCGGCCGAGCCCCAGCCGTTGGAGAAGCGCTCGCCCAGACCGCCGTCGGACAGGCCGGCGCGGGGATTGGCCTCATCGATGCCGAATACCAGCTCGCCGGGGATATGGCCCTCGGCCTCCAGCGCCGCATTGATGCCGGGCTTGAAGGTGGCGTCCAGCCAGCCGGCGATGGCCGGGCTGCGCGACCAGACCCCGTTCTCGCCGTTGAAGCCGTAGGTGATGTCGTACTGGTAATCCATGCCGTCGGTGACGTGGATGTCGACATAGAGGTCGGGCCGGTATTTCAGCACCAGACCGCGCACGGCCTGCATCTCGACCTGATCCAGCTTGACGTAGTCGCGGTTCAGATTCTGGTTGGTGGCGGTGTTGCGCCAGCCCTGGATACGCGGCCCGCGCTGGTTGGGGCGGCTGTAGGCCCCGGCCCGCTCATGGCCGTCGACCGACAGGATCGGGATCAGGATCAGATTGACCTTGTCCAGCAGGCCGCCCTTGTCGCCGAACGCCATGTCGCGCAGCAGCATCATGCCCGCGTCCTTGCCGTCGATCTCGCCCGGATGGATGCCGGCCTGGGCCAGCAACACCGGTTTGGCCGGGTCGAATTCAGCCCCGTCCTTCGAGGCGATCACCGCATAGATGGGCCGCCCCTCGGGCGAGACGCCGAACTGTTCGATGCGGATCAGGTCCGAGGCGGCGTCCAGCCGGTCGAACCAGGCGCGGGTGGCGGCATAGTCGGGGCTGAAATCATGGGCCGGATCAAGCTCGAAATCGGTGACCCAGGGGTTGGACGCATCGACCATCAACGCCCGGCTGGCCCCGTCCCAGGCCGGAGCCGGCGGCAGGAAGGCCCGATCCCACGGCGCGGTGTTGGACACGGACGACGCGGGCGGACTCTGGGACATGGCGGGACTCACAAACAGGACTGAAAAAACGGCCAGCAGGGCGAGACGACGCATGAAGACTCCTCGGGCTGGCCGGAACGACCCCGGACCATAGGCCGCTTCGCCGTTATTTCCAGATTTGTGTGCCGTCACCGGGCAATCCCAGCCGGTCCCACATGTCGGAGACCTTTTCGATCACCGCGTCGTCCATGCGGATTTCCTCGCCCCATTCGCGCTTCGTCTCGGGCGGCCATTTGTCGGTGGCGTCGAGGCCGATCTTGGAGCCGAGGCCGCTCTCGGGGCTGGCGAAGTCCAGATAGTCGATCGGGGTGTTCTCGATCAGGGTGATGTCGCGGGCCGGGTCCATCTTGGTGGCCATGGCCCACATGACCTGTTTCCAGTCGCGGGCGTCGATGTCGTCATCCACGACGATGACCCATTTTGTGTACATGAACTGGCGCAGATAGCTCCACACGCCCAGCATCACCCGCTTGGCGTGGCCGGGATAGGCCTTCTTCATGCTGACCACGGCGATGCGGTAGCTGCAGCCCTCGGGCGGGAGCCAGAAGTCGGTGATCTCGGGGAACTGGGCCCGCAGCAGGGGGATGAAGACCTCGTTCAGGGCCTCGCCCAACACGCTGGGCTCGTCCGGCGGCCGGCCGGTGAAGGTGGTCAGATAGATCGGGTCCTTGCGCCTGGTGATGGCGCTGATCTGGAAGACCGGGAATTTCTCGACCGAATTATAGTAGCCGGTGTGGTCGCCATAGGGGCCCTCGTCCTCATGCTCGTCCAGCAGGACGTGGCCCTCCAGCACGATCTCGGCCTGGGCCGGCACCATCAGCGGCACGGTCTTGCAGGCGACCAGCTCGGCCCTGGCCCCGCGTAGCAGGCCGGCGAACTGGTATTCGCTCAGGGTGTCCGGCACCGGAGTCACGGCCGCGAGGATGGTGCCCGGATCGGCCCCCAGCACCACGGCGCAGGGCAGGGGATCGCGCTTGCCGGCCTTACGGTGCCGGGCATAGTGCTGGGCCCCGCCGCGGTGGGCCAGCCAGCGCATGATGCAGCGGTCCTTGCCCAGCACCTGCATGCGGTAGATGCCGAGGTTGAAGTCGTCTTCGGCGCTGTCCGACGGTCCCTTGGTCACCACCAGCCCCCAGGTGATCAGCGGCGCGGGCTCGCCGGGCCAGCAGGTCTGGATCGGCAGGGCCCCGAGGTCGATCTGGTCGCCCTTCAGCACCACCGACTGCACCGGGGCGGTTTTCACCACCTTGGGCCGCATCGACATCACCGTCTGCGCCAGCGGCAGCATCTCCATCGCGTCGCCCAGACCGCGCGGCGGCGTCGGGTTCTTGAGGAAGGCCAGCAGCTCGCCGACCTCGCGCAGTTCAGCGGCGGTGGTGCGGGCCTTCTTGTCGAGAGTCACGCCCATGGCCACGCGCTTCACCGTGCCGAACAGATTGGCCAGGGCCGGGATCGGGCTGATCGTGCCGTCGGCCATCACCGGCTTTTCGAACAGCACCGCCGGACCGCCGTTGCGCAGCAGCCGGGTCTGGATCTCGGTCATCTCCAGCACGGTCGAGACCGGCTCGGCGACCCGCACCAGCTCGCCCTCGGCCTCAAGCATGGCAATGAAGTCGCGCAGGGATTTATAGGCCATTCGTCGCTCCGTCCGGAGCGCATGGATTAGGCGGCGCGGCCGTCCGTGTCACGGGGGGCGTTAGGGGATCTGCCGACTAATAGGTCGGGGTGTCCGACATCAGGGCCCAGACCGGCAGGTGCAGGCAGGCGGTAGCGGCGGCGATCTGCAGGCTGTTCAGATGGGCCCGCCCGGCCTCGGCCAGCCGAATCTGTTCGGGCGACAGGGACAGGGCCTTGGCGAGGGCGTCGGTGCCGACCCCGCGCTCACGTCGCCACTGTTTCAGCCGTGTGCCGACGGCCACATCGTCCGGATCGAGTCCGGGAAACCGGTGGATCGAGCCCATGGGCCTGCCGCCTTCGCGTTTCTCCGGCGGATGGGGGCCGCCTGGCCGTCAATCCTGATCCCATTTGAAGGCCGGATCAATCCAGTCGCCGATGCGGCCGTCGGGACGGGCCAGGGCGTGGATACGCAACATCTCCTCGTCGGACAGGACGAAGTCGAAGATGTCGAAATTCTCGGCCGCGCGGCTTTCCTTCGACGTGCGCGGGATGGCGATGACGTCCTGCTGGATCAGCCAGCGCAGGGTGACCTGGCCGGGGGTCTTGCCGTGGGCGCGGCCGATGTCGGCGATAACGGGATCGTCGGCGATCCTGCCCTGGGCCAGCGGTGACCAGGCCGTGATCGACGAACCGAGGTCGGCGGCCGTGGCCAGCAGCGGCCGCAGTGACAGATAGGGGTGATACTCGACCTGGTTGGTGAGCAGCCAGGCGTCCGACACCGACTGGGCCTCGCGGAACTGGGCCGAGGGGAAGTTGGACAGGCCGATCGACCGGGTCAGGCCGCGGGCCCTGGCGTCGTTCAGCGCCCCCAGGGTCTCGACGAAGCTCGGGGTTGGCCGCGGCCAGTGCAGCAGCAGCAGGTCGGGGGTCAGGCCCAGCCGCTCGACCGAACCGGCGGCGGCGCGCTGCAGGTCACCGTCGGCGAAATCCTCGACCCAGATCTTGGTGGTCAGGAAGATGTCGGCGCGATCGACGCCCGAATCGCGGATGCCCTGACCGACCCCTTCCTCATTGTTGTAGATGCGCGCCGTGTCGATGTGGCGATAGCCGATGCGCAGGGCCTCGGCGACCATGCGCCGGGCGTCGGCCGGTTCCAGCTGCCAGGTGCCGAAGCCGAGCAGGGGAATGGAGACGTCATCGACGGTGACGGCGGGCTGGGACTGCGACATGGCGGACTCCGGGACACGGGGGCCCCCACATCTGGGGGGCGGGCGGCTGCGATCAACCGTCGGCCCGCCGTCGCCCACGAAAAAGGCCGCCTCCCGGAGGAGACGGCCCTGTTTCGGTCGCCCGGGCGCGGTGGCCTCAGGTGATGTCTTCGTTCAGCAGGCCGACCTTGAGGAAGCCCTTTTCCTGCAGCTTGTTCATGACTTCCATGAAGGAATTGTATTTCACTTCCGGTTCGGCACGAACGAAGACGCGTTCCTCGCGGCAGGCGGGGTATCCACCGCCGAGGGCGGCGCAGACGTCGGCGTCGAGGGTCTCGATCGTGGTCTGATTGTCGGCGATGAAGACCGAGCCGGATTCCTGGATGCTGATATAGACCGGCTCTTTCACCTCTTCGCTGGGGTCCGGCGGGGTCGCCGGCGGCAGGTCGAGTTTGATCGACACGGTGGCCATGGGGGCGGCGACCATGAAGATGATCAGCAGCACCAGCATGATATCCACGAACGGCGTGACATTGATGTCCGCGTTCTGCGTGATCGTTTTGCCGCCCTGTCCGGCGGGGCCTGCAAGTTTGGAGCCCATGCGCTGAAAATCTCCTTCAGGCCCGACGCGACTGCGGCGGGTTGCGCTTACGATTTATCGTCTCTTGGCGGGATGTGCCCGCCTTGTAAAGCGAACTCGAACCCAAGTCGGTTCCTTCGGCGCAGAATACACCTGCGACGCGAGTAAATCAGCCCCTGGACAGCTTGAGGAAGCGATCCATCAGGGCCGGGTCCGTTTTGAACACCCCGGTGAACCGGGTCGTCAGGGTCGAGACGTGACGGTGATGAACCCCACGGGTGGTCATGCACTGGTGTTCGGCGTCGATCAGCACCGCCACGCCTGCGGGTGACAGGTGCGAATCAAGGGCGGCGGCGATCTCCTGGGTCAGGGTTTCCTGGGTCTGGAGACGTTTGGAGAAGATTTCGACGACCCGGGCGATCTTGGAGATGCCGACGACCTTGTCGGTCGGGATATAGGCGACATAGGCCTTGCCCAGGAACGGAGCCATATGGTGCTCGCAGTGGCTTTCGACCTCGATGTCGCGCAGCAGCACCATGTCGTCATAGCCCTGGACCTCCTCGAAGGTGCGCGACAGTTCGCGGGCCACATCGGCGTCATAGCCCTGGAACCAGTCGCCATAGGCGTCGACCACGCGGCGCGGCGTGTCGATCAGACCCTCACGGTCGGGATTGTCGCCGGTCCAGGCGATCAGCGTGCGCACAGCCTCCAGCGCCTGCTCACGCGTCGGCTTGCCGGGAAGGGTGTCGTCACTGACCAGGACGGGTTTGACGGGGGTCACGCTCATGTTCAATCTCGAAGCGACGAAGTAGCGCCGGGACGATGGTCCCGGATGGACGCGCGTCGCTCTCCCTTAAATACACCGGCCCGCTGTTCGCGAGTGCGGTAGACCGGCTATATGGGAGACACACTCCGTCCTGCAAGAAAACTGAAGGCCAACGCCGCAATATGACGCTGACGCTCCACGACACCCTGCACCGTGAAAAGCGCGTGTTTGTGCCCCGCGATCCGGAACGGGTGACCCTCTATGTCTGCGGCCCCACGGTCTGGGACTTCGCCCATATCGGCAATGCGCGCCCGCCGGTGGTGTTTGATGTGCTGGTGCGGCTGCTGCGGCGGGAATACGGGGCCGACAGCGTCGTCTATGCCCGCAACGTCACCGACGTCGACGACAAGATCAATGCGAAGGCGGCGAAGGAAGGCACGCCGATCGGCGAGGTCACGGCCCGCTTTGAGGCCGCCTATCTGGCCGACATGGCGCGCCTCAACGTGTCGCCGCCCGATATCGCCCCGCACGTCACCGACCATATGGACGCCATCGTCGCCCAGATCGCCGCGATCCTGGAACAGGGCTGCGCCTACGCCGCCGAGGGTCATGTGCTGTTCGACGTCTCGTCCTATGAGAACTACGGCCGGCTGTCGGGGCGCAATCTGGACGACATGATCGCCGGGGCCCGGGTCGAGGTCGCGCCCTACAAGAAGAATCCGCATGATTTCGTGCTGTGGAAGCCGTCGAAAGAGGGCGAGCCCGGCTGGCCGTCCCCCTGGGGCGTGGGGCGGCCGGGCTGGCATATCGAATGCTCGGCCATGATCGAGGAGACCCTGGGTCTGCCGATCGACATCCACGGCGGCGGCATCGATCTGGTGTTTCCGCACCATGAGAACGAGATCGCCCAGGGCGTCTGCGCCCATGGCCACGCCCACGAGGCCGATGCCCACGCCGAATACAGCCGCTACTGGATGCACAACGGCTTCCTGACGATGGACGCCGAGAAGATGTCCAAGTCGGTCGGCAATGTCCTGCTGCTGCACGATCTGGTGCAGGCGATCCCCGGCGAGGTGGTGCGCTGGGCCCTGCTGAGCGCCCATTACCGTCAGCCGCTGGACTGGAATCAGGCCCTGCTGGACCAGTCGCGCAAAAATCTGGACCGACTGTACGGGGCGTTGGCCGACGTCGACCGATTAGCCGTTCAAGCCGGGACGACCCTTCCCTCACCGAGGTCGCATATCGTTGATGGTCATCTGAAGACGAGTGGGTTCCTCGGAGCAATTGAGGATGACCTCAATACTCCGGGCGCAATTGCGGCGCTGTTCGCCCTTTCGAACGGTATTCGGGCGGCCCTGATGGGTGAGGTGGACTGGCAAATCGTTTCTGATACCCGTGCCGCGCTTCAAGCGTCTGCCAACCTGCTGGGCGTCCTTCAGGTTGATCACGCGATGTGGTTCGACGCCGGTGTCGACGACTCCTTTAAGGCTGAGGTCGAGGCGCTGCTGGCCGAACGAGTCACCGCCCGGACGGCGAAGGACTGGCCTGAAGCCGACCGCATCCGCGACCGGCTCAATGCCCTGAATGTCGTGGTGATGGACAGTCCGGCCGGCGCGACCTGGCGACTGAAGGGCTGAGGCCCGGGCTGACCCGGACTGCGGCATGCGGCCGCAGTCCCGGGTAAGCCGGGGGGAGGATGGTCGTCCGCGCGTAGATACTGCAGGAGCTGACCGGTCGAGGCTGTGCCTGACGGCATGGCCATCCGGCAGTGTTCACTGGAGACCACCCATGACCAGAACCCATATGACGTCGCTCGCCATCGCCGGCCTGCTGGCCGCGCTCGCCTCCGGCCCCGCGGCGGCCCAGACCGCGCCGCAGCCGGCCGGTGCCCATGCCGGCCACGCCGCCCACGCCGCAGCGGCCCAGGCGGCTCCTGAAGCTCCGGCGGCGGAAACCCCGGCCTGCCCCGGCATGTCCGGCATGTCCGGCATGGACCATTCAGCCATGTCGCCCGAGCAACGTGCGGCGATGATGGAGCGGCATCAGACCATGATGGCCGCCCATGGCACCGCCACGGCGGATGCAGCCGGTCACGCCGGCATGGCGGGCATGGATCATTCAGCCATGACGCCCGAGCAACGTGCGGCGATGATGGAGCGGCATCAGACCATGATGGCCGCCCATGGCACCGCCACGGCGGATGCAGCCGGTCACGCCGGCATGGCGGGCATGGATCATTCAGCCATGACGCCCGAGCAACGTGCGGCGATGATGGAGCGGCATCAGACCATGATGGCCGGGATGGACCATTCGACCATGTCGAGTGAGGAGCATGCCGAGATGAAGGCGAAACACGAGGCCATGATGGCCTCCTGTTCCGGCATGTCGGGCATGGAACACCCTGCCCCCGACGCCGCGGCTGAATCCGCCCACCAGCACTGAGACCAGCGCCTGCCGTCGGTCAGAGGGCCGGCGGCAGGCGGCTAGCGGGCGCTCATCAGTTCGTTGGCGATTTCGGCGGTCAGATAGCCGTCGGCGATCCGGCCGTTGGCCAGCTGCCAGCGGCGCAGGGCAGCGCGGGTGTTTGAGCCGATAACGCCGTCGATGCCCTGGGTGTCATAGCCGCGCCGGGTCAGGGCGGCCTGGGTGCCGATGCGCTGCTCGCGCGACAGGGGGGCGTCGTCGGGCCAGGTCGCGACCAGTCCCGGCTTGCCCGAGATGCCGTCCGCCGTCAGGCCGATGGCCAGCGCATAGCTGACCGAGTTGTTGTAGCGACGAATCACATAGTGGTTGGGCAGAGCCAGGAAGGCCGGGCCACGGGCCCCCTGCGGCAGCAGGATGGTCGCATTTTCCAGCGCTTCGGCCTCGGTCGGGGTGCCGCCGCGGGCCACGGTCACGCCGCGCGCGGCCCAGAAACGCCACGGATGCTGCGGTCCCTCGGCTTCGGCATAGTCAAAACCGGACGGCAGGGTGACCTCATAGCCCCACGCCTGGCCACGCTTCCAGCCGGCCTGGGCCAGCAGGTTGGCGGCCGAGGCCAGGGCGTCGGCTTCCGAGCCCCAGATGTCGACCTTGCCGTCGCCGTTCTGGTCGACACCGAGGCGCAGATAATTGTCGGGCATGAACTGGGTCTGGCCCATGGCCCCGGCCCAGCTGCCTTTGAGTCCCGCCCGGTCGCGGCGGCCGTCGATGACGATATCCAGCGCGTCCTTCAGCTGGGCCTCGGCCCAGTCGCGACGGCGGCCGTCATAGGCCAGGGTGGCCAGCGAGCGGATCACGTCCATGTCGCCCTGGACCTGACCGAAGCTGCTCTCATTGCCCCAGATCGAGATCAGGATCTCGGCCGGGACGCCGAATCGCTGGGTCACCTCCCACGGCACCCGGTCATACCGCTGGCGCGCCTGGGCGATTCGCGCCGGGCTGGCGGCGTTCTGGATATAGGCCCCGGCGGGGCGGCTGAACTCGGGCTGGTTGCGGTCGAGACGCAGGACACTGGCGTCCGGCGTCAGTCCGGCCAGTTCGCGCTCATAGGCGGCGCGGCGACTGCCGCCGTGGCGGCTGAGGAAGCCCTGTTTCCAGCCTTCGAACCCGGCCTGATCGGCGGCATCGGCGGGGGGCGGCGCGGGGGTCGGCACCGGGGCCGGGGTCGGAGCCTCACCAACCGGCGTGGCCGGGGCATGCAGGCTCGGCAGGGTCTCCGGGATCATCGGCGCGCAGGCCGTGACGCAACCGATCAGGAGAAGACGAGAGCTGAACCGCATGACCTTGGACATAAGTTTCCTGTGACGACCTGCTACGCTAGCGCGTGAGTGATGAATTTGTTGCCCTTCAAGGGCGCGGCAAAAGATGAAATAGCCGCTAACCACGCCAGTTTGGCGGGGCGACGGAGACACAGTCGCCGTCTGACTATGGCGAGGCGTTGACGGAACCGCCGCGTCTCTCTATACGCACCGCTCCGCCGCAGGGTTCGCCTTGCGGCTTTCCCGTTTGTTTCGCCTACAGGACAAGACCATGAAGGTCCGCAGCTCGCTCAAGTCGCTCAAGGGTCGCCATCGCGACTGCAAGATCGTGCGGCGCAAAGGCGTCGTTTACGTGATCAACAAGACCGACCCGCGCTTCAAGGCGAAGCAGGGCTAGGGACTGCGCTCAAGCAGCCCGTCGCCGTGCGACGGGCGTTAGCGCACCGAGGTCTGAACTACCCACAGGGTCGCGGGCGTTGTCCGCGGCCTTTTTCGTGCCTGCCGTTGAGCGTTTCGCCCCGGCATGGTTAGCGTCCGCGCTTGAGTTTTTTACTGACCCGAGGAGATCCCCATGGCCGACGACGGCACCTTTGACGCCAGCCCGGACATCCTCAACGCCACGGCCCAGGGCCGTCTGCGCACCATCATCGAGCGCCTTGAGCGGCTCGAAGAGGACAAGGCCGCCATCATGGCGGACATGAAGGAGGTCTTCCTCGAGGCCAAGGGCGAGGGCTACGACGTCAAGATCCTGCGCAAGGTCATCCGCATCCGCAAACAGGACAAGGCCAAGCGCCAGGAAGAGGACGCGATCCTCGACCTCTATATGTCGGCGCTCGGGGAGATCTGACCCTGAAGCGAACCGGTTTCGGTGGCGGCAAGGGCGGTTCGAAGAAACCGCCCGCCAGTCCGTTCGAGGCCGAACGCAAGGCGGTGCAGCGCGCCGCCCTCAATGCCCTGAAACGCGCCCGCCGCTCGGCCGAGAAGGCGGGCGTTTCGCTGTCTGAATGGGAGGGCGAGTTCCTCGAGTCGGTCGGCGACCGCATCAAGACCTACGGCCGCGCCTTCGGTGACCCCGAAAAGGGCGCGCCCGGCCAGGCCCTGTCGTCGATGCAGGGCCGCAAGCTCAAGGAAATCACGAAGAAGGCCAAGGGCGAGGCGCCGAAGCGGCGCTGGGGGCGGAAGAAGTCGGCGGAGGAGTAGGTAGCCTTCGCCCCCTAGATCAGCAGCATGATGGCGTTGCCGAAATTGTGCATCAGCACCGGCAACAGCAGGCTGCGGGTACGCAGGACCATCCATACCGCCAGGAAGGACGGCAGGGCCGTCAGCGCCATCGTCAGCGGATCGAATGAGAAATGCCCGTCGCTGTAGCCGAACGCATGACCCAGCCCGAACAGGGCGCAGGACAGAACCGCCCCCCAGCCCCACTCGACGCCCAGCAGGCGCACGCGCCCGAGGAAGGCGTGACTGAGGGCGACCAGCAGGATGCCGCGATAGAAGGGCTCTTCCTCGAAACCGGGCATGGTCAGCTGAAAGGCGATCGTCTCGCCCGACGCCGGCTCGTTCGGAAACACCCAGGCCAGGAGGGCGAAGAAGCCCATATAGACAAGGGCGACCGGCAGGGCTGTTTTCAGGCTGCCGGCGGCCTGCACCAGCGTCAGGCCCGACCGTCGCCAGCCGAACCCCGGCAGGGCGGCGATGGCCAGCGTCGCCAGCAGGGCTAGCCCCTTGCCCTGCCAGTTCCAGTCGCTCACCGGCAGAAGATCGGGCAGATGGCCGTAGCCGCGCGTCAGCAACACGTCATTGAGCAACACGAGCGCGGCGGCGACCAGCAACCAGCGAACGGACAGCTGCCCGGGCCGGACAAGGCCGATCACGACCCCCGCAAGCAGCAGGAGCCCGATTACGCCCGATATTCCGATCAGACCGTCCATACGATTGTCTCCGCTGGTTTGACGCGACGAGACCTAGCGGTGCCGCTTCCGGCGGTCTGCTCAAAAGCCGGCGGAACGTATCTCAAAAGTCGACCTGCACAGGGCGGCTGGCGTCCGGAAAGGTCGCCGCCGACGGTGGGGTCGCTGCGGGCGGGGGCAGGGCGGCCAGACGAAAGGCCCCGGGCGTACAGTCTTCAAATTCCCGGAAAACCCGATTGAAGGACGGCAGGGAGGCGAAGCCGCTGTCCAGCGCGATCGCGATCAGCTTGTCCTGCCTGCGCCCGGGATCGGACAGCAGGCGGCGCGCTTCCACCATGCGGTTGGCGTTCAGAAAGGTACGGAAATGATCATGGCCCAGCTCGCGATTGATCAGATGGCGGACGGTGCGCTCGGACGCGCCCATCATGGCGACGAAGCGATCAAGGCTGAGGTCGCCGTCCAGATGGACGCGCTCGACCTCGATCAGCCGGTGCAGTCTCGCGACCAGGCCGGACGCGGCCGGGGCCGGTGACGCGACGGGATCGGCGGGGGCGGGTTGGCGACCGGCGTCAGGTGCAGCGTCGGCGTGGAGGCGCGCATCCAGCTGCAGCAGCCAGCCGGTGAACACGAGCAGGGCGGTGTTCTGTACGATGGTGAAGCCCCGCGGGCCCCAGTCCAGGCCGAGCACCACATCGACGACCAGGTCCGCGAGCAGCTGGGCGGCCAGCAGGACCACGACAATCACGCGCGATCGACGGCGGATGTCGATCAGATCACCCCGGAAGTCCCGGGCCAGCCGCCAGCCCAGATGGCCGATCATGGCAAATCCGATGGCGACCAGCCCCCACGACAGGCCCCGGTCGGCGAGGGCGGGCCCGAACAGGCCGCGATCGGCGCTGGCGATCAGGATCCACGCGACCCCGGTGGCCAGCACCAGACCCCGGGGCCGGAAGCTGTGATCGAAGACCGTCAGGCAGTACCACCAGAGGAAGACGGCGGCGTAACCGCTCAGCAGTCCGGCGACCTGTCCGGCCGGTCCCGACAGGCGCAACGCAGCATCCGGCGTATTGCCGGCCAGGAATCCGCACAAACAGACGGCGAGGGCGATGAAGACATAGGCACCGCGGCGGTCGCTGCGGCGTGCAGCCATGATGGCTGCAAGGATCAGAAGGGTCGCGCCGGCGACACGGACGATGACGTCGACTTCCTGGGGGGTCATGGGCGGAGCGTGGCGCTGTCAGGGCGGTGTGGCAAGCGCGCACGGCAGCGCAAGCCGTCGTTCTGGCGCGGCCGGGTGAGGGACGATCGGTGAGAGGGAGCCCCTCACCCTTTCGCCTTGCCGGTCGCCTTGCTCCCGGAGGCTCAAGCCCTCTCCCGCCGGGAGAGGGAGGCGGAGGTTAGCCCGCCTCTTTCAGCACGCCTTCCAGCCCCTGTTCGCGGACCTTGCGGTACAGGGTGGAGCGGCCGATGCCGAGGCGGCGGGCGATTTCGGACATGTGGCCGGCATAGACCTCGATGGCGTGCTGGATCAGGTCGCGTTCGATGTCTTCCAGCGTGCGCAGATGACCGCGGTCGTCGAGGATGCGGATCGGGGTGTCCGGCAGCGGCGGCAGGCCTGTGGATCGTTCTGTGGATGAAGCGTCGTTGGCGCTGGTCGCGGCCGGTTCGTCGGGAACCTGGGCGATGCCGGAGATGGCCGGGAAGTCGTGCGGCTGCAGGAAGGGGGCGTCGGCCAGGACGATGGCGCGATAGACGCTGTTCTCCAGCTGGCGAACGTTGCCGGGCCAGTCGAAGGCGCTGAGCAGGGCCACGGTCTCGGGGGCGCAGCCGGCGATACGGCGGCCTTCCTCGACGTTGAAGCGGGCGACGAAATGATCGATCAGGGCCGGGATGTCCTCGCGCCGTTCGCGCAGGGACGGGGCCTCGATCGGAAAGACGTTGAGGCGATAGAACAGGTCCTCGCGGAAGGCGCCTTCCTTGACCTGCTGGGCCGGGTCGCGATTGGTGGCCGAGACGATGCGGACGTCGACCTTGACGGCACGCTTGGCCCCGACCGGGTCGACCTCGCCCTCCTGCAGCACGCGCAGCAGCTTGACCTGCATGTCCAGCGGCAGTTCGCCGATCTCGTCGAGGAACAGGGTGCCGCCGTTGGCCTCCATGAATTTGCCGAGGTGTTTGTCGCTGGCCCCGGTGAAACTGCCCTTCTCATGGCCGAACAGGATCGACTCGACCAGATTGGCCGGCAGGGCCCCGCAGTTGACGGCGACGAACGGCTTGCCGGCGCGGTCGCTGACGCCGTGCAGGGCGCGGGCGATGACTTCCTTGCCGACGCCGCTTTCGCCGGTGATCAGCACCGGGATGGTCGATTTGGCGGCGCGGGTGCCCAGCGACTTGACCATACGCATGGCCGGGCTGGTGCCGACCAGATCGTCGAAGGTGGTGCGACCGGCGACGTGCTTCTTCAGCCGACCGACCTCGGCCGTCAGCTGGGTCATCTGCAGGGCGTTGCGCACGCCGATCAGCAGGCGCTCGGCCGAAACCGGCTTGACGAAGAAGTCCTGGGCCCCGGCCTGCATGGCCTTGACCACGGTCTCGATACCGCCGCTGGCGGTCAGGACGATGACCGGGGTGGTGACCCCGGCGGTGCGGATCTCGGCCAGGCATTCGAGGCCGGACATGTGCGGCATGACCATGTCCAGCAGCACGACATCGGCCCCGCCGCCCCTGGTCAGGCGGTCGATGGCCTCGCCGCCGTTTTCGGCATGGACCACGGCATAGCCCTCGCGATCCAGCACCGCCTGAACGAGGCGACGCTGGGTCGGGTCGTCGTCGACCACGAGAACGGTCTTGGCCATGGCAGAAACACCCTTTTCATCACCGGTTACGGCCGATCCTCGTTCAAGCGGGACTGGCTCGTTTCGGGACGGTTTTACCCCCGACAAGGTGAAGATCGGGTTGGAAGGGGTGGTGAGTCGGGGGTTAACGGGCGGGGTCGGTCTACGCCCGTGGTCTTCAGATTGCCCGATCGGCTAGCCGATGATAATCTACGGCTAGCCGAGGAGAAGCCCATGGCCTTTCATGTTCGCGATGCCGAAACCGACGCCCTCGTGCGCGCGCTGGCGCGGCAGCGGGGCGTGGGTCTGACCGAGGCCGTCCGTCTGGCGGTTCAGGCCGAGCTGGAACAGGGCGAGGCCGGTCTGCAGGACAAGCTGCGGCGGATGCAGGGCGTGTCCGAGACCGTCGCCCGCTGGGAGCCGACGGGACTGACGGCCGACAAGGCCTTTTTCGACGCCGAGTCGGGCGACTGATGTTCGTCGACGCCTCGGCCCTGTGCGCCATATTGCTGGGCGAGCCCGAACAGGCGGACCTGCGGCTGAGGATCGCCACGGCGGCAGCGGTTGAGACCTCGCCCGTCGCGGTATGGGAGACGGTGCGGGCCCTGGTGCGCGAGCGGGTGGTCGATGTGCCGATCGCCTATGCTGCGGTTCAGGCCTTTCTGGATGTGGCCGATATCACGGTGACGCCGATCGGCCCCGAGGAGCAGGGACTGGCGATCGAGGCCTTCGACCGGTTCGGCAAGGGCCGCCACCCGGCGGCACTGAACATGGGCGACTGTTTCGCCTATGCCTGCGCCCGCAGCCGGGGCGTGCCGCTGCTGTACAAGGGCGACGACTTCAGCCGGACGGATATCGACGGCTAGGGTCCGACCCCACTTGGCGCTCAGAACAACCGAGACCGAAGGGGCTGTCCTTATATGCCGTCATCCTCGGGCTTGGCCCGGGGAGCCATCGATCAGCAGTTTCGATCTTTCGATCAGGGGAACTTCCTTGATGACCACGCGAGGTTCCGAGCGCTCGCACGGCGGATAAATGGGGCCTCGGGACAAGCCCGAGGATGACGGGGGCGGGAATCTATTGACGACGGATCTTAGCGGACGGTGTCCGGCGAGACCGGGTGAGCGTGTGCCTCGTCACTGATCTCGTGCGGCTTTCTACCGTGGATCGGGTGCCGCCGGGCATTCCGGCGTACCCTCCTGGTGGCGGAGGCGGATGCCATTGACGATCAGGTCGGGGAAGACCGGCGCGGCGGTCTCGAAACGGCCGGTGGCAAAGGCCTCCCGAATATCTACGGATTCGTTGTCACATACCGGCGGCATGTATTCGGCCCATACGAACCAGCGGCCGTCCGGTTCCAGCTTGAAGACGGACACTGTGGTGCGGTGAGCCAGGAGCACGTCCTCGCTGCCGTCACGGTCGAGGTCGAGCATCCGTGCCTCGCAGACCGACGCTTCCCGACAGTCTCTGAGGATCTCCCTCAGCCGGGGGTATTGAGCGATGAAAGACGCGGGCAGGGCTGCCCCCTCGGGAATGGCGCGGATGCGGATGTCTTCGGCCCGCACGTCGGAGCCGCGAGCTGATTGGATGACATAGCGATCCGCCGCCTGCGCCGCCTTGGCCCGCGTAGCGATGTCGGCATTGGTCGAGGCGGCCAGACGGGTCAGGGCCGCCTCGCCGGCGCGGCCGCTTTCGAAGCGCAGGAAGCGATAGTCGAACTTGTCCGGCGTCACGGCCCCGCGCGCCAGCCGGGCGGTCTGATCCGCCACCGACAGCCGGGCCGGGTCGGCCAGCGGGCTGAACAGGGCGAGGATGACGGCGACACTGAGGATGGCAGTGGCGATATTGGTCGGCTCCAGCGGGCGCATCCAGTCGCCGCGCCGCCAGAACGGTTGCAGGGCGGCGAAGCCATAGCCGACAGCATAGGCGAAGCCGACCACGGTACAGGCGGCGGCGATGATCCGGTCCGGCGTCAGGCCGTGCTGGCCGATGCGCAGGGTCAGGCCCCAGACGGCGATGATCATCAGCGGGCTCAGCAGCACGGCGGCGACCCGCACGGCCACGCGCAGCACTGCCGGCGGCAGGTTGTCGGCCAGACCGTCCTGATAGGCGGTGTTGATCAGGATGATCAGGGCCGCCGCCGCCGCGAGTACAAGGGCGGTGGCGCTGCCGGTGTCCCACAGGCCGTCGAGGCCGGTGAAGGGCAGGGCGGCGAGGAAGCCCGCCACCAGCACGGTGATCACCAGCAGCAGCCACGACAGCAGCATCAACGCGACCGAGCGCACGCCGCGGATCAGGGCATCGCGCACATCGGTCAGCTGAACGGCGATGGAAAAGGCCACGGTGGTGACCGGGATGGCGAACCATTCCTGCCGGAGCAGGTTCTCGAGAAATTTCAGCCCGATGATGTTGAACAGGGCGGCCCCGAGGATCAGCAGCAGCCAGAAGGCCCCGGTGAAGCCGATCGACAGGGCCAGCTGGACGCCGGCCTTCCAGGCGGTGTCGAAATAGGCGGGGAAGGGGGCGAAACGCCGCCGGACCTGATCCGCCGGCACCACCAGATGGTGGGCGATGAACAGGGCCGCGGCGGTGAAGGCCAGCATCGGAAAGCTGAGGAAGGGCGGGTGGTTGAGGGTGCTCAGCGACTGACGCGCCACGTCATGCCAGGCCAGCAGGGCCAGGGACACGCCGGCCACGATGGTCCAGATCGCCAGGGTGCGCAGGCGCAGCCGCCCGACCCCGGCCAGCAGCACCACGGGCAGGAAGGCGCTGACCAGCAGCAGGGGCGCGAACAGGGTCGGGACAGTGGCCGGCCAGGCCCGGATGGCGTCGTCGCCGTAGCCGGTGCCGACCGAGCGCCACAGCAGATACAGGACCAGACCCTGGGCCAGACCGATGCTGATGCGGATCAGGGCCAGGCCGCGCCGGTCGCCGCTGGTCAGGCTGGAGCGGCCAGTCCCGCCGTCGGTGGTTTCAGTGTCGCCGAAGATGGTCATGCGCGCGCCCCCCGTAACCCGGGCATGTGACCTGAAAACGCGACCGGAGGCCAGCGCTGTCGGGTCAGGTCCGGCGGACGGCCCGGGCCAGATAGCAGCCGCGCGGGGCGAAATGCAGATGCACCTGTTCGGTCGCGCCAATTTCGAACCAGTGGGCCAGACGGGCGTCGAGGTCGCGACCGTCGATGACCTCGCCCTCCAGCATCATGTTGCGTCGGTCATAGACGCGCAGCGACAGCGGCCGTTTGCGCAGCATCTCCGGGGCCGGACCGGTCACCGGTTCGACCTCAACCGCGGCCTCGCGCACGAAGATCGGACCGGCGGCGCGATAGGGCGAGCCGGGGTCGGTGAGATGGGTGTGGTTGACGAGGACCAGGCGCTCGCCGGCGTCGGCGTCCCTCAGGCTGACGCGGCAGGGGGCGCGGCCGGGCAGATCGGCGGTCCAGCGACGGGCCCCGACGGCGGCCAGCTCGCGGTCGGACATGGCGAAATAGGGAACGAAAGGGGCCAGCGGCAGGGCTTCGATCTGATAGGGCATGGGGATCTCCTTTGACGAGATCCATCCTGCAGGGCGTGGGTCAGCGCGTCTGGCGGCTTCCGGACCTGGCGTTGGGCCGTTGCGTCGGAGCCCGGCCCTGCCCACTATGAAGAGCATGAACGCCCCCTTCAAAGCCCCGACCGCCGACGCCCCGCTGTGGGACCTGTCCGACCTCTATGACTCGCGCACCGACGCCCGGATCGAGGCCGATCTGAAGCGGGGGCGGGGGCTGGTCGCCGAATTGGGTACCCTGCAGGGACAGCTGCTGGCCCGGCGCGCTGATGCGGTGGAACTGGGCAAGACGCTGGATCAGGTCATCAGCCTGTACGAACGGGCGACCGAGGCCCTGGGTGGACTGGGGGCCTATGCCTTTCTGGCCGCCTCGACCGATCGCAATGACGCGGCGGCCCAGGGCTTTGAGGCCAATATCCGCGAGAAGCTGACGGCCATCTCGACCCCGACGGTCTGGGTCACGCTGGAGATCAACCAGCTGGAGGAGGCCGAAATCGCCGCCGCTCTGGCGGATGTGCCGACGGCGGCGCGCTGGACGCCGTGGCTGCGGCGGGTGCGGGCGATGAAGCCGCATGAATTGTCGGCCGAGCTGGAGACCTTCATCGCCGAACGGGCCCCGATCTCGGCCCAGTGGCCGCGTCTGTTCGACGAGACGCTGGCGGCCATGAAGGTCAAGGCCGGCAAGGATGAGCTGACCCTCGCCGAGTCACTGAACCGGCTCAGCGACCCCAAGGCGACGCAGCGCAAGGCGGCGGCCGAGGGACTGAACGCCGCCCTGGCGGCGCGCGCCTCGACCCTGGCGCTGGTGCTGAACACCGTGGCCGCCGATCAGGCGATGGAGGGCAAATGGCGTGGGTTCAAACGCCCCGCTGACGGCCGCCATCTGGGCAATGAGGTCGACGGCGAGTCGGTCGATGCCATGGCCGAAGCGGTGGCTGCCGCCTATCCGAAACTGTCGCATCGCTATTACGCGCTGAAGGCCAGGGCTCTTGGCCGGGACCGGCTGGACCAGTGGGATCGCAACGCGCCGATCGAGACCAGCGCCCCGCGCGGCTTTGACTGGGCCCAGGGCAAGGCGCTGGTGCTGGAAAGCTTCGGTGATCTGGGGCCGGAGTTCGCCGAGCGGGCCCAGGGCTTCTTCGACAAGCCGTGGATCGACGGGCGAGCGCGGGCCGGGAAACAGTCGGGGGCCTATTGCCATCCGGTCAGCGCCAACCGCCACCCCTATGTTTTCCTGAACTGGATGGGCGAGCGTCGCGACGTCCTGACCCTGGCGCATGAGCTGGGTCATGCCGTGCACAATACGCTGGCGGCGGATCGCGGCACCCTGCTGGCCGACACCCCCCTGACCCTGGCCGAGACGGCCTCGATCTTCGCCGAGGGCCTGACCTTCGACCGGCTGCTGGCCACGGCTCCGAAGGCCGAACAGCGCGGCCTGCTGGCCGGGCGGATCGAGGACGGGCTGAACACCGTGGTGCGGCAGATTTCATTCCACCGCTTCGAGACCCGTTTTCACGACGAGCGCGCCGCGGGCGAGGTCTCGGCCGACCGCATCGGCGAAATCTGGATGGAGGAGATGGGCGCGGCGCTGGGCCCGGCGGTGACGCTGAATCCCGGCTATGAGCACTGGTGGAGCTATGTCAGCCATTTCGTCCACGCGCCCTTCTATGTCTATGCCTATGCCTTCGGCGACCTGCTGGTGGCGGCGCTGATGGAAACCCGGGCGAAGGACCCCGAGGCCTTCACCCCCCTGTATCGCGAGCTGCTGGCCGGGGGCGGGACCCGCACCTATGTCGAGGCCCTGGCCCCGTTCGGTCTGAACCCGCGCGACCCGGCCTTCTGGACCATCGGCTGCCGCCGGCTGGAACGGTTGATCGACCAGTTCGAGACGCTGGTCTGAAATCCGGCCATTGACGCAACCGGACTGGCGCGCGAGCGTCGCTCCATGCGCACCCTGATCCTCGCCGCCGTTCTGGCCGTCGCCCCGCCGACCGCGTCCGCTGTGGCCCAGACCCCGCCGCCCGCCAGCGCTGAGGCCCGGGCCTCGGCGGCGGGCTACAAGGCCCTGACCCTGTGCAGCGCCGTCCATAATGCCGAGGCGGCGGGCGGCAGCCGCAGTCCGGACAGCGTCGAGGCCAATGAGTTCGTCGGCATCTATCCGACGCTGGATCCGCTGATCGCCGACCTGCCGGTGACCACGACCGGTTCGACGGTCAGCGTCGCCTGGGATGAAACGGTCGCCCCGCGCGTGGCCGTCTATCGCCCGGGGGCCGGTTGTTCGATCATGCCGGTCGGCTGGACCGGCCCGGCCCCCGCCAGCGCGGGCCCACAGCATCGTCACCCCGTCGCCGACCTCCCCATCGCCGCCCCGAGCGGCGACATGCAGGGCTTTGCCGCCACCATCGTCCGGGCCATGCGCGGCGGCTATGGCGACGGCACCAACACCACCGGGGTCGTCGTGGTGCAGGACGGCCACCTGATCGGCGAAAACTACGCCCCGGGCTTCGGACCGGATGTGCCGCAGCGCACATGGTCGGTGGCCAAGAGTCTGGCCGGGACCGTGATCGGGGCGGCCGTTCAACGTGGCGAGGCTGACGTCAGCGCCCCGGCCGCCATCGCCAACTGGCAGGTCGAGGGCGACCCCCGGCGTGCGATCACCCTCGACAACCTGATGCGCATGGCCTCGGGCCTGACCAGCGATACGGCGGGCAATCGTACCGACGCCCTGTATTTCGGCGGCACGGCCGTCGAGGAACAGGTGCCGGGCTGGCCGTTGATCGCCAATCCGGGGACGCGCTTTCGCTATGCCAACAACGACATCCTGCTGGCGGTGCTGAGCCTCGCCCCGAGCTTCGCGGATCACCCGCCCGCGGTCCTGTTCGATCAGCTGGGCATGCAGGACACGGTGGCCGAGACCGACTGGCGCGGGAACTACATGCTGTCGAGCCAGGTCTGGTCGACCGCCCGCGATCTGGCCCGCTTCGGCCTGCTGTATGTGAACGACGGTGTTCAGGACGGACAGCGCATCCTGCCCGAGGGCTGGCGCGCCTATGTCTCGCGTCCGTCCGGGCCCCAGCCCGAGGGTGAGTTCGGCTATGGCGCGACCTTCTGGTTGATGAACCGGTCCGAGGGCGTGCCTGCCGACACCATCGCCGCCTTCGGCAACCGCGGTCAGTATGTCGTCATCGTGCCGGGGCGCGACATCGTCATCGTCCGGCGCGGCGAGGACCCGACCGGCCATCGCTTCGACATCGCCGCCTTCACCCGCGACATTCTGGCGGCGCTGGATCGGCGCTGAAACCCCGGTGGCCCTTGAGCCGGGCGCGGGCATCGCTATAAGACGGCCCATCGACTCGCCACTCCGGACGCAATTCATGGCCGTTTCCCGCAAGCCCGCCGCCGCTTCCAAGACCGCTGCCTATGTGCACGGCTCGCAGGAGATCAGTGAGCAGGCGTCGACCTTCTCCAGCTTTATCACCCTGTCGAAATGGGGCTCGCTGGCCATCGCCGCCGTGTTGCTGGCCCTGACCATCGCCTTCCAGCCGGGCGGCAGCATCATCGGCGGTCTGTTCGCCGGTATTGTCCTGACCGCAGTCGGCGTATTGGCCCTGAAGTCCAAGAAATCACACTGACGGTCAGGTCGGCGGGGATGTTTCCCTGTCGGCTTTGACGCACCCTTACGGATCAGCCTAACGTCGACCAGTTCAGTTCCTGAACGGGGAGATTCGCTTGGCCTTCGCCATAGCCGTGACCCGCGAACGCCGACAGGGCGAGACGCGCTGTGCCCTCACTCCGGAGACAGCAAAAAAGCTGATCGCCCTGGGCGCGACCGTGACGGTCGAGGCCGGGACGGGGGCGGGATCGTCGATCCCTGACGATGACTATGTCCAGGCCGGGGCCCGGGTGGCCAAGGACACCCAGGCGGTGCTGGCCCATGCCGACATCCTGCTGAAGGTGCGCGGGCCGACGGCCCAGGAAACCAGCGCCCTCAAGCCCGGGGCCATCGTCGTGGCCCTGCTGGACGCCCATCGCGAAAAGGACACGGTCTCGGCCATGGCCGGGGCCAATATCACCGCCTTCGCCATGGAATTCGTGCCGCGTATCACCCGGGCCCAGGTGATGGACGCCCTGTCCAGCCAGGCCAATCTGGCCGGCTATCGCGCGGTGATCGAGGCGGCCTATGCCTACGGCAAGGGCTTCCCGATGATGATGACGGCGGCGGGCACGGTGGCCCCGGCCAAGATCTTCGTCATGGGGGTCGGCGTCGCCGGACTGCAGGCCATCGCCACGGCGCGGCGCATGGGGGCGGTGGTCACCGCCACCGACGTGCGCCCCGCGACCAAGGAGCAGGTCGAAAGCCTCGGGGCCAAATTCCTCGCCGTCGAGGATGAGGAGTTCAAAAACGCCCAGACCGCCGGCGGCTATGCCAAGCCGATGTCGGCCGAATACCAGGCCAAACAGGCGATCCTGACCGGCGAACACATCAGGAAGCAGGACATCGTCATCACCACGGCCCTGATCCCGGGTCGCGCGGCCCCGGTGCTGGTCACCGCCGAACAGGTGGCGACGATGAAGCCGGGCAGCGTGCTGATCGATCTGGCGGTCGAGGCCGGCGGCAATGTCGAGGGGGCCAAGCCCGGCGAGGTGGTCACCACCCGCAACGGGGTCCAGATCGTCGGCTACACCAACCTGCCCGGCCGCATCGCCGCCGACGCCAGCGCCCTGTACGCCAAGAACCTGCTGGCCTTCACCGGCCTGTTGATCAAGGACGGGGCCCTGAACCTCGACCTCGAGGACGAGATCCTCAAGGCCGCCGTGGTCACCCACGGCGGGGCCGTGGTGCATGAGGGGGTGAAGGGATGATCTCGTCGAAATTCAGAGATGGCCTCGCGGCATTTGCGTTGCTGGTCATGATCGGGGGATCGGTCCTTGCCGTCATTGCGTTTATCGGCGCGGTAGCGCTTGCGATCGGCAATGGGGTGAACGTCGCCAGCGCCCTCGGTCACGCCCTGGGGTCTTCAGTCAGGTTCGTCGGTGTCTGTATTCTGGCCGGCGGTGTCCTGCGACTGCTGGTCAGCATCGACGCGCGTCTGGAGGCGAAATCCTGATGGAACACGTCGATCCCCCCGTCGTTCGCTTCGCCCGCCCTGCTCCCTTCCCCCTCGAGGGGAAGGGCTTCGGAGTCTGACCATGGAACACGTCGATCCCACCGTCTTTCGTCTGGCCATCTTCGTGCTGGCCATCTTCGTCGGCTATTATGTCGTCTGGTCGGTCACCCCGGCCCTGCACACGCCGCTGATGGCGGTGACCAATGCCATCTCCAGCGTCATCATCGTCGGCGGCCTGATCGCCGCGGCCTCGGTCTCGGGTGAGGTGAGCGGTCCCAACGCCATGATCGCCAAGGGCGCGGGCGTCGCGGCCGTGACCCTGGCCAGCGTCAACATCTTCGGCGGCTTCATGGTGACCCGGCGCATGCTGGCCATGTATCGCAAGAAGGACAAGCCGGCCGCCCGATGACCTTTGATCTGGGCCAGTTCGCGCTGATCGTCTCGTGGGGGGCCACGGGTCTCGGGCTGGGCCTGTGGCTGTGGAGTTTCGTCCGCGAGACCGACGCCATCCGCAAGCTGCGACTCCAGGATTTCGGCGTGGTGCTGGTGTTCTCATCGGTGCTGGTGCGGGTCGTGGCCCAGGAACGGGCGATGACGGTGTTCGACTGGGCCTGGATGGTGCTGGCCCCGCTGTTCATCGCCGCGGCCCTGTGGCGGCTGTCGCGCACCGGTGACCTGCCGGGGGCGGGGAAGCCATGATGCGGCCGTTCCTGCCGATCCTTTTGCCCATCGTCGCCGCCACCCTGCTGGTCGCTGCCGGGTCCACTGTCGCGCGGGCCCAGACCCATGTGGGCGCACAGCATGACCAGGGCGTGCACTGGGCCGTCGCCGCGCCGCAGGGGGCCAGCTGGTCGCTGGCCTGCCGCTTCCCGCCGGTGACGATGGAAATGAGCAACTATGATCGCGCGCACTGGGCCAATGGCCTGACCCGTACCGGCCGCGGGCCGATGGCCGGGCGGCTGCCGGTCGATAACGGCTATTGCACCCTGACCAAGACCGGCGGCCCCGGGGCCGTCGCCATCGCCATGGTCCGGAACGGTGAGATACAGGCCCGGGGCACGATCGATCCGGCGCGTCCGGCGTCGGTCGGGTTTCTGTAGGTCGGAATGACAAGGGGAGGGACGCCATGAATGCATCCATCGCGGCTCTGGCCTATCTGGCGGCCGGCGTACTGTTCATCCTGTCCCTGCGCGGGCTGTCCAGTCCCGAGACCAGCCGGCGGGGCAATACCTTCGGCATGGTCGGCATGGCCCTGGCCATCGGCGTGACCCTGCTGACCCTGGGCGGCACCGGGGCGCTGGACCCCCGGACCCTGGCCCTGCTGGCCGGCGGCGTGGCGGTCGGTGGCGGTCTGGGCGTGCTGATCGCGCGCAAGGTGGCCATGACCCAGATGCCGCAGCTGGTCGCGGCCTTTCACAGCCTGGTCGGTATGGCCGCCTGTCTGGTCGCGGTGGGCGCGGTCTATGCGCCGGTGGCCTTCGGCATCGACAATGGTCTGGGCGGTATCAAGATCCAGTCGATCATCGAGCTGTCGCTGGGCGTGGCCATCGGGGCCATCACCTTCACCGGGTCGGTCATCGCCTTCGCCAAGCTGAACGGCAATATGAGCGGCGCGCCGATCATCCTGCCGGCGCGGCACCTGATCAACATCGGCCTGGCCCTGACGCTGGTCTTCCTGATCGGCATATTGATCGGCACCGGCGGGTCGGCGGTCTGGGCCTTCTGGGGCGTGTTCGCCATCGCCCTGATCCTCGGCGCGACCCTGATCATCCCCATCGGCGGGGCCGACATGCCGGTCGTGGTGTCGATGCTGAACTCCTATTCCGGCTGGGCCGCGGCGGCGCTGGGCTTCACGCTCGAGAACATCGCCCTGATCATCACCGGGGCACTGGTCGGCAGCTCGGGCGCGATCCTCAGCTACATCATGTGCAAGGCCATGAACCGCAGTTTCATCAGCGTCATTCTCGGCGGGTTCGGTGGCGACGCGGGCCCGGCGGGTGCCGACGGCGCGGTCGAGACGCGGCCGGTCAAACAGGGCAGTGCCGAGGACGCCGCCTTCATCATGAAGAACGCCTCCAAGGTCATCATCGTGCCCGGCTACGGCATGGCCGTGGCTCAGGCCCAGCACGCCCTGCGCGAGATGGCCGACAAGCTGAAGGAGGAGGGGGTCGAGGTGAAATACGCCATCCACCCCGTCGCCGGCCGCATGCCCGGCCACATGAACGTGCTGCTGGCCGAGGCCAATGTCCCCTATGACGAGGTGTTCGAGCTCGAGGACATCAACAGCGAGTTCTCCTCCGCCGACGTGGCCTTCGTCATCGGGGCCAATGACGTCACCAACCCCGCCGCCAAGACCGACACCGCCAGCCCGATCTACGGCATGCCGGTGCTGGACGTCGACAAGGCCGGCACCGTCCTGTTCATCAAGCGCGGCATGAGCAGCGGCTATGCCGGGGTCGAGAACGAACTGTTCTTCCGCGACAACACGATGATGCTGTTCAGCGACGCCAAGAAGATGGTCGAGGGGATCGTGAAGGCGCTGTGATCCCTGTCGCGCGCCGGGGGAGAGACGAGATGACCGTGCTGCGATGGCGCATCGCGCCCCTGCTCCTGGGGATCTGCCTGGCGGGGGCCGCCTGTCGTCAGGCCGATCCTGTCAGCGAGCCCGACCGGGACGAGCGGGCCGGTCAGGCCAGCCCGGCCGCCGGCTCGTCCGCCCGGGTCGAGGTGCCCAAGGTGGAACGCGAAGGCGTATGGCAGCCGACCGCCGGCGGGACCCAGATTCCGCTCTGGCCCGAAACCGTTCCTCTCGCCAAACCCGACACCGGCGATCACCCCGAGGCGACCGGCAACGGCTCGCCGCTCGTCGGCGGCCGGATGTGGCACTGGGCCAGCTACATCACCCGGCCGACCATGACGATCTATCGGCCAAAGGGGCGCAACACGGGTGCCGCGATGCTGGTCCTGCCCGGTGGCGGCTTCTACGCGGTGGCGACGGACCTTGAAGGCACCGAAATCTGCGACTGGGTCGTCCGGCAGGCCATGACCTGCGTCATGCTGAAATACCGGACGCCGCAGGTGTGGCCGAGAGAGAACGGCGTGCAGCGGCGGCCGGACGTCTTGCTGGGTCTGGAAGACGCCCAGCGCGCGATGGGGTTGCTGCGCGAGCAGGCCGACGCCTATGGCGTCGATCCGCACAAGATCGGGGTCATCGGTTTTTCCGCCGGGGCCTATCTCGTGACGAACATGAGCAATACCGAAGAGCGCACCTATCCGCTAACCGACGCGGCGGATCGACAGTCTCCGCGGCCCGACTTCGCGATCGTCGCCTATACGGCCCGTGTTCTGGACACCAGCAAGGGGCGCAACGAACTCGAACTGGCACCCTGGGTGAAAATCAGCCCGAACGCGCCGCCGACGCTGATCATCCACGCCATGAATGACTCCGTCGACGATGTTCGCCAGCCCATGGCCTATGCGCTGGCGCTGAACGACGCCGGCGTGCCCGTCGACATGCGCCTCTACGCGAAGGGCGGCCACGCCTTCGGTATGCGCCCGACTGCCGATCCGATTACGCGCGAATGGCCGGGACAGGTCGAGCAATGGCTGCGCTCGCTCGGGATCCTGTGACGCCGGCCCAATTCGCCCACCGTCTCGAGACGACTACGATGTTTGGCGCGGCCCGGAGCCAAAGCTGGGTCACTAAGCCGCTGCCGTCTCGAACTTCAGCACTCCCGCCGCGGCCATGTCGGCGTGCAGCGCCTCGGGGCTCCAGTCGAAGCCGTTGGGCCAGGTGAGCGCGCCGAAATCGAGGAAGACCTGCTCGAAGAAGGCTTGATCGTGAAGCGGTTCGGCTACCGGGCGGATATCCTTCAGCAGGCCGGAAAAGTCCCACTCTCCGGCGAGGCCGTCGGTGAATTGCAGCCATAGCCGGTAGGGGCCGACGATCTTGTAACGGCGGACGTGGACGACTTCTCGCATCACTTCTTATCCAGACCGGGTATGCGCCCCAGCGAGCCGCTCTCGCCGCGTTCCGCGCGTGCCCAGGTCTCCATCAATTCGGCAGTATACATCCGTCGCCATCGCTCGACAAAACGGGCGATCCGCGGCGGCAGGCGGCCGACCATGATTTCACCGGTCCGGATGTCGACCAGGGCGACGCTGGACTCATAGTAGGCGTGGAAATGCGGCGGCGGATGATCGTTGAGATACATCCGGATCGAAATTCCGAAGAACCACGATATCGTCGGCATTCGCTTCCCTAGCACGACGGCCGGGCAATGAGAACAAAAGAACAACATGCGGCCGCCCTCGGCTTTCTCAAGCCGGAGAAATACGCTGCCGTGGAGCGGGAACGGCGCTGGCTGTGCACCGCTCTGCCGGACCTACCCTTGCTCCGGGCCGAGGCGATCGAGGATCTCTATATCGACGACTCCCGCCTGCGGCTGCGGCGGGTGACACCGGTCGGCGGCGGTGAGCCGATCCTGCGCCTGTCGAAGAAGGCCGACCTCGCGCCCGACAAACGCTTGATCACCACCCTGTATCTGACTGCCCGCGAGTTCGCCCTGTTCGAGGGACTGCCCGGCAAGGTCCTGCGCAAGACCCGGCACTACTACGCCGCGGACGACGTCACCCTGTCGGTCGACCGGTTCGAGGGGCCGCTGGCGGGCCTGTTTCTGGCCGAGGTGGAATTCGCTGACGACGCGGCCATGGCGGCCTGGCCGGATCCGGTCTTCGCCGGGCCCGAGGTCACGGACGATCTGCGCTATACCGGCGGCGAACTGGTCCGGGCGGGGCGGCCCGGGCCGGGACCGGCTGTTTCCGGATGACCCCCGCTGCGTCAGTCTGTCCGCCCCTTGCGACACTGCGTCTGGGCCCGCCGCGGCCTCTCGCGCGTTAGGCTGTTTGAGCACCGGCCCATTGCGGCCAAGGCGCTGGAAAGTCTGCCCCCATGGTCAACAAGATTCTCGCCCCCGACGACCGCGCCCTCGATGAGGAGAAGGACGCCCAACCCGTCGTCCACCACGCGCCGAAAGGGTTTTCGGACCGGTTCGCGCTCGGCTTCACCCGACTGCTGCGGTTCTGCGCCGACACCTTCTTCGCCAAACGCTACGGCCACCGCGCCATCGTGCTGGAGACCGTGGCGGCGGTGCCCGGCATGGTCGGGGCGACGCTGCAGCACCTGCGTTGCCTGCGGGAAATGAAGGATGACGAGGGCTGGATCCGCACCCTGATGGAGGAGGCGGAGAACGAGCGGATGCACCTGATGACCTTCATCCAGATCGCCCAGCCCACCTGGTTCGAACGACTGGTGGTTCAGCTGGCCCAGGCCGTCTTCTACATCGGCTTCTTCCTGCTGTACCTGATCTCGTCGCGCACGGCGCACCGGGTGGTCGGTTATTTCGAGGAAGAGGCGGTGATCAGCTACACCCTCTATCTGAAAGAGATCGATGAGGGCCGCTCGCCCAACGTCCCCGCGCCCGATATCGCCATCCACTACTGGAAGCTGCCGGCCGATGCGACGCTGCGCGATGTGGTCCTGCTGGTGCGGGCTGACGAGGCGCATCACCGCGACGTCAACCACGGCTTCGCCAGCACCCTGGCCGGAAACCCGACCGACGAGACCGCATCCGCCCCCTATCCGCCCCACGCTACGGAGCTGCGGGGCGCAGCGTGAGGGGGAGACGGCCCGGGAAGCCGCATCCCGGGCGACAGGGAGCGGCTGTCTCCGGCTGACGCGCGCGCCAGACCATTTTTGTTTCAGGTCGACTCGACCTGAATCCAGAAAATGGTCCAGATTCAAACTGGAGCGAAATCTGAGCCGAGCTGGACTGCGTCCAACTCAACCGATTTCGCTTTAGGGTACCGCAACGCCGCCCGGAACCGATTCGCCCCATGATGACCGCTGCCGAAATCATCGCCCTGCTGGACCTGCAGCCGCTGGAGGGCGGTGGCCACCATCGCGAGATCTTCCGCGACCCGCGCGAGGTCGACGGGCAGTCGATGGGGGTGACGGCCTATCTGCTGCTGGCGGCGGGCGAGGTCTCGGCCTGGCACCGGGTCGAGGCGGGCGAGCTGTGGCAGTATCACGACGGCGCGCCGCTGGAGATCCAGATCGCCGGGGCCGTGACCGTCACGGCCACCATGGGACCCGGCCTGAACGCGGACCAGACACCGCAGCTGGCGGTGCCGACCGGGGCGTGGCGCACGGCGCGCAGTCTGGGACCGTGGACCCTGATCGGCACCACGGTGGCCCCGGGGCTTAACCTGGGCGGCGGTTTCGAGATCGCGCCGGACGACTGGTCGCCGGCCTGACGGGGCCGACCCCGGATCACCGGGGCCGGGCCGTTGGCATCAGCTGCGCGGGGTCTTGGGTTTGTAGGGTTTTGCCGGGGGCTTGCCGCGGGCGTCCTTGGGGGCCCAGGGACGGTCGCCACCCTTGGGCTTGCCCTTCCACGGCTTGTCACCGGCGGCGACGGGCTCGGCGTCGGACTTCGGGGCCCAGGGCGTCCTGGCCGCAGCGGGCTTGCCGCCGTCGGTCTTCTTCACCCACGGCTTTTTCGCGGGTTCGCCCATCTCGACACGCCCGGCCCAGGGTTGTTTCTCGCCCGCGGCCGGAGCCTCGCGCTTGACCCAGGGCTTCTTGTCACCGGCGGGGGCAGCGGTTTCGCGCTTCGCCCACGGCTTCTTCTCGCCATCGGCCGGAGCCTCGCGCTTGACCCATGGCTTCTTCTCACCGGCCGGGGCCGCGTTGTCGCGTTTGACCCAGGGCTTCTTCTCGCCGTCAGCCGGAGCCTCACGCTTGACCCACGGCTTCTTGTCACCGGCCGGGGCCGCGTTGTCGCGTTTGACCCACGGCTTCTTGTCACCGTCGGCCGGGGCGTCGCGCTTGACCCAGGGCTTCTTCTCGCCGCCGTCGGACCTGCCTTCATAGGGCTTGCCGCCGGGACGCGGACGACGCTCGGCCGGCTCGCGCGGGCCGGGGGCCACGGCGGAGTCGATCTTGACCCCGTCCTCGAGTCCGGTGGCGATGGCGGCGAGGAATTTGGCCTCGGCCTCCTTGGTGATCTCGAACTTGGTCTCGCGGTCGAAGATGCGGATCGAGCCGATGTCGCGCTTGGTCACATGACCCAGGCGGCAGATGGTCGGCATCAGCCATTTCGGGTCGGCGTTCTTGTCGCGACCGACATTGATGCGGAACCACGACATGTCGCCGCCCCGGGCGAAGTCGGTATAGGGCATGTCGGGCTGGCCCTTGTCGTTGACCCCGGCCTGCTGCTGGCGCTTCATCCGGTCGTCGTCATAGACGTCCTCGGGCGACGGCAGCTTCTTCTGGTACAGGCGGATCAGGGCGGCGGCGATCTGCTCGGGCGAGCTCGTCTCGAGCAGCTGCCGGCCCAGGGCCAGCATGGTCTCGTCCTCAACCGGGGCGATCAGGGCCGGATCGGCCAGCATGCGCTCGCGGTCCTTGGCGACGATCATCTCGGCGCTGGGCGGACCCGACCATTCGGCGGTGATCGAGGCCGAGTTCAGCATGATCTCGACCTTGCGACGGCGGGTATAGCTGACCAGCAGGACCGAGACGCCCTTCTTGCCGGCACGCCCGGTCCGGCCCGAACGGTGCAGCAGCCCGGCCTTGTTGACCGGGATCTCGGCGTGGATCACCAGACCCAGATCGGGCA
The DNA here is from genome assembly GCF_963974615.1 of uncultured Brevundimonas sp. Classification (GTDB taxonomy): domain Bacteria; phylum Pseudomonadota; class Alphaproteobacteria; order Caulobacterales; family Caulobacteraceae; genus Brevundimonas. The sequence goes on from NZ_CAXBDH010000001.1 coordinate 40,998, forward strand.
GGTCGAGGCCGCGGGCGGCGACGTCGGTGGCGACGCAGACGCGGGCATGGCCGTCACGCAGGGCCTGCAGGGCCTCGGAACGCTGGCTCTGGGTCAGTTCGCCGGACAGGCCGACGACCGAGAAGCCGCGCTCGCGCAGGGACGAGGTCAGGTGTTTGACGCGCTCACGGGTGTTGGCGAACACCAGCGCCCCGGGGGCCTCGAAATAGCGCAGCACATTGACGACCGCGAGTTCGACCTCATTGGGGGCGACGCGGATGGCCTTGTATTCGATGTCGGCGTGCGAGGTGTTGCCCGCGACGGTGTCGATGCGCAGGGCGTCCTTCTGGTAGGTCTTGGCCAGCTGCACGATGTCGCGTGCCAGCGTCGCCGAGAACAGCAGGGTGCGGCGCTCGGCCGGGGCCGCGTCGAGAATGAAGGTCAGGTCTTCCTGGAAGCCCATGTCCAGCATCTCGTCGGCCTCGTCGAGGACGACGGCCTTCAGGGTCGACAGATCCAGCGAGCCGCGCTCGACATGGTCGCGCAGACGGCCGGGGGTGCCGACGACGATGTGGCAGCCGCGGTTCAGCGCCTGGCGTTCGACCTTGGGGTCCATGCCGCCGACGCAGGAGACGATGCGCGCCCCGGTCGGGGCGTACAGCCACTGCAGCTCGTTGGAGACCTGCAGGGCCAGTTCGCGGGTCGGGGCGATGACCAGGGCGACCGGTGCGCCGTATTCGGAGAATCGTTCGGCACCGCCCAGCAGGGTGTGGGCCAGGGCCAGGCCGAAGGCGACGGTCTTGCCCGAGCCGGTCTGGGCCGAAACCAGCAGGTCGCGACCGCTGCCGTCTTCATTGGGCGCGGCTTCGAGAACGGCGGATTGAACAGGCGTGGGCTCGGCATAGCCGCGCTCGGCGAGGGCGCGGTCAAGCGCAGGGTGGCTGGCAGGGAAGGGCATACATATTCCGTAGGGCGCCGGGATGACAGGGGCCAGCCACAGGGCGGGCGAACGGAGGCGCGGGGGCGGCCATGTGCGGCATGAACAAGGCCGAATGGTGGTGCTCCGGCCCTTGTTTGTCGATTCACGATATCTGAAGGTACAAATGATTGTCACGGCGCTCCGGGGGAAGGGGCCGTGAAAGGGGAGATCGATCATGCTCAGAACCATACTTTACGTCACCACAGCCTTGACGCTGATGGCGTCGCCGGTCCTGGCCCAGGAGCCGTTGCGGCTGGGGGGCGAGGTCACGGGCGAGCTGCGATCCGGCGACGAGCAGCTGAGCAGCGGGGAGTTCGTCGACACCTACGAATATACCGGTCGCGCCGGCCAGCAGATCGGTTTGCGCCTGACGTCAGACGATTTCGACCCCTATCTGATCGTGCGGGGGCCGGGTGACTTCTCCGAGGACAATGACGACGCCAGTGATGACGATCGCGGAGCCCTGCTGAATCTGAGACTGCCGGCGGACGGCACCTACCGGGTCAGCGCCACCAGTTTCCAGAGCGGTGAGCGCGGTACCTATCGGCTGCGGCTGGTCGGGGGTTCGATCGCCATGCCGCAGACGTCTGGAAGCGGCGGCAATGACGGTGCCGCGCAGGTCCAGCTCAATCCCGGCGTCACCCGCGGCGAGCTGGACCGGGGCGACCAGACCCTGTCGAGCGGGGAATATGTCGATCGCTTCGCCCTGCCGGTCCGCCGCGGCCAGACCTATGACCTGTCACTCAGCGCCGACGGGTTCGACCCCTATCTGATGGTGCGCGGGCCCGGCGATTTCAGCGAGGACAATGACGACGATCCGGCCCGGCGCGGCACGCGCGACAGCCGTATCCGCTTCACCGCCCCGGCCGACGGCGAGGCCACCGTGGCGGCCACCAGCTATGCCGGCGGCGAGACCGGGTCGTATGTCCTGAGTCTCGACGGTCGCGGGACGCGCCCCGGAGTGGCCCGGGCCGCTTCAGAGACCACTTCGCTGCGGCTGGGCGAGACCCGGGAGGGATGGCTGTCTCCCTCGGACAGCCGGCTGGAGAGCGGCGAATATATCAATACCTTCGTCTTCGACGGGCGGCGCGGCCAGAGGCTGGACCTGCGCCTGACCTCGGGAGATTTCGACCCCTATCTGGCCATCAGCGGGCCCAACGATTTTTCGGACTTCAACGACGATGCCGACGGCACCACAGACAGTCGGTTGCGGGTAACCCTGCCGGCTGACGGTCCGTACCGGATCGTGGCCACCAGCTATGCGGCCGGAGAGATGGGCCCCTATCAACTGTCCGTCCTGGCTGACACAGGGCCGACCCGGGCCGAGCCGGCGTCTCGCCCGGACGAGCGGGCGAGCGCGGGCGGCCGGATCACGGTCGGCCAGACCGTCGCCGGAACCCTGGGCAGCGGTGACGAGACCCTCGACAGCGGCGAATATGTCGACACCTACAGGTTCACCGGCCAGCGCGGACAGCGGGTGGCGGTCGAGCTGACCTCGTCAGCCTTCGACGCCTACACCATCCTGCGCACGCCCTCGGGCGAGCAGCGCGAGAATGACGATGGCGAGGACGGCACGGACAGCCGGCTGGAGACCGTCCTGACCGAGGATGGCGACTATGAGGTGATGGTCACCTCCTATGCGGCCGGGGAGACCGGCTCCTATCGCTTCAGCGTCAATCCCAGCCGCGGCTCGGCCCGGCAGGCGTCGGTGCAGTCGGGCGCGCGGGTGTTTGCGGTCATGGTCGGGGTGTCCGACTACGGCGGCGCGCAGAACGACCTGCCCTATACTGACGAGGATGCGCGCAAGCTGGGTGAGGTGCTGGAGCGGGAAGGGGTGTTGAACCCCGCCAGTGTGGTGCTGACCAATGCCCAGGCGACGGTCGGCGGTGTGCGTTCGGCCTTTGCCCGGGTCGCGGCCGAGGCCGGGCCGGACGACATGTTCCTGTTCTTCTTCTCGGGTCACGGCGATCAGGCCGACACCGCGGTCAGCGGCGTCGAGCCGGACGGCCGCAGCGAGTCGATCGTGCTCAGGGACGGACAGATCAGTGACGTCGAGATGTCCGGACTGTTCGCGTCGCTGCACACCCGTCTGTCGCTACTGGTGCTGGATTCCTGCTTCTCGGGCGGCTTCGCCCGCAATGTCGTGGACCGGCCCGGTGTCATGGGCCTGTTCAGCTCGGAAGAGGACCTGACCAGCGCCGTGGCCGAGAAATTCCGCGCCGGCGGCTATCTGTCCCACTTCCTGCGTACCGGCATGGCCGGCGAGGCCGACGGCGACGGCGACCATCTGGTCACAGCCGGGGAACTGGCCACCTATCTGCGGCGTCAGTTCGTGCGCGAGGTCGATGACGTCGAGTCCGAGACCGCCGACGGTCAGCGCAACTACCAGAATCTGGTCATCGATCGCGGCGGGGTCCAGGTCGACGATGTGATCCTGCGACTGGCGGCGGCGGAGACCGTGAGCCGGGGGAACTGAGAACGGGGCTCCGGCCGGTTGTGATCTGGCCGTGCTCGACGGTCAGGCTGAGCGACGCCGGTCGCTGACGGTGTCGCGCCGGGCCGCCTCGGCGATCGTCTGGAACAGCTTGCCGGCCTCGATGGGCTTGGCGACGTAATAGTCGAAGCCATTGGCCAGGAACTGCTCGCGTTCGCTGATCATGGCGTCGGCGGTCAGGGCGATGATGGGAATCGTGTGGTCACCCGCCTCGCCCCGGCGTATGGCGCGCACGGCGGCGATACCGTCCATAATCGGCATGTGGACGTCCATCAGCACGAGATCAAATTGACTGGACCGGTGCGCTTCGAGCGCATCGAAACCATTGTCCACGACGGTTACATGGCAGCCCAATGATCCCAGCAGGGCACGGATGACCGCCTGATTGGTCGTATTGTCCTCGGCCACCAGGATCGTCAGATCAGCCGGCAGGGTGTTTTCATCCTGCGGAGCTATCGCTTCCGGCGGAGACGTCGGCTTAAGCGGCAGGGTCACCGTCATGACCGTGCCCTGACCCGGCCGGCTGCTTACGGTCACTTCCCCGTTCATCATTTCGCAGAGCTTGCGGGTGATGGCGAGCCCGAGACCGGTTCCGCCGTGGCTGCGGGCGGTGCCCGCATCAAGCTGTTCGAAGGGCTGGAACAGGCGTTTCTGTGCAGATGCCGATATGCCGCATCCGCTATCCTCGACGGTCAGCACCACGCCGGCGTCCGCGCGAGCCAGTCGCAGACTGACCTGGCCCTCGCTGGTGAATTTGATGGCGTTCGAGACGAGGTTCAGAATGATCTGGCGCACCCTCAACCCATCGGCGGCGAACCACTCGGGGACATCGGCCTCCAGGTCGATCTCGAATTTCAGCCCCTTGTCCTCGGCGACCTGAAACCAGAGTTCGCAGGAGTTCTGGACGAGGGTCCTGATGTTGAGGGTCTTCACATCCAGGTCCATCCGGCCGGACTCAATTTTCGACAGATCGAGGATGTCGTTGAGGATGGCGGTCAGCGCCTGGCCGGAGCGGACGATGGTGTCGACCTGGGTTTCCTGTTCGGGGGGGAGCCCGGCACCCTGCAGTGCCTGGCTCATGCCCAGTACGCCATTCAGAGGCGTGCGCAATTCGTGGCTCATCATCGCCAGGAATTCGGATTTTGCCCGGCTTGCGGTCTCGGCCCGCTTTTTCGCGGCTTTCAGCGCCCGGGTGTTTGTTGCCAGCTTCCGGTCGGCGAGAACCTTGGCGGTCACGTCGGGCAGGGTGGCAACCAGCACGGTCTTGCCGTCGATCCCCCTGAGCGAGCTGGCAAAGGGGCGGATGAACAGTTCGCCACCGCTGCGCGACCGGAACTTCCAGGGGCGGGTGGGCCTGTAGTGCTTTTCCTCAGCCGAACTCAGCTCGTGACGGAAGAGGTCATGCTCGCATTCCGAGAGCACATCCAGGACGCTCATCGTGGCGAATTCCTCCCGGCTCCAACCGAACAGGGACAAGGCTTCCTCATTCACCTGCAGGAAGTCCAGTGTGACGGGATCGACGATCCACATCGGGGCGGCATTGTTATCGAAAATGGCGCGATTGAAAGTTTCTTTGGTTTTCAGCTCACTCACATCGACGATGACCGAAGCAGTGCCCCCGTCCGGCATCCGTCGATCATCAAACTGGTACCAGCGCCCATCCTGACGCGCCTGTTCGATCGATGCGCCGGAAGCGCGCGCTGTCAGCCGGTCTTCCGTCCATTGACGACGGCCGTGCTTGTCCCTTGCGGCGACGTACGTCGGCCGGATCTGGACCAGAATGTCCTGGAACAGCATGCCCTTGGCCAGGTCGACGCCGTTGGAGCAGGCGATTTCGGCGTACAGGTCGTTCCAGGTGCACAGGCGATCGTCAGGTCCGAAGAAGGCCAGGCCGGCGGGAGCCATATCGAGAGACAGCTGCAACCGTTCCAGGGCGTCGGCCCGGCGCTGTTCGGCCTGAACGGCGGCATCCCTCGCGTGCGTGATCTGGTCGATCAGACTGGCGTGGTTGCGGGCGTTCTGCTGACGATCGAACAGGACCGTTCTGGCATGGACTGCGGCAAAGAGCAGGGCCGCGATCATGCCCAGACCTGCCGTCAGCAGGGGGCTCCGCGTCGCACCATCGATGGTCGATATGACCCAGGTGGCGGTGAGGGCACAGGGAATGGCCACCAGCAAACCCAGGCGTGGAACCGCTGCATAGGCCGCAATGAGGAATTGCACGCCGGCGGCCAGCATGACCAGGCCGACGATCGGGCCGAGCGGTGAGGCGCTGATCGAAGCGATGACCGGGCCGATACACAGGATCGATGTGCCGAGCAGTCCGCTGATATAGGGGACGCAACAGTCGCGCCCGATCTTCCTGATCAGGCCGAACAGGAGCGGGCGCAGTGTCAGATAGGCCGTGCTTATCGCGACCCAGAGGGCTGCACCGGCCCAGTTGTCGATCGCGACCAGACAGAGAACGCCTGCAGGAACGAACACAATCCGGGCAGCCAGCAGCCAGCGGTAGTCTATTTTGTCGCCAACATCTGAAGTCTGGTCAGTCAAAGTCCTGGTCCGGCATTCTTCACAGTCAGAATACAAACCAGCGGTATACAAACGAACAATGAAATTAGCGGAAAAGTTGTGCTCCACGACCCTTTTTTGATGCCTGGGGGGTAAATTGCGTGACATGCACCGTCCGCCGCGTCAGGACGCGCACGCCACCGGTAAAAGGACGTGTCGGCTTGCCCTCCGGGCGGTATTCATGCGGCACCACCCGGTTCGTCCGGCCCTCTGAGAGCTCCGCCATGTCCGATCATCAGACCTACGACCTCGCCGCCGCCGCCCGCCGCTGGTTCGGCAAGATGCCTGACGCCCTGACCGAGCGGGAACGGCGGGTGTTGAAACGGGCGGCCGCGCGCCAGACGGTGTCGCGCAACACCAACCTCAGCTTCGACGAGGACCTGACCTTCGGCCAGAGGCTGGCGGACCATGTCGCTTCGTTCGGCGGGTCGTGGACCTTCATTGTGGGTTTCGGCGTCTTTCTGGGCATCTGGGTGGGGTTGAATCTGCTGCTGCTGCGCAGCGCCTTCGACCCCTATCCCTTCATCTTCCTGAATCTGATCCTGTCGATGCTGGCGGCCATCCAGGCCCCGGTCATCATGATGAGTCAGAACCGCCAGGGGGTGAAGGACCGGCTGGCCGCGGCGCATGACTATGAGGTCAATCTGAAGGCCGAGATCGAGATCATGGCCCTGCATGACAAGCTGGACCAGCTGCGCACCCGCGACATCGAGGCGATGCTGCAGAAGCAGGAGGAGCAGATCGCCCTGCTGACCCGGCTGGTGCAACAGGCCCCGCCGTCAGCGGACTGAGATCAGCGCAGGGCCCCCAGCAGGCCACCGCTGGACAACAGGGCGGCGTCGGCCAGGGCCGGACCCAGCATCCAGCCGGCCGGAGCCGCGATATAGACGGGATCCCAGCGCGGCAGGAATTTCTGCTTGAAGGCGCGCAGCCCCTCGAAACCGTACAGACCGCCGCCCTCGGCATAGACGAAACTACCCAGTCGGGTGACCGGGGATGACAGCCGGTGCGGGTCCAGACCCGACAGCGGGGCCATGCTCATATCGCACTCGGCAAATCCGTTCGTCTTGCCCCACTGCATCAGCCGGATGAACAGCAGATCCATGGCGTTCTTCGGTGCCCCGGGTCCGTAGCGCATCAGGTCGATCGACAGCACCCGGCCGTCCGGCGTGCGCCACAGATTGGCGAAGGCGACGATGTGGCCGTCCACGCGCAGCACGGCGGTGGGGAAGCGACGCAGATAGGCGCGATCGAACCGGCCCAGGCTGAAGCCCTTCTCGACTCCCTGATGGCCGGCCAGCCAGGCGTCGGACACCGTCTGCAGATCGTCGGCGACGGCATCGAAGCCTTCCGGGGGAATGATGTCGAACGTGGCCCCGTCGCGCTCGCCGCGATTGATCGTATGGCGCAGCGGAGCCCGGTCGGGGCCCTCCAGACCGAAGTCGGCCAGGTCCACCATGGCCGTTTCCCCGATCTTGGAGGCGACCAGACCGCAGTCGATGAAGTCCGGCAGGTTGCGCCGCCGCACGCCATAGAAGACCGGTCGGGCCCCGTGCCGGTCGCACAGTTCGCGAAAGGCCCAGATGGCGACGCTGCGATCCTCGCGTGGGCCGACGGGTTCGCCCATGGCCACCCAGGCGCGGCCGCGCACCCCGTACTGGATGAAGCTGCGGCCCGAGGGGGAAAACAGCAGGGACTTGTCGCCCAGAAAGGCCAGGTTGGCATCGGGAGCCGGGTCGTCGGCCACCGCCAGAATGGCTTCGGCCCGCGCCAGGTCGGCCGCGTCGGGCTGTCCCGGCGAGACCTGCCCCGGCCGGCTCAGCCGCCAGGCGAACAGCAGGACCGCCAACGCCGCCGCCCCGACGGCCGCGCGCAGGAAGCGCGGTGCGTTCTGCTCGGTCAGGAAGGTCCACCACAGGTCGTCGCGATAGGCCACGTCCTGATAGGCGAACAGGCCCAGCCAGCCGGCCGCCCCCAGCACGACGACGATGGCGGCCACGGCGCCGGGGCCGATTGCGGCGGAGCCCAGGCCCGCCTCACGGTGGAAGGCCGGACGGCTGACCAGCAACAGCAGGGCGACGGCGCTCAGCATCAGGGCCTCGCCATAGCCCAGCCCCTTCAGCACACAGGCGGCGGCAGCGGCCAGCAGGGTGATGACGGTGGCCCGCCAGGCGCGGCGTAACCGGCCCAGCAGGCCGAAGGCCAGAAACAGCAGTACGACTCCGGCCAGGCTGGCGACGAAATGCGACAGATCGATCAGACCGGCCGGGGCCAGACTGGCCAGCAGGGCCAGATGCGGCACGCTGTCCGGCGTGGCCGCTGACAGCAGGGTCAGGGTTCCGGCACCGAAGGTCAGCAGGGCGAACAGGGGCGGGGCCACCTCGCGCCAGACGGCCTCGCTGGCCTGCAGGGCACGCTCGCCCAGTCCTGCGGGGCGACGGGTGCGGTAGGCGCTCGCGGCGGTCAACAGGCCGGCGATAAGCAAAGGCCCCAGCCCGTAGATCAACCGGTACAGGATCAAGGCCCCGGCGACCTCGGCGGTGCCGGTCGCCGGGCCGATCACGGCGATCATCACGGCGTCGAAAACCCCGATCCCGCCCGGCAGGCCGCTGATCGCCCCGATCAGTCCGGCGATCCCGAACACGGGCAGGAAATGCAGCAATTCCCCGCGTCCGGCGGCGGGCAACAGGACATAGAGGATGGCGGCGGCCGCGATCCAGTGCACCGTGCTGGCCAGAACGATGGCCAGCCGGACCCGGCGTTCGGGCAGAAACTGTCCGAGCCACCCGACGCGGGGGGCCAGCACATAGACGGCCAGGGCCTTCAGGCCGAGGACGCCCAGCAACAGGCCGGTCCAGAGCGGCAGATGGGCCCGGGCGGCGACGTCGGCCACGACCCCGGCGGTGCCGATCCCGATCACGGCCAGGCCGCCGATCAGACTGATGCCGGTGCCGGCAGTACCGACCAGGGCGACGTCGCCGCCCGACAGGCCGTCGTCCTGATAGGCCCGGTAGCGAAGGCCGCCCGCCAGGGCCAGTCCGGGCGGTCCGGCATTGGTCAGGGCGAAGGCGGTGATCGAGGTGACCGCGGTCCGACGCCAGCTCACGGTCCGGTCGAGACAGGCCAGGGCGAACCGATCAAAGGTCGAGGCGACGCCGAGACTGACGGCGAGGGCGATCAGGGCCAGCCCCAGGGCCGACACCGGGGTCGCGTCCGCCGCGGCATTGACCTGATGCCAGTGGATCCCCTTCAGCTCGCCGCTGATGGCCAGACCCGCCGCCAGAAAGATCACCGCCCCGACCAATGGCCCGACCCAGCGCAACCAGCGACCGGGTCTCCGGGCGTCGGGGTCAGAATCGATCGTCGCTGTCATGGGAGACCGGGCGGAAAGACGACGCGAATGGATCGTCGGGACCGGCAACCTTTGTCGGGTTCGGTGCCCGGGTCAATTCCGGAGCGGTTGCGACGGCTGGAGGGGCGCGGCAGGCGCTGCGCGTTCCGTCTCAAGCGAGTTCCAGGAACTCGCCCTCGGGTCCGTAGGCGGCGAAGCCGTTGATCCGGCCGGTACGCACGGCCTCGACCATGGTCTGCAGGGCCGTCTCGATCTGCGCCTTGTCAGGAGCCCGCCCGACGCGTCCCCCCAGGCTTGCGGCGAACACCACGCTCCACGGCGGACCGGCGCGGTGCGACTCCGAGACCAGGGCCGCGAAATCGGCGAGCTCCGCCGGAGCCTTGTCGACGCACATCAGCGGCGCGAGCGCGCCTCCCTTGCCGGCGTGAAAGAGTCGGCTCTGTTCGGGCGTGGCATGGTCCGGCAGTTCGGCACCGGCAAAGACAAATAACAGCCGTTGCGGCTCGGACTGGGCGGCGGCGGCAGCCAGAAGCTGCGCGAAATGCATGTTACGGTTCATACCGTGCGGCATACGGGAAAGCGCACGTCCTGTCCTGCGACACCGTGAAGCTGTGGGGGGCATATTCGACGGGCAGACCCTGCCCGGTTCGCCAACGCTCTGAAAGAAATGGTGGATGCGACAGGGATTGAACCTGTGACCCCCTCGGTGTGAAGCGCCTCAAAGGCAATTTCAGGACACTTCACGGCTGTGCATAACTCGATAAGTCTCAGAAAAATGATGATTTAATTTTTCAGCGTTTTTCTTGCTTTTTCGCGAAATTCTGCATCGTCTGCCCCACTGGTGCCCCAGAAAATGCTAGTCTGGGTGGCGTTTGATTTGCAGCGCAGGCGCGAGGAGAGCGCGTGGTGGCCCGCCTTCAACTTAGCACGGACCGCCAGATCGCGGCCCTGAAACCCGCTGACAAGGTCTATGAGATGTCCGTCGGCGACAGTCGCGGGCTCGGCGTTCGTGTCTTCCCAACCGGGCTGAAGCAGTTCGAATTCCGCTATGTCGCCACCAACGGCGCGCGCCGCCGTCTCTGCCTCGGGGCCTATCCGGATCTGTCGCTCGCCAAGGCCCGATCGAAGGCCGCCGCATTGCGGATATCGGTCGTCGACGGAGGCGATCCCGTCGCGGAGATGACCGCGGCTCGCGAACGGGCGCGAACAGGCGAAACCCTTGATGAGCTGGCCGAGGCCTATTGGCAGGCGGCGACGGTGGGGCTTCACGGGGGGCGTCGCCGGCCCAAGCGAGACGTCACCCTCAACAACGAACGCCAGACCTGGCGCAACCACATCCAGCCACGTCTGGGCGCTCGACCGTTCACGGAGATCCGGCGCGCGGACGTCAAGATATTCATGCGGACACTGGTGACCGAGACCGGCATGGCGGCCGCCAGCGTGGCGTCCATCGGCTCCCTTCTTCACGCGGTTCTGGGCTTCGCGGTGCTCGAAGAGCGGATCGAGGCCAATCCCGCGCTCGGTCTGGCCCGGCCGCTCGCGCTGACTCCTCGTGAGCGCATGTTTGACGACGCGGCCTTGAGAACGCTCTGGGACGCGGCGTCGGAGGCATCGGTGCCACGCGCCCCGGGTGAAAAGACGGCCGGAGTCCATGCTCGCCTGGAACCGGTCATGGGACTGGCGATCCAGCTGTTGATGCTGACGCTGACCCGCCGCACCGAGGTCGCCGGGGCCCTCAAGACCGAGTTCGACCGCGCCGCGAAAATCTGGACGATCCCGTCCGAGCGGGCCAAGGCCAGACACCAGCATGTCGTACCCCTCGGGGCCGATGCACTCGAGATCCTGGAGGTGGCCTGGGCGCTTGATCCGGGCAGTCCCTACCTCTTCCCGTCCGAGAGATCTCCCGGCCAACACCTGGATCCGCACGCGATAACCCGCGCTTTCGCGCGGACCTGTACACGCAGAAAACTGGCGGTGGGCTCACCCCATGACATCAGGCGGTCCGGCGCGACGACGCTCACGGGGCGCTACGGCGTCAGCCGCTTCGTGGTCGGGCTGGTGCTCGGACATACGCCCAACGAAGGGGCGGCAGTCACCAGCGTCTATGACCGCCACACCTATGTGCCGGAAAAGCGCGCAGCCCTGGAGTTGTGGGCAAGCCACCTCGTCAGGCCCGGGAAAGCCGTCGTGCCAACGCGCGAGGCTTTGTCGGTCGGGGCCAATACGCATGTCGACGAAGCCAAGGCGAGGGCATTGGCCCTGTGTCAGAAGGGAGAACTGCATGAGGCGGTGCTGTCAATCTGCATGGAGCTGTCGAGCCATCCGGACACCGCCAGTCCGCATCTGGCCATCCTCGGCAAGGTCGGACTTGAACTCGCGGCGGCGGGTTCACACGATCAGGTGGCGGGCTGGATCGGCGGGTTCCGTTAAGGGTTCGGAGAGGTCCGGATCAAGCCAGGTGACATGCGACCGCCGTCGATGAAACCTTTCATGGGGTCGCGTTCCGCCTGCCTGGATGGCGCAGGGTCATGGACACAAGCCAGATGGTCGCCAGCAGGGCGAACACGGCACCGCCGATGAATGTCGCCTCTGGGCCCATCCGGGACCAGAGCAGGCCGGCGACGACGCTGGCGGCCAGCAAGGTCGCGCCGCTGGCGAGGTTGAACAGGCCAAAGACAGTACCCCTCAGGTGCGACGGAGCCGTATCGGCGACCAGGGCCGCCAGCAATCCCTAGGTCAGCCCCATATGCAGCCCCCACAGGGCGACCCCGAGCAACACGCCGGGAACCGTCGCCACAAGGGCGAGGACGACGTCGGCGGCGATCAGCACCGCCAGGCCCAGGACAAGAAGCCAGCGCCGATCCATTCGGTCAGAGAGGCTGCCCGCGGGGGCGGCAACGGCGGAATAGACCAGGTTCATCACCACCATCACCACGGGTACGAGAGCGATGGCGAGGCCCACGTCCTGCGCTCGCAATACCAGAAACGCCTCGCTGAACCGCGCCATGGTGAACACCGCGCCCAGCGCTATCACGGCCCAGAAGCCGCCGCCCATCGCAAGCACGTCGCCCCACCGGATCGGCAAGCGAAGACGGCGAACCCCTTCGACGGGGCGTGGCTCCCTGACCGCGAAAACCAACACCAGCACCGCCAACACCGCAGGAACCACGGCCCAGGCGAACACGGCCCGGATATTCCCCGCGAGCACCATCATCAACGCCATCGCGACAAGCGGTCCGGCGAAGGCGCCGATGGTGTCCAGCGACTGGCGCAGACCGAAGGCGGCGCCGCGGATCGGGGGTGGTGCGATGTCAGCAACCAGGACATCGCGGGGGGCGCCTCGAAGGCCCTTGCCGATCCGGTCCGCGAACCGGGCCCCGAACACCTCCCACGGGGTCACCGCGATCGGAAACACCGGCTTGGTCAGCGCGCCCAGGCCATAGCCGGCCACCGCCAGCCATTTGCGGTGGCCAAGCCGGTCGCTGAGCCAGCCGGAGAAGACCTTGGTGATCGAGGCCGTGGCCTCGGCGACGCCTTCGAGCAAACCTACCAGCGCGACGCTCGCGCCGAGCCCCGTTACCAGAAAGACCGGCAGCAGGGCGTGAATCATCTCCGAGGAGATATCCATGAACATGGACACGAAGCCGATGGCCCAGACGCTCCGGGGCACCGCTTTCAGGCCGGTCCTGAGAGGCGCGCTCATAGTGGGAGTCTAGCCCTGACCGACAGCGCGACGGCTCCGCCGGCGCGCGGTCATGGCAGGGACAGGACGACCCGAAGCCATCCGATGTCCTGGAAGTATTCGAGCGACTCGAACAGCGGATAGGCGAAGGCCATCACGGCGCCGTCCCGCAGGGTGCGCAGGAAGAACACCGGGCGGATCTCCAGGGTCTCGGAATCTCGCCATCTGGAGGGATCGGGCCAGAAGCGCGGCGTGCGCGCCATGTAGGCGGCATAGGCGGCACCGAACGCCTCGCTCAGCCACGCTTCCTCGCGCTTCACTGTTGCGCGGAAGACGAGCGCCGCGATCAGCAGGAACAGCAGCGCAATCGTCAGGCTGCCGGTCAGGGCGCCCATGCCGAACGCGCCCATGAAGCTGAAGACATAAAGCGGATTGCGAGAGATGGAATAGGGACCGCGATCCACGATCTCGGCGGTCTTGCGCCCGCCGATATAGAGCGAGCACCAGGCCCGCCCGATTATGCAGACCGCGATCAGCGCAAGCCCGCCCATTTCGAGCAGTTCGGAAAACAGGCCTTCGCCCCCGAACGACCGGGAAACCGCCGCCAGCGCCAGGACGGCGAGGATGCCGACGAGCAAGGCTACCTTGCGCAGCTGCTGGATCTTCTGAAGTCCGGCTGTCGAAATTTGTCCGGTCATGTCGAAACGCTCATTGGGTCAGAGGAAGGAAAACGGTCGCCGGTTCGGCATTTCGCCGTCGACGGGAGACTGCGACGTACACGCCGCCCATCCGGACGAGGGCGTTTTGCGCCTCCACCGGGAGGCTGCCGCGATGGTCGGGTGTCGGTCCAGGAGGGAGGATTCACGGATGACGTTCCCGAACAGGCGTGGACAGGCGCGCCAGCAGCGTGGGGGTGAAGATCAGGATCAGGGGCACGCCCGCCAGCAGGCCGGTGATGATCGCGATAGCCAGGGGCTTCTGCATCGCCGAGCCCTCCCCGAGGCCCAGCGCGAGAGGTGCCAGGGCCAGTATGGCGATCAGGGCCGACATCAGGATCGGCCGCAGGCGGGCCCGGCCCGCGGCGATGAGCGTGTCAGGATGCGGCCGTCCGCCGGTCGGCAGTTCCGCCAGGTAGAAGACGCCCAGCTCGGCGACGATGCCGATCACCATGGTCAGTCCCATCATCGCCGAAATGTTCAGCTCCGTGCCCGTGACCCAAAGGCCGAGAAAGACGCTGGAGGCGGCAAGGACCAGGGTGGCGATGATGCTTCCGACGGCGGCCCAGCTTCGAAACAGATAGAGGAACAGCAGGCCGACAAGCAGCAGAGCCGAGACGAAGACGACGGCGAGATCCCGGAATGATTTCTGCTGTTCGGCATACAGGCCGCCATACTCGACGCGGACGCCGGACGGCAGGCTGAGCCCCCCCACGGTCCGGGACACCTCGCGCATGGCCGAGCCCAGGTCGCGGCCTTCGAGACGCGCGGTGACGGCGACGAGAGGCTGGAGATTCTCGCGGGTGATCTGCGGTTGGCCCGGGGCGATCGACAGGGTCGCGATACGCTTCAGCGGCAGGGCGTGGCCGTCCGGTGCCCGCAGCGGGAGGTCTTCAAGGGTGCGCACGCGGTCGCGTAGCGAGCCTTCGGTCCACACACGAACGCCGACCAGCTTGTCGCCCTCCTGGATGTGGCCGATGACCGACCCGCCGGTCAGCATGTCCAGCTGACGGGTGATCGCTTCCGGGTCTAGCCCTTCGAGGGCGGCAGCCGGTCGGTTGACGGTGATGACGATGGCGTCGCCGGCGACCCGCAGCCCGCCATCGACCTCGATCACCCCGCGAATTTTTCCGATGGCATCGACGACCAGGGGGGAGGCGGCCTTCAAGGCGGCCTCGTCCGACCCCAGCAGTTTGACCTCGATGGGTTGCGGCACCGCGGTCAGGTCGCCGATCAGGTCCTCCATCAACTGGGCGGTGGAGATGGTCAGACCGGGGACGGTCGCTTCGATGCGCCGACGGACGTCCGCGGTGACCGCTTCGATCGGCCGTCGTCCCTTGGCCTTCAGGCGCACAAAAAAGTCGCCCTCATTCGCTTCGGACAGGCCGCCGCCGAGTTGCAGGCCTGTCCGGCGCGAATAGCTTTCGACATCGGCGGTGTTCTGCAAAATGAGCTCGACCTGCCTCAGCAGTCTGTCGGTCTCGGCCAGGGAGGTGCCCGGCGCGGCGTAGTAGTCGAGGATGAACCCGCCCTCATCCATCTTCGGCATGAAGCCGGATCCGACGCGGGTATAGGCGAAGCCGCCGACGACCAGCATGACCATGCCGACGATCAGGGCGATCCGCCCCGGGGCCTTGAGAACGCGGCGCATCAGCGTCTCGTAGCGCCCGCCGAAGCGATCGAGGATCGCTCCACTCTTTTCCGCCTGCTGCACATCGCGGTCCCGGACCCAGCGGTCGGCCAGAAGCGGGGCGACGAACAGGGCGAACAGGAGCGAGACCGCCAGTGCGGCGGACATGGTGATCGCCAGGGCCTTGAAGAAGCCGCCCGTGACGCCGCCGAGGAAGGCGAGGGGAGCGAAAACAAGGACCGTCGCCAGGCTCGATCCGATCAGGGGGCGGATCATCTCCGAGGCCGTCTCGAGGACGCTGCCGCCGGCGTCGGAGCCGCGATGGCGCTCCTGCAGCCGTCGCATCAGATGCTCGAGCATGACGACCGCATCATCAACGACGAGGCCGACGGCCGCTGCCATCCCGCCCAGGGTCATCATGTTGAAACTCATGCCCATCAGGCCGAGCACGACGGTCGTGGCGGCCAGCGTCGCGGGCAACAGCAGGGCCACGATCAACATGAATCGCAGACTGCGCAGGAAGATGAAGAGCACGATTCCGGCCAGCAGCGCGCCCAGGAGAATAGCGTCCCGCACGCTTCCGGCGGCGGCGGTCACCAACTGCGACTGATCGTAGTAGGTGACGATCTGGACGTCCGGCGGGGTCTGTGACGCGAACTCTGCGATGCGCCTGCGCACCTCCTTGACCAGGGCGACGCTGTTGGCGTCCGGCGTCTGGCGGATATTGAGCAGGACGGCATCCTGGCCCTGCGAGGTCACCCGGGTCCATTGCGGCGTCTGACGGGTCACGACCTGGGCAATGTCGTCCAGTTCGACGACCCCGCGGGTTCCGGTTTGGACGACGGTGCGCCGAATGTCGTCGATGCCTGTCAGACGATTGTCAGCCAGAACCAGATAGAGCCGATAGCGGTCTTCCAACCGACCGGTGGCCACCACCACATTGTTGGACGACAGGGTGCGGGCAAGATCCTCGATCGACAGGCCGAGCGCCTGGAGCCGGGCCGGATCGGCGAGCACCTGATACTCCTTCTCCTGACCCCCGAGGACAGTGACGCTGGCCACGCCGGGCACGGAGGACAGCAGGGGTGCCAGCTGGAGGTGCCCGAAGTCGCGCAGTGCGATCGGATCGCGACTCGGCGACACTAGGGCCAGACCCAGCACCGGAAACACGGTGGGGTCCATGCGTCGGACCTCAAAGCGCGTGCCGGCCGGGAGGTCCGGGACCACGGCGTTCACGGCGGATTCCGCCTGCAGGGTAGCGGCGACCATGTCGGCGCCCCAGGCGAAATTGACCGACAGCTCCGCCGACCCGCGACTGCTGGTGGAGCGGACGCCGACGACGCCCGGCACGGTGCGCAGGGCCTGCTCGATCGGACGGGTCACCTGATTGACCATCTGGTCGACGGGACGGTCACCGGCGTCGAGGGCGACGACGACGCGCGGGAAGTCGATGTGCGGGAACAGGCTGACGGGCAGTCGCAAGGCCGAGGCGGACCCCGACAGCGCCAGAAGCACAAAGGCGAGAAGGATGAAGCGGACCTGGCCGCTCAGCCAGCGGCTCATCGCGTCGCCGCCGGAGCCGTGGACGGGACGGGACCTTCCCGTGTCTTCATCCCGTCCGACAGGGCCGGACCGCCCTCTATGACGACGCGATCACCCGCCCGCACACCGCGGGTGAGTTGCACCACATCGGCCTCTTCCAGACCGATCGTGACGGGCCGACGCGCTGCGATGTTGCGGTTGACGACGAACACATACGGCTGGTCCCCGTCATAGAGAACCGCCGCCCGCGGGGCGACGATGGCGTCGGGCAAGGTGCTGACGACGATCTCTCCCTTGAGTGATTCACCCGGGAGAACCGGGCTGCCCGGCGGCAGGGAGACGATGACGGCGGCCAGGCGTGTGGCCGGCTCGACCCGACGGTCCACGGAGGCGACGCGAGCCTGGACCGCCGCCCCGTCGTCATGCAGGCCGGTTAGGCGGATAGCCGTGCCGGAACGAATTCTCTGGGCGTCCTCGACCTCGACCCCGAGACGGGCGTTCAGGAGATGGGTTGAGCCGAGACTGGCCACCGCCCCGCCGGCACCGACGAGCGCGCCGGGGCTGGTGGGCAGGCTGTTGATGACGCCGCTGACTGGCGCGCGGAGCGTGATCCGCCCCCCGCCAGTCAGGCGGCGCAGGTTGGCGCTGGCTTCCCGGGCGGTGGCCGCGGCGGCGGCGGCCACTGTGACTTCGGCGTCCGCGGCGAGCCCGTCGGCGCGAAGCCGCTGAAGCCGCGCGTGTTCGGCGCTCGTCACGCTGGCTTCGCGGGCGAGCCGATCGAGATCGAGACGGGTCGCCGGGCTGGCGGTCAGGGTCACGATCGGCTGACCGGCCTGCACGGCCTCACCGACAGTGACGTGGATCTGGGCCACCTGGGCCTCGAAGGTCGCCGTCAGGGTCCGGATGGCCGCGGGATCGAACTCCACCTGGCCGTAGGCCGTGACGGTCTCGTCCAGCATCCGGGTGACGACGGCCGCGGTGCGCACGGCCGCGACGGGCGTCGCGGCCGTGTCCGCCGGTTTTGAACATCCGGCCAGCGCCAGTGTCAGTGCCGCCACTCCCACCGTGATCCGCATCATTTCGCTTCCCCGATCAAGGCACCCGACGCCAGTTCCAGCGCCACCCATTGTTCCGACAAGGCCTGATCCAGGACGGCGAGGGCGATCTCCTTGTCGGTGAGAGCCTGACGCGCGGTCTCGGCCGTGACGCGGGCGATGTCGCCGCGCGCGCTGGCCCGTTCGAAGGCTTCGACGGTTTGCCTCAACGGCGCGACCTGGGCCTCCAACGCGTCCCGCTGGCGCAGGCCGATCCGGTAGGCGGCGATCAGGGTGGTGATCTCCGAGCGCGTCGAGAACAGGCGCGCCTCGTATTCCGCGCGAAGCTGTTCGCGCGTGGCGTCCTGCACCGCGATCGCGCCACGGTTCCGGTTCCACAGCGGCAGGTCGAAACCGATCGCGACGCCGTTCGTCCTCACGGCGCCTGTGTCCCGCGTCGCGTTCAGCGCCAGATTCAGGCGAGGATATTGCTGAAGCAAGGCAAGCCGCAGATTGGCGTCCTGGGCGTTATAGCCGGCGCTCAGGGCGGCCAGGTCGAGCCGTTGGCGATACGCCCGTTCGACCAGATTCACCGGGTCCGGTGGCGGGAGATGAGACAGCGGCGGATCGCTCAGGGCGACGACGGCGTCGGGAGACAGACCGAGCGCGGCGTTCAGCGCGAACCGGGCCGCCTGCAGATCCCGCTCGGCGCTCCGGGCTCGGTCGCCGGCGTCGGCCGCCGCGATGCGCCGAGCTTCCAGATCGTTCGCCGACAGATCGCCGCGCGCCACCGCCCGAAGGGTTCGACCCAGGGCGTCGTCGGCGGCGCGAGAGGCTTCGAACGCCAGCCCCCGCACGGTTTCCAGTCCGCCGATGCGGGC
The DNA here is from genome assembly GCF_963974615.1 of uncultured Brevundimonas sp. Classification (GTDB taxonomy): domain Bacteria; phylum Pseudomonadota; class Alphaproteobacteria; order Caulobacterales; family Caulobacteraceae; genus Brevundimonas. Next base: position 59,855 of record NZ_CAXBDH010000001.1, read on the forward strand.
GGCCACAAGCCGCGCCTGGCCCGCCGCCTGCCATTCCAGCCAGGCGACGTCGAGCCGCACCTGATCGCGGACGGCCCGTGCGGACCGCTGTCTCAGGGGGCGCATGTAGAAGCTGGAGGTGTCGATCCCCAGGCCGCCGGCGATGGCGTCCACGAGGCCGGGGGCGGAGACGGGACGATCCAGACTGAAGGAGAATTGCGGATCCGGAAGCAGCCCGGCCTCGAACACCTGGGCATCGGCGACGCCGAGCCGGGCGCGATGGGCCCTCAGTTCGGGGTTGGCGATGACGGCGATGAGCCCCAGCTGGTCGGGAGACAACGGCCGGGACAGGTCTATGTCCACCGGGCCGGGCGTGGAACGCTCAAGACCAGCGGCCGCGAGGTTGAGGTCCTCGGAGCTCGGATCCGGCCGGGGACGATCCGGCAGGTCGGCCTGACGATAGGTGACACAGCCCCCCAAGGCGATCACGGCCAGACCCACGGGCACCAAGCGGGTCAGTCGCCGGTGCCCGGCGCTGTGAAGCGGACCGGGCCGGGGACCGCCGGAGCGAGGGCTCAGTTCACGCACTCGGGGCCTCCGACATCCGGTTCCCGGCCGCGTGGCGGGCGCGCCGTGCCCGGCGGAGGGATCACGACCGGGCGAGTGGGTCCGGCGCCGACGGGTCCGGCTCGGCAATCCATCATGGTTCCGATCCGCTACCGGCACTGTCGACTTCTCCGGCTGCGAGGAAGTTCAGCCTGACGCTCAGCCCCGGGCGATTCGAGCCCAGCACGAGATCCGCGTTGTGGAGCGAGGCGATCGCGGCCACCAGGGCGAGCCCCAGGCCTGCACCCGGGGAGTGGCGGCTGTGGTCGAGGCGGTAGAAACGACGCGTTACCCTGGACACCGCCTCGTCCGGAATCCCGGCCCCCGTATCCCGGACACAGAGAACGGTCCTAGACCCGTCGTCATGCACCTCCAGGATGATGTGAACGGGCTCGTCGGCATGGACGATGGCGTTTTCCACCAGATTGGACAGCATCTGGATAAGCAAATCCTCATCGCCGAGGATCAGCCTTTTGCTGTCGGCCAGAAGCGCCATGGTGTGACCGGCCTCGTCGGCGACAGGCTGATAGGCGTCAAAAACCCGCCGGATCAGGGCTGACGCATCCACGGGCACGAAGGCCTCACGTCCCGCGCCCGCCTCGATCTGGGCGATGCGAAGCAGGGCTGCGAAAATGTCCAGCGCGCCGTCGAGGTCGGTCAGGGCGTGGTCGATCGCCTCATGCAGACCTTGGACCGTCCCGGACCGGGCGCGGGACTGTTCCAGTCTCTGGCGCATCCGGTTGAGGGGCGTTCTGAGATCATGAGCGATGTCGGAGGATACATGCCGCATCGCCTCCATGGATGCCTCCAGCCGCTCCAGCATGCGATTGAGATTGTCCCGCAATGCCGCGAACTCAGAGCCCAGGCCGATCGGAGGCAGCCGTTCGCTCAGATGGCCCTGCATGATCCTCGCCGTGGCGGTGTTCACTCGCTCAAGACGCCGGGCCAGGATGAGGCCCGCCGTCAGGCCGCCCAGGGCGGCGAGAACCGCCATGCCCGCGGATCCCCAGAGCGCGATCTGCGCCATCCATTCCTGCAGTTCGTGCACCGCATAGGTCGTCTTGCCGACCACCAGACTTCCGTCAGGCAGGGGCGTCGCGAGGGTGCGGACCAGAATCGGTTCGTCGGCGCCCGCGCCGCCGTCAGTCGGCGCTGGCATGGCCACCTGGCCCAGACCGGGGCCTTGCGGGGCCTCGAGCGGAAGCTCGCCGGCCAGACGGCGACCGTTCCGGTCAAATAGGGCGTAGGAAAAAGGGCTGCCGAGCCGCGTGCGCGAGGAGACCCGGCGCTCCAGGCCGGGAAGATCCGAAGCCGCCTGGTCGGCGAGCAGAACCCGGCTCTCGACGCGCAGATCCTCTTCAATCGAGGCGTTGGCGTAACCGGTGACCGCCCACTGGAACGCGCCGAACATCAGGGCGCCGCCCAGGGCGAAGATCACGGCGAAGGCGGTCGCGAGACGAAGCGCGGAGGAGGCGAGGAACCTAGGCGCGGTCATCGATCATATACCCCGCGCCTCGAACCGTGTGGATGAGGTCGTGACCGAACGGTCGATCGACCTTGGCTCTCAGGCGACTCATATGGGCGTCGACAAGATTGGTCCTGGGATCGAAATGAAACCCCCAGACCTTGTCCAGGAGCATGGCGCGGGTGACGACCTGACCACTGTGCCGGGCGAGAAACTCCAGCAGTTTGAATTCCTGGGGTGTGAGATCGAGCCGGGTCGTACCCCGTCGGGCAGTCCGTGCGCCGAGGTCGAGCTGGAGGTCACCCACGTCGATACATGTTCTCAGATCCAGGACCGGCGACCGTCGGCCGAGCGCCTGGACCCGGGCCAGAAGTTCACTGAAGGCATAGGGTTTGACCAGATAGTCATCTCCCCCGGACTCAAAGCCCTCGACCCTGTCCCTGACACCGCCGACGGCAGTGAGAAAGATAACCGGCGTGGACTTGCCCGCCTCGCGGACCGCACGGACGACGGACAGGCCGTCACCGCCCGGCACCATCCGGTCGATGATCAGCACGTCGTGCGCGCCTTCGAGCGCCAGATGCAGTCCGTCGTCGGCGGTTACCGCGATGTCGACCGTGTGACCGGCCTCGGCGAGCCCGCGGGTCACGAACTCGGCGGTCTCGGCATCGTCTTCAAGAAGCAGGAGTTTCATTCTGGCGTCCCGGCAAGGGAGACGCCGCCCCCGTGTCGGGGGCGGCGTGGCGATCAGGTGTAGTCAGTCGTTGTCCTCGGGGCCTTCATTGGCTTCGTCGGCCTCTTCGGCGACCGCGCTGACGCCGCCGCTGGTCATGTCGACGGCATAGGTCGCCACCCGGTCGCCGCTGGCGACCTCGACTTCCCACTTTCCGCCGCTCTCATCGTCGAACGAGGCCTCCATGGCCTTGCCCGAACCCTGGCGTTCCGCGATCGCGACCGCCTGGGCCAGCGAAACGCGCGCGCCGTTGACGGCGGCGATCTCGGTCCGTTCATCCGGCCCGGTCGCGCCGGGATTGGCGGCGATCGCCGCGCCGCCGACGGCCGCGGCCGAGATGAGGGCCGCCGCAGAGAGGCCGAGAACAAGGGATTTGCGGGTCATACTGGTCTCCATCCACCCCAAGCGGGTGCGAAAGTGACTCTAGCCACCTCAACCTTCGCCAACGCTCTCGGCCACATTACAAAGGCGCAAGCCGTCCGCGCCGTCGGTCGCCGGGAAGGAGCTTCCGCAAGGATCACGACGCCGACCAGAACATTTTGCGGACCAGGCGGTGCCCGGCCAGTTCGTGGAGCACGGCGAGGCCGGCGTGGCCGACGAGATAGGCCCAGACCAGTTTGGAGAACAGCTCATGGATGCCGAGACCCGTCGCTCGCACGGGTTCGGGGAGCACGGTCAGGAGGGTCAGCGCTCCGGTGACCGCCATGACGCTGATGACGATCAAGCCCAGTCCGTGAATCGCATGCGCGAATGGATGAGTGCCCTCAGCGGGCAACCGGCCATGACGCCATTCCGAGACATGGAGCCGGAAGTCGCGCCAGACGGTTAGGGTCGCCTCCGGAGAGAACCACGGCACCAGCAGGTGGAACGGCACTTCGCCCCGGCGCACCAGGGTCCACAGCCAGTAGGCCGCGAGCAGGCCGAAACTGGTCAGGCCGACCCACTCGTGGAGCTCGAATGCGAAATTCTCCGGTCGACCCGGCTTGGGCGCGATCATGAAGTTGATGATCACCAACTGGTGGATCACCGCCACGGCCAGGAGTCCGTGCAGGATTTTCGTCAGCAGGCTTCGATTGGCGGACATTGAGCGGATCTTCCGGAGATAAGGTCAACAGTCTTCGGAGCGCCGGCATGGCCCCCTGATCTGTATTACGCGGCGTATTCGGCGATCCCTCGGGACCGCTCTACTTCAAAAATGAGAAGCATTATCGATTCGGCGTGTACTGGCCGTTCGACAACAGCGCTTCCGCCGGGCCAGAGGCATCGGCACCGGCACCGTTCCGATCCCGAACCGTTCAGCCGTCGCCATCAGTGAAACCCGGTCCGGCATGGTCATTGATCCTTGAGCCGCCGCAGGCGTCGGGTCAGCTCCCTGAGGAGGAGCTGACGGGTACGCGGCGGCATCTTTCGCCAGGATCGGACTTCGGGGACCGAACGACCGCAGCCCACGCACCAGCCGGTGCGACCATCGAAGCGGCAGACGTCGGTGCAGGGAGAATCGGAACTCACGGCCTCGTCTCCGGGCGCCGGTCGCTGATCCCGGCCGAGCCGGGCTCACGCGGCCCGGCTTCCGCGAGTGGGGGCCGGTTCGTATCCAGGGTCGAACCGATACCGGATCCTGCATCCCGGTTTGCCCGCCAGCCGGTATCCTCGGAGCGTGTCCTGCTCATGCGCCTGGCCTAGCTGGAATAGCGGCGGATAATGGCGATCAGCTCGTCGGTGCCGATCAGGCGGTCATCCTCGCTCAGATCGGGATGGGCGACGTGGTGTCTCAGGTGGTCCTCGATCAATTCATTGAGCAGCCCGCCCATGGCCCCGCGCGCCGCCGCGACCTGCTGGAGAACCTGCGAACAATCCGTTTCGGTCTCGATTGCCCTCTCGATCGCAGCCAACTGACCGGCGATGCGTCGGATGCGCGCCACGAGTTTTTTCTTGCCGGTGACCGTATGTCCCATGGTTACTCCCCTATAGTATATCGCGACGGCATGCGAGACTGGGCAAAGGGGTGCCGTCCTCCGGGATCGTCCAGGAACTCAGTGGCGTCCCAAGGTGACCCTTCGATGTTTTCTCCGCTTCGTCACGCCCCCTACCGGCACCTCTTCATGGCCCAGGTCTCGGCCCTGCTGGGAACGGGGATGGCGACCGTCGCGCTCGGGCTGCTGGCCCACGATCTGGCGGGGGCGAGTGCCGGGGAAATCTTGGGCGCGGCCCTGTCGATCAAGATGGTCGCCTACATCGGGGTGGCACCATTCGCGAGCGCCCTGGCGGCGAGACTGCCCAGAAAAATCCTGCTGGTGTCGCTCGACATCGTTCGAGCCGGCGTCGCGGTCAGCCTGCCGTTCGTCGGCGAAGCCTGGCAGATATATGCCTTGATGACTGTGCTCTATGTCGCCTCGGCCGCCTTCACCCCGGCCTTCCAGGCCATGATCCCCGACCTGCTCCCGGACGAGGCTGAATACACCAAGGCGCTGTCGCTCTCGCGGCTGGCAGCCGATCTGGAGAGCGTCGCCAGCCCCGTGCTGGCGGCCCTGCTGCTGGCGGTGATGAGCTACAACAATCTGTTCGCGGGGACGGCGGTCGGTTTCGTCGTTTCCGCACTGTTCGTCGTCAGCGCGGTCTTGCCGGCGCTGAGCACGGCCCAGCCCCGGCCCTTCCTGCAACGTCTGACCGGCGGCATCCGCTTGTTCGCTCTGACGCCGCGCCTTCGAGGTCTGCTGGCGATCAGTCTGGCCACGGCGGCGGGCGGGGCGATGGTGTTCGTCAACACCGTGGTCCTGGTCCAGTCGCGCTTCGCCTTGTCGGAACAGGCGACGGCCTGGGCGCTGGCGGCGTTCGGCGGTGGATCGATGACGGCGGCGGTGATCCTGCCGCGTCTGCTGGATCGGCTTTCGGACCGGTCCGCTATGGTGCTGGGGGCCGCCCTGATGACGCTGGTGCTGCTGGCGGGTCCGTGGATCGCGGTCAGCTATCCGGCCTTGCTGGCGCTGTGGGTGGCCATGGGCTTCGGCTATTCGCTGACGATCACGCCGGCCGGTCGGGCGCTGCGGCGATCATCCAACGCCGCTGATCGGCCCTCGCTGTTCGCGGCCCAGTTCGCCCTGTCGCACGGCTGCTGGCTGATCGCCTATCCGGTAGCGGGTCTGGTCAGTGCGGCGGTTGATCCCGGTGCAGCTTTTCTGGTCCTGGCGGGCCTGTGCGCCTCCGGCACGATCCTAAGTCTGCTGATCTGGCCGGCGCACGATCCGGATTCATTGCCGCACAGTCATGACGACCTCGATCCGGATGATCCGCACCTGCTGGAGGGCCACGCGCTGGACGGCGAAGCGGGCCACGCCCACCCCTACGTCATCGACGAACGGCATAGCCGCTGGCCGACGACGAGGGGATAGGAGCCGCGGAGATCAGACCACGCGCTTGACCTCTGTATAGGCGCCTGTGGTCTGCAGGGTGATCGTCACCGCCTCACCGGTGCGGTTGCGCCAGAACCAGCCGTGACTGCCGGTGAAGGCGGCGGTGAGGTCGCCTTCCTCACGCCGGGACGATCCCTTGCTGTAGCCATGATAGGAGGTCCCGGGTCGGTCGGCGTGGACGTCGAAATTGATCCGCCCGCCGCTGCTTGACCAGACGTAGCGGACGCGAGCGCCTTCCTCCATCACCAGCTTGATCTCGGCACCCTGGTCGGGGGCGAGGGTGAGAACGGTCTCGTCGGTTCGGACCCCGGGCGCAGTCGCCGCGGGCGTGACTGCGGCGGTCGGCGCCGCAGCGACGGCGGGCGGCGTGGCGGCCGGCTGGAGGCCCGCCTCTTCGGCCCTGGCTTCAGCAGCAAGCTGCACCTTGATGCGGCCCATTTCCGTCAGGCCGAGCAGCGATCCGACCCGGGTAGGGTCGGTGCCGTATTCGGCGGGCAGTACGATCGTGACGAGCAGACCGGCGGCGACCACGACGGCCACCGCCGTGGACTTCAACAACTTGCTGGTCGAGGGCAGGTCGGCGGGGTCGGGCTTGTTGGCGTTTTGCATGAGAGGTCTCCGATCAGGTGACGAAGAAGCCGACGAGCTGATAGCCCGCCAGGATGAAACCGAGGGTCATGAGGACGACATTGGCGGCATAGGCATGACGCCAGAAGCCGGTCGTCTTCCGCCAGAAACCCATGACGATGAGGATGGCGCCCAGGGCCAGAAGCTGGCCGGCCTCGACCCCGATGTTGAAGGCGATCAGGTTGCCGATCAGTCCGTCGGATGACAGCTGGAAATCCTGCAGCTTGGTCGCCAGGCCGAAGCCGTGGAACAGGCCGAAGATCAGCGTTGCGGCCCTGGTCGAGGGCTGGAAGCCGAACCAGCGTTGATAAGCACCGAGGTTGTCGAGCGCCTTGTAGACGACGGACAGACCGATGATCGCGTCCACCAGGTAGCTGGACACGCTGATGTCGGTCAGCACGCCCAGCAGCAGGGTGGATGAGTGGCCGATGGCGAACAGCGTCACATAGATGCTGATGTCCTTCATCCGGTAGAGGAAGAAGATCACGCCGAACAGGAACAGCAGGTGGTCGTAGCCGGTGACCATGTGCTTGGCCCCGAGATAGACGAACGGCCAGAACAGGAAGCCGGATGTCTCCTGGATATAGCCCTTGTCGCCTTCGGCCACGCCATGGGCCAGGGCCTGGCCCAGGGCTCCGTCGATGAGAAAGAAGAGCAGAATGGCGGCCAGGGCCATTGCGGGTGATTTGAGCCAGGACCAGGGGTCCCGGCGATAGGCAACGGTCATGAGAACCTTTCCGGAGTTCGGGGAGGGTGTGGAGCGGCGGGCGGTCAGAACCGCCTCCGCTTGACGCGGAACGGCAGGTGGTCGAGCCAGGCGGGACGGGGCCGATCCTCGGTCCGGTCGCGACCGTGGACGAGGCTATAGAGCGCCGGGAGCACGAGCAGGGTCAGCAGGGTCGACGAGATGATCCCGCCGATGACCACCGTGGCCAGCGGACGCTGGACCTCGGCCCCGGTGCCGACGTTGAGCGCCATGGGCACGAAGCCCAGGCTGGCGACCAGGGCGGTCATCAGCACAGGCCGCAGACGGGTCAATGCGCCTTCGCGGATAGCCGTGGGGATCGGCTTGCCCTCCTCGATCAGGCCCCGGATGAAGCTGACCATGACCACGCCGTTGAGCACAGCGACCCCGGACAGGGCGATGAAGCCGACGCCCGCCGAGATCGATAGCGGCAGATCACGCATCATCAGGGCGGCCACCCCGCCGGTGAGCGCCAGGGGCACGCCGGAGAAGACGATGGCCGAGTCCTTCCAGGAGCGGAACAGGGCGAACAGCAGGCCGAAGATCAGCAGCAGCACAGCCGGCACCACGACCTGAAGCCGTTTCGCCGCCGAGATGAGCTGTTCGAACGTACCGCCATAGGTGACCCAGTAGCCGGCGGGGATCGTCACCTCGGTCTCGACCCGCTCCTGCACTTCCCCGATGAAGGAGCCCAGGTCTCGATCGCGCACGTTGGAGGTGACCACGATCCGTCGCTTGCCGTTCTCGCGACTGATCTGGTTGGGACCGACCGTAAGCTCTATCGTCGCCACCTCGGCCAGGGGCACGAACTGACGCGCCTGTCCCTCGCTCGCCGGCAGGGGTATCTGCAGGCGACCGATCGCATCGGTGTTGGATCGCAGCGCTTCGGGCAGGCGGACGACGACGTCGAAACGCCGGTCACCCTCGAAAATCTGCCCCGCCGTGGTGCCGCCCATCGAGGTGGAGATGACCGACTGGACGTCGTTGACGCTCAAACCCAGTCGCGCCATGGCAGCCCGGTTGGGTGTGATCTGGAGCACCGGCAGACCCGTGACCTGTTCGGTCTGGGGATCGGCCGCGCCATCCACGCCGGCGACGATGCCTTCGATCTCGGCGCCGAGCCTGAGCAGTTCGTTCAGATCGTCGCCGAACACCTTGATGGCGACGTCGGCGCGCACGCCCGAGAGCAGTTCGTTGAACCGCATCTGGATCGGCTGGGTGAACTCGTATTTGCTGCCGGGGATTTCGTTCACGGCGGCTTCCATCTCCTCGACAAGCTGACCGCGCGGCTTTCTCGGATCGGGCCAGTCGGAGCGGTCCTTCAGCATGATGAAGGTGTCGGCGACCGAAGGCGGCACCGGGTCGGTGGCGACTTCGGCAGTGCCGATCTTGGCCACGACCCGCTCGACCTCCGGGAAGGCGGCGATGCGGGCCTCCAGCGCGGTCTGCATCTGGATGGCCTGGCTCAGGCTGGTGCCGGGGATGCGCAGCGCGTGCATGGCGATGTCGCCTTCGTCGAGATTGGGCACGAACTCCGAACCCATTCGCGACGCCCCGAAGCCCGCAAGCAACACAAGCGCCACGGCGATGCCGATCATCAGACCCCGTGTCTTCAGCGCGAAGTCCAGCGCCGGCTGATAGCCGACCCGGGCCCAGCGCATCACGAAGCTGTCCTTTTCCTCCACCTTGCCGGTGACGAACATCGCGACCGCGGCCGGCACAAAGGACAGCGACAGGACGAGGGCGGCGGTCAGGGCGATGACGACGGTGATCGCCATCGGGTGGAACATCTTTCCTTCAACCCCCGTCAGGCCGAAAATCGGCACATAGACGAGGGTGATGATCAGGATCCCGAACAGCGACGGCCGGATCACCTCGCTGGAGGCCGAGGCCGCCAGATCAAAACGTTCTTCCCGGGTCAGGATGCGGCCCAGGCGGTGCTGGGCCTCGCCGAAGCGGCGCAGGCAGTTCTCCACGATGATGACGGCGCCGTCGACGATCAGGCCGAAGTCGAGCGCGCCGAGGCTCATCAGATTGCCCGAGGTGCCGGTCCGCACCATGCCGGTGATGGTCATCAGCATGGTGATCGGGATGACCGCCGCCGTGATCAGGGCGGCGCGGATGTTTCCGAGGAGCAGGAACAGCACGACGACGACCAGCAGGGCCCCTTCCAGCAGATTCTTCTCGACTGTGTGGATGGCGCGATCGACCAGGTCCGTCCGGTCATAGACCGGCGATGCGGTCACCCCGTCGGGTAGCGCGCGCGCCGCCTCCTTGAGGCTGACGGCGGCGGCCCGGGCCACCACGCGGCTGTTCTCGCCTGCCAGCATCAAGACCGTGGCGAGCACGGTCTCCTTGCCGTCTTCGGTCGCGGCGCCGGTGCGCAATTCTTCGCCCATGCCCACGTCCGCGACATCGGCGATCCGGATCGGAACCCCGCCCCGCGTGGCGATGACGACACTGCCGAGATCCTCGGTCGTCGAAGCCTGGCCCGGCACGCGGATCAGATACTGCTCACCGTAGCGCTCGACATAGCCGGCCCCGACGTTGGCGTTGTTGTTGTTCAGCGCATCAACGACTTCGGCCATGGTCACGCCATAGGCCGACAGCCGCTCGGGCTGCGGCGTCACATGATACTGGCGCTCGTAACCGCCGATCGTATTGACCTCGGTGACGCCCCTGGTGTTTCGCAACTGGGGCCGGATCACCCAGTCCTGCAGGGTTCTCAAATCCTCGGTCGTATAGGGCTGGCCGTCCGGGCGACGGGCGTCCGGCGCGGCGTCGATCGTATACATGAAGATCTCGCCGAGGCCCGTGGCGATCGGGCCGAGTTCGGGCGTAATGCCGGGGGGGAGCTGGCTGAGCGCGTTCTGCAGCCGCTCGTTGACCAGTTGGCGCGCGAAATAGATGTCGGTGCCGTCGTCGAAGATGACGGTGACCTGGCTCAGCCCGTAGCGTGAGACCGAGCGGGTGTATTGCAGGCCCGGCACGCCCGCCACCGCCGTCTCGACGGGGAAGGTGATGCGTTGTTCGGCCTCCAGCGGCGAATAGCCGGGCGCTTCGGTGTTGATCTGGATCTGGACGTTGGTGATGTCCGGCGTCGCGTCGATAGGCAGGCGCTGGAAGCTCCAGACGCCGACCGCGCAGGCCAGAAGGACGAGCGCCATGACGACCCAGCGGAACCGGATCGACAGCGCGATGATGCGTTCAAGCATGATGGTCGCGCCCCCTAGTGGTCATGGCTCGCGCCGGACTTGTCGATGTCCGCGCGAATGAGGAAGGCACCGTCGACGACGTATTCGGTTCCGGGCTCAAGCCCGCCGAGGACCTCGGTCCATTCGTCGGTTCGACGCCCCAGTTCGAGCATCCGCACCTCATAGGTGTTGCCGACCCTGGCGTAGACGACCTGGAAATCCCGGAACGGCTGGATGGCCTTGGTCTGGACCGCCAGCGGCACCTCGCCCTGACCGACCTGGACCGTCCCGCTGACCCCCAGACCCGGCCGCCAGACGCCGCCCTGGTAGGGCAGGGCGACGTGGGCGACCAGTGTCTGGCTCATGGGGTCGCTGGACGGTAGCACGGCCTCGATCACGCCGAGCGCGCGGTGATCCCCGGCCAGGCTGGTGACCTCGACGCGCTGACCGACCCGGACGCGCTCGGCGTCGCGGGGATAGAGGAAGAACTCGGCGTGCAGACGGGTCGGATCGCCGATGGTCAGCATCGGCTCGCCATTGCCGGTAATGGCGCCGGGGTTGGCATTCTTGGCGGTGATCATCCCCGAAATCGGGGCCGTGACGGAATAGGTCTGCAGGCTTTCGCTGGATTCGACCCGGGCGAGGACCTGTCCACGCCGGACGCGATCGCCGAGCTGGACCGACATGGTCATGACGCGACCGGGATAGCGGGCATGGACCTCGCTCTGGCCCTCCGGCGTGATCTCGACCCGGCCGCTCAAGGGCAGGCTTTCGCCCAGGACTGCTCCGCCGGCTCTCTGGGTGGTTACGCCGCCCGCCCGGGCGGCATCGGCGGTGATGGTCGTGCGCCCTTCATAGGACTCATAACTCCAGCGGTGCTGGCGTCCGGCATGGGCGGCGGCGACTGTCACATCGAAGGAGTGGGGCTCGAAGACCACGCCCGGGGCCGCGAGGTAGTCGTTCTCGGCGGCGAAGACGAACCGGTTGGTCTTGGGACCCAGTCGACCCAGGGTGATGCTGGCCTGGACCTGGCGCGGGTCCAGGGGCTTGTTCTTGAAAAAGGGATAGAGCCGGAACAGTGGCTCCGGGCCATCTTCGTAGATGGTGACTTCCAGCGCGAAATCGCCGTCGCGCAGCATGCGGCCATTGTGTGGGCCACGCTCATAGTCGCCGGCGGCGACTTCGCCTCCGGCCTTTTCCGGGGATCCGCCCTGACCGCAGGCCGAGACCGCGACTGCAAGGGCGAACAGGGTGGCGGCGATAGCGCGCCGCGATGGGCTGTAACGGATCATGTGCGGGTCTCCAGGCCGAGCAGGTCGGCATGCGCGCCGGTCAGCCGATCAAGGCGGGCGCGATCAATGTGAAACTGTTTGAGAACGGCGACGCGCCGAGCCCGGGTCGCAAGCAGCGCGGTCTGGGCGGAGATCACGTCGTTGTAGGTGAAGCCGCCGCGCGCGAAGCCCTGACGAACGAGTGTGACCGCGCGTTCGGCCTGGGGCAGGGTTTCCTCGGCAATGCGACGCGCTTCGAGCGCCCGCGACGCCAGGAGCACCTGAAGCCGCGCGATCTCGCGCTCCCTTTCCTGCCGGAGCGCCGCCATATCGGCCTCTGCGGCAACACCTTCGAACCTGGCCCGCGCGATGGCCCCCTCGTTGCGGTCAAAACGGCCGAGAGGAATGGACCCGCCGACCACGAGTCCAAGGTCCTGGCCTTCCCAGAAATGGCGGATGCCGACACTGACTGTGGCGTCCGGGGTGGCGCGCGCCTGTTCGACCCGGACTCTGGCCCGGGAAACGTCGCGCTGTGCGGACAGAACCGCGAGATCGATTTCAGAGACCGGACCGGCGACTTCACGCGCGGCACTGGTGTCCTCGAAACCGGCAGGATCGAGCGAGAAGTCGGGGGCTCCGATCCAGAAGCGACCCAGTGTTGCGCGAGCGAGGCGCGCCTGAATCCCGGCCTGGTCAAAATCGATCTGGGCCTGCGCCAGTTCGGCCTCGGCGCGGGCCCCTGCGAACAGGGGATCGCGCGCCATGTTCACTCGCCGCTGCACCTCCGTCTGAAAGCGTTCGGCCAGATCCAGACGTTCGCGGGCGATTTCGAGTTCGGCCTGGGCCGCAAGGGCGTCGGTCCATGCACGCTGCACCTGCTCGAGCCGGTCCAGTCTCCGAATGGCGTCCTCGGCCTGAACCACGGCCGCTTCACCCCGGGCAAGGGTGACGCGCGCCGGCCGGTCGCCGCCCCGTTCGAACCGCTGCTCGTAGGACAGGGTCGTCTCGGTCCGGTCGATGATGTTGCCCCCGCCGAGCGTCGGCAGGTTTTCAACCATCAGCCCCAGTGTGGGATTGGGGCGGACATCGGCCTGACGCACAGCGGCGTCGCCAGCGCGGGCGCGAGCTTCTCCGCCGGGTAGGGCGGGATCCACCTCGGCAGCACGGGCCAGCGCCCGTTCCAGGGACAGAGTGGGCAAGACCGGTGTGACGCTTGCGGACTGCTGCGCCATGGCTGGATAAGACGGTAGAACCGCCAGTGAGAGCGCCAGCGCCGAAACGGTCGCAATACGCGCCCACGATCCGGCAGAGCCGGCATTCGGGGTTTTCAAGGGTATCTCCGGGAAACAGATTGCGCGCGCAGCCGAAAGGCTGCGCAGGTTCAGATGACCGTGCGCTTCCGTTTCGGAGGATATTCGGGGCCGTCGCCGTCGTGGTTCGGCCGCGACGGGTCGCCGGCGGACCAACGCTGACCCGTGGCCGATCGAAGGATCGCCTTCACACCGTGACCGGCTTCCGGGACGGCGTTCGGGCTGTCGCCGGTCGCGGCGTGGTGATGACCCGTGGGTCGGGTCTCGCCGGTTTCCGGATCTTCGGCCGCGCCCGTGTCGGTCCCGGTCGCGGGTTCGGGCGCGACATGGACATGAAGCGGGTCGTGGTCCGCATCGAACCCGCTGCCGGGGGAGGCGATCGGCGGCCAGTCGAACGTATGGGCGACTCGATGGCCGGTCTGCGACGCGCCATAGAGGCTCGTCACCGCCATCAAGGCGGCGCAAAAGCTCACGCAGAGGGTGCGAAACAATCGGGACAATCGGGGCTCCTGCTTCGGGCCATAAAGTGCGTCGCCGGGCGTGGCAACGGCCAAGATGACGCGGCCTGGCCCGGTGCCCGGGGCGCAGGGCGGTCGGGGTCCGATCCCCCGATCTCTCGTCCGTCGCCACCGCCGCGCAGGGCGCCGCGGGTCTAGAGGACCGTCCGGAGTGAGGGATCGATGGATTTGCGCCAGTCCTCGCCAACCCGGGCGGCGTCGGCGAATTCGGGCCAGCGAGCCACGGCGTCGCGAACTTTCTGTACGATCGCGCGCGCCCGGCGGGCGTTGATCGACGCGACGCGGGCGCTGGCGTCGAAGTCGTCCAGGGTGAAGCCGTCGCGTTTGCCGTTCATCGACATCTGGTGGCGCGCCGTCCAATCGCCCGCCGGATTGTAGCTCCAGGTGATGTCGAAGGCCGGCGACAGGCTCCAGGTGCCGGCCCTGTCCATCAGGAAGGCGATATTCTTGACGTGATCGTCCTGGTTTCGGGCGACGATGTTGAAGGCCATGCGCCGAAATTGCTCTTCGAGCGCCTCCATCGACAGCCCGAGACGACGCATGACGAACAGCGCCTGTTCGTACGAATAGGCGTTCTGGTCGTTGAAATCGAAATGGGCGAGGGCGGCCAGGGACTGCATATGCAGCTTGCCGCCGCCGGGAAGGCGGTCGAACCGCCTGGTCATGAAATGCCGCCGGCCGCCTTCTTCGAGCAGACGGCATTCGGCCACCTGGACCCCGGCTGCGGCGGCCATCCGGGAATAGGCGTATTCGACCGCCCCATAGCCTTGCGGATCGGTCAGCTCCTTGTCCTTGTTGCCCCTCACGCCATCGAATTTCAGCAGCCAGTAGTCGAAGCCGTCGCCGGCCTCGACCTGGCCTGAGCGGACTTCATTGGTTTCGGCGTTCCAGGCAATGACCGCCTTGGCGCGGGCGCCGCCGGCTGAGGTGCCGACCCGCAGGATGTCGCGCAGAGCCTCGGCCTTGGTCTCATCGGCGAATGAGGAGCGCAGGTCGTTGCGATGGGTCAGGACTTCCGATGCCAGCTCGACCAGGGCGTCGAGCTTGATCCGGGTCGCAGCCTTGCGGCGCGGGCCCTTGGCCGGGGCGAACTCCAGGGCGCCCATGCCGCGCTCGCCGGTGTAGCAAAGCCGTTCGACCGCGTTAAAGCTCTCGGGCGTCCGGCCCTGGGTCGCGAGCCAGGCGTCGATCAGCGTGTTGCCGTACTTGTCGGGCAGGGCGTCGGCCAGCATCCCCGGCAGGCCGTGGAAGCTGCGTGGGTTGAGGTCCGGGAAGCTATGGATGTCGGGGCCCAGGGGCATCATCAGCGGCGCCGGCTGGATGCCACTGGTGATGAAGGCGGGCGCATAGGCGAAGGCGGCGACGTCGGCGCCGTCTTCCAGGGACACGGCGCCGATGCGTCTTCCCCACAGACGGACCTCGGCGATGGTCGTCATTGTTCGTCGCCCCAGGTCCAGGGCCTCCCGGCTCCAGCGCCTTCGTCGGGGTCCGGCCGGGCGCGCTGTCGGGTCTTGCCGTGGCGTTCCAGCAGATCGATCGGATTGGGCGGGCTCTGAGGCAGGAGCCGGTCGAGACCGTCCAGCTTGTCCAGGGCCCGAAGGCAGCGCACCAGATTGGCGGACTGGGTCGAGGCCCCGCCCTCGAGGCGCTCGACCGTTCGTTTGGACACTCCTGCGGCTTGAGCGAACTGGGCCTGGGTCATCTGTCGCGCGAGTCGCGCTTCAGCGATCCTGCGGCCAAGCTCCGCGAGGGCTGCGTCATCAGTGGTCAGGCTCGATATCTTCATAATTCGCCACTTTCGGCGAGTAAGGTATCGATACGAAGTTAATTCGTCAATAATGGCGATTTGTGAAAATCCAAATCGCACGACCTAATTCGCCTATTATGACGACTTATATGATGCTTTCTGCTCTAATCGCCAAAAATGACGACTTGCAGGACCGTGGCGCGCAACGGTCTGGCGCTCAGGCCTTAGCCTGAGGACCGTAAACAAGGGGCCGCCTTCAGTGGGGCGGTCGAGCCGTCCTGGGTGACGACGTCCGGGCGAAGCCGATCACAAGGACGGCGATGGTCAGAAGCTGAACGGCCAAGCCCTCGACCGTCGGATAGAGGCCGAGGATCTCGATCCGCGGGATCCAGGCGAGCGGGTGGATATCGAGCCAGCCCGCCTCCTGCAGCGCCGCCACTCCCTTGCCGATGAGAACGACCGACAGGACGGCCATGAGGATCGAGCTCCACGAGAAGAACCGGCCGATCGGCAGGCGTTTGCTGTAGGCCAGCAGCGCCCAGGCGATCACCGCCAGGATCGCCACGGCGGTCAGGGCGCCGGCGAGCATGCCGACATGGCCGCCCTGGCTCCAGATCGCCGCATAGAACAGGATGGTCTCGAACACCTCCCGGTAGACCACGACGAAGGCGAGCAGGAACAGGAACCAGGCCGACCGCCTCGAGAGGGCCCTGGACAGCTTGTCGCGGATATAGGTCTGCCAGGCGTCGGCATGCGACTTGCCGTGCATCCAGATACCGACCGAGACAAGCACAACAGCGGCCAGAAGTGAGCCGAACCCTTCGGTGAGCTCCCGGCTGGCGCCGCTGACGGAGATGAAGAAGGTCGCGGCCGCCCAGGTCGCGCCGCCGGCGACCAGCGCGGCCACCCAGCCGCCGTGGACGTAGGGCAGCACCTCGGGCCGATCGGCCTTCCTGAGGAAGGCGATCATCGCCACCACGATGAGCAGAGCTTCCAGTCCCTCACGCAGCAGAATGGTCAAGGCACCGAGGAAGCTGGCGAGATTGTTCGCCTCCTGAGGCGCGAGCGCCCGCTCGGCCGTGTCAAACAGGGCGTTCAGACGGGCGACCCTCTCCGCGACTTCTTCGGCGGGCGCGCCCTTGCTGATCGAGGCGCGCAACGCGGTCATGGCCGTCTCGATCCGGCGCAGCAGCGCCCCGTCACGGGCGCCGAGCGCGGGCTCCACCGGTTCGAAGCCGTCGAGATAGGCCGACAGCGCCAGGTCCGTGGCGGCCTTGCGGTCGCCGCGATGATAGGCCGCCTCGCTTTCCGCGAGGCGCGTTCGCGCCAGGGTCAGGGTCGCCCCTTCGGGACGCGCCGTCGCCTCGGGGTGACGGCGAAGATAGGCCGTCACCGCACGTGCCTTGGTCTCGCCGATCCGGCTCGCCAGATCCGCCGGCGTGGCCGTGGCGACGGCGGCCAGATCGGGGTAGGCGACGCGGAGCGCCGGGTCGGCCTTCCAGAGGCGCTCGCCTTCGGCGGCTTCGGCGTCAGTGAAGGCGAAGCGGCTGACATAGAAGGCCAGGGCCCAACGATCCTCTGCCGGCAAATGGGCGAAGCTGGCCATCGCCGTCCCGTCTAGCCCCTGGTCGATCACCTGGTAGAGACCGAACACGCTGCGTTGGCGGGCGCGCTCCACGTCGGCGAAAGCGATCGGAGGCGGATCGAGTCCTTCCGCGCCCGCGCCGTCGGCGCGGCCGGTCGCGCCATGACAGACTGCGCACTGTTCGGCATAGAGCGTCGCGCCCTTCGTCAGATCGGGCGGAAATGAGGGTGCCAGCGGGCTCGGATAGGCCGTCAAGACGGCACCGGCCAGGGTTCTGGCCTGATCTCCCACGACCTGCGGGTCGGCCTTGTCGCGGATCGCCGCCTGCAGGGCGACCGCGTCGCGCACCAGGCCGGCCTTGGCCGGATGGGGCGGCAAAGCGTCAAGACGCGTCCGGATCTGGCTGCCAAACTCGACCATCTCGCCGTATTCGGCCGGATTGGTCACCTGGCCGTTCGCCACCGCGCCGGCGTAGTCGACCGAGACGTAGTCGAGCAGCCGCCAGGCGACCTGGGCCTCCGAGGCGGTGGGGAGCTGAGCGAGAGCGGGTGTGGTCAGCCCCAGCGCGAATAGCAGGGCGAGCAGACGGAACAGGGGTTGCATGGGCATGGCCAGTTAGGAATGGCTCGCATTAGCAGTTGGCGGAGGGGCTGTCGCGCTCAAAGCGACGTCGTGTGGTCGTGAAGGGCTTCGATCACCTTGCAGGCGGAGACCTGGCCGCCGGCGCATTCCGCCGTCATCCGGGAGAGCTCGCGCTGCAGTGCCTTGAGCTGCGCGATCTTCTGTTTCACCTCCGCGAGATGACGCTCGGCGATGGCGTTCGCCTGGGCGCACGGGCGATCCGGATGATCGGACAGATCGAGCAAGGAACGGATCGCGTTCAGATCGAATCCCAACTGACGTGCATGCCTGATGAATGACAGGCGGCGTTCCGCCCCATCATCATACATCCTCCGATCGCTTGCGGTCCGGGGCGGCGCGGGGAGCAGTCCGATCTCCTCATAGAAGCGAATAGTCGGGACCTTGACGCCTGTGGCGGCGGCGAGCTTGCCGATCGGACGCAGTCCGGACGCAGCGGGAGAGGGCAGGGTCATCGCGCGGCGCGCCCCATGGTCGAGGGGGCGGTCTGGACGGTCGCCCCTCTGACCGGCAGCAGAAGCAGTCCCACGCCGCAGACAATGGCTGCATCTGCCAGATTGAACGTCGGCCAGTGGGCGGCACCCCAATGCAGGTCGATAAAGTCAGTCACCGCGCCGAAGCGCAGACGGTCAAGCAGGTTTCCCGCCGCCCCGCCGACCAGAAGGCTCCCGGCGACCGCCGTCATGGCGGTTCGCGTCCGCCAGATCCAGACCAGCAGCGCGCCGATGATCAGTGCCGTCACGCCGCTGAGCGTCCAGCGTCCCGCCGCGCCTGAGTCCGCGAACAGGCCGAACGTGACGCCTGGATTGAACCCCAGACGCAGCGATAGGAAGGGTGTGAGTTCCATCGCGGTATCGAGCCGGACGCGGGCCAGCGCCTTGGCCGCCTGGTCGAGGGTCGTGATCAGCGCCGCCAGTCCGAAGGCCATCGCCTGCAGGCCACCGGGGCCGCGCCGTGTCGAGGGTACTGTGATCATGAGGTCTCCTGTAAGTCCCGGCCTCTTGTGCATCCTCTAGCTACTAGAGGATCAAGCCCGTTTTCGTCACGGCGGCCGTCCAGGGGGCCACGATGCATTTTTGTCTTGATCCTCCAGCGACTGGAGCATGCATCCTTGGGGTAACAGGTGGTGCTCCATGAATGAACGACCCTCATCTTCTGAACTGGCAGCCTCGGGCTGTGACTGCGGCGAGACCGTCAAGTTCGACGGCTCCACCCCGGTCTACCGCCGCATCCTGATGGCGGTGATCGCCATCAACGGGACCGCCTTCGTCGCCATAGCCGGTGGTGCGGCCTTGCAGGGCTCAGCGTCCCTGGGCGCCAACGCCCTCGACTTCCTGGCCGACGCCGCCACCTACGGCATCAGCCTGGCCGTGATCGGTCGCTCGGTCGCTGTGCGGTCCGGCGCCGCCCTGATCAAAGGTGCCAGCCTCGCAGCCCTCGCGCTGTTCATCCTCGGCTACGCGATCTGGCGCGCCACCTCCGGAGCGCCGCCCGAAGGGTTTGTCATCACCGGCCTTGGCGTCCTGGGCTTCTTCGCCAACGCGCTGGCCGCACTCCTGCTGGTCCGCCACCGCGAGGGCGACGCCAACGTCCGCTCGGTCTGGCTTTGCACGCGCAACGATCTGACCCAGAGCCTGGTGGTGGCCGCGACGGGTCTGGCCGTCTGGCTCACCGCCTCCCGTTGGCCCGATCTCATCGCCGGCGCGATCCTGGCGGTGGTTTTTCTGCAGTCGGCCTGGTCGATCCTGAAACAGTCCCGCGCAGAGCTGAGGGCCGCGGCGTGACGGTGCCCTTCACCCCCGCCCTCGGCCATGCCGCCATGAGCGGTCTCTGCGTTCGCGCCTTCGTCCTGCTGACACGGATGCAGTTCTGGTGGTCGCGGCTTGGCGATCAAGTCGCCCCGGGGGCGGGCGGGACGGTCATCGATCCCGGATGCGGCACCGGATCCTTCGTCGTGACCATGGCGCAGCGCGCGCCCGGCGCGCGCCGCGTCAGTCTCGCCCCCGACCGTGCCATCCTGTGGCGGGCGAAAGCCGGGGCCGACGCCGGCGAGGGTATCGGTCTTGTCGAGCGCTATGCACACGATGTGGCCGCGCTCCTGGGCGACGGGATCGCCGACACGGTCGTGTCCGGGCGGCTCCTTCATGGATTTGCCATCGGAAAGAAGAGGCAGGACTCGGCGGCGGGCCGGCAGATGCTCAAACCCGGCGAGCCGCTCCACACCTTGACCGGTTCGTTCTCCACCTGTCGCGCGGATCGTCCGCAGGCGGTCGCGGCATGAGCGGCGGTGCGACGATTGGAAGATTGATGTCGCGGCGCACCGTGTTATGGAGCGCCATGGGATTGTCCTCGGCCAGGCACGGTTGGATGACGGCGCTGCTTGCGTCGTTCCTGGCCCTGTTTGTCCTGATCTCTGCCGCAGAGGCCGCCACCTGCGCACCCGAGGCGGCGACCGCCCATGCCTCGGAGAGGCTCGCCGATTCCTCGGTCGATCCTGATTCGGACGACAATGACCGGCCCGATCAGCACGCGATCTGCGCGCATGGCCACTGCCATCACAGTTCCGCAGCGACGGGCCAGACACCTGAAGCCCTGACTCCGACGACGAACGGTCAAGATCCCGCGTTGCCGTCGACCGATCGGCTTGCGTCTCGCAAACCCACCGGACCGGACCGCCCTCCCAGGGGCTGACGGGTTCGCGCGCTCACGCGCGCCTTCCACGTCAATCATCCGGGAAACAGGACCATGCTATCCACAAATTGCCGTCTGCCGCGCACCGCGGCCGGCGGAGCCGCGATCACATTCGCGGCGACCCTGGCCATACTGGCTCCAGGGTCAGCCCTTGCCGAACCCGTCACCCTGGCCGATGCGCTGGCGCGCACCGCGGCCTCTTCGCCCACTCTGGCGGCCGCTGAAGCCGACGTTGCCGTCGCCCTCGGTCGAGCCCGGCAGGCCGGTTTCAGGCCGAACCCGGAGCTAGATCTATCGGTCGAGAATTTTTCCGGCACCGGCGCGCTTTCCGGATTGAACGAAGCCGAGAGCACGCTGAGCGTCGGACAGAGATTTGAACTCGGCGGAAAGCGGCCCGCGCGCGAGCGCGCCGCCCGGGCCGAGGTGGACGTCGCGCGCCTGCGTCTCGGGGTCGCTCGCGCCGATCTGCAGCAACAGGTGCGTGACGCCTATGCTGAAGCCTGGGCCGACAGTCGACGGGTCGAACTCGCCCGTGACCAGTTCGTGCGGGCCGACAATCTGCAGACCATCGCCACTGAACTGGTCGACGCGGGCCGCGAGCCGCCCCTTCGTGCCCTGCGGGCGCGCACGGCGGCTCTTGAAGCCGTGGGCCGGGTCCGGGCCGCCGAGGCCGAATACGCGCAAGCCCGGCGGGCGCTCGCCGCGCTCTGGGGCGGCAGCGAGAACCTGCCCGAGCCGATCGCCCCGGATACGCCATCGGTGTCCGCCGCCATCATTGATCCGGCTCGCGCGCTCGACGTGCGGCTCGCCGAGGCGGAGGTCGCCACCTCGATCGCCGTCGTGGATCGCGAACGCACCCTGTCGCGGCCGGATGTGACGGTGAGCGTCGGCGCCCGCCAGTTCCGCGGAACGGACGATACCGCCCTGGTATTCGGCGCGTCGATGCCGCTGGGTCTGTTCGACCGCAACCAGGGCAATATCGCCGCGGCCAACGCCGAGCGGACCGGGGCCGAAGCCCGCCGCAACGCCGCCCTCGCCGCCGCTATCCGGCGGACGCGTGACGCCCAGGCCGCGCTTCGCACGGCTGAGGCGCAACTCGCCTTCCTTGAAAACCAGGCCGAACCCGAGGCGATCGAAGCCGTACGCATCGCTCGCGAAGGCTTCTCGGCCGGCCGCTTCACCCTGCTGGACGTGCTGGACGCCGAAGAGGCGCTCAACACCGTTCAGGCCGCCATGATCACCGCCGAGCTGGAGCGGGCGCAAGCCGTCGCCGCCCTGACCCGCGCCTCCGAAACCGAAGGATCCGCCCGATGAAGAGATTGACCAACAAACAACGCCTCCTGGCGGGAGCGGCCGCGACGGTCCTGGTTCTGGGCGGCGGTTACGCGGTCTGGAGCATGACCCGCGGTGCGGATGCCGCACCGGAAACCGCCGCCGGGGCGGAAGAAAGCCATGGTGCCGGCGAGGCTCTGGAAATGGACGCCGCCCGCATTCAGGCGGCCGGCATCGTTCTGGCACCCGTCGGCAGCGGTTCGCTCAGCGCCGAGATCGTGGCCCAGGGCACCGTCGTGGGGACGCCCAGGGGCGAGGCCGTTCTGGCGGCCCGCGCCGACGGGGTGATCACCGGCGTCTCGCTTCGCCTCGGCGACAGCGTCCGCGCGGGCCAGACCGTCGCGCTTATCGAGAGCCGCGAAGCCTCCGCGATCGCCGCCGAACGGGCGACGGCCCAGGCCCGGCTGACCGCGGCCCGGCAGGCTCTGGCCCGTGAGCAGCGCCTGTTCGACGCCCAGATTACCGCCCGGCAGGATCTGGAAGCGGCCCAGACCGTCCTGGCGGAAGCCGAGGCGGAGGCGCGGCGCACCTCATCCGCCGCCGCCGCCGCGCGGGTCTCCGGCGACGGCCGCAGTACGGGCGTCGTCAGCCCGATCAGTGGCCGGGTGACCGTCTCCAACGCGACCTTGGGCGCCTTCGTGAGCGCCGGCACCGAACTGTTCCGCGTGGCCAACTCCAGCGAGATCCAGATCCAGGCAGCGGTCTCGGCCGATGACGCGAACCGGATTGCGCCGGGTGACCGGGCGTCCATCAGCCTGCCCGAAGGGGAGGTGCAGGCCACGGTGCGATCGATCACGCCGGGCGTGGATGCGCAAAGCCGCGCCGCCACCGTACTGCTCAACGTGTCAGGGGTCGGCGGCCTGCGTCCTGGCCAGGCGATCGCCGTGCGAATCTACACGCGCGACGCCCGGACGACCGACGGCGTCTCGGTGCCCGAGGAAGCCATCCAGACCGTCGAGGGCCAGGAGGTGGTGTTCGTGCGGTCCGCCTCCGGCTTTACGGCCGTGCCGGTCATTGTCGGCCAGCGCAGCGCCGGACGGGCCCAGATCACATCCGGGCTCCGGGCCGGTCAGACGGTGGCGACCCGTAACGCCTTCCTGCTGAAGGCTGCGCTGGGCGCCGGCGAAGTGGAGCACTAGATCATGATCGCCAACCTCATGGCCCTGTCGGTACGGGCGCGATGGATCATCATCGCCCTCGTGCTGGTCGTCTCCACCTACGGCGCCTGGCAGTTGACCCAACTGCCGATCGACGCAGTGCCCGACATCACCAACAACCAGGTCCAGATCAATACCTCCGACGCCTCGCTCTCGCCCGTCGAGATCGAGAAACGCGTCACCTTCCCGGTCGAGACCGCCATGGCCGGCATCCCCGGCCTGCAATCGACCAGATCCCTGTCGCGCAACGGCTTCTCCCAGGTCACCGTGATCTTCGACGAGAATGTCGATCTGTATTTCGCGCGCCAGCAGGTCAGTGAGCGCCTCGTCCAGGCCCAGGAAAACCTGCCCGACGGCGTTCAGCCGCAGATCGGACCCGTGACCACGGGTCTGGGCGAAGTCTTCATGTACGCCATTGACTACGAGAACCCAGGCGGTCGCGGCGCGACTGTGCGCAATGGTCAGCCGGGTTGGCAATCCGATGGGTCGTTCCTGACGCCCGAGGGCGACCGGCTGACTGACGACGTCTCCCGCGCGGCCTATCTGAGGACCGTCCAGGACTGGATCATCGCGCCGCAACTGCGGACGGTGAACGGCGTCGCCGGGGTGGATTCCATCGGCGGGTTCGAAAAACAGTATGTCGTCGAGCCCGACGCGACCCGTTTGGCCCAGTACGGGGTCTCCTACAGCGAGCTGGCGGAAGGGCTGGAAGCCGCGAACCTTTCGGTCGGCGCCAATTTCGTCGAACGCGGGGGAGAGGCCTATCTGGTGCGCGCCGACGCGCGCATCCGCAGCCTCAGCCAGATCGAGGAGGCCATCGTCGCCACGCGCGGCGGCGTTCCCGTCGCTGTGCGCGATATCGCCACGGTGCGTCTCGGCGGCGATCTGCGGACCGGCGGAGCGACCATGAACGGCCACGAGGTCGTCATCGGCACCACCCTGATGTTGATCGGGGAGAACAGCCGTACCGTCGCGCGCTCGGTCGGCGAACAGCTGGAAGCGACCGTTCGATCCCTGCCGCCGGGGATCAAGGTCACCCCGGTTCTGGACCGCTCCAAGCTCGTCAACGCCACGATCGCTACCGTTCAGCGCAACCTGATCGAGGGCGCCATCCTGGTCGCCATCGCCCTGTTCCTGCTGCTCGGCAACGTCCGCGCCGCTTTGATCGCGGTGGCGATCATCCCGATCTCGTTCTTCATGACCGCCATCGGCATGAACTATCTCGGCGTATCGGGAAACCTGATGAGTCTCGGCGCGCTCGATTTCGGCCTCATCGTCGACGGCTCGGTGATCATCATCGAGAACTGCCTGAGACGACTATCCGAACGCCAGCATCACGAAGGCCGTTTGCTCAGCCTGCGTGAACGGCTCGAGGAGACCACCATCGCCACCCAGGAGATGATCAAGCCCACGGTCTACGGCCAGGCCATCATCCTGCTGGTCTTCGCGCCGCTGCTGACGTTCCAGGGCGTCGAGGGCAAGACCTTCTCCCCAATGGCCATCACCCTGATGCTCGCCCTGGTCGCCGCCTTCATCCTGTCCATCACCTTCATTCCGGCCATGGTCGCCCTGGTGATGCGCAACAAGGTTTCCGAGAAGGACGTGTTCGTCATTCGCTGGATCAAGGCGAAATACGAACCCGTGTTGCACCGGGCCGTGGCCCGCCCCTGGCCGTTTGTCGGCGGCGGTCTGGCCCTGTTCGCCGTGGCGGGGGTGATCTTCACCATGCTCGGCCAGGAGTTCATCCCGACGCTTGATGAACGCAATCTGGCGATGGCTTCCCAGCGCGTGCCTTCGACGGCGGTTGAGCAGTCCATCCGGATGCAGCTCGGTGTCGAGAGGGCGGTAACCGCCTTGCCCGAGGTCGAGGTCATGTTCTCCAAGACCGGCACCGCCGAGGTCGCCACCGATCCGATGCCGCCCAACATCTCTGACGGCTTCATCATCCTGAAGCCCCAGGATCAATGGCCGGAGGGCGTCGACAACAAGGAAGACGTGATCGAACGGGTGGAGGCTGCGGCCAACGCCCAGGTGGGGCAAGGCTATGAGCTCAGCCAGCCGATCGAACTTCGGTTCAACGAACTGATCGCCGGCGTGCGTGGCGACGTGGCCATCAAGATCTATGGCGACGATCTCGACAAGCTGACCGCCACCGCCAACCAGATCGCGGCGCAGTTGAACGCCACGCCGGGCGCGGCCGACGTCAAGGTCGAACAGACCGACGGCGCGCCGTCGCTGGATGTGACCTTCGACCGACCCGCTATCGCGCGGTTCGGCCTGACCGTGGAGGAGGTGGCCGACACGGTCGCCGCCGCCATGGGCGGACGCGAGGCCGGGCAGCTGTTCGAAGGCGATCGCCGCTTCGATGTGGTGGTCAGGGTTCCCGGCGCCAGTCGCAATGATCTCGACGCCATCGGCGCGATCCCGGTCATGCTGCCTGAACAGGAAGGTCGAACCCGCAGCTCCGTACCCTTGCGTCAGGTGGCGTCGTTCAACTTCACGGAGGGCCTGAACCAGATCAGCCGCGAGAACGGCAAGCGCCGTGTCGTGGTCCAGGCCAATGTGCGCGGCCGGGACGTGGGATCGTTCGTCAGGGAAGCCATGCCCAGGGTCGAGGCCGTCGCCCTGCCGGCCGGCTCCTGGATCGAATGGGGCGGCCAGTTCCAGAACCTCAAGGCGGCCTCCGACCGTCTGTCGCTGGTGGTGCCGATCTGCTTCCTGGCCATCTTCGCGGTGCTGTTCCTCGCGGTCGGCACATTCGGGCGCGCGGTGGCGGTCTTCCTGACCGTGCCTCTGGGTCTCGCCGGCGGCGTCTTCGCCCTGGCCCTGACCGGCATTTCCTTCTCGGTATCGGCGGCGGTGGGCTTCATCTGCCTGGCCGGGGTGGCGGTGTTGAACGGCCTGGTGGTCATGTCCTCGATCCGGCAACGGCTCGATGACGGGATGGAGCTTTCCCGCTCCATCATCGAGGGCTGTATGGAACGGGTGCGGCCGGTGATCATGACCGGCCTGGTGCCCGCCATCGGCTTTGTGCCCATGGCCCTGGCCCACGGCACCGGAGCCGAGGTGCAGAAGCCCCTGGCCATGGTGGTCATCGGCGGACTGGTCACCGCGACACTGCTGACCTTGCTGGTCCTGCCGGCCATGAGCCGGCTGGTCCTCGGCCTCACCGAGGGGCGACGTCCCAAACCCACCGACATGCCGGCCATCGAGCCGGTCCCGGCGGAATAGTCCCGGTCCCCGCCGTCGTATCGGCGGCGGGGATCCCCCATCCAAGGAGGCGATCATGCCCGACCCGATCAAACTGATGCGACTCTATACCGATGAGGCCGCCTATTTCGGCGACCGCAAGGTCTTCGAAATCGTGACCGAACGCGCCCAGGCGGCCGGCCTGGCGGGCGCGACGGTCCTGCGAGCCCTCGTGGGTTTCGGCCACACGCCCCACCTTCATCGCCGCCATCTGCTCGACGACGACCAGTCCCTGATCGTCGAACTGCTCGACCGCGAATCCAGGCTCAGGGCGTTTCTGGAAACCCTTTCCGATCTCGAACACCTCGGCCCCGTCACTCTTGAGGCCGTGGAGGTCCTGCGCTGGCCGGAGCCCATGCCGGCAGACGCCGGTCAGGAGAACGTCGAATGACTTTTGGGGATATCGCGCGGCCGAAGGGCGAAGCCCATGCCGAAGGGGCGGGTGGCGGCCACGAACATGGCCACGGGGGCGTTCTCGGTCCCAACACCGAGGTGATTTTCGCCGTGGCTTCCGGCGGCGCCCTGGGCCTGGGCTTCGCCCTCGAAAAACTGGCGGCGGGCGTCCCGGACTGGGGCCCGCTCGCACTCTACCTCATCGCCTACGGCTTCGGCGGTCTCTTCACCGTCCGTGAAGCGTTCGAGAACCTCCGGCAGAAGCGGTTCGAGATCGACACCCTCATGCTCGTCGCCGCGGCGGGCGCGGCGGCGCTCGGCGCCTGGGCGGAGGGAGCCCTTCTGTTGTTCCTGTTCAGCATCGGCCATGCCCTTGAAAACTACGCCATGGGGCGGGCCAGACGTGCGATCGAGGCCCTGGCGGAACTGGCGCCCCGAACCGCCCATGTGCGGCGTGACGGGCAGGTCGTCGAACTTCCGGTCGAGGATCTGCGGGTCGGCGACACCGTGGTGGTTCGTCCGAACGAACGGCTTCCGGCCGACGGCTTCGTCGTGGAAGGAACGACGAGCATCAATCAGGCGCCGGTCACCGGCGAGAGCATGCCGGTCGACAAGCAGCCGGTCGCGGACGCGGCCGCCGCCCGCGCCCGGCCGGCCCAGGTTGGACCGGCGTCCCTGGTCTTCGCGGGCACCATCAACGGCGCCGGCGCCATCGAGATCGAGACGACCCGCAAATCGAGCGACACCACCCTGGCCAAGGTGGTGCGGATGGTGAGTGAGGCGGAGACGCAGAAGTCGCCGACGCAGCGCTTCACGGACCGGTTCGAGCGCATCTTCGTGCCGCTGGTGCTGGCGCTGGCCTTCGTGCTGCTGTTCGCCTGGGTGGTGGTCGACGAGCCGTTCCGCGACAGCTTCTACCGGGCCATGGCGGTGCTCGTCGCGGCCAGCCCGTGCGCGCTTGCCATCGCCACCCCCAGCGCCGTCCTGTCCGGTGTGGCGCGCGCCGCGCGCGCCGGTGTTCTGATCAAGGGCGGCGCACCGCTGGAGAATCTCGGCTCGCTCAATGCGATCGCGTTCGACAAGACCGGCACCCTGACCGAGGGCCGGCCTCGCATCACCGAGGTCGTGCCGGTGCGCGGGACCCGGGAAGCCGACCTTCTGGCCACCGCCGTCGCCGTCGAGCGGCTCAGCGACCACCCGCTGGCGGAGGCGATTGTGCGCGACGGCGCCGAACGACTGGGCGACACGGGTCTTGCGGCCGCGACCGACCTCAAGAGCCTCACGGGAAAGGGCGTGACCGCTGAACTGGGCGGAGAGACGATCTGGATCGGAAAGCCGGAGATGTTCGGGGCCGACGGCGTGGCCGCCCTCGGCGATGAGGCGACGGCCGTCGTCGCCCAGTTGCGCCTGCAGGGGCGGACCCTGATGGTGGTGCGGCGAGGCGCGCGCGACCTCGGGGTGATCGGCCTGCTCGATACGCCACGCGCCGCGGCGCGGACGACGCTCACCGCGCTCCGGGCCCTGGGCGTTCAGCGCATGATCATGATCTCGGGCGATCACCAGAAGGCGGCCCAGGCCATCGCCGGTCAGGTCGGGCTGACCGAGGCATGGGGCGATCTGATGCCCGAGGACAAGGTCGACGCCATCAAACGCCTGCGCGCGGACGGCAAGATCGCCATGGTCGGCGACGGGGTGAACGATGCGCCGGCCATGGCCACGGCCACGGTCGGTATCGCCATGGGCGCGGCCGGTTCGGATGTCGCGCTCGAGACCGCGGACGTCGCCCTGATGTCGGACGACCTGTCCCAACTGCCCTTCACCATCGGCCTGAGCCGACGGACCCGCGGCATTATTCGCCAGAACCTCTACGTCAGCCTCGGCGTCGTCGCCTTCCTCGTGCCGGCGACCATCCTCGGACTGGGCATTGGTCCGGCCGTGGCGCTTCACGAGGGATCGACCCTGCTGGTGGTGATCAACGCCCTGAGGCTGCTCGGCTACCGTGACCCGGCAGGGGACCGGACCCCCAATGAAATACCGGTGGCTCGCCAGGGGGCACCGGCAGATTCGAGGATACCGTCATGAAACGGATCGGATGGGCTTCGGCCATCGCCCTCTTTCTCGCGCTCTCCGCCTTCGCCTTCGGCCTGCTCTCCCGGCAGCCTTCCGGTGTGATCGACGAGCGTCCTCCCATGGACGCACGCCCGATCGACACCGAGGCCAGCCATGGCGGGATCCCCGCTGACAGCCCGTCGACCCGCGCCTTTCGCGAGGCGAACGCGCAAATGAATCGCGACATGAGCGTCGACTACACGGGCGACGCCGATATCGATTTCCTGCGCGCCATGATCGCCAATCAGGAGGGGGGCCTCGCCATGGCGCGGATCGCCGTTGAGCATGGCGAAGCGCCGGAGGTCCGCAGTCTCGCCGAAGAGATCATTGCGGGCCGGGATGTCGAGATCGTGCGCATGAAGGTCATGCTCGCGCGCCACGAGGATGCTCCGGTCACGGCCGGAAAGCGCTGACGCCGTGGCAGGCAAGCGTTCCGCTATCCGAAGCCGCGAGCTCCGTTGGCGTGAAGGTCGCTATGGCAAGCGGCGGCGCGTTCGTCCTCAGAGGCGGCCCGCGGAGCCGCAGCCCGTGCGTGACGCCGTGGTGGCCGTCGCCGCCGGTCTGGTGGCCGCCGGCGTTGCCGTGTCTATCGCGTTCGGCCTGTTGGGGGCGTACCGGATGCCGCTCCATTACGGCTACGGTCTGGTCCTTGGAATCATCATCGTCGGCGGTGCGTTGGCGGGGCCTCGCGATCGCACCGGCTGGATGATCACGGGGGCGATCGCGCTCGCCCGGCTGCTGGGGACCGGTTACCTCTATTCCGTGCGCGACCAGATCCACCTCCGCCCCGAAGGGCATCATGGAAGGACCACCGTCGTCTTCGAACCGGGACCGGGCTGAGCGCCGGGCGAGGTCAACATCGGCGGGCATTCCGGGGCCTGGCCGGTTTCAGCGCAGGCGGCCGGCGCGAGCCGTCTGGCGCGGCCCGACGCAAGGGCGGATCGTTTCACACGAGCATCCGGGTGTGCTGACGGTCACTCGCGAGGGCTTCGTCGGGCGGCCGAACCGGGTCAGCGGCACTCCACGGTGAGATGTCCGAGTTCGTGAACCGGCCGCAGCCGGGTCCGTATGGTTTCGGTGTCGATCCCGCCGGTGACACTGACGATGGCGGCGTGGGCCTCTGGTCCGACCCGCCAGACGTGCAGGTCGGTGATCCGGGCATCGCCCGGTCCCTCCACGCATTCGCGTACCTCGGCCTCGAGGGCGCTGTCCGTCGTGTCGAGCAGGACCGCGGCGGTGTCGCGCATCAGCGACCATGACCATCGTGCGATGACGATGGCGCCGACGACGC
This sequence comes from uncultured Brevundimonas sp., assembly GCF_963974615.1. GTDB lineage: Bacteria > Pseudomonadota > Alphaproteobacteria > Caulobacterales > Caulobacteraceae > Brevundimonas. Next base: position 89,906 of record NZ_CAXBDH010000001.1, read on the forward strand.
CCATCAATGGATCCAGCCAGACCCAGCCGAGATAGCGGCCCGCCACCAGGGCGACGATGGCCAGCACCGACGTCAGGGCGTCGGCCAGGACGTGGACATAGGCTGAGCGCAGGTTGTTGTCGCGATGGGCGCCGTGCCCAGGGTGATGATCATCATGTCGATCGACATCCCGGTCATGGTCATGACCATGGTGGCCGTGGTCGTGATGGCCATGATGATGATGATGATGACCGCCCCCGGCCAGCAGCAGGGCGCTGACCAGGTTGACGCCCAGACCGAGAACGGCGACGAGCGTGGCCTGACCGAAGGCGACCGAGCGCGGATCGAACAGGCGCGCGATGGACTCTCCGGCGATCCCGAGCGCGACGATGCCCAGCACCAAGGCCGAGGCGAAGCCAGCGAGGTCGCCCACCTTGCCGGTCCCGAAGCTGAAGCGCCGGTTGGCCGAATGGCGCTTGGCATAGGCATAGGCCCCGGCCGCCACGGCCAGGGCGCCGGCATGGGTGGCCATGTGGAAACCGTCGGCCAGCAGGGCCATCGAGCCATAGACCATGCCGGCGATGATCTCCCCGACCATCATGACGGCGGTCAGGCCGACGACCCACAACGTCCGCCGCGCACTCTCATCGTGCGACCGGCTGAGGAAATGGTGGTCGTGGGTCAGATAGTCAGACTCGGTGGCGGTCATGGCGCTGGCTTCATCTGGAATAGCGGCGGATGAGGAGGCTCAGTTCGTCAGCGCCGCTTTGGCGATCCGCCTCGCTCAGACCGGGATCGGCGACGTGGTGACGAAGGTGATCTTCGATCAGCTCTTCCAGCAATCCGCTCATGGCGCCGCGGGCGGCGGCGGCCTGCTGCAGGATTTGCGAACAGCCGGCCTCCGCCTCGATCGCGCGCTCGATCGCGCCGAGCTGGCCGGCGATGCGGCGGACGCGGGCGACGAGCTTCTTCTTGTTGGTGGAGGTGTGGGCCATGGGTACTCCCCTATAGTATCTTGCCGGAACGCGCGAGGGTGGTTAGAAGGCGCTTCCTGTTGGGGAGTAGCTTCCGGCATCTGATCGCCGGGGTCGGATCAACACACTCGCGTTTCGACGCGTGGTCCGACCAGCGGAACCACCGCCTGGCGAGACCAGCGCGTCCCACCGCCGCACCGGCCGAGGAGGGAAGCGCTGTTCGTCGCCCGGTGGATGTCCGTCATGACTCCCCTTGCCATCGCTGTCCTGTCACTCAGCATGTCCACCGATGCTTTCGCAGCGGCGGTCGGTCGCGGCGCGTCGCACCGTCCGACCCTGCCCGGCGCGGTCAAGGCGGGTCTGGTCTTCGGTGTCATCGAAGCCATCACGCCCTTGATAGGCTGGGGGCTCGGCATAGTCGCTGCGGGTCTGGTCGAGAAGATCGATCACTGGATCGCCTTCGGCCTGCTGGCCGCCGTGGGCGGCAGGATGATCTGGGAAGCGACCCGTTTCCGACCGGGGGATGCGTGCGACGAGCCGCGCCGTTCCGGACCCTGGGGGCTGATCGCGACGGCGGTCGGGACCAGTATCGACGCCGCTGCCGTCGGGGTCGGCCTGGCCTTCATCGGGGCCAACATCTGGATCATCGCCGCCTCGATCGGGCTCACGACCTTCCTGCTCGCGACCATCGGCATGGTGATCGGTCGTATGGTCGGCCGGCGCTTTGGCAAGGCGGTTGAGCTGTTAGGGGGTCTCGCCCTCGTCGCGCTCGGCCTGGCCATCCTGCTCGAGCACCTGGGCGTCCTCGGCGCCTAGACGGCCTCCGGGCCCGGCTTCAGGCCCGGGCGGAGCCGGAGTTCGCGAAGGCATGGGTCTGGCGCGGATGTCGTGGGGCAACAGCGCGTCCATCACATAGAAGCCGTACCGCGCCAGTTCCCTGGCGACGCGGGCGATCTCGTCCTGTCGACGCCCTGAGAGGTCGGTCTCAATGTCCGTCGGCTTGATCACGAAAGCCCTCCTGCCCGAGCATCGGAGAGACGCCGTCGGGGAGCTTGCCGCAACTCAACAAGCTGTCATCGTCGCCCCGTGGTGGAGCGCCGCAGACCTGTCAGGCCGAAGCACGGGCGCTCGGTCGACAGCCACACCCTTCGGGTCCACCGGGCCTTTCAATGAGCAGATCCGGGAGGGATGGCTCAGTGGGGAAGACAGGCCGCCGGTCCGGCGGGCGAGCGCGCGGTCGGCACCGGCAGCCTGGGCCGCGCGTTTTGAGGCGGGGATGACCTGTGCGGCACGAAGGACCGGTCCCAGGCAAGACAAGGACGCGCGAGAGCGACAGGAAGTGGCGTTCCCCGACGGCCGTGCCATCAGCCGCGCGATTGAGGAAAGAACCCAGGGCGGCCGGGCCTTTCGACGGGTCATTCGACGACGCGGGCGACGACGCGGGCGACGACGCGGGCTTGGGTAGCTCCCGATCGAAGATCCTGATCAGCGCCGGGTGTAGGCGGGTAGATCGGGTGCCGTGGAGGGTGTGGGATTGCGTTCGAGGTCGGCGATGAGCGCGTCCATCTCGGCGATCTCGCGCTTTTGCGCCTCGATGATGCCGTCGGCGAGTTCGCGCACCCGCGGGTCGCGGATATGGGCGCGCTCGCTGGTCAGGATGGCGATCGAGTGATGCGGGATCATCGCGCGCATATAGTCGACGTCATTGACCGTCTCCTGACTGCGGACGAGCCAGAGCGATCCGGCGAACACCAGGACGGCTCCGCCGATGATGGCCAGGTTCAGACGCTTGTCCGTGTACATCTTGAGCATGAACAGCAGCATGATGACGGCCATGACCGCGCCCATCACCAGCGCCATCCAGGCCCGGGTCTCGCTGAACCGGGCGTGGTCCAGCTGGTAGGTGTTCAGATACATCAATCCGAACATGACGAGTGTGGATGTCGCGATCATCGCGCCGAAGCGCAGATAGGTCTTGGCGTTCATGATAAACCTCCGTTCCTTCTAGTCCGGCCGAAACGTGTCGTAAACTTCAGGGTTGCCGGGGTGAAAAAAGATCGGCCGGACGGACGAATTCAACGACCCTCGGTGAGGGAATTCGGCTCCGGCGACGTATTGCACCTGTCGTTCCGGGTCGCGCTGACTCGCCAGGTAAGAGACTAGGGTGCACGAGGCGCACCCGGCGAAAGGGCGTCAGCCAGTCCCGCACGGGGGAGGTGTCCGGCCTTCGAAGCGTCGCCGGATCCAGCGGCGTCCAGGTTTTTCCACACCCAGATGCAGCGCGGCGGCAGCGGCGACGGTGACCACGAACAGGCCCGCCAGTTCCAGGGGAGACATGTAGAAGCCGCTGTCGATCCCACGAAGTTCCGATGCGATGCCCTTGTAGGCCACCAGCAGCGGCATATGGACCAGGTAGAGCGCGAAGGAGGCCTCGCCCGAGAAGACGGCCAGGGGTGCGGACAGGGGACCTTGTTCAGCAGCCTTGGCGAGCATGGACCAGGTCAGGATGACCGGCGCGGCCAGGGCAACGACCAGCCGGTCGTCGAGACTGAACTGCATGGCCAGCAGAAGGCCCAGGGAGGCGATCACGCAAGCGGCGATGGCGATGGGGCGGGGCCAGTGCCATTGATGGCCCAGCCCATAGAGCGCCATTCCGATCAGGAACTCCGGAAGGATGCGCAGGATGCCCATGTTGTCCTCGGCACGCGGCAGCACCTTGCCGACCATCTGGCCATAGACGGCGTCGATCATGACGAAGCCGAGCGCGCCCAGAAAGAGCAGGGCCCAGGGTCGGGTCTTCAACTTCATCGCGATCAGCGCATAGGCAGGGAAGAGCAGATAGGCGAACCATTCGGCAGACAGGGACCAGGACGGGCCGCTCCAGTTGTAGCCGACAAGGCTCGGAAACCAGGCCTGGACGAGCAGCAAGGTTTTGATGAACCCTTCGAATGTGTAGGTGGCCGGGTCGTACTGGACCCCGGCAGCTCTGGCGACGATCACCATGGCCAGTACGCCGGCCAGCACCGCGAGGTGCAGGGGGTAGAGCCGGGCGATGCGGGCGACGATGAAGCGCCGGTAGCTGAAGGTTCCGGCGGCGACGGCCGGGCCATAGACGTGGGCCAGGATGAACCCCGACAGCATGAAGAAGGCGTCCACCGCCAGCCGGGACCGCTCGATGATCGGGCTGAAACCCAGGGCGGGGTCCCACTGAAGCTGGTAGTGGAACAGAACCACGCCCACCGCCAGGAAGGCCCGTAGGCTGGTCAGGGCTCTCAGGTCGGCGGGATAACCGTCGCGGGTGGGCGATACGGACGTCATGCGTGATGGCCCCCCGGGGTCGGACGGGACAGGAACGTCCGCCTAATTGGGTTACGCGTCGGTGGTGCACATCCCTCATGCCGGCAAGGTTCAGGGGCGGTTCAGACGCCCGGGCGGCTGCGGGGCAACAATGACGCTGGTCTCTCGCTTTGGGTCGGCCGAAATCAGGTTCCTTGCGAGTTTCACCTGGAGCGGCGATGAAGCCGGAAGTCAGTTCCGGTGATCGGACCGACGGGGACGCCGGGAGATTATGGCAACGCCTTTATCGAGCACGGGTTTCGCCATGGGCGACGGCTGGGCCGCATACGAGGGGCCGCACGCGGACCACGTTGCCCATGCCCATATCGCAATCCAGTTGGCCGTGGCGCGCTCGGGCTCGGTTCGCGTGATTCTGGACGGCAATCGCACCTTAACTGGTCAGGCGCTCATCATCGGGCCTCGTGTGCGGCATCAAATGGCGGACGTGGGTGGATCAGTCCTGTTACTATATCTGGAGACGCACACTCCGCTGGCCTCGCGACTTCTTGCATCCATCGCTCCGGCCAACGCGGCGGTCGCTCCGCCGGCTGTTGCGCCCTTCTTGAGCCTCACGGTCTCGGCAGAGAGCATTGTCGAGGACCTCAAGGCCGGGCTCGGGGCAGGGGAAGCAAGGTTGGATCCGCGACTTGAAGAGGCGCTCCTGAAGGCATCCGAAGATCCTGCGCCCGGGGCCATCTCCCGGGCTGCGGCGATGGTCGGCCTTTCGCCCGTGCGTCTCAGGGTTCTGGCGCAGGCGCAAATGCAGGTCCCGCTGTCGCAATGGCTGCTGTGGCGAAAGCTGCAGAGAGCCGGGCGGGAAATGGCGCGCGGTGCCGGACTGGCCGAAGCGGCGGTGGCCGGCGGTTTCGCCGATCAGGCACACCTCAACCGCATCACCAGGCGCATGTTCGGCGTGACGCCCTTGCAGATTTCGGGCGCGGTGCGCTCCGCGGGCAATCGGTTCGTTCAATAGAACCCTGTCAAACCGGAACAGGTTGAGGCGTCAATGGAGCCGCCCGATGTCTCTGCTCAGGTTCGTCGTCCGTGTCGCTTATGCGCCCGTGTTTTTCGTTGGCTTTCTGTGGTCCGCCCTGACTCTCGCTGAAAAGGGCGCTCCGCTGTGGGGTTTGCCAATCCTGCTGGGCATGGCGCCGGCCCTCTCCTTTATGGCCGAGAACGTGGCTCCCTACGAGCGGGCCTGGAACCATTCGCATGGAGACGATGGACGCGACCTGATTCATGCGGTCGTCAATGAAACATCAATTTTTCTGTCGGTGCTGGCCGTCCCCCTCGTTGCCGGCTGGATTCCGAATTTCAGCGTCTGGCCGGCCGACTGGCCGCTGTGGGGGCAGCTGGCGTTCGCCATCCTGGTGGCCGATCTGGGTATTACTCTTGCCCACTACGCCAGCCACCGCTTCGCGACACTGTGGCGACTTCACGCCGTGCATCACGCTGTCAAACGCATGTACGGGTTCAATGGCTTGCTGAAACATCCCCTTCATCAAGCGATCGAACTGACGGCGGGTGTTGCACCTCTGGTACTGATGGGGATGCCACAGACCATCGCCTGGCTACTGGCCTTCGCCGTGGCGATCCAACTCATCCTGCAGCATTCCAACGTCGACATGAAGATCGGACCGTTGATCTACATCTGGGCCGTGGCACCCGCTCACCGCCACCACCATCTGGCGTCACAGACTGACGGTGACGTCAATTTCGGACTGTTCACCAGCCTGTGGGATCATCTGCTGGGCACATTCCGATCCGGCGCGAACACGCCCCGAGCCGGCGAAATTGGCGTGTTCGGTCGACCGGACTATCCGAAGGGATATCTCCTCCAGCTCATGGAGCCGTTCCGGCGACGTGCCTGACCCGACTTCTCTCGGCGCTAACGGCTGGCGCGGCCGAGCAGGTCGATCAACTCCGCGGCCTTGGCCTTGCGGTCGACCGGATCCTCGCCGGTCATTGCCCCCATGACGCAGTGGTCGAGATGGTCTTTGAGGACCTCGCTCTCGACCCGCAGCAGCGCCGCCCGCACAGCCTGGATCTGGGTCAGGACATCGACGCAGTAGCGGTCGTCCTCGACCATCCGGCCGATGCCGCGCACCTGGCCCTCGATCCGGTTCAGGCGGTTGATCACCTTAGGTTTCGTCACGGTTTGCATCCAATTCCCCTCTCCGGTCGTTGCGCAATAGCCTGTGACTGCATCTTGCGGTATACCCTAATGGGGTATATGTGTCGCCCGAGATTCAAGGAACTCGATCATGTCAATGACGCCCCATTCCCATACGGCTGCCCACGGCAGCTGTTCGGAAGAATCCAACGGTGACAGCGTCAAGGCGGTTGATCCGGTCTGCGGCATGACGGTGGATGCGTCGACCACGGCGCACCGCGCCAGCCATGAGGACGAGAACTACTTCTTCTGTTCAGCTGGCTGTCAGAGCAAATTCGTGGCGGAACCGGACCGTTATCTCGGCGAAAGGCCTGCGCCCGAGCCCGTTATCCCCGGGGTGATCTACACCTGTCCCATGCATCCCCAGATCCGTCAGGAAGGACCGGGGTCGTGCCCGATCTGCGGCATGGCGCTTGAACCTGAAACCGTAACCGCCGAAGCGCCCGTCAATCACGAGCTCATCGACTTCACCCGACGGTTCTGGGTCGGCCTGGTCCTGACCCTGCCGGTGTTCGCCCTCGAGATGGGCGGGCATCTGACTGGTCTGATGATGCGGATCCCGGGGCAGACCTCGAACTGGATCCAGTTCGCCCTGGCGACGCCCGTGGTGCTGTGGGCCGGCTGGCCCTTTTTCGAGCGCGGCTGGGCGTCGCTGCGCAACCGCAGCCTCAACATGTTCACCCTGATTGCCATCGGCGTGGGCGCGGCCTGGATCTACAGTGTGGTCGCCGTCCTGGCACCGGGACTGTTTCCCGAGGCGGTGCGGCGCATGGACGGCAGCGCACCGGTCTATTTCGAGGCGGCGGCGGTCATCACCGTCCTGGTGCTGATCGGCCAGATCCTCGAACTGCGGGCGCGTGAACAGACCTCCGGCGCGATCCGGGCCTTGCTGGACCTGACCCCCAAGACCGCGCGGCGCGTCCGCGACGACGGGACGGATGAGGACGTCACCCTGGATCTCGTCGCCGTCGGCGACCGCCTGCGGGTGCGACCGGGCGAACAGGTGCCCGTCGACGGCGAGATTCTCGACGGCCGGGTTTCGATCGATGAATCCATGGTCACCGGGGAATCCATGCCCGTGACCAAGGAGCCGGGGGCCAGCGTCGTCGGCGGGTCGCTGAACAGGACCGGCTCATTCGTGATGCGGGCCGACAAGGTCGGGGCCGACACCCTGTTGTCGCGGATCGTCCAGATGGTGGCCCAGGCCCAGCGCAGTCGTGCGCCGATCCAGAGGCTGGCCGATACCGTCTCGGGCTGGTTCGTGCCGATGGTGATCGCCACAGCCGTCCTGGCGGGTATCGTCTGGGGTGTATTCGGGCCCGAACCGCGCCTGACCTATGCCCTGATCGCGGGCGTGTCGGTGCTGATCATCGCCTGTCCCTGTGCCCTGGGCCTGGCCACGCCGATCTCCATCATGGTCGGGGTCGGGCGCGGGGCCCACGCCGGGGTGCTGATCAAGAACGCCGAGGCGCTGGAGCGTTTTGAGAAGGTCGACACCCTGGTGCTCGACAAGACCGGCACCCTGACCGAAGGGCGGCCGTCGGTTACGGCGATCCGGCCCGCCGCCGGCTTTGACGAGGCCGAACTGCTGCGGCTGTCCGCCAGTCTGGAGCGGGGCAGCGAACACCCCCTGGCCGACGCTGTCGTCCGCGCGGCGACCGATCGCGACCTCGTCCTCTCGGAGGCGTCGGAGTTCGACAGCCCGGTCGGGCGTGGCGTCACCGGTGTCGTCGACGGCCGCCGTGTGGCGTTGGGCAACGGCCGCTATCTCAAAGAGATCGGCGTCGATGTCGGGCCCATGGAGGCGGAGGCCGAGAGTCTGCGCCAGGACGGTGCCACCGCCATCTTCGTCACCGTGGATGGCCGGGCGGCGGGCGTGCTGGGCATCGCCGATCCGGTCAAGGCCACGACCGCCGACGCCATCCGTGATCTGAAGGCGGCGGGGCTGCGGCTGGTGATGATGACCGGCGACAACCGGACCACGGCCGAGGCCGTGGCGGCGCGGCTAGGCATTGACGATGTCCAGGCCGAGGTCCTCCCCCAGGACAAGGCGGCCGTGGTTGAGCGACTACGCGCCGAGGGCCGGGTCGTGGCCATGGCCGGCGACGGGGTAAACGATGCGCCGGCGCTGGCGGCGGCCGACGTCGGCGTGGCCATGGGCGCGGGCTCCGATGTGGCTATCGAGAGCGCCGGCGTCACCCTGTTGGGCGGCGACCTTCAGGGCATCGTGCGGGCCCGACGCCTGTCGAAGGCGGTGATGGCCAACATCCGCCAGAACCTGGTGTTCGCCTTTGGCTACAACGCGCTCGGTATCCCCGTCGCGGCGGGTCTTCTGTATCCGACCTTCGGCCTGCTTCTGACCCCTGCGCTGGCCGCCCTGGCCATGTCCCTGTCGTCGGTCAGCGTGATCGCTAATGCGCTGCGGCTGCGGACGGTTGGATTGTGAGACCGGGAACCGCGAGAGGGCGCAACCGAATGGCGGCTCCTGCGGAATACTTCCGAGGCCCTCTTTGACGCGGGTGCTCCCGTGAAAGGATTTCTTTTTTATTGCGTCAGCTTGCCGCGAGGGATCGGGGCGTGGGCTGCGTAGAACCTTAGAGGTCGCCGCCGCCGCTTGCGGCGAGGCGATTGGACGCATTTCAGGAGTAGCCAATGAAGCTCGATCGTCGAGGACTGCTGCGTGGCGCGGTCGCGGGAGGCGGACTTCTGGGTCTTCAGGGGCTTATGCCCGCCTGGGCCCAGACAGGTTCGGCCGGACTGCGCGCCGACTTGCCGACCCTGACCGGTCCCAACATCGATCTGACGATAGGCCAGTCTCCGTTCACGGTCGGCGGCCGGACCGCGACCGCGACGACCATCAACGGTGTGTTACCCGCGCCGTTGCTGCGTCTGCGCGAGGGCCAGAACGTCCGACTGGCGGTGCAAAATCAGTTGGACGAGGATACCTCGATCCATTGGCATGGGCTGCTGCTGCCGTTCCAGATGGATGGCGTGCCGGGCATCAGCTTTCCCGGCATCAAGCCGCGCGAGACCTTCGTCTATGAGTTCCCGGTCCGGCAGTCGGGCACCTTCTGGTACCACAGCCATTCGGGCCTGCAGGAGGCGCTGGGGCACTACGGTCCGATCGTCATCGACCCGGCGGGCGCCGATCCGGTCGGCTATGACCGCGAACATGTGCTGGTCCTGTCGGACTGGAGCTTCATGCATCCGCACGAAATCCTCGAGAAGCTGAAGAAGAGCCCGGGCTATTTCAACCGCCAGAGAACCACTCTTGCCGGGCTGCTGGACGGCAGCGACCGGATGAGTCTGGAGGAGCGCAGGGCGTGGGGCAGGATGCGGATGGACCCGCGTGACATCCTCGATGTGAGCGGCACCACCTACACCTATCTGATCAACGGCCACGGCCCGCAGGAGAACTGGACCGGCCTGTTCCGGCCCGGCGAGCGGGTGCGGCTGCGCGTCATCAACGCCTCTGCCATGTCGATCTTCAACGTCCGCATTCCCGGCCTGGCCATGACCGTGGTGCAGGCCGACGGCGAGAACGTCCGCCCGGTCGAGACCGACGAGTTCCAGATCTCGGTCGCCGAGACCTATGACGTCATCGTCCGCCCGACCGAGGATCGCGCCTACACCATCGTCTCCGAAGCCATCGACCGTTCCGGCATGGGTCGCGCCACCCTCGCGCCCCGGATGGGCATGACGGCCGAGGTGCCGCCGCTGCGTGAGGTGCCCAATCTGACCATGAAGGACATGGGCATGGGCGGGATGGGCGGCATGGATCATGGAGCCATGCCGGGAATGGCACCCACCGCCCCCATGGCAGGAATGGCCCCTGATGCTGCTGCGGGCGGCGCGGCGACGGGAGGCATGTCCGGCATGAATATGCGGGATCCCGAGAACGCCCCTCCTGACATGCGGGTCGGGGTCGGGGTCGATGCCATTGCAATGACGCCGGTCAACCGACTGGGCGAGCGCCCGATCGGCCTGACCGAGGTCGACCACCGAGTACTGGTCTATACCGACCTCGTGGCGCTGCAGCCGAACAAGGATCGGCGGCCGCCCAGTCGCAGCATGGAAATCCACCTGACCGGTAATATGGAACGGTTCATGTGGAGCTTCGATGGCGAGAAATTCAGCGAGGGGGTGGAGCCGTTCCGCTTCGAGTTGAATGAACGCGTGCGGGTCACCCTGGTCAATGATTCGATGATGGCCCACCCGATCCACCTGCACGGCCATTTCTTCGAACTGGTCACGGGCGGTCCGGCCGGGCACCAGCCGCTGAAGCACACGGTCAATGTCGCGCCGGGCGGCAAGGTCACCTTCGACCTGACCGCCGACAACCCCGGCGACTGGGCCTTCCACTGCCATCTGCTGATGCACATGCACGCGGGAATGTTCAACGTCGTCACTGTCCGACCCCTGGAAGGAGCCGCCGCATGATCCGGACCTCCGTCGCCCTTCTGCCCTTGATGCTCGTCGCTGCACCGGCGTTCGCCCAGTCCCATGCCGGACATACTCCCACAGCGCAGGTGCAGCCCGCTCCACTGCCGCCCGGCTGTGTTCGCCGCGCCGCGCCGAATGCCGACCCCTCTCGAATCGGATCTGCCGGAGCCCCGGTGTGTCCGGCGGGCGCGGTTCCTGCCCGACTGCCGACTTCCGCGTCAGATCCGCATGCGGGCCACGATATGTCGACCATGGGCCAGACTCCGGCGGCACCGGCAATGCCCATGGGTCACGATATGTCGACCATGGGCCAGACTCCGGCGGCACCGGCAATGCCGATGGGTCACGACATGTCGACCATGGGCCAGACTCCGGCAGCACCGGCAATGCCCATGGGTCACGATATGTCGACCATGGGCCAGACTCCGGCAGCACCGGCAATGCCGATGGGTCACGATATGTCGACCATGGGCCAGACTCCGGCGGCGCCGGCGATGCCGATGGGGCACGACATGTCGACCATGGGTCAGATGCCGACCGGGCATGACATGCAGGGCATGGCCATGCCGCCGGATGTGCCGACAAGCGCCAACAATCCGGGACGGCCGCCTGAGACACCTCCCCCGGCTCGGGCGTCAAGCGGACCGGCCCACGCCGCTGACCTGTTGTTCGACCCGGCCGAGATGGAAGCGTCCCGCGAGGAACTGCGCATCGAAAACGGCGACATCCTGACAACTGCGGTTATCGTGGAGCGGCTGGAAGGAACCTTTGCCGACGACGGTGAAGGTTATGCCTGGGATGCCCAAGGGTGGAGCGGCGGCGATATCAATCGCTTCTGGTGGAAGTCCGAGGGTGAAGGCGCATTCGGCGGCAAGCTCGAGAAAGCCGAGGTTCAGGCGCTGTACAGCAGGGCCGTCCTGCCGTTCTGGAATCTGCAGGCTGGCCTCCGTCAGACCTACCGACCCGAAGCGGACAGAACCGACTTGGTCGTGGCGATGCAGGGCCTCGCGCCCTACTGGTTTGAGGTCGATGCCTCCGCCTTCCTTTCCAACAGGGGAGAACTCACGGCACGTGTTCAATCGCTCTACGATCAGCGCATCACCCAGCGATGGATTCTGCAACCGCGAGCAGAAGTTCTCCTGTCCGCAGAGGACATTCCCGAGCTCTCGATCGGCTCCGGCCTGAGTTCCCTGCAACTCAGCGCGCGTCTCCGCTATGAAGTGCGCAAGGAGTTCGCCCCCTACGTTGGTGTCGAATGGACGAGGAGCTTCGGCAATACGGCTGACTTTCTGGAAGCAGACGGTCGGAGCGCGGAAGACACCCGGTTCGTCGTCGGCGTTCGGGCCTGGTTCTAGCGACGGTCGGACGGATCGCGACGGGTCGCGGAGCAGGGTTCGGGATGGAGGTATTCAGAGACATCCGGGCTGTCGTGATGGATCTCGACGACACCCTGATCTCGGCCTACCGCCGTCCGGACCTGCTATGGGAAACCGTCTGTCGGTGCTTTCAAGCTCAACTGGGCGCGCTTGATCAGGAGGAGGCGGTGCGTGCGCTGACGCGGGCCGGACAGGCGTTCTGGGGCGATCCGAAACGGCATGCCCTTGGTCGGCTGAATCCCTCCGAGGCTCGGCGCATCATTGTCGCCGACGCGTTCGAGGCGTTACAGGGAAGCGGCTGGCAACCACCGTCTCGGGAGGTCGCCGAGCGGATGGCTGACGCCTTCAGCCTTCAACGCGACCGTGACATGCGGCTCGAGCCGGGTGCGGACGCCCTGTTGGCTCATCTGGGCAGGGCAGGATACCGGCTGGCGCTTCTTACCAACGGAACCGGTCCGCTGCAGCGCGCCAAGATCGAGCGGTTCGGCCTGACATCGCGTTTCCACCATATCCAGATCGAGGGGGAGGTCGGCGTCGGCAAGCCGGATCCCGCTGCGTTCAGACAGGCGTTCGAGGCCCTGGCCGTCGACCCGGCGACCGTCTGTGTGATCGGCGACAGTCTGGAATGGGATATTCGCCCGGCCAGGGCCTTGGGCTGTCGCACGGTCTTGTTCGATCCGGACAGGTCACCTGGAGACGCAAGTCATCGTTGTGAAACGGATATCCATGTGCGGACATTCGAAAGCCTCGCCGTCTGCCTCCCCGGTCCCCGGGGTTGGTCCCTGGAGGAGGTCTGAGCCGCGCAGCGGCGAGTCCGGCAAGGCCATCCATGTCGTCGACGTTTGGCGGGGCGCGGCCAGATCGGCGAGATGACTCCGGACGGAACGAAAAGCGCCGCGCAGTAGACTGCGCGACGCTCTTTCAAATCAGGTTCCGACCTTTCAGGAGGTGGGTGGCCGGCCCTTCAGTGAACCATGAAGCGGACGACGCCATTCATATGGTGGCCGTCGGCCCCCATCGCGGCCCAGGCGGCGGAATAGGATCCGGGCGCCAAGGCGGGCAGGGACGCATTGACCGTGGGCGCGGGCGACGCGTCCGCGGGGACCGCCACATCCGTGGCCTGCCCGGCGGGGCCTGTCAGCCTGAGCGATGTCAGGGTCATCGCGTGCGGAAACGTCACCGAAAACGCGGTCGGCGCGGCGGCCAGCATGGCATTGTCCGCAGGCGCGGTCGTGACGTCGCTGGCCGGGGCCTGCATGGCGGCGTGATCCTGCATCGACATGCCCGCGTGGGAATGGGTCTGGGCCTGGGCGAGCGAGACGGGGGCGAGCGCCGCGAGACTGGCCAGGCCGGCGAGAACTGAATGTTTCATGGGAGAACTCCTGCCTATGCGGCTTATTGGCTGGGCGGCATGGTCATGCCGTCCATCTTGGACATGTCATGGCCGGCCATCGGATCAACGGGCGGTGACGTGGGCGCGGGCGCGGGTGCCGGGGCCGGGCGAGCCGGCCGGGTCGCTGAGGTCTTCGGCACCGCCGTCGGCCCGGACACCGCGGTCGGGGGTGCCGGGATCGGCTCCGGCATGGCCGACGGGGCGGCGTCCACGGGGGCTACCGTTGAAGCGGCCGGTGCCGCCTGGGCGTCGACCGGTTGTGGCTCGGCGGCCGGCTGGCAGGCGGACAGGCCGACTGCCGCGATGGCGGAAAGGACCAGGATTCTCATGTGAATAGCTCCTAGAATGGGGGCGAAGATCAGGCTCTGTTCCTGGCGACGCCGACGACGAACGGGTTTGGCTTTCCGGCGTCGCCCGCGGGAGCGAGCGGCACCTTCATATCAGGAATACGCGCATGCCCGCCGCAGCCCTCGCCTGGTGAAGGCGATCGTCCTCACTTCCGGGTTCCGTCGCGACGATGGGTACCGGCGACGGGCCCCGTGCACGTCAGAGCGATCCCTTGGGAACGTGCGGGCCGGCCGTCGTGTCGCGCAGGGCGTCGGACAGCTTGCGTCGCGCGCGGGCCACGCGGGTCTCCACGGTCTTGACGGAAATCCCGAGAATCCCCGCCGTTTCCGCCTGACTGCGCCCCTCAATCGCGGTGAGCAGAAGCGGAGCCTTGAGGTGCGGCGGCAGGCGGCTCATCTCTTCGTTCAGTCGGGCCAGCCGGCCGCTGACCTCCATCCGGTCATCCGCTGATTCGGCTCCGTCCGGCACCGCCAGGGCTTCGGGCGACGACAGGTCGAGACCACCGCGGATCAATCGCCGGACAAGTCGGCGGCGGCTCCAGTCGCGGCATTTGTTCAGCGCGATCGTTCGAAGCCAGGCCTCGAAAGGGCGCGCGGGATCGTAGCGGCGAATGCTGATCCAGGCCGCGGCGTAGGTCTCCTGCAGGAGATCCCACGCCTCCTGTTCGTCGCCGACATAGCGACGGATGACCCGAAACAAGGCAGCCTTGGTCTGCCGCATCAATTCGCTGAAGGCTGCACGATCGCCGCGGGCGGCGCGGGCGGAAACTTCCCCTGGACTCTCCACCCGGGCGGCTAGTTTTCGTCGGGCGTGAGCGCCGCGACGAGGCGGTCGTCGAAGACCTTGGCCTGTGCGGGCGTCAACACGGATCGCATCTCGAAGACGTGCGTGATCGTCTCCTTCTGGAGCGCGCCCATGGCGACGTGAAAATGATCCACCGCGGCCTGGACTTGGGGACTGTCGCCGTCGCTCTGTTCGATGGCTCTGGCCAGCTCCAGGTTCGCCGCGCGAACATCGGCTTCCATTGCGGGCCGCCGGGCCGCGAACCGGACTTCGATCTCCTCGATGCGGGTCAACTGGCCGGCCGACAGCTTGAGATCATGGTGCACGATGTCGTGCAACGACGGCGGCTCCCGGCGAGCCAGCACCCAGCTGGCGCTGATCCAGGTGCCCGCCCCGCCGGCGAGCGCCGCCAGCACCGCCGTCAGGGCGATGGCGCGCCAACCGCGAATCACCGGCGGGTGTCCAGTTTCACCAGCGGCGACAGGCCGGCATCGAGGGTGAAGATGGCCATGTCACCGGGCGGTCGGGGCGCGGCGACAGCGCCGACGCCGCCGGCGGTCAGGCCGGTCGCCAGGGCCATGGCCACCGCCCCGAAACGCAGTTGTGAGGCGAGCTTTTCACTGCGGCGTATCTCGACCCGGCTCCAGACGAGCGGCTCGAGCCCGTCGAGTGACCCCTCGACGGGCGTGGCCGCCGATCGCCTCAGAAGATCATCCAGATTGCGCGTCATCCAACACTCTCCTTGTCGCCCCTAATCCCTATTACGCGGAAACCCTGTCAACCCCTCAGGCGAGGGGGCCGACGTTCCGGTGCGTAGTTAGCAGAAGGAACACGATCGGAGCAGGCTATGGGATTACGCAAATTTCTACCGGGGTTCGCCATTCTGCTGGCGTTGATGGTCAGCACGCCCGCCTTCGCGCATGAGGATCACGACAAGCCGGTCGCACAAGCCCAGGTCGCTGCCGCAGCGCCCACCTCCGGCGCAGACATGGTGGTCATGCCGGGCATGGTACGGGACATGGACCATGCGGGCATGGCGCAGGACATGGATCACGCGGGCATGGCGGCGGCCGCCGCGCCCAAGACCTTTCCGCAACGCCTGTTCCGCTGGCTGGGTGCCATGCATCCGGCGGCCGTGCATTTTCCCATCGCTCTGTTCCTGGTCGCTGCCCTCCTCGAGATCGCGGCCCTGACGCTGCGTCGGCCGGTTCTGACCCAGGGCACGCGCGTCATCATCGCCCTGGCCGCCATCTCGGCCCTCGTCGCTGTGGCGCTGGGGTGGCTCGCCATGGGCATGCCCGGCAATGACGACGTGACCCATACCTACCATCGATGGCTTGGGACCGGGATCGCGGTGCTTGGCCTGTTGAGCTGGTGGGCCAAGGAATACTGGGTCCGCAAGCCGGGGCGCCGGCGGGAACTGGTCTATATCGGGATGTTGACCGTCACCGCCTCCGCCATTCTGGTGAACGCCCTGTTGGGCGGCATGCTGACCCACGGTATGAAACATCTCATGTTCTGACGCCGACTATCGGCGCGACCTTCGGATCATCATCTTGGTCCACCCAGCGCCGACTTCGCCGCCCGGCCGCGGTGCCCGCGTCCATTCGCTCAACCGGTTCGCTCCAGCGACTCCGGCAAACCAGGAGACTGTTCCATGACGTTTCGCTCAGCCCTCGCCGGACTGGCGCTCGCCGCCGTCCTTGCCACTTCCGCCCAGGCTCACGCCACGGACGAGCAACAGGTCCGCACCGTCGTGACGGCCTACAAGGACGCCATCACGCGGATGGATGTGTCACAGACTCCGGCCCTGTTCTGGCCGGACTCGGAGATCTTCGAGAACGGCGGGGTCGAGGGGACCTTCGCCTACTATCTGGAGCACCATCTCGGGCCGGAGTTCGCCGATCTGGCGGGCTTCGAGTTTCGCAATCATCAGATGACGGTGGAGGTTGACGGCGACACCGCCTTCGTAAGCGAGACCTATACCTATCATATCACCTTCAAGGACGCCGCGCGGGCCCCGATCGAGCGCCGCGGCGTCGCCACGAGCGTGTTGCGCAAACGCGATGACCAATGGCGTTTCGACGTCTATCATTCGTCGGCCCGACCCATTCGTCCGGCGGCCTGAGCTCACGCAACCAGACTCACCTTGCTCTTGACCAATGAAGGAATGAGACGATGACGGAGCCGTTTTCCCGCCGGGCCCTTCTGATCGCCGGAGTCAGCGTCGCGGCCACCGCGGCCACCGGAGCCTGTGCACAGACCGCGCGTCCCTCATCGGACCTCTCCGTCTACAAATCGCCCACCTGCGGCTGTTGCGGTGCATGGGTCGCGCACATGACGGGCGCGGGGTTCCAGGCGCGGACAATTGAGGTGGCCGACCCCGGGGCGGTTCGCCGCGACAGGGGCGTCCCGGACTCGCTGGCGGCCTGTCATACAGCCGTGATCGAAGGATATGTCCTGGAGGGACATGTGCCCGCCGAGGACGTGCGCAGGCTGCTCGCGGAGCGTCCCGACGCTCTCGGCCTCGCGGTGCCGGCCATGCCCTTGGGCTCGCCGGGGATGGAGGTGCCCGACGGTCGGCGCGAGGCCTATGAGACCTTGCTGATCCTGAAAGGCGGCGGCACGCGCGTCTTCGCGCGCCACGTCTAGACGGAAGACCTCATGAAAGTCCTCAAGCTCTCTACCCAACTGCACAAATGGATCGCGCTGGTCGTCGGTCTCCAGGTCCTGTTCTGGGTCGGCGGCGGCCTGGTGATGGTGGCCATTCCGATCGAGACGGTCCGCAGCGAGCACCGCGTGGCCGAACAGGCCGCCGTCCCGCTGGTGCTGGCCGGCCTGCCGTCGCTCAACGAGATTGCTCGACAAGCCGGAGTGGCACCGACGCAGGCGGATCTGCACACCACGCCCCGCGGGCCGGCCTGGACCATGAAGCCGACTGAGGGCGAACCCGTGATCGTGTCCGCCTTGACGGGGCGACCATTCGGACCGTTGTCGGCCGCAGAAGTCTCGGCGTACGCCAAGACCGCCTATCGGGGTGAAGCCGCGGTATCGGGTGCCGTCCTTCTGGGTACGGCACCTGAGGAGACGGGCCGGACGGGACCTCTCTGGCGGGTGGACTTCGCCGATCGCGAGAAAACCAGCTTCTACCTGTCGCCGGCGACAGGCGAGGTGGTGACCCGCCGCTCCGGCGTCTGGCGGATATTCGATTTCTTCTGGCGGCTCCATGTCATGGACTGGAACGACGGCGAGGACTTCAATCACCCCCTGATCATCGCCACCACTGCGTTGACGCTGAGCATCGTCGTCTCGGGATTCATCCTGTTGTGGATACGCATCGCTCGGGACATCAAATCCTGGCGTGCCGTGAAACGGTCAACAAGAGGCGACTGATCGCGGCGGCCAGCGCCAGCATGAGGTCGAACTGGAGCGGCTCGATCAGAAGCTGATGTCCGCGTCGGCCATCATTCCGCGGCATCGACGCTGGAGTGCGGGATGGAGCTTGGGCCGCAATGCACCTGCGCCGGTCCAAAAGCGGGTAGTCGCTCATAGGCCGGTTCCCGATCCGCAACCCGTTGCGCCGGGAGTTCTCCTTTCTGGTCCGGAGACTTGATGATGGTCAATTTGCGCAGAAACCGGATTGTGCGGCCGCCGGCAAGGTGGGATTGTTTTGCCATGTGGAGCCTGCTGCGCATTGTGATCATCTCCCTGGCGTTCGCCGGCTTTCTCGGCCAGGCGGAGGCGCGGGCGACTCCGGTGTCCGTCGAGTCCCTGGCACAGGATATGGCGCACTGCGCCGAGATGGCGATGGGACCGACGGACGCCGCGTCGACCGAGAAGCAGCCGCCGTGCAGGGACATGACGGCGGATTGTATCGCCAAGATGGGCTGCACAATGGTCTCGCCGGTGTTTTCGAGCGAGCCGTCGCTGGATCGACCCGTTTCGGGTCCCTCGCCATCCTACGGCGGCGTGGCGGTCCGTCTGACCGAATTCGTCACAGCGCCACCCCGGACCCCTCCAAAAACCGAAGCCTGACCCTGTATTCGCGGGTCTGTGTGGCGTCCCGGCGTCAGCGGACCGTTTCGAACAGCTGACCTTCGCTCCAATGGGGCGGATGTGTCCGGAGCTTCATCGTGTTGAAATCCATAACCGGTCGGGCGCGTCCTGTCGCGCCGACCTGGGCCCGTGTGGCCCTGGTCAGCTGTGCGCTGGCCGCCGCGAGCGCCGCGCGTGCTGAACCCCTGACCTATACGCAGGCGCTCGCCCTGGCGCGTTCAGACGCTCCGGCCGTCCACGCCAGTGCTTTGGGGGTGGAGGCGGCAGAGGCCTCGGCCGAGGCGGCCGGACGGCTGCCGGACCCGCGGCTCAGCTTTGGCCTCGACGGCTTTCCGGTTTCGGGCCCCGCAGCCGGGCGGTTTGGCGAGATCGAGATGACCAAACTCCAGATCGGTGTGCAACAGGCCGTGCCCAGCCGCGCGCGGCGTCGCGCTGAACGCCGCATTGCCGAGGCCGATATCGGCGTGGCTCGCGCACGGGAGGGCATCACCCTACGGGATGTCGAGGTCGCGACCGGCCAAGCCTGGATCGATCTGTTTTATGCCGCACAGCGACTGGTGGAGATGGACGATGTGCTCGCCGCCCTCGACCCGTTGTGGGAGGCAGCCCCGTCGGGCGTCGCCTCGGGCGCGAACCGACCGGCGCAGAGCCTGGGGCCAGTCGAACTGCGCGCCGCCCTGGATGACCGGCGTGACGGCTTGCGGGTCGACCTCGTTCGGGCGCGGGCGAACCTGTCCCGGTGGACGGGCGATCCGCTGCCAAGCGCCAGTGGATCGCCCCCGTCTATCGACCTTGAGCCCGACGTGTTCGACGTTGATCTCGCCCGGCTGCCGGCGCTGCGGGCCTATGGCGCTGTACAGGACCGGGCCGAGGCCGACCTCGATCTGGCGCGGGCAGCCCGCCGGCCTGACTGGGCGTTCGAGGCCGGCTATGCCCGCCGCGATCCGATGTTCGGCGATCTGATCTCCGTCGGTGCCAGTGTCAGCCTGCCCCTGTTCCAGGGCAGTCGTCAGGCACCGGTGATCGCGGCCCGCGCCGCCGACGCCCGACGGGTCTCCGCTGAGCGAGAGGCGGCGGAACGTGAGTGGACGGCGATTCTGCAGGCAGACCTGGCTGAATATGACGTCGCGCGGACCCGTTGGGTTCGGGCCCGCGACGTGGTCCTGCCCAATCTGCGGACGCGTGCCGATCTCGAAACCGCCAGCTACGGCGCGGGTCGCGCGGGGATCATGGAGGTGCTGGACGCCTTCACCGCCCTGGCCAATGGCCGGCTGGACGCCCTCGACAAGGAAGCCGATGTGGCGCGCCGCGCCGTCCGATTCACCCTGATTTATGGACAAGACCAATGATCCGGTTTGAACGCAAGAATCTGAAGCTCGCGGCCGCGGCCGCCGGCCTGATCGTAATCGGCGGCGCGGCCGGTCTGGCGCTGGCGCGCTTCGGCCCGGGCAACGCCGATCCCGTCGCCGCCTCCGCGGGTGAGCGTGAGGTCCTGTACTGGTATGATCCGATGACCCCGGGTCAGAGGTTCGACAAACCGGGCAAGTCACCGTTCATGGACATGGAACTGTTGCCCCGATACGCCGACGAGGAGTCGGGCGCGGCGGCCGGCGTTCGCATTGACCCGGCGCTGGTCCAGAACCTGGGTGTCCGCTTCGCCACGGTTCGGTCCGGAACGCTCGACGGGGATCTGACCGCCAGCGCGGTGGTCGACTACAACGAGCGGGATGTCGCGATCGTGCAGGCGCGGGCCAGCGGCTTTGTCCAGCGGGTCTATGCGCGCGCGCCCGGTGACGTGATCGCTGCCGGCGTTCCGCTGGCCGATCTGCTGGTTCCGGACTGGGGCGGTGCCCAGATCGAATATCTCGCGGTCCGTGGCACGGACGATGCCGCACTGATCCTGGCGGCGCGCCAACGGCTGGTTCTGTTGGGTATGCCGGAGTCCCTGATCGTCGCGGTCGAGCGAACCGGTCGCCCGCGCACCACGGTGACCATGACCAGTCCCATCAGTGGTGCCATCCGCACCCTGGGCGTGCGTGCCGGCATGAGTGTACCCGCGGGCCTGACCCTGGCCGAGATCAACGGTCTGTCGACCGTGTGGCTCAACGCGGCGGTGCCAGAAGCTCTGGCCGGTCAACTCCGGGTCGGTCGGTCGGTCGACGTTTCCCTGGCCGCCTTTCCCGGGGAACGGATGACCGGTCGACTGACCGCCCTGCTGCCCGAGGTCACCGGCGACAGCCGGACCCTGACCGCGCGGGTCGAGCTGCGGAACCCGGGCGGTCGCCTGCGCCCCGGCATGTACGGACAGATCACGTTCGGCGGGTCCTCGACACCGGCCCTGCTGGTGCCTTCGGAGGCGGTGATCCGCACCGGCCAGCGCAACCTCGTCATGCTCGCCATGGAGGGTGGGCGTTATCAACCGGCCGAGGTCCGGGTCGGGCGCGAGGCCGGCGGACAGACGGAAATCCTCGCTGGACTGCGTGACGGCGAGCGTGTCGTCGCCTCGGGCCAGTTCCTGTTCGACTCGGAGGCCAGCCTGTCCGGGGTCACCGCGCGTAGCCTGGCGCAGGCCGCGGCGCCGTCGGCGACGACGGCTCCAGCGCCGGCCCAGATCTACCGGACAAGCGGCCGGGTTCAGGCCATCGACGGGCGTTCGATTACCCTGGCGCACGGGCCTGTGCCCGCGCTGCAATGGCCGGCCATGACGATGACCTTTACTGTGGCGGACGCGGTGCCTCTGGCCGGCATCTCCGCGGGAAGTCAGGTCGATTTCGGGTTCGACATGGTCGACGGCAAGGCCACGATCCGCAGTCTGACCCGGCGGGAGGCGGGCCGATGATCGCCGCCATCATCCGCGCCTCGGTCAAGGGGCGATTCCTCGTCCTGCTCGCGGCGCTGGCGCTGGTCGCCGGCGGCCTCTGGGCCGTGCGCCACACACCGGTCGACGCCTTGCCGGATCTGTCGGACGTGCAGGTCATCATCCGTACCTCCTATCCCGGCCAGGCGCCGCAGATCGTCGAGAACCAGGTCACCTATCCGCTGGCGACCACCATGCTGTCGGTGCCCGGAGCCCGCACGGTGCGCGGCTATTCCTTCTTCGGCGACAGCTATGTCTATGTGCTGTTCGAGGACGGCACCGACCTCTACTGGGCGCGTTCCCGGGTGCTGGAATATCTCAGCCAGGTCCAGGACCGCCTGCCCGACACCGCCCGCCCGGCCCTGGGGCCGGACGCCACCGGGGTCGGTTGGGTCTATGAATATGCGCTCGTCGATCGCACGGGTCAGCATGATCTGTCGCAGCTGCGCAGCCTGCAGGACTGGTTCCTGCGCTATGAACTGAAGACGGTCCCGGGCGTGGCCGAGGTCGCCAGTATCGGCGGCATGGTGCGCCAGTATCAGGTGGTGCTCGATCCCGCCAAACTGGCCGGTTACGGCGTGACCCACCAGCAGGTGGTGGCGGCGATCCGGCAGGGCAATGGCGAGGCCGGCGGCTCCGTTCTGGAACTGGCCGAGACTGAATATATCGTCCGTGCCAACGGTTATCTGACCACGTTGGATGACTTCCGCGCGGTGCCGATCCGCACGGCCGCCGGCGGGGTGCCGGTTCAGCTGGGCGATGTGGCCACGATCCAGATCGGCCCGGAAATGCGTCGCGGCATCGCCGAGTTGAACGGCGAGGGGGAAGTGGCCGGCGGGGTGGTGATCCTGCGGTCGGGCGAAAATGCCCAGGCCGTGATCACCGCGGTGCGCGAACGGCTCGAAACGCTCAAGGCGGGGCTTCCGGCCGGGGTCGAGGTGGTGACCGTTTATGATCGCTCGCACCTGATCGATCGCGCGATCGAAAACCTCAGCACAAAATTGCTTGAGGAGTTCTTCGTCGTCGCCCTGGTTTGCGGCCTGTTCCTCTGGCACGCGCGCTCGGCCCTGGTCGCCATCATCACCCTGCCGCTGGGGGTGCTCGCGGCCTTCATCCTGATGCGCATACAAGGCGTCAACGCCAACATCATGTCGCTGGGCGGCATCGCGATCGCCGTCGGGGCTATGGTCGATGCTGCCGTGGTCATGATCGAGAACGCGCACAAACATATCGAGCGATGGGAGCACGACCATCCCGATGAACGGCTGGCCGGTGAGGCCCGCTGGCGGGTGATTACCGAGGCGGCGGCGGAGGTGGGGCCGGCGCTATTTCTGAGCCTGGTGATCATCACCCTGTCGTTCATTCCGGTCTTTACGCTGCAGGCCCAGGAGGGGCGGCTGTTCGCGCCGCTGGCCTTCACCAAGAGCTACGCCATGGCGGCGGCGGCGATCCTGTCGATCACCCTGGTGCCGGTCCTGATGGGCTATCTGATCCGCGGGCGCATTCCGGCCGAGCAGAGCAATCCGATCAACCGCTGGCTGACGCATATCTACCGTCCACCGCTCGACTGGGTCCTGCGTCGCCCGCGCGCGACCCTGTTGATCGCCCTGGTCGTGTTCGCCAGCTCGGCCTGGCCGATCAGCCAGCTGGGCGGCGAGTTTATGCCACCAATGGATGAGGGCGACCTGCTCTATATGCCGTCGGCCCTGCCGGGCCTGTCGGCGGCCAAGGCGTCCGAACTTCTGCAACAGACGGACCGGATGATCCGCACCGTGCCCGAAGTCGAGACTGTGTTCGGCAAGGCCGGTCGCGCGGATACGGCGACCGATCCTGCGCCGCTGGTGATGTTCGAAACGATCATCCGCTTCAAGCCGCGTGACCAGTGGCGGCCCGGCATGACGCCGGACAAGCTGATCGAGGAACTGGATGCGGCAGTGCGCGTGCCCGGACTGGCCAATGTCTGGGTGCCGCCGATCCGCAACCGTATCGACATGCTGGCCACCGGCATCAAGAGCCCGATCGGGGTCAAGGTGTCCGGTGCCGATCTTCAGGCCCTCGACCGGATCGCCGCC
Organism: uncultured Brevundimonas sp.; assembly: GCF_963974615.1. Taxonomy (GTDB): domain Bacteria; phylum Pseudomonadota; class Alphaproteobacteria; order Caulobacterales; family Caulobacteraceae; genus Brevundimonas. The sequence continues at coordinate 113,696 of NZ_CAXBDH010000001.1, forward strand.
CAGGTCGCCGAGGTGGCCAAGACCGTCCCGGGCGTCAGCTCGGCCCTGGCCGAACGGCTGACGGGGGGGCGCTATGTCAATGTCGACATCGATCGACAGGCGGCCGGGCGCTTCGGCCTGAATATCGCGGACGTTCAGAGCATCGTCTCCGGGGCCGTCGGGGGTGAGACCATTGGCCAGACGGTCGAGGGTCTGGCCCGCTATCCGATCAGTGTCCGTTATCCCCGCGAGATGCGTGACAGCCTGGCGGAGCTTCGCGCCCTGCCGGTCCTGACGCCATCGGGCCAGCAGATCACCCTCGGGACGGTCGCGACCCTTCAGGTCGCGGATGGTCCGCCAATGCTGAAATCCGAGAACGGGCGCCCGACGACCTGGGTCTATATCGATGTCCGCGGCCGCGATCTGGCCTCGGTCGTCGGCGATCTGCAGCAGGCGGTGGCCGATCAGGTCCAGCTGACCCCGGGGGTGACCATCGCCTACTCCGGGCAGTTCGAATATCTGACCCGCGCGGCCGAGCGCTTGAAGATTGTGGTTCCGGCGACCCTGCTGATCATCTTCTTCCTGCTGTATCTGACCTTCGGACGCTTCGACGAGGCGGCCCTGATCATGGCCACCCTGCCGTTCGCCCTGACCGGTGGGGTGTGGCTGCTGTATCTGCTGGGCTATCACCAGTCGGTCGCCACCGGCGTCGGCTTCATCGCCCTGGCCGGGCTGTCGGCCGAGTTCGGGGTGGTCATGCTGATCTATCTGAAGACCGCGCTCAACGAGCGGGGACCGAACCCGGAACCGGCGGCGGTCGAGACCGCCGTCCGCGAGGGTGCCCTGTTGCGGGTGCGACCCAAGGCCATGACCGTGGCGGTGATTCTTGCCGGTCTATTCCCCATCCTGATCGGCCACGGGGCCGGTTCAGAGGTGATGAGCCGCATTGCCGCCCCGGTCATCGGCGGCATGCTGACGGCACCTTTGCTGTCCATGCTCGTTATCCCTGCAGGCTATCTGCTGCTGCGGCGTCGCAGACGCCGCGTCCTGACATCGACCCAAGGAGAAACACCATGAACCATGCCCTGATCCTGTCGGCCGTCGCCGCCCTCGGCCTGAGCGCCTGCGGCCAGCCCGAAACAGCGCCTGCGGCCGATCCGACGTCCGCTTCTGAAATGCCGATGGCGTCGAACATGTCCGGCATGCCGATGGAGGGCCGTCAGGCCGCCATGATGGGAGCCGGCTCAGGCGTGATTACGGCGGTCGACGCCTCGGCCGGCACCGTCACCATCGATCATGGCGCGATCCCGGCCGTGGATTGGCCCGCCATGGCCATGACCTTCACCGCGCCGGCGGCTGTGCTGGCGGACGCCAGGGTTGGAGACCGGGTCGCCTTTGAAGTCTCGGTCCACGACGGGGTCAATGAGGTCACCGCCTTGCGCCCGCAATAGTCGGGCACCCGACGGACGCCAGCCGCAGCAGGATCGCGGGCCTGCCAGGCAACCAGAACCGCCGGGCGCACAGGTTCGGCTGTCAGGGTTGGCGTCAGCGCTCGAACCCTTGTTCCCCGCGCCTTGGGTCGGTCGCCTAAGCCATCGCCCGGTCCGGTCTCAGTGATCGGGTGCCGTCTGCGGTGCCAACCAGCGTGACAGATACATCCGTTCAAAGGCGAAGACCGCAGCGATGGCGACGCCTGCATAGAGTACAATGGTTGGATCGCTTTTCAGCTTCATGGCCGTGAAGGCCGCAAGCACCACGGCATCGAACGCAAGCGCAGCCAGGATCACGGCCCCTGTGGCACCGACCTCCTTGCGGCGGAAACGAAACACGCCCCAGTGCACGGTCATGTCCATGACCAGATAGAAAAAGGCCCCCAGTGAGGCGATCCGGCCGAGGTCAAAAAAGATCGCCAGGATCGAGGCGATGACCACGGTGTAGACCAGTGTGTGACGTTGAATGTTGCTGGGCATGCCGAAATGCCGATGCGGGATCATCTTCATCTCGGTCAGCATCGCCAGCATGCGCGACACCGCGAAAACGCTGGCCAGCACACCGGAAGCCGTCGCGACCGCAGCCAGAACGACCGTCAGATAAAAGCCCGTCTGGCCGAGCGCCGGCCGGGCCGCTTCCGCCAGGGAATAGTCCCGGGCGGTGACGATCTGGTCGATGGTCAGGCTCGATCCCACGCCGAAGGCCACGAGCAGATAAACGAGGACACAGAGCGCGATCGAAATCATGATCGCCCGGCCGACATTTTTGTGCGGGTCAGTGACCTCGGCTCCGCTGTTGGTGATGGTGGTGAAGCCCTTGAAGGCAAGGATCGCCAGCGCCATCGATGCGATGAAGCCCACCGGCGTCGCGTCCGGCATGGTCTCTGATGCCGCGGCGAACTGGAAGCCGCTGGCCCAGAGGGCGGTGATGCCGAACAGCGCGATGCCGCCGACCTTGATGGCCGCCATGACCAACGAGAAGCGTCCGACCGACTGGTTGCCTGCGATGTTGACGAGGAAGGCGAACATGATCACGGCGACGGCGAGGATCGGCACCAGTGGACCGCCGACGATATCGAAGGGCCGCAGGACATAGGTGGCGAAGGTCCGGGCCACGAGGCTCTCGGCGATGATCATGCTGAGCGCCATCAACAGCGCCGCGCCGGCGGCGACCGCGCCTGGGCCGTAGCATTTCTGCAGGATCGTCGCGATCCCGCCTGCCGAGGGCCAGGCGTTCGACATCTTGACGTAGCTGTAGGCACTGAAACTGGTGACGATCGCGCCCGCGATGAAGGCGAGCGGAAAGAGCGGCCCGGCCAGCTGCGCGACCTGGCCCGTCAGAGCAAAGATGCCGGCCCCTATCATCACGCCGGTGCCCATCGCCACCGCACCACCCAAGGTGATCGAGCCCTTTTTGTAGGTGCTGCCCTCTTGATAATGCTGCATGTCGTCTTGCCTTTGGTCGGTGTCGTTTTGCTACTACGGGGCTGGTCGGATCGCACCCCGTCGCGATCTGATAAATGCAAGCTAACATTCGCTTGCAGCCGGATTGCTATTTTTGGGCCTGGTGGAGCGGCGAAAGCCGCGCAAACGCCCCTATTCAGGCGTTACCGGGTCCAGCCGAAAGTCATCGGGCGGAGGCTCGGAGGTCTGGTCGCAAGCGGGCGCTGGTGGCGGGGGGGGGTGTTTACATGAGCCGGGATATTTTTATCTTTATCAGAAATGCAACTGAGGTCGCAATAATCACTCCTAATAGGAGTAATAGGGCAATACCGAAGGTGTGCCTGAAAAGCCGTTGTTGCAAGTTGGCTTTGATTCTTGAATATGACTGTTGTAAGCTCGCCAATCCCTGCGAAGTATTGGCTTCGATGGGGCGTTTTATCGATGCGGTGGCGCCGCTTGCCTCTTTCGTGCTGTTTAGCCGGTAGGCTTCACTGCTGTTGGCGGCAACCATGCTGTACCACTTGTGCACCCGCACGTGGTCCTGTGGTACACCATGGCCCATGTCGTAGTGATAGCCGAGGCCATTCAGCCCTGCGGTGTCCCCTTGCTCTGCCGCCTTACGGAACCAACCGGCTGCGGCACCATAGTCTAGAGGCACGCCATGGCCGTTCGCGTACATTACCCCGAGGTTTGTCTGCGCTCTGGCATTTCCTTTATCCGCCAGCGGCATCCATATTCTCAGGGCAGAGGCATAGTCGCCACGATCATGGGCTTGGTGTGCAGCATGCAGTTGCTCGGCGGAAATTTCCGTGGGTTGTGGTGTCCCAGCATTTGGGGTCTGTGCCCTTATACTCTCTGCAGAACCAAGGGTGAGGGCCATAGTCAAAACAAGCAATCGGCGGATCATGAGTCCCTCATTTTTCCGGCAGCGCCCACTCGATCTCTTGGACGTCGCCCATGATCGTGGTGCCGGCTTGTCCCTCGATGATCGAAGCGAGGTCTGCAAGCGCACCGATTGCGGCCTTCCGGCCTGTTACGGCTACAAACTGACATGCCGCAGCGACCTTCGGCCCCATCGATCCTGCCGCGAACGAGTATCGGGTAAATAAATCTGGGGACGCGCTCCGGATGGCGCGCTGGGTTGGCATCCCCCAATCAACAAATACAGCGGGAACGTCGGTAACCATGACAAGTAGATCGGCATCAAGCTCTCGAGCAAGAAATTCGCTAGCATAATCCTTGTCGATCACCGCCTCAACGCCGTGCAAGAGCCCGTGGTCGTCAAATGCGGTCGGTATCCCACCACCTCCGGTACAGATAACCAGTACGCCGCGTTCCATGAGCCACCTGATCGGCTGTATTTCAAATATCCGTTTGGGAAGTGGGGAGGCGACTACGCGACGCCAGTGCTTGCCGTCCTGCTTTACGGTCCAGCCTTTCTCGCGCGTCAGGCGTTGCGCCTCTTCTTTTACATAAACGGGTCCGACAAATTTTGATGGATCGGCAAAGGCAGGGTCGGCAGGGTCCACTTCGATCATCGTAAGAATGGTCGCCAAGGACTTTTCCTTCGGCAATAGATTGCCGAGTTCCTGTTCAATCATATAGCCGATCATACCTTCGGTTTCGGCACCGAGTACGTCCAAGGGGAAAGCCTCTTCCGGCTTGTATGCCGCACCCTGGAGGGCAAGCAATCCGACCTGCGGACCGTTGCCATGCGAGATGATCAGTTCATGATGATCGGCGAGCGGTGCTAGCGCGCGCGCCGCGATAGCGATGTTTGCTCGCTGGTTTTCCGAGGTCAGAGGTTCGCCTCGTTGCAGGAGCGCATTGCCTCCAAGCGCCACGACGATCCGCATCGCTCAACGCCCGATCGTGGCGACAAGAATCGCCTTGATCGTGTGCAGCCTGTTTTCTGCCTGGTCGAATTGGATGCCTGCCGGAGATTCGAAAACCTCATCGGTAACCTCCATCTCCGAGATGCCGAACTTCTCAGAGATCTTGCGGCCGACCTCAGTCTCGGCGTTGTGAAATGCGGGTAGACAGTGCATGAATTTTACCAACGGGTTGCCAGACGCCGCGAGCAGGTCGGCATTGACCTGATAGGGTTTCAGCAGCCGGATCCGCTCTTCCCAAACCTCGTCCGGCTCCCCCATTGAAACCCATACGTCCGTGCTTATGAAATCGCAGCCTTTAACAGCTTCGGCGGGGTCTTCTGTAATGGTCAAGGTCGCGCCATATCGGGCGGCCAGGTCGCGAGCTGGGCCGATGAATTCATCACTGGGCCAATTGGTCTTGGGAGCGCCAATCCTTACATCCATGCCCATCAGACAGCCGGCGATCATGAGGGAGTGACCCACGTTGCTGCGGCCGTCGCCGACGAAGGCGTAGGAAATTTTCTGTAAGGGCTTGTCCGCATGTTCGCGCATTGTCATCAGGTCAGCCAGCATCTGCGTCGGATGAAATTCGTCGGTCAGCCCATTGAACACCGGAACGCCGGCATACGATGCCAACTCCTCGACAACGGTTTGACCAAAACCGCGATACTCGATCGCATCGTACATGCGCCCGAGAACTCGCGCGGTGTCCTTCATGGACTCCTTGTGACCAATCTGTGTGCCCGACGGGCCGAGATAACTGTAACCCGCACCCTGATCCATCGCTGCCACTTCAAAGGCGCACATTGTGCGCGTGGAGGACTTTTCGAAGATCAGGCAAATATTCCTGCCCTTCAGATGCTGTTGCTCCGTACCGGCGTATTTGGCGCGTTTGAGATCGCGCGAAAGCTCAAGCAGGTGTCGTACCGCCTGCTGGTCGAAATCCAGCAGCTTCAGAAAGCTGCGCCCGTTTAGATTATAAGCCAACTGTCGTCTCCTTGCCGGCATTTGCTGTAATTAGTGTACTTAAAAGGCGACCGGATCGCGCCAGACTGGACAGGTCATGCAGTGTCCGCCACCGCGGCCGCGGCCAAGTTCCGAGCCCCGAATTGTGATGACTTCGATGCCCGCCTTGCGGAGCTGCGTGTTGGTCGAGGTGTTGCGGTCATAGGCGACCACCACTCCGGGCTCTAGAGCGACAACATTGTTGCCGTCGTCCCACTGTTCACGCTCCTGTTGATAGACGTCGCCGCCAGTCTCAACGACGTGAAGTTTTTTCAGCCCCAAGGCTTCAGCTGCGATGACGAAGAGGTGCTTGTCTTCTTTCCTCACATCGATCTGGTTCGGTGCGTCGCCCGGCCGAAGACTGTAACCCTGAATCTGGTCGCAAACCTCGGTAAACGCCGTAACGATGTCTCGGTCACAGTGAGAAAAAACAGTATCAAGATGCATTGCGCTACGAGCCCGGGGCATCTGACACGCCACGACGTGCTTGGCGGCACCGTTCTTGAAAAGCTCTCGGGCGACCTGGCCTACTGCCTGGGGGGTCGTTCGTTCACCCATACCGATGAGTACGGTGCCGTTACCCCATGGCATCACGTCGCCACCCTCGAGCGTGGCGGGTCCATGATCCGTATCGGGATCTCCCCACCACACCTTGTAGTCGCCGCCGGCGAATTCGGGATGGAACCTATAGACTGCCGCAACAAGCAGGGTCTCGGGGCGCCGCGCCGGCCAGTACATTGGATTTAGGGTTAGGCCTTGTCCGATCCAGCAGCTGTTGTCTCTCGGGAATTGCGTATTGGGCAAGGGTGGCAAGACGAAGCCGTGTACACCAAGATAGCTGCCAAACATGCTTCCGGTGGAGAACGGCAGGTCATGTACGGCGATCCCCCCGATGAGAAAGTTGGCAAGCTGATCGGGCGCGAGCTCGTCGAGCCAGCCGCGCAGTTCGTCCAACATGCCGATACCGACGTTGTCTTCGGTGACACGTCTGTCCAGGATCCATGCTCTGCCTTCCTTCTTGGCCACGACAGCACCGAGCAGGTCCTGAAATTCGTAAACCTTGACGCCGCGATTGCTCATCTTCATGCGAAAATCCGCATGGTCGGTGCGAGCCTCCTGCACCCATAGAACGTCGTCATACAGAAGCCGTTCGGCATTCGCAGGCGTCAGGCGAGCATGTGCAAGTCCCGGCTGACAGGTGATTACTTTGCGTAATTTGCCAATTTCAGAATGGACACCGAACTCGGTCATGAGAAAACTCCTTTTCTAGAAACGGGCTGTTGGAAACGGGTAGTGGGTTCACCGAGATCGGCGAGCCCCCGGAGGGAGGCGACTACCCCAAAAGCACTGCGACGCTCAGTCCGGCCATGATCAACACAGCGAGGGCGAGCAGAAGCGGCCACATGAAACGAATCCAGCGTTGATAGGGCACCCCTCCGATGGCGAGCGCTCCCATCACGACCGCAAAGGTCGGATTAATCAGGTTCACGAGGCCATTGGCGGATTGATAGGCGGTGACAACCAACGACCGTTCGACGCCCGCAAAGTCCGCCAGTGGTGCCATGATCGGCATGCTGAGGACGGCAAGACCTGACGAAGACGGCACAAAGAATGACATGGCGAGCTCAATGCCGAATGCGACGTTGACAAAGCCTAACGGCGGCAGTCCACCTAGTGCACCCTCTCCCGCGAAGAGCACCGTATCTGTGATGCGGCCGGCATCCATGATGACGACAATGCCACGGGCTATGCCGATGATAAGGGCCACTCCGAGGAGATTGCGGGCACCGTCGATGAAGGCGTCAACAAAGCCTTCCTCGCCCATCCAACCGACCAGCCCGACAAGCAGCGAGGCCCCCAGGAAAAGCGCCGACATCCGGTCCATCCACCAGCCTTGCGAGGACACCCCCCAAATCATCACGGCAAAGGTCAGAGCAAAGATGAGCAGTACTACTCCCTGGGCGCGCGTTAGCGGGCCATCATCAACAACTTCTGAGGTTCGCGCGAATTTGGCGACAATTTCCGCGTGCTTATCGGCGACGATTGACTTGGCGGGGTCTCGCTTGACCATTGAAGCATAGCGCATGACATAGGCCGTGCATGCAAACCAGCCGGTTCCCAGCAAGATTAGCCGCAGTGTGAGACCGTTGGTAAAGGGGATGCCTGCGGCGTCGGAGGCGATCACGGTTGCGAAGGGATTGATGGTCGAGCCGAGCACGCCGATCCCCGCACCAAGCAGAATGATAGCGACGGCGACGACTGCGTCATATCCTGCGGCGATCATGACTGGGATAAGTAGTGCGTAGAAGGCGAGCGATTCCTCAGCCATGCCATAAGTCGTCCCGCCGAAGGCGAATAGCGCCATCAGAATTGGGATCATCAAGTATTCATGGCCTTTGAGGCGTCGCATGGCGCGGGAGATTCCCTTGTCGATCGCGCCGGTTTTGGCGATTACGCCCAGAAAACCGCCGATTACCAATACGAAAAGGGCAACGTCGATGGCACGCGCTTCAGAGCTCTCGGGGTCATAAAATCCTGCAATCGGGGCGACAAGTACGTCCCCCAAGCCCTGCGGGTTAGAGTCCACGCGCTGATAGGTGCCGGGCACGGGCACATCCTTACCAATCGCTGCATTCTCGACCCGGTCATATTGGCCTGCGGGAACGATCCAGCTCGCGGCTGCGACCAGGGCGATCAGTGCAAACAGGATGCTATAGGCGGTCGGAAATTTGAATGACTTGCGGGCTGCGGGACTGTCTTTGGGATTTGTCATATCTCGGCCCATTCCTAGAACGAAAAGCTGGCGTAAAGCATGAGGTGGGCCCAGGTGTTGTTGCCTCCGGTGAACTCCCTGGCGGCTGCACCGGGGACCAACACGGCGACCGCGGCAGACAGGAAGAGCTGCTCGCTCGCCTCCCAATCCAGGATCACGTTGAACTCATTGCCGAAGTCGTCGTCTTCGACGCCCAATTGGCGGGGATCGTCGAGCGCGACATCAAGCCAGATCGACGTGATCGACACGGCTTGCGAGAGTGACGCGGTCCCCTTGACCAGATGTGTCTTCTGATTCGAGTTGCCGAAGATCCAGTTGCCAGTCAGTTCGCCCTGGTACCATTGAGCATAATCTGTGAATCCATAGGCAAGCGGAACAAATGCCTCGTTCTGCGACGTGCTCGGATCGTCTCCGGTAACAACCGCATAGCGATAGCTCAGCGTAGGTTCCAAAGGCAGGTCGGCGAACTTGTACGTAGCTTGTGCGTACCATCCGTCGCCTTCGTAGTGTTCTGCGCCGGTCTGCCGCGCATATTCGCCAGAAAATGTCAGCCGATCGGTAACAGAGACCGCTCCCCTGACGTCGTAGGTTTTCAACTGCTCGGCGACGCTCCATGAGACAAGGTCGTCGAAATGCGCGACCTCGATATAGGTCGCACCAATCGATGCCCGCTCAGAGAAGGTATATTCGGCATTGATGCCGCGAACATGCGCCTTGATACCGCCGCGCCCCGGATTGTTGCCGAGCCAAAACCCTTCCAGCAGAAGATTGCCCTTTTGGAGCCGCGCGAGCGCACTTCCGCGTGAGGCCGATCGCGCGCCAAGATAAAAGCCGCCCCGGTTTCCGCCGTCGCGGCCGCCATCCTTGATCAGGAAACCCGTGCCAATCTGATAGTCAAAATCGCCGCCCATTATCTCAACGAAATCATCGGCACCAAAGTTGGCTTTCCAACCAACGTAGAGTTTCTCAAGAGTTGCGGCACCCGGATCGTCGATTCCTGCCGCAAAACCTTCTGCGCTTTCGCCAAAAGTCTGCGAGGCAACTGCGGAAATTCCGGCGGTCAGCTCTCCGCCTAAAACATCCTTTATCGTCAGGTAAAGCTGCGGCTCGATCGCAAACTCGTTCCATGTGCCGCTTTCGACCCCGATGTTGGCCTGCGCCTCGCCGAACCAGGAATCGCGTTGAAAGAAGACGACGCTCGCTGCATCAAGACCGGCCTCGACTCGCACGCGGTCTGTTTCATAGATCACCTCCTGTGCAGCCGCTGCTGTCGCCAGCATAGACAGCGGTATCGCCAGAAGCGGCCACAGACGGAAGGCTGAACATTTGAGGTGTCTTGATCGTCCCGCACGGTAGTCAGGCGATTCGGGTGCGGTTTCCGAAGGGGGCATAAAACCAACTCTCAAGAAGATGCTGAAATGGCCACTGCCGATGTACGAACGCGCTGACATCGCTGGCGGGGTGATACCGACCCAGACGCACAGGCAGCTCAGCCATTACAGATCGGAAATTTCTTTCGTATCGCGCGATGGGCGGTTGGGAGAGCCAGACCTGTCGCGGGACTTGCAACGGCCGCTGAGCCAAACCCAGCCTTTTCCTACCGCCGCCTGGCCGCAGCCACGTGCCTGCGTCGGACCTGATGTGGACGCGGCAGGCTGAGCGTAGAGCTCCTCCAGCCTGAACTTGACGGCCAGGAGCCGGGATGGATCCGATAAAATTCAATGTCATTGGTGCCCTGGAGCCGCAATCTCCAGGAAGTTCGGCTCAAACGATCACCACTTAACGACAGGCTGAACCCTGGGCGGCGAGGATGCGGGCATGACGAGCTCGTGCCATGTGAGACAACCGTTTCGTCGAGCCCTGGAAGCTCTTGATCGGGGTTGAGAGTACTCCCGGCCCGCCTGCCGACCCGCGCTGATCAGGGCGTGATCGCAACCTTCAGAACACCATCTCTCTGGTCGGAAAACAGATCGTATGCGCGTTCGATATCGTCCAGCTTGAAGCGGTGGGTTACCATCATGCTCAGGTCGACCCGCCCGGACTCAATCACCGCGAGCAGTCGACGCATACGCTCCTTACCACCAGGGCAGAGAGTGGTAATGATCTTGTGATCGCCCAGGCCGGCCGCGAACGCGCTGAGCGGGATCGTCAAGTCGGTGGAATAGACGCCAAGGCTTGAGAGCACGCCCCCTGGGCGAAGCACTCGCAAGGCCGCCTCGAAGGTCGCCTGGGTTCCCAGAGCCTCGATCGCGACGTCTACGCCGCGACCATCGGTCAGCCGCATGATCTCCGCAACCGGGTCGACCTTGCTGGCGTCAATGATGTGATCTGCGCCCAGTCTGCGCGAAATCGCCAGTCGTTCAGGCAGGCGATCGACCGCGATGATGGTGGTGGCACCCATCAATCTTGCCCCCACTGTGGCGCAGAGACCAATGGGCCCCTGAGCGAGGATGGCCACCGCATCACCGATTTGTACGCCGCCGCTCTGCGCCCCGCTCAGGCCCGTGGACATGATGTCAGGACACATCAGGACCTGTTCGTCCGTAAGACCCTCGGGAACAACGGTCAGATTGGTCATCGCGTCCGGCACGAGGACATATTCGGCCTGGCAGCCGTCAATGGTGTTGCCCAACCTCCAGCCGCCCGCAGGTTTCCACCCGTGGCCGAACGCCCCACCATCCTGGGAATGATGGCCGCAGAGGCAGGCATTGCTGTAGCCACCGGGCGTGATCGCGCCTGCGATCACACGCTGCCCTTCGCTGAAGCCCTGGACGGCGGATCCCAGCTTGTCGATGATGCCGACCGGCTCGTGACCGATGATCAAACCTCTTTCGACCGGATACTCGCCTTTCAGGATGTGGACGTCTGTGCCGCAGATCGTGGTGGTGGTGATGCGCACGAGGGCATCCAGCGGGCCGACGTCGGGAACAGGCTTGTCATCCAGAACAATCCTGCCGGGTTCGACAAACACTGCCGCTTTCATCATGGCCATTGACGCGTTCCATTCTCAGATTGTGTCGGGGCGAGCCAGCCCAACCTAAGACGCGGGCGGCGGGCATGGCTTACATGCGAGCGGCCGCTGACGATCGGTGTAGCGCTGCCACGACGCCAGTCGTCAGAGCGAGCCTTGGCCTGGCTGCAAATCCCGCGGGACCTGCTTCGAGACGATCAAGGTTTCCGCGAAGTCTGCGCGGACCGCCGGACCGGCTCGCGACTCTGTAAGTTTTCGGATGGCCCGGCGTCATAACCAAAGCGCGCTGCGAGCCTTCGGGCCGTATGCGTCGAGGAGCGACTATGACCGAATACAATATGGCGACCGCGTGACCCGCCTCCGCGCCTGCCGCGTGGCAAGCACCGGCGCATTCGGCACGGTCGGGCTCTTCGGCCCCGGCTGGGCATGGCCGGCGTTCAACATTTCAGGCGCTGAGGCTTCCTTGGGACTGTTCAACACCCAGCCGGCCGGCTCCGGTAGCCGCTCTGGAGATCGACGGCCTGTGCGCCTCCCTCGTGGAACTTTCAACTCAATGACAAGCCGCATGTGCCCCGCCATTTTGATCGCGCCGACTTTTGAGGGGCCGCAATGCAGCTAGGCATCGTCGGATTGGGCCGCATGGGTGCCAATATCGCGCGCCGCCTGATGGCCGACGGCCACCAATGCGTCGTGCATGATCTTGATCCCTCAGCCATCGCTGTCTTGACCGAACAGGGTGCCATCGGGGCCGAAAGCCTGGCGGATCTGGTGCGCCAGCTCCCCCCTCCGCGACACGTGTGGATCATGCTTCCTGCCGGAGCGCCGACGGAGTCGGTGGTTGAGGCTCTGGCATCGGTTATGGCCCCTGGCGACACCATGATTGATGGCGGAAACACCTACTACCGAGATGATATTCGCCGCGCCAAGGCGCTGCGTGCCCGAGGTCTGAACTACATCGACGTCGGCACGTCGGGTGGCGTCTGGGGTCTGGCCCGCGGTTATTGCCTGATGGTGGGCGGTGATCGGAACGCGGTCGCGGCGCTCGATCCGGTCCTGCAATCGCTGGCGCCCGGACCCGGTGAGATATTGCCAACCCGGCGGCTTGAGGGTGCGGACCCGCGCCCCGGGCAGGGCTATGTTCACGCCGGACCGGTCGGCGCGGGCCATTTTGTCAAGATGGTCCACAACGGCATCGAATACGGGCTGATGCAGTCCTATGCTGAAGGCTTCAACATCCTCCAGGGAAGGGCCTCCGCCGACCTGCCCGAAGCGGAACGGTTCGACCTGAACCTGGCCGACATCGCGGAAGTCTGGCGGCGGGGCAGTGTGGTCTCCTCCTGGTTGCTGGATCTCGCCGCGCAGGCGCTGGCCGACCATCCGGCCCTGGACGGCTTCACAGGGGAGGTGGCGGATAGCGGTGAAGGCCGCTGGGTCGTCGAGGCCGCGATCGAGGAAGCTGTGCCGGCGGACGTACTGGCCACCGCACTGTTTGCCCGCTTCCGATCGCGAGAACAGCACACCTTCGGTGAGAAGCTCCTGTCGGCGATGCGCTTGGGGTTCGGCGGCCATCTTGAACCAGACCGGAACGCTGAACTGATGGAGGGGGCTCCTGAAGCTCCGAGTGGAATCCCCCTCCGGTCGCAGACATGATCGGCACCCCGAAATAGACGCGCGGCAACCCGCCCCTCAACACCAGCAGGTCAGCGTCCGGGCGAGGGGACCGCGTCGGGGCCGTCCTGTGAAATGCGACCCATCGCGGCCAGGGCCAAGGTGGGAATCAAGACCCATTGCAGCAGTGGCGACAGTCCCGTGCCGATCAGGGGTAAGGTCGGCATGAGATCGGAGTAGGCCCAGGTGCCCTTTATTCCAGTGTTAAACCATTCACTGAAGATCGTGTAGATCAAGCCGCCGAACACAGTCGGTCCGGCTACTCTCAGACGACCCCGGAACGGCCAGTCCCGATCGCCGATCAAGGCCAGGCTGCCCATGAGGGTGGCGAGGGCGATCAGGAGATCGCCGGCGGTGCAATGCAGGACCGCGAACGCCAGTTCGCGGGGGCTGGCGGTCGACCAGATGGTGTAGAGCGGAAGCTGGATTATTTCCCAGGTCAGATGGCTGATCAGGGTGATCACGAGATAGGTCCGCAGGGCACCAAGCCACCCTGAGGGCCGGTGGAATGGAAGCGGGGCCTGCAGATACCTAGGCGGCCTCATACGACCCGCCCGCGATGGGTATAGCTTGAACCTGGCCGGATAGCGGTTCCGTCGATCCGCGGTGGCCGAGCTGGCAACGTCGACCCGGCGAGGCCACCTGTAGCGCGCTGGGTCGGTCGAAGATGTAGAAGCCCCGATTGACCAGAGCTTTCGGAAGGTCGTCCGGGCACAGCGCGTCGCGAGTGACATGTTGCTCAGGCATCGCAGGAGTGATGACCTCGGTCATGGAATTTCCGTTCTGGTGCAAGTGTTGAGGAGTCCGCCTGTTTCTCCCCGCCGACATTGATCTCGATCAATGCAGGGTGCCCCATCCAAGGTCAGGCATGGTCCATGCCCGGCTTGGAGGACGTTTTGCGTTTAATCGCGATTACAGGCGCAATGGCGCTGATGGGATGCACGGCCGGTCCGGCATATCGTGAAGCTCCGGGCACTGCCGAAGCCGCCCGATACTATCCGGAAGAAGTAGTGGACGAGGCCGCCGTGGCGCGAGGCAGGGCGCTCGTGGACAACCGCTGCGCGGCGTGTCACGCCGTCGGCCCGACGGGCGACAGTCCGCGCCCAACAGCTCCCCCGCTGCGTCACCTCGGTGTCCGCTATCCCGTGACGGACCTTCAGGAAGCCTTTGCCGAAGGCATAACCAACGGACATCGGGAGATGCCGCAAATCACCCTGGAGGGGGAAGAGATCGCGGATCTAATCGCCTACCTGCGCGATGTTCAGAACCATTCGCGGCCCTAGCAGACTTGCCAGTCCGTCGGCCTGCGCGTGCCGTCTGCTGATCCGGTTCCGCAACATTGCGTTCGACGGCAGTCAGGCTGCCGTGGGCTAGACCCCCTCCGCAAGAGCCGAACGCCAGCCCCGGTAACGGTTTCCTGAAGAACGGCAACGCTTCTGATCGTCTGACCGGGATGAAGTCAGTCACCCGGATCGATGCCAGGACGGCAGTCCAAAGGGATGCGACCCTCAAGACATGTTGAGTCTCCAGCTGAGAAGCGCGGCTGAAACCTCGAGAGAGGCCGTGCGGTCATGGCCGGGACGATCCGAATCCCAGACACGAGCGCAATGCCTCGAAGCGCCCCCCAGCCGTGGTTCTTCGGAGGCCTTTCTGTCCTGCCACAACACCTTGGTCGAGCCCGCCAGCGGCGGCGTCCGGCGTGACCGCCTGGACTGACGGTGGGGCCTCATCAGCCTCGGGTGGGCTCGCGCCGCCCTCGTTGTCCCATCTCGACAGGGCCGTTCGGCGAAGCCACGAGCGGTCGCGGGGGAGTGGTCGAGGATCAGTCATTACGGTCGGGGAAGCAATCCGCGGCGGTGTCGGTCGTGTGAGCCACACCAGCGGCGTCGAAAGCGGCGACGCCGAGGACAACCTCCTCAATCCTGTCGCCGTGGAGCGCGGAGACCTGATGTTGGGCGGCGTCATCGCCATCGGTCACGCCCGCGCCGAAGGTTCTCCCAGCGACGGGGGGCGTCAGCACGACGAGGGGCAACGGGCACTCGATCCGGAGGCGGCGCGGCAGATCGACCGCAGAGCCGACGGTCTTGCGGTTGATGGTGTCGGCAAACTCCATTGGGCCGGCTCCGGCGCGGCATGGGACCCAAACGGTCGCATCCAACCTTGAAGCAGAAGTGTAGTCATATCGTCGATCCACGACGTTGACATGGATCAATGTCCGATGGGCGTGTGCTTTGGGCCCGGTAACGTGCTGCCGTTGAGGAACGGGCCAGGTCATCTCGCACACGGCCGTCGCACCGGCGGCACCGACCCGCGACCGGCCCTTGCTCATGACCCGGTCGTGAACTCACACCGAACCATTGGACGGGCCTGGAAATCTTCCTGTATCGGCGCAGAGTTGTTACACGCCGCCCGGCCCTACCGATCCGGCGGCTTCTGTGCGGCGGCGAGGGCGGCTCGTAATGTCGTCGCTGACGCCAACAAGCCCCTGGTTTCCTCCGCACTGAGGTCGGGAGACAGGACACGCTCGACGCCGATGGCTCCGAGCACGCACGGCAAGCTCAGGCAAACATCGGTGATGCCATACTGGCCGGTCAGCAGCGTCGAGACGGGCAAGACGGCATGCTCGTCGCGCAGGATGGCTTCGCAGATACGCACGATCGCCGTCGAGATGCCAAAAGAAGTGTACCCCTTGCCCTGGACAATCCGGTAGCCGGCCTCCCGGACCTCCCTCGCGATCTGGAGCCGTTCCAGGTCCTGATCCGTCGCGCAGAACCGGTCGAGCGTCAGTCCTCCGACGCGAACGGTTGAAAAGGCCGCAACTTCGCTGTCTCCGTGTTCACCCAGAACCAGGCCGTCAATCGAACCGGGGGCGACACCGAGGCGGATCGCGAGGGTCTGCTGGAGCCGGGCCGTGTCGAGTAGGGAGCCTGTGCCGATGACCCGGTTGGCCGCGAGCCGGGAGCGGCGCAGCGCCAGAAGCGTCATCAGATCCACTGGATTGGCGGCGACGATGAGGATGCCGGAAAACCCAGCGTCGATCAGTTGGTCCACGCAGGAGGTGACGATCGCGGCGCTGCGGGACACCACCGACAACCGGCTTTCCGCCCCATGGGTCGCCGCGCCGGCAGTGAGAACTGCGATCTGAGCAGCGGCCGCGTCCTCATAGGTTCCGGCCCAGATGCGGGCGGGCCGGACAAGCGCGTTGGCGTCCGACAGGTCGGCCGCTTCCGCCGCCGCCAGGGTCGGGTCGCTGTCGATCAGCACGATCTCGCGACAGAGGGCCCTGAGCATCAGCGTATACGCGGCGGTGGCACCGACGTGGCCGGCACCGACGATAGCGACCCGCTTCTGTTCGACGCTCCCCATGGTTCAGGCCTGGGCGCGGATTTGAGGGGCGTGGGACGGGAAGGGCGAAGCAGGGAAGCGGTGGACGCTCGTGCCGCACAGCTTGCTGCCGAAACGGTGGTTGACGTCGCGATGATGGGCCGCATGCGCCCGCACCGCCATGGAAGCTCTAGACGCTTTGTTCTGGACACCAGCCCGGATCGACACGGAGACACGGGAGTTCGCGGTCCTTCTGACGAGCTTGTGACTTTTGCATCCCGTCGCGGAAAGCAGGCTGAGCCCGACGTTGACGTATTCAACGGTGGACGTTTGCGGCCGACCGTCCCGCCGGTGATCGGCAATTGGCATCAACTGTTCACGGACGAGCACCACGATGACCGTGTTCACGGCCCGATCGTTCATGAACGGGCAGATAGGCGTGATCGCATCAGTCGACATCTCGGGCGCTCCTTGAAGGCGTTGGATGTCACCTCGTGAAGTTGATCACCTTGATCTGCCTCAAGGGCGTCGGGTCACGGTTCGCCCTCCGCGAGCGCTCGCAGCAGATCAGGCCGTTCGACGAGAATATCAGTTTGCGACACCAGGCGGATCACCCCCTGGGTCTTGAGCCGGGTTATGGATCGGCTGACGGTTTCGATGGTCAGGCCGAGATAGTCGGCGATTTCGCCGCGGGTCATGGGCAATCGCACATGACCCGCTCCGGCCGGCCTGGACAGGTCGTGGTTCGGAAGATCGAGCAGGAAGGAGGCCAGCCGCTCGATCGCCGTCTTGCGCCCGAGCAGCAACATCTGGTTTTGGGCCGCGGCGAGTTCGTGGGATGTGCGGTTGAGCAGGGCGTGCTCCAGCGGCGGATCGTCCTGTACCAGAGCCCGGAACGCTGCCTTTCTGAACCGGCAGACCGATGAGGGTTCCATCGCTTCTGCGGTGAACACATAGGCGTCGCCGATCGCCAGACCGAGAAAGTCTCCCCGGAAAAGGAAGCCGATGATCTGGCGACGACCATTGGGAAGGCGCTTGAAGACCCGGACCGATCCCGAGGTGATATTAAAGATGTGGGGGGCTTCGTCGCCCTCACGGATGAGAACGGCACCGGCGTCAAGCAAGATCGGTTCGGCCAAGGCCTCGAGTCGCGCCAGGGACGCATCCGCCGTGCTGCCACAGACCCGCATCGCCACGGCACCGCAGCTCGGACAGGCCTGCTCCAGCCGTCGACCTGCGCAGCCCAATGGCAGCGAGAGCAAGGCCAGCAAGGGTATCTTCCTGGCACCCATGATGAAGGCGGGGACCCGATTTCAGTTTGGAGTTGAGTTGAATCAATGCGCCGTCGGTATGAGGGTTCCAAGTTCATGCCATGACAGCCGTGGTCGTAACCCCCCTAAGCCGCACTGCAATCGACGAAACCTTCACGCTCGCCCGGCTGGGATTTCCCGACCTGACCATGGCGGGCTGGCGGTCGATCACTCTGCACCATTTGGACCATCCGGCATCGACCGCCGGGATTCTTTTAGCCCGGGACGCGGCGCAGAGGCTGAAGGGGTTGCTGATCTATTCGTTATCGATCTGCATTGCGGCCGGCCCCTCGGTGCAGATCGAGCGTCTGATCAGTTTTGATGCCTCCAACCCACGGTCCGTCGCAGCCGCCCTGGTCGCAGAAGTGCTGAGGCTCGGTTCCAGCCATGGCTGTGACAGCATCAGCCTTGTTCGGCCTCTGGATTCGCCGGAAACTGCTTCAGCCATGGTTCTGGCTTCGGACACGGCGGTTCTGTGCCAGATGTTTTGAATCTCCATCGTCGAGCTCTCCGGAACGACGTCACGCGCCAGCAGCTATCCGGTGGCAACCTACTGCGGCGAGAGGGGGGCACCGGTGAGCGGCAAACGAATGCTGCAGCCGACACCGGAGGCGGCATAGGACGAAATCGCCGTTCCGCCATGGACTCCCAGGCTGCGAGCGATCAACTCGCTGCCAAACCCGCGTCTCGTCGGCGGGGCGACGAGGGGGCCGTTGCGTTCCTGCCAGGTCACATCAAGCAGAGGCGGCGCGCCTACCGGAACTTTCCAGTCCACGTTTAGCCGCCCGGCAGACGTCGAAAGCGCGCCATACTTCGCCGCGTTTGTCGCGAGTTCATGCAGGACCAGCGCCAGGGCGACAGCGCCCTGTCCGTCAAGACCGATGTCTGGTCCGGTGAGCGTAATCTTGCTGTCATCGTCGCGGTAGGGTGCTAATTCCGACTCCAGCAAAAGTCGAAAGCTCACTTCCGTCAACGAACCGCTGACCAGCGCATCGTTCGTCCTTGAGATGGCTTCGAAACGCCCCAGGACTGCCTCCTTGAATTCAATGACAGAGGCCGTCCGTCGGGCGCTCAGGGTCACGATCGAATTGACGACCGTCATTGTATTCCGTAGCCGATGCGCAACCTCGCTCGCTACTAATTGGCGGTGCCTCTCCGCTGTCTTTCTAGCGCTGACGTCCCGGATGACCACTGTGACGATGTGCTGTCCGCCGATCATCTGCCGCGAAAGCGTTGCTTCTATCGAGAGTTCTTCACCGTTCTTGCGTCGGCCCAGGACCTCGCGCCCTTCCCCCATGAATCTGCGCAATGGCGCGTTGGACGAACAGAAGCGGTTCACGTCTTCGCGGTGCCGATCATGAAAGCGCGTCGGGACCAGTGCATCGATCGAGCCACCCAGAACTTCGTCGCTGGTGTACCCAAATATCTCTTCGGCTGCTCTGTTGAACAGAATAATGCGACCGGTGTGATCGGTGCTCACGACGCCGTCGCCGATCAGTGACAGGATCGATTGAAAATCCGCACCGAAGGGAAACTCCGTCATGTCTTGCGCCTGCACAAGATGTTCATTCTGTTCCATACTGCTTTCATTCGCGCTAGTCCCCATGGAGTGAAAAGAACCCCCTGTCCAGTTGCGGATGAAAGACTGATCTGCTCCGCGGAAAACTCCAGCTTCGAGTGTTCCAGAGAATGGGAACGGATCCCTAAGGGCCGGGACTCAGGTCGCCGCTGGATGAAACCTCAGAGGCAGGTCAGCTCTTTTTTTGACGCTGCCCGCTCCCAAGGCCAACAACCGTCGAGCTCCACGTCGATGGAAAAACTGAGAAAGGTTCGGATTGTCACCAGCGCGGCGAGGACACCAACGTTGGTCAATGAGGGCTCGAGCACGAGCGAACGCAAGATATCGGCTGCTACCAAGAGCTCGAGCGCGACCAAGGTGCTGCGGCCAAGTTCACGTCGAAATGACGGGTAGTAGTCTATTGAGGCGTTGCGGAGGTATGCGAGAACTGACTTTGTGATGCTCCATACAAAACCTCCGCCGACCGTAAGCAGGGCGGCGAGCTCCAAGCCCGTAATGGTCCAGGTAACCAGCTTCTCGGTTATATCCGTGATCATAGGACGAAAGACGCCGAACCTGCCTCATCCTTACGGTCGTCGCATGGTGCGGTGGACAAAATCTAACATCCGCAATCGTAAAGCCCATGCTTTGGGCATGCTGACCGTCCCCTGCAAAAGCGGATGGTGTTAAGCGCGCACTGCGTTCGGCCTCGGCGGGGCTGATATAGCCCAGTGACGAATGCAGGCGACAGTGGTTGTAGAAGCCCTCGAAGTATCCGAACAGATCCCGCAGCGCATGGTCTCTGGTAGCGTAGACGCGGTATTGGACATGAGGGTGTGGAAGAAGCTCTCCATGGGCGGGTTGTCCAAGCAGTCGCCCGTGCGGCTCATAGGGACGGGGTGATGCTGGATCGGGCCCCGGCGGAGCGATTAGTTTCGGCGACATACTGGGCGGATCCCAAGGGCGGAGTCGTGGATCAGACCGAACGCGATCTGGGTTTGCGGGGTCTGGCGCATGGACCGGCCGACGATCTTGCGGGTGTGCATGTAGAGAATGGCGGCGAGGTAGGGCCAGCCATCGCCGGTTGGGATGTAGGTGAGGTCGGCGAGCCATATCTGATTGGGGCCGCCGCCTCGAAGTTGCGGGCCAGCCTGTCGGGCACGATAGGATAGCTGTGGCGGCTGTCGGTCGTCCTGGCCCGTCGCGGCAGGGCTGCCAGACCCCGAAGACCGGCCCGGCGCATCAGCCGCTCGACGCGGGATAGGCCGACCCGACGGCCATGCTGGCGCAGGGCGTCGTGGACGCAGGGCGAGGCGTAGCAGTCGCCGCACTCGGCATAGTTCAGGCGGTTGTCTTCGGTCAGGGTGCGGTTGGCGCTTGACCTCGGGCTCTCAGGCCGGCCGTGCCAAGCGTAGTAGCCGCTGGCCGACAGTCCGAGGACCGCGCACATCACGCCAACCGGTCAGACCTGGAGATGCCCTTCGACGAACCCGAACTTCATCGGGAGGTCGCTCCGACCCGAAGGGCGGCGAAGCCAAGATGAGTGCGGCTTTTTCTTAGGATGTCCCGCTCTATCCGTAACTGACCGTTCTCCCGCCGCAGCCGCGGCCAGATCCGACGGCGACGGCGACGGGGACGACGCCTGCGTTGTGGTGCACCGCGACGTCCCCGTCGCCTGCATCCCGAACTGCGTCATCCATCGACGCAGCACCGGCTCGTGTGGCCCCAGTTCCCTGGCCGCCGCTCCGGCGGTCGGCCCGCTGTTGGCGACCCGATCAACGACCTCCCGCTTGAACGATTCCGGAAACACCCGGCGTGGAAAAGTCATCAGACACGCCTCTTCAGTTCCGAAACGCTAGAATGGTGTCCACTGAAACGAGGGAGGATCAACTTGCGCGATCTTCACGAGCGTTCAAGGGGGTGACGTGTCATTTTGGAGCCGGTCCTCCGAGGTCGGCGACAAGTGCCTGGTCGAGACTGAGCTTGTGCGCTCGCCCGTGGAGCGTAAGAATCATCGGCTCGCCCGCTTGTAGAGTCGCGTGGAGACGATGGTCGGCCTGGCTGATGTTGATAGTCAGCTGCCGGCCTCGCCAATCCATACTGAAATCCAGGCTGGACCAGTTCCGCGGCAGGTGCGGTGCCAGGGCGACGCCGTCGCTTCGCAGCGACAGCCCCGCGAACCCAAAAACCGTCATCATCCACAAGCCGCCCTGGGCCGCGATATGAATGCCGCCGCCGATCGCCACCTTGGTGTCGGCTAAATCGATCGCTGCCGTCCTGTGGAAATAGTCCAGGGCCATCTCGGTATCGCCGAGACGGGCGGCGACCAGGCCGTGCATCGCTGTGCTCAGTGAACTGCCGTGACCGCAACGGGGCTCGTAGTACCGGAAGTTCGCCGCTCCCGTCTTGCCCGGGAATTCCTCAGGCAGAAGGGCCAAAAGGGCCACGACATCGGCCTGTTTGATGACCTGCGACCTCTGGGTCCTTTCCCGGCCAAGAACGACGTCCATCGGAACGGAGCGACCCGCATAGGCCGACAGGTCCACGTCCTCGAGATCGAAATAGCCCGTGAACTGCTCGAACAGACCCGTGTCCGAATCCAGACCGGTCGCCATGGCGTCCGCTACGCTGCGCCAATGTTCCAGTTCGACCTCGACCAGCCCGAGGCGGCCGGAGAGGGCGGCCCACTGATCCGGCCACCGCTCGCGCAGCAAGGCGGTGACTTCAAGCGCCCTGCGAATGTTCCTGCGGGCCATGACATTGGTGAAGGCATTGTCATCGATGGTCTCATGATACTCGTCCGGGCCGATGACGCCGCGAATATGGTGAAGGCCGTCCGCTTCGAGCTGGGCCCGGCTCGACCAGAAGCGACCGGTCTCAAGAAGGATTTCGGCACCGGCGGCGATCAGGAACTCATCGTCGCCTGTCGCCTGCCAATATTGCCAGACGGCATAGGCGACGTCAGCGCTGATATGCTGTTCCTGGGCGCCGGTGAGAATGTCGACGATCTGCCGGTCCGGACCGACGACCTGTTCGGGTGTCGTCTCCAGGCCGGTATCCGTGGATTCCCAGGCGTAAAAGGCCCCCCGCCAGCCCCGGTCAGCGGCCTTGGCCCTCGCACCGTCCAGGGTATGGAAGCGGAACATCAGCAGCGACCGGGCCGCCTCCGGCCAGGTCAGGATATAGAAGGGCAGCAGGAAGATTTCGGTGTCCCAGAATACATGCCCCCGGTAATCGGCTCCGGTCAGGGCCCGGGCACCGATCGAGACCCGCGGATCTTCCGGGTTGGCTGCGCTGTTCAGATGGTAGACCGCGAAGCGAAGCGCCTTTTGCGCGGTGCCGTCACCTTCCACCTTGACGTCGCTGCGCGACCAGCGGTTTGACCAGGCCGTTTCGTGTTTCTGGACAACGCTACGCCAGCTCTTTTCCCGAGCGCCGTCGAGATCATCCCGCGCACGCTCGCCGGGGTCCTGGTCGCGAGCGTCACTTCGAGACAGGGCGACGATCCGGTCAAAGCAGACGACCTGTCCCGGTCGCGTTTTCCAGGTCCAGGTCCATCTGAACGGGGCGAGTGAGGTCGGAGGAATATTCTGGCCGTCGATCCGCAGGGCAACAGCGGCGGCCATGGCGAGGCCTTTTCCAGAAAGATGGGTGCGCCACACGCCGAACTCGTTCTCAAGACGCTCGGACGTGAGATCGCTATCGAACCCGTCCATGGAGGCTTCGAGTGTGATTTCTGCCTCGCCTTTTTCGGTCTCCAGGTGAAGGAGTTGCAGACCAAGCGACCGCTGGTCCTGTGAGGCCAGTCGCAGCAGGCGCAGGCGGAGGCTCACGGCGGCCCCTTCCACCAGGCGACATTCGGTGAGCAACAGGCCTCGCCGCATATCGAGCGTCAACGGGTGTGACGGCCCGGGGCCAAAATGCTGGACAAGCTGTCCTCCCGGCAGGGAAACCCGGACCTGCACCCAGTCCGGCCCGGGGATCAGTTCCGGCACCGGGCGCTCGGTATCGCGCGTGTCGAACAGCCCGGCGACATAGGTGCTCGGCGGCGCGGTGCGCTGCTGTGATTGATTGATCGCTCGGGAGGCCCTGGTAGCGAGGAAACCGTTGCTGACGGTGAAGCGGGTTTCGCGATCGCTCTCCCGGAGCGCGTCGCAGCCGTCGTCAACAAGAACCCATGCACCGTCCGCCGTTGGCTCAAGCGCCTGTTCCATGGTGGCTGGGTCCTTCACGGTGTTCGAGCCTTGAGCCGGCCTTGCGCAAGTTCGACCAGCGCGATTTCGTCCAGGGTTTCAACCACCAGATGCGAACCTGCGGCCCGGAGCTGATCTGCGTCGCCCAGCCGAGCCACGCCGAGCGCCGTCATGTCGCCCGCGCGAGCGGCCTGAATGCCGGCCGGAGCGTCTTCGACAACCAGACACCGGGTCGGCGACACGCCGAGTTCGGCGGCCGCGATCAGGAACAGCTCCGGGTCCGGCTTGCCGTGTTTCACCTCTCGACCGGAGACATTGACTTGGAAGACATCGAGCAGGCTTTGGTCGGTGCTCAGGCGGATCGACCGCATCATTTCGGTGGCGTTCCTGGAGGATGAGGCGGCAGCCATGGACCAGCCGAGCGCGGCGACCCTCTCGATGAAACGCAAGGCGTCCGGGAAGGCTGCGATCGCGTCGGTCCGCATCAGCTCTTCAAGCCGCGCCTGTTTGCGTTCGGCATAGGCACCGGCGTGGCGCACGGCATTGTTCACACCCAGGGCCTCAAGCGCCGCTCGAGCACCGTCGAGTCGTGGCTTGCCCGCGATCTGGGACTGATACATCGCCGTCGTGAAGCGCTCTGTTTCGGCTAAGCCGGCAAGCGCCTCACGCCACGCGCGTTCATGAGGCGATGCGAGCAGGACGCCATCGACGTCGAAGATGGCCGCGGTCAACACCCGCGACGATCCATCCACGATGTCGTGTCTTTGATCGTATGCGTCGGACATTCCGTCTCATCCATCATTGCAGACTTGCATGCGTCGGCGCAGCCACGCCTTGATGTGCATCAAGGCGTGGCTGCTTCATCTCCTGTTCTGTGAACTCACAGAAGATGAAGTCGCCATGACCAGACCAAGCCGGGTCGCCGTGAACGGATACGGCGTCATCGGCAAACGGGTCACTGATGCGGTCCGGGCCCAGAAGGACAGGGCCCTGGTGGGGGGGCGCTGACGTCGCGACGGACTGGCGCACTCATGGGCGCTGTCAGTTCAACGCTAACTTGTCTCCACCGGGCACAATTAGGGCAGGGAGCTCATCGTCAGGCCGCGAGCGTGTTCCATTCGGCAAAGGTGGCCGTGCTTCGGGCTTTGAAATCGTCTCGGCTGATGAGGTGGCGGTCCTGGTTGAAGTGGTTGTAGAAGGCGTCGTGGACGGAGCTGAACTTTGCAGCGGTTTCATCCGCCGGAAGCGGAGCATGGCCCGTTCTCGTCGTCGAAACGGCAGATGTGAGTTCTCTGCCCTGTTGCTGAGCCGACGGCCGAGCACCTGCTTTTCAGCGTTGCCCAGCGGCTTCATCGCGACCTTGTATGAGCGCAGCCTGTCGATGACGACGACCTTGGGTCGGCCGTGACGTTTCATGGCTTTCTTGATGAATTTCAGCGCTGCGGGTTTGTCTCTGGTCCGCGTGACAAAGGATTCCATCACCTCGTCCTCGCGATCCACGTTTCGCAGCGACTGCGGGTACTTCACGTACATCAGCACCATGAGGCGGATCACCTCGGGCGAACTGTCAAACCAGCGGAACGAGTTGGTCAATTTGGCCATGCCATGAGCCTGGCGCGAGCCGTCTTACCGGGCGGATAAAGTTTGGGCTGACAGGGCCGACCGCGGCAATCGCTGACGAACTGATGGGCGCGCGCCAGAGCAGAAAACGGACCCGCCACTAACCCGAAGGCCGGCGGCGGGCGCTGGCCTCAGTGCTGTTGGGCCGGTTCGGCCGCGGCGGCTGGGGCCGGGTGGTTCGCATCGTGGTCCATACCCGCCATACCGTCGGCACAGGCCGCCATCATGGCCTCGTGCTTCGCCTTCATCGCCGCATGCTCTTCGCTCGACATGTTGGAATGGTCCATGCCGGCCATCATGGTCTGATGTCGTTCCATCATCGCGGCTCGCTGCTCGGGGGTCATGGCCGAATGATCCATGCCCGCCATGCCTGCCATACCGGCTCCATCGGTCGAGGCCGCGCCATGGGTGGCCATCATGGTTTGACGACGTTCCATCATCGCGGCCCGCTGCTCGGGGGTCATGGACGAATGATCCATACCCGCCATGCCTGCCATACCGGCTCCATCGGCCGAGGCCGCGCCATGGGTGGCCATCATGGTCTGATGTCGTTCCATCATCGCGGCCCGTTGCTCGCTCGTCATGGACGAATGATCCATGCCGGCCATGCTGTGACAGGCCGACATGTTCGTCGCCGGCGGTTCAGGTGCCGTCTGGGCCGCTGCGGCGTGGGCGGCATGGGCGTTGGCCGCCGGAGGCGCGGTCTGGGCGGCCACGGGACCGGACGCCAGCGCAGCCAGCAGACCGGCGATGGCGAGCGACGAAATTCGGGTTCTGGTCATGAGGTGTCTCCAATGATCACCGCCGGATGGCCATGCCATCGGGCACGGTTTCGACCGATCAGTTTTCTCTAGATTCTACGCACCGCCGGCCGTCTGCCCCCAAGGATAGCCGGCACTGCGGCCGCATGCCGCAGTGCCGGTGCAAATGATCTGTTATCCCTTCAGCCGCCAGGTTGCGCCGCCGGGGCTGTCCATCGCCACCACGTTCAGGGCGTTGAGCCTGTCGCCGAACGGCTTGCCGAGCGACTAAAGTTTGGGCTGACAGGACCTCCAGGGACGACTAAGCCGATCCAGAAACTGCTTGCATCAATTAGAGAACCTACATCAGCATCACGAGGCGGATCACCTCGGGCGAACTGTCAAACCAGCGGAACGGGTTGGTCGATTTTGCCATGCCATAAGCCTGACGCGGAACGGCTTACCGGGCAGATAAAGCTTGGGCTGGCAGAGCCATCACAATCGTTCAGGTCATAGGTTCCCGATTCCGTGTCACATGACCAACAGATCGAGCCGTTGAAGTTTCCCGACCGGTGCGGCATATGCGTGGGGAAGCGGTTGTTGAATGATTAGCGCGGTGTAGGGTCTTTCATGACTGACTAAATCTTCTCGACCCGGCTATTTCCTTGGCGGATGTCGTGGATGTGCTGGCCCGTGTCACACTGACAGTCTAGGTAACCGTGCTCCGGACAGGTCAGGCAGACATCCTCCAGGCGAGTCTTGAGCGCCCGGCGGGCGCGGTGGAGTTTGACATTGACGTTGTTCAAGTTGAGTCCAACGCTCACGGCGACCTGATCGCGCGGCTCACCAAGCAGATCGATGCGCCAAATAAGGTCGCTATAATCCGCCTTGATCGTCGGCAGGAGTCGATAGAGACAGTGGCAAACGGCCGCGTCAATTTCGTCGTCGGGTTCGCCGACAAAATCTTCCATCTCACTGGGTTCGCGGAGCGTTTCTTTGCGGCGCGAAGTCCGACGATAATGGTCAATGAGCGTGGTGGCTAGAACCCGGCTCAACCAGCCACGCAAGGACTGGATGTCTCGCAGGTCGCCGGCGCGCCTCAGCGCACGCTCCATGAAGTCCTGCAGAACTTCCTCGGCGTCCGCTTGATTGCTGACGCGCCGGCGCAGGAACATCAGAAAAGCGCGATGGCATTCGACCAATTCTTGTCGCACAGCGGCGTCGGTGACATTGGCCACATCTTTGGCGTCCTCCAACGAAGAATCTGACTCGTCACTCGGCATTGTCTTCCACAATTCTCGTGCCACCTGCACACTGACGCACTGCCAAGCTTACTGGTGCGCCCTTTCTCGCGAAAGGGGCAAACCTCCTCAATGGAAAAATCTTCGATCCTTTTGTCTAGCCAAAGGAACCAGGAAGGCCAGCGGCTTCCGGGCGGCGAGCAAGTTGCAGCGCGGTCTTAACTGCCGTCTCGAAATCTCGCTCCACTAGCGCCTGAGCAATGTGCGTTCGAAGGTGATCGGCCCAGCGGAATTCGCTAAAAAGGCCTGCGGACTTGCTAAATCCACCCCGGTGGCGGAGGACGCTGGCCAGGCTTCGAAAAGGATCATCACCAAGGTCCATCAAGCGTTCTGGCATGTGGCGGAAATCGCGCCGTTGGCCGTTGGCATCATAAGGTCGGCACCAACCAAGGTGATCCAGCCGTCGCCAAAAAGCAGCGTGAGGCAGGTGCTGCAGGTCCTCAACAATATGAACCGCTGCGACCGTTTCGCCCTGCTGTTGTCGGGCGCACAAACTATGGTGGCAGTCCAGGACATAGGCGCTGCCCTTGGGGCCGATCACTGCCGGGGCGCTCCTTGCCGCGGTTCCGAGGCCTCGCCGGCGCTTTTCGGCAACTTCGCGCCAGCCGACAGTCATTTGGGTCGGCCGAAGTAGCGCGAGGGGCCAAAGATATCGGTCCGCGCCGAGCCGCACGGGGCGCGCGAGCGAACTGGACAGCGCCAGCGACTCGGCTGGCTTTAGAGCACAGGATGGCACGAGCGCCGTCTTACTTGGCCAGCCCGTCGGGGTCGTGATAGTTCGAGATGACCATAGGATCGGCCGGCGGGCTGTCCTTTCCCTCGAACTCGAAGCGCGAGACCAAGTCGCGAATGAGCGCCACCCGTACGGCGCGCTTGTCATCGGCCCTGACGATGGTCCAGGGCGAGATAAGCGAATTGGTGCGGGCCAGCATGACGTCGCGCGCGGCGGTGTAGTCGTCCCATCGCTTGATCGCGACACGATCAATGTCGCTCTTCTTCCACTGGCTCAAGGGATCCTCCGCCCGCGCGCGTAGGCGTTGGCGTTCTTCATCCTTGGAGACGTCCAGATAGTATTTGATGAGTTTGACGCCGCAATGGTCGAGGAGGTTCTCGAACAACGGTGTGGTGATCAGGAATTCTTCGTATTCCTCGTCGGTGCAAAAACCCATGACGTGTTCGACGCCGGCGCGGTTGTACCAACTGCGGTTGAACAGGGCCATCTCGCCCGACACTGGCAGGTGCGCCACATATCTCTGGAAATACCAGGCGCGCCGCTCACGATCAGAAGGGGGATCGAGCGCAACCACCCGGGTTTCGCGAGGGCTGAGATGGCGGATGATCCGTTTGATCGCCCCATCCTTTCCTGAGGCGTCCCGGCCTTCCAGCACTACCAGCACCTTCAGGCCGTCCCGGATGATCTGGTTCTGCAGGCGGGTCAGCTGAATTTGAGCCGCCTTTAGGTCTGCCTTGTAGGTGGATTTTTCAGATACTTCCGTCTTCGTCTTCGTCTTCGTACTCATGGCAATGGGCCCCAATCGGTCATTTGGCTGGCACCAGCGCGCTGCCTGAAGGGTAAGACGCCTGCGAACCGGCAGGCTTACACTCGGTCGTCGGCTGGAGCGTAGGCCTTCTGTTGAGGGAGGCATGCTCGGGCTGCCCGTCGAGCCCGGAGCCACCTTAATCCTGCTCGTTTGGTGTCTCTTAGCGAGCCAACGTGTTGATGCGGCGAATCCTATAACTGACTGTTGCAGCAGCTTTCAGTCGTCTGCCTGCTTGATCCTCGGTACATTTGAACTGCCGCGCCAATGCCGATCGCATTGAACCTTCGAGGAGCGCTCGGTTAGCGTTCTGGCGTAGGCCGTCGAGGTCAATCATCCGAGCTCCGAGTGCTCGAGGTCGGGGTGGATCATCTGCTCCCCGGCCTCTAGCGCCGAGTGGAGGACGTTCTCAGGGGCAGGTCAGGTTCCCAAAGGACTGATCGTTTACAAGCTGTTCGAATACGGTCGGCGAATCCTCTTCAAAAAGAGGACGGGGTGTTCCTGTCGGACAGCCAACAATTGAGAGCCGAAAAGTCCACGGCATCGTAGGTTGCGAAATGGCCCAGGCCGCCTGAATGCCCAGGACCGTTTGCGACTCGCCCCGCGATTTCGCTCCAACGATTTTTGCATACCGCGACTGTAATGCACCGGTGAGTCCGCCGTCTGATTAGTGAAATCCCGTCGCCGATCCGACAGTCAAGGAGAGACCACCTGATGCTGAAAAGAGCCCTGCGCGCTGTTTTGCCAGATCGGGCTGCCTTCACTGTGCTGGCCCAGGTGCTGGAACGGGCGGTTCAATACGGTACGCTCGTCGTCGTCGATCCTTGGGATGGGCGCCATGTGTTCGGTACGGGCGAGGCACCCTTCGCGACCGTGCGGCTGACCAATCCCGACGAACCGGCCCGATTGCTCGCCAACCCCAGTCTTCGGACGGGCGAAGCTTATATGGACGGCGGCCTCCTCGTGCAGGAAGGCACGTTGCGCGACTTTCTCCTTATCGCGGTCGCCGCGGCCGAGACATTGACCAAAGAGGCTCAGACGGTTCGCGCTTTCGCCGCGCCGGTCCAGAAGCTTCAGCGCCGCAATCCGGTCGAGCGCGCGCGCGTCAATGTCGCTCATCACTACGACCTGTCGAAAGAGCTCTACAAACTCTTCCTCGACGACGACCTTCAGTATTCCTGCGCCTATTTCCAGACTGGCGATGAAACCCTCGACGAGGCGCAGTTCAAGAAGAAGCGGCACATCGCTGCGAAGCTCTGCCTCGAACCTGGTGCTCGCGTTCTCGACATCGGTTCGGGATGGGGAGGGCTCGCGCTCGACCTTGCGCGGCGTCATGGGGTCGAGGTCGATGGACTCACCCTGTCGCAGGAGCAACTGGCTGTTGCGCAAGAGCGCGTACACGACGAGGGAATGGATGATCGCGTGCGATTTCACCTGCAAGACTATCGACATTCTTCAGGCACTTTTGATCGAATTGTCTCCGTCGGCATGTTCGAACATGTCGGGGAACCGCATTTCAGCGAATTTTTCGACGTGATCCGTTGCCGGCTCGCGCCGGATGGCTTGGCCGTGATCCACGCGATCGGCCACCGCAATCCACCGGGCGACGCCGACCCCTGGCTCGACAAGTACATTTTCCCGGGCGGCTATTGCCCATCGCTGTCTGAGGTATTGGCCAGTGTTGAGAAGAGCGATCTGTGGGTGACTGACGTGGAGATTCTGCGGCTGCATTATGCCGAGACCCTGCAGCGCTGGTCCGAACGCTTCCAGGCCCGGCGCGCACAAGCCGCCGCCCTCTATGACGAGCGGTTTTGCCGGATGTGGGAATATTATCTCGCCGTCTGCGAAGCTGCGTTCCGCGTCGGTGGCCTAATGGTGTTCCAGATTCAGTTGGCGCGGCGAGTGTCCGCCGCTCCCCTTACACGAGACTATATGTTTGATGCGGAGCAATTCCACACCTCCAAATCAACTGGCCAAAAAACCAATACTGCCCCATCCAGCGCCACCTTGAAGCAAGTCGATCCATGAGGGCACTTGAACAGATCCGAGTAAGCGTCATCGAATTCGACGTGTTTCGCAAATATGTAGTATACACTATAGCGCCCCCAAGGGAGGCGCTCCGGAAAGACTTTGCGAACTTGAGCGCTGAATTGCGACTTAAGATGACCGCAGTCAGAATCCGCAGATCTCTAGCCATGATGTGGTGTCTTCGATCATATGCGTCGGACATCCCGTCCCATCCGACATCGTTCCAGACTTTCATGCGCTGGCGCGGCTACGCCTTGATGTGCATCAATGCGCGGCCGGTTCGTCGCCTGTTTTGTGATCGAACTGGAGAGGTGTTGCCATGACCAGACCAACCCGGGTCGCCGTGAATGGATACGGCGTAATCGGCAAACGGGTCGCCGATGCGGTCCGGGCCCAGAAGGACATGACCCTGGTGGGGGTCGCAGACGTCACGACCGACTGGCGCACCCGTGTCCTTCAGGATTCGGGCGTGCCGCTGTTCGCCGCCACAGCCCAGGCGCTGGATGAGCTCCACGTGGCGGGCGCGCCGACTGCCGGCCGCCTGGACGATCTGTTGGACGAGGTCGATGTCATCGTCGACTGCACCCCCAAGCGGGTGGCGGCCGAAAACGTCCCGCTCTACCGGAGCCGGGGACTGAAGTTCGTCCTGCAGGGCGGAGAGAAGCACGCGGTCACCGGCCATTCCTTCGTCGCGGAGGCCAATTTCGAGACGGCGGTCGGGCGCCAGTCGACCCGGGTGGTCTCCTGCAACACCACAGCGACGGTGCGGACGCTGGGTGCCCTCAAGCGCGCGGGATTGCTCCTCCGGGCCCGCGGCGTCCTGCTTCGACGCGCGACTGATCCGTGGGAAAGCCACCTGGGCGGCATCATGAATACCCTCGTTCCGGAGCCCGAAATCCCCAGTCACCAGGGCCCCGACGCCCAGACCGTCGATCCGGACCTTGATGTGGTGACTATGGCCGTCAAGGTTCCGGAGACGATCGCCCATCTGCACTACTGGTCGATCCAGATGACCCGACCGGCGGACAAGGAAGAAGTGCTGGATGCCCTGCGATCTTCGTCCCGCATTCTGCTGATGAAGGACGAGTACGGTCTGGACGCCCTCAACGCCGTCAAGGAGTTGATGGGGGATCGGGGCCGATCTCGCAGCGACCTCTATGAGGTGGCGCTCTGGGCCGACATGCTCAAGGTACAGGGCGATGAACTCTTCTACGCCTATATGGTCGACAATCAGGCGATCGTGGTGCCGGAAACGATCGACGCCATAAGGGCGCTCGACGGTCGCGAGACATCGGGCCGCCTTTCAATCGCCGCAACAGATCTGGCCATGGGCATCGAAGGCGGCCTGTTCGCCGAGGCCGGGGCCCGGACAAACTAGAAGCCTGCCCCAGGTTGGACGTAACGATCCCTGGGCCGTGACGTCCAAGGAAAGGCGCACAGACAATTGCTCGGGGCATCCTTCGGATGCTCCGTCACCGGACGGAACTCAGTCATGACCACCCGCACCCTCGACGTCGGCAATCTGTTCTCGGTCCTCGGGGCGGCAGGGATCGAGCGACAACTGGGCCGTATCGACGGGGTCGGCCGTGTGTCGGTGAACCCGGTTTCCGGCTCCACGACGGTCGCCTACGACGCCTCCAGGACCAGCCTGTCCGCGATCAGGACCGCCATCGAGGCATGCGGCTTTCACTGCGACGGCGAATCCCTGCCCAAACATGTCTGCCAGGACCACCCCGCGCCGGCCAAGGGCGGCCCGGAGCGTGTCGGGCCCGCGACTGCCGACGCGCATGGGGGTCATGGGGGGAGCACAACCTCTGCCGCCAAGCAGGCGACGACGAAGGGGAAGGACGCGGCCCAGGGCAAGGCGCAGAAAGACGCCATGGCCCACGAAATGGGCCACGGGTCCGGCAAGGACATGCAGTCGATGGTGCGCGACATGCGCAACCGGTTCTGGATCGCGCTGGGGTTCAGCGTGCCCATCTTCGTTTTCTCGCCGATGGGCATGGACTTCATCCGGATTCCGCCGCCGTTCGGCCTCAGGCTGGACCTCGTCCTGTTTATCCTGGCCAGCGGTGCCATCCTCTATCCAGTCTGGCCCTTCGTGGTCGCGGCCTGGCGATCGTTGCGGAACGGCGTCGCCAACATGGCGGTGCTCGTCGTCCTGAGCGTGGGCACGGGCTATTTCTTTAGCGTCGGCTCCACCTTCATCTACGGCGGCCAGCAGTTCTATGAGGCGTCAGCCATCCTGCTGGTCTTCATCCTGCTCGGTCACTGGCTCGAGATGCGCGCTCGGGCAGGGGCCTCCGAGGCCATCCGCGCCCTGATGGACCTGACACCGCCGATGGCGACCGTCCTGCGCGACGGCAAGGAACTGGAAGTGCCGACCGCCGAGGTCGTGTCCGGCGATACGGTGGTGATCCGCCCGGGAAACAAGATTCCGGTCGATGGAACGGTGCTTGAAGGCGCCTCGCTGGTCGATGAATCGATGCTGACCGGCGAGTCCATGCCAGTGGAGAAGTCCGTTGGTGACACTGTCATCGGCGCGACGATCAACAAGAGCGGTACGTTCCAGTATAGCGCCACCAAGGTCGGCGCGGACACCGCTCTGGCCCAGATCGTCAAGCTGGTTCAGGAAGCCCAGAACTCCAAGGCGCCGTCGCAACTGCTGGCCGATCGGGCGGCGCAATGGCTGGTCTGGGCCGCGATCCTGTTTGGACTGCTGACCTTCGTGGTCTGGTTCTGGGTCATCGGCCAGCCCCTGCTGTTCGCCGTCAGCCTGACCATTACCGTCTTCGTCATCGCCTGTCCCGACGCGCTGGGCCTGGCGACACCCATGGCGATCATGGTCGGCACCGGCCTCGGCGCCCGGAACGGCATTCTGTTCAAGAATGCATCGGCGCTGGAGGAGGCCACCAAGCTGGACGTCATCATCTTCGACAAAACCGGCACGCTGACGATGGGACAGCCCGAGGTGGTCGATCTGGTTACGGCCCCGGGCGCGACTGAAGACCAGCTGTTGGCCGCGGCCGCGGCCGTGGAGGCCGGATCGGATCATCCGCTGGCCCAAGCGATCCTGCGCCGGGCCGCCGAGGTAAAGGCGCCCAAGGCGACCGACTTCACCAACATCGAAGGAAAGGGTGCCCAGGCAAAGGTCGGCGGCAAGATGGCGTTGCTCGGCAACAAGCGGTTGATGACCGAGAACAGGATCGACCTCGGCGATCTCGGCGCGAAGTCCCAAGCCTTGCAGGGCGCGGGCCGGACCGTCGTTCATCTCGCTGTGGGTGGTAAACTGGTGGGTCTCATCGCCATCGCCGACGCGGTGAGGCCGACGGCGATCGAGGCCGTCAAGGCGCTGCGCGCGCGCGGCGTGGAGGTGATCATGTTGACCGGGGACAACCAGGGTACGGCCGAACGGATCGCCAAGGGGCTCGGTATCGACCGCGTGTTCGCCGATGTCCTGCCCGGCGACAAGGCGAGCAAGGTCAAGGAACTTCAGGCGCAAGGCAAGAAGGTCGGGATGGTCGGTGACGGCGTCAACGACGCCCCGGCCCTGACCCAGGCCGACGTCGGCTTCGCCATCGGCGCAGGCACCGATGTCGCCATGGAGAGTGCTGACATCGTGCTGATGAAGAGCGACCCGTTCGACGTCGTGGGTGCCATCGAACTGTCGCGGGCCACGCTCAGGAAGATGCATCAGAACCTGTGGTGGGCGGTCGGCTACAATGTCATCGCCTTCCCGCTGGCCGCCGGCGTCCTCTATCCCTTCCTGCTCGGCCCCAGCATTGCCGCCATCGCCATGTCCGGAAGTTCGGCGCTTGTGGCGATCAACGCCTTGATGTTGAAGCGGACCAAGCTGACCGGCATCCACCGCCCGGGCGAGGCTCCCGCAGCCTCCACGTCTGCGACGGCGGGGGCGACGGCGGCCGCATGAAAGACCTCGCTCCGTCGGGCATACCGACCGCGACGATGGCCGTCCTCATGGCAGCGGTCTTTACCGTGTCTATGGGCTTCGGCGTTCTTCTTCCGCTGCTGCCGTTCATCATCGAGCGGCTGCTGGGCGCCGGGGCGGAGGCCGGGGAGATCTCCCGGTCAACCGGCTTGTTGACCGGCCTCTACATGCTGTCTCTGTTTCTCTTCGCGTCGATGTGGGGCCGCCTGTCCGACAGATATGGTCGCCGGGTGATCCTGCTGACCGGGCTTGTGGGTTTCGGCGCCACCATGCTGGTCTTCGCCTTCGTTGAGAGCCTCGTCGCCGTTTACGCGGAACGGGTGCTAAGCGGTCTGTTCGCGGCGGCGGTTACACCGGTTGCGTTGGCCACCATCGGCGATCTGGCGGCGACCGAGGAGGCGCGGGCGCGCCGCCTGACATTCGTCAGCCTGTCGGGCATCTCGGGATTCCTGCTGGGGCCAATGCTGGGCGTGTTCATCGCTAGCGCTGCCGCGGACCTGGTCTCGAGTAGCGATCCGATGGGGTCGCTGGCGTTTCCGCTGGGCGCGACCGCCGTTCTCGCCTTTGCCGTGGCCAGCGCCGCCGTCTTCGTCTTGCCGCGAACCCGGCACCGGGAACAGGCGAGCAGGCCTGACCCGACCGCGGCGCCTGCAAGTCGCTGGCTGATTCCCAAACTGCTGATTCTGGCGTTCATCGTCGCCGCCGGGGTTGGGGTATTCGAGGTCGGTCTGTCGCTTCGAGGCAAACAGGAACTGGGCATGAGCACGACCCAGATCGCTCTTATGTTCACGGAGTGCAGCGTGGTGATGATCGTGGTGCAAGCCATGGTGTTCTCGCCCTGGGTCAGACCTTCAACCACCCGTTGGATGATCGCGCCGGCCCTGGTCGTCCTGACGATCGGGCTGCTTTTGCTGCCTCATGCCGCCAACTTCAGCTGGATGCTCGCGGTGATTGGGGCGGTCGCGGCAAGCGCCGGCATACTGACGCCGATCCTGGTCTACTGGATATCCAGCCGGGCCGGCAGGGCGCAGGGGGCCCAACTCGGCCGGCAAACCGCCGCGGCAAGCCTGGGGGCGGCCGTCGGTTCGGCCGCGGGAGGCCTGTTATACGATGTCGCCTGGTTGCCCGGTGCGTCGTTCGTCATCATGTCGACATTGACCGGGATTGGCGTCGTGCTCAGCCTCGGCCTGCCCCGGATGCTAGGCCCACCCTGTCCCCGTTCGACCGCAAGCGCGCTTTGACAGCTGAACTGAACCAAGCACGCCGGTGTTCGTTGAACAGAAGCCGCCGCGATCCGGACGTCACGTCCTGTTGGCAGGTGGCGCGATCCAAAGGATCCACCTCCATGTTTAAAGTCACTCAACGCTCGGTCAGGCGGCCTGCGGTCGCCTTGTCGATTCTTTCCCTCCTCGGTGCCGCCGGGTGCGCCGCCACCGCCGCGGACTCCGGAACGGCGATGCCGGATCGGCCGATGGCCGGGATGAGCATGCCACACGCCGGCGACGGTCACGGCATGATGGGCCAGGATCATGCCATGCCCCCGGGGATGAACATGCCCCGGACGGCCTTCTCTGAGGCTGAGATGGGCATGCACCGCGCCATGATGATGGCGACCGATGTGAACATCCAACGGATCTGGGCGCGCAAGATGATCGCCCACCACCAGGGCGGCATCGCGATGTCGCGGGCTCTTCTGGCGAGCGATGCGACAGATGTGGAAGCCCGCCGTATGGCGCAGGCCGTCATTGACGCACAGACACGGGAAGTCGCGGAACTGGAATCCTGGCTTGAGCGCCATCCGGGTTGATTGTTCGCGGGCGGGACGGCGGAGCCGCGATGCGCGCCGTCCGTCGCCGTCCGACGTTCCTGACAATCTGTAAACTCGGGCGGAGGGGACTGATTATGTCCAACTCTCAGCCAGCCACGTATCCCACTTTGGCAGAAGTGCACGGAGACCGTTGGCCGCATGTCACGCCCGCCCGTGACTCATGGGTGTTCGCGACCGTCACGATTCATTTTGCGGGTCGTCACTCTGTGAGGATGTAAGCGATCCCCTGGGAGGGCGTCATATCGGGAGCGGGCGGGATGGCCGCCTGTTTGTGGCAGGGCGTGATGATGTCGGACACCAGGGACGATATGTGGAAATCCGGGTATGGGCCGCTGACGCGACGTGCTGAAACCGTCGCCCGGGTCGAAGACATGGCGCAGCGCCTCGTCCGCCGCGGCCTCTGGCATGACGAGGAGTCGGTTTATCGCTTGGTGGCCGCCGCCGATCGGTTAGCGAGCGCCGGCATGTGGCTTGTGGCACACATGACCTATGCACGCCGGGTCGACCTGTCGGGAGCCCCCTTGCCGTCGGAGGCTTTCAAGGATCCTCCGGAGGGGCATACCGGCGGATCACTGAACATGGTCACCGCCTTCGTCGGCTATCTGCTGGCGAACACCCTGTCCGGGACCACGCGGTCGTGGATCATGGGCCAGGGGCACTGCGTGGCCGCCATTGAGGCGGTCAATGCCCTCACCGGCGATGTGTCACCGCGGCAGAAGGGTCGTTACAGCCGTTCGGACGCCGGCCTGTCCCAGCTCGTTTCGGACTTCTACAGCTATGCCATAGGAGCCGACGGTCGACCCGCCACGCCGCTCGGCAGCCACGCCGGGCCGGACACCGCCGGGGCCATCTCGGAGGGCGGCTACCTCGGGTTCGCCGAGCTCGAATACGTCCACATCCCGCTGCCCGGCGAGAGTCTGGTCGCCTTTCTCAGCGACGGTGCTTTCGAGGAGCAGCGTGGGTCAGACTGGTCGCCGCGCTGGTGGCGGGCGGAGGACAGCGGTCTGGCGACGCCGATCATGATCCTCAACGGGCGCCGCATCGAGGAACGCACGGAGATCGCCCAGGACGGCGGCGCGTGCTGGCTCGAACGGCACCTGCGGCTGAACGGTTTCGACCCGGTCCAGATCGACGGACACGATCCAGCCGCGGTGGCGTGGGCCATCCTCGACTCCGAAGAGCGGATGACGCGCTTCAAGGCGGATCCGGACCGGGTCTATCCAGCGCCGTTGCCCTATGTGATCGCCCGGGCGGTCAAGGGGTTCGGCTTTCCCGGGGCCGGTACGAACCGGGCGCATAACCTGCCGCTGGAGGGCGACCCCCGAACCAGCGAGCAGGCGCGGGCCGCGTTCAACGCGGCGGCGGCGGCGCTGTTCGTGCAGGAAAGCGAACTCGACGCCGCCCTTGGGGCTCTCACAACCCACAGTCTGCAGCGCCGCCCTTTGGAAAGCAGCCATCCGGCCGCGCGGCGGGTGCCGCCAGCGCCCATGAGGCCCGTTCCGGATTGGTCGGACGGGCCGAGGCCGCCGATGGAGGCGATCGACAACTGGTTCGTGGAACTCGTCGACGCCAACCCGGACCTGCGCGTGCGCCTGGGCAATCCCGACGAGCTTCGAAGCAACGGCATGGGGCGCACGCTAGACCGGCTTCGCCACAGGGTGAACCGACCCGAAGCCGGCGTCGCCGAGGCGATCGACGGGTCCGTGATCACCGCTCTCAATGAAGAGGCGGTCGCGGGTGCCGCGCTTGGTAACAAGGGCGGTCTCAATCTCATCGTGAGCTACGAAGCGTTTGCCGTGAAAATGCTGGGTCTTCTGCGCCAGGAGATCATTTTCGCACGCCATCAGCGCGAGGGCGGCCAGGTTCCGGAATGGATCGCCGTCCCGCTCCTGGCCACATCCCACACCTGGGAGAATGGCAAGAACGAACAGTCGCACCAGGATCCCACGCTTGCCGAAGCCCTGTTCGGAGAGATGTCGGACACCGCCCGGGTGCTGTTCCCTGTCGACGCCAACAGCGCCGTTGCCGCGCTTAGCGGGGTCTACAGTCGGCGCGGCGAGGTCGCCTGTCTGATCACGCCCAAACGGCTTTTGCCCCAGGCATTCAGCGGGGAGGGGGCTCTGGATCTTTGGGAACGCGGCGCAGCCCTGATCGAGGGGGATCTCGACAGTGCCGAAATTCAGATCGTTGCGGTCGGCGCCTACCAGGCGCGAGAGGCGCTGGCGGCAGCTGCGCGACTCAATCAGAACGGTCGCCGCGCCTGTGTCACGGTCCTGCTCGAGCCCGGACGGTTCCGGGCCCCGAGGGACGAGATCGAAGCTGCGCATGCAGCCTCGGACGAGGAACTCGAAGCACTCTTTCCCCGGCGTCTTCCCCGTCTGATCCTCACCCACACCCGCCCGGAACCGATGCTTGGCCTGTTGCGCCGCCTCGACGGAGGGCCGGAATGCACCCGGGCGCTCGGCTATCTGAGCCGCGGCGGAACGCTCGACACGGCCGGCCTGCTATTCGCCAACCGCTGCACCTGGGCGCACGCGGTCGCCGCTGCGGCTGAACTGCTGGGCATTGACCAGCACGAGGTCCTCACGCTCGAGGAGGCCGCTGCCGTGGCCGGCAAGGCTCATCCCCGCATCCTGCAACCCGCATGACATACCAAGGAGCAACATCGTGATCACCTTCACAAGTCTCGGCGGCGCAGGCACAGTCACCGGTTCCAAGCATCTGCTGGAATCGGATGGCCGCCGTATCCTCGTCGATTGCGGTCTCTTTCAGGGTCTGAAGAAGCTCCGCGAGCAGAACTGGGATCCGTTCCCGATCAAGCCCTCCAGCATCGACGCCGTCGTCCTCACCCACGCCCACCTTGACCATTCGGGCTATTTGCCGAAATTGGTCAAGGACGGTTTTCGGGGACCGATCCTGGCCAGCGCGGCGACGCGGGACGTCGCCGAGATCATCCTGCGGGACAGCGGTCATATCCAGGAAAAGGACGCCGAGAACGCCAACCGGTATGGCTATGCAAAGCACAAGCCTGCGCTACCCCTCTATGGCGTGCACGATGCAGAGCGCGCCGTGGAGCGTTTCTCTTCCACGGCCTTCCAGCAAGAGGTCCGTTTGCCGGGCGGTGCCACCCTCATGCTGCGTCGGGCCGGGCACATTCTCGGGGCCGCGACGGCCGAGGTGACCTGGAACGGAACGAGGATTCTGTTCTCCGGGGATCTCGGCCGGTACGGCGACGCCACCATGGTCGATCCGGAGCCGGTGACGGAGGCGGACTACGTCGTGGTCGAGTCGACCTACGGGGACCGCCTCCACGATCCGCACGACCCCACTCAGGCCCTGGGAGACGTCATCGAGCGAACCACCGCGCGGGGCGGCACAGTTGTCATCCCGACCTTCGCCGTCGGTCGCGCCCAGTCGCTGCTGTACCATCTCTGGCAACTGAAGGAGGCGGGCCGCATCGGCCTGGTGCCGATCTACATGGACAGCCCCATGGCGATCAACGCGACCGACCTCCTCTGCGCGCACCTGGGGGATCATCGCATGCCACGCGACGTCTGCGAGGCCGTGTGCGGGATCGCGACCTATGTGCGGGATGTCGAGGCGTCGAAGAAGATCACCGTCAGTCCCATGCCGAAAGTGATCCTGGCGGCCAGCGGGATGGCGACGGGCGGCCGGGTGTTGCACCACATCAAGGCCTTCGGTCCGGATCGCCGCAACACCATACTCTTCTCAGGCTACCAGGCGGCCGGCACCCGCGGTCGGTCGATGGTCGAAGGTGCCAAGGACGTGAAAATCCATGGCCAGTGGGTTCCGATCAACGCGGAGGTGGCTACCCTGCCGATGCTTTCGGCCCACGCTGATTACGAGGAAATCCTGCGCTGGCTGGCCGGGATCAAGCGGCCGCCACGCAAGACTTTCATCGTCCATGGCGAGCCCCATGCGTCCGACGCCTTGCGGGTCCGGATCCAGGACCGGCTCGGATGGGATTGCGTTATCCCCGAGATGATGGAGCGTCACGAACTGTGAGCGACATGGTCAAAACCGCCCCCGAGACGGCAGCGCCCTTGAAGGCGCGCCGCTTCGGCCTCCATGCCCAGCGCGAATCGATCGTACTGATGCATCGGGATTGCCCCGCCTGCCGCTCGGAGGGTTTGTCGGCCCGGTCGCAGGTCGTGCTGAAGTCAGGTGACCGTGAGGTCTATGCTACCCTCTACCAGATGGACGGCGAGGTGGTCGCTCCGGACGAGGCCGCGCTCTCTGAGGAAGCCTGGCGAGCGTTGGGGGTAAAGACCGGTGACCCGGTCACCGTGCGGCACGCGCCGGCGATCGAATCCATGTCCAGCGTGCGACGTCGCATCTATGGCGCCAGGCTGGATGACACAGCGATAGACGGCATCATCCGGGACGTTGCCGCGGGCCAGTACACCCCCATCCATCTCGCCGCCTTTCTCACCGCGACTTCGGTCCTGCCGCTGGATGACGCCGAGACCGTAGCCCTCACACGCGCCATGGTCGGGGCGGGAGAGCAGCTCGACTGGGCGTCCGACGTCGTCATGGACAAGCACTGCGTCGGCGGACTTCCGGGCAACCGCACGACGCCGATCGTGGTGGCCATCCTTTCCGCCTGCGGCCTGCTTACCCCCAAGACCTCCTCGAGGGCCATCACGTCGCCGGCCGGCACAGCCGACACCATGGAAACTCTGGCGCCGGTCGATCTTGATCTGCCCGCCATGCGTCGCGTGGTGGAAGCCGAGGGGGGGTGCGTCGTCTGGGGCGGGGCCGTGAGGCTGAGCCCTGTCGATGATATCTTCATCCGGGTCGAGCGCGTTCTGGATGTGGACACCGAAGGTCAGCTGATCGCCTCGGTCCTGTCCAAGAAGATTGCGGCAGGTTCCACCCATGTCGTGCTGGACATTCCCGTCGGCGCCACCGCCAAGGTGCGTACGACTGAGGCGGCCGTGAAGCTTTCGCGGCGACTCATCGAGATCGCAGCCCGGTTCGACCTGAAGGCGCGATGCCTTCAGACTGACGGGAGTCAGCCGGTCGGCATCGGCATCGGGCCGGCCCTGGAGGCGTTTGATGTCCTGGCGGTGCTGCAGAACCGACCTGATGCCCCGCAGGATCTTCGCCAACGCGCCTGCCTTCTGGCGGGGGCTGCCCTCGAACTCGCCGGCGCGGCGGAGGCCGGACTGGGGGCCGCCACTGCCGAAGCGGTCATTGCCGACGGTCGCGCTTGGGTCAGGTTTCAGCGGATCTGCGAGGCGCAAGGGGGCATGCGGACGCCGCCCGTCGCGGCCCAGCGGGCACCCATTCATGCGACCCGCTCCGGTCGCGTCATCCTGATCAACAACCGGCAGATCGCCACCCTGGCCAAGCTGGCGGGAGCGCCTGAACGGAAGGCCGCCGGCATCGAGATGCATGTGCGCCTGGGGGCGGAGGTCGCGACCGGCCAGCCACTGCTGACAGTGCACGCCGAGACGGCGGGCGAAATGGCCTATGCGCTGGACTATGCCGCTTCCCATGACGACATGATCGAGATCGAGGGCTGACGTGCAGGCCCGACGACTGGTCTCCGCCGTGCCGCGAGAGTACGGAATTCGGAACAGGCGTCGCAGCGCCCCTGCTTCACCCGCCGCGGCTGCGCGCGGCTGCGGTCGAGGCCTGACCCGCCGGGCCGACGGATGGCCTCCACCGTGCCGCAAGAACGCAGGGTTCGGAGCAGGAGTCGCAGCGCACCTCCATCGCCCGACGCAGCGCAGCGCGGGCGCGGTGGACCCGAACGCCGACATTGTTGGCGGTCAGCTGCATCTCACGGGCGATCACCTTGAGAGGGGTCTGCTGGAGCTCCGCGCGCCGCAGGAGTTGGGCGGTCTCCGGTCTGAGGTCGCCCAGGGCTTCGGACAGGCACTGCAACGCCCGGTCCAGACCCTCCGGCGCATCGTCTCCGGCGGGTACGGGAACCTCCGACAGCATGGCCTCGTTCAGCCGGGCACGGCTCGCATTGCGACGGTAACGATCGAACAGGGCATTGCGCAGGGCGGTGCCGAGCCATGCATCGATCTTGCCGGGATTGGTCAGGTGTCGTGCGCCTTGCGTGGCCTTCAGGGCGAACTCCTGCAGAACGTCTTCGGCGTCTTCTCTGGACCGAAGGCGTCCCCTCAGAAAACGCAAATGGCCAGCCCGACCGTATCGAAGGCTCGATTCCACGAGGCGTACAATTTCTTCCGGACGGGCCAATGCCGGCGCCAGGCCAATCGACGGGGGCACTGAAGCCGGTGCATCTGATGCGGAGGCTCGTTGCAGATTCATCTGGCAAATCCTGTCCATCTATTGGAAATCAGGATCGGGCCGAAGAGCGCACGCGCCATTGCGACAGATCAAAATGTCAGATCAACACTATTTGTATCCGAAATTCTGAGGGATTGTCGACCGCGGTGCGTATTGAACTGGCTGATCGATTAAGGAGAATGTTGAGGTTGAACTCAGGTTGAGCGCCGCCTTGAGCGAATACGTTGCTGCCTGCCGAGCATTCACGTATGCGCCCGGTGAGAGCGCAAGGTTCCTGCAAGCCCCGGGTCGAGTGACAGTTCAGGGACGCGAAGGCGTCGCGCTATCCGTTCGGCGCAGTCGCGGAACGAAGGCGGGTGTGGCCAGCCTGTAGATCGCGTATTCCGGGCTGAAGCGCGCCTCGATCTCGCGTTCCTCGCTCCTGGTGAGCCGCCAATACATGAAGACCAGCACCGGGAACATCGCCAGGGTGAGCGCGGTCGGCCACTGTATCAGAAAGCCGAACATCACCAGTACGAAGCCGACGTACTGCGGATGACGGATGGATCGATATGGACCGCTGACGGCCAACATTCCATTCTTCTGGGCGCGATAGAGTACCGGCCAGGCTGCGGAGATCAGCCAGAAGCCGCCGCCGATAAAGGCGAAGCTGAGGATATGAAAAGGCCCGAAATGGGGGTTCGCCCTCCAGCCGAACATCGTCTCGAGGAGGTGTCCGGCGTCGTGCGACCACCAGTCGACGCCGGGGAAGCGCGTCTGCAGCCATCCGGACAGGAAATAGAGTGTGAGCGGAAAACCGTACATCTCGGTGAAGAGCGCCACCAGGAAGGCGCTGAAGGCGCTGAATGAGCGCCAGTCCCGGCCCGTCCTCGGTTTGAAGAAGGTGAAGGCGAAAAAGATGAACAGGACCGAGTTCAGGATGACCAGGGACCAGAGTCCGTAGGCTTGCGGTTCGGGCACGGGAACCTCGCTCAGGATTGGTGCGGATGGGAGGAATCGGCGGCCGAAGGGCCCGGCGGTCCCTGACGATGCCCGCGACCGTGACCGCCGTGCATGGTCATGTGCAGCAGCGGACAGAGCAGGAGCAGCAGGAACGGTAGCCAGCCGAGGAGGTGGACCCGATGTTCCCCGATGAGCAGATAGGTCAGACCCGCGCCGAAAGCGGCGAGCGTGAGGAATTTCAGCATGCGTCCTGACGGTTGGTTCGAAGCCATTGGGCCGAATCCTTTCGCGAGAAACTGAACATCGCTGCCTATCTGACGCCGCCGGCGGCAGAGCATTACGCCGCGCCCGGTTCACGGGCGAGGTGGATGAGGCGGCCGGCGCGGGCGGGTCCGTAAGGGGTGAGGGTTGGCCGCGTCAGGAAATGATCGGCACGCCCGGCGTGCGCCAATCAGGGATCGTCGCCAGGATGCCGTCCGTCCTCGCTGTCAACACCGGCTCGTCCACGGTCAAATTCGGCGCGTTCGAGACCGCCGGGGGCACTCTCGCACCGGTGTTGCGGGGCCGGATCGAGTCCCACGGCCCGGGCCGACGGGTCTTGAGCCTGGACACGGACGGAGTTGTCCTGACTGAGGCCCCTTGGGTGGACAGGGGCAGAGACACGGCACCGGATCTGTTGCGGTGGGTGGAGGCGCGACTGGCGGGGCCCGTGGCCGGGGTTGGACATCGCATTGTGCACG
The DNA here is from genome assembly GCF_963974615.1 of uncultured Brevundimonas sp. GTDB lineage: Bacteria > Pseudomonadota > Alphaproteobacteria > Caulobacterales > Caulobacteraceae > Brevundimonas. The sequence continues at coordinate 158,258 of NZ_CAXBDH010000001.1, forward strand.
GCGGTCCGGACTTCAGCCAGGCCGTCGCGGCCACCGAGCCGGTCCTGAAGGCCCTCGACGCCCTTGCTCCGCTCGCCCCGCTCCACCAGCAGCAAGGACTTGCGGGAGCCTGGGCGCTTCGGAAGTCGCATCCCGATCTACCTCAGGTCCTGACGTTCGATACCGCCTTCCATGGCGGTCACGAGCCGGTGGCGGATCGATTGGGCCTGCCCAGGGTCTGGGAAGCCAGGGGGCTTCGACGATACGGCTTTCATGGTCTGTCCTACGAGTCTGTGGCCGAGCAACTCGCGCTGCTTGATCCGTCGACGGCGACCGGACGCGTGGTCACGGCCCATCTTGGCTCGGGCGCGAGCCTCTGCGCACTGAGGAACGGTCGCAGCGTCGATTCCACCATGGGTGCTACCCCGCTCGACGGCATGGTCATGGGAACGCGCTGCGGGAGCCTGGACCCTGGGGTGGTGCTCTACCTGCAGCAGATCGCGGGGCTCGACGCCGCAGAACTCGTCGATCTGCTTTACCGGCGCTCCGGCCTGCTGGGCGTCTCGGGGCTCAGCGGCGACATGCGCGTCCTGTTGGAAAGCGACGACCTGGCCGCGCGCGAGGCGGTTGATTTGTTCGTCTACCGGGCGGCGCGCGAGGTCGCGACCCTGGCGGGGAGCGTGGAGGGGCTCGACGGTCTGGTCTTCACCGCCGGCATCGGCGAGAATTCACCGCGGATCCGTGCGGAGATCTGTGCACGGCTCGCCTGGCTGGGTGTCGAGCTCGACCCGGCCGCCAATAGCCGCGGGACTGGACAGTTGAGCGCAGCCGGCAGTCCCGTCACCGGCTGGATGATCCGCACCGACGAAGAACGGATGATCGCACGCCATGCTTCCCGGCTGCTTGGCCTTGACCGGTGACTCGACGCGGAGCAAGCCGGTCGCCACCCAGAAGGAGGCTCGTTCATTGATGTCTGATCTGTCGCCCTTGGCCGGCTCCATACGCGCAGACCAGCTGAACGGCGGCTGCTTTTGCGTGGGGGTGGATCAGGCAGCCCTCGCGGCCGCACTCGATCGCGAGACGGAGATCCCCGGGTTCGCCGGGGACCTCGCTAAAACCCATCCCTGGCTGTTCGCGCGGTCCCCCGTTTTCCTGCCCGCAGAGACGCTCGGCCGGATGATGGACGTGGTGGCGGCGGCTGAGACGGCTGTCGTGTTGCCCGCCTATCGCGAAGCGGCCCTGGCCTGGACCCCGCCGCTCGCGCGTCGGGATCCGGGTCCGCTGGGTGCCTTCATGGGTTACGACTTCCACGTGACACCCGTCGGCCCCAAGCTCATCGAGATCAACACCAACGCCGGAGGTGCCTTCCTGAACGCCGTTCTCGCCCGGTCGCAGCAGGCGTGCTGCGCGGGGGTCGTCGCCGGCGTTGACGCTCCCGAGCCGGCAACGTTTCAGCAGCACATCGGAGAGATGTTCCGCAATGAGTGGCGGCTGCAGAACGGGAGTGGGACGCCGGCAACGGTTGCCATCCTGGATGACGATCCCATGGCGCAGGCGCTGTATCCAGAGTTCAGGCTCGCCCAGGCCCAGCTGCGGGCGGTCGGACTCGAGGTCCTGATCGGCGATCCTCGCGATCTGAAGCTCGAAGGTGATGCGCTGACGCTCGGCGGCGTTCGTGTGGACATCGTCTACAATCGTCTGGTCGATTTTCTGCTGGAGGAGCCGGCCCACGCGGTCCTCAGGCAGGCCTATGAGCGAGACCTGGTCGTGGTCACGCCCAACCCGCATATCTATAGCCGCCTCGCCGACAAGCAGAACCTTACCCTACTGTCCGATCCCGAAAGACTAGACCGCTGGGGGCTGGGAGCGGACCATGCCGCCGTTCTTGCGGCGACCGTTCCCCGGACCGTCCTCGTGCGACCGGAAAACGCCGCAGAGCTTTGGGCAGACCGGCGCAACTGGTTCTTCAAGCCGGTCCGGGGCCACGCCAGCAAGGCGGCCTACCGCGGGGCCAAACTCACTCGACGGGTCTGGGAAGAGATCAAGACCGCCGCCTACGTCGCGCAAGCCTACGCCGCTCCCGGAGAACGACGCATCCAGCCCGACGACGAGCCGGTCAGTCTGAAGGTCGACGTGCGCCTTTACACCTACGGGGGGCGGATGCTGCTCGCGGCGGCCCGCCTCTACCAGGGGCAGACCACCAATATGCGCACGCCGGGCGGTGGTTTCGCACCGGTCCTCGTTCTGCCGGCAGTCGCGGTGAACACCGATCCGTGCGCCGGCGGCGGGGTGCCCGAGCACGGCACGGCCTGTCAGGATCGCTTGTAGGCGAAGGCGGCCCTGACCGGATCGTCGCGCCGACCGGGGCGAGCCACATGGAAGATCAGCAGGTACCGTCCGGGATGTTGAAGCGAGACATAGCCGCCGTAGGTGGTGGAGCCGTCCAGATGCATGGGGTCCAGTCGCCCGGCTCCGGGGCCGGCGTTACGCGGCCCTTCGATACTCAGCGACACCTGGGCGTCATTTATGCGCTGGTTTGTTGTGGCGTCGAACACGGCGAGCGTGACGTGATCGGTCCCCGGCGGCGGCCCGTCGTGCATCCGGGACTCAGGGTGGGACCGCGGGTGATCGCCCACTTTCTCACTGGCGATGACGCCGTACACAAGTCGAAGACCATCGACGGTCTGCGACTGACCTTCGACGGGCTTGGCCTGGCAGGAAGCGAGCGCCAGGGCGACGACGGCGGCCAACAGAAGCGGGTGCGCCCAGTGGCGCATTGGGTGGGCGACAGACATGTTCCGGTCTCTCCGCGAGGGGCTGAACTCGACCCGTGTCGACAATGACGCATGTCTTCGACCGGGTACTACAGCGCCTCCGTCCCCGACGGTCGGGTCTTCCCCCGCCTTGCGTAGAGTTGCCCAGAGGGCCGATCGGTACGTGGAGGCGAAGGCACGTTGTAAGAACTGGCAGACCGCAGCGTCTGAACGGGCATCCTGCCATCCGGGAGCCAGTGCGTCGGGCTCTCCGGGACTACTCTTGGCCCTGGTTCCCAACCCTCGTTTCGGGAGTTTACCATGCGATTGATCCTGCCCCTCCCGGGAAATGAGGCGTTCGCCGAGCGAATCGCCGAGGCGGGCGGGTTTGAGCTGGGGCAGCTTGAAACCCGCCACTTTCCGGATGGCGAAAGCTACGTCCGGTTGGTCTCAGACGTAGCGGGACGCCCTGTTGACCTGGTCTGTAGTCTGGCGCGTCCGGATCCAGGGTTTCTGAGCCTGATCTTTGCCGCTGACGCAGCCCGGGATCTCGGAGCGGCGGAGGTGACCTTGGTCGCGCCCTATCTCGCCTATATGCGCCAGGACCGGCGCTTCACGCCCGGTGAGGCCGTAACCTCGCGTGCGTTTTCCCGGCTCATCTCGAGCAGCTTTGACCGACTCGTCACTGTCGATCCGCATCTGCACCGCTATTCGGCGCTGGCCGCTCTGTACGACATTCCGGCGCGCACGCTGCATGCCGCGCCCTTGCTGGCCGATTGGATCGCCGCTGAAGTCCCCCATCCGTTGATAATCGGACCCGATGAAGAAAGTGAGCAGTGGGTCCAGGCGGTCGCTGCAGCAGTTGGTGCGCCCCACGTCGTGCTGAGAAAAATTCGGCACGGAGATCGGGAGGTCGAGATCACATTTCCGGACCTCACGCCCTGGCAAGACCGCCGCCCGGTCCTGCTTGATGACATTGCGTCCTCCGGACGGACACTCATTGAGGCGGCCCATCAGTTGCAGAGACAAGGCTTGCCACCGCCCGTCTGCGTCGTCGTCCATGGAATCTTCGCGGGGGAGGCCTTCGCGGAACTCTCCCGGCTCTCCGAAAGGGTCGTGTCCAGCGACAGCGTCCCACATGCAAGCAATGCCATCACGCTCGCGCCGCTCATAGCGGCGGCGCTACAGACCTGGGAGGCGGATGGCCCTACGCGACGTCGACGCCGTCCCGGGCTTGCCGGAAGTTCTGGCTGACGCCACTTGCTCCAGCACCTTTTGCCGCTCCGCGCGGTTGCGAGCTTCCGCCTGTGCCGTTGCCGGTCATGATGGCTTCATCATCCCATAGCCCCCCCGGGCTCTAACCCCGCCCCCAGCGCCGGTTCAGCCAGTTGTAGACCGGGCAAAAAACCAATCCGGCGTAAGCTCCGTAGAGAAAGCTTTCTGCAAATCCCAACAGGAATCCGGGCCAGGTTAGCCACGTGAAGCCAGGCAACAACTGCTCCAACATAGCCGGTGCATGCAGGTTCTCAGGCGCGATCAGTCCGTAGACCACGCAAATGAGAAACGTTACGGAAGCCCAAATTCCAAGAGTCCAGCTTACAATTTTCGTGTCTATCATGGGTCGGCTCCGCCGGGATTTCTGTAAAGCTGCCGAAGTGGCTCGCTCAGTGCTCATGGGGTGGTTTCAGGTCGCCCTTTCGTGAGCGAGCGCTGTCGCTACCCTTTGTGGATCGATGCGACCCATGACCGCCGTTGCCGCCATGACCCACAAGGTGCAGTCCCACAAAGGCTGCCCCGATCAAAAGCCAGGGCCAGTTCTCCACCATCCAATTCATCAGTCTCTCCTAGATCTTCGTTGGAGCGTATTGTCCGCGCGCCGGCCTGGTCACCGATTGCCGGGGCGCGCCCACAGAGCTATGACGCGGTAAGTCAAAATTCCTTACAGATCAGCCTCGGCTCGTCCCAATTCTCTCTCGGCGGATCCGTCGATGAAGTCGCATGCCCAAGAAGGTGTCGCTCGGACAAAGCGTAATTCAGAGTGTCCGGCTGGCCCCAATGCCGACTGAAGATTGATGACCACCAGCTTCGGCTCGGAAATTCGGTGGGCAGGTGCCAGTCTACTGCTGTAAACCAACCCCTGAGTCTGTTGAGATCCGAGGATTTACGATCGCATGTGCTTTTCCGCTACAGCCAGTTTGACCGCCGGGGCCGCGCTAATGATCGTCGGGGCGGTGACGGTTCGCCGCGCACGGCGGCGCGTCGAGCTGCCCTTCGCATTGATCCCCGTCCTGTTCGGTATTCAGCAGCTGATTGAGGGAACCATCTGGCTAACGTTTCCCGACAAGGCACCGATGATGAATACCGTGCTTACGCTCGTCTATTCGCTCTTCTCGCACGTCCTTTGGCCGATCTATGTACCAATCGCGATTCTGTTGATCGAGCCGGTGCTCTGGCGTCGCCGGGTATTGCTTGCCATCGCGTTGGTCGGGGCCGCGGTGGGCCTCTACCTCCTGTATTTTTTGGTAAGTTTGCCGATCGTTTCACAGGTGCAGGGACGGCATATCGCCTACGTCTCCACGCATTTCTATATCGTCGTTGTGATGTTGCTGTATGTCCTCAGCACTTGTGTCAGCATGCTCTTCTCCAGTCACACGAAGGTCAGGCTGTTTGGTCTCGCGGCCTTTGTGGCATTCGTTGCGGCCTACGTTTTTTATTCCGTGTGGCTTATCTCCGTGTGGTGCTTTTTCGCAGCAGTGCTCAGCGTCATCGTGCTGCTGTACTTTCCTCCACGATCGAAAAAGCCGTCCGGGCAACCGCCGACTTCAGAGCTTCAGTCGCCGGCAATGTGACTGTGCGTCAGGGTTCGAGCGGGCAAGGCATCGGGTGCCTCGCAACGCTTGGCTCTCGAAGGGCCGCGCAACATGGCTTGCGGATCAATCCAGGACGGCGAAGCTCTTCTGTTCGCGCACTGCGGCCACGGAGCTGTTCGTCAGTGTCCTGGCAAAGGGCCGTCGCGCCGACATATCCGCATAAACGTCCAGATACCGGCGAGCCATGGCGGTGGCCGAGAACCGCCGGTCGAAGCGGGCCCGGATCGCTGCGCGGTCCAGCAGATGCGCCCGGCCGGCGGCGGCGACCGCCTGTTCTACGGTGTCGACCAGGTAGCCGGTTTCGCCATCCTCGATAATTTCGGGGGTGGAGCCGCAGCGGAAGGCCACCACCGGCGTGCCGCAGGCCATGGCCTCGATCATCACCAGACCGAACGGTTCGGGCCAGTCGATCGGAAACAGCAGGGCCTCGGCCCCGCCGAGGAAGGCGGACTTCTGGTGATCGCCGATCTCACCGACGAATTCGATGAGAGGATTGTCGTCGATCAGCGGCTTTATGACGGTCTCCCAGTAAACCTTGTCAGCGGCGTCGATCTTGGCCGCTATCTTTAGTGGCCTGTTGAGTCTGGTGGCGATCTCGATGGCCCGATCCGGTCGCTTCTCGGGCGAGATGCGGCCGAGGAAGGCCAGATAGCCCTCCGGTTTCGGGCAGTAGCGGTAAAGCTCGGCCGGCATGCCGTGATGGACGGTCGCCTTCCAATTGGCGTGGGGCAGGGGCCGACGCTGGTTGTCGGAGATCGACACCAGACCGAACTCGGGCCAGCGTTCGTAGACGCCGCCGATATCCTTCATGTCCAGCCGACCGTGCAACGTCGTCAGCGTACGGTTGGCATACCGTTCGAACATCGGAAACTGGATCATATCGGTGTGGAAATGGATCACGTCGAAATCGTTGGCGCGCTTCAGCACCTCGGCCAACATGATCATGTGGGCCGCGAGGTCCGACTTGAACGGTGCCGGATCCAGTCGCATGGCCTGATCGCGCACCGGGATCAGCTGCGCGCGCGTCGTCGCATCGGCGCTGGCGAACAGGGTGACGTCATGGCCCAGCTCAACCAGGGCGTCGGTCAGGTGGGCCACCACCCGTTCCGTGCCGCCGTACAGCTTCGGGGGCACGGCCTCATACAGCGGCGTGACTTGTGCGATCTTCATGAGCGGAGTTCCGGAATTTGGGGGGAGGCGAGGCAGTTCGCCGACAAACAGGACAGTGAGGACACTCGTCGCTTTTCGATCCCAACCGCCTCGGCGTGCATTGAAGCTTGCGCGGTTCGGGTAAAATCCTTCGTGCTCAGGCCGGGACTGATTGATTCCAGGAACGAAACAGTGATGACCCCTGCCCGTTTTGGAAGGCCTCCGACACCCCAGAATCGCCCCGAATCCAGGACAACAGGAAGAGTCGGGACGCCCAGCGCCTTGTAAAGAAATTCGACGCCGCGCCGGAATACGATCGGTTCACCGACCGCCTTTCGGGTGCCTTCAGGAAAGATCAGTACCGGGCGTCCGGCGGCAAGAGCCGCTCGACTTTGCAACGTCATCTCTCGGAGCGCTGCGGATGCCGATGTTCGATCGATCAGGATCATGGGCGAGTTCGTTAGATACCAGCCCATCACCGGAATATGCAGGAGTTCCTGTTTGGCGACGATCGCGACATCCGGAAACATGACGAGTGCCGCCAAGGTTTCCCAGGTCGATTGGTGGTTGGAAACAATCAGGCCAGGCGTACGGGAAACGTGCTCCCGACCCCGTTCCCGGTGCCGCAAGCCAACGATGCCGACCAGCATGGACAGAACGCCACGGGCCCAGACCCGCGACAACATTCGCACCGTTGAGGGCTTCGTCCTGGAGATCCATAAAAACGGGATCGCCAAACCAAACAGCACCGTCCAAAGGCCCCACAGGGCACCAAGAATGAGCGAACGCAGCGTAGACACCTGACCCTCCGTGCGGGCGACGACCAGAAGGGCCGCTTCAGTCATTAAACGGACGATGCAGTCTCCGTTTCATTACATTCAGGCGCCGTCGCCACGTCCGACTCCAAGATGTCATAGCGTCGGCAAGGGTCTCGACGTTAGGATCGGAGACTTCACGCTTCTTGTAAGGCCTGCTTCTTTCCCGCGTCTCACCTTGCGACCTCTGTCCCTGAAGGTGATACCGATGATGAAAGAAGCGCTCCGTTCGATTCTACCCGAACGCACCTCCTTCAAGCTTCTTGCCAAGGCGCTTGGGCGCGCTGTTCAGCAAGGGTCGCTCGTGGTTGTCGATCCCTGGGGTCAGCGCCACGTCTTCGGCACCGACGACACTCCAACGGCAAGCATTCGGCTCACTGATCCCCGCACCTCGGCCCGGGTGCTGGCCGACCCCATGCTGGGTGTAGGTGAGGCCTATATGGACGGGACGCTTATCCTGGAGGGTGGATCGCTGCGCGACTTCCTGATGATCGGCGTTTCCATCGCCAATGATTTCGCCAAATCGCCACTCGCGGCGGGTGAGTTCGCCGGACCTTTCCGGAAGCGCCAACGACGCCATCCAATCGCCCGGGCTCGCGCCAATGTCGCCCATCATTATGACTTGTCCGAAGACCTCTATCGCCTGTTTCTTGACCCTGACCCGCAATACTCGTGCGCATATTTTCAGGACGGCGATGAGAGCCTTGAGGTCGCCCAGGCCAAGAAGAAGCGTCATATCGCGGCGAAACTGCGCCTGGAGACGGGTGCCCGTGTGCTCGATATTGGAAGTGGCTGGGGTGGCCTGGCGCTCGAACTGGCAAGCCGGCATGGCGTCGAAGTCGATGGCCTTACCCTATCCGACGAACAATTGCGGGTCGCCTCTGCTCGTGTGTCAGCCAGCGGATTGGAGCCGCACGTACGCTTTCATCTTCGCGACTACCGCCATGAGACTGGAACCTACGACCGCATCGTGTCGGTCGGGAGTTTGAACACGTCGGCCAACCGCACTACCGGGAGTTCTTCAATATCGTGCACCGACTACTGGCGCCGGACGGGCTCGCCGTCATCCATGCGATCGGACGAGCGGGTCCGCCAGCCGAAAACGACCCATGGATCGAGAAGTATATCTTTCCCGGCGGATACTGCCCGTCATTGTCGGAAGTGTTCACGGCGGTCGAACATAGCGGATTACGGGTGACTGACGTTGAGCTCTTGCCGCTCCACTACGCTGAAACCCTTCGGTGCTGGTCGGAACGATTCCGCGCTAATCGGGCCCGCGCCGCCGAGATCTACGATGAGCGCTTCTGCCGCATGTGGGAGTTCTATCTTGCGGCCTGCGAAACCGCGTTCAGGGTCGGAAGTATGACCGTCTTCCAGATCCAGCTTACCCGAGACATCAAGGCTTCTCCGGCCACTCGGGACTATATGATCGACGAGGAACGGTGTTTGCTTGTCTCCGAGCCCAGCCCGATCAACGGGCTGTTGCCTTGTGACGATTTATCCTGAGGCGGCAGCGAACCCCTGACGGTCTTCTCATCGATGAGGCGAAGACCTCGAACGCGCGCGCGGAACCGGTGCGAGAACCGACGAGATCATCACGCCGGACGCCGGCGGGGTGCAACGCGACCTCCCTTCGACGATTGGGCAGGCACCGCTCGTGATACGCCGCGTCCTTGTGTTCGAGTTCGCATCATGGAGCTGAGGTGCTGACAATGATGATCCGGGCAGTCGAGCCTCGCTGGGATCGGCTCGGGCGAGGGCTGCGGTCCGCATGACCGCGGCGCTGATCAGAAGTCGTTCCACCGGCTCAAGGTGGCGGACCGCCGGCCAAGCCGCGGGTCTGTCACAAGTCTAACCAGGGAGAGAAAGGAAGGCCGGGCGGCGGGTGCTCCGTGGTGGAGCGGAGAAGGAGACCGCCATGAGACCGATTCCGACCCGGGCCCTGGGCCCGTGCCCGAACGAACGCCTGCCTGCAGGGCCGACCCTGGTTCATGCGGTGCTGGATGATCAGGCCCTGCTGAGTTTGATGTTGAGGCGAACCGGTAATGGCCCGGGTGCCAACACGGATCGGCTTGCCGGTATCCTGCTGGAGCGGTTTGCGGGCCTGGGTGCTGTCGTCGCTGCCGAGCCCGGCGAACTCGGGCGCACGCCTGGCCTCGACCCTCTTGCCCTTTCGGATATCAAGCTTCTGCGTGAACTGGCGATCCGTCTGGCGCGCGATGAAACCTGCCGTCGCCCCGTGATCGCCTCCTGGACGGCGCTCGTCGCCTATGTCCGGACGGCGCTTGCGCATGAGCCCCGCGAACAGTTCAGGACCCTGTTTCTGGACCGGCGCAACAACCTGCTCCGGGACGAACTGGTCGCGCACGGCACCGTGGACCACGCCCCGGTCTATCCCCGCGAAGTGGTTCGCCGCGCCCTTGAGCTTTCGGCCTCGGCCCTGATCCTGGTCCACAATCATCCCTCCGGCGATCCGACGCCGTCGCAGGCCGATATCCAGATGACGCGCCAGATCGTCGACGCGGCGCGGGTCTTCAATCTCCAGGTCCATGACCACCTGGTTGTCGGCCGGGAAGGGACGGCCAGTTTCAAGGCCCTGGGCCTGATCTGAGACGGCCATGACCTTGCACCGCATCGTCGCCGCCCTGGGCGGCGACCTCTATGCGAATGGACAGCGGGCCAACATCCGGGCACCCGGACATAGCGCCCGGGACCGTTCCGTTTCGCTGTTGTTGACGGACGATCGGGTCGTCATTCACGGATTCGGCAGCTCGGATTGGCGAACCGTTCGGGATCATCTGCGGGAGCGGGGTCTGATCGATGACGCTGGTCGTTTGAGTAGCGGCGATCGAACGGTTCCGGCGGCTCCGCGGCCCGACGCCAGTGTTCGCCTGCGAACCGCTTCAGATCTTTGGGCCGGCTGTCGTCCCATCCAAATCGGCGATGCCGCAGATCGCTACCTGCATCTTCGCGCCGTCCAGGGCGTTGGCGGTGCTTTGAGCCTGGGATTTCATCCGCAGGCACCGATTTCTGTCTATCGCCCGCCCGGAGGCACCCGTCCGGCCCTTGTCGCGCGGATCAGTGATGGAACGGATCGCCTGACGGCGGTTGAGGTGACCTATCTCGATACGAACGGCCTTTTGGCCTCGGGTATCCGGCTGACGCGCAAGATGGTCGGTCAGGTTCCGGCCGGTGCCGCGGTTCGTCTGGCCCCGGCGGCCCGGGAGATGCTCGTCGGGGAGGGGGTCGTGACGACCCTGTCCGCGATGGATCGCTTCAAGCTTCCAGGCTGGGCCCTGACGGCCGCCAACAACCTCGCTGGCTGGACACCACCGCCGTCCGTGCGCCGCCTGCTGATCGCGGCCGACCGCGGAACGGCCGGCGAACGGGCGGCGGTGCGGCTTGGACGTCGCGTTGCGGCCCTCGGTGTCGTGGCCCGAATACAGATTCCCGACCCGCCGTTCGGGGACTGGAACGAGGTGGCCGTCGCTGCGGCCAAAGGAAAGGAGTGAGGGCGCTGACGGGTGTCGGAGCGACGGGGATGGTCCCCGTAGCCCGGCGGGAGAGCCCTCATGACCGACCTTGTCCTTGATACGACTCCAGCTGTGATCCCTGATCGTGACGAGCGAACCGTGCGTCTCGGTGACATCGGCATCGCGCACGAGAATCTGCGGTTCAACGAACCGCCGGATGACGACATCCCGACCCTGGCCGCCACATTGAAGGCCGCCGGTCAGCTGCAGCGCCTCACCGTCCGGCCCGGGCGGGGCAGGAAGGAGCAGCCCTGGATGGCGTTGGACGGCCGCCGCCGCCGCCTCGCCCTGGGTGTCTTGCTGGATGCCGGCGAGATCGACGCGGACTACCCCGTCACCGTCTGTGTCGAGACCGATCCCGCCCGTCAGGCCGCCGCCGCCCTGCTCACCAACACTGCCGTGCCTGTCCATGTCGCTGACATCATCGCCGCCATCGGCCGGATGCTGAAATCGAAGCTGACCGTGCCTGTGATCGCCCGGGCCCTCGGCTACGCCGAGATCGACATCAAGCGGCTGGCCGCCCTGGCCGGGCTGCCTGAGGCCGCTCTCCTGGCCTTGAAGTCCGGACGGATGACCCTGAAACAGGCCAGACTGCTGGCCCGGTTGCCCGACAAGGCCGAACAGGCCGAACTCGCCGAGGCGGCGCTTGACGGGCATGGGTTCCAGGACTGGCGCATCACGGAGCGGCTGGACGAAGGGCGGGTCACCAGTCGGGATCGACGGTGCACCCTCGTCGACGCGCTCAGCTATGGCGAGGCGGGCGGGCGCACCGAGGCGGATCTGTTCGGGGAACTCGCGCCCGTATTGCTCGATCCGGAGATTCTGACCGACCTGTGGATGCGTCGGGCGCGCGCTATCGCCGCCGTGTTCGAGGCCGAAGGAATCGCCGTGCATGTCACCGCCGGACCCGAACCGGACCTCCCGGACGACCTTGAGGCGCTGGGCTATGTCTATGGCGCTCAGCTCCCGGCCGACGACATGGCGCGCTACCGCGCCGAACGGGAGGCGTTCAACGCGCGGGCGGAGGCGGTCCGGCAGACCCTGGCCGAGGCCTGTGATCCTGAGGCCGTTGACGCCGCGATCGTGGCCATGATCCGCGCCCGGGTGCAGGCCGACCAGACGGGCTGCGGCGGGCGGGTGGTAACGACCATGGTGATGTGGCCCGCCGCCGGCACGGGCGTCGATGTGCGCTGCTACACGCCCGAGGAGCCTGAAATCGAGGACGCCGGATCGCTCGACAGTGATCCGGCGGACCGGGCGTCGGCTCCGCCGGTCTATGTCGCTCCGGAGGCGCCGGCGCCCGAGCCTGACACCGACGGCGTCAACCACGCCCTGCATGGCGTACGCACCGAGGTGGCCACGCGCGGACTGATCCGGGCCCTGGCCGACGATCCGGGCGCGGCGCTGACGGCCCTGATCGCGCGCCTGTTCACCGTCCTGGTTCTGCGCACCCATGTGGCGCGGTCGGAGTCAGCCCTGGCCATTCTCGCCACCGGGTTCGATCCGGTGGACGGACGGGTGATCGAGACCCTGGACGGCGAGGTGCGCCAGCGGCTCGACGACCGTCGGGCTGCCTGGCAGGCGTCGGGTGAGACGGTCATCGCCTGGGTCCATGCCCTGCCGCACGGGGAGAAGATGGGGCTGCTGGCGGAACTGACCGCGATCAGTCTCGATGTCCGTGAAACCCGCACCACCCTGATCCGGCGCAGCGCCCGAACGGAGGCGGCCGAGCTGGCCGCCCTGTGCGGGGCGGACATCACCCTCCACTGGACGCCGGACGCGCCCTTCCTGCAGGCCCATTCCAAGGGACTGCTGCTGGGAATGCTGGAGAGCATGGGCGCGGAAGACGAGCGGGCGCGATCCTTGAAGAAGACTGAACTGGTCGACTGGGTCGCCGAACAGGCGGCGTCCCGGAGCTGGGCGCCGGCCGGCCTCTCCTGGGCGGGTCCGCTGCCGGCCGAGGAACCGGTGACGACCGAAGAGGACGTTGGTGCTGACGTGTCCACCCACGACGACGACGGGATCGGGGCATTCACCGTCACCCCGGCGGGCGAGGCCGCCCTGGGGCCCGCCGCCGCCTGACGACGATCCGCCTCGAGCACGCCGCCCCGGTTCGTGCCGGGGCGGCGTTGTCGTGTCCGGATGCTGGTCCGGGGAAAGGCGAGGGAAGGGCGGGCGAGGACGAGCCTGCAGGACCGAGAGGGAGGCGCCCTCCGCTTCAGGCCACCGGAGCTGATCCCATGTCCTCGACCCTGTCGCTGTTCGCCGACCCCAGCGGAGATACGTCCGCCAACATCCTTGCCGCCGCCCGGGCGCTGGCGGCCCATCTGGCGCGATCCCGACCGCTCGACCGTCGGCTTGTGGCCGCCGTCATGACCACCGCATTCGGCGCGTCCGACGCCGAGGGGGCCTGGGCCTGGCGCGACGCCTATGACGCGATCGAGGCGGCGACGGTCCTGCAGATCCGGCGTCTGGCACCCCAGGTCAGTCGTCTGGAAGATGCACCGGCGGAGATCGCCGCCCTGCTGGCGGCTGTCTCGGCGTTGGGACTGACCCACACCCGGCGCAGTGAGGCGCAGGTCGTGCTGGATCAGTTCTCCACCCCGCCCCACCTGGCCGCGCTCGCGGTCCTGGCCGCCCGGGTGCGCCCCGGAGACCGCGTCCTGGAGCCATCGGCCGGCACGGGTCTGCTCGCCGCGGTCGCCGGGGCCTGCGGCGGAACGCTGAGCCTGAACGAAGTCGCGCCGGGGCGCGCCGCTCTGCTCGACGGTCTGTTCCCCGACGCCGATCGGACCCGTCATGACGGACGCCATATCCATGACCTGTGCGCGGACGCGGGCGGGTTCGACGTGGTGGTGTGCAATCCGCCGTTCTCGGAGCTCGGCGACCACCTCTCGGCGGCCTTCAAGGCGCTGGCTGACCATGGGCGGTTGGCCGCGATCGTCCCGCTGACCGCCTTGACGGACCCAAGCCTGCTTCGCCGTTTCTGTGAGGTGGCGCGTGTTGTGGCGCGCATGGCCTTTCCACCCCACGCCTTCGCCAAACATGGGACCTCGGTAGAGACGGGTCTGCTGGTGATCGACCGAGCCGAAGGCGCCGCGGAGGCCGCGCCTGTCCAGACCTCCGACGATCTGCCGGACGCGGCGTGGAGGATCGCGGCGCTTTCGCCACGGGTCGGCGCCAGGCCGCGGATGCGCCTGCCCGTGGCAACCAACGCCCTCTTGAGACCGCGCGAGCGGAGCCTGGCCCTCCCCTCGGGCCGACTGGCCTTCCTCGCGGGGGCGGTGCCCCAGACCTATGAAGTGCGTACCTGGGCCGGGGAGGGGCGCGATGTCGGGCTCTACCAGGCCTACGTCCTGGGGCGGATCGTCCTGCCCGATCCTCGTCCGCATCCGTCGCCCCTGGTCGAGTCCGGCCCTATGGCCTCGGTGGCTCCGCCGGTGCCGACCTATCGACCGGTCCTGCCGCCGGCCATTCGCGATGAGGGGCGGATCTCGGACGCCCAGACCGAGATGGTGATCTACGCCGGGGAGGCGCACGCCGCGCACCTGCCCGGATGGTGGCGGCCGGATCAGGCGCCGCACCAGATGGTGCTTGTCTCCGAGGACCAGGAAGGTGCCGTCCGGCTGCGACGCGGCTTTTTTCTCGGCGACGGCACAGGATGCGGCAAGGGTCGCCAGATCGCGGCGGTCATCGCCGACAATATGTGCCAGGGACGGATCCGGGCGCTGTGGCTGTCGCGAAACGACGCCTTGCTCGAGGACGCGCGGCGCGACTGGGCCGCGATCGGCGGAAGCGCCCATGACATCGTGCCGCTGTCGAGCTGGAAACAGGCGGACGCCATCCGGCTCGACCGGGGCATCCTGTTCGCGACCTATGCCACCTTGCGCCAGCCGGCCCGGGGCGACCGCCAATCCCGGCTCGACCAGATCATCGCCTGGCTTGGCGAGGAATTCGACGGCGTCATCGCCTTCGACGAGGCCCATGCGATGGCCAACGCCGCCGGCGGGGGCAAGGGCGCGCGGGGAGCGAAAAAGGCCTCGCTTCAGGGCATGGCCGGCCTGGCCCTGCAGAACCGGGCGCCGGACGCGCGGGTTCTCTATGTCTCGGCGACCGGAGCCACCACGGCCGAGAACCTGGCCTATGCCGCGCGCCTCGGCCTTTGGGGCGGTCCGGAGGCGCCCTTCATGTCGCGGGCGGGTTTTCTGGAGGCCATGGACCGGGGCGGGGTGGCGGCGATGGAGCTGGTGGCGCGCGAACTCAAGGCGCTGGGGCTCTATGTGGCGCGCAGTCTGTCGTTCGAAGGGGTCGAATATGAGCCGCTCGTCCATCCCCTGACTCCGGACGACATCGCCATCTGGGACGCCTGGGCCGACGCCTTCCAGCTGATCCACGCCAATCTCGCCGAGGCCCTGAAGGCCACGGGCCTGAACGACGAGGACGGCAAGCCGAAGAGCGGCCAGGCGGCGTCCGCCGTATATTCGGCCTTTGAGAGCGCCAAACTGCGCTTCTTCGCTCATCTTCTCGCCGGCCTGAAGGCACCGAGCCTGATCGGATCGATCCGGGAGGATCTGGTCCAGGATCGCTCGGCCGTGGTCCAGATCGTCTCGACCAATGAGGCGGTCATGGAGAGAAGACTCTCTTCCATCCCGCCGGAGGAGTGGAACAACCTCTCCATCGACCTCACCCCGCGCGAATACGTCCTCGACTATCTGCGGGAGGCCTTCCCCGTCCATCTGATGGAGGCGATCGAGGACAAGGACGGCAACGTCACAATGGTCCCCGTCATGGATGGCGGTCGGCCTGCGGTCAGTCAGGAGGCCCTCGGTCGTCGCCAGGTCCTGATCGAGCGGATGGCCTGTCTGCCCGCCGTGCCGGGTGTGCTCGACGCCGTGCTGGAAGCCTTCGGCACGGACGCCGTCGCCGAGATCACGGGTCGGTCGCGGCGGGTGGTCGTGCGCGACGGTCGCAGACTGGTGGAACGGCGGGGAGCGTCGGCGGCGCGGGCCGAAACGGACGCCTTCATGAGCGGCCGCAAGCGGGTGCTGATCTTCTCCGACGCCGGAGGCACCGGACGCAGCTATCACTCGGACCTGTCGGCGGCGAACCGGCAACGCCGGGTTCATTATCTGGTCGAGCCGGGCTGGCGCGCCGACGCCGCCATCCAGGGTCTGGGCCGCAGCCACCGCACCCACCAGGCCTCGGCCCCGCTGTTCCGGCCGGTCACGACCGACATCCAGGGCGAGAAGCGCTTCACCTCGACCATAGCGCGTCGGCTGGACACGCTCGGCGCCTTGACACGCGGCGAGCGGCGGACGGCCGGCGCGGGTCTGTTCCGGGCCGAGGACAATCTGGAGAGCCCGTGGGCGCGCAGGGCCCTTCTCGTCTTCTACGGTGCCCTGGCCTTCGGTGAGCTCGCCTCGATGACGCTCGAGACCTTTACGATCAAGACAGGTCTCAAATTGCTCGACGCCGACGGCGGCCTCAAACCCTCCGACGACCTGCCGCCGATCCACACCTTCCTGAACCGGTTGCTGGCGCTGAGGATCGCCGACCAGAACACTTTGTTCGAGGACTTCGACCGCATCCTCTCCGGCATCCTCGAGCGCGCGGCCGCGTCGGGTGAGCTGGACCGGGGTCTTGAGGATATCGAGGCCGGGGAACTGGAGGTTCTGGACCAGGAAACCATCCGGACCGACGTCTCGACGGGGGCTGAGACCGCCCTGGTGACCTTCTCGCTGAGAGTCCGTCGAGACATCCTCAACCCGGACGACGCGCTGGCCCGGGTCGCCGACATCGCCCATCAGCTGGTCGTCAACGCCAAATCCGGTCGAGCGGCGATCGCCGAACTCGGCCTGACCACCGCCACAGACGAGGACCGCCTCATCGCGGCCGTCCGTCTGATCCGGCCGGATGGACGCCAGACCCTGCCGGAGAAGACGTTCGGGGAATCCGCCTGGAAGCCGGCGGCGATCGACGACTGGCGTCGCGTCTGGGATGAGGAGGTCGCGGGAACCGACCCTTGGCTGAGGCGCGAGCTCACGTTGGCGACCGGCCTGCTGCTGCCGATCTGGGGCCGGTTGCCGGCGCGCGGGTGTTCGGTCCGTCGGGTCCGGGCACCCGACGGCCGACGCTGGCTGGGGCGGGTCCTGGACGAGACCCAGGCCCGGGCGCTCAAGGCGAGCCTCGGCCTGGGCGACATCGGCGATGCCTGGGCGGACGGCGCCAGGACCGCCGCCAGCCTCCTCGACCGCAGCGTCCAACTCTGCCTGGACGGCGGCCTGTGGCTGAAACGGGCGCGGGTGATGGATCGCTGGCGGATCGAGGTGGTCGGGGGCCGTATCGATCGCGACGCCCTGGTCGCGCTCGGCTGCTTCGTCGAGATCATCGCCTTCACGCCCAGGGTCTTCATCCCGGTCGACCGGCCCCGCGTCCTGGAAGCCGTGTTGCGTCGCCATCCGGTGCAGTCGGTCCTTGACGGCGCGGCGGCCTGAGATCGGCCGGACGAGGCGAAGGCCCCGCCCGGTCAGGAGGGAGACGGGAGGAAGGGAGGATGAGGGTGAAGCGGGATCGGGGAGATCGGCTCCCCGGCGCTTCGGATCAACAGGAGACTGACATGCAGACCATGGTGTTCACCGGCCGACTGGCGGCCGACCCCCAGATCAGCCCGGACTTCGCCAAGGCGGTGTTCCGGTTACTCGAGAAACGCGGCGTCGATGCCGCCGGCAAGGACCGGCTCGTCGGCGTCAATTGCGTCAGCTGGTCCAGGGGCCTCAACGAGAAGGTCATCGCCTGCGGCCTCGCCCAGGGCTGCGAAGCCGTCGTCGTCGGCGCCTTCATCGACACGGCCTATGCGGCCAAGGACGGGACCGAACGAACCGCCAAGGAACTGGTGGTGAACCGGCTGACCGTCCTCGACTGGGCCGAGGACCGCGACGCCGCGGGGCTCGGGGCGTCCGAAGACGGCCGCGCCGCCGCCTGACCCCGTAACCCTTCATTTCCCGCAACCTTTATTTCCAAGGAGACTGTTCATGCAGACCCTCACTCTCGAAGGCTATCTGGCCGCCGACCCGTCCATCCTGTCGGCCCAGGGCTCTGGCAAGAAGCGCGCGAGTTTTCGCGTGCTGGAGACCACCCGCTTCCGCAAGGCCGACGGCACGCCCGGCGAGCGCACCACCGGCTTCAACTGCATCTGCTTCAACGAGGCGACGACAGAGAAATACATCGAGGCCTACGCCCGCAAGGGCAGCCGCGTCGTCATCCAGGGTCATGTCGAGAATGACACCTGGACCGGCAAGAACGGGGTCGAACACTACGACCTGCGCCTGATCGTCGGCGACATCCGGCTGAAGAACCGGCGCACCCGACCCCCGGTGGACGACAGTCCCGCCGAAGGGCAGGTGCAGGAGCCGGCGAGCGGCTATGATCTGAATGACGACATCCCGTTCTGACTGGACGGCGAGAGAGACGGAACGGCCCGGCGCACGTGCGCCGGGCCGTTTTCCTGTGCGAAGCCGGAGGAGAAGGCGAAGGGCGAACGGGGGCGAGCCGATGGGGCTCGTTGGCACCGGAGTTCCGCCATGACCGCCTCCGCCTGGACTGAAGACCGTATCGACCGCCTCAGAACCCTTTGGATCGCAGGCCGGAGCGCGGCCCGGATCGCGCGCGAACTGGACCACGGCATCACCCGTAGCGCCGTCCTCGGCAAGATCTACAGGCTGGGCCTGTCTGCGGGCCGCCCGCCTCCGCCGAAAGCCGTCGTCCCGCGCGTCGCACGGCGCAGGGACCGTCGCCCGTTAGCCACGGCCGTTTTGCGGGCGGCATCGACGTCGCTCCCTGACCATGGATTGGCTACGATCCTCTCGGTGCGGCGCTGCGAATGCCGCTGGCCCTATGGCGATCCCGGGGCGGAGGGCTTCAGTCTGTGTGGACGCCCGATCGCGCGGGGTGCCTTCTGCGGGCCGCACGCGGCTGTCGCCTATCGCCCTTTGCGGCAGACGCTAGAGAGTCTGGAGGCGCTCGCGGGGCTGCATTGAGACGCGGGTCTCCGGCCGGTTTCGCGGGGCTGACTTCTGTGACTGTTTCGACGGCGGCCTCGATGAGGTCGCCGTTTTGTCTTCGGCCGGGGTCGAAGGCTCCAGGACGGGCGGTCGAGGGGGCGAGGGGTCGAGGTCCGATCGGTGTCGGCGTCGATGGACGCCCAGGCGTGCGGCGCCGGCGGCTCGCCGCCGACGAGGCCGGCGAAGATCGATGTCCTGTCGTCCGTATCGGCGCGACGGCGCCGAGTTGTGTCCTCGCCCGAAGACGGGCGAGGACCTGCCCCCACACAACGCCCTCCGATTTTGTCACACCACCCCGGAAGTCAACGGCTGCGCCGTTCCCCTTCTCGGCCCGCAAGGGCGGTCCGCTCCGGTGACTGCCGGGGACCCCGGTGTGGCCAAAACCGGGGTCGTTGCGCATGGGGCGCTTCGACATCTCTTACAGGATGTTCCCGATGCAAGCCTTTCCCTCACCTTTCTTCGCCAAATCAGACTCCGCCTTCGACGACCTGACCGCCTCGCTCGGCGATCCACGTCCGCATCCCACAGAGGAGGCCCTGATCCAGCTCGGGCGCGCGCTCATGACCGAGCTTGTGGACCTGATCTCCGACACAGCCCTGGAGGACTTCCAGACGATCCTGGGAGAAGCCCTGATCGGTGCCTTCCATTCGGCGGCCGGACGGATCGAGCGCAACGCGGACCGGGCGCGCGACGCGATGCGCAGCCTCGACCGCGACTTCGACGGATCGGAGGCGGTCGACACCGAGCTTCAGGAAGCGACGGCCAAAGCTCGGGCCGGGGATACGGCCACCCGGGCGACGGAGTTGATCCGGGACGCGGCCGCGGAAACCTGGACCATCGCGACCGGCGAGGTCTGGACGGCCTGGCGTGGCAGCCGACGGGGCACGCATCTGACGGCAGCCCAGCTGGAAGCCAAACAGGCCATCCGCGCGATCAGGAACCGCAGGGCAGGGGACGCCGATCCGGGCGGACCGGTGGTCGCCTTCCGGGGCGCGCCGACGGCTGACACCCCGGACGACGCCGGACGGATCTTCGACGCCCTGAACTGGGCTTTGAAGGAGTGGCCCGACATGGCGCTCGCGACGACCGGGGCGAAGGGATCGGAGAAGCTGGCGATCAAATGGTCCCGCCAGAAGGGGGTGAAGCTGATACTCGCCCGGGCCGACTTCGACACCCATGGCAAGGCCGCGCCTTTCCGGGCCAACGACGAGCTGATCGCGCTCGAGCCGACCTGCTGCCTGACCCTGGTCCATTCCCTGGATCGGGCCCGTTCGGAGGATAGCCGGCCGTTTGGACCCGCGCTCAACCTCGGACAGAAGGCGATGGAGTCCGGGCTGCGGCACGTCTCCATCAAGGCGCGCGCGGCGTGATCGCCTGGAACTGACCTCAACGACCCGCTCGGCTTCGGCCGGGCGGGTTTTTGTTTGTCGTCCGGGGCGTTTGCGCGATCGAAGACGGCGCCTCGGGGACGACCAGGCGATGGACCGGGGACGCGATGATGAGGTTTGGTCCGATGTGCGAACCTATGACGGCGGTGTTCGGAAATCTGCGAAAAGGGGCTTAGGGCAAGATAAAAGAGGGTGTTTGGTGGTCCGGGTTTTTCGTATCCTGTCCATAGGTTAGCGGCGCATCCGAGGGTGTTGGACGACTTGCGGTGAGTTGTCGTCTTCGGACGATGCCGGCGGCCTGATCGGAGGCGTCGAATGCTGATCCGTGAAGCCATCCAGTCCCGTCTTTCGGCGGGCAGCGGTCAGGAGCCGGAGGCGGTCCAGGTCCGTCTGCCGCTGTCCCTCAAACCCGACCGGGTCAACGTCCGAACCGGCCTGATGCGACGGCTGGCGAGCTCGCGCGCCTTCGCCCTGGGTGACCGGTCAGGCGTTCTCAGGGCGGCGCAGGGACGCTCGGGCAGGGCCTTCCGGCTGGACGTTCGCCAGCGGGTGATCGTCAAGGCGCTGGTGTCCCGCCACATCGGCAAGGGCGCCGAACGGGCGGCGGCCCTGGCGGCGCATGTGAGCTATCTCGGACGCTCGGGAGCCGGGGTCGAAGGCGCGCGGCCGGAGTTCTTCGACCGGGCGGCGGACGGCATCCAGCCGGCGGTCGAGACCGGGGGCTGGAGCGAGGACCGGCACCATTTCCGCTTCATCATCTCGCCGGAGCACGGCGACCGGATCGACGACTTGAAGGGCTATGTGCGGGAGGTCATGGGGCGGGTCTCGGCGGACCTGGGGGAGCCTGATCTGAACTGGGTGGCGACCTGCCATTACGATACTGATCAGCCGCACGCCCATGTGCTCGTGCGGGGGCGGCGAGGTGACGGGCGGGACCTTGTCATCCCGCGCGACTACATCGGCTACGGCTTCCGGGCGCGGGCGCAGGAGGCGGCGCAGGAGCGGCTCGGGGACCTGTCGCGGGTGGAGGCGGAACGGCGCATCTGGAAGGAGACCGGGGCGAACCGGTTCACCGGTTTCGACCGGCGGCTGCTGGCGGCGGCGGATGCGAACGGGACGGTCGAGGATGGCGTGGGCGTCAACGACGCCTGGGCGGCGCTGACCCGGGGGCGGCTGCGCCATCTGGAGGGGCTAGGTCTCGCCGTTCGGGCGGGACGGCGCTACAAGCTCGACGGGGAGATGGAGACGAAGCTGCGGACGCTGCAGGCGCGACGGGACATCATCCGGACGCTGAACCAGCGACGGCTGGAGGGGGCGAGGGAGGTGCGGCCGCTCGGGACGGATCGAGTGCGCGGGGTGGTGGTGAAGAGCGGGTTTCACGACGAGGCGGGTGCGGCGCCGTTCGTGGTGGTGAAGGATGCGGGCGGGGTCGAACACTATGCGCGGGTGAGGGCGGGAGACGCCGCGAGGATGGGGAGCAGGATCGCGCTGGAGCCGATGGCAAACGGGTTGGCGCAGGTCGTGGCGGGACGGGGAGCGGACCTGGGTCGTTAGGGCGCTTTTTGACTCAAGGCGGACCTTGGGAGAGTCCGCTTTTCGGCATGAAGGGGGCGGGCTCACCTGGTGGCCCGAAAGCAGACACTTCTGGAGTCCGCTATGGGGGGCAAGCGGACTCTGTTCTGCAGGCCTCTGGCGGCCCGCTAAGTGCCCGGAAGAGAACTTCAGCCCGAGCCGCAAAGGTGACATTCGGCGGGCCGCACCAGATGCTGGCGTAGTTTCGACAATGTGCCGCTGCCGCTCCCTCCGTCCAACCTGGCGAAGGGAGCGTGGAGGGCTAGCGGGACTGACGGAGGCGTTCGGCGGCGGCGCGATAGCGTTCGTAGTGGTCACCTTCGTCGGACGCGATCTGGCGGAACATCGCGGCTGCGCGGAGGTCGCCTACGGCTTCGGCTTGGTCCGCAAAGCCGATATACATTGTGACGTTCTCGTATTGCTCGCCTGCCATCGCATCCACAAGGTTGGCGTCATTGGTGCCGTCCAGCTTGAGGGCGTCGGCCTCGCGGGCGAAATGTTCGTTGGCCTCTACGTTGGCGGAGCTTTCGAACAACTGGGCCAGTTCGTCGTTGCCGCTCTCGCGCGCGACCTCGGCGAAGCGGAGATACTTCAGGTTGGCAAAGGCCTCGCCATGCATGGCGGCTTCCAGATTGGCCCGCGTCTGCGGATTCAAATCCTCGGCGGATGCTGCCCCGGCCGCTAGGGCCATCGCGGCTACGGCGGTGGTCAGAAGAATCTTGAGGGTCATGATAAGTCTCCGGTGGCTGTGGTGCGCCCGATGCGCCGTTGCTGTCTCGGCCTAAAGCCTGACCGGAGCCTGACGAGAGAAAATCGCCCGACACTCGAAGACTGATCCGGAATTCTGCCGGGCCGTCAGGTGGCGGTCAGCTTCGGAACCCAGTTTGGCGTCACCGGGCGATGTCGTCCGGCGACCCAACCATCCTCTCGAGGCTCCCCGTGAAAAAGTTCCTGATCCCTTCGGCCTTCGCCCTAACCCTCGCTGCAGCCGCAGGCGTGGCCATGACCGGCTTTGCGACCTCGGCTTCAGCCGGTCCGGTCTGCACCACCGCGCCCCGTGCCCAGTGGCTGACCGAGGCACAGATGCGAGCTCGTATCACCCAGCTGGGCTATACCAATATCCGCGTCTTTCAGGTCAGCGGCAGCTGCTATGAGATCTATGCCCGCGCCGCCAATGGCCATCGCGCCGAGGTCTATTTCAACCCGGTGACCGGCGCCGTGGTCCAGAACAACGAGGACTGAGCGCGGTGACCAAGGCAACCGTGGCTTTCGGGGGTGGAACAGTCGTCCCCCCTGCGGGGACACCCGGGCGCACCAAGGTTTGGGATCCGGTCGTTCGACTGTTTCACTGGACCCTTGTTCTGGGCATCGTCGCAAATCTGACCGTTTTCCGTGAGCTAAAGGCGGTTCACCGATACGTCGGCTATGTGATCGTCGCGGCGATCGCCATCCGGCTGGTATGGGGCTTCATTGGACCGCAGCATGCGCGCTTCTCGGACTTCGTCGCCGGACCCCGTCGTCTCTCCGGCTACCTTAAAGCGATGATCCAGCGAAGGGAGCCGCGCTACATCGGCCATAATCCGGCGGGCGGCCTGATGATGATCGCGCTGATCCTGCTGTCTCTCTTCTGCGGCGTGACCGGCTGGATGATGGGCCTTGATGCCTTCTGGGGTGCACCCTGGCTTGAGGCCACCCACGAGACCGGGGCCAACGCAATCATGGCTCTTGCGATCATCCATGTTCTCGCGGCGTTGGTGGAAAGCTGGCGTCACCGCGAAAATCTGGTCATGTCCATGGTGACCGGCTGGAAACGCGTCGCCAGCGGAACGGATGTCGATCATGCGTCTCCTCCTCGTTGAAGACACGGTCAGGCTGGGAGAACTCCTCAGCGAAGGGCTCGCCCGCGACGGCTTCGTCGTCGACTGGCGTCAGAACATCGAGGGTGCGGCGGAGGCGGTCGCCAGCGCGACCTACGATCTGATCCTCCTCGACCTCGGTCTTCCGGATGGCGACGGGCTCGACTGGGTTCGGACCCTGCGACGCGCGACCGACCTGACGCCCATTCTGGTGCTGACTGCGCGCGGCGGGCTGGACGATCGGGTTACCGGGCTGGACGCCGGCGCAGACGACTACCTGGTCAAGCCGTTCGAGGCTTCGGAGCTTTCGGCGCGGTGTCGCGCGATTCTGCGGCGGCCCGGAGAGCGGATGACGCCGGTGCTTCACATCGGTGCCCTCGCCTTCAACGTCGCGTCGCGCCAGGCCGCGCACGGTGACCTGCCGATCGAACTGTCCCGCCGTGAAGGCGACCTTCTGGAGACCCTGATGCGCCGCGCGGGTTCGGTGGTGACGCGAGGGTCACTGGAAGAGTCGCTCTATGCGTTCAATGAGCCGGTCACGCCCAACGCGGTCGAGGTGGCCGTTTCCAGACTGCGTCGCAAGCTCGACGATGCGGGCTGCACGGGGATGCTCCACACGGTTCGAGGCCTCGGCTATCTGATGCGGGACGCCGTCGTTTGACCCGCACGCCGTCCATCTTTCAGCGCCTGATGCTCGGGTTCGCCTTGATGAGCGTCGTCGGCGGCTTCGTCCTGCTTCTGTTCGTCGGGGTCGAATACGGTCTGTCGTCCCGCGCGAGACGCGACGAGATCCAGTTCGCGGGGATCGCCAACGAGGTCGCCGACCATGTCGTGGTGCCCCTGCTGGTGCTGATCGTGCCGATGACCCTGGCCGCGCTCTGGGTCATCCGCTCGTCCCTGCGGCCGTTGAGCGTTGCCGGTGCGCGGATCGAGGCCGCCCAGGCCGCCGACAAGGGGTTTCGCGTCGACGTCCATGACTTCCCGGCCGAGGCGACGGGCTTCGCGGATGCCGTCAACGGGATGCTCGCGCGTCTCGACGAGGCCGCAACACGGCAGGAGGCCTTCGCCGCCGACGTCGCCCATGAACTGCGAACGCCGCTGGCCGTCCTCGCGCTGGAGTTGGACCGGCTGGATTCGCCCGAAGGCCAGAGGCTGAAGCGGGATGTCTCGGCGATGTCGCGGCTGGTCGATCAGCTCCTGGTGCTCGCGCAGCTGGACGCGCAGGCGGCGGCTCCCGCGTCCGCGACGCCCGTGGATCTGGCGGACATCGCCACCGAAATCGTCTCGCAATATGCCCCCCTCGCTGTCGCGGAAGATAAGTCTGTGGCGCTGGAGCTTTATAATGGCGGCCCGGTGGACGGCCGCCGCGAAGCCATCGCTGCCGCGCTGAGAAATCTGGTCGAGAATGGCCTGCGGGTTACGCCATCAGGCGGAACGGTGACGGTGACGGCCGGACCCGGCACCCGTCTTTCGGTGGTCGACGGCGGTGGCGGACTGACATCGGAACGCCTTGCTGACCTCAGCCAACGGTATCGCCGAGGGAACCATGCCAGCGCGCGCGGAGCGGGTCTGGGATTGGCCATCGTCTCGCGGATTATGGCGGCGCATGGTGGGCGGATCGAGACCCGGCCGGACCGATCCGAACTGATCCTCACCTTCGCCCCTTCCACCGGGACCCTATTATGAGCCGGCTTGAACGACACCCCGAACGCCATCTGGTCGCCCGGATCGGCTGGCTGCGCGCCGCCGTGCTGGGAGCCAACGATGGGCTGGTGTCGACCGCCAGTCTGATCGTCGGTGTGGCCGCAGCCCAGACCAGCAAGACCGGGATTCTCGTCGCGGGCGTCGCGGGCCTGGTCGCCGGCGCCATGTCGATGGCGGCGGGCGAATACGTCTCGGTCAGCTCACAGGCCGATACCGAAGCCGCCGATTTGTCGCGCGAGCGTGCCGAGCTTGAGGCTGACCCCGAGGCCGAAACGCGCGAGCTGGCCGCCATCTACCGCAACCGGGGCGTCGATGCGGCGGTGTCGCTGGAAGTCGCGCGCCAGTTGATGGTCCACGATGCCTTGGGCGCGCATGCGCGGGATGAACTTGGACTGTCAGAGCATACTGCCGCGCGCCCGATCCAGGCGGCGCTGACCTCGGCCGCGACCTTCTCGGTAGGAGCCGTCCTGCCTCTAGCTGTGGTGGTCGTCGCGCCCGGATCGCTGCTCGTGCCGCTGGTGTCGGGGTCCGCCTTGGTGGGCCTGGCGCTGCTAGGCGGCATCGGCGCCAGGGTCGGCGGTGCCGGCATCGTCAAGGCCGTCCTGCGCGTCACCTTCTGGGGGGCATTCGCCATGGGGCTGACCGCCGGGATAGGCCACCTGTTCGGCACCGTGATCTAACCCTGGAGCGCTCAGGCGGCAGGGTTAGTCCTCGTCGGCTTCCCCGGCCTCGTCGACTTCGCCGGCCTCCCCGTGCGCGCCGGGGACGAAGGCCAGCGGATCGATGCGGGTCGCGGCATAGGCGGATCCCGCCACGACGAGGACAGCGAGGGGAACGGCAAGGCGCGCTGGCGGAGCGGCGTCCTGGGCATTGCGAAAGTGGGTTGTCTTCTTGCGGCCGGTGATCATGGCGCCGATCAGATTGTCCCGTGTCAGGAACGACATCGCCACGACCGCGACCACGTGCAGGGCGATCATCGTCAGAAGGATGTAGGCGATTACTTCATGCCCGCCCTCTCCGCCGGTTATCCCGGTGAAGGTCGTCGCGGCGACCAGAGCCAGAAGCATAATCACGGCGATCCCGCCCAGCGGGTTGTGGCCCAGCGAAGCATGGACCCGCCCCGCGAACAGTCCTTTCACATGGCCCACCATCCGCGACGGACGGATCAGGTTGACGAACCGGGCATGTTCGCCGCCCACAAAGCCCCAGACCAGCCGGAAAGCGATCAGGATCGCCGCCACCCACCCCGCCGGAACATGCCAGGGCGACAGGGCGCTGCCCTCTTCCGACGACAGGAAGGCTGCCGCGATCGAGGCCACCAGAAGCCAGTGGAAGAGGCGGACGCCCCAGTCCCAGGTCTTGACGGTTCTGATCGCCTGAGGAGCCGTGCTGGTCATGGAAACCTCCGTTTGATGGGAGAGTGATCCGGGAACCTGACAACAGCCTGACATCGAACGGCTCGCCCGGTGGTTCAGGTCAAGACCTGCTTGCTGGCAGTGGGGACCGGGAGTGAGATATTCTGGAAGCGCCCGAGTGCGTCTTCGACGACTCTATCGCGGACGAAATGCCGAAAGCGGGCGTTCAAAACAGCCGTTTTGACTCAGAAATCACCGTTCGGATGTAGCGACGCTACTGTCCGCTTCGGGTCAGGAGCGGTCAGAGGCATCGGACCGAAAAGCGGACGTTCCCAGGCTCAGACGGCATGGCTGAAGGTCGTGTCTCCGGCACTCAGTGAATGACCAGTTCTGGCGCATATGAGCCGCGAGCCGAGCCCGGCATGCCATAGGTGCCTAGGGAGCGAGGAGTTTCAGAGGATCCACACCTAACGCAATCGCGATGCGTTCCACCACTTTGAGGGTTGGGTTACGGCGACCGCGTTCCAGTTCCCCAACGTAGCTGTACGACAGCCCAACATCGTGAGCGAAAGCTTCCAGGGTGATCCCGGCGGCCTGCCGTCGCTCACGCACATTCCGTCCGAAATCTGCCGCTAGACCCATCCCGGCTAACACAGCCAGATCGGCAATTTGGGCCAGTTACTATAGTAACTTCGCTCGCGAACGTGGTGTGGGAAGGGAAGACACCGCACATGTGCGATGTGCCCGATAGCCTTATTGGGCCTCCAATGGCCGCAGAAGCAGATGCGGCTCCACCGCCAAGCTAACCGCGAGTCTTTCGATGACTGCCAAGGTTGGGTTTCTCAGCCCTCGCTCGATCTCGCCGAGGTAACTGTAAGACAGGCCAGCGTCCTCGGCCAATGCTTCGATCGTGATCTCTCGCCCGAGCCGAGCTCGCCGAACGTTCTGACCAAATTGAGCCCGCAACTCCATCGCCATAGGCGCACGGATTTGAGCGCATCGGGCCAGTCACTATAGTAACCATTCTGGCTGTCCGCTAGATTCTCGAACGGCCAGTTGAAGTGACTCGCCGATACGCTGTTAGGCGGAGACATCCGTGTCCCACGGCTCTGATCGACTAGGTGATCCCGGACGGGGGGGCATATCGGCCTTATACGATCGTTACGCCGCTTGGCTGAAGGCTCGGCTGGTAAGGCGATACGGCGTTCAGGATGCGGAGGATTTGTTTCAGGAAACTTGGTTGCGGGTCGGCCCGTATCAAGCCGCTCAGGCCGTTCGGCATCCCAAAGCGCTCTTGCTGCGCATCGCTTCAAATCTGGCGGCGGACCTTTATGCCGGACGAGATCGTCGGGCTCGTTGCGCCCGAGAAGTTGGTCAACTGGACGGGTGGGGCTTTGAAATGCCTGCTCAGACCGATGACGTGCTGGCGAAGCAGCTTGTTCTCAGCTTGCCTGTGCCCCTACGCGATGTCTTTGTGCTATCCCGGTTCGGCGGTCTGACGAACACTCAGATCGGAGAGCAGCTCGGGATTTCTCCCAAAACCGTTGAGTGGCGCATGACCAAGGCCCTGGCTCACTGCGCAGCCCAGCTTCGGCGCTAGAGATGGGGCGCATCATGACCAGCCCGACGGTCCGGGTTGAAACCACGGAGACGGAGGCGGCCGCCTGGCACGCCCGTCTGGGCGCGCGTAACGTAAGCACTGGCACGATCGAGGAATTCTTCGCCTGGCGCGCGGTGCCGGCGAACGCTGAGGCGTATCGACGTGTCGAGAAGGTCTGGGCCGATACGGGCAAACTGGCGGACGATCCTGCCATCATGGAAGCCCTCGAGGCTGCGATGTCGCGCAAGGCCGGCACGGGTCGGTCCCGCGCTGTCCCGCGCGGCCTTTTGGGACTGGCTGCGGTCGGCGCGGCGGCGGCGCTGGCGATCGGCGGATGGTCCTGGATGCAGAGCAGGACCGTTTTCGTCACGGCCGTGGGCGAACAGCGCGTGGTGCAGTTGGCGGACGGTTCGTCGATCCGGCTGGATACGGCCTCGCGGGTCAGGGTTCGGTTCGCGGGTGATCAACGCCTTGTGGATCTGGAGCATGGACAGGCGCTATTTACCGTGGCGCACGACCGGACGAGGCCGTTCGTCGTCCAGGCGGGCGGGACGCAAGTAACGGCGGTCGGTACGGTCTTCGATGTTCGCCGCGACGGTGCCGCCGTCAGCGTGACCCTGGTGTCCGGCGTGGTCGATGTGGCGCCGGCGGGGGAGGGCAGGGCAGTGCAGCGGTTGGCGGCCGGCCAGCATGCCCGCGTAAGCGCTGGAGAGGTCGCCCTCCGTTCTGTCGATGTGCGGGCCGAGACCAGCTGGACGGACGGGCGGATCGTCTTCCGCGATACGCCGCTGCGTCTGGCCGTGGCCGAAGTGAACCGGTATCTGACGGCAAAGATCGAACTGGACGCCACTTCGCTGGACGCGGTCCCGGTCAACGGGGTGTTCAAAGCGGGGGACCGGGACGCCTTCGTCTCCACGGCCTCGCAGGTGTTCGAACTTGAAGTCTCTCCGGGGCCGGATGGAGCCGTCCGCCTCTCGGAGCGAAAAAATAATTGAGAAACCTCTCCGGGGTTACCCGGGGTCTGAACCGTCTCTTCTCTGACGCCATGTGGCGGGGAGGGGAGCCAAGAATATGAGTCGCTCGAGTCTTTTGTCCTGCAGTGCGCTGGTCGCCTGCGTTCTCGCCGTCGGGACGACGGCCTGCGCCCAGGAGGCGCGCGAGTTCAACATCCCGGCCGGGTCGCTGGGAGACGCGTTGAACCTGTTCGCGACCCAGTCGGACCAGCAGATATTTTTCACCGGGGATCTGGTCGCCGGCCTGCGGACGCCGGGGTTGAGGGGGCGGTATGCGCCGCAGGAGGCGTTGAACACCCTGCTACGAGGATCGGGACTGTCGTGGTCCCAGACGCGTCCGGGGGTCATTTTTCTGCGGCGAGGGGAGGGCGGTGCCCAGGCCGCGGAAGGCGCGGTCTTGCTCGACGAGGTGGTAGTCACAGGGACGCTGTTGAAATCCTCGGGCGATCTTGCCTCGCCGGTCGTGATGCTGGACCGCGACGCGTTGGATCGGCGGGGTTTCGGAACCGTCGCTGAGGCTCTGACGGACCTGCCCCAAAACTACGCCGGGTCGGCGACGCCTGTGGTTCAGCTGGCCGGATCTGATCGGGGAGGCTCGAATTCCGTCTATGCGACGGGGGTTAATCTCCGGGGGCTCGGACCTGCGTCGACCCTGGTGCTCGTCAACGGCCGCCGGTTGGCCGGAACGGGGTTCCGAGGCGAATTCGGGGATGTGTCCGCCCTGCCGTCGGCGGCGGTCGAGCGGGTTGACGTGCTGCTGGATGGAGCCTCGGCGCTCTATGGAGCCGACGCCGTCGCCGGGGTGGTCAATGTGATCATGCGCCCGTCGTTCGAGGGACAGGAAAGCCGGGTGCGGGTCGCCGCGGCGGAAGGCGGTGCCGAGGACGTCATGGCCTCGCATGTGGCGGGCCGGGCCTGGTCGTCGGGCTCCGCCTATATCTCCTACGAGTACCAGACGACCAATGCCCTGAACTCGCGCGATCGACCCTACACCGCCGACGGCGACCTGCGCCCGTTCGGCGGAACCGATCGCCGGGGGCTGTCCAGTTCACCAGGCAATATTCTCTCTTTTGACGCTGCGGCCGGAGCCTTTGTGTCGCGCTTCGCCATCCGTCCGAATGCAAGCGGCACCGCGCAGACGCCTGCGGATTTCATCGCGGGAAGCGCCAACCTTCAGTCTTCCATGCTGGGCGCGGACCTCGTCCCGGCCCTGGAACGACACAGCGTCTACGGCCGCGTGCGGCAATCCTTCGGCGAACGGTTCGAGACCACGGCCGACCTGCGCTACAGCCGACGGGCGTATGAGGTTGCGGGCGTGGCAAACGCGGGCGTTTTCACCGTGACCCAAGCCAATCCGTTCTTCGTCTCGCCCACGGGCGCAGCGTCGCACACCATCGGCTATTCCTTCCTCGGCGACCTCGGTCCGACACGCCAAGAAGGGACCTCGGAAAGCGTCGGCGCGACCCTGGGCGCGCGCTATGCGTTCGACGCCGACTGGTCCCTCGACGGTTATCTGGCGTTTGCACAGGAACGCGGTTTGGCCGGGGTCTACAATCGGGTGAACAGCCGCCTGTTGAACGAAGCGCTGGGCACGATCGCCGATGACCCGACGACATCGTTTCGCGCAAGCGTCGATGGCTACGCCAATCTTTTCGGAAGCGGGTCCGCGAACTCGCGCGCCGTTCTTGATTTCATCAGCGCCGGGTTCTCCGAGGCTCGCGACCGAAGTCGCGCGTCATCGGCCAATTTTCTAATCCAGGGCCCTTTGCTGACCTTGCCCGGCGGCTCGTTGCGGTTTGCTCTCGGTGCCCAGTTCCGCAAGGAGACGTTCGACACCGAGGTGACGTCGTTCCTTTCGACCGCCGCGCCCAGGTTCAGCCCCAGCCCCCAACGTGAAAGGTCCATCAGCGCCGTCTTCGCCGAAGCGCGTATCCCTTTGATCGGGCCGGATAACGCCAGACCCGGGGTACGCAGTCTGGAAGTCTCCCTGGCCGGCCGCTACGAGGAGTACGATGACTTCGGTTCGACGACCAATCCGAAGGTCGGGGTGGTCTGGTCACCGATCCAGAATCTGGGCCTTCGCGCCTCGTGGGGAACCTCCTTTCGAGCGGCGTCCCTGCCGCAGATCTATGATGCCGCCGGCGCATTCGGAACCTTCCTGACCCGCGCCGATGGCAGCTCCGCGCTGGCCCTCTTCCTGGTCGGCGGCAATGCTGACCTGGAGCCGGAGACCGCCGAGACGCTCACGCTTGGTTTCGACTATCGACCCCGAGGACGGCTCAATCTGAGCGCCAACTATTTCGACACAAGGTTTACAGACCGGATCGCCCAGCCCGTCGCCGAGAATCTCTTCGGCGTGCTCAGCGACGCGGCCTTGGCGCCGTTCGTGACCCTCGTGAACCCGGGGACGAACGCCGCCGACCTGGCGCTGGTCCAGAGCTATTCAAGCCTGCCGGGCTTTTCTCCTCTCTTTCCGGTCGCGTCTTATGCCGCCATCGTTGACGCGCGCTGGGTCAACACCGGCGACGTCAGGGTGAAAGGCTTTGACCTGTCCGGGGCTTACCCACTCCAGGTCGGCGACAGTCTGGTCACGTTCGATGCCTCCGCCTCCTATATTCTCGACTATGAGACCCGGCCCACGCCTGCAGCGGCGGTCCGACAGGTCGCGGGCCTGATTGGCTATCCGGTTCGCCTTCGAGCCCGCGTCGGTGCCGTGTGGTCGCGCGGTGACTTCAGCCTCGGCCTCCACGCAAACCACGTTGACGACTACGAGGATCGCGTCGGCACCACGATCGAACGCTGGAACACAGTCGACGCCCAGGCGAACTGGATTCCGTCGTCGAGCCGGCTTGAGGGTCTGCGTCTGACCCTCAGCGTTCAGAATCTGTTTGACGAGGATCCGCCCTTCCACGACGCGCCGTCCGGATACGGATTCGATCCGGGACAGGGCGGACTTCTCGGACGTGTCGTCTCGCTTCAACTCACCCGGCGCTGGTGAGGGCGAGCCATGTTCAGTTCCCTTCACCGCCTTGTCTGGGCGGTCATGGCGCTCGCGTGTCTGGCGTCGTCATCCTTCGCCCAGTCACGGCCCCTTGGGGTCGATGATGTTGTGACGCTCGAAGGATTCGGCCGAGCCTCCATCGCGCCGGACGGCGCATGGGCTGTCTACGAGAAGCGCGGTGCCTATGACACCACCCCGCGGTTCGACTTTGGAGGCCGCTCCACCTGGGCGATCACAGACCTCTGGCTTGCTGACCTGACGAGGCCCGCGGCTCCATCGGAGCGTCTGCTGCCGAACGAACCTGCAGGGCTGTTGCGCGGGGCCTGGTCGCCGTCCGGGACCCGAATGCTGGTCTACAGTTTTCGGGACGCCCGTCTGCAGATCGGGATCGTCACGCTCGCAGACAGGTCGGTTGAATGGACAGGTCTAACGCCGGAAATCCCGCTGGCCGGCGCGGCGGCGGAATGGATATCCGACGATGAGATCGCGCTGACTGTCCGGCCCGATGGGAGCCTTCCTGCCATCCTGCGGTACTACGGCGGGAGCCAGGCTCGGGCGACCCAAGCCTGGGAGCGCACCGCGCTCGGCCGAGAGGCATCCCGCACGGTCGTCGAGACCCAAGGCGGCGTGGCGACGGCGGAAACCCCGGACGCCGTCCAGGCTCTGATTGTTCTCGATCTTCGGACTGGCGGGCGCCGGACGCTGGCTGAGGGCCGAATTGCTGATTTCGCGGTGTCACCGGATGCGCGGCGGGTCGCCGTGATCCTGGGCGAAGAGCGCATGGCCATCCGGCCCGAGTCCATCGTTCAGGCGGAGGGTTCGACCCGCCAGCGGCTTGCGATCATCAATCTGGTTGACGACGCAGTCGCCAGGCCGATGGACGCGTTCGATGTCGCGCCCCACCTCCTGCGATGGTCTTCGGATTCCAGCAGCCTTCTCGTATGGGCGCGTCAGGACGGAACGGACTGGACTGACGGCAGGCTGATGCACGTCGATCAGGCCGGCGCAGCCATGGTCCCGCTCGACGGGCTGACGCCCGGCGGAAGCGCCGACATTCTGAGGGGCGTCCGGGCGGAGTGGCTGGGTGGGACCCCGGTTGTATATGCGCGCCCGAAGGACGGAGAGCGTTTTGACTGGTACGCGCTTGCGGCGGGTGGACGACCGGCCCCGATGACCGGCGAATTGACATCCGTTCCCTCCCAGATTGCCGCCGTCGCCGGGGATGCGATTTTTCTGATCGCCGATGGCGGTTTGTGGACTGTGGGGTCGAAGGGCCTTCAACGCGTGGGACCGCCGGATCTGCTGGTGCGGAAGGTTGAGATCAGCGATATCGAGAAGCCGTTTCGGCTCAAGGTGAATGACGCGCCGCGTCAGAATTGGGTCGCCATGCTCGGACCAGAAGGCGAAAGCCTCGTCCTGACAGGCGCGGGCGCGGTGCGACGGATCGGTCCCGGTGTTGGTGAGGGAGGCCGGGTGGTTGCTGTGTCCTCGGAAATGGCGCTGGTTCTGGACCGCGTCGAACTCGTCGAAACCCTGCGCCTCAGGACGCCCACGGGCGTTTCCGACCTGGATCGGGTGAACGCGGGGCTGGCCGACGTCACCCTCGTGAAGCCGGTGGCGGTGGATCATCTGGACGCGCGGGGCCGCCACACGCGGAGCTGGCTATTCCTGCCCCCGTTGAGCGGGTCCGAAACGATCAAGGGCCTCGTGGTCCAAGTCTATCCCGGGTCTGTGGATGCCGGCGACTGGTCCGGACCGCAGACACTCACCTATGGCCTTCGGGCGGTGGTGATGGCGGGCGCAGGGTATGCGGTGCTGACGCCGTCGATTCCGATAGGCGAGGAGGGGACGACCGCAGTCGACTTCCTTGTCCGAAGTGTCGATGCGGCGGTTGATGCGACCCTGGCCGCCCATCCCGAACTGCCGCGCAACCGCATCGCCATTCAAGGCCACAGCTTTGGGGGCTACACCGCCTTGGCCGTCGCCACGCGATCGGCGCGCTACCAGTCCTATATCGCCTCATCCGGAATGTCGGACTGGTTCGGCGAATGGGGGGAGTTCATCCCCGCGACCCGAGTGATGCCTGAGGACGGCTTCATGATGATGAACCAGCAAGGCTATGTGGAGGTTGGGCAGGGCGAGCTTGCCGAGCCGCCCTGGGCCAACCCGGGAGCCTATATCGAACACAGTCCCTATCTTGCGGCGGACCGGATCACCGCACCGGTCATGCTGATCACGGCGGACAGGGACTTCATCCCGATGTCGCAGTCCGAACGGATGTTCAGCGCCCTTTACCGACAAGGGGGAACGGCGCGGCTCGTCACATACTGGGGAGAGCACCACCACGTTCTCAGCCCGGCCAACCTGCGCGACCTCTACGGTCAGGTGTTCGACTGGCTGGATCGGACCCTGCCGGGGTCGCCGATCATCAGTCCGGAGGCTTCAGACGTCGTTCCCATGCCCGGACCCAGCCCTCAAACGCCGCAGCCACAATGATGGTGGAATAGGCACCGCGCCATATCAGGCTCTCGCGAGTCAGAAGCTGATCGGCGGCGCTGCGGTCGAGGACACCGAGCGCCGCCAGC
Source organism: uncultured Brevundimonas sp. (assembly GCF_963974615.1). Classification (GTDB taxonomy): domain Bacteria; phylum Pseudomonadota; class Alphaproteobacteria; order Caulobacterales; family Caulobacteraceae; genus Brevundimonas. The sequence goes on from NZ_CAXBDH010000001.1 coordinate 193,491, forward strand.
CGCCCGTCCAGAAGCCAGGGCCGCAATACGGCGAGATTGTCCAGGATCATCATGGCGTAGATCCGCGTCATGTCGCCTTTCGACCGGCGCTCGATGATCGCCCTCGGCAGTCGATCCCTGAAGGCGTACCTCGCCAGCCCTCGGTCGCGACCACCGAAAGTCAGGAGCGGGGTCGGAATCGCGAGGCACGCCTCGATCACGGGCTGGGCGCACATCGGGTGCCGCACATCGACGGTTTCGGTAAGCATCGAGGGCCCGTGTCGCGATACGCTGTCCAGGACGCCCGCGATCTGAAGTGTCTTGGCGGGACCGAACCCGTCGCAGTCGGCGAGCCAGGGATGCGCTACGGGTTGTTGGTGCGGGACAAGAATGCCCTCGTCTCGCACCGGAAGGCGCTGGCCCTCTCGGCCGTGGCGACGGGCCTCGCGGATCATCGACCAGACAGAAATTTCGTTTTCCGCAGCCAGGCGCGGGACATCGGGCGCAAAGAGGGCGCGCCAGCCCCGCGCCAGCCAGAGATCGGTGAAGACGTCGCTGGTGGAGCTTTGCAGAAGGATCGAATCCCCACCCTTGCCGGACATCAACGCCGTCGCGCCGACGTCGTGCAGCCGGGCGGCCCAGTCCATGTCGTGAGGACGGTCGAGGGCATTGAGTCCGGGGCGAAGCCCTTGGGACGTGCGCTCTAGCCACGCTTCCGTCATGGCACCCGTGCGATGCGGCACGCATGTTGGGACGATCCCCAAGCCCTCGCCAAGCGCGGCAACATAGGCGCGTTCATCTGCTTCCGGTGTCGCGCCATAGGCGTTGAGCCAGAGGCTGACGTCGATAGAGGGGCTGCGTGTCAGGCTGGAAGCCACGAGGCTGGAGTCCAGTCCACCTGACACTTCCGCGGCAACGGGCCCTGAAACACTCGCCAGCCCCGCAACCGCTTCGTCTATGGCGGCGCGGATCGAAGCGGCAGCGTCCTCAAGCGAGGGCGGCGGGCCCAGGCTGCGATGCGCGACGTCGGCCGGGTGCCAGAGGGATCGGGCAGGAATGGACAAGGGGAGGGGCTGCACCGTTCCGGGGGCAACCGCGATGGGACCGTCCAGAAGCAGGGGGCCCGATGAGAGGAAGGGGTCCAGCAGAGCCTGCGATAGCCTGTCGACATTGATGCGCCAGGGCGGCTGGAGCTTCTCCACCAGCCAGTCCGGTGCATCCGAGGCGACGATCGTCAGGCCTTCGTGCGCCCAGGCGACGCATTCGAGCGCGCCGGAGGGATCCCGTAGGACCGACGCCAGTTGGGATTGGGCACCGAAGCGCACCCCGACGTACCGGCCCCAGAAGCGGGCGAACAGCTTGCGTTCATAGTCGTCTGGATCGTCTGCCCGGGTGGGGAGGACGGGTTGCCGCCGGTTGAACACGTCGCCGACCAGGGTCCATGGGCCGACCGCCAGGGTTCTCGGCGCATTTGGCCCTTTGACCCCAAGCCACGCGCGACCGTTGAGATCGGACACCACGAGGCCCTTGGACCGTGCGAGCTGTGCGAGTTCAGCGGAAAGGATTTTCGCCTCGGGATCGTCCGGACGTCGGACCACGATGAGATAGTCGCCCACCGTCAGGCGACCATTATTGGCGTGTACCGATCCACGCGTTCGAGGGTGTCAGCGATGACGAGGTCGCCGATCTGCAGCCAGCAGTGTGCAGCGAACGGCCAGGTCCGCACCCCGAAGATCCAGTCGGTGTGGATGCCTTTGCCGGCCAGGACGCGTCTGAGCTGGAAGGCTCTCTGCAGGCATTCCCCTTCGAAAGGGACCCAAGGGAGCGCACCTCGAAAGGCAGCGACGGACCTGTCCAGACGAGCGTCGCCAACGGGTCCGCGCCGGGCAGAGGACGGAGCCGAAGTTTCGATGATCTGACGAAGCGTTCTATCCCGGAAGGCCATCGTCGCAGTGGCGAGCGCAAATCCGGTGTGGAAAAGGGTCCATTTGGGAGGGGACGACGCTGGCACCAACTCCCGTTGAGCCGCCTCTGGTGTGCGTCGTGGCGGCCCAGGGCGTTCACCAACGGCGATGCCGGCGGACAGCAGTTCAGTTGCAGCGGCCCTGTCGGGCACCACGACGGAACCGCTCTTGTCGACCACAATCCATTCCGCCGCATCCAGAAGGCAGTGGTACTGGTCGGCGTTCACATCCAGCATCACGATGTCTTCACGAACCTGCGCCAGGAACACGCCGTCAGCGCACCAGAGTTGAACCGTCATTTGTCTGTCCACCGCGCGTTGCGGACGATCGCCGTCGGCGACCGTCCGCTTTCGCTCAGGCCGGCTTGCGGCTGTCGAAGACGTTGATCTCCATATACTGGCCGCCCGTCAGGTCACGGGTCAGGGCCCTGGCGCTGCCGAGGGTGACGAGGCGCAGTTTGGGGGTGGGGGTTGTCATCACAGTCTCCTTGGGTTGGTCGCCACGGATGTGGCCTAAGGAGTGAGCGCGCGGCTCGACCGTCTGAAAAGCTATATCTGGAGTATATTGAGGGGTCAGCGTCCCGGTTTGGGGCGTTTGGAGAGCAACTCGGCCGCGCCCGTCTGTAACCAGGCCTGGGCCTGCTCGCTCGTCTCGTCGCCGTCCAGCAGGGTGTCGAACATGCCGGTGATCGCGGTGATCAGGGTGCGGGCGTCCAGGTCCATGAGACGATCCTGGATGGCCTGGTCGAACCGCTGGATCGCCACGGTGAGGATGGTCGCCATCTTGTTGTCGGCGCAGCGCCGGGCCAGCTCGGACGACCCGATCACGACCGAGAGAATGAGGGCATAGGGATCGCTGTTGGTCGCCGCGGCGAACCGGTGGATATGGTCGAGGTTCAGGCGGGTGGTGCCCGACTCGAAGCGTTCATAGGTTCTGAGCGCCATGTTCATGGCGCTGGCGACCTCGGCCGTGGTCATGCCGCGATGTTTGCGGACCGCCTTGACCGCCGCGGAAAGCAACTCGCCGTCGCGGGGCAGTTCAGGCGGCACTCCACTCATCGGCGAAACCTCTCAAACACGGGATGGTGCGACGGGACGCTTCAGTGGGCAACGCTCATCCTTTCGTTTCCGTACACAACCGGTGCTCCTCCGCCACAAAGCGGCGGATGAACCGACGGCGCACGGCGGATATCTCGACGTTTTATGGCGTTTTTGGCCATTCGGGGTTGCAACTCATTGGCGAGCCGGTCGATCCGCGCCAGAAACCCTGGCTCCCTCCCTGGAGACGACCGTGACCCGAAAGCGTGATCCCTTCCTCCTTGCCCTGGAGAGCATTCGCCATCTGTCCGAGCAGGGGGCCTATGCGCCCGGGACGCCGATCGTGATCATCGAGGAGGCCCGGCGCCTGCGGCTGTCGACCACGCCGGTGCGCGAAGCTCTCGCCTGGCTGTGCGGCGAGGGCTTGATCGAACGGGCGCCCTTCGGCGGCTATCTGGCCTCGCGGATCGACGCGGCCCTGGTTCGGGACAGGTTCGCCTTCCGGCTCCATTGCCTGACGACAAGTCTGAACCTGGCCGAGGCCGTGCAGGACCGTGATGAACCCGTTCCGTCGTCCGCCGCACCGGAAAAGCGGCTGGCCGAACGTCTCGACCGCATCGTCCGGGGCGCGGGCAACCAGGTCCTCGCCGAAGCCTTTGAGCGGGTGGGCCGCCAGCTCCTGCCGCTGGCCCAGGCGGAACAGCGGATCCTGCATGATCGTGAAGCCGAGGCCGTCTCGATCCTTCAACTGGCCGACTCCGGCACGATCCCGGCGCTCCGGCAGGCCCTGGTCGCCTATCACCAGCGCCGGATGGACGCCGCGCCGCTGCTGGTCCTCGACGTCTCCGGAGAGCGGCGGGATCCTCCCGGTGAGGCGGTCTAGGTGCCGGTGCGGCTGGCATGCCTCGGTCTGGGCCTGCTGCTGGGATTGCAGGCGGCGACGCAATTGTTCGCCTGGACCTATCACTGGGCCCCGGCGCTTGGCCCGGCGATGCGGGTTCATCCTGACCTGGCGCTCTATCCGCCCTGGGCGATCCTGGCCTGGCGCGGGGAGTTCGGCGACGAGGCCCGGACAGCGGTCTCACGCAGCGCGCCGCTGATCCTGTTGGGTGCGGCGAGCGGCCTGGGCTTGGGATCGATTGTCAGCGGAGATCGAACGGCGCGTCGGATCCGGGGATGGGGCGGCTGGGCCGAGGCTCGCCGCGCGGGCCTGCTCAGTCCGGCCGGCGCGGTCCTGGGCGTATTCAGGGGGCGGCTGCTGGCGACGGCCGATCTTCGGCCGACGCTGGTGACCGGCGGGACCCGCAGCGGCAAGGGGCGGGGCCATGTGACCCCGACCCTGTTGTCGTGGACCCCGAGCGTCCTGGTGCATGATCCAAAGCGCGAACTGTGGCGGATCACAGCCGGCTGGCGTTCGCGGTTCTCGCATACCTTCTATTTCGCGCCGCGGGATCCGGCGTCCGCGCGCTGGAATCCGCTGGCGGAGATCCAGCCGGGACCGGGCGAACTGGCGCAGGTCCAGCGTCTGGTGGCCATACTGTCCGATCCCGGGGGCGCACGGGACGACGAGGCGATCTGGGACAAGGCCGCTTCAGAAATCCTCGAAGCCGTGATCCTGCATGTCCTCTACACAGCCCAGGACGCTGACAAGACCCTGCTCAAGGTGCGGGAGCTTCTGGCCGATCTCGACGATGCGGCCGACGGGATGATGAAGACCCTGCACCGGCCGGGCGCGGACGGGAAATCCGAAACCCATCCGTTCATCCGGACGGCGGTGAAGGGCTATGCCGCCATGCACGACCGGTTCCGGACCTCGGTGCAGGGGACGGCGCGGTCCTATCTGAAATGGCTGGCCGGCGAGGACGTCGAACGGGCGCTGTCGGCGTCCGACTTCGCCATGGGCGATCTGATGTGTGCCGAAGCACCGGTGTCGCTCTATGTCCAGGTGGCCCCGGCGGACGCCGCCGCGCTGCGGCCGCTCGTGCGGCTGATGTTCTATTCCGCGGCCCAGGCCCTGACGGCGGAGGAGACGAGGGACGCGACGGGTCGGGCGAAGCGTCACAAGCTTCTGATGGTCATGGACGAGTTTCCGCTCCTGGGGCGGCTGGCCTTCTTCGAGAAGTCGCTGCGCCTGATGAGCGGCTACGGGGTCAAGGCGATGTTCGTGGCCCAGTCGCTCAACGACATCGTCGAGACCTATGGTCAGCACAACACCATCCTCGACAACTGCGCGGTCTATACGGCCTTCTCGGCGCTCGATCCGCTGACCCAGGACAAGGTCTCGAAGCTGACGGGGTCGGTGACCGAAACCCGTATCAGCCGGAGCGGGCCCGCAGGTCTGGGGACGGGCCGCAGTTCCGTATCGCGCGCGGAGATCGAACGCCCCCTGCTGGAGCCGGGCGAGATCCGCGCGCTGCCGGACGACCAGCAGCTGGTGTTCGTTGCGGGGCATCGTCCGCTTCGAACCGAAAAGCTCCTCTATGACCGACGCGAACCGTTCCGGAGCCGTGCGGGGGAAACCCCGCCCGATCAGGGCCGGAAACTCGACGTCCCGCCCCGCGCCCCTCATCCGTGGGCGGGGCGTCGCAGCCTCGGCGAGGACGCTGAGGCCAGCCTGCCTCTGTTCAAGGAGGTGGTGGCGGCCATGGACGACAAGAAGGTCGCGGCCAGGGCGGCCGATATCTACGGGCGGGTGGCGCAGGAGATGGCCGCACAACAGGCGGTCCTCGATCAATTGCAAGGACACGGCGATGACAAGGACTAATCCCCAGACCGCCCGCGTGCAGGTCTATCTCACTGATCCCAAGCTTGCGACGGCGCTTAATCGCGAGGCGCGGGCCGGCCGGATGCCGCTCAGCCAGGCCGCCGGGCGGGCGATCTCGCGGGGCCTGCAGAAATCGCCCCAAGCTGATCCCGAGGATCGGCTGCTGCAGCTCGAACGCTCGCTGAGGGACCACATGCGGTCGACGGCGCGGGACATGCAGATCGTCCAGGAGCTTTTGATCGAGGTGGCGCGGGCCTTCTTCCTGCGGCTGCCGGACGCCGTGGTCGATCAGGACCCGACGGTCCAGGCGGCCGTGGACCGGCGGATCGAACGGCTGCTTGACGCCACGGCCGCACGGATCGTCGCGGGGCGAACCGCGACCGATACGGTCGCCGGCGAACCCCGCTCCTTTGACCCTCAGCCCTGATGGCGGTCCATCCGATCGTCGCGGAACGCAAGCTGGAGGCGCTACGGCACGCGCTCGGACCGACGGTTCTCGCTGCCCTGGAAGAGCCCGCCGTGGTGGAGATACTCGCCAACCCGGACGGACGGCTGGTCCTCGACCGGAGCGGGGAGGGCCGTCGCGACACCGGCCAGACCCTGTCGCCGGAGGCGCGCGAGCGCGCCATCAAGCTGATCGCCGACTATGTCGGCGAGAGCGTAACCCGGGATGATCCCCGGCTGGCGGGCGTCCTGCCGGGGACGGGAGAACGGTTCCAGGGGCTGCTGCCGCCGATCGTCGCCGCGCCGGCGTTTTCTATCCGCAAGCGGCCGGCCGTGATCTGGAGCCTGTCGGACTATGTCGCCGAAGGCGTGATGACGCAGGCCCAGGCGGACGCGCTGCGACAGGCGGCGGCCGAACGCCGCAACATCCTCATCTCCGGCGGGACCGGGTCCGGCAAGACCACCCTGGCCAATGCGGTTCTGGCCGAACCCGCCTTCGCCGGGGACCGGGTCTTCCTGATCGAGGATACGCCGGAACTGCAGTGCTCGGCCTGGGACGTGCTGGCGGTGCTGACCCGGCGCGCGCCGGTCGTCATCGGCGTGGTCGATCTGGTGAGGGATGCGCTGCGGATGCGTCCGGACCGGATCGTCGTTGGCGAAATGCGCGACGGGGCTGCCGCGCTTGAGACCTTGAAGAGCTGGAACACCGGACATCCCGGTGGTCTGTCGACGATCCACGCCAACTCCGCCGAAGACGTGCTGCGTCGCGTCGAGGATCTGATCATCGAAGTGGTCGCCCGGCCGCCCCGGCGCGCGATCGCCCAGGCGGTCGACCGGATCGTCCATATCCGGCGCACGGTCGAGGGCCGACGGGTGGAGGCCGTGCTCGCCGTCGAAGGGCTTGAGGCGGATCGTTACCTGCTGACGCCGCTCGCGTGAGGACAGAGCGCGCCGGCGCTATGCGGCTTCCTGGTGGATCGCTGACATCGCGATGCCTGGAGAAGCGCTTCGCCGCCGCGGCCTGTTGATGTGGGCTCGGCCGGCGGCGCGGCCATGCGCAGGTCCGGTCAGTCCGGTCAGGAAGGCGATGTCCGGGCGCGGTCGTTCCGGTTACGGCGCCGCTTTACGACGGCCAGACGGCGCGCAGCCCTTCCACCAGCAGGTCCCGCCGGCCGGGCGCGAGCTGGTCCAGATTCCGTTGCTTCCAGCGGACCGCCGGCAGATCGGCGATGCCCGGCAGGCCTATGAGGGACCAATCCGGTTCGCCGCTTTTGAAGCCGATCAGGAACTCGCGATGCGCGGTCGGCATATCATCGACGATGATGGTGATGAGGGCTTCGCGCGCGGCGATCAGTTCGTCGAGGCTGACCGGCTCCAGCGTCATGCCGACGAAGCCTCGCTGAAACTCCCCGGCGATATCCTTGCGGCGCGGGCGCAGCACTTCGGCCATCGGGCGAGGGTGGCTGATCAGATAGGCGATGAAGGCCTGCCGCAGTTGATCGTCCACGCCTTCATTGGCCAGGAGGTCGCGCACGTCGAACAGATCGCGCGGGTGCTGGCGGTCCAGGGCGGCGGTGATCTTTCCGGCATAGAGGTCGGGGAGCGAGACCATCCGGGCTTCGGCGAAGCCGAACCGGTCCTCCACAGCCGGCGCGACGTCCCGCAGTTCTGCGGCGAACACCGTGCCGCGCAATACGGGCGTGACCTCGATCTTGATCTGGACTCCGTCCGCGGCGACGAGAAGTTTGTCGATCGTGCCTTCGGGCCGCGCCTGGCCAGGCGTCACCGCCACACCGGGCAGTCTGGCGACCATGACGGCCGCGATCCGCCTCAGGCCGGCGTCGATCGCGGCCAGGGACTCGGCCCGTTCGTGGACGGGCAGATAGGTCAGATCGATATCGACCGAAAGGCGCGGGAGATTGCGGACGAACAGATTGATGGCCGTGCCGCCCTTCAGGGCGAATTCGGTCTCGGCCAGAACGAACGGCAGAGTGCGGATCAACAGCCGGACCTGGCGCTCGTAGAGATCACCGAACGGCATTGAAATCCTCCGGCACGGTGATGCGGTAGGTCGGGTCAAGCCGGCCCCCCTTGGCCAGCATGCGGTTGCCGCTGCCGAGGTTGATCGAGGTTCGGTCCAGCCGCTTCAGCCACCCGTGGCCGTGTCGATCGGCGAAGAAGAAGAACAGGCGTTTGACCTTGATGCTCCGGCAGTCGTCGAGGAGCAGTTGCAGGCGACGCGGGCTGAGATTGGCCAGGCCCTCTACCAGGGCGTCGACCTGATCGAACGTCTCGCGGTCGGGGAGTTCGTCGAGCAGTTCAAGCAGGGCGCGTTCGGGCGTCGAGACGAGCATCGGCCATTTCCAGTGCCCTATGGGCATTTCGGCCACGCCTGCCTCGCCCCAGGCAAAGGGATCCGCCGGCCCGGAAGGCTCCTGACCCCGGAGTCCGAACCAGGCGGCGTGGCCAAACAGCCTGGCCGGATTGTGATAAAGGAAGGCGACGCCGAGCTTGAGGTCGTTCAGCCAGGTCGGCGGCCGGGTCAGGCCGTACAGATGAACCTCCTGGACCTCACGGCTCAAATAGTGGCCGAACCCCTGGAGTTCGAGCGCGGTGCGGCCGCCGACGACAAGTTGGTGGTCGAGCAGCGTTTGCAGCGACAGGACGACAAGTTGCCAGTCAAGCGTGCCGCGCGGGCGGCGATAGACGCGGCGGGCGGGTTGCTCGAGCCAGCCGGCGGCGACGTATTTGGCGCGGAGCGAATTGTAGTAGCCGTGCTCGTTGAGCCAGGCGGAGTCCACCACCAGACCCTCCGGCAACAGCCTCTCCAGCTTGTTTAGCTTACCTGACATTTGAGCACTTATGGTGCTCAAAGTGAAGAAATGTCAAATGTTGGATCATCCGGACGCTCTGTTTGAGCACCCGCAGTGATCAAACTCTCGTACTATCAAACGGCTAATCATGGACTCCTGGCCGGGTCCGGGGAGAAGGGCGAAGGCGAAAGCCCGGTCGTTCTGGTGCAAGGCGGGCATCGCCACCAGCAGCCTGCGGCTGCCCACCCCGCGAGTGACCGAGAGCGCTGCGTCACGAGGAGACCGACCGCCAGTCGTCGCAACTCATCCGGCGAGTTGGGAATGGGTCGTCGGGACCGACGTCGTCCAAGTTGTTTTCAGAGTTGATGCAAGTCGTCAACAAGTCGTCGGCAAGTCACTGAATTTACTTACATAAAATGATTGACAGTGCACGGGATTCTTTGCTTGCAATGAGTCGCCGCGCGGTGACCTGCGCTGAAATAAAGGAAGTAAATCATGCAACGGAGACTGGGGCGCCGCCTGTTCGGCGCAGCGATGACGTGTGGCCTGATGCTGGCCGGACCGGCCCTCGCCGGAGGCTCGGGCATGCCCTGGGAAGGGCCGCTGCAGCAGGTGGTGCAGTCGATCACGGGACCGGTCGTTCAGGCCGCCGCGGTCGTGGCCGTGGTCGTCTTTGGAGCCGGCATCGCCATGAGCGAGAACGGCTCGTCGATGCGCCGGGGTCTGGGCATCATGTTCGGACTGTCCATCGCCTTCGCCGCCTCGACCTTCTTCCTGGACTTCTTCGGCTTCGCCGGCGGCGTTGAGATCGGGTGATGGACCCGCGGCCGGACGGATGGGAGCTGCCGGTGGCCCAGGCCCTGGCCGAGCCGGTGCTGATGGCCGGCATGCCGCGCGGCTACGCCATCGCCATGGGCACGATCGCCCTGGTGCTGGGCCTGGCCCTGCGGATCTGGTGGCTGGGCCTGCTCTGGTGGGCGGTCGCCCATGCGATCGGCCTGTGGGCCGCCCGGTCCGACCGGCGCTTCTTCGATGTGCTGCGCCGTCATCTGGCGCTGCCCGGCCATCTGGACGGGTGAGGGCGCGATGCGGTTCCTCGACGAGCATCGCAGACGTCCGGCCGCCCTCGCTGACCATCTGCCCTGGGCCGCCCTCGTCGCGCCCGGCGTGGTCCTCAACAAGGACGGCTCGTTCATGGCCGGGTTCCGGTTTCGGGGACCCGACCTGGAATCCTCGACCGAGGACGAACTGATGGCGGTGCGGGCCCGGCTCAATAACGCGCTGAAACGGCTCGGGTCCGGCTGGTGCCTGCATATGGAGGCGCGCCGTCGTCCGGCCACGGCCTATCCGGAGAACGCCTTCGACCTCGATGTGGCCTGGCTGCTCGATTCCGAGCGCCGTATCCGTTTCGAGGACGCTGACCCCGCCTTCGAGACGGATTTTCGCCTGGCCCTGACCTGGCTGCCGCCGGCCGACGAGACCCGCCGCATGGAGCGGTGGCTGTTCGACGGGCTGGCCAAGGGTGGGCATGACTGGCGGCTCTCGCTGGCGACCTTCGGCCGCGAGGCCGATACGACGCTCGACCTGTTGTCCGATGCCCTGCCGGAGATCACGCGGCTCGACGACGCGGACCTCCTGACCTGGCTTCACGACAGCGTCTCGCCCAAACCCTTCGCGGTGCGGCCGCCCGAGACGCCGATGTTCCTCGACGCCTGGCTGGCCGACGCCGGCCTGACCGGCGGGGTGGCGCCCCGGCTGGGCGACCGCTGGCTCAAGGTGGTCTCGGTGCGGGGCCTGCCGTCGGTGACCCGGCCCGGGCTGCTCGACGCCCTGGGGGCCTTGCCGTTCGAATACCGCTGGACCGCGCGCTGGATCGGTCTGGACAAGCCCGAGGCCGAGCGGGAGATCGTCAAGCTGAGGAAGCGCTGGTTCGCCAAGCGCAAGGGCGTCGGCGTCCTGCTGCGCGAGGCCATCACCAAGGAGGAGGTGCCGCTTCTCGACACGGACGCGGCGTCCAAGACCGAGGAATGCGACGGCGCCCTGGCCGCCCTGGGGGCCGAAAGCTGCGCCTTCGGCTACCTGACCGTGACCGTCACCGTGCTGGACGCCAGCGAGGTGGGGGCCGCGGCCAAGGCCAGAGCGATCGAGGCGGCGCTCAACGCCCAGGGGCTGGTGGCCCGGATCGAGGATCTCAATGCGGTCGAAGCCTGGCTAGGCTCGTTGCCCGGCGAACCCTATGCCGATGTGCGCCGGCCTCTGGTCTCGACCCTGAACCTGGCCGATCTGCTGCCGGTCTCGGCCGTCTGGGCGGGGCCGGCGGAGGACGCCAACCTGCAGGGGCCGCCGCTGGCGACCGCGCGCACGACCGGCGCGACGCCGTTCCGGCTGGTGCTACATGTGGGCGACGTCGGCCACGCCATGGTCGTGGGCCCGACCGGATCGGGCAAGAGCGCCCTGCTGTCCTTCCTGGCTCTGCAGTGGTTCCGTTATCCGCAGGCCAGGGTCGTGTTCTTCGACAAGGGCCGGTCGGCGCGGGCCGCGACGCTCGCGGCCGGAGGGCGATGGCAGGCGCTGGAGCCGGGAGCCAGGGTCTCGCTCCAGCCGCTGGCCGGGATCGACCGGGAGGATGAGCGGGCCTGGGCGTCGGAATGGATCGCCGAGACCGTGCGCCTGGCCGGGCTGGAGCCGGCTCCGAGGGTGCGGGAGGAGATCTGGCTGGCCTTGTCCGCCCTGTCCGAGGCGCCGGTGTCGCAGCGGACGCTGACGGTGTTCTGTGCCTTGGTCCAGGACAAGGCAGTCGCCGCCGCCCTGGAGCCGCTGACCCTGAAGGGGCCACACGGCGCGCTGCTCGACGGGGAGGGGGAAGCCCTGACGCCGACCCGGTTCGACACCTTTGAACTGGAGAGTTTGATGGGGACGCCGTCGGCGGTGGCCCCGGTGCTCTCGGCCCTGTTTCATCATCTCGAACAGAGTTTCGACGGCCGGCCCACCCTGCTGGTGCTGGACGAGGCCTGGCTGTTCCTGGGCGAGACCGCCTTCGCCGCCCGGATCCGGGAATGGCTCAAGACCCTGCGCAAGAAGCGGGTCTGCGTGGTCTTCGCCACCCAGAGTCTCGACGATGTGGCGGCTTCCCCGATCGCCGCCAGCCTGATCGAGAGCTGCCCGACCCAGGTCTTTCTACCCAATCCCCGCGCCCTCGAGCCGGCCTCCGCCGAGCTCTACCGCGGCTTTGGCCTGAACCGGCGCCAGCTGGAGCTGATCGCCTTCGCCACCCCCAAGCGGGCCTACTATTGGCGCCAGCCACGTGGGCGACGGCTGTTCGACCTGAGACTGACCGGCGTGGCGCTCGCCCTGTGCGGCTCGAGCGCGCCGGAAGACCAGACCTTGATCGACGACATTCTGGAGCGATCCGGATCTGACGACCGCCGACCGGGCGGCTTCGTCCGTGAATTCCTCAAAGCCAAGGGAGTGCAAAATGTGGATTCCGTTCTCGACGCCTTCGCCGGCCCGCTCGCGGCCGAATAGGCTCGCCTCGATCCTGGGGACCGGCCTTGCGGCGGTCAGTCTGCTGGCCTCGTCGCCGGCCCCGGCCCAACAGGTCGTGTTCGACCCCCGTAATCACATCGAGAACGCGCTGCAGGCGGCGCGTCAGCTGGAGAGCCTGGCCAATGAGGCGCGCAGCCTGGCCGCCTCGCCCTACAGCCACCTGACCCAGTCGAGTCAGTCGCTGCGAGACATGGCCGAACTGGCGCGGACCGCGCGCGGGATCGCCGGCTCGGTCAGCGGCCTGGAGCAGCAGTTCCGGAACCTGTATCCGGAAGATCTGTCGGGTTCCGACATGCTGAGCCTGCTGGAGCAGGGCCAGGCCAGGACCGCCAATGCCCGCCGCACCGCCGAGGATGTGGCCCGCACGGCCGCGGAACTGGAGCGAATGGGGCAGGGGCGGTCGCAACGCCTGGCCGGTGCCCTGTCGGCCAGTCAGGCGGCGACCGGCCAGACGGCGGCGGTGCAATCGTCCAACCAGCTTCTGGCGGTCCTGGCCGAGGACCTGGCGGCGCTGCGCACCATCATGCTGGCCCAGTCCCGCCTGCTGGCCGAGGCCACGGCGCGTGATGCGGCGGACCGGGCCTCCGGCGACGCCGCCCGTCGCCAGCGCTGGGGCCGTCAGGCCGCGGCGCCGACGGCGCCGCGCTTCAATCCCCTGTCCCATGCCCAGGACTGAGGGAGTCTGGCGATGACGGTCGGAGTTGAAACGCCCAATGAGCTGATGGTGGTGTTCTCCAACACCATCTCGGCCGGGTTCGACGCCCTCCAGGGGTCGGTCAACGGGGTGTTCGGCCTGCTGATCGTCCTCGTCGTCGCCCTGACCGGCATTCAGTGGGCGCTGTCCCCGAACCGGGAGGTCCTGGCATCCGGCTTCGGCAAGGTGTTGCTGATCGGCGCCTTCGCCTGGCTGATCAACGACTGGCAGCAGCTGTCCGAGACCGTCTACGCCGGTTTTCTGGAGCTGGGGCTGACGGCCGGTGGCGGCTCGCTGAGCCGCGAGGAATTCCTCAACCCCGGGGCCATCCTGGCCCAGGGCTGGGAGATCGTGAAGGCGCTCGGCGAGACGCCGGCGCCCGTCGACAATCCCCTCGATATCGTCGGCAACATGGCCGACGCCCTGATCCTGGGCCTGGCCATGATCGGCATCATGCTGGCCTTCGCCGTGCTGGCCCTGCAGATCATCGTCTCCCTGCTGGAGTTCAAGATCGTCACCCTGGGCGGCTTCGTGCTCCTGCCCTTCGGGATCTGGAACAAGTCCGCCTTCCTGGCCGAGCGACCGCTCGGCTATGTCGTCTCGTCCGGGCTGAAGGTGCTGGCCCTGGCCATCGTGGTCTCGGGCGCGCGGACGATCTTCGACCAGCTCCAGCCCTCGGCCAATCCCGACATCTACGAGGCCCTGACCATCCTGGTCGCGGCCATCCTGCTGGCCATGCTGGCCCTGTTCATCCCCAACCTGGCTTCGGCCCTGGTGACGGGCGGCCCGGCGCTGGGCGCGGGTGCGGCCTTGACCGGCGCCCTGGCCGTCGGCGGCGCGGGAGCCCTGGCCGGCGGCGCGGCCCGACTGGCCGGGCCGGCGCGCGCGGCGGCGGGCGCGAGTTCGGGACGACCGCCCCTGCCGCCGAACCCGCCGGGCCCCTCATCGACCGGGACGCCTTCGAACGACAATCCACCGCCGTCCGGGCCACGCCGTCCTTCGGGCGGAGCCATGACCCCGCCTCCGCCGTCAGGCGCGAGCGGCGTCAATGAGCCTGCCGCGGCCTGGCGGCAGCAGGCCGAGCCCACAGGCGGCGGGGCGGGTGAACCCGCGGCGGAGGCGACCCCGTGGTCCGGCGCGGAGGGACCATCCGGCGGCGGCGGGCGCTCGCCCGGAGCGATCGCGGCCGAGGCCCGGACCGCCCGGGCGGACTTTCATCGCGCCGCGTCACGACCGGCCACTGCCGCTGGATCAAATCCGCGGGGACGGTCCGCGGCCCTGCAGGCCTTCTTTGTCGCCAACGCCGGCCGCGGGTTGCTCCCGTCCGGCGAAACCAGCGGCGTCCTGTCGCCCAATCTGAAGACCGAGGAGTCCTGAGATGCACCCCTTCTTCCGGCCCAGACGGGCCCTGGCCTCCGCGCCTGAGCAAACCCCTTACCAGAGGGCCGGCCAGGTCTGGGACGACCGCATGGGCCTGTCCCTGGCCCATGCCCGCAACTGGCGCCGCATCGCCCTGGCCAATCTGGTGCTGGCCGGATTTCTCGGCGCCGGGTGGTGGGTCCAGGCGGACCGGGCCGTGGTCAAGCCCTTCGTGGTCGAGGTCTCCGACTGGGGCGAGACCCAGCGGATCACAGCCATCGGCGGCCGCTACGAACCCAATGAGGCCCAGATCGGTCATGCCCTCGCGGGATGGGTCCGCGACGTCCGTTCCAAGTCGATCGATCCCATCGTCATCCGCCAGAACTGGCTGAGGGCCTATGACCTGATGACCCCGAAGGCGGCGGCCTTCCTGAACGCCTGGGCCCAGGCCCATGATCCGTTCGCCGAGGTTGGGCGCGAGGCGGTCAATGTCGAGATTCTGAACGTGGTCCGCCGCACGGACCGGACGTTCGACCTGCAATGGCGCGAGACCCGCTTCGTCAACGGCCAGTCGGCGGGGACCGAGCGCTGGCGAGCCCTGATCACCACGACCGTCCAGCCGCCCCGCACGGAGGCCGAGCTGATGAAGAACCCCCTTGGACTGAAAATCGAGGATGTATCATGGACCCCCGACGCCTCCTGATCCTGACCGCCCTGGGCCTGTCGCTGTCAGGCTGTGCGGTTTTCCGCCACGACCCGGCGCCCGCGGCACCCTGGGCGGGCCAAACGGCCGCCACTGTTCCCGTGGAGGTGTCGACGTCGACGTCGACATCGACCGACGGCGCCGAACCGGCCGCCGCAGGCGTCGAGGGTCCTCATGCGCTCTCGCCGACGGAACAACCCTACGAGGCGGCGCCGGCTCGCGCGACGACCGTCACGTCGTCGGTGCCGCCGCGGGCCGGAGACACACCGACCGCAGACGCGCCGGCCGGCGCAACCGGGCGGCGGGCCATCGCCGCGGCCAATGCGACGGCGCGGGCCCCGTCGCGGGAGGACGCCTTCGTCGGCGGGGTCCAGGTCTTCACCTGGTCGCCGGGCCGGGTGTTCGAGGTCTGGACCGCCCCGCTTCGGGTCACCACCCTGACCCTGGCCCCGGGCGAGACCCTGGTGGCCAAGGCGGCGGGCGACACCGTGCGCTGGCAGATCGGCGAGGCGGTGTCCGGCGAAGGCGCGGGTCAGCGGACCCATGTGCTCCTCAAACCCCTCGAGCGAGGTCTGGAAACCAATCTCGTCCTGACAACGAACAGGCGAGTGTATCTCATTGATCTGAAAAGCGGCGGAGTCGACGCCTTCAACGCCGCTGTGGCCTGGGACGCGGACTCAATCCTGGCCGTTGGCGCGCCGGTGGACGCCGGTGCGGCTGCGCCTGTGCGCGAGCCCGTCGTGATGCCCCAGGGCGAGCTCGACGCCCGTTACCGGATCGAGCCCCGGGGCCGGCGACCACGCTGGACCCCGACCTCGGTGTTCAACGACGGCCGGCGGACCTTCATCACCTTCGACGCGGACCTCCAGGTCGACGAGGCGCCGGTCCTGTTCGTCATCGCCCCGGACGGGGAGGCCCAGATGGTCAACTACCGGCAGGTCGGCGGCCTGTACGTCGTCGACCGGGTGTTCGACCGGGCCGAACTGCGTCTGGGCGGCCGGCGGCCCCAGGTCGTCCGTATCCGTCGCCTTGCAGGAGCCCGTTCATGACCGACGTCGATCCCCTTCAGTCCGCCCCGGGGTCTCTCCCGCCCAAGGAGCCCGCGCCGGGCCTGACCGCCCGGGCGGCGCCGCCTCATGCCGTGCGCCTGCGTAAATCCGTGGTCCAGGTTCTGGTCATCGGCGGCGCCGTCCTGGTCTCGGGCTCCCTGGCCTGGGCCTTCGTGGTCCAGCCGGAGCTGCGCGACAGCGCCCGGGCGCGGCAGGCCGAAGCGCGCGAGGAGCAGACGCGCGGCGTCGTCCGGCCCACCGAGGCGGTCACCGACCAGCCGGCCAGTTATGATCGTCTGCCTGATCCGCGCATCGCGGACAGACAGACTGAACCGGCCGGGGCGAACGAGCCGACTGTGCGGACCGCAGGGTCCTATCAGCCCGCCTATCGGCCGGCGGCGGCCGCGCGCGATCAGGGACCGAGCCCGCGTGAACAGGCGGCCCGCTCCGGCCTGTTTTTCGCAGACACGGGAGCTTCGCCCGCGGGCTCAAGGGCGGGCCCGCAAGTGTCCGGCGCGGGTCGATCGCCCGTCGTCAGTCCGGATCATGACGCGATGTACAATGGCCATGTGCTGGTGGCGCCGCTGTCGCCGTTCGAGCTGAAGGCCGGCGCGATCGTTCCCGCAGCGCTTCTGACGGCCGTGGACACCTCGCGCGCGGGCCCCGTGATCGCGACGGTGACCCAGAATGTCTATGACTCCGTGAGCGGTCGCCATCTGCTGTTGCCGCAGGGCACGCGGCTGATCGGGTCGTCGGAGGGGCGCAGCGCCTATGGCGACCGCCGGGCTTTCCTGACCTGGGAACGGCTGATCCTGCCCAATGGCAAGAGTCTGGTCCTGACCAGTGAGCCGGGCGTGGACGCGCAGGGCGCGGTCGGTGTCCGTGGCCAGGTCGATCGCCGGCTCTGGCCACTGCTGGTGGGGACGCTGTTCGCCGGCGCCATCACCACCCTGGGACAGATCGCCCGCGACGACGACGGCGGCGGATCCGGTGGCCTGTTGGGCGACGCCGGGGACGCGGCGGCGATCGAGGGGGCCCAGGTCGGCGGGCGACTGGTGGACCGCGAACTGGAGGTGCGGCCTTCGATCCGGCTCCGGGCCGGGGCGCCCGTCCGGGTCATGATCACCCGGGACCTGATCCTGGAGCCCTATCGGCCATGACCGCCTCCCGGACCAACAGCAAGCACTGGATCGCGCCGGGGTTGGCGTTGGTCGCCCTGACCGGTTTGGCTCTGGTTGCGGATCACAGACCGGCGCCGGTGCTGATCAATGAAAGCGCCAGCCTGCCGCGGGGGGTCTACGTTCGCCTGCCGGGAGCCGCTCCCGGGCGCGGCGCGGTCGTCGCCGTCCCGCAACCGTCAGCCGTCCGCGCCTATCTGGAGCGGCTCGGCATGCCCGACGACCTGCTGCTGATCAAACGGGTCGCCGCGGTCGGCGGCGACACCGTCTGCCGGCGGGACGACCGGCTGGTCACGCCTGGGCGCACACTGGTCGTCCAGGACCAGGACCGGCGCGGGGTCGCCCTGCCGACCTGGCGCGGGTGCCGCCGGCTCAACGAGGAAGAACTGTTCCTGCTCGGCGATACGCCGTCGAGCTTCGACAGCCGCTATTTTGGTCCGGTCGCTCGCTCCCGGGTGACCGGCGTCTATCGGGAGATACTGACATGGTGAGAATGATCTGGATTGCGACGGCCGCCCTGGCGATCACTGCGCCGGCTTCGGCTACGGCCCAGCAGGTGGACTGGGCCGGGGCCGGAGGAAGTCTGTTCGGGACGCCGGCGGTCGAGCCGGCCGTCACGGACGCCCTGGACAGTCTGGAGGTTCCCCGGCTGGCGGTTCTGGACCAACCCTTTCGGGACGCCATCGAGGCCGCCGCCCTGGCGCACGGTCTGGATCCCAAGCTGCTTCACGCCCTGGTCATCACGGAAAGTGGCTACAGGGTGGATGCGCGCTCCCCCGTCGGGGCGGGCGGCCTGACCCAGCTGATGCCGGACACAGCCCGGGAGCTGGGCGTGGTCGACCGGTTCGATCCCGTCGAGAACCTCCGGGGAGGGGCCGATTACCTGGCGCGGCAGATCCTGCGCTTCGGCGATCTGAGGCTGGCGCTGGCGGCGTACAACGCCGGCCCTGCGCGCGTGGCTCGGTTCGGCCGTGTTCCGGATATAGCCGAGACCCGGTCGTATGTGGCGACTGTCGTTGACTGTTACCTGGCGCTGACCGCAGGCCAGGGCGTCGTCAGCGCCCGGCAATGCCGCCCTCGCGGAGCCGGTCAATGATCGGGGAGGGGGAGGATGGGGTGGAGATCGCTCCGGCGATCAACGAGCCGCTGCTGACGCGGGCGGAGGCCTCGATCTTCCTGGGCTCGTTCGGGATTCGACTGAAACCGGCCACCCTGGCGCGGCTGTGGTCCACGGGCGGCAATGGTCCCCCGTGCCGCCACATCCGGTCCAGGCCCTTCTATCCGCAAGACCTGTTGCGGGATTGGGCCCGGTCGCAGATTTCGGACATCCGCACCGCCGCACCGCCTGCGGCGAGGGGACGACGTCGTGGCTGACCGGTTGAGCCGGGATGCCGCGGCGGCCCCGACGATCGAGGCTCTGTTGGCGGACCCCGCCGCCAGTTTCGCGGTCAAGGCGGTGGCCCGGCGATGGGCGAGGCGCGATTGCGTCGATGCCGCGGTCGACGCCCGAACGCTTTGCACCGTCTTCGAAGCGGTTGCTGACCAGATGTTTGGAGGCGTGTCATGACGTTTGAACCCGAAGGCGAACCGATCGAGACGGGCGGGCCGGAGGACCGGCTGTTGCCGTGGGATCGGGTCCGGGACGTCACCGGCCTCAGCCGGTCGACCGCATGGCGCCTGCAGCAGGTCGGGGATTTTCCCGAACCCGTGCGCATCTCCCCCAACCGGGTGGGCTGGTGGGAAAGCGAGCTGACGGCGTGGAAGGCGACCCGGACGGTCCGGGGCCTGCCGCATCCCAAGCCGTTGGCCCGACCCCGGGAGCCGAAGTTGATCCAGACCACGCGGTCGCCGCGCCGCAAGTCCGACAAGGAGGCGGTCGTCGCGACAGGCGCGGTCTCGCCGGCGCCTTCAGGCTCGGCCACCCCGGCGGTGCCGCCCCGACGGCGGAAGCGACCGGCATCCGCCGATCAGATTGATTTCGGTTTCTAGCGTCGCATGGCCAGGTGCGACGGCGCGGAGCCAGGCCGGGTAGGTCGACAATCCCCGTCTAGAAGGTCTGAGGAAGGCGTAGTCTTATGCCGCGTTCGTCGGCCTCGGCCGGGTCCATGAAGGCGTTGCAGCTGTCCAGGACGTCCTGCGTGGCGCTGATTTCGGTCCAGGGAACTGCCGCCACCCATTTCTGCGCGAAATCCAGGCTGCGGATCAGGGTGTTTGGATTGTCGCTGTTTGAAAGCACCTTCAGTCCCGTCAGATAGTTGCTGCGGAAGATGGTCGGAATGATGATGCGCTCTTCGTCGGCGGCGACGAGTTCGGCGTTCATCATGATCCGGCCGATCCGGCCGTTGCCGTCCGTGAAGGGGTGAACCTCCGACACCAGGAACATCATGTAGACGGCCCGGGCGAAGGGTGTTTCCAGACTGTGATAGAGTTCAAGCCCGCGGGTCAGTGTGCCTTCGACGTGAGCGGGGTCCACGAATGTGGTCTGTCCCGCCCGATTGGCCTCCTCCTTGAAAGCCCCCGGGTTCTTGTCTGGACGGCCCGCCATGAGCGCGGCATGCCGGCGTTTGAGAATATCGAAGAACTCGGGAGCGTCGCGCGGTGTCCTGGCCATTTCGACAGGATCCGAAACCAGCCGCCAGGTACCGAGGATGTCGTGAGCGTCGGAAGGACGGTCACGGGGGATGACGTTGCGAAACACGATGTCGGCGGCTTCGCTGACCTCGAACTCCGTGCCTTCGATGAAGTTGGAAAAATAGGCCTCGAAAAAGGACAGGCTTGACCGTCCTTCCGCGGGACGTTCGGCGGCGGGGCGGATGACGGGCGCCGTTGCTCTCAGTTCCCGATGCAGAAGTTCGAAACGCGCGAGCCGTTCAGGATCGAAGGGAAGGCCGGAACGGCGCGCCTGGGCTCCGTCCGTGACCAGGGGCTCATCGCGCGTGCCGAGAAGGGCTCCAATCAGTCTTTCCAGGGTTTCGCACTCCACTTCGCGCCCGATCATGGGCGCGATCCGGCGCGCCTCGTCCCTGAGCCTGTTGGCCGCTTCATCGCCCCCGCGACGAATGAGGGTGTCGAGATGGGTTTCGATCTCACTGCGCGTCAGGGTGCGCGGTACGTCTCCACCGCGCCGACGGGAGGGGGCCATGTTGTCGAGATAGGCCCTCGCCGTCGAGGAGAGGAAGAGATTACCGACGAACGGAAGGTCCGTGGGCTGAGGGGGCGCCCCCCGGCGGGTTCGGATCGTCACGCCCGGCAGTTCGATGTCGCGTTTGCGATCGGAAACGACGAAGACCGAGCCATCGGCCGCCGGCTTGTTCTCGATCGCGGTTCGGTCGGCGATCAGCGCGCCCGGGATATAGGCACCGACAAGCGTCCATAGATGCCGCCCGACAATTTGCTCGGGCGGGTCCACGAGATTGCGGGTATACAGCTTGGAACCGATCTGCCGGAGCTCGCCCTGGCTGACCGCGCGCGACACTGCGGTCGCCGTCTCACTGGTGGAGACGAAGATTTCCGGAAAGTCTTGCACGGGGGATTTGGGCATTAATCGGCTCCTCCGTCCCTGTTTAGCAAGAAAATGGGGCTTAGGCGCGCAATTTTGAAAGCTTTCGGGGTTTAAGCTCTGTGTCTTGGCGAGAGCGAGCAGGTCTGCGGGCTCTCGGCGGTCCCTGCCATTGACTCAGCCGGTGGCCACGGCTGGCTTCACCCCGCACAGCAGGAGAGCTTCGAGACATCCATGTCGAAGGTCTGGGCCGCCAGTTTCAGGCCTTCGACCGTGGTCAGATAGGGGAAGATCGTCGCCCCCAGCTCGGTGGCCGTCATGCCGTGTTTGATCGCCAGCACCATCGTCTGGATCGCGTCCGCGCCTTCGGGGGCCATGATCTGCCCGCCGAGAAGGCGGTCCGTCGCCTTGTCCGCGACCAGTTTGATCAGCCCGCGCGTGTCGCGCGCCGCCAGTGCCCGCGGCACCTGATCGAGCGGGAGAAGGGACGTCTTGATGTCCATCCCCTGCGCCCTTGCCGCCGCTTCCGTCAGACCGACGCTCGCGACCTGCGGATCGGTGAACACCACAGCCGGCATGGTGCTGTTGTCGTAGCGATGGTCATTGCCGCCGACAGCATTGCGCGCCGCCAGCTTCGCGCCATAGGCCGCCATATAGACGAACTGGTCACGCCCGGTGACGTCCCCGGCCGCGTAGACGCCAGCCACGGTGGTCTCGAGATAGTCGTCGATGACAATGCCGCCGTTGCGCGAAAGCTCGATGCCCTGTGCCTCCAGTCCCATGCCGTCACTGTTCGGCTGGCGGCCCGTCGCGATCAGCACCTGCTCCGCGGCGATGACCTCGACCGCCGCATCGCCGTCGCGCGCCGCGCCCTTGCCGGCCGGACGGTCGCAGGTGAGTTCGATCCCGTGGTCGGTTTGCACAATCCGCTGGTAGCCGACCCCGGTGCACACCCTGATGCCCTCCGCCTTCAGATAGGTCTGCAAGGCGGCGCTGAACTCCGGGTCCATGTCGGGCAACAGGCGGCTGCGGCAACAGATCGTGACCGCCACGCCAAGCCGGGCGAACATCTGTCCCAGTTCAACACCGATCACCCCACCGCCGATCACCAGCAGCGACCGGGGCAACCGTTCAAGCGCCAGCGCCGACGTGCTGGATAGCCAGGGCACGTCTTCCAACCCCGGAATGGGCGGAACGGCGGCGCGCGCGCCCATCGCCAGAATGATCTTGCCCACCGGCATCGGCGCATCGTCGACGAGCAGCTTGCCGTCGACAAAGCGCGCCCGGCCTTCGACATAGGTCACGCCGGGATAGGCCGGCAGCAGGTCGACATATTTCTTCTGCCGCAGCCCCGCGACCAGCTCATCCTTCGAGGCCGCAAGCGCAGCCCAGTCTTCCAGCTTGAGGCTGCCCCCCAGACCGGGAAACCGACGGGAAGCCTGGCCGGCATGAACCGCTTCAGCGGCGCGGATCAGCGTCTTGGACGGGACGCAGCCGACGTTGACGCAGGTGCCGCCGATCGTCCCATGGCCGACCAGCGCCACCCTGGCACCCAGATCGGCTGCGGTGATCGCAGCGGAGAAACCCGCCGACCCCGCGCCGATGACGGCGACATCGAAACCCCTATGGCCGGAGTCTTCCGCGGCACCCGAACAGCAGTCGAGGTCCTTTACGGGCTTGTTCATCGTACAGTCCGTTCTGTTGGGTGGGTCGGTGGTGTCATGGGTTCAGCCGACGCGCGCGTGAGCGGCGTCAGACCATCGATCCGATGTCCGAGGCGAAGCTGGGGTAGGCAAAAATCATGGCCTTGATCTGGTTGGCGGTGAGCCCCGCGCCCATGGCCATGGCGAACAGATTGATCTGTTCCTCGGCCCCCGGCCCGATCAGATGCGCGCCGAGGATCAAGCCGGTTTTCTGTTCCACCAGTACCTTGAATCCGCTCGTGGTCGCCCCGACCCGCATCGACGAATACCAGCCGGAGGTCTTCTCGAAATGCGTATCGAACTTCAGACCCTTTTCCGTCGCCGCCGTCTCGGACAGCCCCACGGTCGCGACCGGCGGCAGGGTGAAGACCACGCTGGGTATCGGCGGGTAGGACACGAGCCGTGCGTCCTTCCCGGCCAGAAGATTCTTGCCCGCGATCCGCCCTTCATAGGCCGAGACCGGGGTCAGGTTCAGCCCGCTGTCGGCACAATCCCCGGCGGCGAAGATGGTGGGGTTGGTGGTGCGCATGGCGGCGTCGACCTTGATCCCGCGCTTGCCGGCTTCGACCCCGGCAGCCGGCAGGTTCAGATGGTCGATATTGGGCACGCGACCGGTCGCATGCACCACCAGATCGCAGGTCAGCACCTGGATGCCGGACGGTGTTTCATAGGAGACGGCGAACTCGTCGCCCTGCTTTTCGACCTTGAGGACTTTCGCCTCGGTCTGCACGTCGATGCCCAGTTCGACCGAGGCCTCCACCAGCATCGCCACCAGATCGGCGTCAAACGGCCCGAGCGGCCGCCCGGCCATTTCCAGAACCGTGACGGCGCTGGCTCCGGAGCGTTGGGCGATATGGGCGAACTCCATGGCGATGAAGCCGCCACCGACAAACGCAATCCTGTCCGGCCTCCCGGACAATTCCAGAAAATCCGTACTGGTCGTCAGCAGGTCCTCGCCGGGAATGTCCAGCGTCATCGGCCGTGCGCCGGTGGCGATGTGGAAATGCTTCGCGCGCAGGATTTCGCCGTTCAGCGTGATCGTATCGCGCCCGGTAAACCGCGCTTCGCCATGCAGCGCCGTGATCCCGGCCTTGCGGAAGCCCGCTTCGATGCGCGACGGCATGGTGTCGGTGAAGGTGCGCCTGAACGCCATCATCTCGGGCCAGTTGACCGAGGGTCGCGCCTCCAGGCCCTTGCCGGCCATGTTGTGGGCCCAGTCCACGCCTTCGGTGACGGCGATCAACATCTTCTTGGGGTCGCAGCCTCGCAGCGCACAGGTGCCGCCATAGGGCAGGCTGTCGACGCTGGCGACCTTCCACCCCGCCGCCGCCGTCATCCGGGCCACGCCGTTGCCGCCGGTCCCGGCCCCGATCACGATCAGGTCGTAGTCATATGTGTCGGTCATGTGAGTCTTCTCCGTTACGAGGGGGGCTGCAGCCTCTGACGATCGGCGCGGCCCGGTGGGCCGTCGATCAGGTGGTCTTCATCCGCCGCCGACGCCGCCAGACGGCATAGACCGTCAGCGCGACGAACACGGCCAGCGCGGGCAGCAGCACAACATCGAGCCAGCCCGTCAGGGCGGAAAGCCCGACGACGCCCAGCAGCACCACCAGCACCGGGGTAAAGCAGCACAGCGCCACAATGACGGTGCCGATCACACCCATCCGCAGCAACAGGCTGTCGGACCCGTCCGTCTTCTCAACCTTGTCAGCCATGATGCCGTTTTCTTCCGTTTTGATCCTGACGACGCGCAGCCTTCCCCGGCTGCAGCTCGAGGTCGCGATGCACGCGATGGAGCGCGCTGGCGGCCTGCCCCCCCCTCTGGGGGGGCGGGAGATGCGACGCGGGTGAAGGCCGTCTAGCTGCCTGCGGTGCCTAGTTTTGTACGACTCGGGCGGGATAGCCGGCATTGGTCGAGGCGGCCGCGATCTGCGCGGCCGTGGCGCGCGCCGGATCATAGGTGGCGCGGGCCGTCTTTGCGGCGAAGTCCACCTGCACCGCGCTGACGCCCGGCACGCCTTCCATCGCCCTGCGCACCGTGATCGGACAGGTGGCGCAGGTCATGTGCTCAATAGCAAAAGTGGTCTGCTGCTGGGCAGCGGCGGTCGCCGCCGGACGGTTCTGTGCCGGTCCATCAAACGCGACGGCGGCACCGACGCCGGCCACGGCCACAACGGCCAGGCCGATCAAAAATGTCTTCTTCATGGGTCTTTCCTCTCAGTAAAAATGCGGAGCCCACCAGTTGAGCGTGAGCGCGATGATGACGACGGCCAGGCCGAGCCAGAGGGCAATTTTCGTGGTTCGCGCCGATTGCGGGCGGGCGCAGTAGGACCCGTCCTCGCAGGGCGGCTTCGGCTTGAAATAGACGTGCCAGAACCCGTAGCCGAGCAGGGCCAGGGTGACGGCGGCGACATAGGGTTTGTACGGCTCAAGCGCCGTCAGGTTGGCGATCCACGCCCCTGAAATGCCAAGCATGACCAGCACCAGCGGAACGATGCAGCAGGCCGACGCCAGCACCGCGCCGATCAGCGCGCCGCCCGCGATCCATCGGCCCTGCTTCGCGCCCTCGTCCGGCGTTGATGCCGGTGGCTCCGGCTCCGGCGTTGAAAACATCGGGCAGTTCGCTCCATTTTATTCTGACTGATTTCAGCGTAATCCCTGTAGTTGCTACAGACACAAGGGCTTTTTTTTTATGGTGCTTCAGACGGGCTTGTTGCGGGCCCAATTGGCCAAGCTGACCGGGTGCAACCTCGAAACCATCCGCTATTACGAGACGGTCGGATTGCTGCCGCCGCCGCCGCGGGCAGCCAACGGCTACCGGGTCTATTCGCCGGATCTGACGCAGCGGCTGCGGTTCATCCTGCGGGCGCGGGATATCGGCTTCTCGATGGAGGAGACCCGCTCGCTGTTGGCTCTGACGGACTCCGGGACCCAGACCTGCGCCGAGGTCAAACACAAGACCGAGGTGCATCTGGAGGATGTGCGCGCCAAGATTGCCGATCTGCGGCGGATGGAACGGATCCTCGCCAACGCCGCCGCCCAGTGCTCGGGCGGGGAAGTGCCGGAATGTCCGGTCCTGGAGGCGCTTGCGGCGGGTTGAGCGTGTGCGACTGAAAGGGCTCTCGGCCCAACCAGTGGGACGGAACCATCATACACGGTCGTAGATGCCCACGCGGAAGCGCAGGATCCCCACGGCCGGACCGCTCGGCCGCGCCGACCACCCGGGTTGGCTTGTCCGCATGGCATGTCCAGATCCGGCTCACTAAGGGAGCCCGACGGACATAGGGGCTGGTTAGGAGAGCGCTACGGACATTTCCTTCCCAGCTGGCTCCCTGGCGAGATCGCCTTCCGACGGTTTCAGGCAAGGTCACCGGTCTGCGCTCCCATGGAGGAACCGGTCGTCCATTTTCGTAATGTCACCCGAATTCCGCCAACGGGTGAGCGCCGCCTGTTCGGAGGAGACACCGGACATTGCCGTCATGACCTGGACGCGCGTCCAGCCCTTCTGTGAGAGCCAGCGCCACTTCCGGCTGAAGATGCCGAAATGGGCCCTGAACATCGAGACGCTCAACGAAACGCCGGCTCCCAACTGACTGGCCGACGCTCCGGCACGATCACAGCGCTCTGACGCCGATCTGATCGGGGCTGCCTTGACCGGAGCTCTGACGCGCCGCTGTCCCTCGATTAGATCGCGTCCGGAGAAGGTGAGGTGACGGCCGGGCCGGACGCTCGCGACGCGGTCTAGATTGACCCGACGGCGCTGCAGGTCGCCAGCCCGGTCAGGACCACGACGATCAGCAGCGCTCCGATCAACACCGTTTCCTTGAGGTCGGGTCCACGAGCCCATTCCTCGCGGGGCTTTCCATCATTGCGCGACCACGCCGTTCGCAACCGGGACCACCCTCGCTGCAAGGGACCCGGATCGGGCATCAGCGAAGGCTCAGGGTGGCCGAAATCGCGCAATGATCGCTCAGAGCCTGGCCACCGAACGTCCGTTCCTCAAAGCTTCTCAGGTTGGCGGTTGCCCGCCGATCAAGGACGATGAAGTCGATAAAGTCCCGGTAGCGAGGATTGCATCCTGCGGACTCGTCGCCCGACGCAAGGGCGAGGTCCGAGTTCGGCGGAGACGAATCGTCCCACTCGGCCCAGACGGCGTCATTGGCCATGCCCATGCGCCGGTTGAAATCCCCCAGCACTGCGAAACGCACCCCCTCCACGGCTCTGTCATCGATCCAGCGTTCCATGGCCGGAACCTGCTCGAACAGGACCGGACAGGCGTCGTTCCGGTCTCCGGACGAACACCCCGACTTCAGATGTACCGAAAGCACCCGGATAGGCGCACCGCCCCGGGGCCGAACCATAAGGTCGACGCCTGAGCGAAGGTCGGGATTGCTCACCTGAATGTTGGTGACGTCGGGATGTCGTTCGAATGCCAGACCGTTGCGAACCGCGAACCCGGTGCGCTGGGCATTGATCGTCAGCCCGTCGCGTCCTCGACACGCTCCGCCGCGATCCGTGCCGATCCGGTCCTCGATCACCACAGTATAGATCGCAGGGTTGAACACCCGTTCAGCGGCGGCTTTTGTCTCGACCTCCTGAATGGCAATGACGTCGGCGCCGAGGTCGTCCACATAGGCCCGCATCGCCGCATAATCGGCGTCGGTACGAGGGCGGCATCCGGAGTTATTCCGCTCCGCGAGATGCTCCATATTCCAACTGGCCAGCTTGATGACCGGACCGGAATGGGGGCTGTTGCTCGAGCCGGTCGCCGTGCAGGCGGCGGCGAACAGCCCCAGGGCGACGAAGATGGTTGCGGGCTTCATGCGGCGAATAGAGCAGAAGGCGTCGGCGATGCCTATCGCCCGCCAAAGACATGACCTCGACACCGGTTCGGGTGATGCTGAAGGCCCCGCCCGGGGGGCGGCGCGCAAGTGCGTGGCGTTCCCTTACGAGATGACGCCGTCCGCGTCGGAGACGCCGGCGAGGTCGTTGAAGCGAGCGCGCGCCGTGGCTTCGTCATAGAGAATTTCGCTCTGACGAGGCGGTGCGACGACATAGTACATCGTCACGGGAGCCAGTTCCTGGCGCTCGCGGCGCCACAGGGCGAACCCCTCGCGGCCTTCCAGGCGCGTCCAGGCTCCAGCATCGTTGGGGTGGTCCGGAATGGATGCCATCGGGTTTCCTTAAAATGAGCGATCGCGACGGATCCGGAGAGGTCGGGCCTGCCCCGATGAAACGCCCTGCAAAAAGCTGGCGCGGCGGTGAGGTCGAATCAGGCCGCAAACAGGCCCGCATCAACGCATTTCAGGGGATGTTGTCACGTCCCGCGCAAGGATCTTACGCATCGACTGCCCCACTACTGCCCCACAAACGCGAATATTCACGAAAAACCCTCCGTGGACGGAGAGAGTGGGTCTGGTAAGATGCTGCTTTTAAATGGTAAAAGTGGTGGATGCGACAGGGATTGAACCTGTGACCCCCTCGGTGTGAACGAGGTGCTCTCCCGCTGAGCTACGCATCCGCTCTTTTCAGGAGGCGGGGACATAGCCCGGTCGCCGGGGGGTGGCAAGCCGCCCGGGGCAAATTGGCCTCAGGCGCGGGCCGGGACGGCGGTCAGGGCCGTGACGGCGGCATCCAGCTGGTCGAAGCGGTCGATCAGGGCCTGGCCGCCCAGCTCGGACGGCGGAATATCCGTATAGCCGAAGCTGACGACGATACAGGGCACGCCTGTGTTGCGGGCCGCGGCCGTGTCGGTGGCACTGTCGCCGACCATCAGGGCCCGGGCCGGATCGCCGCCGGCGCGCAGCACCGCCTCGCGGATATGGGCTCCGTCCGGTTTGCGGGCGCTGACCGAGTCGGGGCCGAGCACGGCGGCGAAATGGCGGGACAGATCCAGCGCCGCCAGCAGGGCCTCGGACAGGTGGGTCGGCTTGTTGGTGGCCACGCACAATATGGCCCCGCGCGCGCTCAACGCCTCCAGCGCCGGCACCAGGCCCGGATAGACGTGGCTGTCGTCGGCGACATGGGCCAGGTAGTCGATCATGAAGGTGCTGAGCAGATCGGGCGCGGCGGCCTCGTCCCAGCCGGCCCCGGCCGCCTCGAAGCCGTGGCGCAGCATGGCCATGGCCCCGTGCCCGACCAGATACCGTGCCGCCGCCAGCGGCACCTGCGGATAGCCGCGCGCCGCCAGCATCCGGTTCAGCGTGCCGATCAGGTCGGGCGCGGTCTCGACCAGGGTGCCGTCCAGGTCGAAGGCGATGGTCCAGCCCTCGAGGTCACGCACCCGATCGTTCATGCCGCCGTCTCCCGTTTGTCCGCCCGATGGGCTAGACCCGGCTGACGACTAACGACCGGACCGATTCATGACCAGAGCACACCGGCCCCGGGCCGCCATCATTCTCGCCGCCGGCCAGGGCACGCGCATGAAGTCGCCCCTGCCCAAGGTGCTGCACCCGGTCGGGGGGCGCGCCATGCTGGATCACGCCATCGACGCCGCCGAGGCCCTGGGCTGCGAGCGGATCGTGGTGGTGGTCGGTGCTCATCCGCCAGAGGTCCGGGCCCATGTGGTCAAACGTCTGGGCGAGGCGGCCATCGCCGTGCAGGACCGGCCGATCGGCACCGGCCATGCGGTGCGCGCGGCCGAGGCGGCGCTGAAGGGGTTCACCGGCGACGTCGTCGTCACCTATGGCGATGTGCCCCTGCTGACCGCCGCCGACATTGAACCGGTGTTCAGCGGCGACGACTGTGTCACCGTCATCGGTTTCGAGGCCCGCGATCCCGGGGCCTACGGACGTCTTGTCATGGACGGCGACACCCTGGCCGCGATCACCGAGGCGAAAGAAGCCTCGGCCGAGGTGCTGGCCCTGACCCTGTGCAACTCCGGCGTCATGGCCGCGCCCGCCGCCCTGCTGTTCGCCCTGCTGGCCGAGGTCCGCAACGATAATGCCAAGGGCGAATACTATCTGACCGACGTGGTCGAACTGGCCCGCAAGCGCGGGGCCGCGACGCGGGTGGTGCATGCGCCCGAGGATGCGGTGATGGGCGTCAATGCCCAGGCCGAACTGGCTGTGGCCGAGGCCCTGTTCCAGAAGGTCCAGCGCGACACCTTCCTCGCCGCCGGGGTGACGATGAGCGCGCCCGACACCGTGCATTTCTCGTACGACACCGAAATCGGTGGCGGCACCACGATCGAGCCCTACGTCGTGTTCGGCCCCGGCGCGAAGATCGCCGGCGGAGCCCGTATCCGCGCCTTCAGCCATATCGAGGGGGCCAGCGTCGCCGCCGGGGCCGAGGTCGGTCCCTATGCCCGGCTGCGCCCCGGCGCGGACCTCGGTGAGAACGCAAAGGTTGGCAATTTCGTCGAGGTCAAGAATGTGACGATGGGGGCAGGGGCCAAGGCCAACCACCTGGCCTATCTGGGCGACGGCGACATCGGGGCCGGGGCCAATATCGGGGCCGGGACCATCTTCTGTAACTACGACGGCTTCTTCAAACACCGCACCACGGTGGGTGAGGGGGCCTTCATCGGCTCCAACAGCGCCCTGGTCGCTCCGGTGACCATCGGGGCCGGGGCCATGGTCGGCTCGGGCTCGGTGATCACCAGGAACGTCGACGCCGGTGATCTGGCGCTGGGCCGGGGCGAGCAGACGGCCAAGCCGGGCTGGGCCCGGCGGTTCCGGGAGTCGATGCAGGCGAAGAAGGCGGTGAAGAAATGAGCGCTGACGACCAGAAACGCGCCGCCGGTGAAGCCGCGGCCGCCCATGTCGAGCCCGGCATGGTCGTCGGTCTCGGCACCGGCTCGACCGCGGCCTGGTTCGTCAAGGCGCTGGCGGCGCGCAAGCTGGACGGCCTGCGCTGCGTGCCGACGTCGGAGGCCACCGCTGATCTGGCGCGCGAGCTGGGCCTGACCCTGTCGACGCTGGAGGACACGCCGCGCCTCGACCTGACCGTCGACGGCACCGACGAGGTCGGACCCGGTCTGGCCCTGATCAAGGGCGGCGGCGCGGCCCTGCTGCGCGAGAAGCTGGTGTGGGAGGCCTCGAACCGCTGCCTCGTCATCGCCGACGCGGCCAAGGTGGTGAAGACCCTCGGCAAGTTCGCCCTGCCGATCGAGGTGGTCGCCTTCGGTCACAAGACCACGGCCAACCGCATCGCCGACGTCCTCGCCGACCACGACATCGCCATGCCCGCCCGGCTGCGCACAGCCCCGCCTCAAGCGGCGAGCCTCCGCGAGGCGAGCGTAGGCGACAAACTCGCGGGTGTCGTGCGCACCGACGGCGGTAACGTCATCTATGACGCGGCCTGCGGGGCCATCCACGACCCGGCCCGCCTGGCCTCGGACCTGAAGCTGATCACCGGCGTGGTCGAGCACGGCCTGTTCCTCGACCTCGCCGATCTGGCGATCATCGGTGGCGACGGCGGGGTGGAGATCCTGACGCCCTGACGGGCGCGCAGGATCAGTCCGGTTCCGCGGTCGTCAGGCGTCCGTGAGCGCGGCGGATCGAGCTCGAGATTTCACTGCGTCCGGCCCCCAGGTTTTTGCGGGTCCGTTCGGCCTGGTACAGGCCCAGAAGATAGGCCTCGTCCCAGTCGGTCAGGCCCTGTGCCGAGTCCGGGTCCTCGAACACATTGAGGATCGAGGCGTAGCGGCTGGTGTCGGCCGTGGGATCGATCTGCGCCAGGGTGATCATGGCCAGATAGTCGGCCAGCTGCTGGGTGGAGACGCTGCTGAGCTGATCCACATCCACGATCACCACGGTACGGAACAGATTGTCGACGATCTGGGTGCTCAGGCGCGAGGCGGCAAAGGTCGATATGACCGGCGCATAGTCCTCGGGGTGAGGGTCAAGGGCCGGGCTGGAGTCGCAGGAGCCCTTGCATTCCCCTGGAAGGCGCACGGCGCGGCTGCCCGTCTGGCTGTCGATCGGCATACTGACCTGCCACCACCGCACCGGCTGATCGGAGCCGATAAAGGCATTCAACGCGGTGCCGCCCCGGTCCATGCCCGCCCCGCCCATCCGGAAGGCCCGCCGGCGTTCCCGGACCAGTTCTTCGGCCAGACGGTCCGGTTCATCGGTGGCGATGATGATGACATTGGCCATGCAACCCGGTTGTCCCGGGGTCAGGCCGACATCCTCGGCCACCGTGGAAACGCGGTCCACGATGTACTGGGCGGGTTCCGTCCGCAGGTTGGCCACGCCCACGCAGATTTGTCCCTCCCAGCGGGCGATGCCGCGATCCCGGTTGGGGGCCGCGACCTCATTGACGAAGTCCCGGATCAGGGTGTCCAGCGGCGCACCGGTGACCTCGATATCCTCGAGCCGTACCGGTCCGTCAGCGGTTCCGGACTGGGCCACTGGTGCGGACTGGGGTGTGGCGGTCTGGACCGGAGCGATGGTCATGAGCGCGGCGAGAGCGAAGGCAAACATGGGTCATGTCCTGATCGTGGAGACGAAGCCGGGACTCCGGCGCGCCGTTGACGGGGTTGGGGGCTCGGTCGGTGTCTTCTGTTTCGCAGCCGCGCCGGGTCAGGGACGCGTGGTCGGCGGGTCGAGCGGCGCGTCCGTCTGGTCTTCTGTCGTGTCGGCCGGTGCGTTCGCCGTCAGGCGCTGATGTTCACGCAGGATCGAGCTGGCGATTTCCGATCGGCCTGCACGCACACTGGCCCGGGTGCGCTGGGCGTCATAGAGACCGATCAGATAGGCCCGATCCCAGTCGGTCAGGGTCGATGCGGATTCCGGGTCCCCGAACACATTGAGGATCGAGGCATAGCGGCTGGTATCCGCCTCGGGGTCGATCTGGGCGAAGGTGATCATCGCCACATAGTCGGCCAGCTGCTGGGCCGAGACCTGGTCCACCTGATTGACGTCCAGAATGACGACGGTGCGGAACAGGTTGTTGACGATCTGGGTGGACAGGCGTGAAGCCGCACGAAGGTTGATGACCGGTGCGTAGTCCATGCTCGTCTCACAGGGATCCCGGCATTCGCCGGGGAGTCGCGTGGCCCGCTGCCCGGTGTCCGCGTCAACGGGCATGGCAACCTGCCACCAGCGCACGGGCTGATCTGACGCCTGGAACGCCCGCAGCGCCGCCCCGCCCCGGTCCATGCCCGAACCGCCCGCGCGGAACGCCCGTGGTCGTTCCCGGACGAGAGTCTCGGCAAGGTTGTCGGGATCGTCCGAGGCGACGATCATGACGTCAGGCCGGCAGCCCGGCGCACCGGGCCTCAATCCCAGATCTTCCGCCACGGTAGAGACCCGGTCCACCAGATACTGGGCGGTTTCCGCGCGCAGGTTCGCGACGCCGATGCAGACCTCACCCTGCCAGCGCGCCAGTCCGCGGTCCGGGTTGGGGGCCGCGACCTCATTGACGAAGTCCCGGATCAGGGTGTCCAGCGGCCGGCCGGTGACCTCGATGTCCTCGAGCCGCACGGCGGGCGCGTTCGCGGCCGTCTGTTGCGGTGGTTCGGTCCAGCGATCAGTGGGGGGAAGCGATTGCGGGTCCGATGACCCGAGCAGTGCGGCAACAACGAATGCGAGCATTTCGGAGACCCCAGGGTTGTCCGCGACGCTAGCCACCTCTCGAGCGGGCGGTCAATCGATATTTCAGCGGTCGGAGGAGCCGAAAGCGTGAAGCGCGGCCGTCCGCCGATGGCCGTTCATGGCGAGGTTCAATCCGGCCATCATCGGTGGCGACGGCGCGGTGGAGACCCTAAGTTCCTGATCCGGACCCCGCAGGAGACACCATGGCCAAGACCTACGACTACGACCTCTTCGTCATCGGTGCCGGTTCCGGGGGCGTCCGGGCGGCGCGGCTGACGGCGCTGGGCGGCAAGAAGGTGGCCGTCGCCGAGGAGCACCGGGTCGGCGGCACCTGCGTCATTCGCGGCTGCGTGCCCAAGAAATTCATGGTCATGGCCTCCGAGGTCAGCCACGCGCTGGAAATCGCCGAGGGCTATGGCTGGACCGTCGACAAGGCGACCTTCGACTGGCCCAAATTCCTCGAGACCAAGGACGTCGAGATCGCCCGACTGTCGGGCATCTATGTCGCCAACCTCGGCAAGGCCGGCGTCGACCTGATCCACGGTCGCGCCGTATTGAAGGACGCCCACACGGTGGCCATTCTCGGCAAGGGCGAGGGGGGCGAGGATCTGATCGTCACCGCCGAACGCATTCTGGTCGCCACCGGCGGGCGGCCGTGGAAGCCCGCCGACCTGCCGGGCATCGACCATGCCATCACCTCGGAAGAGGCCTTCCACCTGCCCGAGCTGCCCAAACGCATCCTGATCGCCGGCGGCGGCTATATCGCTGTCGAGTTCGCCGGCATCTTCGCCGGGCTCGGGGTCGAGACGACCCTGATCTATCGCGGGCCCAACATCCTGCGCGGCTTCGACAACGACGTCCGCTCGCATCTGGCCGGCGAGCTCGAGAAGCGCGGCATCACGGTCATTCTCGGCTGCCAGCACACGGCGATCGAGAAGACCGCGACCGGCCTGCTCAACAAATTCGAGAACGGCCACGAGATCGAGACCGATGTGGTGATGTTCGCCACCGGTCGGGTGCCGCATGTCACCGATCTGGGGCTGGCGACCGCCGGGGTCGAGCTCAATGAAAAGGGCGCGATCAAGGTCGATGAATTTTCGCAGACCACGGCCGACAACATCTGGGCCGTCGGCGACGTCACCGACCGCATCAATCTGACCCCGGTCGCCATCCGCGAGGCCGTGGCCTTCCACGAGACCGTCTTCCGCGACAATCCGCAGAGCTATGACCACGACAATATCGCCAGCGCCGTGTTCAGCCAGCCCCCGGTCGGCGTGGTCGGCCTGTCCGAACACGACGCGCGCCAGACGCTGGGCGAGATCGACGTCTATGTGTCGCGCTTCCGCCCGATGAAATACGCCTTCACCGGCTCCGACGAACGGGTGCTGATGAAACTGGTGGTCGAGGCGAAGAGCCAGAAGGTCGTCGGCGTTCACATCGTCGGCCCCGAGTCCCCCGAGATGATCCAGCTGGCCGCTATCGCCGTGAAGGCCGGCCTGACCAAGGCCCAGTGGGACGCCACCTGCGCCGTCCACCCGACCATGGCCGAGGAACTGGTGATGATGAAGGACAAACAGACCCCCGGTGCCATGGCCGTGGGGTAGGGGAAGCCCCTCTCCCATGGGGAGAGGGGTTGGGGAGAGGGTGTACGGTGCCACCCCTTTCGCACAGTAAGCCCTCACCCTTTGACGCTTCGCGCCGTCCTTCGGGTCGCGCCCTCACATCCTTCTCCCCTCGTGGGAGAAGGTGGGCGGCGGAGCCGCTCGGATGAGGGGGTTGTCAGGGTCAAATCGATTGCCAGAGCGCGGCGGATGCCGTCCTGACCCCTCTCCCGGGGGAGAGGGGTTGGGGAGAGGGCGTACGGTATCGCCCGGTCGCACCGAAACCCCTCACCCTTTCGCGCATCCATTCGCTTCGCTCGCGGGCGCTCAAGCCCTCTCCCGCCGGGAGAGGGAAGCAATGCGAGAAGAATTCAAATTTCCATCCGGATTCACGTGAAAAACCTGCGCCCCTTCAACCCTCTACCCTTTTCCACCCGCAAAACTCCCGCCCCACCTCCATCCAGCCCCATACTCCCTGCGTCCCGTCGCAAGGAAGGGCCGCCTGGCCTGCGACCTGGTGTGCGGCGGGAGTGGAGAAGCGGGGTCAGGGGTGCGGGGGATACGCATCCGGTCCGGGGACCGGGTCACAGGCCCGGCCCGCCCGTCAGGGGCGCTGCGGTAAGGCGTCAACAGCGCCACCCGACGCAAGCTGCTGAAAAC
Source organism: uncultured Brevundimonas sp. (assembly GCF_963974615.1). Taxonomy (GTDB): domain Bacteria; phylum Pseudomonadota; class Alphaproteobacteria; order Caulobacterales; family Caulobacteraceae; genus Brevundimonas. The sequence continues at coordinate 229,025 of NZ_CAXBDH010000001.1, forward strand.
TCGCCACGCGGAGCGTCGGTCTTCGTCGAAACGGTATTTATTCAGTTCAACCGGGCGAAGGCCCGGCGCTCCGCCCGCCCTTCCATCACCGCCACCGGACCGGCGCGGGCGCGCTTTCACGCCTGAATTCGTGCCGGGACCAAGCCCTTGTTGTTCCGGAACCCGGCCGCGCCTATCTTGATCCCATGACCCTGCGCTGGACCCCCGAAAGCTGGAGAAGCAAGCCCGTCGTGCAGATGCCGACGGACTATCCCGACGCCAACGCGCTGGCGGCGGTTGAGGACGAATTGCGCGCCATGCCGCCGCTGGTGTTCGCCGGTGAGGCCCGGCGTCTGCAGGACCGTCTGGCCGAGGTCGAGGCGGGCAAGGCCTTCCTGCTGCAGGGCGGGGACTGTGCCGAAAGCTTCAAGGAATTCTCGACCGACAACATCCGCGACACCTTCCGCCTGATCCTGCAGATGGCCGTGGTCCTGACCTTCGCCGGGCGCAAGCCGGTGGTGAAGGTCGGCCGCATCGCCGGCCAGTTCGCCAAGCCACGCTCGTCGTCGCTGGAGACGATCGGTGACCAGACCCTGCCCAGCTACCGCGGCGACATCATCAACGGCATGGGCTTCACCGAGGCCGAGCGGGTGCCGGATCCGCAACGGTTGATTCGGGCCTACAACCAGTCGGCCTCGACGCTGAACCTGCTGCGGGCCTTCGCCGGCGGTGGCTATGCCGACCTGTACAACATCCATCGCTGGATGCTGGGCTTCGCCGGGGACAATGCCGCCGGGGCCCAGTACCGCGAACTGGCCGACAAGATCACCGAGGCCCTGGCCTTCATGGAGGCGGTCGGCGTCACCCCCCAGAACCACCCGGACCTGAGCCGGGTCGATGTCTTCACCAGCCACGAGGCCCTGCTGCTGAACGTCGAGAGCGCCCTGACGCGGCTGGATGGAGCCTCGGGCGAATGGTTCGACACCTCGGCCCATATGTTGTGGATCGGCGAACGCACCCGCCAGCTGGACGGGGCCCACGTCGAATTCATGCGCGGGATCCGCAACCCGATCGGCCTGAAATGCGGGCCGACGCTGGAGGTCGACGATCTGTTGGCGCTGATCGACGTGCTCAATCCGGACAACACGCCCGGGCGTCTGACCCTGATCGGTCGCTTCGGCGCGGACAGGATCGGCGAGCGACTGCCGGGCCTGATGCGGGCGGTGAAGGCCGAGGGGCGGCGCGTGGTCTGGTCGATCGATCCGATGCACGGCAATACGCTGAAGGCCGGCAACGGCTTCAAGACCCGCCCCTTCGAACGTATCCTCGACGAGGTGCGGACATTTATCGACGTGGCCGAGGCCGAAGGCGTTCACCCCGGCGGCGTCCATCTGGAAATGACCGGCCAGAACGTCACCGAATGTCTGGGCGGGGCCCAGGCGGTGACCGAGGACGACCTGTCCAGCCGCTACCATACCCACTGCGATCCACGACTGAATGCGGATCAGGCGCTGGAGCTGGCCTTCCTCGTGGCCGAGCGGCTGAGGTCCGGGCGTCAGGCCCGCTCGGCGGCGGCCTGATCATGGACGAGGACACCGACACCGGCAGCGTGGTTCCGGGTCGGGTCGCCTATCAGGGCGCGCCCGGGGCCTTCAGTCACGAGGCCTGTCTCGATCTGCGGCCGTGGGACGAAGCTGTGGCCTTCGACACCTTCACCGAAGCGCTCGACGCGGTGCGCTCGGGCGATTGCGGCTGTGCCCTGATCCCGGTCGAGAACTCGATCATCGGGCTGGTGCAGCCGGCGGCGAGGCTGGTGGCCGAGGCCGATATGGAACTGGTGGCCGAGGTCTGGCGGCCGATCCGGCTGGCGTTGATGGCCATGCCCGGGACGCGGTTGTCCGACATCCGCACCGTCGAGAGCCACCCGATCGCCCTGCGCCAGTGCGCCGGGACCCTGACGCAGATGGGGCTGACGCCGGTCGAGGGCTTTGACACGGCCGGGGCCGCCCGCAGCATTGCCGAGGCCGGCGACCCGTCCCGCGCCGCCGCCGCGCCGATCCGGGCGGCCGAGGTCTATGGATTGTCGATTTTGCGCAACGACCTGCAGGATACCGAACATAATCGCACGCGTTTTGTCCTGTTGAGCGCCCAGCCCGGTTGACCGCGCAAGTTTATTGCGTCTCTGGTCGGATCATGGCCCTTTCGCGCGACATCGCCGCGACCTCTCCCGACCGCGTTCGCGCGGCCGACGGCCTCTATTACGGCTTTCGATACGCCGGCTGAGGCGTCGGGCTCACCGCAGTCCTGACCCCCTCACCGGTGACCGTCCCTGAAGGGGCGGCGGTTCTCCTCACAACCTGTCGAATTCCCTGTCCGAAAGCCTCCGATGCCCCAATCCGCCCTGCACAAGATCCGTTCTGAAACCGGCCTGATCGCGCCGCTCGCCACCATCTCGCCCGAACAGATGGCCCTGTCGGCCCTGCGCCACGAGATCGATCACCTCGATGACGAAATCCTGGCCCTGTTCGAGCGACGGCTGGCCCTGGCCTCGCGGGTCGGGGCCGCCAAGGACGCGCCGACCGGACCGCACACCAAATTGCGTCCCGATCGCGAGCAGACGGTCCAGACGCGAATGCTGGCCGCGGCTGCGCCCGCGAACCGCGAGGCGGTGGCCGGTCTGTGGCGTGAAGTCGTGGGCTGGGGTCTGGCCCGTCAGGGACGGTTGCAGGTCCAGGTCTGGTCGCCCAGCGAACCGGCCCGCGCCTTCGACGGGGCCCGGCTGCGTTTCGGCCGCGCGGCGGACCTGCGAATGGTCCGCGATCCGGAAGCGGCCCTGGCCTTCGCGGCCGAGGGGGCCGGTGTAGCCGTGCTGGCCATCAATAACGACAATCCCTGGTGGGTGGGGCTGCGGCGCGAATGGGCCGGGCTGAGCGTGTTTGACGGGTTCGGCGGAGTCACCCCCACGGCGCTGGCCGTCGGCAAGGTCGACCCGGTTGCCCTGCCGGCCGGACGGCGGGTGGTGGTCACGGGTGGCGGCGACGCCGGCGACGGCTGCAGTGCGCGTCGCTGGGGCCTGCATACCCATCACGGCTGGACCCTGGCCCTGACCGATGCCGTCCTGCAGCCCGGTGACGCCCAGGGCTGTGTCGGTGCAATCGGCTGACCGGGAAGCGTCCGCGGCGCGATCGTTTCCCGATCTGGTTAGCGGATTAACCTTGGTGCTTAAGCGTCTTCGTCAACCAGACCTCAAGTCCCGCGTGCGACTTTCGCGCCATGCAACCCAAGACCCTGATCCGCCCTTTGCTGGCCAGTCTCATCGTCGCGAGCCTCAGTGCCTGCGGTGCCGTCGAAAGTGATCCACACCGGTTCGAGAACCTGGCCGAACGGATCGCCGCCATCTCGCTGGACGGCTCCGCGCGCGCCGAACCGGCCCGGATCCGGACGGCGGCGGAGATCGGCCTGCGTCCGGCCCAGCCCGGTGCGCTGCGGGTCGAGATCATGGACCCGCACGAACTGTGGGATGCCCGCGAGGGTAATCTGTCCGCTGCCATCGACCAGGCCGTGCCTCGTCTGGTGCAGGCGGCAGCCCCCGCGGTCGCGACCGCAGTCGTGCATCAGGTCTCGACACGGACGCTGGCGTCGGCCTCCGAGGCCGGACTTCGCCCGGCGCTGAAGGTCGCTCCGGCGACCCGGGCCTCAACCCTGATTCAGCTGGGAGCCTACTCCAGCGACGCCGCGGCGCGCTCGGCCTGGTCCCGGCTCAGCACCGGGGAGGGGGCTGTGGCCCTGGCCGGGCTCAGTCCGGTATTTGAAGGCGTCGAAGTCAACGGCCGGACCCTGATCCGGCTGAAGGTGGCGGCCCCGGCGGGAGCGGCCGCGGCGGTCTGTGCCGCAGCGCGGATCAACGATCCCTGGTGCCGCCGCAACGCCTGACGGCGTCCATCCACAAGACACGCTTAACCTTTCGTTGACGGACGCCGCGGACCCCGCGACTCTGACCGCCGGATCGCCTCATGTTGAGTCGGCGACCACAGTCAGGATCGGGAACGCAATGGCTGACCCCCAGGTCATCGTCGTCGGCAATGAAAAGGGCGGGGCGGGCAAATCCACCCTGGCCATCCATATCGCCACGGCCCTGCTGCACGCCGGACGGCGCGTGGCGATCATCGATCTCGACCTGCGCCAGCGGTCCCTGGCCAAATTCTTCGCCAACCGTGCCGCCTGGATGGCCGCGAATGCCCAGGCCCTGCCGATGCCCAGCGAGCCGGACATGGGCGACGGCAAGCTGCTGGCCCGGGCCGGTGAGGACGAGCAGGTAGCGCGTTTCGATGAGGCCTTTGCCGAGGCCCGACTGACGGCGGACGTCGTCCTGATCGACACACCGGGTGGTGACACCGCCCTGTCGCGTCTGGCCCACGCTCGCGCCGATCTGATCGTGACGCCGATGAATGACAGTTTCGTCGACTTCGACCTGCTGGGTCAGGTCGATCCGGTGACGCTGGAGCTGCAGCGGCCGTCGATCTATTCCGAGAGCGTCTGGGAAGCCCGCAAACAGCGGGCGGTGGAGCGGGGCGGGTCTATTGACTGGCTCGTGGTGACCAACCGTCTGGCCGTGGCCGAGGCCCGGAACCGTCGCCGACTGGACAGCCGTCTGGCCAAATTGGCCAAGCGCGTGGGGTTCCGGATCGGAGTCGGATTGCGCGACCGGGTCATCTATCGCGAACTGTTTCCGTTCGGTCTGACGGTGGCGGACCTGTCCAACGACATCCGGCCGGTGTCCGTGTCCCTGGCCCATGTCGCCGCGCGGCAGGAGCTGCGTAATCTGATGCAGGCGATGGGTCTGGACGACGTCATGATCGCCCTGGACGTCGCCGCGTGACCCCTTGGGGCTGATCTGGCTGGCGCTGGCGGGGATCGCCGTCTGGGCGCTGGTGCGGCTGGGCCGGCAGGCCGAAGGTCCCCGACGCGGCCACTGGCGGGTGACGGCGACCTTGCTGAGCGCGGTTCTGCTGGCCGGCGGCGTGCTGGCGGCGGCCCGCGGAGCCTGGATTGCCGCGCTTGCGCTCGAAGGTGCCGGACTGTGGCTGGTGCTGGGTTCGCGAATCCGCGCGGCGGTCAACCGTCCCCAAGCGATGACCGCGGCCGAGGCCCGGTCGCTGCTGGGCGTTCCGGCCGATGCCACGCCGGAACAGGTGCAGGCGGCCTGGCGACGCCTGATGGCGCGCGCCCATCCTGACCAGGGCGGCAGCGAGGGGCTAGCAGCGCAGCTGAATGCGGCGCGAGACCGCCTCAAACGCGGCTGACGATCTATTCCGGACGAACGACCATACAGGTGACGTGACGCTCGTCGAGGGCCGCGCAGGCGGCCCGGGCGGCATCCTCGGTCAGGCCGATGAAGCGCGAGCGGTACCAGCCCGCGGCGTTCTGGACCGAACGTTCAGCTCCCGAAAACTGGGAGCGGAAGCGGCGGTTGACCTCGGTGAGCCAGTTTCCGGCCACGGTCTCGTCGCGGAAGGCCCCGACCTGTACGGCCCAGTAGCCGGCCGGGGTGCGGGGGGGCACGGTCCGGGCCGGGGGCGGGGCGGCCGGTCGGCGGCGGTCCGTGGTGGCCCCGTTCAGGGCCGCGGTCAGATCCCCGTCGCCGGCAGCTTCCGCCATCATGGTCTGGATGGTCGGTGTCGGACGGGATGCAGGCGGTGGCGCGGCGGTATAGGCGACGGCCGTGGCGGTGACGGGACCATCCTCATCGTCACTGTCGTTGGCGGCATAGGCGACCGTTTCGGAATTATCGACACTGACGCCGAAGCCGCGTTGTTCGAAGAAGGTCTGGGCCATCTGGATCGACTGGCCGCGATCGCGCAGACGTTCCAGCTCGAAGCCAGTGTCCATCAGTTCGGCGACATGGGCATTACGCGATGCGGTGGAGCGACCGCCGAGGACGATGGTGATCAGGCGACGCCCGTCCCGCACCGCCGAGGCCGCCAGATTGTATCCAGAGGCGTTGGTATAGCCGGTCTTCATGCCGTCATAGCCCTGGCCGGTCGCCAGCAGGCCATTGGTGTTGCGGTAGAGTCGGCCTTGATAGGCCCAGTCGTGAAAGCCCAGATAGCGATAGTACTGCGGATAGTCGCGCATCACGGCACGGGCCAGGATGGACAGATCCCGGGCCGTGGTCAGCTGGCGACTGTCCGGCAGACCGTTGGGATTCACATAGCGGGTCCGGGTCATGCCCAGTTCCTCGGCCTTCAGCGTCATCATGGCCGCGAACCGGGCCTCGTTGCCGCCGATATGTTCAGCGATGGCCACGGCCATGTCGTTGGCTGAGCGCACGGCCGTCGCGTGCATGGCGTCGTCCAGGGTGATGGTCTGCCCGGCCGCCAGCCCCAGTTTGGAGGGCGGCTGGGAGGCTGCACGGGGCGAAACGGTGATCACGTCATCCAGCTTGGCCCGTCCTTCGGATAGGGCTTCGAACGCTAGATACAGCGTCATCATCTTGGTGATCGAGGCTGGGTAACGACGACTGTCGGCGTGACGCGCGAACAGGACCTCGCCGGTCGCGGCATCAACCACGATCGCCGCATAGCGGGTGTTTTCAGCAGACTGGGCGACCGGGGCCTGAACGCCCGGTGCTGGCAATATGGACAGAACCACGAGCGCCAGCGCTGCGACCAGTCCACGACGGAGAAATGCGATCTTCGGCAAGCAACCGCCTCTTTGAACAATATGCGCGGCAACGACCCCCGTTCGCGCCGCCTGTGACTAGCTAACATGGAGCGGCAGGGTTTCATGGCGGTTAACAAGCCGTCAACGCAGTTGTGAAGTTCGCGGCGGCCGTTGTGACGGTTATGTTGCGTCGCACAATAAAACTTGACGATTCTTCGCATACGCACCATATTGAGGCTGTCACGAGGGAAAAGTCCCGCGTGAAAGACATTCATGGCGGCCCTGCCGCGATCAGCTTCCGGAGACTTCCTATGGCCGACAGCGCCGAAACCGTAAAGAAAACCGTCGAAACCGCCACCGCAACCGTCAAGGCCCAGGCCGAGAAGGTTCAGGCCAGCGCCAAGCAGGCCCAGGCCGATGGTGCCAAGGCCTTCCGTGAAGGCGTCGACAAGTCGGTCGCCTCGCTGACCGAGCTCAACGCCCAGGGCAAGAAGAACCTGGAAGCCGTCGTCGAGTCGGCCACGGCCGCCCAGCGTGGTGCCGAGGCCCTGTCCTCGCAGTCGCTGGCCTATGGCAAGAAGTCCTGGGAAGACGGTGTCGCCGCCGCCCAGTCGCTGTCGAAGGCGCGCTCGGTTCAGGAACTGGTCGAGCTGCAGACCACCTTCGCCAAGTCGGCGATGGAAACCTATATGGCCGAGCTGACCAAGATGACGGACGTTGTGACCGCCTCGGTCAAGGATAGCTTCAAGCCGATCAACGAGCGCGTCAGCGCCTCGGTCGAAAAATTTCAGGCCGCTCGCTAAACGCCTTTCGATACCACCAGCGATCGAAGGCCCCCGGGGGTGATCCCGGGGGCCTTTTCGTTATTCCACCGCAGCGTGATCGATGCTGAAGGCCCGGGCCACGCGCCAGTGTCCATCTTCCAGCCGCCACAGGATCGAGAACCGCGCCCGTCCTACCAGATGTTCCGGCCCGTCGCCCTGGCGCTCGTAGAAGAGGTGACTGCCTTCCTCAACGGCACCGACCCCGGGAATAGGGTGGACCTGCAGGGTGCCGGGCACGAGTTCCCGACGCGAGCGGACGGCACCCAGGGCCTGTTTGCCGGCGCAATCCTTCGCATAGTCATCGACGAAGGCCGCGCGCGTTGCTGTCAGCCCGCCGCGGTCATGATAGAATTCAATATCTTCGGTGACGAGGTCGGCTAGGGCGGCAGGATCGCAGCGGTCGAACATCACGCTGAAAATGTCGGCGTCACTGGCCTTGATGACCTCCGTCAGCACCGGCTGCTCCGGGATCAGGACGGGCTGGGACTGGCCGAGAGCCAGCGTGGCGAACAGGACGGTAAAGAGCATGGAAACCTCCGCCAGCGATAATGCGGCTCACCCATCGATACCGGGTCGGGGATGCCGGAACCCGTGAAACTTCTGTCATTAACTCCTGTCACGTAAGCTGTGACTGGACGCATCTTCAATTCAGGCCATCATCACCTATCTGATCTCCAGACTCCCGATACGGAATACGAATGCCTTCCAAGCGGCCAGGTGAACGACAGGATGAGGGGCTCGGCTCGGCAACTGTCACCGAGACAAAGCCCAAGCTGCAGAAGCCGTCCCTGTATCGGGTGCTGATCCTGAACGACGACTACACGCCGATGGAATTCGTCGTCTATGTGTTGGAGCGGTTCTTTCAAAAGGACCGCGAGGCCGCGACTCGCATCATGCTGCATGTGCATCAGCATGGTGTCGGGGTGTGCGGCGTCTTTACCTACGAGGTGGCCGAAACCAAGGTCGCCCAGGTGGTCGAGACGGCGCGACGCCACCAGCATCCGCTGCAATGCACGATGGAAAAAGACTGAGAGGAATACCCCATGCCCTCCTTTTCACGTCCTCTCGAAGAAACGCTGCATCGCGCCGTCGGCTATGCCAACGAGCGTCGGCATGAGTACGCCACGCTCGAACACCTGCTGCTGGCCCTGATCGACGATCCCGACGCCACCGGTGTGATGACCGCCTGCAACGTCGAGCTGGTCGCATTGAAGGCGGCGCTGACGCTTTATGTCGACACGGACCTGGCGGCGCTGGCGACCTCGGACGGCGAGGAGGCCAAGCCGACGGCCGGCTTCCAGCGGGTGATCCAGCGGGCGGTGATCCATGTTCAGAGCTCGGGTCGCGAGGAGGTGACCGGAGCCAATGTGCTGGTCGCGATCTTCTCCGAGCGTGAAAGCCACGCTGCCTATTTCCTGCAGGAGCAGGACATGACCCGCTATGACGCGGTGAATTTCATCGCCCATGGCATCGCGAAGAAGGCGGGGGCCTCGGAAGTCCGACCCACCAAGGGCGACAGTCCCGAGGACTCTGAAGACGCGGCTGCAGTCAAGTCGGGCGGCGAGGCGCTGGAAGCCTATTGCATCGACCTCAACGAGAAGTCGCGCCAGGGCAAGGTCGACCCGCTGATCGGGCGCCAAGCCGAGGTGGATCGCTCGATCCAGATCCTGTGTCGCCGAACCAAGAACAATCCGCTGCTGGTTGGCGAGCCCGGGGTCGGCAAGACCGCCATCGCCGAGGGGCTGGCGCGCAAGATCGTCAATCATGAGGTCCCGGACGTGCTGGAAGGCGCGACCATCTATTCGCTCGACATGGGGGCGCTGCTGGCCGGCACCCGCTATCGCGGTGATTTCGAGGAGCGGCTGAAGCAGGTCGTCAAGGAACTCGAGAACCACGAGAATGCCATCCTGTTCATCGACGAGATCCATACGGTGATCGGCGCGGGTGCGACGTCGGGCGGGGCCATGGACGCGTCGAACCTGCTGAAGCCGGCGTTGGCGTCGGGGACGCTGCGGTGCATGGGGTCGACGACCTACAAGGAGTACCGCCAGCATTTCGAGAAGGATCGGGCCCTGGTCCGGCGCTTCCAGAAGATCGACGTCAATGAGCCGACCGTGGCGGACACGATCAAGATCCTGCGCGGCCTGAAGAGCTATTACGAAGCCCACCACAAGCTGCGCTATACTGAGGCTGCGGTGCGCTCGGCGGTCGAATTGTCGGCACGCTACATGACCGACCGAAAACTGCCGGACAAGGCCATCGACGTTATCGACGAGGCCGGGGCCAGCCAGATGCTGTTGCCGGAATCGAAGCGCAGAAAGGTTATCGGTCAGAAGGAGGTCGAGGCCGTCATCGCCAAGATGGCGCGCATTCCGGCCAAGTCGGTCTCCAAGACCGACACCGAGGGCCTGAAGGCGTTGGAGACCGATCTGAACCGCGCCGTATTCGGTCAGGAAGGCGCGATCGAACAGGTCTCGGCGGCGATGAAACTGGCCCGGGCCGGTCTGCGCGATCCGCAGAAGCCGATCGGCTCCTTCCTCTTTGCCGGTCCGACCGGGGTGGGTAAGACCGAAGTAGCCAAGCAGCTGGCCTCAACCCTCGGCATCGAGATGCTGCGTTTCGACATGTCGGAATATATGGAGCGGCATACCGTCAGCCGACTGATCGGCGCGCCCCCGGGCTATGTCGGGCATGATCAGGGCGGCCTGCTGACCGACGCCGTCGATCAGCATCCGCACGCCGTGGTGCTGCTGGATGAGATCGAGAAGGCCCACCCGGATGTCTACAACATCCTGCTGCAGGTGATGGACAATGGCATGCTGACCGACGCGGTCGGCAAGAAGGTCGACTTCAGAAACGTCGTGCTGATCATGACCACCAACGCCGGGGCCGCAGACAATGCCCGGGCCTCGATCGGCTTCGGCCGAGGCAAGGTTGAGGGTGAGGACGAGAAGGCCATCCAGCGTCTGTTCGCACCCGAGTTCCGCAACCGTCTGGACGCCATCGTTTCGTTCAAGCCGCTGGCCCAGGAGACGATCCGGCTGGTGGTGACCAAGTTTGTGCTGGAACTCGAGGCTCAGCTGGCCGACCGCAACATCACCATCGAACTGACCGACGACGCCACCGACTGGCTGGCCAAGAATGGCTTCGACGAACTGTATGGCGCACGACCGCTGGCACGGGTCATCCAGGAGCATATCAAGAAGCCGCTGGCCGACGATATCCTGTTCGGACGGTTGACGCGTGGCGGCCACGTGAAGGTGAAGCTGACAGACGGCAAGATCGTCTTCGACGTCACCGGCCCCTCGGGCGCGCCGGTCAAGGAGCCGGCGGACGAAACCGCGGGCTGATCAACCGGCAGGGAACGGCGAAGGCCCGGGCGGTGACGCCCGGGCCTTTTGTCGAGCGGGGTGTGGTGCCCCGGTGCGAAATCCGGGTCCGCTCTAGCGGCGGCGGCCGGCCCCGGCCCCGGCCAGCAGCAAACCCAGACCTGCGACAATGGCGGTGGTCAGCAGCGGCTTGCGGCGAGCGAAGTCCAGGCCGGTTCTGGCCGGATCACGAAGATCCGTTGGGGCCCGCTCGACCAGACGGTCCAGACGATCAAGGCCCTGTCCGTACAGGTCACGTGTCTTGCCCCTGGCCTGGTTGAAGCGGCCCTTGATCTGCAATTTGGGCTCGTCGAGCAGCTTGCCGAGGCCGGTCTGGACCTTGCCGCCGACTTCGGTGGCGGTGCCTTCGATACGTTGTTCGATCATGAGTATATCCTTGAATGGGGGGAAACCGGTGCGGCTACAGGATCAGCGTTTCACGCCCACGCGGGTTCCGCTTTTCGATCTCGACGGGGCCTTTTGTCGCGGTCGGAAACGCGCGAGGATCAGAGCGAAACGGAGAAACCCATGACCGCCCCAGCCATGACCGAACGGCAGAAAAAATGGTTCGCCACGGTGCAGGCCAATCTCGAGGCGAAGACAGGTCGGCCGCTGGCGGTCTGGGTCGATATCCTCAAGGGTTGCCCGGAGACTCGGCCCCGGGCCCAGGCCGCCTGGCTGAAGGCGACCCACGGGATCGGGGCCAATCATGCGGCCATGATCCTTGATGCCGCTCGCCCGGCGGATACGCTTGGCTGGAGCGATGCCGAGGGTCTGCGGACGGCCCTGTGGGCCGAGCCACGCTCGCTGGCCGCGCTGGAGGCCGTCGAACGGATCGCCGCAGACCTGGATGCGATCATCGTTTCCCAGCGCAAGGGCTATACGGCCTTCTCGCGGGAGGTGCAGTTTGCTGCGATGCGACCGTTGAAGGGCGGCGCGGCCCGGCTGGCGATGAAACTGGACCCCGAGGAGTCCGAACGGCTCTCGGCACCGTCCCGCAACGAAAGCTGGTCCGAGCGACTGACGGCGGTGGTCGAACTGGACGGTCCCGGGGCCGTCAATACCGAGCTGGCGGATCTGTTCGCCCGCGCCGCGGGCAATGGTTGATTCCGACGGGATCAGACTGCCAGGGGGCGGAACACGAAATTGAACACATAGCGGGGGGTTTCGACCGCCCTGGTGTGAAAGGTGTCGAGGTCGATCTCCTGCCATGGCGTCAGGCGACCGTTGAACCAGGCGCTGCCGGCATAGCCATAGCTCTCGACCTCGCGGATGAGGTCGGCGATCGGGCGGCCAGTGTGACGTTCCTCCAGCTCGACGACCAGCACCGGGCGCTCGCGCTTCAGCGTTTCCACCGCGCCGGCCAGGACCGCGCATTCGAACCCTTCGACGTCGACCTTGATGAAGCCGACATCGCGGATGTCCAGATCGTCGAGGCGGCAGGTCTGTACCTTGACGATACCATGCGCGCCATCGGCTCCCATGCGGCTCAGTGAGCCGTGCTGGTTAGAATAACCGCGCTTCGTGAGAGGCACGATGAATTCGGCTTCTCCGGCCGTGTCCGAAAGCGCCACCGTGTGCAGATGGACCTGGTTACCCAGCGCCGCCTTGAGACGACTGAACATCTTGGGATTGGGCTCGAACGCATGGACCTCGCGGGCGACCCGCAGCAACGACCATGACCAGACCCCGGAATTGGCCCCGACATCGATCGCTACCCGGTGCGGGTCGACCAGTTCCGGCAACAGCGCCAGTTCCGGTTCACCGCGTCGCAGGGCCCGTCGAACCCGCCATCGCAGTTGAAGGCTCGCCGGTATGAGGCTGTGCCTCAGTTTTTCCTTCAGCGAGAAGGGTGGGGACCATCCGTCCGTCGTCATTCGGGAACCTGCAGCAGATCAGAGTCGGGAAGGTCGGCGTGTGCGGGTCGGGCCGCAGCCTGACCCCGACCCGGTCGTGCGAAGCCCTACGTCCTATAGGGTGAGAGCGTGTTCGCCAATGCGCTGATCTCGGCCTCAACCGCCGGCCGCTCGCCTTCCAGATAGTGGGCGACGGCCCGGCGCAAACCGGGATCGGCGATGAAGTGAGCCGAATAGACCGGTTCCGGCAGATAGCCACGGGCGATCTTGTGCTCGCCCTGGGCCCCGGCCTCAACGCGCGACAGGCGGCGGGCGATGGCGAATTCGATGGCCTGATAATAGCAGAGCTCGAAATGCAGGAAGGGCACGTCTTCCAGCGCCCCCCACTGGCGGCCGTACAGAGCGTTGCGACCGATCAGATTCAGGGCCCCGGCGATCGGTTCCCCGTCGCGGAAGGCCATGACCAGGGCGATCCGGTCGGCCATGGTCGCCCCGATACGACTGAAGAAGTCGCGGGTCAGATAGGGTTGGCCCCATTTGCGCGAGCCGGTGTCCATATAGAAGTTGAAGAAGGCATCCCAATGGGTCTCGGTCAGATCGGAACCGGTCAGCACGCGGATATCCAGACCCGCCTGTGCCTCGCGCCGTTCGCGGCGGATGGTCTTGCGACGGTTCGACGACAGGGCGGCGAGGAAGTCGTCAAAGGTCGCATAGCCAGCGTTGCGCCAGACGAACTGCATGTCCTGTCGCTGCAACAGGCCCGCGTCGCCCATGGCCCGCCATTCGCCTTCGGTCGGGAAATTGACGTGCAGGGATGAGATGCCCAATCGCTCGACCAGGGTCATGGCCCCTTGCAGCAGGGCCGCCCGTACCGGGGCGACGTCGGCGTCGGGGTGCGGCAGAAATCGGGGGCCGGTGGCCGGGGTGAAGGGCACGGCCCCAAGCAGTTTGGGGTAGTAGCGACCACCGGCTCGCTCATAGGCGTCGGCCCAGCTGTGGTCGAAGACGTATTCGCCCTGGCTGTGGCCCTTCAGATAGAGGGGCATGACCCCCAGAACCACGCCCGTCCCGTCCCGCAAGGCCAGATGGCGCGGGGCCCAGCCCTGATGCGGCGCAGCACTGCCGGAGGCTTCGCAAGCGTGCAGAAAATCGAACGAGACGAAGGGATCACCGGTCGGAGCTGCGCAGGCGTCCCAGGCGGCCGCCCCGATGTCGGCGATCTCTTCGTGAACCGTAAGCGTGAAGCTCACTTCACCTCGACGATGGCGTCCACCTCGACGGCGAAACCGAGCGGCAGGCGATAGACGCCGACGGCTGAGCGAGCGTGGCGGCCCTTGTCAGCGAACACCTCGACCATCAGGTCGCTGCAACCGTTGATGACGGCGGGGATGGCAGTGAAATCGCCGGCGGCCTGAACGAAGCCGCCCAGTTTGACGATACGCACGACGCGCTCGAGATCGCCGTCCAGTGCGGCCGAGATCTGGGCCAGTAGATTGACGCCGCACATCCGGGCCGCAGCCTGGGCCTGTTCCGGAGAAACGTCGTCACCGACCGTGCCCTTGATGCCGCCTGCAGCATCGTTCGATAGCTGGCCCGAGATGTGGACCAGGTTTCCGGACCGGACGTAGGGAACGTAGTTGGCGACCGCCTTGGCGGGTTCCGGCAGGTTGATTCCGAGATCGGCGAGGCGGGCGGCGATGGTCATGGCGGGCTCCGTGTTTGTGCGGCGGGACTTAACCCTTCGAATGACAACTGGAAAGCCACCTTCTTTGGCAATGTGTTGCTATGATGGTATGGTGAGCTCTTGCAATCAGGAGGTGAGAGATGCACCGTTTTTGGATGATCGGCGGATTGGCCGCGATCTTACTTTGCTGGACCTGGAGTGCTCAGGCCGCCCAGACAGTCCCTGAACTGACGCAAGACCACGGGCCCGTGGTCACGACGGCTGTGGAAATTCCGGTGACCGAGGTCGCCGAGACGCCGGAGGAAACGGCCTATCTGGATCAGGTAGTCTGTCAGCGTTTGCCACGCGCCGCCAGCCGACTGCCAAGCCGGGCCAGGGTCTGTGATACGCGACGAGCCTGGCGGACAATGGCAATGGACGCGGAAGCTGAAGTGAGCCGCCTTCAGAATATGTCACGCTATAACAATCACGACCCACTCGCACGGCCGCAGTAAGGCCTCGCCCGGCCGAAGAGTGGCGGCTTCCCTGATCTGCGCATCGAGTGCCTGCGCCGCCCCCGCAACCGGCGGAGGGCTCCAAGACCCCGGTCTACCTGTGCGCAGGTGAGACATGTTGGGCATGTCGAGCATGGCGATGGAATCTGCGCGGTTGTGAGCCCGAAAATCATTGCTAAGGTCTCTGAAATTAACCGGAGACGATGAATGCGTGAAATCCGTTTGGCGCTTGCGATCCTGGCTCTACCCTTGTTCTGGGTTGGCGCAGCCCAGGCCCAGGAACAGCCCCAAGCCCCTGGTGGCGGCGCTGTCGCTACGGTAACGGTCGAGGCTGAGGCGGCTCAGGATGAGGTCGTATGCCGAGCCGAGCCACGGGCGGCCAGTCGGCTGCAAACCCGCGCCCGGGTGTGCAAGACGCGACGTGAATGGCGGGAATTCGATGAACGAGCCGCGGTCGCGGCGGCCAGCACACAAAACCGGGACCGTTACGCACCCCGAAGTGATCCCGCCAGACCGCAGTGATCTGGCCCTGATTGACGGTGTCAGTCAGGGCCGGTCTTGCTGCGCTGTTTCAGGCTGCGTCCGGCCACGACCGCGTCCTTGCCGAACTTCATGCGCAGGGCGTCGATCGTGGTCTCGGTCTTGAGGGTGCGGACCTCGGGGCTTTCGAACAGGGCTGCGGGCGCATCCACGGCATCGGTCACATCGGTCATGCCGATGCCGATCAGCCGGTAGGGGCGTCCCAGTTCGGGGGTCAGCAGGGCGCGGCCTGAGGCAAACAGGGCCCGGGCGGTCTGGACAGGTTCGGGCAGGCTGACGCGGCGGGTCACGATCCGGAAGTCAGTACCGCGCAGTTTCAGCACCAGCACGCGGCTGGCGACGCCGTCGCGGCGGGCCTTTGAGGCCAGTTTCTCGCACAGGGGCCAGAGTTCGGCCTCCAGCTCGGCGACGCTCGTCAGATCGTGGTTGAAGGTGGTCTCGGCGCTCATGCCGCGGCGATCGTGATCAGGGCTGACCGACCGGGCGTCGCGGCCGTGGGCCAGTTCATACAGGCGCAGGCCGGACTCGCCATAGCGTCGCACCAGATCGCGCAGGTCGGCGGCAGCCAGGTCACCAATGGTGTTGAAGCCGTCGCTGCGAAGCCGGGCCGAGAACACCGGGCCGACGCCGGGCAGGATCGAAACGGGACGCGGTGCCAGCAGGGCCTGGGCCTCGCTGCCGATGACGGAAAAACCACGTGGCTTGTCCAGTTCGGACGCGATCTTGGCGAGAAAACGATTGGGGGCCAGGCCGATCGAGACTGACAGGCCGATCTCGTCCTCGATCCATTTCTGCAGACGGATCAGTTGCAGCGCCGGTGGTCCGCCGTTCAACCGTTCAGTGCCCGACAGGTCGATCCAGGCCTCGTCCAGTGACAGGGTCTGGACCAGGGGGGTCAGCTTGCCGATCGCGGCGAAGATCCGCGCGCTCTCCGTCTTGTATTTGCTGAAGTCCGGCTTGATCACCACCGCATCCGGACAGGCCTTCAGCGCCTTGAACATCGGCATGGCCGAGCCGACCCCGTACTGGCGCGCGACATAGCAGGCGGTGGAAACCACGCCGCGCTTACCGCCGCCGATGATCACGGGCCGGTCCCGCAGTTCCGGCCGGTCGCGCTTTTCCACCGAGGCATAGAAGGCGTCACAGTCGAGGTGGGCGACCGAAAGCCTGTCCAGTTGATCGTGAACGATGACGCGTCGGGAATCGCAGACGGGGCAGCGCGTCAGTCGCTGGTCCGCGCTCCACAGGCAGTCACGGCAGATGGCCCGTATCGGCACGGTGACGGATCTCCCGGTGCAGCTTCACCCCAACTTAAGACTGGATAGGTCAGAGTGCACGTGAAGAAGGCGCAAAGCCTCCGCGTTGCCGCGCATTCTGGATGAGGCAAACAGGGCCGGGTGAACATGTCCAAGACAGTCCTCATCGTTGAGGATAACGAGCTGAACATGAAGCTGTTTCATGATCTGCTTGATTCCCAGGGCTACCAGACGCTGCAGACCCGCGAAGGGCTGTCGGCCCTGGCGCTCGCGCGCGAACACCGGCCTGATCTGATCCTGATGGATATCCAGTTGCCCGAGATATCGGGGCTGGAGGTCACGAAATGGCTGAAGGATGACGTGGATCTGGCCCATATTCCGGTGATTGCCGTGACCGCCTTCGCGATGAAGGGGGATGAGGAACGGATCCGCCAGGGCGGCTGCGAGGCCTATATTTCCAAACCGATTTCCGTGATGCATTTCCTTGAGGTCGTGCGCAAACATCTCGGCGTGTCCGAGGTCGCGGAACACACATGACTGCGCGAATTCTTGTTGTAGATGACGTTGACGTCAACGTCCGGCTGCTCGAAGCCAAGCTGACCCTGGAATATTATGACGTCCTGGGCTGCCATGACGGGGTTACCGCCCTGGCAATCGCGGCCGAGGAACAGCCGGACATCATCCTGCTGGACGTCATGATGCCGGGCATGGATGGTTTCGAGACCTGCCGCCGGCTCAAGGCCGATGAATCCACCCGCCACATTCCGGTTGTTCTGGTGACGGCACTGGACGGGCGCGGAGACAAGCTGCGGGGCCTTGAGGCCGGGGCCGACGATTTCATCACCAAGCCGATCGATGACCTCATTCTGATGGCCCGGGTTCGTTCGCTGCTGCGTCTGAAGTCGGTGATGGACGAACTGCGCGAACGTGAGGAAAGCGGCCGTCGGATCGGCGTCGATACCGACAATGGGGGACGGCTGCGCGGTGCCGGGGGGCGCATTCTGGTCGCCGATGACAATGAGCTCCAGGCCACTCGTATCGTTGAACATCTGGCAACTGACCACCGACCGGTGGTCGAGGGCGATCCGGCGGAAGCCCTGATCGCGGCGCGCAGCCCGATCGATCTGATGATCATCAATGTGTCGAGCTCAGGTTTTGATGGGCTGCGGTTGATCGCCCAGGTCCGGTCCAGCGACGTCTCGCGCCGGGTCCCCATTCTGGCGGTGGTCGATCCGGCCGACCGGCCGCGCCTGGTCAAGGCGCTGGAGTTGGGGGCCAATGACATTCTGGCCAAGCCGGTCGATACGGAAGAGCTCGCGGCCCGGGCCCGACTGCAGGTTCGCCGCAAGCGCTACACCGACTATCTGAAACAGAAGCTCGATTACAGCCTCGAGATGGCGGTGACTGATGCCCTGACCGGACTGCATAACCGTCGCTATATGGCCAGCCAGCTGGACGCCATGGTCAAGCGGGCCGGGCAGGGGGGCAGTGAAGTCGCGGTGCTGGTGATGGATATCGATCACTTTAAGGCAGTCAATGACGGGTTCGGTCACGACGCCGGTGATGAGGTGCTGCGCGAATTCGGGGTGCGACTGGCCACAAATGTGCGTGCGATCGACCTGCCGTGCCGGGTCGGTGGCGAGGAATTCGTCGTGATCATGCCGGGAACGAACCTGGAAGACGCTGTGCGGATTGCGGACCGGATTCGTCGGGATGTGGCCGCGACGCCGTTCCCGATCATGAGTGGGGCCGAACACCTGACCATCACCATCTCCATCGGTGTTGCCGTCACCGAGGGTGGGTCAGATTCGCCCGAGGCCCTGCTGAAGCGGGCCGACGAGGGGGTCTATGAGGCCAAGGCGCACGGTCGCAACAAGGTCATTTCCCGCGTCGCCTGACGCATAGCAAAACGCCCGGCCTTGCGACCGGACGCTGCCAACGCCGTTCAGACAGGTCCGGGCGACGCGTCAGTGCGACCGCCCGGCAACCGTCCTACTTGATCTTGCCTTCCTTGAACTCGACGTGCTTGCGCACGACCGGGTCGTATTTCTTGACGAGCATTTTCTCGGTCATGGTCCGTGCGTTCTTCTTGGTGACGTAGAAGAAGCCGGTGTCAGCCGTGGAATTCAGGCGGATCTTGATGGAAGCCGGTTTGGCCATCGGAATTACCTCTGCGACGGCGAAAGCCGCTGAAATTAGGAGCGCGGAACATACTCGGGAAGCCGCCGAAGTCAACGGCCCGTCGCGGATGGTCCGGTCCGCCCGCGACGGAGTTGCCCACCGGATACCCGAGAGCCGGCCTGACCCTGGATGAGGCCCTTGTCAGAAACAGGGTGCAGCCTTCGGCAAGGCGGGTCTAGTCTGCAGGTATGAAACACATCGCCTCCAGCCTTCTGGCCTTCGCTATCCTCGCCCTGTCGGCCTGTACCTCCATACCGGGCCCCGGTTCGCCGCAGGACGCCTTTTTCGCCCGCCTGACCGATCTTTGCGGACAGACGTTCGAGGGGCAGCTGGTGACAACCGACCCGACCGACGCGGGCATGGCCAGTCAGCGGCTGCTGATGCAGGTCAGGGATTGTTCGGCCGATGAAATCCGCATTCCCTTTCAGGTCGGCGAGGACCGGTCGCGGACCTGGGTCGTGACCCGTACGTCGGACGGACTCCGACTGAAGCACGATCATCGCGATCCCCAGGGGCGACCGGACGGGCTGCACTGGTACGGGGGCGACACGGTTAGCCCCGGCACGGTCGAGCGTCAGGAGTTTCCTGTCGACCAGTTCTCGATCGATCTGTTCAACGCCGGCAACGCCGCTGTTTCGACCACCAATGTCTGGGCCATGGAGGTCCACCCCGGCCGGGTGTTTGCCTATGAATTGCGCCGGGAGAACCGGCATTTCAGGGTCGAGTTCGATCTGAGCCGGCCATTGACTGACTAGACAGCTCGCCCGGCGTCACCGGTGCTCGACAACGTGCCGCCCGCGCACCATCCGCACAAAGGGCAGGGGCCGGTTCGGTACCTGCAGGCGTTCGGCGATCTCCCCCAGCACGAATCGGGTGATGGCCGGCAGGTCCAGGGTCCGGGCCTCGGCCATCGGTAGCCAGGCGATCTCGTCCAGCTCGCCGGAGCCGGCGGTCGGCTCTGGGTGAAGCAGGGCCTCGGCCGAGGCCAGGAAGAAGCGAGCGTCGAACCGGCGAGTCCGCCCCGGCGGGGTAATGGCCCTAGCGACATAGGTCAGGGCCGACAGGTCCGGCAGGGCCCCCGCAGCCCGATAGTCGCGCCAGCAGCCGGTGACAGGGGCCGCAGGGGCCGATCGCCCCAGAATTAGACCGGTCTCCTCAAAGGTCTCGCGCACGGCGGCCAGAGCCAGGGCCCGGGCTCGGCGGGCGTCGGTCTCACGGGTCAGCCGTCGCAGGGCCTCGGGCGTCAAACTGCCGCCATCAGCAGCAGTGAAGTCTGCCCGTTCGATACGGCCACCGGGAAAGACCCATTTGGAGGCCATGAAGACATGACCGGGCGCGCGGCGGCCCATCAGAACCTCGGCACCCTTCGTCCTCGTCCGGGTCAGGATCAGTGTGGCGGCGTCCTTCGGCCGTTGGCGACCGCCGACGCGCGGGGCGTCAGCCAGGTCCCGGGCAGCATCAAAGGGTTCAGTCGGTGTAGCGGTCACCCTCGACAATTAGCACGTTCAGGTCACGTGTCGGGGTGTAGTTGGTGTAGCGGACCTCGAATTGGGTCGGGCCGATCCGGCGCACGCCTTGGCCGCAGAAGCTCACAACGTTGTTTGTGGATCCCTTGTCGACCACCAGCCGGAAATCGCGGATCGGGCCGGACCAGTTGGCCCCCGTGACCAGGGTGTAGTCCAGCCATGTCTCCGGCATCTGGGTCTCGTCCGCCTGCTTGTCTGCGATGGCCGAACGTACCGCTTCGTCGACACAGTATTCATCGCGGTAGTGATCCGGTATTTCCTCGTTTCTCCAGTCCCGGGTCGCTGAGGTTCCCCCGGGTACCGGAATGTAGAGGTGCTGGATTTCGATCTCCGCGCCGGGCGCAAAATACTGGGTCCAGTAGTGGGTCGTCTTCAGGGTCCACAGACCGATGCTGGTTCGAACGCCATCGTTATGGATGTTGCTGTCGAGCAGGCCGTCGGCGACCAGTTTGGCGATCTGGGCTTCCGAAAGATCGGCGACGGGTCCCTCCAGGGCGTCCCAATATGGGTTCAGCGGCAAGCCGAGCCGTTGCAGTCGACGGGTGACGTCGACGCCGTTCAGCATCGCCTTCTGCTCGACCTGCGTGTCCACGGAATAGCCGTCGATCCGCGTGATGAACGGCAGCGCCCGCATGGGATCCGGAATCGGTCCGCGAATACTGCCCATCCAGTCCGGCTCGATGTCCGGCATCGGGAAGGCCACGATGGTCTCGATGCCCTCGTCGGTGTGGTTGAGGAAACGATAGGTAACCCGAACCTCGTTCATCGACAGGAACAGGTCCTCGGACAGCATGGTGATGCCGTCGGTGCGTTCGAACACCAGTCCTCCGGCCTTCAGCGAGGCCACAGTGTCATTGGCGGCCGCCGGCGGAGCCAGCAGCAGGGTTGTGATCAGGGCCACGGCGGCGGCGAGACGGTTCATCGGCATCCTCCCGGTCAGAAACCGAGGGTAGCCGAAGCGTAACCGGAACCGAAACCTGTCAATTCGTGAAGTCGCGGGGTCCGCTCAGCGTCGCTTGCCCTTGCGCACGCCCTTCAGACCGCCGGAGGGCGGCTTGGGGCCACCCGGACGCTTGCTGCCGCGCTTGGGCGGGCCGTTGCCGCCGGGCCCCCTGTCGCGTGCGCGCGTTCCGTAGCGCGGTGCCGGGGCGTTGGGATCGCGCGGGGCGGGGTCGCTGAGCATTTCGAACAGCAGGCCGCCGGTGATGGGCGTGGCTTCCTTCAGCTTGACCTCGACCTGCCGCCCCAGGGTCCAGCGCTGGCCGCTGCGCTCGCCGATCAGGGCGTGGGCGCGGTCGTCGTGGTGGAAATACTCATTGCCCAGCGACGACACAGGGCACAGGCCGTCGGCCCCGGTCTCCTCCAGTCGCACGAACAGGCCGAAGCGGGTCACGCCGGTGATGCGGCCGGGGAAGGTGGCCCCGACCCGGTCCTCGAGGAAGGCGGCGATATAGCGGTCCATCGCATCGCGCTCGGCGGCCATCGAGCGACGCTCGGTCGTGGTCACCTGTTCGGCGATGGCCGGCAGTTCCGCCACCTCGCGGTCGGTCAGCCCGTCCTTGCCCAGCCCCAGGGCGCGGATCAGGCCCCGGTGCACGATCAGGTCGGAATAGCGCCGGATCGGTGAGGTGAAATGAGCGTAGCGATCGAGGTTAAGGCCGAAATGGCCGATGTTGTCGGGGCTGTAGATGGCCTGCATCTGGCTGCGCAGCACCACCTCGTTGACGACGTCCGCGTGGGGCGTGTCGCGAGTCTCGTCCAGCAGCTTGTTCAGCCGTTTGGTGGTCGGGGCCTCGCCCTTGTTCCACGGCTTGCCGATGGTCTGCAGGAAGTCGGCCAGGTTGAAGGTCTTCTCCTGACTGGGCGTGTCGTGGATGCGGTAGATCAGCGGCGTGCGCTTCTGCTCCAGCGTCTCCGCGGCGCAGACGTTGGCCTGGATCATCATTTCCTCGATCAGGCGATGCGCCTCCAGCGACTTGCGCGGCTCGATGGCGGCGATGCCGCCGTCCGGGGCCATGATGATGCGTCGTTCCGGGCTCTGGATCGCCAGCGGGCTGCGCTTCAGCCGGCCCTTCAGCATGGTGTGATAGGCGTTCCACAGCGGATAGAGGATGGCGTCCATGATCGGGCCGGTGGCATCGCCCGGCTGGCCGTCGATCGCCTCCTGCGCCTGTTCGTAGGACAATTTGGCGTGCGACCGCATCAGGCCGCGCACGAAGCGGTGGCCCGTCTTGCGGCCATCCTTGTCGAAGATCATCCGCACGGCCAGACAGGCGCGGTTCTCGCCCTCCTTCAGGGAGCACAGGCCGTTGGACAGGGTTTCGGGCAACATCGGCTCGACCCGGTCGGGGAAATAGGTCGAATTGCCCTTGGCCCGGGCCTCGCGATCCAGCGAGGTATTGGGCCGGACATAGGCGGCGACGTCGGCGATGGCGACCCAGACGATCCAGCCATCGGGATTCTTCGCGTCTTCGTCCCTGTGGGCATAGACGGCGTCGTCATGGTCGCGGGCGTCGGCCGGGTCGATGGTGATGAAGGGGATTTCGCGCAGATCCTCGCGTCCCTTCAGAGTCGGCAGGGCCTGATCGAGGGCCTCCTGTTCGACGGCCTCGGAAAAGCCGGTCGGGACGCCGTGGGCGTGAATGGCGATCAGGGAGGCGGCCCGGGGGTCATCCTCACGGCCGACGGTCTCGAGAATTTTGCCGCGCTTGGGCCCGTAGCGCTGTGCGCCCTTCTCGATGGATGCCAGCACCAGGTCGCCGTCCCTCAGGTCGGCGGCCTGCAGCGACGGGATGACCAGCACGTCCTTCGAGCGCCGGTCGACCGGTTCAACCCGGGTCTCCTTATTGGATTTGCGGATAACGCCGAGGACGCGATTGGTGCCGGCGTCCAGCGCCTTGATCAGCCGCGCCTCCCAACCGTCCCCGGCCTTGACGAATTTGACCAGCAGTCGGTCGCCCATGCCCGGGGCGGGGGCAGACCTGGGTCCGCTGTCCGGCACCAACACGGCCCGGGGCGCATCGGCCGCCCCGTCGACGAGCTGCACATACATGTCGCCGTCCACGTCGCGTTCGACCACATCGGCGACGCCCACTGGCGGCAGGTCACCGGCGGGGGAGAAGGTCTTGCGACCTCGCTTGCCCAGCAGACCTTCGGCTTCCAGCTCGCGCATCATTTCGCGCAAACGGCGGCGATCCTCGCCCTTGAGGCCGAAATGGCGGGCGATATCGGTTTTTTCGGCCCCTCCGGCTTCTGTGAGGAAGGCGAGGAGGGTGGTTTTGTCGGGGAGGCCCGATGCGGGCCTGCGGGGTGTTTTTGTCATTGAGTTCCTATGTAGTGTGCTTCGCCCCAAAGGGCTAAATCTTGCGTGGGTTGACCTTGTCGGGTCTGACGATCAGCTTCCGCCGCGAACGCTCACGGAGTCGATGAATGTCACTGTCCGCCAAACCTGTTCTCAGCGCCCCGGTCGGATCCTTGCTGGACCTGATCGGTCTGACGCCGATGGTTGAGGTGAAGAACATCGACACCGGTCCGTGCCGGCTGTTCCTGAAGCTGGAATCCCAGAACCCGGGCGGGTCGATCAAGGATCGCATCGCCCTGTCGATGATCGACGCGGCCGAGAAGGAAGGCTTCCTCAAGCCCGGCGGCACCATCGTCGAGGCGACGGCGGGCAATACCGGCCTGGCCCTGACCCTGGTCGGTCAGGCCAAGGGCTATAAGGTGCTGCTGGTCATTCCGGACAAGATGTCCAAGGAGAAGATCCAGCATCTGCGGGCCATGGGCGCGGATGTACGCCTGACCCGCTCGGACGTGCCGCATGGCCACCCGGAATATTACACCGACATGGCCGAGCGTCTGGCGCAGCAGATTCCGGGTGGCTTCTACGTCAACCAGTTCGCCAATGACGCCAACTCCCTGGCCCATTTCACCACCACCGGCCCCGAGATCTGGGAACAGATGGGCCACGATATGGACGCCTATGTCGCCGGCATCGGCTCGGGCGGGACCATCACCGGGGTCGCCCAGTATCTGAAGAGCGTCGGCTCCAAGGCCGAGATCATCCTCGCCGACCCGACCGGCTCGGTGCTGGCGGGTATCGTCAATGAGGGCATTCCGGGGCCGGAAGGCAGTTATACGGTCGAGGGTATCGGTCAGAATTTCGTGCCTGACACCGCCCATATGGATTTGATCGACAAGGCCTATTCCATTCCGGATGCCGAGGCGATCGCCACCGTGCGCGATCTGCTGTTGAAGGAAGGCATTCTGGCCGGGTCCTCCTCGGGCACACTGGTCGCCGCCGCCCTGCGCTGGTGCCGTGAACAGACCGGACCCAAGCGCTGCGTCACCTTCGTCTGCGACACCGGGGCCAAATATCTGTCCAAGGTCTACAACGACGCTTGGCTGGCCGATCAGGGCCTGGGCGAGCGCGACATCCATGGCGACCTGTCCGATCTGATCCACCGCAAATACGCCAAGGGTGATGTGGTCATGGCCGGCCCTGACGATACGCTGGACACGGTGTTCAAGCGCATGCGTGGTGCCGACGTTTCGCAGCTGCCGGTGATCCAGGACGGTCGTCTGGTCGGCATCGTCGACGAGAGTGATCTGATCCATGTCATGAACACCGACGAGGTCACCCGCAAGGAACGCTTCAGCAAGCCGGTCGGCACGGTGATGACCCGCGATCTCGATACGGTTCAGGTCAATGAGCCGCTGGACGCCCTGATCCCCCTGTTCGACCGCGACCGGGTGGCCATCGTGCTGGACGGCGAAACCTTTGTCGGCCTGATTACCCGTACCGATCTGATCAACCATCTCAGCCTGAACCGGTAAGCCCATGGCCAATATCAAGAACCATCAGGGCTTTTCGACCCGTGCCATTCATGCCGGCCAGCGCCCCGACCCGACCACGGGCGCGGTGATGACGCCGATCTACGCCACCTCGACCTATGCCCAGGAAAGTCCGGGCGTGAACAAGGGCTATGAATACGCCCGCGGCAAGAACCCGACGCGTGAGGCCTTTGAGGCCTGTATCGCCGATCTGGAGGGCGGAATTCAGGGCTTCGGTTTCGCCTCGGGCATGGCCGCGACCTCGACGGCGCTGGAGCTGCTGGACGCCGGGTCGCACATCGTCACCGGCGATGACCTGTACGGCGGCTCATGGCGGCTGTTCGAGCGGGTGCGTCGTCGCTCGATGGGTCTGGACTTCGCCTATGTCGATCTCAGCGACATCGCCGCCGTCGAGGCCGCGATCACGCCGAAGACGAAGATGCTGTGGGTCGAGACCCCGACCAATCCGATGATGAAGATCGCCGACATCGCCGCCCTGTCAAAGGTCGCGAAGGCCCATGGTCTGCTTCTGGTGGTCGACAATACCTTCGCCACCCCCTGGTGCCAGCAGCCGCTGGCTCTCGGGGCCGATGTGGTCATGCATTCGGCGACCAAATATCTGAACGGTCACTCGGACATCATCGGTGGCGTGCTGGTGGCCGGGAACACCGAGGTCGCGGCCGAGATCAAATTCCTGCAGAATTCGGTCGGCGGGGTCATGGGCCCGTTCGACGCCTTCCTCGCCAATCGTGGCCTGAAGACGCTCGGTCTGCGCATGAAGGCTCATTGCGACAACGCCCTGACCATCGCCCGCTGGCTGGAAGAGCGGAAGGGCGTGGCCCGGGTCATCTACCCCGGCCTCATCAGCCATCCGCAGCATGAATTGGCCGGCCGCCAGATGCGCGGCTTCGGCGGCATGGTCTCGGTGGTCATCGACGGAGATCTGGCGCGCACGCGTCGGGTGCTGGAGCGGGTCGCCGTCTTCACCCTGGCCGAGTCGCTGGGCGGGGTCGAAAGCCTGGTCAACCACCCGGCCATCATGACCCACGCCTCGGTGCCCAAGGCGCTGCGTGACGCCGGCGGTGTGACGGAAAACCTGATCCGCCTGTCGGTGGGGGTCGAGGACGTTGAGGACCTGATCGCAGATCTGGATCAGGCCCTGTCCTGAAACGTCAGCTCGCGGTCGCTTCGGCGGCTGCGGCAACCTTCTTCTTGGCCGGGGCGCGTTTCTTGGGCGCGGCCTTGACGACGGGCTCGGCACCGTCGGCGACGACGACCTTCTTCTTGGCCGGGGCGCGCTTCTTGGCCGGCGGCTTGGCGGCGATGCGGGCCGCGAACTCGGCCTCGATCAGCGGCAGGATCTCGTTGGCGGAAGCGATCTGTCCCGCCGTACCACGACCCAGCAGACGTTCCGCATTGGCGCGGAGGGTCTTCAGGTCGGCGTCGGGCATCGCCGGTATCATCTCGGACAGAGGGGTCATCGGCGTACTCCATTGAAAAACAGCTTCAGGGCCGGCGCAAACAGCACCGGCCCGTCAGCCCAGATAGCGGCCGAAGCCGCCGAAACCGGATTTACTCGGCAGCCTTCAGCTGGGTGGCCGATTCCTTGCCGGTCTTGCGATCGCGCTCGACTTCGAAGGAAATCTTCTGGCCTTCATCAAGGCTGTTCAGCTCGGAAACCTCGACAGCGGTGACGTGGACGAAAACGTCCTTGCCGCCGTCATCGGGCTGGATGAAGCCGTAGCCTTTAGTGGAATTGTACCATTTTACAGTGCCGGTAGCCATTTTCAGGACCTCCATTAGCGTTGGCCGCAGGAAAAAGCTCCTGTGCGGCCTGTCGGGTCTGAATGGGATCGGCTTTTTGACCTCGGTGCGCGATGCAAAGGGCAGCAGCGTTACGCAGAGAGATCGACGATCTTCATGTGGGCGTAGTCCGCATCAATAGCAAGGACGACGCGAATTCTGTTGGACGGCGCTTCCTGAACTGGAAGGCATCGTCCGGATGCAAAAACGGCGGCTGCGTCAGGGACGTAGCCGCCGTTCAGTGCGTTATCTAGCCGACAGTCTTGAGTTGACCGGCCGATTCCTTGCCCGTGCGACGGTCGCTTTCGATCTCGTAGGAGATCTGCTGACCTTCGTTCAGGCCGTTCAGACCAGCGGCCTCGACGGCCGAGATGTGGACGAACACGTCCTTGCCACCGTCATCGGGTTGGACAAAGCCATAGCCCTTGGTGGAGTTGAACCATTTTACAGTGCCGGTAGCCATTTTCAGGACCTCCGTTAGAATTGGCCGCAGGAAATAGCTCCTGATCGGCCTGTCGGGTCTGAATGGATCGGCTTTAGACCTCGGTGCGGATGCAAAGGGGTGCAAGAGCGTGACGCAGTGAGATCGACGTTTAGCCTTGTGACGTGCCTTTCGGACGAAAGCAAGGCTTCTGGATTTCAGTCCAGATCGTCGTCGTCGTCGTCATCGGACCCAGCAACGGCGGTGATTTCTTCTTCCGAGGCCACGTAATTCTGCTGGCACAGCTTGCGCAGGGCCCCGGTCAGGGAAGAACCGTACAGGTTTTCCTGAACCCGCTCATGGCCTTCGGACTGCAGCTTCTGCTTGATGTCACCGACGGTGCGGCAGTCTCCACCTTCAGCGAGCTGATAGGCGCGTTCGATGGTCGTCGGGCGAAAGTTCATTTTCGCAAGATGGACGCTGGTGCCCGAATTGGCCAGAGCGATCAGAAGGAGAAGGTCATTTCTCCGACCACCGCCGACGCATACTGTTCGCCCGGCAGGTTGGCGTCCGTATCATAGTAGCGGAGATCGAAGTCGACATTGTGGGTCACGGCATAGGTCATCCCGGCGTTCCAGCCGGTGTAGTCGACACTGTTGTCCTGCTCGCGGCGGCCAATGGCGGCCGTGCCCGACAATTTGTCGGTGAAGTCCCAGCCGAGGCGACCCTCGATCCAGGTCCAGGCCAGCGACGACCCCGTGTTGTCCGGTGAATACTGGATCAGCAGCCGGGCCTTGGCCGGCCCGATCGAGCGGGAAACCTTGCCGGTGAACTCCCAGGAATCGGCGTCATAGCCGGCAGCCGCATCGACCTGCCATTTGTATTTGGCGTTCAGGTCCACGTCGAAGCCGGCGATCTCGGGGCGGATGCCGGCGTTGACGGCGGCTTCCAGGTTCGAACCGCTCGAGCTGCGGATCGTCTCGAAGGACGGGCCGGCATAGACGAAGCCATCAGCGCTTTCCCATTGGGCCAGGCCGAAGACATAGGCGTCACCGTCCGATTTGGAGGCGTCCTTGGACCGGTTGTCGGTCCCGGCCCCGATGACGAATGCCCATGATCCCATGGCCCCCGTGTCCTGGGCATGGGCCGCCGCAGGCAGGACAAGGGTGACGGCGGTCGCGATCAGCAGGGGGCGAATCATTTCCGGACCTCGTTGTGAAGGAGGAGGCCTCTAGCCGTATTTCCCGAGAAATTCATCACGCGCGGTCGACATTTCTTCGCGCATCCGGCGCACCAGATCCGCCACCGGCAGGACGTCATGCACCGAGGCCGAGCCCTGACCCGCCGACCACACCGTCTTCCAGGCCTTGGCCTCGTCGGCCATGTCGAGCTTGTGCTCGGGCAGGGATTTCGGATCGATGCCGTTGGCGACCAGCGACGGGGTCAGGAAATTGGCCGGGATGCCGGACACGGCCGGGGTGTAGGTGATGTCCGTGGCCCCGGCGTCGACGATCATCTGTTTGTATTCGCCCTGGGCCATCGACTCCGTGGTCGAGATGAAGCGGGTGCCCATATAGGCGAAATCCGCCCCCATCATCAGGGCGGCGGCGACGTCCGACCCGGTCGACAGGCAGCCGGACAGGATGATGGTGCCGTCGAAGAAGGACCGGACCTCATTGACCAGGGCGAAGGGATTGACCACCCCGGCATGGCCACCGGCCCCGTTGGCCACCAGGATCAGGCCATCGACGCCCGCCTGGGCCGCCTTGCGGGCGTGACGGACATTGGCGATGTCATGGAAGACCACGCCGCCGTAGCCGTGCACCGCATCGACCACGTCGCGCACCGCGCCCAGCGAGGTGATGATCAGCGGCACCTTCTCCTCGACCGAGACCATCATGTCGGTCATCAGACGCGGATTGGTCGGGTGGACGATGTGATTGACCCCGAAGGCGGCGGCGTCGGGCGTCAGGCGACCCTTGATCTCCTGCACCCAGTCCCGATAGCCGTCGGTGCTGCGCTGGTTGAGTGACGGAAAGGTGCCGATGACCCCGGCGTTGCACGCCTCGACCACCAGATCGGGCCCCGACACCAGAAACATCGGCGCGGCGATGACCGGCAGCTTCAGACCTTTTTGCAGCGACGCCGGAATGGTCATGGTGTTTCCCCGTTTTGATTGACCACGGATAGCGGGCTGTCGTGGGGGAAGGCAAATCCGGCGGCGGTCGAGGGTCGAAAAAACCGAGTCCAAAGAGTCCACGGATTTCAAAGCCGGGATCGGGCATGGACTCGAAAAAACAGAGTCCAAAGAGTCCAATCCGGCATGGGCGAGCGGCTGGCCGGGTCGTCGTTACACCCTTGCACGGCGCTACGTCAGATACGGTCGTGGTGACGGGCGTGGGTGTTGGCGCTACAGCGAACTCATGACCACAGACACCTCAGGCCTCTCCCAGCTCGGCCAGCACACCGAACAGCCCGTCAGCCCGGAAACGGCCCGGCTGGAGCGCGTGCCCAATCCCCATGCCGGCACCCTGTATCTGGCCCGCTTCACCGTGCCGGAGTTCACCAGCCTGTGCCCGGTCACCGGCCAGCCGGACTTCGCCCATATCGTCATCGACTATGCGCCGGGAGACTGGCTGGTCGAGTCCAAGAGCCTGAAGCTTTATCTGACCGCCTTCCGCAATCACGGGGCCTTCCACGAGGACTGCACCGTGGCCATCGGCAAGCGGATCGCCGATCTGCTGGACCCGAAATGGTTGCGTATCGGCGGCTACTGGTACCCGCGCGGCGGCATCCCGATCGACGTCTTCTGGCAGACCGGCGTCGCGCCGGAGGGGCTGTGGCTGCCGGACCAGGGCGTGCCGACGTATCGCGGGCGGGGCTGACCATCTGGTGACCGAGCCTCGCCGCCTTCCACTCGAACACTGGGGCCGCCATTGGCTGGGTCGCCTGCAGGACTGGGCGGACCAGGCGGCGTGGTCCCGTCGCGCCTTCGAATTCCTGATGTTCGGGATCAAACAGGGCTGGGCCTGTCTGTTCGGCGGGGCGATGCTGGCCCTGCTGGTCGGCACCCATCTGTGGTGGCCGCAGACCGCGCCGGTGGCGCGCTACGACTTTCTCGTGGTCGCCGCCGTGGCCATTCAGGCGGCGATGCTGTGGCTGAAGCTGGAGAGCTGGGAGGAGGCGCGGGTCATCCTCGTCTTCCACATCGTCGGCACGATCATGGAGCTGTTCAAGACCACCCAGGGCTCATGGATCTATCCCGAGGACAGCCTGTTGCGCATCGGCATGGTGCCGCTATTCTCGGGCTTCATGTATGCGGCGGTCGGCAGTTATATCGCCCGCATCTGGCGCATCTTCGATATCCGCTTCACCCACTATCCGCCGCTGTGGACCACGTGGAGTCTGGCGGCGGCCATCTATGTCAATTTCTTCGCCCATCACTGGCTGCCCGACATCCGGCTAGGCCTGTTTGCAATGACGGCGCTACTGTTCGGTCGCGGCTGGTTCTATTTCACCCCCGATCGCACCCGGCGGTCGATGCCGTTTCTGCTCGGTTTCTTTCTGGTCGCCCTCTTCATCTGGTTCGCCGAGAACCTGGGTACCTATGCCCGGGCCTGGGTCTATCCGGGGCAGGATGACGGCTGGACCCCGGTGTCCCTGGCCAAGCTGGGTAGCTGGTTCCTGCTGATGATGATCAGCGTGGTGCTGGTGTCGCTGGTGCACAGACCACAGGCGGAGGAGTCACGATGAGCGACGGCTGGGAGGAATCGGCGGCGGCCTGGATCGCCGACATGGGCGACGCCGGTGACTTTGGCCGTCGGTTTGTGATGGACGCGCCGATGATGGCGCGGGTTCGCCTGCGTCCCTGGCGTCGGGCGCTCGACGTCGGCTGCGGCGAGGGACGCTTCTGTCGCATGATGAAAACCGAGGGCGTCGAGGCGGTCGGGATCGACCCGGCGCGGAGCCTGATCGACCAGGCGCGGGCGCTCGACCCCCAGGGCGATTACCGCGTCGAGGCGGCGGAAGCCTTGAGCTTCGGAGACGGCGCGTTCGACCTGATCGTCAGCTATCTGTCGCTGATCGACATTCCGGATGCGCGCGCGGCGATCAGCGAGATGGCGCGGGTGCTGGCTCCGGGCGGGACATTGCTGATCGCCAATCTGAACGGGTTCAACACGGCGGGCGACGCGCTCGACCTGGGCTGGACGACGCTGGCGGACGGACGCCGCGCGCATGCGATGGACCACTATCTGGAGGAACGGTCGGCCTGGATATCCTGGCGTGGGATCCGCATCCGGAACTGGCACCGACCGCTGTCGACCTACATGGGGCTGCTGCTGGAACAGGGGCTGGTGCTCACCCATTTCGCCGAGCCGGCCGCGCGTGGCGGCGACCCCGCCAGAACCGCGCACTACAACCGGGCACCGTGGTTCCTGATGATGGAGTGGCGAAAACCCGACAGCGGCAACCAGCCCGGTTCGTGACGTTCGGTGTCGCCGGGCGGCGGGTTTATGCCTGTCCCTTGTTCGGAACAGCAGTGAATGCGGCTAGGGCAGACGCGTGATTTTAGTGGCCATGTCAGGACGCGGGCGTTCCAGCGGGGGCTCGGTCAGGCTGCCGATATGGATGAAGCCGGCGATACGCTCACCCGCACCGACGCCGAACAGGACGACGGCCTCGGGGTCATAGCTGTACCAGTCGGTGATCCAGCTGGTGGCGAAGCCCAGGGCATTGGCCGTGTGCTCCAGATTCATGCACACGGCCCCGGCCGACAATTCCTGTTCCCAGACCGGGACCTTGTGGTCCTGAACCGGCGTGGAAATCACCAGAATCGTCAGCGGCGGACTGGTCAGTTTGGCGAGGGTGGCACGCGCCGGGTCGGGCTGGGGCTGGCGCGCGGCCAGAAGCTCCAGCCGGGTCGCCAGCCCGGCGCGGCTCTGCGGGCCCAGCACCACGAAGCGCCACGGAAACAGCTTGCCGTGATCGGGGGTGCGAGCGCCCAGCGTCAACAGGGTCTCGATCTCGTCCGGGGTCGGGCCGGGAACCGTCAGCTGTTGCGCCGCGGCCGAGCGGCGGACGGCCAGACGTTCCAGCTGGGTGTCCGATCGTGTCGGGACGGGCAGGGGATCGCCGAGTGCGGTCGCGGGCAGGGTCAAACGGGTCATGGGGTCGGTCAGGCGTCCTTGAGCCAGGCGAGAATGCGCCGGCTGATCTCGTCCGGACGCTCGCGATGCAGGAAATGGCCACAGTCGGGCACGACGTCAAATCGATAGGGGCCGGTGAAATGGGACGCCTGGTCGGCCATCGGCCCGGCCCGCACATCATCGGCTCCGCACAGGGCCAGGGTCGGCACCGTAATGGGGTCCTCGAGTCGGCTGCGCAGTGCGTTCAGGGCCGGGTCCTGCAGGGCCGGATTCAACGCTGCCCGGTAGTAGTTGATGGTCGCCGCGACGGCCCCGGGCTGTGACAGGGTCTGTTTGACCCGGGCAATATGATCCCGATCGGCATGTCCGGGCGACCACTGCGCCCACAAATAGTCGATGAAGGCATAGTCGTCGGCCGGCACCGCCTGTTCCGGGAGGCCCGGCAGCTGGAAGAACCACCAGTGAAAGGCGCGGTGAATCTGGACCGGAGAGGCCATGCTTCGAGCGGTGACCGTCGGGTGGGGGATGGCCATCAGGACCGCCCGCCGCACCAGCTCTGGAAATGCCGCCATCGCCCCGTAGGACAGGGCCGCGCCCCAGTCCTGGGCGACCAGATCGCAAGGCTGACCGGCGTTCAGCGCCTCGATCAGCCCCTTGAGGTCGAGGGCCAGGGTGGCGCGATCATAATAGCCATCCATCGGGACCTCGGTTGGCGGATACCCTCTGAGAAACGGCGCGACCACCCGGTAGCCGGCCGCGGCGAGGGCCGGCATCTGCCGGTCCCAGGTCCAGGCGTTGTCGGGATAACCGTGCAACAGCAGCACCAGCGGACCTTCGCCGGCCTCCAGATAGGCAAAGTCGAGTCCGTTGGCCCGGATCTGTCCCTGTTTCATCACAACCTTCTCCGTCGGATCTGTATCGCCGCCCCGGACGGGCTTCACAACGGCAGATCGGGTTTGCCGAAGCCGGTTGTGGCTCCATAGTCCTGATCATGACCGACTCCCGTCTGCCGTTTGATCAGGATCGCCCCCTGCCGGGCTGGGATGACGGTCGTGATCGCCCGCCGCCGTGGCGCGACGCCGGGGCGACCACGATCTTCGACAATCCGTGGCTGCGGCTGACGCGCCATGATGCCACCGCGCCGACCGGGATGAAGGCCGACTATGTCGTCATGCGGCCGCACAACCTGTCGGTCGGGGTTCTGCCCCTGCACGATGACGGTACGGTGACCCTGGTCGGCCAGCAGCGCTTCGCCCTGATGAACTATTCCTGGGAGATGCCTGAAGGTGGCGCACCCTATGCCGAGGACCCGCTGTCCGGGGTGCAGCGTGAACTGGCCGAGGAGGCCGGACTGGCCGCCGGCCACTGGCGCGAGGTCCTGCGGCTGGAGATGAGCAATTCTGTCACCGACGAGCGCGCCATTGCCTGGATCGCCTGGGATCTGACGCCGGTGCCGGTCGATCCGGACCCCACCGAAATCATCCGCTCGGTGCGCGTGCCCTTCACCGAATTGCTGGTCGAGATCGGGCGGGGATCGATCCGCGACGCCTTCACGGTGGCGACAGTCCTGCGCGCCTACCATATGGCCCGTGAAGGCGATCTGCCGGACCGGCTGGCGCAGATCATGCTCGGGCGGTTATGATCGCGTCGCAAGGAAGTCTGATGCCCGCACTCGAAGTCGTCGCCAAACAGCCCGAGATCTGGACCCAGCTGCGCGCGGCGGCCGAGGCGGCGGCGCGCGATGAGCCCCAGCTCAGCTCCCAGCTCAATGCCGTGATCCTGTCCCACACCGATCTGGCCGGGGCGCTCAGTTACCAGATCGCGCGCAAATTGGGTGACGAGGAATTGCGGGCCATGACCGTGCGCGAGGTCTGCCTCGCTGCCTATGCCGCCGATCCTGCCATGGTCGCCGCCGCCGAGGCCGACCTCCAGGCCGTGGCCGAGCGCGACCCGGCCATTCATTCGCTGTTGCAGCCGTTTCTCTACTTCAAGGGATTTCAGGCCTTGCAGGCCTGGCGTGTGGCGCACTGGCTGTGGACCGAGGGACGCGAGACCCTGGCCTTCCATTTCCAGAGCCGGATCTCGGAACTGTTCCAGGTCGATATCCATCCGGCGGCGCAGCTGGGGTCCGGACTGTTTCTCGATCACGGTACCGGAATTGTGATCGGCGAGACGGCGGTGGTCGGCGACGAGGTGTCGATGCTGCACGCGGTCACGCTCGGCGGCACCGGGGCCGAGCGCGGTGATCGTCATCCCAAGATCGGCAAGGGCGTGCTGCTCGGAGCCGGGGCCAAGGTGCTGGGCAATATCACCGTCGGCGATTTCGCCAAGGTGGCGTCGGGGTCCGTGGTGCTGAAGCCGGTCCCGGCCGGATGCACGGTGGCCGGTGTGCCCGCCCGGCTGGTCAACTGCCCGACGGACGCGACACCGGCGCGGTCGATGGACCATACGCTGGCCGACATCGTCTATGACTTCGTGATCTGAGCCTTTCCCTGTCGGGCCCCAGTCTCTAGGGTCTGCTGCATCTGCAAAATTCGAACAGACTGCCGAGGCCCGCCGTGAACGCATCCGACATCCAGCGCATCGAGTCCCACCTGAAGCGCACCTTCAACACCGGTGGCATCAAGCTGAAGGCCCGGCCCAAGCCGAACGATTCCGCCGAGGTCTATGTCGGTGACGAGTTCATCGGCATCGTCTTCGAGGACGAGGACGGCGACGGTTCCTTCATGTTTGAAATGGCCATCCTGGCCGAAGACCTGCCCGAGGACTGAACCCGACGTTCGCCGCGACGTCGGTGTAGGCACAAATGAAAAACGCCGGAGGGGACAGCCCCTCCGGCGTTTTTGTTTCAGGCCGATTGTGATCAGTTCTTGCCGAAGATCACATCCAGCAGACCGCTCAGGAAGCCTTTCTTCTGCGGCTTCGCAGCGGCCGGCCGCGGGGCGACCGCGGGGGCCGGTGTCGGTGCCGGACGCGCCGCCACGGGCCGTGCGACTACAGGCCTGGCGACAGCGGGACGGGCTGCCGGTCGGGCTGCGGGCCTGGCCGCAGGCTTCTTCGCTGCGGGCTTCTTCGCTGCGGGCTTCGGCTTGGCTGCCGCTTTCGGTTTGGCTGTCGTCGCCCGTGCGGGCTTGGCCGCGGGTTTGGCGACAGCCTTTGCCGCCGGCTTGGCCTTGGCCTTAACTGCGGGCTTGGCTTTGGCCTTGGCTTTCGCCGGCGCAGCGGCCTTGGCCGCAGGCTTCGCAGCCGCGGCAGATGATTTCGGTGTAGCGCTCGACTTTGCTGCCGCTTTCGGCTTGGAAGCTGCTGCGGACGCTTTAGGCGACTTAGACGGTGACTTGACCATGAACTCCCCGACCCCTCGGTTTGAGCCGACGCGCGAATGCGTGAAGGCGTGTTTCTCGATTCGTCATGATAACGGCGTTTGAGAAATGTCCGAGTCCGCAGTGCAAATTATTGGGCATGGTTTTCGCGAGGCGGCTGAAGTCGCCGCGCAGGCCATCGACTCAGATCCGATACTGGAAGGCGTAACCTATTCGATTCTCGAGGAGGATGAGGATCGGGGCGTCTGGCGTATCGATGCCTTCCCGACCACTGATGAAGAGGTCGAGAGATTGAAATCGTGTCTCGCAAAACACTCCGGACTGAAAGTTGTGGTCCAGACCCTGGCCGATGCGGACTGGCTGGCCATGTCGCTGTCCGGTTTGCCACCGGTCGAGGCGGGTCGCTTTTTCGTCTACGGCGCGCACGATCAGGGGCGGGTGCCGCCCAATCGCATCAATCTTAAAATCGATGCCGGAGCCGCCTTCGGCACCGGACATCACGGTACCACGGTCGGCTGTCTCGAGGCCTTTGACGATCTGTTGAAACGCGAGAAATTCGAGCGGGTGCTCGACGTCGGCTGCGGCACCGGGGTGCTGGCTATCGCCGCCGCCCGCACCGGCAGCCGCATCGCCGTCGGCACTGACATCGATGGCCCCTCGGTGCGCATCGCCAATGAGAATGCCCAGCTCAACGGGGCGCATGCCCGCTTCGTCCACGCCTCCGGTCTCAACGATCGGCGGGTGCGTGAACACGGCCCCTATGATCTGGTGTTCGCCAACATTCTGGCCCCGCCGCTGGTGGCTCTGTCGCAGGACATCAAGGAAGCGCTGAAGCTGGATGGTGTCGCCATCCTCTCGGGTCTGTTGCGGACCCAGGAACGCCGCGTCACCGCCGCCTATCTGTCGCGCGGTTTTGTCGTCGAAAAGCGTATTCACCACGACGCCTGGAGCGCCCTGGTCTTGCGTCGAACGGGTTGAAAACGGAACCGGTGTGACGCCCGGCGGTTATGGCAGTCCAGCCAAGGAATTGCTCATGACCCAGATTGATCCCGACACCGAGTCCACGCCCGTCCCACCGCCCGGACCGGTCTATAGCGAAACAGTCGAGACCGTGGTGGTTCGCGACTCCAACACCGGCTGGTGGATCGCCGGCGTGCTTGGTGGTCTGGTTCTTATCGCCGCCATGTGGATCCTGTTCGCCGGGCGCGAGCCCGATGATGCCAACGCCCGGATGCTGGAAGCCCAGGCCGCTTCCGACGCGGCTCTGGTCCAGGGTCAGATGACGGCAGCCCAGGCCAGTGTCGACATCGCCCGCGCCGACGCGGCCCGCGCCCAGGCCGAGGCGATCCGCTCGTCCAGCGACGCCCGCGCCGCCGAAGCCCGGTCGACGACCCCGCCGGCGACCGTGGTTATCACCTCCCCGCCGCCCTCGACCGGGGGTCAGGCCGTAGTCACGCCGACCGCCCCGCAAAACTGATCCGGCCCCTCCCTCCCCAAGACGGGGGGGGAGGTGCTATGGGGCGTCATGCGCCAGACATTCGACGAAACCACCGATCCGTCCTTCGGGGCCAAACACCTGCCGCTCGTGCGAGCGAAGATGGCCGAACAGGGCCTCGACGGCCTGCTGGTCCCGCACGAGGACGAGCATCAGAACGAGTATCTGCCGCCCGCCAATGACCGGTTGGCCTGGGTCAGCGGATTCACCGGTTCGGCCGGGGCCGGGGTGATCATGAAGGACAGCGCCGCGGTCTTCGCCGACGGCCGCTATACGGTTCAGGTCAAGGCGCAGGTCGATGCCGGCCAGTTCGAGATTCTGTCACTGGAGGATGGCGTCGCCGCATATTTGGCGCGGGCGCCGAAGGGCGCGACAATCGGCTATGATCCGCGGCTGCACAGCCCCGATGCCCTGGCCGGTCTGAAGCGGGCGGCCGAGAAGGCCGGCGCGACCCTGAAACCCGTCGAACCCAATCCGATCGACGTGGCCTGGGCCGATCGTCCGGCCCAGCCGCAGGCCCCGGTGGTCCCGCACGAGGATGTCTATTCCGGTGAGAGCAGCGCCTCGAAGCGGGCCCGCATCGGCGCGGCCCTGACAGAGGCGGGTGCCCAGGCCACCGTCCTGACCGCCCCGACCTCGATCGCCTGGCTGTTCAATGTGCGCGGCGGCGATGTCATTCGCTCGCCCCTGCCGCTGGGTCAGGCCATCGTTCAGGCCGATGGCAGCGCCCGCCTTTTCCTTGATCCGCGCAAGGTCACCAACGAACTGCCGGGCTGGCTGGGAGACCAGGTTTCGGTCGAGGGCGAGGAGGCCCTGCCCGCTGCCCTCGATGCCCTGTCGGGTCGCAAGGTGATGATCGATCCGGCCCAGTCCTCGGCCTGGTATTTCGACCGGCTGAAGGCCGCGGGCGCGACCGTTGTACGGGGCATGGATCCCTGTGCCGTGCCGCGCGCGACCAAGAACCCGGTCGAGGTCGAGGGCGCGCGTCAGGCCCATATCCGCGACGGCGCGGCCCTGACCCGTTTCCTGCACTGGGTCGATACGGTGGCGCAGCGCGACCTGCCCAGCGAGCGCGAGATCGTCGAGGCGCTGGAAGGTTTCCGCGAGGCCACGGGCCAGCTGAAGGACCTGTCGTTCGACACCATCGCCGGGGCCGGTCCGAACGGGGCCCTGCCGCACTACAAGCCGGTGACCCGCACCATCCGCAAGATCGAGAAGGGCTCGCTGCTTCTGGTCGACGGCGGCGGCCAGTATCTGGACGGCACCACCGACGTGACCCGGACCATGGCCATCGGCGACCCGACGCAGGAACAACGCGATCGCTACACCCGGGTACTGAAGGGCCATATCGCCCTGGCCGTCGTGCGTTTCCCCGCCGGGACCACCGGCCATCAACTGGACGCCCTGGCGCGCCTGCCGATGTGGATGGCGGGCCTCGATTACGACCACGGCACCGGCCACGGCGTCGGCAGCTATCTGGGCGTTCATGAAGGCCCGCAGCGCATCTCCAAGGCTCCGAACAGTCAGCCGCTGCTGACCGGCATGATCCTGTCCAACGAGCCCGGCTACTACAAGGAAGGCCACTGGGGCATCCGCATCGAAACCCTGCAGGTGGTCACCCCGCCCGAACCCATTCCTGGCGGCGAGCGGCCGATGCACGGCTTCCGCCAGCTGACCCTGGCTCCGCTGGACCGCAAGCTGATCGATGTCAGCCTGCTGACCCCGGATGAGCGCGCCTATGTCGACGCCTATCACGCCGAGATCATGGGTACCGTCGGCCCCTTGCTGGACGGCGAGGCCCTGGACTGGCTGAAAGTGCAGGCGGCCCCGCTCTAGGGCACTTGCGCCGACGTGAGCCGGCTACGATCTGTGGACTCAGGCCCCACAGGAGTTCGCTCATGAAAACCCGCACCCTCGGTCCCAGTGGCCCCGAAGTTTCCGCTATCGGTCTCGGTTGCATGGGCATGGCCGCCTTCTACGGCCGCGGCTCGGACGAGGCCCAGGCGACAGCGGTGATTCATCGCGCGCTCGATCTCGGTGTCACCCTGTTCGACACGGCCGAGATGTACGGCCCCCACATCAATGAACTCCAGCTCGGCAAGGCGCTGGAGGGCCGACGCGACCGCGCTTTCGTGGCGACCAAATTCGGCATCGGCTATAACGCCGAACGCACCGCGCTGGCGGTCGACGGCAGCCCCGCCAATGTGCGCCGCGCCATCGAGGGCAGCCTGATGCGGCTGAACATGGATCACGTCGATCTCTACTATCTGCACCGGGTCGATCCCGACACGCCGATCGAGGAGACCGTCGGGGCGATGGGCGAGCTGGTCACCGAGGGCAAGGTCCGCTTCCTCGGCCTGTCCGAGGCGGCCCCCGCGACGCTGCGCAAGGCCCACGCCGCTCATCCGATCACCGCCCTGCAGACCGAATATTCACTTTGGAGCCGCGAGCCTGAGGACGAGATTCTGGCCACCTGCGCCGAGCTGGGAATCGGCTTCGTGCCCTACAGCCCGCTGGGTCGGGGCTTTCTCAGTGGCGCGATCCGCTCGATCGACGATCTGGAAGAGGGCGATTTCCGCCGCACCAATCCGCGTTTCATGGGCGAGAATTTCCAGAAGAACCTCGATCTGGTCGAGGCGGTAAAAACCCTTGCCGAAGCGCGCGGGGCCACCGCGGCCCAGCTGGCCCTGGCCTGGGTGCTGTCGCGTGGCGAGCATCTGGTGCCGATCCCCGGCACCCGCCGTATCGCCACCCTGGAAGAAAACGTCGCCGCTGCCGACATGGTGCTGACGGCGGAGGAACTGGCCGCGATCGAAACTATCTTCCCGCGCGACGCCGCCGTTGGCGAACGCTATGCCGCGGCCGGTCGCGCGGCGCTCAATCGATGATCTGTCTCCTCCCTGTTCGCGACGCGAATGGGGAGGTGGCGCGGCGCGGC
Organism: uncultured Brevundimonas sp.; assembly: GCF_963974615.1. Lineage (GTDB taxonomy): Bacteria > Pseudomonadota > Alphaproteobacteria > Caulobacterales > Caulobacteraceae > Brevundimonas. The sequence goes on from NZ_CAXBDH010000001.1 coordinate 269,353, forward strand.
TTCGCGTCGTGACGGAGGGGCGGGGGGTCCCGCCCCCCCCC
>NZ_CAXBDH010000002.1:0-211542 GCF_963974615.1 uncultured Brevundimonas sp.
GGGGGGGGGGGGGCGCGGCGCGCCCCCGGGATGACGACAGCAGAGGGGCTTTGCCCTACCCTGCGATCTGGGCGAAGTCGGCGACGCGGCCCATGACGTCGCGGACCTGGCCGAGCAGTTTCAGGCGGTTGTCGCGTTCGACCGGGACTTCGGAATTGACCATCACGTCGGTAAAGAAGGTGTCGACCGGGCCGCGCAGGCGCGACAGGGCGGTCATGGCGGCGGCGAAATCCTCGGCCGCGAGGGCGGTGTCGACATCGGCGGCGGCCGTGGTGACGGCGGCGGCCAGGGCGGTCTCGGCGGCGGGCTCACCGGCCAGATCGGGCTGACGTTCGCCGGTCGGCAGCGGGCCCTTCTTCTCTTCGGCGCGCAGGATGTTGGCGGCGCGCTTGTTGCCCGCCAGCAGATTGGCCCCGTCGTCGGTGGCGAGGAAGGTGTCCAGCGCCTCAACCCGGCGCACGATGCGGACGAGGTCGTCGTCACCGAGGGCGAAGACCGCGTCGACGAGGTCGTGGCGCTTGCCCTGATCGCGGAGCAGGACCTTGAGGCGGTCGGCGAAGAAGGCGAGGAGGTCGGCGGCCGATTGTTCAACCTTGATCAGCGTCTGAGGTGAGCTGGTCACACCGGTCTTCGGGTCGCTGTACTTGCTGTCCGGGTCGTAGCCCCACAGCCAGATTTCCCCTCCGTCTTCTCTACCGAGGCCTCGAAGGCCTGCGGGCAGGATGCCGCCAAGCGGCACGCGAACTTCATTCTCCAAGAGAAGCCGTATCACCCCCAGCGCCGCGCGACGCAGGGCGAAGGGGTCCTTCGACCCCGTCGGCTTTTCGTCGATGGCGAAGAAGCCGACCAGGGTGTCCAGCTTGTCGGCGAGGGCGACGGCCACGGTCAGGGGGGCGGTCGGCACGGAGTCGGCGGGGCCCTGGGGCTTGTAGTGGTCGCGCACGGCGTCGGCGACGGCGGCGGGATAGCCCCCCTCCCCCGCTTCGCGGGTACTCCCCCCGGTGGGGGGAGATTGGGTGCGAGACTGTCCCCCCGCCGGGGGGACCGAAGCCGGCGTCGCCGGGTTCGAGGGGGGCAGGGCTCTTGCATAATACCCGCCCATCACGCCCTGCAGTTCGGGGAACTCGCCGACCATGGCGCTGGCGAGGTCGGCTTTCGACAGGCGGGCGGCCTGTTCGGCCTGATCGGGGTCGGCCCCGACCAGGGGGGCGATCTCGCGGGCGAGGGCGGCGATGCGGTCGACGCGCTCGGCCAGGGTGCCGAGCTTGGCGTGGAAAGTGACGCCTTCCAGTTTTTTGGCCCAGACGTCGAAGCCGGTCTTCAGGTCCTCGTCCCAGAAGAAGCGGGCGTCGTCGAGGCGGGCGGAGAGGACGCGGCTGTTGCCGGCGGCGAGGGCGGTGCCACCGTCGCTGGCCTCGACATTGGCGACGACGACGAAGTGGGGCGCCAGCTGCGGCGTGGAGAAGCCCCCCTCCCCCGCTTCGCGGGTACTCCCCCCTGCGGGGGAAGAACTGCGCACGGCGAAATATTTCTGGTGCACCTTCATCGACAGCCGGACCACCTCGGGCGGCAGGCTGAGGAAGGCGGGGTCCATGTCGCCGAGGATCGGGGTTGGCCATTCGGCCAGGCCGGCGACCTCGTCCAGCAGGCCGTCGTCATCGACCAGGTCCAGCCCGCGGGCGTGGCAGGTGGCCCGGGCGGCCTCGAGGATGTGCAGGCGGCGTTCGGCGGCGTCGAGAATGACGAAATGGTCGCGCAGCTTTTTGCGGTAGTCGGCGAAGTCGCGCACCGCGAACGGCTTGCCGCCGCCCATGAAACGGTGGCCCTCGGTGAGGTTGTCGCTCTTGATGCCGTCGATCTCGAACGGCACGACATGGCCGTCGAACAGGGCGACGATCCGCTTCAGCGGCCGGACCCAGCGCAGGGTGCCGGAGCCCCAACGCATCGATTTCGGCCACGGGAAGCCGCGCACGATCTGGTCGACCATGCCGGCGACGACATCGGGGGTGCGCACGCCCTTTGAGGCGATGACGGCGAACCAGACACCGTCGCGCTCGGTCAGGTCAGCCTTGGTCAGGCCGGTCTTGCGCAGGAAGCCGTCCAGCGCCTGGTCCGGGGCCGAGGTGCGGGGCCCCTTGACCTCTTCCTCGCGGTCCGGCGTCGCCGTCGGCAGGCCCTCGACCACCAGAGTCAGGCGGCGCGGGCCGGCGAAGGTGGTCAGGGCGTCGTACGTCAGGCCGGCGGCCTTGAGGCGTTCGGTCGCCATGCGTTCGAGGTCGCGCGCGGCCCCGGCCTGCATGCGGGCGGGGATTTCTTCGGAGAAGAGTTCGATGAGGAGTTGGGGCATTACCGGACGTCGTACCGTGGTGCTCCCTTCCCCCTGGAGGGGGGAAGGGCTGGGGATGGGGGTGGTGTCGTCGCCGCGACGATCTGTTCGACGACGGCCATCAGCTCGTCACGGACCTGCTTCTCCGGGAAGCGGATGACCCGGTAGCCGTTGTCGTTGAGCCAGCGGGTGCGGGCGGCGTCGGAGATCTGACGATCCGGCAGATCGTGGAACGGGCCGTCGACCTCAATCACCAGCCGCGAGGCAAGGTGGACAAAGTCGGCGATGAAACGGCCAATCGGAGCCTGCCGGCGGAAATTCATCTTCCGCTTCCGCAATGCTTCCCACAGCAGGCGTTCGGCGAGGGTCTGTTCGCGACGCAGGCGGCGGGCGCGATCTATGCCGCCCGGCGCGATACGGGTCGGCCGGGCGGCGGCGGAACCGCCTCCACCCCCATCCCCGGCCCTTCCCCCCTCCAGGGGGAAGGGGGCGCTATGGCGACCGTCGATGTTCACGCGCTCGCTCGCTCTTGCTCGACGTAAGCGGTTGCACAGGCCTTACACAGGTCGCGGATACGGCCGATGTAGCTCTGGCGTTCGGCGACGGCGATGGCGCCGCGGGCGTCCATCAGGTTGAACAGGTGGCTGGCCTTCAGCACCTGGTCGTAGGCGGGCAGGACCAGGGCCTGGCCTTGCGGGCCGGTCATGGCGAGGAAGCGTTCGACCTCGGCGACCATGTCCTCGAAGCGGCGCTTGAGGCCGTCGACGTCATAGCCGTGGAAGTTTGCTTCGGACTGCTGGCGTTCGTTCTCGAGGAAGACCTCACCGTAGGTCAGGCCTTCCTTGGTGAATTTCAGATCATAGACGTTGTCGACGCCCTGGACGTACATGGCCAGACGCTCGAGCCCGTAGGTCAGTTCGCCGGAGACGACGTCGACCTCGATGCCGCCGACGCCCTGGAAATAGGTGAACTGGGTCACCTCCATGCCGTCGCACCAGACCTCCCAGCCCAGACCCCAGGCCCCGACGGTGGGGTTCTCCCAGTCGTCCTCGACGAAGCGGATGTCGTGCAGCTTCGGATCGATGCCGATCGCCGCCAGCGAGCCGAGATAGAGTTCCTGAAGGTTGTCGGGGTTCGGCTTCAGGATGACCTGGAATTGGTAATAGTGCTGGAGGCGGTTGGGGTTTTCGCCATAGCGGCCGTCGCCGGGGCGGCGTGACGGCTGGACATAGGCGGCCTTCCACGGGCGCGGGCCCAGCGCGCGCAGCACGGTGGCCGGATGCAGGGTGCCGGCCCCGACCTCGATGTCATAGGGCTGAAGCAGGGCACAGCCCTGGTCGCCCCAGTATTTCTGGAGCGTCAGGATCAGGTCCTGGAAGGCGAGAGGTTCGGTCGAATGGGGCAAGGGGCGGGCCGCTTCGCAGACGCAAAAAATGACGGCGGACCCTAGGGCTCGCGGCGTTCGACTTCAACCGGACGGGGGCGGATTAGAAGGCGGGCGGGGTGGAAGGGCGGATCAGTGATCGTCAGGCTGGAGGCCGTGCCCGAGAACGGTCGCCTGTACCCACCAGTGCGGATGGGCGGCGGACAGGGCGGCGGCGGCGGCGCGGGCGGCGGCGGCGTCCTCGCACAGGCCGAAGACGGTGCCCCCCGAACCGGACATCCGCGCCAGCCGCACCCCCGGCGCGGCGGTGACGGCGGCGAGGGTCGTGCCGATCGCCGGGCACAGGGCCACGGCCGGGGCCTGCAGGTCATTGCGCTGCCCGGCCAGCCAGTCGATCACGGCCGCCGGGGTCCAGCTCGACGGCGGGGCCGGGCGGTCGGCGGTGGCCAGGGGGCCGGCATCATAGCCGCGATAGACGGCCCCGGTCGGCGACGGCAGGCCGGGATTGACCAGCACGGTGGTCAGCGACGGCAGGTCGGGCGCGGGCTCCAGCACATCACCGCGGCCCTCGGCCCAGACCGGGCGGGCGAACAGACACATGGGACCGTCGGCCCCGATGCCGGCGGCGATCTGCGTCAGGGCGGCGTCATCGAGATCGAGGTCCAGCGCCCGGCGGGCCAGCCGCAGGGCCGCCCCGGCGTCGGCCGAACCGCCGCCCAGACCGGCGGCGAGCGGCAAATGCTTGTCGAGGGTGACCCGGAGCGGCGGCGGACCGGTGCCGGTCACATCGCCCAGTGCGCGCAGGGCCCGCAGCACCAGATTGTCGGCCTCGTCCGCCAGCCCGGCGGCGAAGGGACCGGTGACCCGCAGCGCCAGGGCCTCGCCCGGCTCGACGCTCAGCCGGTCGCCGAGATCGGCGAAGGCCACCAGACTGGCCAGTGGATGATAGCCGTCGCCGTCCACCGGCCCGACATGCAGGAACAGATTGACCTTGGCCGGGGCCAGGGTTGCGCCGTCCATGTGATCAGACCCCGGTGCCCGAGACCGGGACGGGCGGGGCCAGACCCTCGGCCAGCTTGCGCTCGACCTCGGCCTGACGCGCCGCATCCGGGGCCAGGGTCAGGACCCGGTTCCACTGGAATCCGGCTTCGCGGCGGCGGCCGACCTGCCAGTAGGCATCACCGAGATGATCGTTGATCTCGGCATTGGCCGGCTCCTTGTCCACCGCCCCCTCCAGCGTCTCCACGGCCGTCTCGTACTGGCCCTGACGGTACTGGGCCCAGCCGAGGGAGTCCTGGATGTTACCGTTGTCGGGCTCGGCGGCGAGGGCGCGGGCGATCATTGCGGCCCCCTCGGTGACGCGGCGACCGCTGTCGACCCAGAGGTAGCCGAGATAGTTCAGCACGGTAGGGTCGTCGGGTTTGGCCTGGAGCGCGGCCCAGAGCTCGGCCTCGGCCTCGGCGGTGCGGTCGAGGGATTCATAGGCGACGCCGCGGATGAAGCGGATCTCGAACGGTTGGTTGTCGGTGTTCAGCAAGGGGCCGTTCAGGATCGCCAATGCGTCCTGATGGCGATCGAGCTGGATCAGCTGGGTCGCCAGCAGATAGGCCGCTTCCGGTTCATCCGGCACGGCGGCGGCGGCGCGTTGAAGCTCGACCAGGGCGGCCCCGGACTGACCGTCGCGTTGCAGGCTGCGGCCGATCTCGATCCGGGCCCGGGCGTAGAGGCCGGGATCGGAGGGACTGATGCGGCCGAGGGCGTCCCGGGCGTCGGCTTCACGCTGGGCCTCGGCCAACACCTGCCCGAGGCGGAACAGGGTCAGGTCGCTGGGGGCCAGCCCCTGGGCCAGACGCAGATAGACGGCGGCGACCTCGGGGCCACCCTCGGCCGAGGCCTGAAGGGCGGCGATGGTCAGGGAATCGGCCGCGCCGGTGCGCAGATCGGGAGCCCGGGGCGGACGTCCGGTCCGCGACAGCAGCCGCTGACGGCCCTGATGCACCGCCGGATCGGTGCTGCCGCCGGCGATGGCCGCGTCATAGACGGCGAGGGCGTCGTCGCGCCGGTGGCGGCGTTCGAGAAACTCGGCATAGGACAGACGGAACAGCCGGGCCCCGCTGGGCAGGGCGGTCAGGGCCTGGAAGGCCGCGTCGGCCTCGTCGTAGCGGCGGCGGTGCTCCAGCAGCAGGGCGCGATTGTGCCGGATGAACAGTGAGCCCGGATCGACCGCACTCGCCGAGGGCTGGATCAGGGCCAGGTCCCAGTCCCCGGCCGCGGCGGCGATCCAGGGCTGGACATAATAGCCGGCCCGGGCGTGCGGCTGACGGATCGGATTGCCCTTGAGCACCGCCAGGGCGGCACGGGCATCACCGGCACCGAAGGTCCGCACTGCCTCGACCAGACGCCCGGCCTCGCTGACGATCGGCGGCACATCGTCGCCCGAGGGCTGGAGGCGCGCCGCCAGATCGAGATCACCGGCCAGCAGGGCCGAGGTAAAGGCCTGGGAGCGCACGCGGGGCTGCTCGGGCGTCAGACGCTCGACCCCGGCCAGCAGCCCGGCACCGGTCTCGCCCTCACCACGGGACAGGGCCAGCCGGCCGGCCAGATAGAGACCATAGGCCGAGCGTCCCGCCGCGTCTTCGGGGACCGGGGCCCAGACCGCGGGGATGGGGATGATCGGCGGCGGAGCGGCTTCGGCCTCATCCGCATCCATATCCACATCCAAATCCAAATCCAAATCCGGCTCGATCGTCCCTGTCGGCTCAACCTCGTGTTCCCCGGCTTCGGGCAAAATCTCCGGCGTGCGCCGGTGCTCGATCTGAACCCCGGGCACGACGATGACGGGTGGCCCATCCTGAGCCAGGGCCGATGTGGCAAACGCCACCGACAGCAGGCTGGCGACGGAAACGGAGGTGATCAGACGAATGAGGCGCATGATTCAACCCTCACCGCTTTGTACGGCGCTCGCAAGGCCTCTCGACGCAGCGATCACATATTCGGATAATTGGGGCCGCCGCCGCCCTCGGGCGTGGTCCAGACGATATTCTGCGACGGATCCTTGATGTCGCAGGTTTTGCAGTGGACGCAGTTCTGGGCGTTGATCTGGAAGCGCGGATTGGATTTGCCGTCCTCGTCGTACAGCACCTCATAGACCCCCGCCGGGCAGTAGAGCCGGGCCGGTTCGCCGTATTCGGGCAGGTTGACGCGGATCGGGATCGACGGGTCCAGCAGCTTCAGATGGGCCGGCTGTTCCTCGGCGTGGTTGGTGTTGGAGATGAACACCGACGACAACTTGTCGAAGCTGAGCTTGCCGTCCGGTTTCGGATAGGCGATCGGCTTGTGCTTCGCAGCACGCTCGGTCGAGGCCGAGTCGGTCTTGCCGTGCTTCCGGGTGCCGAACAGCGAGAAGCCGCCGAACAGGGCCCCGCACCACAGGTCGAACACGCCCAGCGCCCCGCCGAGGGTGGTGCCGTATTTCGACAGCAGCGGCTTGGCATTGCGGACCGCTTTCAGTTCCTTGCGGACCCAGCTGTTGTCATAGGCGGTCTGGTATTCGACCAGGGTATCGCCCGCCCGCCCGGCGATGACGGCGTCATAGGCGGCGTCGGCGGCCAGCATGCCGGTCTTCATGGCGTTGTGGCTGCCCTTGATGCGGGGCACGTTCACAAAGCCGGCCGAGCAGCCGATCAGCGCCCCGCCCGGGAAGGCCAGTTTCGGTACCGACTGGAAGCCGCCCTCGGTGATGGCCCGCGCGCCGTAGGAGATGCGGGTACCGCCCTCGAGGTGTTCGCTGATGGCCGGGTGGTGCTTGAAGCGCTGGAATTCGTCGAACGGCGACAGGAAGGGGTTCTTGTAGTTCAGGTGCACCACATAGCCGATGGCCACATAGCGATCGCCGAAATGGTACATGAAGCTGCCGCCGCCGGTGTGTTCGTCCAGCGGCCAGCCGGTGGTGTGCTGGGCCAGGCCGGGCTGGTGCTTGTCGGCGGGGACCTGCCACAGCTCCTTGAGGCCGATGCCGTATTTCTGCGGCTGGCAGTCAGCGGCCAGCTGGTGACGGGCCATGATGGTCTTGGCCAACGAGCCGCGCACGCCCTCGGCGATAAAGACGTATTTGCCGTGCAGTTCGATGCCGGGCTGGAAATCGCCGGTGGGCTTGCCGTCCTTGTCGATGCCGAAGACGCCGGCGACGACGCCCTTCACCCGGCCGGAGGGTTCGTCCCAGACCACATGGCTGGCGGCCATGCCGGGATAGACCTCGACCCCCAGCGCCTCGGCCTGTTCGCCCAGCCAACGGGAGACATTGCCGAGCGAGGCGATGTAGCAGCCGTTGTTGTGCATCATCGGCGGCAGCAGGGGCATGGGCAGGCTGATCTGGCCCTGCGGTCCCAGCACCATGAAGCGGTCCTTCGTCACCGGGGTCTCCAGCGGCGCGCCGCGGGCCTTCCAGTCGGGGAACAGCTCGTTCAGGGCCTTGGGATCGATGACGGCACCGGACAGGATGTGGCCGCCGATCTCGGCGCTCTTTTCCAGAACGGCGACGGAGATCTCCTTGCCGTCCTTTTCCGCGCGCTGTTTCAGGCGGATGGCGGCGGACAGGCCGGCGGGGCCGCCGCCGACGATGACGACGTCATACTCCATCACCTCGCGCTCAACGCCGGTCAGGGCCTCCAGCGGGGGCAGGTTGTCGATGATGGCTTCCTGCGCCGTATTGACGGCACCGCCTTCGATCGCTTGCTCGGCCATGCCGCTTATCCTCGACGGTTTATGTGATTACCATCTTATCGGAAGGTGACGCGGGGGCGGTCAAGGCTTATCCCTGTCACGACCCCATGAACGCTTCCGCCCCCGACACCGCCGCGACCGAGAGTCTGCTCGCCTTCTGGAGCGATGCAGGGGTCGACGCCTGCTTCGGCGAGGCCCCGGTCGATCGTACCCATGTCGCGCCGCCGCCGCCCCTGAAGGCCGTAGCGCGGGCGACCGCCGCCGTGGTGGCCCGCCCGCATACGGACGAGGCTGTCGCCGAGGCCCGGCATCTGGCCGCCGCTGCGCAAACGATGGAAGAGCTGGCCGCGGCCATTGCATCATTCACCGGCTGCCCGCTGAGCGGCATGGGGGCGACCCGGTCGGTCTTCTCGCGCGGCGATGCGTCGGCTCCGGTGCTGGTCGTCGGCGAGGCCCCGGGTATCGATGAGGATACCCAGGGGGCCCCGTTCGTGGGCCGGGCCGGGCGACTGCTGGACCGGATGCTGGAGGCCGCCGGCCTGACGGACCGGGTCTTCATTACCAACACCGTCTTCTGGCATCCGCCGGGCAACCGCTCGCCGACCCCGCCGGAACAGGCGACCTGTGCCCCGTTCCTGGACCGGGCCTTCGCCCTGATGCGGCCAAAGGCCGTACTGCTGGTGGGGGCGACGGCCTCGCGATCGGTGCTGGGCACCGACGAGGGGATTATGCGGCTGCGGGGCCAATGGCAGGAATGGCGGCTGGCCGAAGGCGGCTTTTCGGCCCCGGCCATGCCGACGCTGCACCCGGCCTTTCTGCTGCGGCAGCCCCAGGCCAAGCGACAGGTCTGGAGCGATCTGCTGGCCCTGACCACGCGGCTTGATCAACTGACAGACCCCTCGACGGCGAAGCTCTGACTCAAAATCGCCCCAAAAGGCGAACAGGCTTGAGTCAGGCAGGGGGTGTGGCACCCTTGTTGCCTGACGACCGAATGCAGGGGCGCGCCGGGTCCGATTTGATACGGACGACGACGTCGCTTCCAGGGGGCCGCCAAAGATGCGTTTTTACTGCCGCGCGATCATCATCCCGGCCCTCGCCACGGCGATGGCCGTGTTTGCCACCGTCGCCAGTGCGGCTGACGAGGATCCGCGTCGGCCGCCCAGCGCCCTGAGTTCGGCCGACCGCCTCAGCTACACCACCGCCTTTGACGCCCTGCGCCGCGGTGACCTCGACCTGGCCCGCGCCTCGGCCCGCGAGGCCCAGGACCATGTGCTGCTGGGACAGGTCGAGTTCGAACGCCTGTTCCACCGCGACTATACCGCCACCTATGAGGACCTGAGCGCCTGGCTGGAGGAATACGCTGACCTGCCGGACGCCCGTCGCGCCTATGATCTGGCGCTGCGACGCCGCCCGGACGGCGCGCCCGAGCCGCGGCGACCGGCCGGTGTCGGCGGCCGTAGCTGGAACAGTGTACTCGCGGCTGACGGCGGAGGCAGCGCCGACGACCCGATGAAGGCCGCCCGGATCGCCTACAATGCCGATGACCTGGCCGGGGCGGAGACGATCGGGGAACAGATCGGTGACTGGTGGACCGTGGGACTGGCGACCTATCGTCAGGGCGAATTCGCCAAGGCCCTGACCGCGTTTGACCGTGTCGCCAGAGACCCGACCGAGGACGCCTGGGTTCGCGCCGGAGCCGCCGTCTGGTGTGCCAAATCCGCTGCCCAGTCGGGTCGTCATGACCGGATCCAGGACTATCTGCGCATGGCCGCGCGCTGGCCGGCGACCTTCTATGGCCAGATCGCCCTGCGTCAGCTGGGTGAGGAGCCGGTGATCGAGAATCTGGGCCCGCGCGCCTATGAGGCGGTGGCGCGGCACTCATCCGGTCAGGCACCGGAACCGGTCGGGGTCGATGCCAATGAGCTGAACGATTTCATCCTGGCCGACCCCCGGGCCCGACGCACGGTGGCCTATTTCGAAATCGGTCGACGCGATGACGCCCGCAGCGAGCTGAAGACCGGCCTGCGCACCGCCGTCGGCGACGCTGCGCGGGAGATGTGGGCCGGACTGGCCCGGGCCCTGGGACCGCGCGTCACCGGTTCGAACGACGCCGCCGAGCGCATCGATGCCGATCGCTATCCGATGCCGGTACTCGAACCCGAGGGCGGCTTCACCATCGAGCGGGCGCTGGTCTATGCGATCGCCCGCAAGGAGACGGGCTTCAACGCAGATGCCCGCTCCGGGGCCGGGGCCTATGGCATGATGCAGGTGATGCCGACCACGGCCGCCGAAATGACTGGTGATCGCGGCTTCGTCACCAATCCGGACCGGTTGCTGCAACCGGCCGTGAACCTGCGGCTGGGTCAGGCCTATATCAACAAGATGCTGCAGATGTCGGCCCTGCAGGGCGACCTGTTGCGGGCGGCGGCCTCGTACAATGCCGGGCCGGGCCCGATGCTGGGAGCGATCCGCAAGCTCGGACAGGACGCCGATCCGTTGCTGCTGATCGAGACCATCGATGTGCCGCAGGCGCGGGACTACGTCGAGAAGGTCGTGGCAGCCTACTGGATCTATCAGCGGATGCTGGGCGCGCCGCTGAACACCCTGGATGCCGTGGCCTCGGGCGCGCGGGCCGTGCCGATCAATCTGGACTATGTCGCGCCGCTGCCGGCACCGGTCGAGGTCGCTGCCACGCCGTCCGCAGACGGCGGACGCTAGAGCCGGAGGGGCGCAGGCCGGTCCGCGTCAGATCAGGCTGACCAGCAACAGGGCGGGCAGACAGGTGGCGATCAGGATCAGCAGACCGTAAACGATCAGACGGGGCTGATGCGGGGCCGGTGGGTGCGAGTCAAACTGGATAGCCATGGGCGACTCCGGTGCGGACAGATCACCCGCACCGTTTTATAACGCCGTTCGGTTAAGGGCGGATGAGCGGGCGCGGTTAACCGGCACCCAGGGCGTCGGCCGTCCACTGCAGGAAATCGGGCTGGGCCAGCAGGGCGTCGCGATAGGCGGCGGCGGTGCCGTCATCGCCATAGGCGGTCAGATCGATCTGATAATGACGCAGACGGGCCGCGACCGGGGTGAAGAAGGCGTCGGGTACCGACCACTGACCGAACAGATAAGGCCCGGCTGCGCCGAACCGGGTTCGCATCTGGCTCCACAGGGCGACGATGCGGCGGAGATCACGGGCCACGGCCTCGCCGGTCGGCGGGGGCGCGCGATCGGGTCCGACCATCGTATGGTCCGGCCCCATGCCGCATTCGCTGCGCAGGGCCATGAAGCCACCGTGCATCTCGCAGGCCGCCGAGCGGGCCAGCCAGCGGGCGTGGGCGTCGGCGGGCCACAGCTTCGCCTCAGGGTAGCGTTCGGCGCACCAGACCGAGATGGCCATGGAATCCCAGATCAGTTCGCCCTCGACCTCGAGCACGGGGACCAGTTTCGACGGCGAAACCTGCTCCAGCTCGGCCCGGCCCGCCGGCGAATAGATGTCGATCTCGCGCACAGTGAAGTCCGCGCCACAGTGCTTCAGCACCAGCCACGGACGCAGGGACCAGGTCGAATACAGCCGGGGGCCGATGATCAGTTCCATGGGGTCGCTCCTGCCGGATGAACGCCTGTCCTGACCCGCCGCCGGTCACGATGCAAGCCGGCAAACCGTCTACGCCTTGACTCACGGGGGCCTTGGACCGACACCCCGCGCCCATGATCATTCGTTATTCCCGCCCCGAAGCCGTCGCCATCTGGTCGCAGGAGACCAAATACCGGATCTGGTTCGAGATCGAGGCCCACGCCGCCACGCGGATGGCCGAGCTGGGCACCATCCCGGCCAGCGCCGCCGAGGCCATCTGGGCCAAGGGCAAGGATGTGGTGTTCGATGCCGACCGCATCGACGAGATCGAACGCACCACCAAACATGACGTCATCGCCTTCCTGACCCATGTGTCGGAGATCGTCGGCGAGGAGGCGCGCTTCCTGCACCAGGGCATGACGTCATCGGACGTGCTGGACACCTGTTTCTCGGTGCAGCTGGCGCGGGCCTCGGACCTGCTGGTCGAGGGGGTCGACCGGGTGCTGGCGGCGCTGGAGAAGCGCGCCAGAGAGCACAAGCTGACCGCCTGCGTCGGTCGCAGCCACGGCATCCACGCCGAGCCGGTGACCTTCGGGCTGAAGCTGGCCGGCTATCACGCCGAATTCCAGCGGGCCAGACGCCGGCTGCTGACGGCGAAGGAAGAGATCGCCACCTGCGCCATCTCGGGGGCCGTGGGCACCTTTGCCAATGTCGATCCGGCGGTTGAGGTCTATGTCGCCGAGAAGATGGGCCTGGCCGTCGAACCGGTGTCGACCCAGGTGATCCCGCGTGACCGCCACGCGGCCTTCTTTGCGGCGCTGGGCGTGGTCGCCAGTTCGGTCGAGCGGCTGGCGGTCGAAATCCGCCACCTGCAGCGCACCGAGGTGCTGGAGGCCGAGGAATTCTTCGACAAGGGCCAGAAGGGCTCGTCGGCCATGCCGCACAAGCGCAACCCGATCCTGACCGAGAACCTGACCGGCCTGGCGCGTCTGGTGCGCTCGGCCGTGGTGCCGGCGATGGAAAACGTCGCCCTGTGGCACGAGCGGGACATCAGCCATTCCTCGGTCGAGCGCGGCATCGGCCCCGACGCCACCATCCATCTGGACTTCGCCCTGCACCGGTTGGCGGGCGTGGTCGAGCGGCTGAACGTCTATCCGGCCAATATGGAGAAGAACCTCAACCTGCTGGGCGGGCTGGTGCATTCGCAGCGGGTCATGCTGGCCCTGACCCAGGCCGGCGTGTCGCGTGAGGACGCCTATGCCGCGGTGCAGGAGAATGCGATGAAGGTGTGGCGCGGCGAAGGCCGTTTCCTCGACTTCCTCAAGGCCGATGCGCGGGTCACCCTGCCCGAGGCCCAGCTCGAGGCCCTGTTCGACATCGGCTATCACACCAAACACGTCGATACGGTGTTCCAGCGGGTGTTCGGAGCCAGCTGATGACCGGCCCGGCGCTGCGACTCAATCCGGCGATCGATGTCGAGGCCGCCGCGCGCGCCTATGCCCGGGACGGCTTCGTCCAGATCCCCGATGTGTTCGAGCCCGAGGTCGCCGAATCGCTGGCCACCCTGCTGGAGACGGCCCTCGACTGGGACCTGGCCTTCGAGGGTGAGGACGGGCGTCCCGCGGTCCTGACCCGGGCCCAGATCGCCGCCGTCGGCGAACCGGTGCTGCGCGAGCGGCTGAAGGCCATGCTGGTACGGGCCGGCGGGCAGTACGGCTTCATGTATCTGAGCTATCCGCTGATCAGCGCCTATCTGGCCGGTCGCGACCCCGGCCATGCGATCCACGGCCTGACCGAATGGCTGAATGATGAGTTCGTCCGCTTCGGGGCCACGGTCACCGGCCAGCCCCGGGTGGTGAAGGCCGACGGTCAGGCGACCCGCTACCGGCCCGGCGACTTCATCGGCCTGCACAATGACGTGGGGACCGAAGCCAGCGACCGGCTGACCGCCTATACGCTGGGCTTCACCCGCGAGTGGCGGCCCGACTGGGGCGGCCAGCTGCTGTTCCATGACGCGACCGGCGACGTGACCCGGGGCCATGCGCCCCGCTGGAACACCCTGACCCTGTTCCGGGTGCCGCAGCTGCATTCGGTTTCACCCGTCGCCGCCTATGCCCGCGGAACGCGGCTGTCGGTCGTCGGCTGGCTGAGGGATGCCGGTGTCGCCGCCCGCTGATCCCCCGTTGACGCGGCGGATCGGCTTCGCCCCCGTCGTCGACGGCCGCACGCGCCTGCTGATTCTGGGCAGTTTGCCCGGCGACGCCTCGCTGGCGGCGGTGCAATACTATGCCCACCCCCGCAACGCCTTCTGGCGACTGACCGGCGGGGTGATCGGGCGCGACCTGACGGCCCTGCCCTATGCGGCGCGGCTGGAGGCCCTGAAGACCGCCGGGATCGGCCTGTGGGACGTGATCACCACGGCGCACAGGGCGGGCAGTCTGGACACGGCCATCCGGGACCCCGAGTTCGCCGACCTGCCCGGCCTGATCGCCACCCTGCCGCAGCTGCGGGCCGTGGCGTTCAACGGCAAGACGGCGGCGCGTTCGGGGCGACGAATTCTGTCGGGCCTGGACGGTCGGCTGACCCTGATCGACCTGCCGTCCTCAAGCCCGGCCCATGCCCGGCCTTTGCAGGAGAAGGCACAAGGGTGGGCGATCCTGAAGGCGGCGCTCGGAGACTGAAGACCCGGCGCGCACGAAAAAGGCCGCCCCGGAAACGGAGCGGCCTGAACCTTTGGATACGGGACTATTTTCCGGCGCGGACCTGGTCGCGGGCGATCGAGGCCAGCTCGTCCATCTTGGAGCGAATCTCGCCCTCGGAGACGGCCATGCCGGAGCCCTTGAAGTCTCCGGCGATCTTGCGGAACACATCCTCTTCGCCGGGCTGTTCGAAGTCCGCGCGCACAACAGCATTGGCGTATTGTTCGCCGCTCTCCTCGGACAGGCCCATCTTGCCGGCAGCCCACAGGCCCAGCAGCTTGTTACGGCGGGCCATAGCCTTGAATTCCTGATCCTGATCGAGCGCGAACTTGGACTCGAAAGCGGCTTCCCGATCGTCAAAGGTCGTCATACGCGTTCAGAAGCTCCAATCGCGGGCACTCGTCCACCCGCAGTCGCGGAGGTCTATAGACCGCTCCCCGCTGAACGCAACCGCGCGACTTGCGGTTCCGGAAAGCCTGTGACCGATCGTGTCGTTTGTGTCGTCGAGCGCCTTCCGCTAGAGTCCGCCCCGCCTTATCTTCCCGTCCGCTCGATTCCGCTGTCGCGCCGCCCAGACCGAGGTTCTGGCCGCGCGATTTTTGTTTCTGGACAGGCACCTAACTCTCCCCGCCGGGACCGGACCATGAATTCCAAACGCAAGAAGATCTACGAGGGCAAGGCCAAGATCCTTTACGAGGGTCCCGAGCCGGGCACGCTGATCCAGTATTTCAAGGACGATGCGACCGCCTTCAACGGCGAGAAGAAGGCCCAGCTGGAAGGCAAGGGTGTGATCAACAACCGGATCAGCGAGTTCGTGATGAGCCGGCTGAACGGAATCGGCGTCACCAACCATTTCATCAAGCGGCTGAACCTGCGCGAGCAGCTGATTCGCGAGGTCGAGATCATTCCGCTGGAGGTCGTGTGCCGCAATATCGTGGCCGGCTCGATGAGCCAGCGCCTCGGCATCGAGGAGGGCACGCCCCTGCCCCGTTCGATCATCGAATTCTACTACAAGAAGGATGAGCTCAACGACCCGATGGTCACCGAGGAGCACATCACCGCCTTCAACTGGGCCACGACCCAGGAGCTGGACGACATCCTGGCCATGACCGTGCGGGTCAATGACTATCTGTCGGGCATGTTCGGCGCGGTCGGCATCACCCTGATCGACTTCAAGATCGAATTCGGCCGGGTGTGGGAAAACGATTTCGCCCGGATCATCCTGGCCGACGAGATCAGCCCGGACTCGTGCCGGCTGTGGGACACGGCCACCGGCGAGAAGATGGACAAGGACCGTTTCCGTCGCGACCTGGGCAATGTCATCGAGAGCTATACCGAGGTGGCCAGGCGACTGGGCATCATGAAGGAGATGCCGACAGTGATTCAGGGGGGACTGCACTGATGGCGAAGATCAAGGTTCATGTGTTCCTGAAGCCCGGCGTGCTGGACGTGCAGGGCAAGGCCGTCGAGGGCGCGTTGCAGGGCCTGGGCTGGCCCGGTGTGGCCAATGCCCGGGTCGGCAAGCTGATCGAATTCGACTTCACCGGCGCGGGCGACCCGGCCGAAGAGGTCAAGAAGATGTGCGACACCCTGCTGGCCAACACCGTGATCGAAAGCTACCGCGTCGAAGTCGACTGACGCCTCAGTCGCACAGATAGGCCCGTGTCAGGGGCACGGCATCCTGACGGCGGGTCAGTTGAATCTGGAACACCATGTGGCCGAGGGTGCGGAAGCCAACCTCGCTGGACGCCAGGTAGAATTCCCACATCCGGCAGAAGCGCTCATCATACAGGGCCACGGCCTCTGCGCGTCGGGCCAGAAAGCGTTCGCGCCAGATCTTCAGCGTTTCCGCATAGTGCAGACGCAGAACCTCCATGTCCGTGACCCACAGGCCTGAGCGTTCGATCGCAGGCAGGACCTCGGACAGCGAGGGGATATAGCCGCCCGGGAACACGTGTTTGGCGATCCACGGCTGGGTGCGGCTGGGCGGGCCCCTGCGGCCGATCGCATGGATCACCGCCACCCCGTCCGGGGTCAGCAGGCGGGCGACCGTGTCGAAATACTCCTGATAGTTGGGCAGGCCGACATGTTCGAACATGCCGACCGAGATGATGCGGTCGAAGGTTCCGTCCAGATCGCGATAGTCTTGCAGCCGAAAGTCGACCCGGTCAGCGACTCCGGCGGCGACGGCACGGGCGCGGGCCGTGGTGTGCTGTTCGGTGGACAGGGTCACGCCGGTGACCCGCCCCCCCGCCCCGGCCAGCGACAGGCCCAGCCCGCCCCAGCCGCAGCCGATGTCGAGCACCCTCTGGTCCGGACGCAGGATCAGCTTGTCGATCAGCCGCCGCTTCTTGGCGACCTGGGCCTGTTCCAGGGTGGCGTCGGGGGTTTCGAACAGGGCGCAGGAATACTGCAGGTCCCCGTCGAGGAAGAGGCGGTAGAAGTCCAGCGTCAGATCATAGTGATGATGCACGTTGCGGCGGGCGCGCAGACGGTCATTGGCCTGATCGAGACGCCGCTTCCAGCGCCACAGCAGGCCGGGGTTCATCGGATGAATCGACATCTGGGAGGCCGCCAGCAGGAGGAAGTCGTAGATGTCGCCGCCCTCGATCGTCAGTTGACCGTCCATGAAGGCGTCACCGACGGCCAGTTCGGGATTGAGGGCAATGGACAGGGCGGTCGACGGATCAGCAATGACCACCGTCATTTCGGGCGTGCCCGGTCCGGCGGTAAACTCTGTCGTACCGATGCGAATATTCACGGCGCGTGTGCTGAATGTCCGGTTCGCAAGGGCCCTGAGCATTGCATGGTCTCCAGTTCAGACTTTAAAACGTAGACCGGCACGGGTTAGCCGCAAGCCCCGGACGGTCAGTCCGGTGACCCTGTGACGGGGACCCGGGAGTCTCGACGCACGTCCTGTCACCGGGATGCTTTTCGGCGCGCCACCAGGGCCTGCCAGTCCTCGGAGTTCCGCTTCCCCTCCTGCACATACGGCGACCGGCTTATCAGATTGATGATCAGCGCGTTGAGCCAGGATACCGGTGCCGGCAACGGCCTGATGAAGTCCACAAACAACACAACCCTGACCTCATCGGTGTCATTGCCGGCACTGTGGGCAAAGCTGTCGTCGAATATGAGACTTCCTCCGTTCCGCCAGTGACGCCGTTCGCCCCCGACCTCGATCCACGCCCCTTCGGGCGGTTGCGGCACCACGAGACCAAGGTGATAGCGCAGGACCCCCTTGTAAGGACCACGGTGCGGCGGGATCTGCTTGCCCGGCTCAAGGATGGAGAAGAAGGCGGTGGTCATCCCCGGTATCCGGCCCAGGGCTTCCCAGGTCATGGGGCAGGCGCAGCAGTTGGGCAGAAAATCGACGCCATAGCCGCGGAAAAAATAGGTCTTCCAGCGACCGTCGTTGGTTATCGCCTTCTGATCCGTTGATATGACCTCAAACGCCGGCACGTCGGCCAGATCGTTCATGATGACCGACAGTTCGCGGGCGATGTCGGGGTAGGACGCCTCCATCGCGGCCACCCACGAAAACTGTTCCGTTTCGAAGAAATGCCTGTCCCCGACAGGCGATGTCCGGCCGATCAGAGTCTCGATGGACCGAAGAATGCCGCGCGCGATCCGCACCGCCAGGGGGATGGTCACCTTGTCTTCGGCCGTCATGTTCGACTCCCCTGGTCGCCTGCGAACCGGTTCATGGCCAGATCAACCCGCAGCCGATCAGACCTGTTCAGAAGACACCGTCGATCATTCCGACAGCTCAGGACTTCATTACTGGATTGAAAATGGCAGGGTTGTGCAGACACGATCTTGCTCGGAACGAGGCTGTGCATGCACCCCGGCTCCACGATAGCGTGACACCGCGCAGAGGACAGTGGAAAATAGACCGCTACCCGCCAGGGACTGAAACGTGACGATCCTGACCCGAGGCATCACGCGCCCGATGAGCGTAAATCCGGAGTTTCGCCGATGACCTTCACCCTGACCTCCAACGACATCACCGACGGCGGCACCCTGCCCGATGCCCAGGTTCAGGCGAAGGGTAATGTCTCGCCCCATCTGCGCTGGACCGGCGCACCCGAGGGCACAAAGAGCTATGCCGTCACCTGCTATGATCCCGACGCCCCGACCGGCTCGGGCTTCTGGCACTGGACCGTGGCCAACATCCCCGCCGACGTCAGGGAGCTGCTCGAGGCCGCGTCGTCCGCCGGTCTGCCCCGGGGCGCGGTCGAGGGTCGCACCGACTTCGGTTCGCCCGGCTTCGGCGGGGCCGCCCCGCCGCCGGGTCACGGTCCGCACCGCTATGTCTTCACGGTCTTCGCGGTGGACGTGCCGCAACTGGACGTGACGCCGGACAATTCGGGGGCGGTGTTCGGCTTCAACCTGCATTTCCATACGCTGGCCAAGGCGTCGATCACCGCGACCTACGAGAACACCGGCGAAGGCTGAGACCCGCCGCTGACAAGGCCGCCGAACCCTGCTAAATGGCCGCGCCATGAGCGCAGCTGTCATCGTCTTCCCGGGTTCCAATTGTGATCGCGACTGCAAGGTCGCCATCGAACGCTCGACCGGCGAGCGGGTCGAGATGGTCTGGCATCAGGAGACCACCCTGCCCGAGGGGCTGGACCTGATCGTCCTGCCCGGCGGCTTTTCCTATGGCGACTATCTGCGCTGCGGGGCCATGGCAGCCCAGTCGCCGGTGATGCAGGCCGTGAAGCAGGCCGCCGACGACGGTGTGGCCGTGGTCGGCATCTGCAACGGCTTCCAGATCCTGTGCGAGGCCGGGATGCTGCCCGGAGCCCTGCTGCGCAACGCCGGGCTGAAATATGTGTGCAAGCCGATCGCCATGACCGTGACCAACGGCCAGACCCGCTTCACCGCCGGCTATCAGGGCCAGCGCGAGGTGGTGATGACCCAGGGCAATGGCGACGGAAATTTCTTCGCCGACGCCGAGACCCTGGCCCGGATCGAGGGCGAGGGGCAGGTGGTGTTCCGCTATGTCGACAATCCCAACGGCTCGGTCGCCGACATCGCCGGCATCCAGAACGCGCGCGGCAATGTGCTGGGCATGATGCCGCACCCCGACCGGGCCTTCGAGGCCGAGCTGGGATCCGCCGACGGCGCGGTGCTGTTCCGTAGCGTGATGGACGCGGCTTGAGCCGTCAGGTGGCGTCGGAGGATTTCAGCGCCTCGTCGTCGGGTTCGACGTGCACATCCTCGTCGTCGCGCGACTGAACGTCGCCGGGGTCGCGCTGGGCGGCCAGTTCGCGGGCACCGATGCCCAGTCCCTGCTCGCGCACGCGGCTGGCGGCGACGTCGTCGGTTTCGAATACGGGTTTTTGATCGGCCATGGTTGGGTCTCCTGACTACAGGACTCTAACCGTGTGACCGGCCCGGAGTTCCCGGCCGGCGTTCGGTGACAACGCGCCGCTGAACCTTTGCCGTTTCCATGCGTAGTTCCCTCGTTGCCCCGCACCGTCTCCGGAGATGACCGTGACCCCCACTGTCCCCACATCGGCCGAGGCGACGCGGCGGCTGCTGGTCCTCGCCAGCGCCCTGTTCGCCGTGGTCATCGGTCAGGCCCAGATCTTCATGGGCTGGGGCCAGAGCCCGGCCGAGTTTGCCGCCGACAGCGACGCAACCCTGAGGGTGACCGGCTACGCCTTCGCCATCTGGGGCATCATCTATGGGTGGCTGCTGGTCTATGCGGTGCGGCAGGCCATGCCCGCGACGCCCGCGACCCCGCTGCTGAAGGCGCTGGGCTGGCCCTCGGTCGGTGCCCTGCTGGCCATCGGTGTATGGATCGTGGCCGCGGCGTTTGATTGGGAAACCAGCACCATCGTGCTGATCTTCGGGGCGCTGCTGGTGCTGCTGATCCCGCTGTGGGCCAATGCCGGTGCGATCCGGGCCCTGCCGCGACGTGACGGCGACCGCTGGATGACCGTCTGGCCCCTGGCCCTGCTGGCCGGGTGGTTGACCGTGGCGGCCCCGGTCAATCTGCTGACGGTGGTGACCGGCAACGGCGACCTGCCGTCCGTCCTGCCGCCGACCGACTGGGCGATTCTGGCCGTCGTCACCGTGGGCGTGGTGGCGCTGACGGTCACGGCCCGGCTGCGGATGCTGGCCTATGCCCTGCCGGTCAGCTGGGGTCTGATGGGCGTGTACACGGCGGAACAGTCGCGCAATCCGCCCCTGGCCCTCACCGCAATGGTCGTGGCGATCGCCGTGCTGGCGGGGGCGATCCTGCTGGTGCTGCGCCACCGCCCCGCAGGGTCTGTCGCCGACGGCGACGTGAAGGCTGACACATCGGCTGCGAGTCGCTAGAAGCGCGCTCCATGAGCGCTCCGCAAAAGACCACCGCCGAACTGGCCGCCGAATACGGCCTGTCCCCCGCCGAATATCAGGTCGTCCTCGACCGGCTGGGACGCGAACCCAATGACGTCGAACTGGGCGTGTTCTCGGTGATGTGGAGCGAGCACTGCTCGTACAAGTCGTCGAAGATCCATCTGGGTAAATTCCCGACCACGGGGCCGCGGGTGATCTGCGGACCGGGCGAGAACGCCGGGGTCATCGACATCGACGACGGTGACGCCTGCATCTTCAAGATGGAGAGCCATAACCACCCGTCCTATATCGAGCCTTATCAGGGGGCGGCGACCGGCGTGGGCGGCATCATGCGCGACGTCTTCACCATGGGGGCGCGGCCGGTGGCCCTGCTCAACGCCCTGCGCTTCGGTGATCCGTCACACGAGAAGACGAAGCGGCTGGTCAAGGGCGTGGTCTCGGGCATCGGCGGTTACGGCAATTGCGTCGGCGTGCCGACCGTCGGCGGAGAGACCAATTTCCACCGTGGCTACAACGGCAACATCCTCGTCAACGCCATGTGCGTGGGCGTGGCCAAGGCTGACAGCATCTTCTATTCGGCCGCGCCGGGCGCGGGCATGTCGGTGGTCTATTTCGGCTCCAAGACCGGCCGCGACGGCATCCATGGCGCGACCATGGCCAGCGCCGAGTTCGACGCGGATTCCGATGACAAACGCCCGACCGTGCAGGTCGGCGATCCGTTCGCCGAGAAGCTGCTGATCGAGGCGACGCTGGAGCTGATGGCCTCGGGCGCGGTGGCGGCGATCCAGGACATGGGGGCCGCGGGCCTGACCAGTTCCTCGGTCGAGATGGCCGGCAAGGGCGGGGTCGGCGTCGAGCTGAACATGGACATGGTGCCCCAGCGCGAAACCGGCATGACCGCCTATGAGATGATGCTGTCGGAAAGCCAGGAGCGGATGCTGGCCGTGCTGAAGCCGGGCCGCGAGGCCGACGGCCACCGCATCTTCGAGAAATGGGGTCTGGACGCCGCCGTGATCGGCAGGACCACCGACACGGGCCGACTGATCCTGAACCACCACGGCAAGATCGTCTGCGACGTGCCGCTGGCCCCGCTGTTCGACGACGCGCCTCTGTACGACCGGCCCTGGGTCCAGCCCGCGCTGCATCCCCGCCTCGCCCCGGCCGACGTGCCCGCCCCCGCCAGCTGGGAGGACGCGGTCCTCAAGGTCATCGCCTGCCCGGACATGGCGTCCAAGCGCTGGATCTGGGAGCAGTATGATCGCCACGTGATGGCCGACACCCTGCAGGATTCCGCGACCGGGGCCGATGCGGGCGTGGTCCGCGTACACGGCACCGACAAGGGGTTGGCCGTGACCAGCGACTGCACCCCGCGCTATGTCCAGAATGATCCCTATGAGGGTGGCAAACAGGCGGTAGCCGAGGCTTGGCGCAACCTGACCGCCGTCGGTTCACGCCCGATCGCCATCACCGACAATCTCAATTTCGGCAATCCGCAGCGGCCCGAGATCATGGGCCAGATCGTCCGCGCCATCGACGGCATGGCCGAGGCCTGCCGGGTGCTGGACTTCCCGGTCGTGAGCGGCAACGTCAGCCTCTACAACGAGACCAATGGCGCGGCGATTCCGCCGACCCCGACGGTCGGGGCGGTCGGCCTGCTGAGCAATTATGACGTGGTCACCGGCTTCGGCGGCATGACCGAGGGCGAGACCCTGGTGCTGATCGGCGAAACGGTCGGCGAGCTGGGGGCCTCGATCTATCTGCGTGAGGTGCTGGGCCGCGAGGACGGCGCGCCGCCGCCGGTTGATCTGGCGCTGGAACGCAAGACCGGCGACTTTGTACGCGGCCTGATCGAGGCCGGCGGCCTGACCTGTGTGCACGACCTGTCCGACGGCGGGCTGATCGGTGCGGCGGCCGATCTGGCCCTGGCCTCGGACATCGGGGTGACCCTGGACGCCAGCAGCGCCACCCACGCCCATATCTTCCTGTTCGGCGAGGACCAGGCCCGCTATCTGGTCGCCGTGCCCAATCCGGACGACATCATCGCCGCCGCACGCGAGGCCGGGCTGCACGCCTCGGTCGTCGGCAAGGCCGGGGGCGACGCCTTCGCCTCGACCGACCTGTTCAGCATCCCGCTGGCCCATCTGCGCGAGATTCACGAAGGCTGGATGCCGCAGTGGATCGAGGGTTGAGCCGTGCCAATGCGCAGTCGCTGTCTGCTTCTCGTCTGCGCCGTGGCGCTGGGGGCCTGCGATGGCGGAGGCGATCCCGTTCAACAGGCCGTGCGTGAGGCCACCGCTGCCAACCAGGCCGCGGCGATCAAGGACGGCGCGATCATGACGGCCGGACCGGCCACGGGTCATCCCGGCTCATCGCAGAACGATCAGGCCTTTATGGCCCGGATGATCGAACAGCACCGGAACAGTGTGGCCATGGCCGACACCGCCCTGGCGCAGTCGTCTGATCCGGAGGTTCGCCGCATGGCCCGGGCCATCAAGGACCGGCAAACGCGCGAGATCGCTGACATGCAGGCGTGGAAACCGGCGACGGACTGACACCGACCGGTTCAGGCGACGACCGGCACGCTCTGACTCAGACGGCCGCCGACGCGGATCGGCTCGACCCGGGTGGCGAGGCCGGTCTTGTCGTCGGTCTCGACATAGACGCCGCAGATCGTGGCCGGGCCGGACGCGGGGCTGTAGCGGCCGCCCGACAGGCGGGTGGTGAAGCGCCGCAGCGGCTCTTCCTTCTCGTTGCCGATGACACTGTCATAGTCGCAGCAACCGCCGGCGTCGGTCTGATAGGCGGTGCCGCCGGGCAGGATCTGGCAGTCGGCGGTCGGCACATGAGTGTGGGTGCCGACGACCAGGCTGGCGCGGCCGTCGCAGAAATGGCCCATGGCCATCTTTTCACTGGTCGCCTCGGCGTGCATGTCGACGATCACGGCGTCGGCGGCCAGCCCCATGGGACAGGCGGCCAGCTCACGCTCGACGGCACTGAACGGACAGTCCATCGGGTCCATGTGGATGCGGCCCAGCACATTCATGACCAGGACGGTCTTGCCGGTTTGCGTTTCAAACAGGTTTGCACCAGCGCCCGGAGCGTCCATCAGCCGGGGATAGTTGGCCGGGCGGATCAGGCGCGGCTCGCGCACGATATAGGTCAGGGCTTCGCGCTGGTCCCAGCTGTGATTGCCCAGGGTCAGGCAGTCGGCCCCGGCCATGAACAGCTCCTTGGCCGTATTCTCGGTGATGCCGAAGCCGCCGGCGGCGTTCTCGGCATTGACCACGACGAAGTCGAGCTTCAGCTCGCGCTTGAGCGCGGGCAGATGGTCAGAAAGGCCGTCACGGCCGGACTTGCCCACCACATCGCCAAAAAACGCCAAACGCATATTCAGTCCTCGTAGCCGTGTGGCCCAAGGATGCGGGTATAGCCGACCTCGGTCAGAACGCCTTGCAGGACCTGGTCATGGGTTTCAACAGGGACGCGATCGACCCGCTGGCCTTCATAGGCAAGGCCGATACGCAGGGCGTCAGGCAGAGTGGCGAAGGTGCGGTCATAATGACCTCCACCCTGGCCCAGTCGGCCGCCCATGGCATCGAAAGCCAGCAAGGGGGTCAGGATCAGTTCCGGCTCCACCGTTTCGGCCAGGGGAAGCGGCGCAGGCACCCCCGCCGCGTCCGGCTCCAGCGGATCGCCCGGTGCCCAGCGGCGGAAAATCATCGGTTCATCCAGCGCGATGACGACCGGCAGGCACAGATCATAGCCTTCGCTTACAAGTCTCGTCGCCAATGGTGTGGGATCGAGTTCCGAGCCGATCGGCCAGTAAACGGCGTGGATCACCACGCCCGGAATGTCATCCGCGTGCCCGGCGACGCAGTGAGCCGCCTTGGGATCCAGCTCGGCCAGGCGTTTGCGCTCGGCCCGCATGCTCGCCCGGAGTTCGTGCTTGTCGGTCATGAAGACGAACTCCAGCAGTGAGCCGCCGCGCGGCGAACGGTAGCGCACTCGGAAGGATGGGTTGGCGGCGCCGCAAGAACCGTGAAGAGCGTTGAAATCCTCTCAGACCTGGGTAGCCAGGTGGGCTCCATATGCCCAGGCCCTCGAGCCCGGACAGGGACAGATCCCTTTGAGTGAATTAAGGTCGCGAGGAATGTTGCCTTCGACGAGGGCCGCAGCAAGACCCGCCGGGGCGGAACATAGGCGTTCACCTGTGTCCGGACAATGGCGTTTGATTCACAGGCCCTGGGCGATTTTCTCGATACGGGCGGCGACGGCGTTGAGGGCCTCGGCCACGCCGTCACTGCCGGGCGTCGCCGGACCGGGAATCGCCGCCTGCGACCCGTTTTGCGTGATCAGCCGGGCCTCGTGCAGTTCGTCGGCCAGAACCAGCGCCGCCATCAGGAACAGGCGGATATCGCCGACATGGCCGACGTCACCGGCGACCTGACGCACGCTGGTGTCGAAATGTTTGGCCAGAATCCGCACGCGCTCCTCCTGACCGTCGGCGCATCCGACGGCGTAGGGGCGTCCGTTGATCTCGACAGTGACGGTTGCCATCAGTCCCGTCCGTCCTGTGTCTGTCTGCCCAGCATGTCGCGAACCGCGTCGGCGGCGCGCGACAGGGCTCCAGCGGCCTCCCGGCCTGCGGATTCGAGTTCGGTGATGCGGGCCGTGTCCTCGGGCAGGCCGGAGCGGGCGGCAAACAGATCGTCGTCACCGACTGCCGGAGCCGTGGCCGGACGGGCTTTCAGCTCCAGAACCTTGCGCTCAAGCAGGGCCAGCGCACGGTCAATCCGTTCCTTCGCAGCAAAGGTGGCGTCAGACATTGGGTCGCGTCCTCCAGATTTCTTATAGAACCCGCCAGCGCGCCGGGGTAAAGCGGCGCGCCACCATTTCCCTCGACTTCTCGAAAGGTCAGTTCATGACCCAATCTGCCTCCGTCCCCGAAAAAGCGACCCAGCACCAGATGGCCGACGCCATCCGCGTCCTGGCCATGGACGGAGTAGAGAGGGCGAAAAGCGGCCATCCCGGCATGCCCATGGGCATGGCCGACGTGGCCACGGTGCTGTTTTCCAAATTTCTGAAGTTCGATGCAAGCCAGCCCGACTGGGCCGATCGCGACCGCTTCATCCTGTCGGCCGGACACGGTTCGATGCTGATCTACAGCCTGCTGCACCTGACCGGCTACAAGGCCGCGACCCGCACCGAGCTGGAGAATTTCCGCCAGTGGGGGTCGAAGACGGCGGGGCACCCTGAATACGGCCACATGCCCGGGGTCGAGACCACAACGGGGCCGCTGGGTCAGGGCTTGGCCAATTCGGTCGGTTTCGCCATGGCCGAGCGTCATATGGCGGCGCGCTTCGGCGATGAGCTGGTCGACCACCGGACCTGGGTCATCGCCGGTGACGGCTGTCTGATGGAGGGGGTGTCGCAGGAAGCCATCGCCCTGGCCGGTCGCTACAAGCTCAACAAGCTGACGGTGCTGTGGGACGACAATTCGATCACCATCGACGGGGCCGTGGCCCTGTCGGACGCCACCGATCAGCAGGCCCGGTTCAAGGCCAGCGGCTGGGCCGTAAAGACCATCGACGGTCACGACACGGGCGAGATCAAGAAGGCCCTGGCCTGGGCGACGAAACAGTCGAAGCCGACCCTGATCGCCTGCAAGACCAAGATCGGACGCGGCGCGGCGACGATGGAAGGCAGCCACAAGACCCACGGGGCCGCCCTGGGGGCCACCGAGATCGAGGCCACCCGCAAGGCCCTGCACTGGAGCGCCGCCCCGTTCGAGGTGCCCGAGGCCATCAGCAAGGCCTGGCTCAAGGTCGGCAAACATGGTGCCAAACACCGCAAGGCCTGGGAGGCCCGCCTCGCCGGATCGGCCCATGCCGCCGAATTCACCCGGGCGATGAAGGGCGACCTGCCGGCCGGGGCCTTTGACGCGCTTGAGACCGCCATCGCCGGGCTGGTTGAGACCAAGCCGGCCCAGGCCACCCGCCAGTCGTCCGGCGCGGCGCTGGACCAGCTGTTCGGAGCCATTCCCGAACTGATCGGCGGCTCGGCCGACCTGACCGGCTCGAACAACACCTTCGTCAAGGGCACGGCCATCCTCGACGCGCCGACCTATGACGGCCGTTACGTCAACTGGGGCATCCGCGAGCACGGCATGGCCTCGGCCATGAACGGCATGGCCGCGCACGGCGGGATCATCCCCTACGGCGGCACCTTCATGGTGTTTTCGGACTACAGCCGTCCGGCCATCCGTCTGGCCGCCCTGATGGGCCTCAGGGTCGTGCATGTGTTGACCCATGACTCCATCGGTCTGGGCGAGGACGGCCCGACCCACCAGCCTGTCGAGCATCTGGCCGCCCTGCGCGCCATTCCCAACCTGCTGGTGTTCCGCCCGGCCGACACGATCGAGGCCATGGAGTGCTGGCGTCTGGCGCTGGAGCACAGGACCGCTCCGTCGGCGATGGCCCTGTCGCGTCAGAAGACCCCGGCGGTTCGCGTCGCCGCCGCGTCGGAAAACCTGTCGGGCCGCGGGGCCTATGAGATCAGGGCCGCCTCGGGCGAGGCCAGGGTGACCCTGTTCGGCACGGGCACCGAACTGGCGCTGGCCCTGGCCGCCGCCGACACCCTTGAGGCCGAAGGCACCCCGACCCGGGTCGTCTCGGTGCCCTGTTTCGAACTGTTCGAACAGCAGGACGCCAAATACCAGGCCTCGGTCATCGGCCGCGGCACGGTGCGCGTCGCCGTCGAGGCCGGCATCAAACAGGGCTGGGAACGGTTCATCGGCGAGGACGGGGCCTTCATCGGCA
Organism: uncultured Brevundimonas sp.; assembly: GCF_963974615.1. Classification (GTDB taxonomy): domain Bacteria; phylum Pseudomonadota; class Alphaproteobacteria; order Caulobacterales; family Caulobacteraceae; genus Brevundimonas. The sequence continues at coordinate 27,875 of NZ_CAXBDH010000002.1, forward strand.
TGTCGTCGTTCGGGGCTTCGGCCCCGGCCGAGGTTCTATACCGCGAGTTCGGCATCACCGCCGAAGCGATCGTGGCAGCCGCGAAGGCGCGGCTCTAGGCCATGGCGCACCTGGGGGCCGTCAGCCTGCTGGTCCGCGACTATGATGCCGCCATCGCCTTCTATGTCGGCATGCTGGGGTTCGACCTGAGCGAGGACACCGACATGGGGGGTGGCAAGCGCTGGGTGCGGGTCACGCCGAAGGGCGGGCAGACCTCCCTGCTGCTGGCCCGGGCCACAACGCCGGAACAGATCGCCCGCGTCGGCGATCAGGCCGGGGGCCGGGTCTGGCTGTTCCTGGAGACCGACGACCTTGAGCGCGACCACGCCGCCTGGTCGGCGGCGGGAGTCCACTTCCGCGAGACGCCGCGTCACGAAGCCTATGGCAAGGTGGTGGTGTTCGAGGATCTGTACGGCAATGCCTGGGACCTGATCGAACCGGCCCGCAACGAGGACTGACCCCATGACCCGTATCGGCACGCCCCTGTCCGACTCCGCCACCCGCGTGATGCTGCTGGGGGCCGGGGAACTGGGCAAGGAACTGGCCATCGAGCTGCAGCGGCTGGGGATCGAGGTCATCGCCGTCGACCGCTATGCCAATGCCCCGGCCATGTCGGTGGCCCACCGCAGCCATGTGATCCCGATGACCGACCCGCATGTGCTGGCCGGGGTCATCGCCGCCGAGATGCCGCACATCATCGTGCCCGAGATCGAGGCCATCGCCACCGATGTGCTGGCCGAGATCGAGGCGGCGGGTCATGCGGTGGTCATCCCCACGGCGCGGGCGACGCAGCTGACCATGAACCGCGAGGGCATCCGCTGTCTGGCGGCCGAGGAGCTGGGCCTGCCGACCAGCCCCTATGCCTTCGCCGGGTCCACCGCCGAACTGGCCGAGGCCGCGCACCGCATCGGCCTGCCGGTGTACGTCAAGCCGGTGATGTCGTCGTCGGGCAAGGGTCAGTCGTTCATCGAGTCGCTGGAAGACGCGGGCAACGCCTGGGCCTGGGCCCAGTCGGGCGGGCGGGTCGAGACGGCGCGGGTCATCGTCGAGGGCCGGATCGATTTCGACTATGAGATCACCCTGCTGACCGTGCGTTCCATCGGCACCGACGGTCAGGTCAGAACGGATTTCTGCGCCCCGATCGGCCACCGCCAGGTCAAGGGCGACTATGTCGAGAGCTGGCAGCCGCAGGCCATGTCGGCGGCGGCGCTGGCCAGCGCGCAGGACATCGCCGGCAAGGTGACGGAGGCGCTGGGCGGCCTGGGGGTGTTCGGGGTCGAACTGTTCGTCAAGGGCGACGAGGTCTGGTTCTCGGAGGTGTCGCCGCGGCCGCATGACACCGGACTGGTGACCCTGGCGACCCAGACGATGAGCGAATTCGCCCTGCACGCGCGGGCCATCCTCGGCCTGCCGGTCGATGTGACCCTGCGCGACATCGGGGCCAGCGCCGTCATCTACGGCGGCATGGACGCCGTCGGCATCGCCTTCGAGGGCGTGGCCGAGGCCCTGTCGGTGCCGACCGCCGACCTGCGCCTGTTCGGCAAACCCGAAAGCTATGAACGCCGCCGCATGGGTGTGGCCACCGCCCGCGGCGACAGCGTCGATCAGGCCCGGGAACGGGCGCGCGAAGCAGCGGGCAAGGTTCGGGTGGTCAGGGGTTAGACCAAAAAAAGGGGGCCGCACCGTCCGGTGCAGCCCCCTCAACGCTCATATTGTCCAGACGGGTACGGCGGGTTTCACCCCAATCGCGCCCGGGCATGCCTCATTCGCCAGCCGGGCCTTCACGGTGGCGGGTGATGACGCGGACCTGGCGGTCACCGCCGCGTTCGCCGGCCTCAATGGCTCCGGAGTGGTCGGCGTCCATCCGGGCGAAGGCCGCGCGCATCGGGGCCAGGAATTCGGCTTCGGAAATCTTGCCGTCGCCGTCGCTGTCGAGATCATCCCCGCCGGTGCGTTCGATCTCGATCCGGGTACCGCCTTCGGCTTCGTTCCACATCATCGGACCGCCATCCGGGCCGGAACGATGAACAAAGACGTTGCGCTCATCGTCGTCCTCGCCGGGCGCACCGTCGGTGATCACCATGATGCGTTCCTCGACACGCTCGCCCGGCCCGCCGTCAGGACCGGTGCGGTGCCTTTCCATCCGGTGCCGCATGGGTCCGTCGCCGCCGCCGGGGCCCTCGCGGAAGATCATCATCTCATGCTCGCCCCCCGGGCCGCCGGGGCCATGTCCGGCGCGGAGTTCCTCGTGTGACAGGCGACCGTTGCCGTCGGTATCCATCCGGGCGAAGGCGTCGTTCATCGGTCCGGTGAATTCCTCGCGGGTCAGCTGGCCGTCGCCGTCCTTGTCGAGACCGCCGGGGCCGTCATGATCGCCCATGACCATGACCCGGGTCTCGGTGCGCATATGCGGCGGCGGCGGCGGAGCCGGCGGCGTCTGCATGGTCAGGACAGCGGCGAGGTTCAAAAGGGTCAGCATGGCGCATCTCTCTGCAGTGAAGCTATGACGACCTTGGACCACGCTGCCCTTGCCGTCATGTTTCAGCGACGGAGAGAATTGTTTCAGTCCTGAAATGACGCCGACGCCGGACCCGGTCACTATGGCCGGGATGAACCCGCCCTCCGTCCCCCGCATTCTGGTCGTCGACGACGACCCCGGCATCCGTGAGGTGCTGTGCGACTATCTGGTCCAGCACGGCTATCAGGCCAGCGGCGCAGCCTCGGCGGCCGAGATGGACCGGGCCGTGGCCGCGCGGGCCCCGGACCTGATCGTGCTGGACCTGATGATGCCCGGTGAAGACGGCCTGTCCGTCTGCCGCCGCCTGACGGGCAAGGGGCCGCCGATCGTCATGCTCAGCGCCATGGGCGAGGATACAGACCGCATCATCGGGCTGGAGCTGGGGGCCGATGACTATCTGGCCAAGCCCTGCAATCCCCGCGAACTGCTGGCCCGTATCCGCGCCGTGCTGCGCCGCCCGCGCGACGACAGCCCGGCCGACGGGGCCGTGCTGGCCTTTGCCGGCTGGCGTCTGGACCTGATGAGGCGCGAGCTGACCCGGCCGGACGACGGGGTTGTCCCCCTGTCGGCGGGCGAGTTCGCGCTGCTGCGCGCCTTCGTCGACAGCCCGGGGCGGGTGCTGACCCGCGACCAGCTGCTGGAACGGGCGCGGGGTGCGGACTCCGATGTATTCGACCGGGCCATGGACGTGCAGATCAGCCGGCTGCGGCGCAAGCTGGACGACGGCTCGGGTCTGGAGCTGATCCAGACCCTGCGCGGCGAGGGCTATATGTTCGACGTGAAGGTCGAACGGCGATGAAGTCGCCCGCCTCGTTCCCGGTGTTGATTCAGGTCGCGGCTCTGGCGACCCTGGCCGTGATCATGTCCCAAGCCGTGGCCTTCGGCGTGGTGCTGCTGGCCCCCGAGCCGCGCCCGGCCGGCTTCAGTATCGAGGCCGCCGCCGAAGCCCTGCAGGGGCGTCCGGCCCAAACCTCGGACGGGCGTACGCTGAAACGCCACCTGTCAGACAAGGCCCCGGACCTGGCGGGCAACCCGCGCGAATCGCTGGCCCTGGCCATCGGTGCCGGTCTGGCCCAGCGCCTTCAGGTCGAGCCCGAGGCCCTGCGGGTCGCGGTCAGCCACGGCCCGGGCCCCGAGCGCCAGCCGCCGCCACCCGGACAGCGGGACCGGCGCACCGAGTTCGTCTTCGTCCGGCCCGGGGGGCAGCCCCCGCCCCCCGGCGACGGGGAGCCGCGGCACTGGAATCCGCGAGCCGGTCCCGGGGACACAGCCGACAATTCCGGCCCCACCCGTGAGGTCCGGGCCGAGGTGCATATGCGCCGCGTGGCCCCGGCCGGGGCCGAGGCCATCACCATCGACACCACCACCCATCAGTTCACCGTGGTCACCGATAAATTGACCTTCGCCCCGTTCAGCGCGGCCCTGCGGCTGCCGGACGGCCGCTGGGCCTCGGTGACCCCGCCGCACGGCCTGCTGTCGCCGTGGCAGATGCGGATCCTGATCGCCCTGGGCATCTCCCTGTTGCTGCTGGCCCCGCTGGTCTGGATCATGGCCCGGCGGCTGACCCGCCCGATCCGGGTCTTCGCCGAGGCGGCCGAGCGGCTGGGGGCCGACCCGGACGCCGCGCCGATGGTCGCCTCCGGCCCGACCGAGGTGCGCACCGCCATCCACGCCTTCAACGACATGCAGGCCGCCCTGCGCGACCACATGCGTCGCCGCAGCCAGACCGTCGCCGCCATCGCCCATGACCTGCGCACGCCCCTGACCCGGCTGCGCTTCCGCGCCGAACAGGCCCCGGACAGCGTGCGCGACCGCATGGCCGCCGATATCGAGGAGATGGATGCCCTGATCGCCACGGCCATGGCCTATGTGCGCGGCGAGGTGGCCCCGGACCGCAGTGAGCCCTTCGACCTGGCTGAACTGGCGGCGGACTGTGCCACGGGCTTCAGCGAGACCGGGGCCAACGTGACCTTCAGAGGTGATGCGCTCCTGCCGGTCGTGGCCGATCCCGCCGCCCTGCGCCGGGCCCTGGCCAATCTGATCGCCAATGCCGTCAAATTCGGCGGCGGGGCCCGCGTCGGCGCCGCGGCCCTGGACGGCACCGCCGTGATCACGATCGAGGACGACGGCCCCGGTCTGGCCGAATCCGAGCTGGAGGCCGTGTTCGAGCCCTTCTATCGCGGCGAACGGTCACGCAACCGCGAGACCGGCGGGGCGGGCCTCGGCCTCAGCGTAGCGCGTCAGGCGGCCCGGGCGCACGGCGGCGATGTGGTGCTGCAGACCCGGCCGGGTGGCGGTCTGACGGCCCGGCTGACCCTGACGCTGGCCTGAGGCGTTACACTCCATCACCCCTTGTTATGCGGCCCGGGGTTGATCCGCGCGCGCGTCGGTTCCATTGAAGCGCCAATCACACACACCGCTTCAGGAGCCCCGCCCATGACCGTCCGCGTCGCCATCAATGGTTTCGGCCGTATCGGCCGTCTTGTTCTGCGTTCGATCGTCGAGCACGGCCGTCGCGACATCGAGGTGGTGGCGATCAACGATCTGGGCCCGGTGTCCACCAATGCCCATCTGCTGAAGTATGACTCGGTGCACGGCCGCTTCCCCGGCACGATCGAGAGCGGCGAGGACTGGATCGACGTCGGCCTCGGCAAGATCAAGGTCACCGCCGAGCGCGACCCGGCCAACCTTCCGCACAAGGCACTCAACGTCGACATCGCCTTTGAATGCACCGGCATCTTCACGGCGCGCGACAAGGCGGCGGCCCACCTGAAGGCCGGGGCCAAGCGGGTCCTGATCTCGGCGCCCGGCGACGGAGCGGACAAGACCATCGTCTACAAGGTCAATCACGAGACCCTGACCGCCGACGACATCATCGTCTCCAACGGCAGCTGCACCACCAACGCCCTGGCCCCGGTGGCCAAGGTGCTGAACGACCTGTTCGGCATCGAGCGCGGCTATATGACCACCATCCACTCCTACACCGGCGACCAGCCGACGCTGGATACGATGCACAAGGACCTGTACCGCGGTCGCGCTGCGGCGCTGTCGATGATCCCGACCTCGACCGGGGCCGCCAAGGCCCTGGGTCTGGTGCTGCCGGCCCTGAAGGGCAGGCTGGACGGCTCGTCGATCCGCGTCCCGACCCCCAACGTCTCGGTCGTCGACCTGAAGGTCGTCGCCGGTCGCGAGACCACCGTGGCCGAGATCAACGCCGCCCTGCAGGCCGCCGCTGATGGTCCGATGAAGGGGGTGCTGTTCACCACCGATGAGGCGCTGGTGTCCTGCGACCTGAACCACATCGCTGCCTCGTCCACCGCCGCCCTGCCCCAGACCCAGGTCGTCGACGGCACCCTGGCCCGCGTCCTGACCTGGTACGACAACGAATGGGGCTTCGCCACGCGGATGGCCGACACGGCGCTGGTGATGAGCAAACTGATCTAGGTTGGAGTCTCCTCCCTGTCGCGGAGCGATGGGGAGGGGGACCGCGAAGCGGTGGAGGGGTTCTGACCACCGCACTTGTTTCGGGGTGAACAGCCCCTCCGTCACGACGCGAAGCCGCGTCGCGCCACCTCCCCATTCGCTGCGCGAACAGGGAGGAGACAGGAATATCTTATGACCTTCCGCACCCTCGACGACGCCAAAGATCTTGCCCGCAAGACCGCCCTCGTCCGCGTGGACTTCAACGTGCCGATGGAGGGCGGCAAGGTCACCGACGACACCCGGCTGCGCGTTGCCCTGCCGACCATCCAGCGACTGCGCAAGGCCGGGGCCCGGGTCGTGTTGCTGGCGCATTTCGACCGGCCGAAAGGCCAGCACGTGCCGTCGATGAGCCTGAAGCCGGTGGTCGCGCCCCTGTCCGACCTGCTGGGGGTTCCAGTGCATTTCGCCGACGACTGCGTCGGGCCGCACGCCCGCTCGGCGCTGGATCATCTGGAATCCGACGGCGTGTTGCTGCTGGAGAATGTGCGCTTCCATGCGTCGGAAGAGGCCAATGACCCCGGCTTCGCCCAGGCCATGGCCGGGCTGGGTGATCTGTATGTGAACGACGCCTTCTCGGCCGCCCACCGCGCCCACGCCTCGACCGAGGGGATCGCGCACCTGCTGCCGGCCTATGCCGGGGAATCGATGCGGCGCGAGCTCGACGCGCTGGATGCCGCCCTCGGCAATCCGCAGAAGCCGGTGCTGGGCATCGTCGGCGGGTCCAAGGTCTCGTCCAAGCTGGACCTGCTGAAAAATCTGGTCGGCAAGCTGGACCGGCTGGCCATCGGCGGCGGCATGGCCAACACCTTCCTGCACGCCCAGGGCGTCGATGTCGGAGGGTCGCTGTGCGAGAAGGACCTGGCCGACACGGCCATCGCCATCCTCGCCGAGGCGGCGGCCAGGGGCTGTGAAATCCTGCTGCCGATCGATGTCGTCATCGCCACCGAGGTGAAGCCCGGCGCCGAAACCCGCACCGTCCTGGCCCGCGAACCCATCGCCGACGACGAGAAGATCCTCGATGCCGGGCCGCTGACGGTCGAGAAGCTGATCAAGGCCATGGCCCTGTCGCGCACCCTGATCTGGAACGGCCCGCTGGGTGTGTTCGAGGTGCCGCCGTTCGACGCCGCCACGGTCAAGGCTGCCCAGGCCGCGGCGAAGCTGGCCAAGACGGGGGCCCTGGTAGCCGTCGCCGGCGGCGGCGACACCGTCGCGGCCCTGAACCATGCGGGCGTTGTCGACGACATGACCTTCGTCTCCACCGCGGGCGGGGCCTTCCTCGAATGGATGGAGGGCAAGCCCTTGCCGGGGGTCGAGGCGCTGAAGGTCTGACCGACCGCGACGGGCACATTCGGGCCGTTACAATGCGTGACTTCGGCCGCCTCTGACGCTAAACCACCGGCAAATACTACGCCGCCCAGGAGTATCCCGATGGCCCGCATCACCTTGCGACAGCTGCTCGACCACGCCGCCGAGAACGACTACGGCCTCCCAGCCTACAACATCAACAATATGGAACAGGGTCTGGCCATCATGGAGGCGGCCGAGGCGGTCAACGCGCCGGTCATCATCCAGGCCAGCCGCGGAGCCCGCAACTATGCCAACGACATCGTCCTGGCCAAGCTGATCGACGCTCTCGCTGAGCTGTATCCGCACATTCCGGTCTGTATGCACCAGGACCACGGCAACGGTCCGGCCACCTGTGCCACGGCCATTCAGTACGGGTTCACCTCGGTGATGATGGACGGGTCGCTGGAAGAGGACGCCAAAACGCCGGCCAGCTACGAATACAATGTCGAGGTCACCCGCCGCGTTGTGCAGATGGCCCACAGCTGCGGCGTCTCGGTCGAGGGCGAGCTGGGTGTGCTGGGGTCGCTGGAAACCGGCATGGGCGAGGCCGAGGACGGCCACGGCTTCGAGGGCAAGCTGGATCATTCCGCCCTGCTGACCGACCCCGATCAGGCCGTCGACTTCGTGCAGCAGACCCGGGTTGACGCCTTGGCGATCGCCATGGGCACCAGCCACGGGGCCTATAAATTCAGCCGCAAGCCGGACGGCGAGGTGCTGGCCATGAATGTGATCGAGGAGATCCACCGCCGTCTGCCTGACACCCATCTGGTCATGCACGGCTCATCGTCAGTGCCGCAGGACCTGCAGGACATCATCAATCAGTACGGCGGCGAGATGCCCCAGACCTGGGGCGTGCCGGTCGAGGAAATCCAGCGCGGCATCAAGCACGGCGTGCGCAAGATCAATATCGACACCGACAACCGCATGGCCATGACCGGGGCGGTGCGGAAGCTGCTGGCGGAAAAGCCCGGTGAGTTCGATCCGCGCGCCTGGATGAAGCCGGCCAAGGAGGCGATGCGCAAACTCTGTCAGGAGCGGTTCGTGCAGTTCGGCTGCGAAGGTCAGGCCTCGCAGATCCGGCCCAAATCGACCGCCGAAATGGCCCGCCGCTATGCCAAGGGCGACCTCGATCCGCAGTTCGGTCGACTGCTCAAGGCCGCGTCCTGAGGTAACAGGCGGCGTCGCTTTACGCCGCCGCCGCTACCAGCGTCCGTACAGGTCCGCGAAATGGTAGCGCACGTCACGCGCACGGTGTTCGGCGTCATCGACCTCGTCCTGGGCCCGACGCCATTCGCGGATCACGTCCCCCCGCTCGTGACGGATTTCGCCGATCCGCTCCCGGATCTGGTCGCGCTCGGCGTCGGTCAGACCCTCGGCCCGCAGTTCGGCCTGTTTGGCGATGATCTTCTCATCCAGATGCTCGGCCCGGGCCCCGAAGCTCTCGACGCGGGACCGGGCTGACGACACGGCCTGTTCCGCCGCATAGACCATCTGTCCGTCCTGATAGGCCGGCAGAAACCCGACCTCCAGTTGCGACGGGCAGACGCCGGCATAGGTCGAGCCCTCCCGGCCGACCTGGAAGCCGCGCACTGGTGTACAATATTCGCGCAAGCCGTCCTCGCGGGCCGAGAAATAGGCCCGACTGTTCGGGACCACATCGAATTTCGCACAGGCGCTGGCATGGTCCTCGAGACGGCTGGCCAGCAGACCGCTCCGGCCGTCGGCATAGCCCTGCTCGCCCCAGGCCCCGGCCAGGCACTGGTCCTCGCTCATGGTGGCGCAACTGCCCAATGCCAGCATCGAAACAGCCCCCGCCGCCGCCAAAATCAGATGTTTCATGGTTCGTTCTCCCCCACCCCTTTGCCATCCTGACCTGGATCGGGCTCGAACATCAAATTCGCCCTCATTGATACACCTGCTGCCCCGACATGCTGAGGCGCATGCCGCCGTCTGCAACGGAGTATCCGGACCCGCCTGCTGACCGACGGGTTCCGATCCGAATCTTCACCATCCCCGTTCTCCCATTCAGGTACCCGTGATACATTGATCGCATGAGATGAGCCGGTCTTGTGAGCGTTCACCGGTTCGGGAAGGGAAGAATCAATGTCCGGCAGCGGACGATTGGACCGTCGTTCCTTCATGGCGCGGATCGTGGGCGGTGCCGTGGTTGCTGGCGGCGCGATGGCGACGGTCACGGGTTGCGCCGCGATCCCGGGTTACGGTCATACCGGCCACACCGACACCGACAGCCATGACGCGGTGAATGCGGGCCGGGGGGGCATCTCGGATTCCGATTCCCGGGACGCCCTCGGCCACGGGCGGGGGGCCGCAACAACCGATAGCGACCCTTCGGATCGAGTCGGTAGTGGCCGCAACACGGGCCTCACCGATTCCGACACCCATGACGAGGTCAGCCAGGGTCGAGGCGGGCGGGGGAGGCGCAACAGTGTCACGGATTCCGACACCACGGACACTGCCGGTCAGGGACGTCGCGGCCGACGGACCGGTGTGACCGACTCCGACAGCACCGACAGGTCTGGCCACGGGCGTGGCGGCAGGACTGACGGGACGGACTCCGACAGCAGCGACGAATCCGGTCGCGGCCGGGGCCGTCAAAGCGGCGTAACGGATTCCGACCCCACCGACAGCCCCGGCTCAGGCCACAGCGGGACGGATTCTGATCCCAACGACCGGTCCAGCTCCGGCCGGCGCGGCTAGCGATCGCCGGCTGCGCGTGACACACCCGACGGAGAGCCACCTCACCGAACCCCTGCCCTGGCTGCTTGGCGAAGCTGCGGACGGCTTTTTGGCCGACCTCTACGAACGCGAACCGGTCGTCGTCCATCATGGCGACCCGGACCACTTCCGGACGCTGTTGTCGATCGCCGCGGTAGATCGCAAGATCGCCGAGCTGGACTTGCGCGAAGGCATGCTCAGCATGGTCGACGCGAACCGTTCAGTGGAAGCGTCCGATTTTGTGTCCGACAACGGCGCGATCGACCGGGTGGCGGTAGCTCGTCTCTATCGCCGCGGCGCTACCGTGATCCTGAACCAGCTGCACCAGTCCGACATCGTCCTGGCCGCCTTCTGCCGGGCGGTAGAACGCGTGTTTTCGTGCCACGTCCAGACCAACATCTACCTGACTCCGCCCGGCTCCCAGGGTTTTCAGACCCACTATGACAACCACGACGTCTTCATCCTCCAGGTCGAGGGCGAGAAGACCTGGCGACTCTATGACCGCCCGGTCGAAGCGCCCTATCGAGGCGAACGCTTCAAGGCCGGACGCCACGTCGTCGGCGAGCCCCGGCACAGCTTCGTGCTCAAGGCGGGCGACTGCGCCTATGTCCCGCGCGGCCTGATGCATGATGCTTCGACATCAGGTGACGCCGCATCGCTGCACATCACCTGCGGCCTGCTGGTGCGGACCTGGGCCGAGCTGGTTCTGGAAGCTGTATCGGAGGTTTGTGTTGGCGACCCGACGTTCCGCGAGAGCCTGCCGCCAGGCTTCGCCAACCGCGACTTCGACCGTGCCGAGGCCCGCACCCGGTTCGCCGCCTTGATGACCCGGCTGCCCGAGCGCGCGCGCCTGGACGGTGCGCTGGACCTGCTGACCGACCAGTTCATCCGCGCGCGCGAACCTGATGTCCGCGGAACCATCGTGGAGGGTTCGCAACCGCTGGGCGGCACCTACCAGGCCCGGCCGTCGCTGTGGCGTCTGATTGACGAGGACGGGGGGCTGCGCCTGATCGCGCCCAGTGGCGACCTGACCTTCGCCCGAGCGCCGAGGGTCGTGGTCGAACGTGCGCTGTCCGGTCTGGCCTTCGGCCCCGACGATCTCGGCTATAACGAGGTCGAGGACCTGATCCGCCGGCTCACCGTCAGCGGTCTGATCGAACGCCTTGATTAGGTCGCTTGGCGTCCTGCGTCGCCATGGCCTAAGCATCAGCGGCGTCGCCCCCGACGCCGGATGGACGCCACAGTGACTGAATCGCCCGCAGACTCGCCCGGACCTGACGGCAACGCCGACGGCGATGTGCTGGAGGTCGTCATTACGACAGCCCAGGTCGGTGCCCGTCTTGACAAGGCCCTGGCCGAATCTGCCCCCGAACTGTCACGGGCGCGCATCCAGGCCCTGATTGAGGCCGGGTGCGTCCATCATGGCGACCGCCGCGTAACCAGCGGCTCGGCCAAGGCCATGGCCGGCCTCTACGCCATCGTGGCACCGCCCATCAGCACCGCCGACCCACTACCCGAGGCCATCCCCCTGACCGTCCTGTACGAGGACGCCGATCTGATCGTCATCGACAAACCCGCCGGCATGGCCGCCCATCCGGCACCCGGCAGCGAGACCGGCACCCTCGTAAACGCCTTACTTCACCATTGCGCCACATCCCTGTCCGGCATCGGCGGGGTGGCCCGTCCGGGCATCGTCCACCGGCTCGACAAGCACACATCCGGCGTCATGGTCGCAGCCAAGACCGACCGGGCCCACGCCGGCCTGTCGGCCCTGTTCGCCGCCCATGACATCGAGCGCACCTATATCGCCCTGACGCGTGGGGCCCCCTCGCCCGAATGGGGGCGGATCGAGACCCGCATCGGCCGCTCCTCGGCCGACCGCAAGAAGATGGCCGTGCTCAAGAGTGGCGGGCGCGAGGCCATCACCGACTACCGGGTCCAGGCCCGCTTCGGCGTGCCGGCCAAGGCCGGGGCCGCGCCGATGGCCGCCCGCGTTGCCTGCACCCTGCACACCGGGCGCACCCACCAGATCCGGGTCCATCTGGCGTCCAAGGGCTCGCCCCTGCTGGGTGACCCCGTCTATGGCTCGGGCAGCCCGGCGGCGGTCGTGCGCACCCTGATCGCCGAGGCAGGCCTGACCCGTCAGGCCCTGCACGCCGCCGTGCTGGGCTTCGTCCACCCGGTTACCGGCGAGGCCCTGCGATTCGAAACCGAACCGCCTGCGGACATGCAGCAGCTGGAAGCTGCCCTCGCCGGTCTGTGACGGGATTTTCGCCCGACAGTCAGCCAGTCTGACATGTAAGTATTGAAAAAGGACCCACTCTTCGATATACGTCGCGTCAGACGAACCCGTGGCGCCACGGCCACGCTCGCGAGAGCCTGTGACGATCTGCCCCTAACAATGGCGGAAACCCGTCGCTACTTGTTTCGTTGAGGGGTGAGGAACCGGTGCACGCAAGGTGGCTGGAACCGAAGGACCCGCTCGTATCTGGGTCGGAGGGACCACGAACCATGGCTGCTGTTAAATCTCTCGCGGTGATGTCGCCTGAACAGGGACTGTCGCGATACCTGACTGAAATCCGCAAATTCCCCATGCTGACCAAGGATGAGGAATTCATGCTCGCCAAGCGCTGGAGCGAGCACCAGGACTCCGAGAGCGCCCACCGCCTCGTCACCTCGCACCTGCGTCTCGTGGCCAAGATTGCCATGGGCTATCGCGGCTATGGCCTGCCGATCGGCGAGGTGATCTCCGAGGGCAATGTCGGCCTGATGCAGGCGGTCAAGAAATTCGATCCGGACAAGGGCTTCCGCCTGGCGACCTACGCCATGTGGTGGATTCGCGCCTCGATCCAGGAATATATCCTGCGCAGCTGGTCGCTCGTGAAGATGGGCACCACCGCCGCGCAGAAGAAGCTGTTCTTCAACCTGCGCAAGGCCAAGAGCCAGATCTCGGCCTTCGAGGAAGGCGACCTGCACCCCGAACACCTGTCGGCCATCGCCACCAAGCTGGGCGTGTCCGAGCAAGAGGTCACCAATATGAACCGTCGCCTCAACGGCGACGCCTCGCTGAACGCCCCGCTGCGCTCGGACGGGGAAAGCGAATGGCAGGACTGGCTGGCCGACGACACCGCCGTCTCCCAGGAAACCGCCCTGGCCGAGAGCGAGGAAAAGTCGCTGCGGATGGGTCTGCTGCAGGAAGCCATGGAAGAGCTGACCGACCGCGAAAAGCACATCCTGACCGAGCGCCGCCTCAAGGACGACCCGGTCACCCTCGAGGAACTGGCCGGCCAGTACGGCGTCAGCCGCGAACGGGTGCGCCAGATCGAGGTACGCGCTTTCGAGAAGCTGCAGAAGGCGATGCGGGCCGCGGCGGAAGAACGCAACCTCGTCGATGCCTGATCGCTGACCGGTCTCTGAACATTTCCGGCGTCTGACAACCTGGGTCAGACGCCGGAAAAGATGTCCGGTTTTGTCCTAGCCGGTCTTTTGGAGTGGCTTGGGGTCGGCCAGGGCGAGCAAACCCCTGATCGGCGCGCTCAGACTGGCCCGGGTCGGCGTGGTCCCGGAAAGACAAACCTCAAGCGCTGACGCCGCCACCACCAGGCGCGTGTTGGATATCTTGAGTCCCAGCGCCTTCAGCGTGATCGCCTGTTGTGTCACCGCGCGCACGGCCTGAACCGGATCATTATCGAACTGTGTCAGGGCCGCCGCCAAAATGCGCAGCGCCTGGTCCTTGACCGCGGCGATCTCGGCCGCGGCCCCGACCGGAGCGTCATTCTTGCGCTTCTGGGGGCCGGAATATTCACCGGAGTTGAATCGCCTGCGGTCCGGACCGACGTAGGCAACCCCCTCGACCCAGTCGCGGGGTTTCAACGCGACATTCTCGACCCGTTTGAGCAGATCGGCACTGGTGAACGGCTTGCGCAGGAATTCGTGCACACCGACGTCGCGCGCGCCCTTGATGGAGCTCGCGGTCGCCACAGCGGTCACCATGATCACAGGCGCGCTACGGCAGCCGAGGTGTGATCGTCTGAGCTGGCGAACAAAGGCCTCGCCGTCCAGCCCGGGGCCTACATGTTCGGTAAAGACGATCCCGGGTTCCAGGTCGGCCGCCCGGATCATGGCCTTGGCAGCGGTTTGCTCGACATAGATGTTTCGCGCACCCAGACCTTTCATCAGATCGCTCAAAAGCCGTGCCGCCTGCATATTGGGCTCGACGATCAGGGTGCGTCCGACGGTCGGGGCCAGCCGGGCGAGCATGCGATTATCAACTGCGAACACAAGGCACCCCCCAAAACTATGCCTGTCATACAGCCCGCCGGTTAAGAGCTCTTGAACGACACCCCAGGGACAATCTCACCCCTGAAAGGGATCGTGCATCAATATGGTGTCGTCCCGCTCGGGACTGGTCGACAGCAGCGCCACCGGAGCCGCGATCAATTCCTCGATCCGGCGTACATATTTGATCGCATTGGCCGGCAGGTCCTTCCACGAACGCGCGCCCTGGGTGCTCTCGGACCAGCCCTCGATGGTTTCATAGATCGGCTCGGCCGCCGCCTGGTCCTTCATGCCCGCCGGCAGATAGTCCAGCACCCGCTCGCCGATGCGATAGCCGGTGCAGATCTTCAGCTCGTCGAACCCGTCCAGCACATCCAGCTTGGTCAGGGCGATCCCGTGAATGCCGTTGATGGCGATCGACTGCCGCACCAGCACCGCATCGAACCAGCCGCAGCGCCGTGCCCGGCCGGTGACCGTGCCGAATTCGCGTCCGCGTTCGGCGATACGCTTGCCGTTATCGTCGAACAGTTCCGTCGGAAACGGCCCTTCTCCGACCCGGGTCGTGTAGGCTTTTACGATACCCAGTACATAGCCGACCGACCGCGGCCCCAGCCCGGATCCCGCCGCCGCCTGACCCGCCACCGTGTTGGACGAGGTCACATAGGGATAGGTCCCGTGATCGACGTCGAGCAGCGAACCCTGGGCCCCCTCGAACAGGATGCGTTTGCCGTCACGATAGGCTTGGTCGAGCATCCGCCACACCGGCTGGCTGGCGAAGGGCAGCACCTTGGGCGCGATTTCCAGCAGGGCGGTCTTCAGCCCGGCGACATCGACCTCGGCCAGACCCAGCCCCTTCCTCAGGGCGTTATGATGCGCCAGCAACCGCTCGATCTTGGCGTCCAGCGCCTCGGGATCGGCCAGATCCCCGACGCGGATCGCCCGCCGCCCCGCCTTGTCCTCATAGGCCGGACCGATACCGCGTCCGGTGGTGCCGATCTTGGTCTTGCCGGCCTGGGCCTCGCGCGCCTGGTCCAGGTCGCGATGCAGCGGCAGGATCAGACAGGCATTATCGGCCAGGGTCAGAAGATCCGGCGTGATCGTAATGCCTTGCGCCTCGATGCGACCGATCTCGTCCATCAGGGCCCAGGGGTCGACCACAACGCCATTGCCGATCACCGATGGCTTGCCCTGCACCACCCCGGACGGCAGCAGGCTCAGCTTGTAGGTGGTGTTTCCGACGACCAGCGTGTGGCCGGCGTTGTGCCCGCCCTGGAACCGGACCACGACGTCAGCCCGGTTTGATAACCAGTCGACAATCTTGCCCTTGCCCTCGTCGCCCCACTGGGCACCGACTACTGCGACATTTGCCAAGATTGTTCTCCGCGGCCCGGGGTTGGGGAATGCGGGCGCAGCCTATAGCCGGGGAATCGCCGGATGTCGTCCCATTGGACGAATTCTCATGCACCCAGTTCAGCGATTGCGCTCTCGAAAGCCCAATCCAGCCACGGCGTCATCGCCACAATATCCGCCGTCTCGACAGTACAGCCACACCAGACTCGCAGCCCCGCAGGCGCATTGCGATGGGATTCCACGTCAAACGCTGCCCCCTCGCCTTCCAGCAAGGCCTTCATCCGCTTGACGAAGGCCTGCCGACCCGCCTCGTCCAAAGCCACGACCCGGTCATCGACGATTTTCAGACAGACCGAGGTCGTCGACCGGCTCGCCGGGTCCCCGGCCAGAAAATCGATCCACTGCGTGCGCTCGACCCAGGAGCCCAGCGCCGCCGCATTGGTCCCGGTCCGGGCAATCAGGGCGTCCAGCCCGCCAATTGCCTGTGCCCATTCCAGGCCGTCGATCCAGTCCTCGAGTGTCCAGACCGAATAGGTGTTGATCATCGATCCCGAGGCCAGCGCCCGGTCGAAACCCTTGCCGTCACGCAGTCGCAAGACCTTGGGCACCGCCCGCGGCGGCTCATAGGCATCCAGTCTTGCCACGGCCCGGGGCGACAGGGCCACCACGCCGATTCCGGCCTCACCGCCCAGCGCCTTCTGGAACGAGAAGGTCACCACATCCAGCCGCGCCCACGGCAAGGGCATGGCGAATGCCGCCGAGGTGGCGTCACAGATGGCCAGCCCCTCCCGGTCCGCAGCGATGAAGTCCGCATTCGGCATGCACACGCCCGAGGTCGTGCCGTTCCACGGAAACACCAGATCCTTGTCCGGATCGACGCGCGACAGGTCGGGCAATTCGCCCCATGGAGCCGTCAGCACCTCCGGCTCCAGCTTCAGGTGATCGCGCACGTCGATCGCCCACTGCTGGCCGAAATTCTCGAAGGCCAGCACCTGCACCGGCCGCTGCCCTAACATCGACCACAGGGCCGCCTCGACCGCGCCCGTGTCCGAACCGGGTGTATAGACCAGCACCCAGTCCTCCGGGACCTCCAGCACCTGCCGCGTGAGTCTCAGCCCGTGGGCAAAGCGTTCGACCACCTCGGGCGCGCGAATCCCCCGCCCCAGCAGGGCGTGGGACAGCCCCTGTGACGACCAGCCGGGCCTCTTGGCAGTGGGTCCGGCCGAGAACCACGGCCGTTCAGGCTTCATCGTCGGCCAGGTCACCACCCTATTTCCCCGGCCGGTACGGACGCTTGTTGCGCCAGTCGGTGGCGAATTTGACGAGGGCGTCGTCCGGCTGGTCCGGCAGCGTCACGACCAGCCGGGCCAGAAGGTCGCCACGCTTGCCGGCGGCATAGGCACCCCGCCCCTTCAGGCGCAGCACCTGTCCCGAGTTCGAGCCCTTGGGAATGGTCATGCTGACCGTACCCTCCGGGGTCCGGACCGGGATCTTTCCACCCAGCACCGCATCGGGGACCGACACCGGCAAGTCCATGGTCAGGTCACCGCCGTCGCGACTGTACAGCGCATGAGGCGCGATCTTCAGCTCGATCAGGGCGTCGCCCGCAGGGCCACCCCGTCCCGGAGCCCCCTGTCCGCGTAGGCGGATCATCTGGGCGTCGGCCGCCCCCTTGGGAATGGCCACATCCAGTGTGCGTCCGTCCGAAAACTGGATGCGGCGCGTCGTACCGGCGATCGAATCCTCCAGGCTGATTTCCAGCGTGGCGCGGATGTCCTGCCCGCGTGTCGGTCCCGGACGTTCGCCCTGACGGCCCGCGCTGCCGCCGAACATGCCAAACAACTCATCCAGATCGATATTCTCGAAACCGGGCCGTCCGCCCCCGGGAGCGCCAGCTCCGCCACGCGCACCGGCGAAACCGCCACCGCCGCGAAATTGTTCGCGTCCGTCGGCGTCGATTTCGCCACGATCGTATTTGGCCCGCTTCTCGGCGTCACCCAGCAGGTCAAAGGCCGCGGTAATCCGCTTGAACCGTTCGTCCGCAGTCGTGTTGCCCGGATTCTTGTCGGGATGGAGTTCCTTGGCGAGCTTGCGGAAAGCTTTCTTGATCTCGTCCGCGCTCGCGCCCCTGGATACGCCAAGTTCCTTGTAGGGATCGCCAGCCACGTTCGCTCTTCGCTCCATCCGGTTGCAGTGCGTCAGTTAAGCCATGCACCCGGTCGCGCAAAGGGGGGATGCGAATCCGTCACGCTACACCGATCGAAACGACGGCTTCGGTTCCCCAGCCGAATCCCGGGTTCCACTGGCACACGGCTACCTCGGCCCCGGCTCCGGGACCTTCGGGAAAATCCTCCGCCAACGCCGCCGCCGGATAGACTGTCTC
Organism: uncultured Brevundimonas sp.; assembly: GCF_963974615.1. GTDB lineage: Bacteria > Pseudomonadota > Alphaproteobacteria > Caulobacterales > Caulobacteraceae > Brevundimonas. The sequence goes on from NZ_CAXBDH010000002.1 coordinate 46,009, forward strand.
CGTTCCCGCCGTCTCGATCACCCGCCGCTCAATCCCGACCTCCAGTACCCGCAGCCGGTACAAGGCCGCATCGACCGACACCGGTTCCCCGTCCCAGCGGTCGCCGTACAGCCGCACCCGCGGGACCCAGTCGATTTTCAGCCCGCCCGCGCCGTCCGGCTCCACTCGCAGATGAGCCGGGCTCCAGGGGCGGTCGATCAGACCATCAAAGGTGAAATCCACCGCGCTGAACCCCACCCTGCCCGGCGGCATGCTCGCCGGTCCGGCCCGACAGCGTAGCGCCAGTCCCCGCTCCGCCGGTCCGACCTCGGCCCGCCCCGGCGCGTCGTCGAGAAACACCACCACAGACCCGATCCCGGCTCCGGCGGACATTTCCCGTTCCGTGCCCTGCTGCCCCCGCAACAACCCGTCCAGCCGCCAGACATCGCCCTCGACAAGGGTGGCGCTGCGAAATTGGACCAGTTCCCACCCGCCCCCCGCCTCGACTGCCACCAGATTGCCGCCGGCCAGCACCGCCGCCGCCGTCCGGCTCATCGGGGCCCGTCCCTCGACCCGGAGCGTCAAGGCATGAACCGTATCCCAGCGATGGCGAACCCCCGGCTCCAGGGACTCGACCAACGCCCCGACCGTGGCCGGTCTGTCGATCATCGCTCTTTGGGTCAGGGCTTCAATCGACGCTCCGGCATGCACGGCCATCGTTCGCCAGGGATCGGCCGCCACCACCGCCACTGGCCGCCCGTCGGACTCCTGTCCCGGCAGGGCCGGCAGATCCAGCATCCGCAACAGCGGCGCACCGGCCACCACCGCGGCGTCCCCCGTCCGCACGGCCCCGTCGCCGGCACCATCGTCAGGGCTACGGTAGCGCCGCACCTCCACCACCGGGCTTTCGTCCAGGGTCGCCCGGACGACCCGCCACAGACCCGGCACTCCCGCCAGGCTGACCCCGTCGCCCGGTTCCAGCTGTAGCGCCGCCAACGGCCCCGGGTTGAGCGTCAGGGCCTCGATCTCGTCCCCACCGATCAGCCGTCCGGCCGTGGCCCGCGCCAGCCCCGTGCCGCAGACGGCGGGCAGGTCCAGGTCTACCGCCCCGTCGTCACCGTCCGAACGCACAGTCACCGATCCGGTCTGATAATCGCTGTCGGCGTCGATGAACCGCACCCGCGCCGTACCCGGTCGCGGCTCCAGATCCCGACTGGCGGCCCAGCTCGCCCCTTCCTCGCCCAGCGCCAGCGCCGACGGGTCCAGCGGCAGGATGCTCTCAGGAGCCCCCAGGATCGCGATCCGCCCGCCGCGCTCGGCGGCGATTACGTCCAGACCCGCCAGCAGGGGTTCCAGCGCGTCCCGCGTCCGCATCGGTCGGTCGATGACATAGCCCGCCACCGTTCCCGGCACCGGCCCGACCGTGAAGTCATCCCCGGCCACCCCGGTCCGCTTCAGAATGGCGGCCAGCAGATCAGTCGTATCTCCGCCCATCCGGCCGTTCAGCCAGTGCCCGGCCCGCCAGGCGGTGGCGTCGGCCCAGCGCTCCAGCCGGGCCGGAAAGTCAGGCCAGGGCCGCGCGTCCCAGCACCAGACGTCAGCCCCCTCCAGCATCGGCCCGCCATAGACCGCCGAGACCGGATTGTGCGCGGGTTCATCGAAATGCTGCAGCACCGCCTCCAGCGCCCGCCGCTGCATCCGGTCATCACGGCCCCCGGTCGAAGACGGTGGCAGACTGTTCTCCGCGCTCTTGGGGTCCTGAAACAGGTTCGGCGCATTACCGCCCCGATCCACCGCCGCACAGCCGAACTCGGTCAGACGGATCGGCTTCATCCCCGGCACCCAGGCCGTCGGGGTTTGTGCCCGCACCCCGCCCGGCCGGTCGTGGTGGACATTCGACCACCAGCCGGTCAGGTCCTTGGGCCGGAACACCCAGTCCTCGCCATGGGCGGTATCGACAATCGCAGTACGCAGCTGCGCCACCCGGTCCGCTGCATCCGCATAGAACCAGTCGAAGCCCTCGCCCCCGGCGACCTGACCGGCCAGATAGGTCGGGTCGTCCGGCCCCGGATGGTTCGCCGCATCGACCCCGCCATCCCCGTCACGCCAGTCCCCCAGCGGCGGGTACCAGTCGATGCCGACGTAATCGACATCGACGTCGGCCCACAGCGGATCGAGGTGAAAGATCACGTCATCGCCGTCGTGATGGCCGAAATACTCCGACCAGTCGGCGGCATAGGACAGGCTCACTCCCGGCCCGGTCACAGCCCGGCACTCGGCCGCCAGGGTCCGCAGCTGCGCCACCGCCGGATACCCACCGTCCACGTCCCGCGTCCAGGTCAGCCCCCGCATCTCCGAGCCGATCAACAGGCCGTCCGCCCCGGTCCCGGCCGCCAGTCCGGCATAGTGCAGCGCCAGCCGCCGCAGGCCCCAGCCACCGGTTGTCCCGAACAGGCTCGCCACCTCGGCTGTCGCCCCGGCCCCGTCCTCGCCGCGGATCCGCCCGCGCCACGGATAGGCCGCCTGCCGCGCCCCGTCATAGGGGTCCGGCAGGGCATTGTCGGCCGGTATGTCCATAAAGACGAAGGGGTACAGGGTCACCGCCAGCCCGCGCGCCTTCAGCGCCGCCACCGCCTGCCGCACCGTCTCGTCCGATGGTGTCCCGCCATAGGCCGGCCCCCCACCCACCTGCGAGATCAGATGCGCCCCGCCCCGATCCAGACCCGCCACCGACCAGTCGAACGGTTCAGTCGGCTTGTCGCGTCGCTCGACCCCCGGCCGGATGACACACGACCCGGCGCGCAGGTCGTCGCCGAACCAGCCGATCACCAGACTGACCCGCTTCAGGTTCGGGCACTGCACCAGCAACTGGTCCAGCGATACCTCCAGGTCCGGCCGCCCCTGACCATTGCTGACGTTCTCGGCCACCGTCCGGGTCAGGCCCTCACGCCGCAGCACCGCCTCGGTGGCCAGCACGAACTCCCCGGCCCCGGGGATCAGGCACACACCCTCCAGCCGGTCCTCCAGTCGCGGTTCGCCGCCCCGCGCCCGGCGGAACACCTCGAAGGCCAGCTGCGGCGGCCGGTCGCCATAGGGCGTCAGCGGCAGGTCCTCGAACAACACATAGGCCGTACCGCGACAGGCCGGGGCCGTCCCCTCCACCGCCTCGATCAGCGGGTCCGGCATCTGGTCTTCGGTGCCGCGATAAACCCGCATCGTCACCCCGGCCAGGTCCATCGGCCGGCCGTCAGCCCAGACCCGGCCGACCCCGTCGATCGGCCCCTCACACAGGGCCACGGCGAAGCTCAGCGCATAGTCGTAATCGACCGTCCGCGGCCCGCCCTTGCCGCCCGAATGCGTGGTGCGGCTTTCCAGAAACCGCGCCGCCCAGATCACCTGACCCGTCACCCGTGCCCGCCCGAACACACAGGCCATCGGCGCACCGTCGGCCGACGACTGGATCTTCAGCGACTCCAGCCGCGGTCCCCGCTGCCGCGCCGGCGACAGCGAGGCGACCAGACCGCGATCGGCCATCCCGCCCAGGGCCGCCCCGATCGTCTGGCCGACGCCACCGCCGACCGCCGCGCCGATCCCGCCCAGCACCACCTGCGCCATTCAGCTGCCTCCGTCCGTCACGCCTGGCCAGGTGAAGGCCGCAACCAGCCGCCGTCGCCACCAGCTTCCCATCCAGCTCTCGACCACCGACCGGCCCCAATAGGCGTGAATCATCCGCCACTCGGCCCCCGCGTCCTCGCTCAGCACCGCACAGTGTTTGGCCGGGGCCCCGGCGCTCATCCGGAACAGCAGCACATCCCCCGGCTCCGCCTGCCCCGCCGGAATCTCGATCAGCCGGCGCCGCGCCGCCGCCAGCAGGGTCTCCTCCCCCCCGACCTCGGCCCAGTCGGCGCTGTAGGGCGGGGCCGCTTCCGGCTCCGTCCCGTACAGTTCGCGCCAGACGCCGCGCACCAGCCCCAGACAGTCCGCCCCCTCGCCCTTCACACTGGCCTGATGCCGGTAGGGCGTGCCCAGCCAGCTGCGCGCCGCCTCCAGCGCCGCCGCCCTCATCGCCGACTCCCGCCGTCATGGCGTCCACCCCCGACCGGATGGGCCGTCAGGAAGTCGTCGCCGGGAATGTCGGGAAAGCCCTGGAAATTGAGCCCATTGCCGAACACCCCGGTACAGGTCGCCCAGCGTTTGTCGCAGCCCTGCCCGGGAAAGGCCGTCGTATCGACCCGACACCGCCCGTCGCCCAGAACCGCATCACAGTCGCGGCCATAGGTCCGCCCGACCACCCGTTCCAGCGCCGCCAGCGGCCCCTCCATCTCGGCGACGAGCCCCTCACCCTCCCGCCGCAGCCGGGTCAGGGTCGCGGTCCACAGCCGCACCGCCAGCGTCGGCTCGCGCCAGTCGACCCGCCACAGCGCCACCCGGGCCCCGTCATAGCGGCCGGCGCGGATATCGGCCTCGGTCAGGGCGTCATCGTCCAGTCCGCCGCTGGCGACGAAGCTTCCCGCCGTCGACCCGACGGCACTCTCGCCCGCACCCGCCATCCAGCCGCTTGCCGCCCGGCACACCACCCCGTCCACGGTCAGATCGCGGTCGTGATCGGTGAACCCCGTCACCACCCCGTCGCGCCGCGTCAGTCGCCAGACATGGCACAGGGTCGCCGTCCCGCTCTCGATACGGGCCGCCATCTCCTCCGGTATGTCGCGCATGGGTTCAGACCCTGATCTCGACCAGCGGCATGGCCACCATCCGGCCCGCGCCGAAGGTCTCCAGCGTCACCTCGATCCGGTCGGCGTCGAACCGCACCGGCGTGTCGAAGACGAAGCCCGCCGTCACTTCGGCTCCGGTGACCGGCGGCACCGCCAGGGTCACATCCCCAGTCGTCGCCTCGACACTGAATGCTGTCCCGTCCAGCTCGGCACCATCCACTGCCACCCGAACCGATCCCGCCACCGGCTTGGTGATGTCCCGCATCTGGTCGCCATAGGCCTTGCCCAGCGCAAACACCGTCGCCACGCCGTCGCCGGTCCCCAGAATCTGGTCTGTCGCCGTCACCACCGCCCCGGGCGAGCTGGATTTGAAATCGGCGAAATCGCGAAACCGGAACCCGTACAGCCGCCCCCGCCGCGCCTCGAAGAAGGCGGTCAGGGTCGCCATGTCGTCCAGCGACCGCAGGTTCGCCCCGATCAGATAGCGCCGCCGCCCCTGGGCCCAGGGCGTCGACCGCCGCTCGAAGCCCGAGCCCAGCGTCACCACCTCGGTGCGCCGCTCCACACCCCCGGTCGAACCGAAGGCCAGCCGCGCCGGCAGGCTCACCTCATGAAAGGCCATATGTGAGCTCCTTTTAACTTGTTCGGGGAGCAATGTTCGATCAACGTCAGCCCCCTGATCGCGCAGGAGGGCGAGCAATGACCACCGACATGTCCACCCAGGTTCCGGGCTTCGACTGGAAGACCCTGCTGTTTTCGTTTGAGGGCCGCATCCGGCGCTCGCATTTCTGGATCGGCTGGCTGATCCTGCTCGGCGTCAGCGTCGTCGCCGGCTGGATTCCGATTCTCGGCGGCCTGATCGCCCTCGTCCTGATCTGGCCCAATCTCGCCATCGCCGTGAAGCGGCTGCACGACATGGGTCAGACCGGCTGGCTGGTGGCCATCCCGTGGGTCGTGACTATCGTCGCCCTGGTCGTCGGTATCGGTACAATCGGCTTTTCGGCCATCACCAATGCCACGGCCCTCGACAATGAAGACCCCGCCGCCATCTTTGCCCTGCTCGCTCCGGCGATGGGCATGATGGCCGTGATCTGCCTGGTCAATCTCGGTTTCCTGCTGTGGATCGGCCTCAGTTCCGGCACCACCGGTGACAACCGCTTCGGTCCCGATCCCAAGGCCCTGTAATTCTAGAGCCGGCGCGCGCCCAGCGATACGGCGCGCGCCAGCATCCGGGCGATCTGGGCCTCGGACCGCAGCAGGGCCGGGGCGCCGCCGTCGACGCTGACGTTGATCGTCACCCCCGGTCCGGTCACGGGCTCGATGGTCCCGCCGCCGTCCGGACGGAACACCTCCGGCCCGCGCTCTCCGACCAGATAGGCCGCCCCCGCCGATACCGGCCCGCCCTCAGCCCGCGTACCGCCGAACAGCCCGCCCAGCGCCGCCGCCAGGGCCGCGCCCAGCCCGCCGCCTTTCGCGTTTCCGGCCCCGGAATTGACCGCCGCCAGCACCGCCCGTGCCAGTTCAGCCAGGCTGATCTCCCCGTCCGCCGCCGCCCGCGCCAGCGACCGGGCCAGACTCTCGCCGGCCCGGTCGAACGCCTCGCCGATCGCCCCCGCCGCCCGCTCCGCCGGTTCCCGCAACGACTCCAGCGCCGCCGCCGCCTCCGCCGCCCGCTCCGGCACAGTGCCGAGTCCGTCGGTTTCAAACCCTTCGGTCATGTCTCCTCCCCGTCGCGCAGCGAGGGGGAGGGGGACCACGAAGCGGTGGAGGGGTACGCCCCCTCACAGACCTCATCCGGCCACGCCGCCATCATCCGCTCGAACCCATCCCGCCCCATCGGCACCGGCCCTGCCGGTCGCTCCGTCAGCATCCGCCACTCCTTCAGCGACAGCCGCCAGAAGGCCGCGGGCGTCACCCCGGCCCGCGCCGCCACCCGCAGCATCTCGCCCCACGGCGTCATGCCACTCGTCATCCTCCGGCTTGACCGGAGGAGGCCGCAAAGGCCCGGGCCACCGCCTCGGCCGCCTCGCGCGGATCCACCGTCGCCCGCGCCAGTTCGTCAGCCAGCGCACCCTCACCGCCCCCGCGCAACAGGGCCGCCAGCACGATCATCAGATCCCCCGCCGACAGTGCGCGCATCCGCGCGCTCAGCGCCGCGATCCCGGCCACTTCCAGTCCAGTCTCGATCTCGGCCAGCGCCCCCAGCGTCAGACACAACCGCCGCTCCGCTCCGGCCAGGGTCGCCGTCACCTCGCCGCGCGCACCGTTGGCCCCGGTCACAGCGCCGTAAACCCGATCTCGCCCGCACTCGCCAGGCTGATGGCGAAGCTCGCTTCGCCCTCATGCTCCCCGGCATATTCCAGCGCCGCCACCAGGAACGGCCCTTCCAGCACCCCGAAATCGGGCACGATCAGCTGCCAGCCCGGTGCCGTCTGGGCGAAGAAGGCCTCGCGGATCAGGGCGTCCGAGGCGGCGTCACGAAACACCCCCTGGCCGCTCACCGCCGCCGACCTCACGCCCGCCCCGGCCAGCAGTTCGCGCCAGCGCCCGGCGCTGTCACCGTCGGTCGCATCGACCGTCCGCGCGTTCAGCGAGATCGTCCGCGCCCGCAGTCCGGCGACGGTGACGAACACCCCCGGCCCGTCCTCGATCTTCAGCAAGATGTCCTTCCCGCGTTGTGCGGCCATGTCCGTGCTCCCTTCCCTGTCGCCTCAGCCGGCAATGTCTTCGGTCACCGCCCGCACCCGGATCACCGCCCAGGTCCGGGCCCCGTCGCCGCCACGGAACACATCGGCCAGGGTCACCCCCAGCGACACCGTGCGGATCCCGCCGCTCTCCAGCGCCGCGCCCTCCAGCCGCGCCCGCACCGCCGCCACGATGGCCCGCACCTCCTCGGTGCCTTGAAAGCGCGAGATGACAGTCAGCGACAACCGGTGCTCGATGCCACAGCCCTCGGCCGCCACCGGACGACTGGCACTGCGACCGATCAGCAGGTGCGGAAACCCGGCGTCGCGCGGCGGTGCGTCCCACACCCGTCCGTTCAGCAGGGCTGACAGGGTGGCGTCGGCCGTCAGATGAGCGATCAACGCCGCCTGCAGCGCGCTCTCATGATCGCTCATGGCCGCCGCTCCAGATCCGCTCGCACCCGCCCCGGCCGCTCGGCATCAACCTCGACCGCGACCACGGTCCAGTCGTCACCGTCGAAGCGCAGCACCCGGCCCGCGACCAGACGCGGATCGGCCCGGGTCTCGACCCGCATGGTCTCGATCATCCGCGTCACCCCGGCCTCGGTCCGCTCGCGTCGCCGTCGCGATCCGGCCTTCAGCCAGACCCAGCCCAGTGGCTCGAAACTGACCGCCTGCCCGCCCTGGGGCGTCTGCGTCTCCGTCGCCGCCAGCAACTCGGCCAGCCGCCGCCCGCTCACAGCCGCACCGCGCGATAGGGGGCGATCCAGGCCACCACCGGGCCGATCGGCATCTCCCGCTCACCCCGCTCATAGGCCCGCAGCACCAGCATCAGCACCGCCAGCCGCAGCGGAGCCGCTGACGTCGCGTCCAGCGCCGCCCCGACCTCCCCCTCAACCCGCGCCTGCGCCGCATCGATCAGGGTCTGGATCAGCCCGTCCTCGGCGTCATGCTCGACGCGCAGGAACAGTTTCGCCTCGGTGAGGCTCACCGGTGCAGTCATGGGAATTCTCCGTATCTCCTTGTCCTTCTCCCCTTGCGGGAGAAGGTGGCCCGCGAAGCGGGTCGGATGAGGGGTCAAACCGACCGATCGTCAGGCGTCTGTTCGACCCCTCACCCGCCCGCGCCAGGACGACCGCTGTCGCGGTCGTGCGCGGTCTCCCTCTCCCGCAAGGGGAGAGGGGTCCTCGCCTCAGCTCACCGCGAACTTCATCACCTTGATGGCGTCGAAATTCTGCACGCCGCCGCCGACGCGCTTGGTCGTGTAAAACAGCACATAGGGTTTGGCCGAATAGGGGTCGCGCAGCACCCGCACCCCGGCCCGGTCGACGATCAGATAGCCGCGCTGGAAATCACCAAACGCGATGGCGGCACTGTCGGCGGCGATGTCCGGCATCGTCTCGATCTCGGTCACCGGATAGCCCAGCAGCGAGGCCGTCTCCCCCGCTCGCGTCGCCGGCTGCCAGATATAGTTGCCGTCGGCGTCCTTGAATTTGCGCACGGTCGAGACCGTCCGCCGGTTCATCACGAACCGCCCGTTGGGCCGATAGCGGGCCTTGGGCGCATAGACCAGATCGATCAGCCGGTCGGACGGGTTCGCCGCCGCGAAAGCCCCCGCCGCGCCCGAGGCCACATAGCCGATCTCGCCCCAGGCGTGGATCGACTCATCGACGACGGGATAGCTGAGAAAGCCCTTCGGCTTGTTGATCCCGTCACCGCTGACAAAGGCCGTGGTCTCCTGGGCCGCGAAGGCATCCTCGACCTCGCCCGCCAGCCATTCATCGAGGTTGATCATGGCGTCGTCCAGCAGGCTCTGGGTCGCCGCCGGCGAAGCGTAGAGATCGGCCGCCGGGAACTCCAGCAGGGCCAGGGTCGCCGGGTCCGTCTCGGGCCGCGGCGCGGTCTCGGCCACCCAGCCCGCCGTCACCCCGGCCGTCGACACCGGCTTGCGAAACACGCCCGCCCCGATGGTGCGCACTGTGGCGATCTCGCGCATCGGACTGCCCGCCATCAACCGCCGGTCGATGGCCCGCTCGGTCTCCGGCGGCACCACATAACCGCCCGAATCCGCCGCCAACGACAGCCCCGCCTTCAGCTCCAGCCCGTTCGAATTCCCGGTCTTCAGATAACCGTCAAACGCCGCCTTCGTCTCCTCCCCCTCATAGGGGGAGGTGGCCCGGCCAACGGCCGGGACGGAGGGGGCCAGTTCCGGTCGCCGCCCCTCGCTGACCACCCGGTCCAGTCGCGCCTGCGCCGCCCCCACCGCCTGGTCGATCCGCGCCACCTTGGCCTCCAGCAAGGGATCGGCCGCAGCCTTCTTCTCGATCTCGTCCAGCCGGGCGTCATTGGCCCCTTTGAACGCTTCAAAGGCCGCCATCATCTCATGCATGGCAGCGCGCGCCCCCGGCGTGGCCGGGGCCTGTTTGGTCTCTTTCATAGTGTCTCCGCTTGAAGGAAAGGCGGGCCCAGGCCACGCCCGTTTCACCCGACGGTCATCCGTCGCGGTTGTTCAGGAGGCACGAAGCCCCCTTCGCTCTGAGGTCCGCCCATTGCCCGGGCCGGATGGACAAGCGGCCGTCGACCGCTACTGTCCCGATCTGAAAGTAATGCTGACCGTCCGCGCCGGAGTCCCCCATGATCCGTACCCTCGCCGGCGGCACCGCCGCCCTCGCCCTGCTGCTGGCCCCGCTCGCGGCGACCGCCCAGGCGGCGGACCCGGCCGCCGACAATGCGCTCCACATCCTGACCCGCTCGATCGGCTTCCGCACCGTCGAGGGGGCCGGCCAGGTCCCGGCCTATGCCGCCTGGCTCAAGGGCCTGCTGGTCGATGGCGGCTATGCCGACAGCGACGTGCAAATCGAGTCCATCGGCGAAACCGCCGCCCTGATCGCCCGCTGGCCCGGCAGCGACCCCGACCTCAAGCCCCTCGTCCTGCTGGCCCATATGGACGTGGTCCAGGCCGACCCCGCCGACTGGACCCGCGACCCCTTCACCGCCGTGGTCGAGAACGGCTACGTCTACGGACGCGGGGCACTCGACAACAAGGCCGACCTGTCGGTGCTGGTCGCCACCCTGATCCAGCTGCGCCAGTCCGGCTGGACGCCGCGCCGCTCCATCGTCCTGGCCCTTTCGGGTGACGAAGAGACCGCCATGACCACCGGTCGCTGGCTGGCCCAGCAGCTTCGTGATGCCGAAATGGTGCTCAACGCCGACGCCGGCGGCGGCCTGCTGGCCGAGGACGGCACCCCCTCGGTCTACAAGCTGCAGGCGGCGGAAAAGACCTATGCCGACTATACGCTCACCGTCACCGACGCCGGCGGCCACTCCAGCCGTCCCGGGCCGACCAATGCCATCTATCGGCTCAACGCCGCCCTGACCCGGCTGGCCGCCTACAAATTCCCGGTCAGCTACAGCCCCATCACCACCGCCTATATCGCCGCTACCGGCCCGCGCGTGACCGGCCCGTCCGGGGAAGCCCTGCGCCGTCTGGCCGTCGATCCCGCCGACGCCGAAGCCATCGCCGTGCTCAACGCCGATCCCGAATATGTCGGCCTGATCCGCACCACCTGTATCGCCACCATGATCAACGGCGGCCACGCCCCCAACGCCCTGCCGCAGCGGGCCACGGCCAACGTCAACTGCCGCATCTTCCCCGGCACGACCATGGCCCGGATCCAGACCACCCTGACCGGCATCATGGCCGACCCCGGCGTCACGGTTGCGTATCAGGACTCCGGCACCGTCGACGCCCCGTCCTCGCCCCTGCGCCCCGACCTGACCGCCGCCATCACCGCCGCCGTCCACGCCCGCGCCCCCGGCCTGCCGATCGTCCCGACCATGGAGGCCGGCGCCACCGACACCATGCATTTCCGCGCCCTCGGCGTGCCCGGCTACGGCGTCTCCTCGGTGTTCATGAAGCCCTCGGACGACTTCGCCCACGGCCTCAACGAGCGCCTCCCCGTCGCCACCCTCGCCCCCGGAGTCCGCCAGTGGGACTCCCTGCTGCGCACCCTGGCGCAATAGGGGTCACACCACCGCGAACCGCGCCCCCGGCAACATCGGAAACGTTACCAGCGACACCTCCCACAGGTCGACCGCCACCAGCACCCGCAGCCGCCCCTCGCGCCGCGCCTTCGCAGCCCGGAAGCCGATCGACAGCCCGTCCAGCGCCCCGGCCCGGGAAAGCGCCGCGGCGAAGCGCGCCTCAGCCGACCAGTCCATGATCCGTCCCCGGACGAACAGGCCCCGGTCGTCCTCGACCAGCCTGTCCCAGACCCCGACCACCGCCCGCGCCTCATGCTGGTGCAGCATCCGCACCCCGTCGGCCCCGGTCCGGGCCAGACTGTCGGCGAAGGCCCCGCGCGCCACCACATCCCCGTCCAGATCGGCCACGCCCCACAGCGAGGCATAGCCGCTGATTTCCACACTCCCTCTCCCCCTGCGGGAGAGGGAGACCGCGCACGGCGGCGCAGCCGTCGTGCTGGCGCGGTCGGGTGAGGGGTCACGCTCGCTCGTCCCCCTCACCGCCCCGCCTCCAGCCGCCGCTCGATCCGTTCCACCGTCTGGCGCGTGGCGATGCCCTGTTCCTCCAGCCGCGCCAGCCGCTCGGCCACCAGTCGCTGCTCGCCGACCCTTTCCTCCAACGCCGCGATCCGCGCCGCCGCGCCCCCGGCCCAGACCAGCCCCCCGACCGTCTGCACCGCCAGGGCCACGACCAGGGCAGCCGGAATCCGCCACCCCGGCCCGTTCATTCGCCCACCCCCGCCATGCGCCGTCGCTCGGCATCGGTCAGGAAGCCTGCCGCCCCCAGCCGTGCCCACAGGGCATCGCGCTCGGGCTGCAGGGCCGGCACCCCGTCCAGATCCGGCGCGATCCGCGTGCCGGCAAAGCGCGGCCCCAGCCAGCCGGTCAGGGCCCCCGCCGTCTTGCGCACCAGCGGCGCGATCGTCCCCCGCCAGAAGGCGGTATTGGCCTCGCGATAGTTGGCATAGGTGGCGTCCCCCGGAATCCCCAGCAGCTGCGGCGGCACCCCGAAGGCCAGGGCGATCTCGCGCGCCGCCGCGTGTTTGCCGGCGATGAAATCCATCTCGGCCGGGGTCAGGCTGATCGGCTTCCAGTCCAGCCCGCCCTCCAGCAGCAGCGGCCGCCCGGCATTGGCCGCCCCCGTATAGGCGTCGCCCAGCTGGGCCTTCAGCGCCTCGAACTGTTCGGCGCTCAACCGTTCGCCGTCACGCCCGCTGCTGACCAGGGCCCCGCTCGGCCGGGCCGCATTGTCCAGCAGTGCCTTGTTCCAGGCCCCCGAGGCATTGTGCACATCGACAGCGCAGGCCGCCGCCTCCAGCGGCGAAAAGCCGTAATGGTCGTCGGTCGGGTGAAACAGCTTCAGATGCATGACCGGCATCCAGCCGTCGGCCCCGCGCCCAATCCGCAGCCGCCGCCCGTCGACCTCATAGACATAGGCCTCGGGCCAGCCGTGCCGCCCCGGCACCACCGCCATCCGGTCCGGCCTCAGACTCCACAATTCATCGGGAGCCCCGTCGCCGTCACCGTCGCCGGCCGCCTCAACATAGGCATTGCCCGCCGTCTGCAGCGCGCCATAGACGCCCTCCAGCCACTCCGGCCCCGACTGTTCCGGATTGGGCCGCGTCAGCAGTCGCGCCAGCGGATGGCCGTCATCGCGCACCCCGTCGCTGAACACGGCCAGCGGGGTCGAGGCCGCGGCCTCGGCGATCATCCGCACACAGCGATAGGCCACCGGATTGCGCCCGAACCCCTCGCGCGCCAGATGCGCATAGTCGCGCGGGGTCCAGCGTGGCCGCCCCGGCCCGGTCATGGCAATCAGGGCCCCGACCCGGCTGTCCTTGGTTTCGGGCGCGGCGATGCGCCCGCGACGGCCCCTCAGCCAGCGCAGTCCATTCATGTCTCGTCGTCCTTATTGATAGTCAGAGCGTTCGGATACTCGGCGTGCCGACCCGGTTCAGCAGCAGATGGCTGACGGCCCAGATCAGGGCGTCGGCCCGGTCCGGACTGTGCTCGCCCGTGCCCAGGCCCAGCCCCATCAGCTCGTCCTCCAGCTTTTCGAAATAGCCGCAGTGGATGACCTTGCCCTGATCGTAGAGCAGGGCCACCGGCTCGGCCCTGGCCCGTTTCGAGCGGGTGGCGAACACCGGCTTGATCCGCGCGCCGCATTTGGCGACCCGCAGCAGGTCCTCGACCATCTGGCCGCCCTGGTTGGTCTCGGCGATGACCCAGTCGGCCTCGTGCCGGGCCACGGTCCGCGCCACCGCATGGGCCCAGTCGCGCGGCCGCTTGCCACTGACGCTCTCGTCGGCCAGCACCCAGGCCTTCCCCTCGGCCAGCCCCACGACGACAATGCCGCAACTGTCCCCCTCGGCCGTCGTCGTCGGGTCCAGCCCGACCACCACCTTGCGAAAGTCCCGCGGCGTGCCCCCCCGGCAGCGATCCAGCAACTCCTGCGTCCACAGCGCCTCTCCCGACCCCAGGATCAGCCCGTCCACCTCCTGCGCCGCCAGCCTTGTGCCCCCGTACAGGGCCTCCAGCCCGGCCAGAAAGCCGCGCGACAGATTGCGCGCATTGACCCCGGTCGGCGCATGGGTCGAGACCGTGGTCGGCTCGGCCAGCAGTCGCGTCAGGGTCGCCATCGGCTTCGGCGTGGTGGTGATCACCAGCCGCGGATCGGCCCCCAGCCGCATGCCCAGCCGCAACATGGCCAAAGCATCGCCCGGTCGTTTCCAGGCGCAGAATTCATCCGCCCAGCCCGCGTGAAACTGCGGTCCTCTCAGACTTTCCGGATCCTCGGCCGAAAAGGCATGGGCCACGGCCCCGTTGGGCCAGACCAGCCGCCGCCGGCTGATCTCATAAACCGGTCGCCGGTGCGCAGGCGCGATGGCCCTCAACCCCGACGGTCCCTCGATCATCACCTCGCGCACATCGTGCAGGGTCGGACCGACCAGGGCCAGTCGCGCGCCGCGCGCCGCTTGCAGGGTCAGCCATTCGGCCCCGGCCCGGGTCTTGCCCGCGCCGCGCCCACCCAGAAACAACCACGTCGCCCAGTCACCATCGGGCGGCCGTTGCGCCAGATGAGACCAGCCCGCCCAGTCATGCTCGATCAGTCTCAGTTCATCCTGATCCAGACTGGCCAGAGCCCGTCGGATCCTCGGTGCGTCCATCGAGCGCAAGAATTCGATGCAGGAGGTCGTCCCTGAGCCGCTGTTCTCCGGCGGCGTCCAGTTGATCGTCATCGGCGTCCATCATGTCCTCTGGCGGGGACAATTGATCCACGACCCTGGCCGCCCGGGCCACGGTGCCGACCACCCGGGCGCGGCGCTCCAGCTCATTCAGCGACACCCCTTCCGTCGCGGCCATCAGCTCGCGTACCCGGGCCGCCAGCCCCTGTCCGGGGTGCCCCCCGCCCCAATCCCTTTTTCCCGCCATGCCCAAATCATAGGTCAGCAGCGTCCCAGGGCGGATTATTCGTCTGGAAAATCGATCAATCCCTTGCCGGACAACACATTGCGCGGCTGGATTCGGAGGAAGACCGTCGTGCGTGGCCGGACTCAGACCACCACAGCGAACGGGTCTTCCGGCACGGCGGGCGTCAGCCAGCTGGCCAGCGTCCTGGCCAGCTCGGCCACCTGGATCGGCTTGCCCAGATGTCCGTCCATGCCGGCCTCCAGACACAGCTCGACCTGTTCACGCTGAACATTGGCGGTCAGGGCCAGGATCGGAATTCGGGCGATCGGCCCGTCCATGGCCCGAATGACCCGGGTCGCCGCCAGACCATCCATCACCGGCATCTGCACGTCCATCAGCACCAGATCGTAATGCCCGGCCCGGATCGCCTCGACCGCCTCCTGCCCGTCACACACCGCATCGACCTCCAGGCCCAGCCCCCCCAGGATCGTACAGATCAGGTCGCGGTTCGCCGGGGCGTCATCGGCCAGCAACACCCGTCCGGCACAGGCCGACGGGACCTCACCCATCATTTCGTGGTGTGTGACGGTCTCAATTTCAGCCTCGGGCAACGGAACCTCAAACCAGAAGCTGGAGCCCACGCCCAACCGGCTTTTGACTCCGACTTCACCGCCCATTGTCTCGATCAGACGTTGCGAGATCGCCAGTCCCAGCCCGGTTCCCCCATAAATTCGGGTGGTGGACGTATCTGCCTGGGTGAAGCGATCGAAAACATCCGCCATCTGATCATCTGAAATCCCGATCCCGGAATCAATAACCTCCGCCCGCAAATTCCAGCGCCCTTCGGCACCTGGCCGGCCGCCGATCATCAGCTGGATCTCACCCTGGGCCGTAAATTTCACTGCGTTCGACAGGAAGTTCAGCAACACCTGTCGCAGGCGTCCCTCGTCCCCCGTCAGGGCCACAGGCAGAGCCGGATCAACCTCAACCGTCAGGGTCAGTCCCTTTGCCACGCACTGGGTTTCGATGATGGCAGCCGCGCCCCCGGTCAGAACCCGCGGATCAAAGGCGCGCAACTCCATCTCGGCAGCTCCGGCCTCCAGCTTGGAATAGTCCAGAATGTCATTAATCACGCTCAGCAGGGCTCCGCTGGCGGTATGAATGTGCTCGGCATGACCCTGCTCGACCGCCGGTAGACGATTGCTGGCCTGCAACAGACCCGAAAAGCCGATCACACTGGTCAGGGGCGTTCGCAGTTCGTGGCTCATATTGGCCAGAAATTCCGACTTGGCCTGAGCCGCGGCCTCGGCGCGATCACGCGCTTCCAACAGTTCAGCCTCAAGTCGTTTGGTCTTAGTGACGTCTCGCAACAGGTCCTGGATCTCCAGCGGACGGCCGTTCGCGTCCCAGGTCAGCTTGGGATGTCCTTCGAACCAGATCAGCTCCCCGCTCTTCTTGAACGTTCGCCACGCGACCCGGGGAGACGGCGCACCGGGTCCGGCCGCGACGTAGTCGGCGAACGCTGCCTTCATCGCCGGCAGGTCCTCGGGATGAACGAATTTGGAGTAGGGTTGCCCGACCAGCTCTTCAGGCCGGTATCCCAGAGCCACTTCGATGACAGGCGAGACATAGGTGAATATCCCGTCCACCCGGGTCATGGTGATGATGTCCGAAGAGTGCTCCGCCAGCAGCCGGTAGCGCGCCTCGCTCTGGATCAGCCGTTCATGCGCCCGGTCAGCGTCGGTCAGGTCCTGAAACACGCCGAACAGGGCACCGATGCTCCCGTCCTCCAGCCGTTCCGCGCCACCACGCGAGATCACGTGCCGCATCTCGCCATCGTCGCGGATCAGGCGAAGTCGGACCTCGAATCCTTCGCCGGTCTCACCCGCCCGCTGCAGCAGGCCTTCAAGCATCACCCGGTCATCCGGATGGTAATATTTCAGCGCGTCATCCAGTGACGGATTGAAGGTCTCCCGGTTGACCCCGTATATCCGATACACCTCGTCCGACCAGACGACCCGGTTCGTGGTCCGATCCAGGCGCCAGTGACCGATGCCGGTCACCGTCTCCGCCATCGCCAGCAATTGCAGCTGTTCGGCCTGGATCCTCGCCTCCGCCGCCCGGTCCACCATGTCCCCGGCGATCCGCGCGATCAATTTCAGATTCTCGAGCTGCGCGGGCTCCAGAGGGGGGTGGGTTTTCATATCCGCAACGCCCACGGCCCCGACCGCGACCCCGTCTGCATTGGAGATCGTCGCCCCGGCAAAAAAGCGCAGATAGGGCGGACCGACCACCATCGGATGGTGCTGGAATACGGGATGTTTGGTCGCATCCTCGATCAGCAGGATCGCGTCCGGCCCCATGCTCACCAGGACGTTGCTGACGGTAGAGCTACGCGGCAGGGAGTCTTCGCCCAGACCGACCTGGGAGCGAAACACCGCCTCATCGCCGACGACCACGGACACCAGCCCGACCGGCATGTTGAAGCTGCTGCACAGCAACGCCGTCAGTCGGCCGAACGGACAATCCAGATTCATGGCGGGTTCGCCATTGCTGCGCATTCACCGGCCCTCTGTGACGGATCGCGAATATCTTAATGCAGCACAGGAAAAGTTTTGGTTACCGTCACCGACGAATGCGGATCAGTCGCCGCGCTCGAGTTTCCACTCGGGAGCCTCGAAATCCAGCGCGTCTTCCGCCTTCTTCAGTGACAGTTCAGAAACCGTCTGCCCACGGATCGAAACGCCGGCGGAATGAACACTTTCGGGATCGCCCGACACCAGCGGGTGCCAGTCGGCCAGACCGCGCCCCTCGTGTACCCGGCGATAGCCACACGACAGCGGCATCCATTTCAGCGCCTCGATATTCCACGGCGTCAGCTTGATGCAGTCGGGCACCTGCTCGCGCCGGTTGGCATAGTCGATACAGCTACAGGCCTGGGTGTCGAACAGCTTGCAGTGCACCCGTGTCGGGGTGACTTCGCCGGTGTCCTCATCCTCGAACCGGATCAGACAGCACAGGCCACAGCCGTCGCACAGGCTCTCCCACTCCTCGCGGGACATCTCGGACAGGGTCTTGGTTTCCCAGAACGGCTTGGTCATCGGGCGGCTCATTACGCTGATCGGTCCGCTGTGTCTCGCGTCGGGCACATTCGCAGTCTATATGCCGCCTCCCATGGCAGCACGTCCCCCCCTCATCGCCCTCAAGGGCGTCCGTCTCCAGGACGGTCAACGTCCCCTGTTCGACGGCGTCGACCTCGCCATCGAGCCGCGCACCCGCGCCTGTCTCGTCGGCCGCAACGGTGCCGGCAAGTCCACGCTGATGAAGATCATCATGGGTCAGGTCGAACCCGACTCCGGCGAGCGCGCCGTCCAGTCGGGGGTCCGCTTCGCCTATGTGCCGCAGGAACCGGTCATCACCGGCGAGACCCTGCTGGACTATGCCGTCTCCGGCAAAGCCGAATCCTGGACCGCCGAAGCCTGGCTCCACACCTTCGGCCTCGATCCGGAAAAGCCCGCGCTCAACCTGTCCGGCGGCGAGATCCGTCGCGCTGCCCTGGCCAAGGCCTTCGCCGAAGAGCCGGACCTGATGCTGCTCGACGAGCCGACCAACCACCTCGACATCCTCGCCATCGAACTCCTCGAGGAAGAACTCATCTCGGCCCGCTGCGCCGTGCTGGTCGTCAGCCACGACCGCGCCTTCCTCAATCGGGTGACCCAGACCTGTCACTGGCTGGAAGGCCGTCGCGTCCGCAGTCTGAACAAGAGTTTCGACGCCTTCGACGAATGGTCGACCAAGGTCACCGAGGAAGAGGCTCAGTCCCTGCAACGGCTGACCAAAACCATCGAGCGTGAAACAGAGACCTTCTACCGCTCCATTACCGCCCGCCGTACCCGCAACGAGGGGCGGGCCCGCGCGCTCGACGCCCTGCGGGCCGACCGCAGCGAACGCATCAAGGACGTGCCGCGCGACCTGTATCTCGGTGTCGATTCCGGAGCCCTGTCGGGCAAGCTGGTCGCCGACCTCAAGAACGTCTCCAAGACCTTCGGCGAACGCACCGTCATCAAGCCCTTCACCACCCGCATCGTCCGCGGCGACCGGCTCGCCATCGTCGGCCCCAACGGGGCGGGCAAGACCACCCTGGTCAAGATCCTGCTCGGCGAACTCGCCCCCGACGAGGGCACCGTCAAGCTGGGTGCCAACCTCGAGCCGGTCTACCTCGACCAGTCGCGTGAGGGCCTGCGCAGCGACATGACCCTTTGGGACGCCCTGACCCCGGGTGGCGGCGACTCCATCCTCGTGCGCGGCGTGTCCAAGCACGTGGCCGCCTACGCCAAGGACTTCCTGTTCCAGGAAGGCCAGCTGCGCCAGCCGATCTCGACCCTGTCCGGCGGCGAGCGCAACCGCCTGCTGCTGGCCCGGGCCCTGGCCAAGCCGGCCAATATGCTGGTCCTCGACGAACCGACCAACGACCTCGACATGGACACGCTCGACAAGCTGGAAGAGCTGCTCGAGACCTATGACGGCACCCTGATCCTGGTCAGCCACGACCGCGATTTCGTCGACCGTCTCGCCACCTCGACCATCGCCATGAACGGCCGCGGCGACATCGTCGAAACCCCCGGCGGCTGGACCGATTTCATTCGCCAGAACCCCGGCTTCCTCAAGCCCGGCACCCACCAGCGCCCCCAGGACGCCGAGGCCCAGCGCCGCGCCGCCGCCAGCCCCGCCCCGGCCACGGTCACCGCTCCCGTCGCGGCGAAGAAGCCCGCCAAGATGTCGTTCAAGGACACCCACCGGCTCAAGGAGCTCGAGGGTCTCCTCGCCTCCCTGCCCGCCGACATCTCCCGCCATGAGGCCACCCTCGGCGACCCCGGCCTCTACGCCCGCGACCGCAAGGCCTTCGACCGCGCCACCGCCAACGCCGACCGCGCCCGCACCCAGCTCGCCGCCGCCGAAGAGGAATGGCTCGCCCTCGAGGCCCGGCGCGAGGCCCTGCAAAGCGCCTGACCGGACGAATTTTGACCGCTAGGTATTTGGTTGTGCACGCTCTCACAAACCTTTGGTATTTTGCGAAATTTTTGCGATCGTCCACCGATCTCCCTGCGAGATTGGTAAATTCATCCACCAAAGTGTCCACAATTGGCCGCCTCGCGGTGCTTGCGGGATCGACGGTTTGGAGCGAGCTTGATCAGGCCGAGGGACACGGCGGCGCGGAAAACCGGGGAGACCCGGAGTTCAAGCGGACCGGTCCGGCTCTCTGACCAAGGGTTCCTGACCTCTTCGGAGGATATGGAAAGACCGGGCAGGGTCCAGGCTCCCCGTCTTTAGCGCTTCGGTGCGGGACGACGGAGAACCAGACCGGGATCGATGGACGACGTCGGGGTCAAACCCGACGAAACGCCAAAGACTAGGAGCCGCCAGGAAACAGCTGACCATCACCGGGTTTACCCGCTGATGCTGACGCCAAGGCCCTGAACCTCAATGGCCAAGTCCCAACCCGGACTTGGCGAGGGGACGTAAGCAACGGTTCGACCGGGCGTGCGTCCCCTCGCTCAATTCCGGCACCGGAATTGCCGGTCGATCGCCTTTTCAATAGCGCAGCACCGCCCTAGGGTCTGACCCATGTCGCGGGATCAGAATCGCCCCTTTTTCATCAGCCGTCGCACCGTCCTCGCGGGCGCGCTGGCGACTGCGCCCCTGACGGCCTGCGGACGCTCCGAGGTGCCGGTCGATGAGGCGGGCCGGGTGCGCCTGCGCTTCGCCACCGACTGGTCTGCCCGGGCCGAGCACGGCGGCTTCTACCAGGCGCTCGCGGGGGGAGGCTATGAGCGGCGGGGCCTCAACGTCCAGATCGTCCAGGGCGCACCGGACGTGGACGTACCCGGCCTGCTGGCGTCCGGTGCCGTCGAGCTGGGCATCGGTTCCAACAGCTTCATCCCGATGAATCTCGCGGCTGAAGGGGCCCCGGTAAAGGCCGTCGCTGCCTTTTTCCAGAAAGACCCTCAGGCACTGGTGGCCCATGCCGAGCCGGCCCTGAAATCGATCGGCGACCTCAAGGGCCGGCCGATAATGCTGACCGGGACCGCCAGGACCACCTTCTGGCCGTGGCTCAAGGCCCGCTACGGCTTCACCGACGATCAACTCCGCGACTATTCCGCTGACCCCGCCATCTTCATCGACGATCGTCAGGCCGTACTGCAGGGCTATCTGACCTCCACCCCCTATTTGATCGAACAGGCCGGCGGGAAAGAGCCGAAGGTCTTTCTGCTCTCCGACGAGGACTATCCGTCCTATGGGTCGATCGTTCTGGCTCCGAACGCCTTCGCCCGCGACAATGCGACGGCCTTGCGCAGCTTTATCGCCGCCTCTGCAGAGGGTTGGCGCGACTATATTCACGGCGACTCTCGCGCCGCCGACGCCTTGATTCGTCAGGACAACCCCGGGGTGAACCAGGCCCTGCTGGATCAGTCGCGAGATCGGCTCCGCGATAGCGGCATCGTCGATGGGGGGGATGCCGCCCTCTACGGTCTGGGCACGATGACCGATGATCGCTGGCGAGCCTTTTTCGAGGTCGCGGCCGAACCTGAAGTCTATTCTTCGACCCTTAACTGGCGCGACGCCTTCACCATCCAGTATCTCCCCGGCCGGAGCTGATCCCGGTCTTCGGTAAATCGGTGAATTTCACTGCCCTCGTTAGCGACGGGTTAAGCTCGACCCGCCTACCATCCAGCTTCAGTCCCTGTAGCGGGAGCCGTTACTGTGCGTCGCGCCCTGACACTCGTTTGCATCTCCGCCGCCGCTGTCCTTTTGACGGCTGCGCCGGCCGCTGCCCAACAGTCACCGGGACGCACGGCCGGCACCGGTCAAAGCCTGGGCCTGCGGTATCTGTCATGGTCCGGGAAAACCGGCACTACAGATGAGAACACAACCCGAAGTCCGGTCGTTCCTACCCGGGAATCCGCGACCGGTCTGCGTCGACCGGCTCCGATTATTCCGCACGGGGGGACCCTCACGGTCGCTCGACCTATATCGTCTGATCGTGACCCGACCCCGGTCCGTGCCTGGACAGCACCGTCACCCCCAGCAGCGGTACCCGTCGCCGCGCCGCCGATCCCGACACGCTCCATGGATCAGGCCCCTGTCGCGGCCGTGACCACGTCGCCGGCCGCAGAAGCGGTCGCCGACCCGATGGCCCCGCGTAGCGATGCATTGATCTTCCGTATGCAGGCGTCTGCGCCTCAGACCCCGGCCACACCGGCGCTGACCGCGCCGGCTCGGTCCACGGGGCCGTCCCAGCAGGGTGCGCGCTACTATTCGGTACATCGCCAGAACGGTCGCCAACCTGACCCGACCCCCCTGCCTGCACCGGTCTATATCGACGCCCTGGCCATTGACCTGCCCGAGTCCCCGGCATCCCAGGACCTGGCGGCACCGCCCGAACCGCCGACCCTGATGCGAAACGCTGCGGGCCGCCTGCAAGCCCTACCCGACAACTCCACGCCAGACAGACCATGACCGGCACACTTTCTGACTCCCGTTTGCCCGAACTGATCGCTCTTGCCGAAGAAGGGTCCAGCGAGAAGCGCCGCACCCTCCTGCGCGAACTGACCGACCATTTCTTCGGTACCCCGCAACATACGGCGGCGGAAACGGCCCTTTATGACGCGGTGCTTGCCAAATTAGCGGGAGAAATGGAAACAGCTGTTCGGGCGGAACTGGCCGGTCGCTTTGCCACGACACCTGACGCCCCCGCTGGTCTGGTTCGCAGTCTTGCCAATGACGAAGCCCTGGTCGCCGTTCCGATCCTGCGCGCGTCTCCGGTTCTGAGCGACGAAGACCTTCTGGGCGTGGTCCGCACCAGCAGTCAGGAACATCTGCGCGCGATCTCAACCCGCCCGTCTGTATCGGAGGCGGTTGCCGACGGGATCGTCGAACACGGCGACGATGAAACCCTCGGGACCCTGCTGCGAAACGACGGGGCTCAACTGTCGCGCTCGGCGTCCGAGGCTGCCGTAGACCGGGCCAGGACCAACCCGACTCTTCATGAAGCCACCGTGGCCCGCCGCGCCCTTCCGGCAGATCTGCTGAACGATATGTATTTCGTGGTCGAGGCTCGTCTGCGGCAACAGATCCTCGAACAGAACGCGCGCATGGACCCCGTCCTGCTGGAAACCGCCCTCGCCGCCGGCCGCACCCGGGTGGCGACCGACGACGGGGCCCTGCCCGCCGACTACGCCGAGTGCCTGGCGACGGTCGAGGATCTCCGGGCCGCAAACCAGCTGACGGCACAGACACTGGCGCGCTTTCTTCGAACGGATGGACAGACGTCCTTCCTCATCGCCCTGTCACAGCTTTCGGACATCGACTTCCACACCACCAAACAGATCGTCGATCGCCGGGATCTGGATGCTCTGGCTGTGATCTGCCGCTCGGCCGATCTCGATCGCGCGCTGTTTCTGACCTATGCGGTCGTCTTGCTCAACAATGACGGCGGGGCCATGAGCAAGGCGCAGGAATATGCCCGGATGTACACCGACCTCACTCGTGATGCGGCCCAGAGAACACTTCGTTTCTGGCGCATGCGACGCGGTGCCCGGGCGGCCTGACCGACAAGCACGTCCCAAATAAAAACGCCCGTCTCCTCACGGAGCCGGGCGTTGATTGCAGTCCGGGTCGAACCCCTATTTCTTGGCGCGAACACCGCGGGCGGGTTTGCGACCGCCCTGACCCAGCCCCATCTGTTTCGCCAGATCGGACCGTGCCTTGGCATAGTTCGGTGCGACCATGGGGTAATCCTTGGCCAGTCCCCATTTGGCCCGATAGTCTTCAGGGCTCATGTCGTACTTGGTACGAAGGTGCCGCTTCAAAGACTTGAACTTCCGGCCATCCTCGAGACAGATCAGGAAGTCCGGCGTAATCGATTTACGCAGCGGAACAGCAGGCTCCTTGAGCTCGGGCTCAGGCTCGATAGCCCCACCCGAAACCTGCGTGAGAGCTGCGTGAATGTTTGCAATCAGCGACGGCAATTCCGTTGCTTGGACATTATTGTTCCCGACGTAGGCCGATACAATGTCAGCCGTCATTTCCAGCAGTTGGGAATTCTCTTCCATTAACCAGTCCTCATCTGTGCGATTCTTATCTTGACTGATCAACATCGACCGGCCGACAGCGGTTTCAATAGGCAGTTTCCACAATAATGGCAATCCAACCTGATCAATACGATCGAGGAACCAGACTCAACCCTAGATACAGGAGGTGGAAATCAACTAGCGACCGAAATTTTCAGCCAGTGCCATCATCGCAGCGCGTTCCGGGGTCGAATATTCATCAAGAGAATCATCCTCACCTTCCCGAATGGCGCGCAATAAAGCAGGTGTGAGGGCTGAGGAAAGTGACCAATTCCAATATCTAAGTACCGTCTGAGCACGATCGACAGCCAGCATTTCGAAGGTGACCTGAACACGGTCCCACACAGGATCTGTCTCCCCGTCCGTCCCGATTTCGGGCCGCCGCATCGAACGCCAGAGACCGGTCAGGTCCGCCTTTGTCAGGCCCGTGGCCTTACACAGTATGGCCAGGGGCTCGCCACCGATGTCACCCAAAATCTTGGCCCCCGTCAGCGGCTTGATACCGGACAGATAGGCAATCTCCGAAGCGACCTCGCGACTCAACCCCTCGCTCGCGGCAGCGGCCACAGCGGCTTCCAGGCTGGCATGGGGGCTTTTCTCGATCGCCTCCCGGTTCCGTTGGCGACGCTCGATGAATTGCAGGGCCTTGCGCGCAACCGGGTCTGACCAATTAGCCTCCGCCGCCATGACGAAGATGTCTTCCGAGACCTCCTGCATGACCTCACGGGAGACCGCGAACCGCTGCAGGATGGTGCGCCGGTCGTCGGCCCCGCACCACCAAAACATCACATAGGCCCCCGAAGGCCTCAGTTCAGGACGCTTCAGCAATAGCCCGCACAGGTCCAGCCATTGCCGACTCTGACTGACCACCCCCTCGATGGCCGTCTGACACAGTTTCGCAGTGGTGTTCTTCAGGACGGCGTCAAAGACCGGGGCCTCGCCAAAGCTCAGCAAGGTTTCTGTCACGACTTCGGAGAGACCCCGCCGGTTCGCAATCAGTATCCGGTGCTCGAGATGCGTATCGCGGGCACAGGACACAAGGTCCGAATCTGACAGGGAAGCACACAGTTCGATCAACGGACCGGCGACATCCGGCTCGTCCCGAAGCAACATACGCACAAGACTGTTCGGCAACTCCGACAGTGTGGCCAGACGTTCAGCGACCCGTTTTCGTTCCGCCGGGGATGCCAGTCTCAGCATTTCCACCAGCAAGTCCCCGGTCACCGCCCGCTCAAAGGCGTTGATGCGACTCGCAGGCAGGGAGACGACATCCGCCAGCCGCTTCAGCAGCGCGTGGCGGGCACGAAAATCCGCCGGCGGGGCGGTCTCCAGGGGGCTGGACGCGGACTCGGACATGGTGCGCCCAGACTAGAGCCACGCAGTTAACCACAGGTGTCGCTCTACAGGCCCTCAAACAGGGCCGTCGACAGATAGCGTTCGGCAAAACTGGGAATGATGACGACGATGGTCTTGCCGCTGTTTTCATCCCGTGCCGCCAGACGGAAGGCGGCGATCAAGGCCGCTCCTGAACTGATACCGACCGGAATCCCTTCGGTCCGGGCCACCCTGCGCGCCATGTCGAACGCGTCCTCGTTCGAGACCTGTTCGACCGCATCGATCACCGAGCGATCGACGATCGCCGGGATGAAACCCGCGCCGATACCCTGGATCTTGTGCGGTCCCGGCGCACCACCTGACAGCACCGGCGAGGCGCTCGGCTCGACCGCGACCATATGCACCGACGGCTTTTTCGCTTTCAGGGCCTGGCCGACCCCGGTGATCGTGCCACCCGTGCCGACACCCGCGACGACGATGTCGACCTCGCCGGCCGTGTCGTTCCAGATTTCTTCGGCGGTCGAGACCCGATGGATTGCGGGATTGGCGGGGTTGTCGAACTGGGCCGGGCTCACCGCATCCGGCGTGCTCGCCAGCAGTTCCTCGGCCTTGGCAATGGCCCCCTTCATCCCCTTCTCGGCCGGGGTGAGGACCAGTTCCGCCCCGAGCAGAGCCAGCATCTTGCGACGCTCAATCGACATGCTTTCCGGCATGGTCAGGATCAACCGATACCCCTTGGAGGCCGCCACAAAGGCCAGGGCGATCCCGGTGTTTCCGCTGGTCGGCTCGATCAGCACCGTGTCGGGCCCGATCCGCCCCGACTGTTCCAGTGCCTCTATCATGGCCACACCGATGCGATCCTTCACCGAGGCGAGCGGATTGAAGAACTCCAGCTTGGCCAACACTCGGGCCTTCGACTTCATTTCCTTCGAAAGCTGCGGCAACCCCACCAGCGGCGTGTCACCGATGGTATCGACAATCGAGTCATAGACCTTGCCCCGTCCGGCTTTCCGGTGACGGGAGGGGTCATAGGCAACGTCGGACATGGAAATCTCCGTGATCGCAGTGCGAACAGCGAACATAGGCATTGTTCTCCGATCACAATGGCAGGACCGATCAATTGATCTTTCCCGAAGTCGAACTTGACGGCGGTACAGGCACAACTGCCCGACCTTCACGCCTGGTTAACCACAATGGCGCAATCGTTAACGGACTGATCCGGGGCCTTTTTCTTGCGTACACTCGTCGCTGCCATCGATGCGATCGACCCGCTGGTCGTGACCGGCAAGGTCGCCGGCGTCAGCGGTCTGCTGATCGAGTCAAAGGGCGGCCTGTCGCGTCTGGCCGTCGGAGCCCGGGCCGAAATCGCACGGCGCGGCCAGTCCCCCCTGCCGGTCGAGGTCGTCGGCTTCCGCGATTCCAAGGCCCTGCTGATGCCGTTCGGTCCGGTCGAGGGCGTGGCCCCTGGGGCCGACATCCACATTACCGGCCGGGTCGCCACCGTCCGCCCGACCACGGCCTGGCTGGGGCGGGTCATCGACTCCTTCGGCGACCCCATCGACGGCAAGGGACCATTGCCCCAGGGCCCGGCGGGCTACCCCCTGCGCGCGCCGCCACCACCGGCGCATTCGCGCGGTCGGGTGGGCGAGCGGCTGGACCTCGGTGTCCGCGCGATGGATGTCTTCACCACCACCTGCCGCGGTCAGAGACTGGGCATCTTTGCCGGTTCGGGGGTCGGCAAGTCGGTTCTGTTGTCGATGCTGGCGCGTCAGGCCAGCTGTGACGTGGTCGTTGTCGGGATGATCGGCGAACGGGGCCGGGAGGTTCGGGAGTTCATCGAGGAGACCCTCGGCGAGGCGGGCCTGAAACGGGCCATTGTTGTCGTCGCCACCTCGGACGAACCGGCGCTGAAACGGCGTCAGGCTGCCTATATGACCATGGCTATCGCCGAATTCCTGCGCGATCAGGATCTGGAGGTCCTGTGCCTTATGGACTCTGTCACCCGCTTCGCCATGGCCCAACGCGAGATCGGCCTCGCCGCCGGCGAACCCCCGACCACCAAGGGCTACACGCCGACCGTCTTTTCGGAACTGCCCAAGCTGCTCGAACGCGCCGGTCCCGGCCCGATCCGCCCCGACGGCACCACAGCGGCCCCGATCACGGCCATGTTCACCGTATTGGTCGACGGCGGCGACCATGACGAGCCGATCGCCGACGCCGTACGCGGGATTCTCGATGGCCACATCGTCATGGACCGCAAGATCGCCGAGCGTGGGCGTTTCCCGGCCATCGACGTGCTGAAATCCGTCAGCCGGACCCTGCCCGCCTGCCAAACGCCGCCCGAGCGTGAACTCAACAGTCGCGCCCGCCAGTGCCTCAGTGCCTATGCCAATATGGAAGAACTGATCCGCATCGGAGCTTACCGTGCCGGGGCCGATCCGATCGTCGACCGCGCCATCGCTCTCAACCCGGATCTGGAAGCCTTCCTCGGCCAGGACAAGGACGAAACGACACGATTGGCCGATTCCTTTGACCGTCTGGAAACTATTCTGAACCAAGGAATGGTGCAGTGACCGGAGAATACGCATGACCGCCTGGGCCCATTCACTGATCCGCATCTCGAACTATGAGGTCGAGACCCTCCAGAAGCGCCTGGCCGAAATCACCGCGCGCCGGGTTTCCGCCGAAATGCGCATCGCCGTGCTGGACGCCGAAGCCCAGCTTGAGCGTGAACAGTCGCGGACCGACGCCGACGCTGCCATCCTGCTCCAGGCCTATCTGAACGGCTGGAAGATGCGCCGGGAAGCCGCCGAGGCCGATGTGCACACACTCGACATCGAGGAAGAAGGGGCCCGCGACGCCCTCACCGGAGCCTTCGAAGAACTCAAGAAGTTCGAACACGTGGCCGAAACTACCCGCCTGAACGCCATCGCCGCAGTCAACAAGCGCGAAACCGCCGTCCTCGACGAAATGGGCCTGAGGCGGCGTGTCGGCTAGGCCACTGGCCACAACGACCCGATGCGCGCCGACCAGACGCGCCCTGTTCGCCGCGCCTCTGGCACTGGCGGCCTGCCGCAGGGATGCGGTCGCCCAATCTTCACTTGCTGATCCCGCCCCCCTGAAGTCCCGCGTACCCTTCCCGGTCGGCACCTGTGCCATGACCGGACAGCTCGACGACCCGCGCTGGGTTCGGCTGGCCACCACCCATTTCTCCCAGCTCACGCCCGAGTGGGAGATGAAGATGGAATATATCCTCAGCGATGACGGCAGTTACCGTTTCCAGGCCCCGGACCGGCTCGCCACCTTCTGCGCCACCAACGGAATGCGTCTGCACGGCCATGCGTTGATCTGGTTCTCACAAGGGGTCAAAGCCTTCGCCGGCCTCGACCAGGCCCGGTTCGCGGCCGCATATGACCATTATATCGCCACCGTCGCGGGCCGGTACCGCGGCAGGGTCGCCAGCTGGGACGTCGTCAACGAAGCCATCGCTGAGGACGGGAACGGCCTGCGCGACTGCCACTGGAGCCGGGCGCTGGGTCAGGACGGCTATATGATCCGCGCCTTCGAACAGGCGAAATTGGCCGATCCGGGTGCCGTGCTGTTCCTCAACGACTACAATCTCGAAAACAATCCGCGGAAGGGCGCGACCTTCCTGCGCACGGTGGAGCGCCTGCTGCGGGCCGGCGCTCCGATCGGCGGCATCGGCACCCAGTCCCATCTCGACATCGACATTCCCGCCGGCCAGACAGCCGCCTTCATGCGCGACGCTGCGGCCTTCGGCCTGCCGATTCATGTTTCAGAACTCGACGCCTCGCTCAACAGCGAGCGCCGTCTCGACACCCGCTCCCCGGGCCAGAAACTGGCGCGCCAACAGGCCCGTGTCACCGAACTGGCCCAGGCCTTTTCAGATCTTCCGGCGGCGCAGCGCTTCGCCTTCACGGTCTGGGGCATCCGCGACACCGACAGCTGGCTGCGGCGCGGAGAACGTGACGACGGTCGGGACAGCCCGCTGCTGTTCAATGCCGCGGGGCGACCCAATCCGATGTTCGGGGCCCTGGCCGACGGCTTCCAGTCCTGACTCCAATACTGCCGATCACCCGCCGGATGTTCCGGCGGGTGACCTTGCGGCGGAGGGTTCGACTATTTTTTCGTCGGTGCAGTGGCGGTCGAGGTCGAGGCGTGGTTGCGCCGTGCGGCATTGCCGCGGTGATGACGGCGGTGGTCGACGCCGCTCGTCGCTTGCGAGCCGTTGCCGGAGGCGGCCGAAGCAGCGACGGCGGGGCGGGCCGAAGCAGCGACGGCGGGGCGGGCCGGAGTAGATGCCGCTTGGGGTGACGCGGAGGCTGTGCCCGCGACCAGAAGTGCAACAGCGATTGCGCTGGCACCGAACACCGACACGGTGTTGGAACGAAGTGACGTCATGGAAGGTATCCTTTTCTTGAAAGGTGGTTTTCCGTCCGATCGATCACCGGACACCTGTCTTTTCGGCCCGCACGCTGGCTTCAAGTGGGCGAAATGGTATCGGCATGTGTCGACAGCCGCCTATTTCGTGACCCAATGTATCCAGTTGGCTTGATGACAGGTGCCGACATAAAATTTTGCGCGACAAGGCTCGCCCCGTGGGGCCATCGTTGTAGCGATGACATCATCCGCAGACCCCGACGCGACTCTTCTGATCGTCGATGACGACAGGGATATCCTCGCCCTTCTGGCCGAGCACCTTTCCGCCCATGGGTTCCGGGTGCTGAAGGCCGGGGACGGTCGGGCTATGCGATCCGTCTTGGCGGAAAGGTCTGTAGATTTAATCGTGCTGGACCTCAGCCTTCCGGGCGAAGACGGCCTCAGCCTATGTCGGCAATTACGCGCAACCTCCTCCATTCCGGTGATCATGCTGACGGCACGAGGCGATCCGATCGACCGGATCGTTGGTCTGGAGATGGGCGCTGATGACTACCTGGCGAAACCATTCGAGCCGCGTGAACTGATCGCCCGGATCCGTAGCGTCTTGCGTCGCGCCGCCGCCCTCCCGCCCCGTCTTCGTCACGACTCCGCCCAACATGTGCGCTTCGCCGACTGGTTGCTGGATCGGGACGCCCGGGCGGTGACCGCTGCAGATGGCCGATTGGTGATGCTGTCAACGGCCGATTTCGACCTACTGGATGCCTTGATCGAGCACGCCGGTCGGCCCCTGACACGCCAGCAGTTGCGCGAGCGGACCTTCCCGTCCGACGCTGATGACCGCGCTATTGACCTGCGGGTCAGCCGTCTGCGCCAAAAACTCGGCGATGATGCCCGTTCCCCCAGCCTGATCAAGACTGTGCGCAGTCTCGGCTATATGCTGGCCGCCACCGTCTCATGGAGTTCCTGAGCCCTAGATGACGAGCGCCTTTGACACATTCGCAAGCCGGATTTTCCTGGTGCTGCTCGGCGGCGTAATGATCGCCGCCGCCGCGGCCCTGATCGTGTCTGACGCCACCCATCGGAGCAACCTGGCCCACCTGCATGTCTTCAATGCCGCCGAACGGGCTGGGGATCTGGCAGCCAATGCCATCAACTCGGGTCAGACACCTTCGGCGGTGACAACAACCGGGGTTGGCGTCGGTCACAATGACCTGGAACTGGCCCGAGCGGTCGCCGCCGCCCTTGACCGCCGCGGACTGGATGGCATTCGGGTCGCCGCTTACGAAGTTTCGTCCGGTGCCTGCGACGCGAATTGGCCTCATCGGAACAGTACCGACAGGTCAGCCCCACGGTGCCGCCTCCTCACGTTGACGGTCGCCGGCGGGTCGCGTGAGGAATCCCGGATCATTCCCCTGACGGTCAGCCTTCCGGCAGGGCCCACGCCGCTAGCCGCTGACAGTGTCGGGCTGTCTTTCATGATCGCGATGCTTTTGATAACGGTCCTGACCGCCTGGCTGGCCTCGCGGCTGGCGTCCGGCCCGTTGAACCGGCTTTCCGCCGCCGCCGTCGCTCTGGGCGAAGACATCGACAACCCGCCCCTGAAGGAAGAAGGCACGCGCGAGGTGCGTGAGGCCGCGATGGCCTTCAATGCCATGCAGCGGCGGCTTAAAGTCATGTTGCACGAACGGACCCGGATGCTCGCCGCCATCGCCCACGACCTGCAGACCCCCCTGACTCGACTCAGGCTTCGTATCGAAAAGGTGGCGGATAGTGAGTTGCGGGCGCGGTTGATCGGCGATCTCACGGCGACCCAAATCTTGGTACGGGAAGGACTGGACCTCGCTCGCGCCGGAGAGTCGGTGGAGCCGTGGGCAAGACTGGATCTGGACACGATGATCATGGCCCTGTGCGAGGACGCTGCCGACGCCGGTCAGCCGGTACGTTTCGGAGGCGGTGACGGACGGGTGGTGCGGGCGAGACCCAACGCGCTGAAACGTTGCCTGGCGAACCTGGTCGACAACGCCGTAATCCATGGCGGCGCGGCCCTGGTGCGGTGCGGTGTCAATGAAGCGGGAGTACCGTGTATCACCGTCACGGATTCCGGGCCGGGTGTGCCCGAGGGCCAGCTCGAAGCAGTGTTCGAACCCTTCCTACGGCTCGAGACGTCACGCTCACGGGAAAGCGGTGGCACCGGGCTTGGACTCACCATTGCGCGACGGATGGCCAATGCCACCGGAGCCACCCTGGTGCTGCGAAATGGTCCGGAGGGTGGGCTCCAAGCCATACTGACCCTGGCTCCTGGTCCAGCCTGAACAGCAAAACGCCCGCCGGGTTGTCGGCGGGCGTTTCGAAAATCGGTTCAGAAATGGATCAGGCGGCGGCGCTGCTCGGAGCCGGGGCCGAACTTTCCGACGGATCGCGCAGGACATAGCCGCGGCCCCAGACGGTCTCGATATAATGTTTGCCGCCGGCCGCTGTCGCCAGCTTCTTGCGCAGCTTGCAGATGAACACGTCGATGATCTTCAGCTCGGGCTCGTCCATGCCGCCGTAGAGGTGGTTCAGGAACATTTCCTTGGTCAGGGTCGTACCCTTGCGGAGCGAAAGCAGCTCCAGCATCTGGTATTCCTTGCCCGTCAGATGAACGCGGTGGCCGTGCACCTCGACCGTCTTGCCATCCAGGTTCACGGCGATCTCGCCGGTGTGGATGATCGCCTGGGCGTGCCCCTTGGAACGACGGACCACGGCATGGGTGCGCGCGATCAGCTCATCCTTGTGGAAGGGCTTGGTCATATAGTCGTCGGCACCGCCGCCGAAGGTCTTGACCTTGGTCTCAATCTCGCTCGAGCCCGACAGGATCATCACCGGCGTATTGACCTTGCCGACGCGCAGCTGGCGCAGAACCTCGAGGCCGTTCATGTCCGGCAGGTTCAAGTCAAGCAGGATCAGGTCGTAGTCATAGATCTTACCCAGATCGATGCCTTCTTCGCCAAGATCCGTCGTGTAGACGTTGAACCCTTCCGACTTAAGCATCAATTCGATGCTTTGGGCCGTTGCGTGATCGTCTTCGATAAGCAGAACGCGCATTCGTGCCCCTCCAGGCAAAGCTTGATATCTGTACAGGTTAATCGAGCATCGGTAACCTTGTTCGGAGGTTAATCGCTCAAAACCTTAAGAAGGGTTAACATCACCCCATTGAGGCGAATCGTAGGCTGATTTGCGAATCGGCGTCGAGGGGCTCGAGTCAAGCGGCAGACATTTTTCTGCTGATGCTGTTTGAAGCCACCCCCGAAGACCGGCCGCGTTCCCGGAAATCCGCGCATCCATCCCCACCCGAACCGTTGGTCGCACTGGAACTGCGACCGGTTGTGACGTTAGATAGGATAATATTCCCATCATATCCCGGGCGACGCGTAGGCTGACCGGATCGGAAACCCGCGATGGAGAAACCAGGGTGGTGGATGGGTACAGAGTGCCGGTGACCGAGGGCGACCGGATCCGGGCCGCCCTGGTGACCCAGATGGTCGCGGCGGCGACCGGCGTATCAGCGGAACGCATGGGCGCACGTCACAATCGAGGCTCCCTGGCGTGCCGGGCGCGCTGGCTGGCAATTTACCTGACCCATATCGCCTTCGGCTGGCCGCTGGAGCGGGTCAGCCATGCCTTCGGCCTCAATCGGGCAACGGCGTCGGCCGCCTGCCGTTGGGTCGAGGATGAACGCGACCGGCCGGCACTGGACCTCTGGCTTGACCGGCTGGAGACCTGCGCCCGCGAGATCTGCGACGCACCGCCGTGCGAGCTGACGTCATGAAGGGGCGTGTCGGGCGCGCCCGCGACCTGATGGCACGGGCCGGGGCCTGGCTGGAAGCATCCGGAGACGGCTATGCCCTGCGACTGGGTGGCGACCGTCGCGCCCGGGTCACCCTGCGTCTGGATGAAGCCGGATTTCGCGCTCTGATCGCTGATCCGGGCCTTCGCGAGCGCCGCGGTGGCGGCTGGATCGCCCGGACGCTGCAGACCGACGTGGCCGCGCCGCCGCCCGGACGCCCGGGCTGGATCGACGGTGAACGGACTCGGGTTCAACCCGACGGCCGACTGATCCGGCACCGCGCCAACCTCGGCGAGTCACCCCTGGCCTGGCTGGCCCGCCGCAAGGACCCTGCCGGTCGACCATGGCTGACCGGCATCGAGCTGGCAGCCGGCGAGCGGCTGCGCATGGATGCTGAACTGGCCCTGCGTGGGCCCTCATTGACGATGCGCTGGGACGCCCTGCCCCGCTCGGGCGGTGGCAGCTCGGCCCGGGTCGAACCCTCGGACCAGGCCCTGTCGGCCGCCCGCCGCGTCGAGGCGGCCCTGGTCGCCTGCGGGCCCCGTCTGCGGCAGATTGTCGACCGTGTGTGTATCCGGGAATCGTCAATCCAGCTGGCCGAGTCCGGGCTCGGCCTGCGTCGACGCCAGGGCAAGACCCTGCTGAAACTCGGCCTCCAGGCTCTGGCGGAGCATTACGGCCTTGGGTGACCCTAAGCAGTCACAGTCCTGAACTCCCGTTTCAGGCGATCGCCAGAGCCGCCGCCCGGATGCGGCCGACCATACTGTTCAGCCCGTTGGCCCGCTGCCGGGTCAGGGCCTGGGGCAGGCCCAGCCGGTCCAGGGCGGCGCGGGCATCAAAGGCCAGTATTTCTGCCGGGGCGCGTTCGGAATAGAGTCGGAGCAGCAAGGCGATATTGCCCTTGGAAATGGCGCTGTCTGAATCCGCCAGAAAACGCAGCCGACCGTTCTCATACCGGTCGACCAGCCAGACCTGTGCGGCACAGCCGGACACCTTGTTGACCTCTACCCGGTCGACGTCGGGCAAGGGCTCCAGCTCCTTGCCGAGATCGATGACATAACTGATCCGGGCCTCCCAATCGCCGAGCAGGTCGAATTCCTCCACCAATTCGGCCAGGGTATCCTCGATCGTGGATGGTGTGACGGTCATCCGGGGCAGATAGTCCCCCGGCGCATTAACGACAACCGGGGCCGTGATCCCCAGGCAATATCGACCATCCCGGATCATCAGTCGCCTGAAACGGGTGCGGCCTTTAGCCGACTCGCGGGGAGGGCTAGACTTTACGGCTCGCCTGAACTTCACCCGGCGCTACGCCGTCATTCATTTCCGGACCCCGTTTGACGCCTCCCGACAAACATGACGGATCGCCCGCCACGTCTCCGCCTGCCGGAGACCTGCCGGCCCTTGCCGCCTGGCATGCCGCCTGGGCCGTAACCGCGGCATTGCTGGCCCTTGGGGGACGGTGGCTCGGCGGTCTGGACGGACCGATATTCTACGGCGTTGTGGCCATGGTTGTCCCCGGTATCGCCGGACTCGGCCTGCTGGTCCGGGACGGCCCCGACCAACGTGCCGGCGGCCTGGCCCTGTGGAGCCTGGCCTCGATCCTCGCCGCAGCCCTGTCGGGAGGGCTGAACGGACCTCTGGTCGGCTTCATCTTCATGCCCATGGCCGTCGGCATCGCCATGGGCAGTCAGAAACTGGCCCTGAGCGGGGTCTTCGGGGTCGTGCTGGCCACGACCACAGGCCTGGCCTCGGCCTATTTTATTGCCCCCTGGCCTGACGCGCCCCTGATCGCTGCCGTGTCAGCAATCATGGTCGCCGCCGCTGCCGCCCTCGGGCTGCGCCTGTCCTGGCGGGCTCGTGAGGCACAATTTACAGCGAATGAAGCGAAGGTGACCCGGGTCGAATCCCTGCTTGCCGGTCAACCGGGCATCACCCTGGTTCTGGAGCCGTCCGGCCAGGTCGTGGCCGCCTATGGCACACCGCCGCCGGCCCTGCCGATCGACCCCCTGTTCTCCCAGGGCCTGATCGCCGCCGTCCACGCGCCTGATCGACCCATCGTTCTCTCTGCGATGGAACGGGCGCTGGAGGGCGGGGAGGCGACCGTCCGTTTCGCTCCGCGTCTGGCGCTGGACCGGCGGGTGATCCTGAACCTGCGCCGCCTCGACGAGCGGACGACAACCACGGTTCCGGGTCCGGCCCGGCTGATCGCCCAGGCCTTTGATGCCACCAACCAGTATGCCCGCGAACTGGGCCTCGAGACCGCCCGCATCGAAGCGGACACCCAGAACGCGGGCAAGAGCCGGTTCCTGGCCAATATGAGTCATGAGCTGCGTACGCCGTTGAACGCGGTGCTCGGCTTCTCGGACATCATGCGTCAGCGCCTGTTCGGTCCCCTGCCGGACAAATACGGTGAATACGCCGATGCCATCCATGAGGCGGGCGGGCACCTGCTGGACCTGATCAACGACGTGCTGGACGTGTCCAAGATCGCCGCCCACCGCTACCCGCTGTCGATCGAACGGTTCGACGCCCGCGATGCGGTCTCGGCCGGCATCACCCTGGTGCGGCTGTCGGCCGACGAAAAGAATGTCGAGCTGGCTGGCGTCCTGCCGGCCGAACAGCTGGAGGTCGCCGCCGACCGGCGGGCGCTGAAGCAGATCCTGCTGAACCTGCTGTCGAATGCCATCAAATTCACTCCGGCCCACGGGTCGGTCACCGTGACGGTTGAGGCCATCGGCCCCTATCTCGAGATCATCGTCGCCGACACGGGTGTCGGCGTGGCGGCCGAAGACCTGAAGCGTCTGGGACGGCCGTTTGAACAAGCCGGCGGCATCGAGCAGCGGGCCCAGGGAACCGGTCTCGGTCTGTCACTGGTGCGCGCCCTGACCGAGCTGCACGGCGGCAGCATGTCCATCGAAAGCACCCTTGGTGAGGGCACGGCCGTCACGGTTCGATTGCCGGTGGTCGTCCCGGCCCGGACACCGGTCCCGCCCGGCGGTGCCGAGGTCATCCCCCTGCCGACGGCCGGCAGCTCTACAACGCGGCACTGAGACCGCCGTCCGGCCGACTCAGGACTGACGCCCGCCCAATGGCCCCATCGCCATAAACGCCCGGCCGGCGGCGAAATCACCCGCCTCGAAGGTTACGCTGGCGACGCTGTTGTCACGGAAATGGAATTCCACGGCAAAGGACTCGCGCGGGTCCAGCTGCTCGAGGGCCGCGGCAACCTCGGCCGGAAAGCGCCAGGCTTCGCCAGTGCGTTTGCCATCGGTCAGCAGTTCAGCCTCGGCCGCACCATAGGTCACCGCCCAGTAGCCCCGCCGCACCGATTCCGGCGGCAGGTCCGAAGCCCCTCCCAGCCAGGCCCGCGGCGAACGGGCCGGATCGCGCATGACGATGCGGGCGGCATAGGGTCGTGGGCGGCCATGAAACGAAACCACGGCGGTCAGAAGGTCACTGATCTCACCGGCCGTATAACCGATGGTCACCGGCGAGGCCCCGGTCATCGATCCCTGCATCAACCGCCAACTGGGTCGGACCGAGACAATCCTGTTGGCCGTCCAGTCGGCGCGTACCCCTGGAAAGGTCATGCTCGGCATCCGGACCCAGCCCGAAAAGGCCTGCTCCACCCTTTGTTTGACGGTCACCAGCTCGGAGTCGGTGCAGGACACTGTGGCGGCGCGAGCACGGGCCCGGGCGGCCACGGTCCGCAGCTCAGCCTCCGCCGTTCCCGCGCGCAAGGCAGCGCTGTAGGCCTGCCGCGTGGCCGCCGCGAGGGCCGCCCCCACGTCCTGATGGAACAGGCCGCACCGTTCATCGGCCGCCAGGACGAAACTGCGCTCGTAATAAGGGCCGGACGCTTCCGCCAGCGCTGTGCCCGGGGCAGCCGTCAGCAGCAGTGCGATCACGGCGGCTTTGGCGGTTCGGGTGTGACGACCTATTGTCATGCGGTCCACCCTAGACCCAACGCGTTCCGGTCCCGTTGCCGAGTAAGGTTATCAAATTGCTTCTTTCGAGCGACCTGTGGGTGTCCGCCCTGATCCGCCGCGCCGAGCTGGGCGGAGCCTTCGCCACGGTGGTG
Organism: uncultured Brevundimonas sp.; assembly: GCF_963974615.1. Classification (GTDB taxonomy): domain Bacteria; phylum Pseudomonadota; class Alphaproteobacteria; order Caulobacterales; family Caulobacteraceae; genus Brevundimonas. The sequence goes on from NZ_CAXBDH010000002.1 coordinate 83,598, forward strand.
CGACGCGGCGACGACCGTGCCGGCACCGTCATCGTCAAGGCCTTCGACACCTCGGCCCGTCGCGCGCGCCTCTATACAGAAGCCTTCGGGGCCGACGGCGACCGGTTGTGGATCCAGCCGGTGACCAGCGAAGTCGAGTCCGAACTGGACGCCTATATCCAGCGCCAGATCGGTTTTGACAGCGACCTGTGGGTGGTCGAGATCGAGGACCGCGACGGTCGCCACTTCATCACCGAAAAAGTCGCTGACCAGACATGAACGACCCATCCCTCTGGTCGTAAAGACTTAACCGCGTTCGTGAACCGGACCGCAAGTGAACCGCGCCTAGGGTCAGATCAACGGATGGAAACACGTCCGGTGATGGTGGGTTTGCTATATGCTGTTTCTTCTCAACGACGTTGTGTTCGATCTTGACGAGACCTGCCCGGTCACGCCTGCGGATGCACGCCGGTTCGAGAAGCTGGGTCTGGACTATGTGCTGGAGCTCGGCTGCGAACTGTTCTCCGAAGACCCGCTGCTGCATCGCAATGACCCGGTCCGGGCCCGGCGACTGGCCTGGCTGATCGCCGACCGTAGCCCCGAGGTCAACGCGGCCCTGTTCGCCGCCCCGGCACAGAATTGCGCGCCGGAACTGGTCGAACCGCGCTTTTGCGCCCTGCCCCCGGCAGTCCTGAAACAGCTCCAGCGTCGCGACGCCAAGGGCCAGCTCGACGCCGTCACGGCCGACCGCGCCGTCTGGAACCGTATGGCGGCCTGACCTCCGATAGCTCCTCTTGAAAAAGAGCTTGAACGGCCACCTTTTCCGGCGATAGCTGGCAACTCATAGTTGCCGGAGATGCCCGTTGCCCGGATTGCTGTCCGTCCTCGTCCGCGCCGGCCGCGGCACCCTGCTGACGCTGACCTTGGGCATTGCCGTCCTCACTATGGGAACATCCCCGGCCCACGCCGAGTGGCGGCGTGCCGAAAGTCCCCATTTTATCGTCTATGGCGACATGAGCGAACAATCGCTGCGGGACTATACTCGCAAGATCGAACGGTTCGACGCCATGCTGCGTCACTATTACCCGAACGCCGCCGGAACCGTGTCGAGCAAGCTCGAAATCTACATTGCCGACGGCCTGTCCGAACTGCGTCAGATCAACCCGACGCTGCGCTCCGGCATCGGGGGCTTCTACAGCGCCGGAGATAGCCGGGTGTTCGCGGTCGTCGACCAGCGGCGCAGTGAAGGGGACCGCACCCTTTTTCATGAATACGGCCACCATTTCATGCTGGCCAACATGCCCGGTGCCTATCCGGGATGGTTCGTCGAAGGCTTCGCCGAATATCATGCGACCGCGGAAGTGACATCAGACCGGGCGCGGATTGGCATGCACAGTCGTGGCCGCATGAATTCGCTGGTTCAGTCAAACTCCTGGGTGCCCATGGAGGCCGTCCTGGGGTCGCGCTCTGCCCAACTAACCTCGGGTCAGGGCCCCGGCTACTATGCCCAGGCCTGGGCCCTGACCAGCTACCTGATGAGTACGCCGGAACGAAAGCGTCGGCTGGGTCTCTATCTTGCCGCTGTCGCAAGCGGGGCCGATCCGATCGCGGCCCTGGACGGCACGATCGACCGAACACCATCAGAGCTGCAAGGCGATCTGCAGTCCTACCTGCGGCGCATCACCTATTTTACCGTGCCCATGGCCCTGCCGACGGCCGAAGTAACCGTCTCGGTCATGCCTACCAGCGCCCGTGACCTGATCTGGCTTGATCTGAGGGTCGATCGCTTTGTAGCACCGGCGGACAAGGCCGAACTCCTCGACCGCATCAGATCCATCGCCGCGCGCTATCCAGGCGACCGGCTGGCGGGGATTGTCCTCGCCAAGATTCAACTTTCAAATGACGACCCCCGGGCCGCCGAGGCAACACTCGCCCCGATCCTTGTCGCTGCCCCCGCCGATGCAGACGCTCTGCGACTGACGGCCCGGGCCCGCATGACTCAGGCGGCGGCAGACGAAATTGACCCGGCCGAAAGGGACCACCTCTACGCTCAGGCCAGGACCCTGCTCGGTCGCGCCTATCGTTCTGATCCCGAAGACTATCGTATCCTTATGGCCTTGGCCGACAGTCGCATGAGGGCCTTCGACTATCCGACCGACAATGATCTCGACACCCTCGACGTCGCTGTCCAACTCGCACCCCAGGTGTCGACCGTCCGGTACCGCGCAGCCCAGGCCCTGATGGCTCGTGATTTTTATCCCGAGGTCATCGCCCTGCTGGAGCCTGTCGCCAATAACCCCCATGGCGGTGACAGTCTGGCACCCGTCCGGGCCCTGCTCGGCGAAGCGCGGCAGAGAGCCGGACTCGCGGCGCGCCCGGATGAACCGCTGCCGATCGCCCCCGACGCCGGAGAAGAAGACCCGGACGCTTCCGGCGAGTGACTTCCGTCGCCTGACGCGCTACCTCCCGCCGCCATGTCGAAACTCACGCTCGCCGAGGAGGCCGGCCGTCGCCGGACCTTCGCCATCATCGCCCACCCCGACGCGGGCAAGACCACCCTGACCGAGCATATCCTGCTCGCAGGCGGGGCCATCCGTGCCGCCGGAGCCGTGCGCGCGCGCGGCGAGAACCGCCGCACCCAGTCCGACTGGATGAAGATCGAGAAAGAACGCGGCATCTCGGTCAGCGCCTCGGTGATGACGTTCGAGCACACCACAAAGGACGGTGGGGCCAAGATGTTCAACCTGCTCGACACGCCCGGGCACGAGGACTTCTCGGAAGACACCTATCGCACCCTGACCGCCGCCGACTGCGCCATCATGGTGCTGGACGCCGCCAAGGGCATTGAGCCCCAGACCCTGAAGCTGTTCGAGGTCTGCCGCCTGCGCGACATCCCCATCATCACCTTCATCAACAAGCTGGACCGCGAGGCCCAGGACCCGATGGCGCTGCTGGACGAGATCGCCTCACGCCTGGCCCTCGACCCCGCCCCGATCTGGTGGCCGGCCCAGAGCGGCAACCGCCTGCGCGGCATGGTCGAGATGGGCACGGGTCGCTTCCAGCCCTACGCCCGCAAGGTGCCCGGTGCTGTGGTCGACGAGCCCCATCCCGAGGCCCTGCCCCTGACCGAGGCCGCACGGTATTTCGAGGACGGCGAGCATCAGGACATGCTGGACGCCGCCGAACTGGTCACCGGCGGCTATCCGGCTTTCAACCGCCAGTCCTTCCTTGAGGGCCATATGACCCCCGTGCTGTGGGGTTCGGCCCTGCGCCATTTCGGTATCGACGAACTGCTGGCCGCCATCGGGGAATGGGCCCCGCCGCCCAAGACGATGAAGGCCCGCAAATACGGGGCGCTGGCCGGGGCCCGCAATGCGCCCGAACCGGTCGAGACCATCGTCGAGCCCGGCGCGGCCGAGGTCACCGGCTTCGTCTTCAAGGTCCAGGCCAATATGGACCCCAACCACCGCGACCGCATCGCCATGTTCCGCATGGCCTCGGGCAAGTTCCAGCGCGGCATGAAGCTCAAGGTCCAGAACACCGCCAAACAGCTGTCGGTGAATGCTCCGATCATGTTCTTCGCCTCGGACCGCGAACTGGCCGACGACGCCTATGCCGGCGACGTCATCGGCATTCCCAACCACGGCGTGCTGCGCGTCGGTGACAGCCTGTCGGAAAGCGGCCTGATCCGCTTCGCCGGCCTGCCCAATTTCGCCCCCGAAATCCTGCAGCGCGTGCGGGTCAAGGATCCGCTCAAGGCCAAACATCTGCGCAAGGCGCTGGACGGCCTGGCCGAGGAAGGCGTGACCCAGCTGTTCCGCCCCGAAATGGGCGCGGACTTCATCGTCGGGGCTGTCGGCCAGCTGCAGTTCGAGGTCATGGCCGACCGTCTGGGCGAGGAATACGGCCTCGACGTCATCTTCGAGCCCTCCCCCTGGGCCGAGGCCCGCTGGCTGGGCGGCGACAAGGCCGATCTCGAGGACTTCATGGGCAAATACCGCCCGCAGATGGCCCGCGACATCGACGACGACCCGGTCTTCCTGGCCAAGTCGAGCTGGGAAACCGGCTATGTCGGCGAACGCTTCCCCAAACTGGCCTTCACCAAGACGAAGGAACGGGGCTGATCCCGGGGTCGGCGCGCCCGGCGAGGCCCGTCGCTCGAACACGCCGGCGAGATAGCGCCGGCTCGTGTCTCGACCGACGGAACACCCGGCCCGCTCGACGGTTTCACCGTCGCGGCGCTGTGCTTGCTGTGTGAAGCCCGGGACCGCGTTCAGGGTCCCGATGCGGGACGGAAGCGCCAGCCCATGTTCGAATTCGGCAGGGATTTGAGAAAACTGTTCGCCCAGGCGCGCGATAGCGACGACCTGAGCTGGCTCGAACTGATCAGTGCCGATCTGGTGCGGGTCGAGGCCCGCCAGCAGTCGATCGACGCCGGGCGCGTCTCCTGTGCCCATCCCTTCGAGGCCTATCTGCGGGCCGGTGCCCTGTGGCGCGAACACACACGCCGCACGGGTCTCGGATCAAGCCTGGAAAGGGCGCACCAGTCTGCCGCCGATGCGGCCCGGGCCGCCGGCAGCGACGATCAGACCGCACGTGCAGCGATCGAGGCTGCCGCGACCGGAATGCTGCAATTCGATCTGTGCGGCGGAGCCCGGCACCTGACCCGGGCGCTTGGCGAAATCGCGGCCCTCGGTGCGCTTCGTCGGGCTGAAACCACCTGTGCCGCTACGGTCGTCCACGCGCGCCTGCGCGCCCGGGAGGCCCGGTTGTCAGGGGATCCCGGAGATCTGCTCGATGCCGCAGCCCTGCTGGACGTGGCCCTTCACGGGCTGACCCCGGACAATTCCCCGATCGCCGATGATGTTCGACTGGACCGCGCCGGACTGGCACTCGAGGCCGGTGTCGCCCGCCGGGATGCCCGGCTGCTTGACCAGGCCGGCCGCGACCTGCGCAGCATCGTCGAAGGCTCGACTCCCGAATATCGCCCCCTGACCCGCGCCAAAGCCCTGACCCTGTGCGGCGCGGGGATGAAGGCGCTGGCCGAACTGGCCGGTGATGCCGAAGCGATGCAACAGGGTCAGGCCATGTTCGAGGCGGCGGCTGATGAGTTCACACCGGATCACAGTCCGCTGGACTGGGTCGCCATCCAGATCGTGCGCTCTGATCCGGCATCATCCCTGTCCAGTCTGGCCCTGGCCCAGGCCCTCAGCGAAGGCAGCGGTCTGATCCTGGGGGCTCTGGCGCGGGAGCGGCGCTTTGCCCGGGAGGCGGCACTGGCCGAGGCGGACGGCGACCGCAAGACCCTGTCCACGCTCGCGGCCCGTTTGCGCGGCCGCCTGACCGATCAATCCGGCCATGAGACGCCGCTGGACTGGGCCGCTGACCAGATCGCCATGGCCCACGTCCATCTGGCGCTCGGCCGCTTGAGTGGACATCAGGCCACCGGGATCGGCATGTCACTGGTCGAGGCCGCAACGACCGCCCGCGAACTGGGCGCGCCCGCGCTTGCGGCGCGCGCCGAGGCGTTGATGGACACCCGTGCCGCGCGGGCCTGACGGGTCTCAGCCCCCAAGCGCGACGAACGGTCCATTGAGGAAGTGTGGCTTGCCATAGGCCAACGGCTGGCCGTCATCATCGAGCACACGACCACCAGCCGCTTCCAGCACCGCCTGCCCCGCCGCCGTATCCCATTCGGATGTCGGGCCGGTGCGCGGATAGGCATCAAAACGTCCCTCGGCGATCAGGCAGAATTTCAGCGAGGAATCCATACCCTGCCATTGCGCGCAGCCATGCCGTGCTGCCAGGCGTTCGGCCTCGTCGTCGCTCATACTGTGGCTCAGCAGGGCCAGAGGGGTGGCCGGTCGGTCGCGTACGCGCACCGTCTGCCACGGCTCGCCGAAGCGTCGGCGCAGAATCCCGCCCCCCTTCTCGGGCCCGCCACACCAGGTCGTGGCCGTAGCCGGTGCGACCACGACACCCGCCACCGGGGCTCCATTGTGGATCAGGGCGATGTTGACGGTGAAGGTCTCGCGTCCGGCGACAAAGCCACGTGTCCCGTCCAGTGGATCGATCAGCCAGAACCACTCCTCGGCCAGGGCCGGCGCGCCGTTGGCCGCCACGGCCTCTTCGGCCACAGCCTGAATCCCGGGATAGAGGGCGGCCAGACGCGAAAGAATCAAGGTCTCGGCCTCACGGTCGGCCTGGGTCACCGGACTGTCGTCCGCCTTGACCTCTACCACCGCGGAGGCCCGCCAGTAGGGCAGTATTACCCGCGCCGCGTCCTCGGCGATGTCGGAGATCGCCTCGGCCAGGGTGCCCGAGGCGAGGTCAGCTTGCAGGGTTTCGGTCATTTGTGGCCTCGATACCCGATCCCCCCGGTTTCACGAACCGGCAAATCACGTCAGCTTCAGCATCCAGACCCCGATTCTGGTCCAGGACACCCATGACCGTGAACGCCGACGCCGCCGAACTTCCCGTCGACCCCCAGGAACTCGCCGCCTGGGTCTCCGCGAAATTGTGCCACGATTTCATCAGCCCGGCCGGAGCTATCGTCTCCGGCCTGGACCTTCTGGACGACCCCACAGCCCAGGACATGCGCGAGGACGCGATGGCGCTGATCGGCCAGAGCGCAAAAAAACTCGTCAGTCTGGTGCATTTTGCCCGCGTCGCCTTCGGGGCGGCGACCACGAGCGAGAAATTCTCGGGGGTCGAGCTGCAACGACTGGTCGCCGGCATGATCGAGGGCGGTCGGGCGACAATGGACTGGCGGGTGGACGCCGATGATTTCACCAAGCCGCAGGCCAGGGCCCTGATCAATCTGGCCTATCTGACAACGGCGGCCCTGCCGTCGGGCGGCGTCGCCACCATCACCACCCGTCGCGACGGCAATCTTCTCCTCATGGAAGGTACGGCCGTCGGGGCCCGGGCCCGCCTCAAACCCGAGGTCATCACCGGACTGGCGGGCGAGCGCCTGGTCGAAGGCCTGGCCGGTCAATGGATCCAGCCCTACTGGCTCTGGCTGACCGTATCCGGCCACAAGGGCAGCCTGACCGTCACCACCGTGGAAGGCCGGGTCGATATCGTCGCCGGAATGCCCGTTTGACCCCAAATCCTAAGAGACCTTAACAGGCTTTCCAAACACCTCGTTAACCGCCGATCGGCGATCATGACGTCCAGCACCGCCGATACGGTGCCCCGCCCGCGCCAGATGGAATCCAGCCTTGAACCCCAAAACCTGTCTCATCGTCGATGACAGCCGGATCATCCGCAAGGTGGCCCGTCGCATCGTCGAGGGTCTGGGCTTCGAGGTTGATGAGGCCGCCGACGGCTCGGAGGCCCTCGCCTTCTGCGGTGGCGTCATGCCGGATGTCGTGTTGCTGGACTGGGGTATGCCGGTCATGGACGGGCTGACCTTCCTGCAGCGACTGCGCGCCATGTCCGGAGGTGACCGGCCCAAGGTGCTCTTCTGCACCATCGAAACCCGCGCCGACTTTATTGCCGAGGCCCTGTCGGCCGGAGCCGACGAATATGTGATGAAGCCGTTTGACGGCGAAATCCTGCAGTCCAAACTTTCAGAAGTGGGAGCTGTTTGACGCCATGATGCCGGACGATTTCGATCGCCTGCAGTCCCTGATGGCCTCCCGGGCCGGCTTCCGGCTGGCCCGGGACCGGATTCACCTGGCCGAACACCGGCTGGGCCCGGTCGCGCGGCGCGAGGGTTTCGACAGCGTCGACATCATGCTCGAGGCCCTGTGGGCCAAGCCGGTCGCCTCCCTGGGCTGGTCCGTGATCGAGGCTCTGCTCAATCCCGAAACCTGGTTCCGGCGCGACCGGGCGACCTTCGACGTCTTCGCCAATGAATTGCTGCCCGCCCTGTCGAAGGCTCGTCCCAACGGCCATGTACGTCTGTGGTCGGCAGGCTGCTCGACCGGTCAGGAACCCTATTCCCTCGCCATGGCCGCCCTTGAGGCCGGAGCCTCGGTCGACATTGTCGCCACCGACCTGTCTCAGAAGGTCCTGGATAAGGCCCGCACCGGGACCTACACCAGCTTCGAGATCCAGCGCGGTCTCAAGGCCCACACCATGCTGCGCTGGTTCGAACTGGTCGACGAGCACTGGGTCACCCGCCCGGAACTGAACGCCGCCGTCCAGTTCACCCGCGCCAATCTGCTGGACGAACCCGTCGACGAGGGAAAGTTCGACATCATCATGTGCCGCAACGTGCTGACCGACGTCGATCCCGAGCGGCGCGCCAGAATCATCGACGGCCTGGAGCGTCGACTCGTCGATGACGGCTGCCTGTTCCTCGGGCCGGATGAACAGCTGGGGGGCGACACCCTGGCCTTCCGTCCGGTCAACGGCCGCAAGGGCCTGTTCGTCAAATCCCCGTCCAGCTTACGCCACGCGGCCTGACGGGGCTCGCTCACGGGCGGCTCGCCCTTGATCAAAGGCGACGCTTGCCCCCTAGTGGGGCCATCTGATCGGGGGAATCACCATGCGTCTGGCCTGGCTGTTCGGCTCACTGACGATCGCACTTCTGCTGGCGGTGGTAACCCTGCAGACGCCCCGCCCGGTCGGGTCCGAAGCTGAACCCACGGCCTTTTCCGCGGCCCGGGCCATGGTCGACGTGCGTGAGATCGCCCGGAACCCGCACCCGATTGGATCGCTCGATCACGCCCGGGTCCGCGATTATCTGGTCAGTCGCATGACCGCGCTCGGCCTCACCCCCACCGTCCAGGACGGGCCGTTGTCACCCACCGCGATCAAGCGTCTGAACCGCCAGGGCCAGAATCCCGCGGCCGCCGGCTACAGCGTGGCCAATCTGGTCGGCGTCCTGCCCGGTCGTGACCCTTCGGCCCCGGCGGTGATGCTGATGGCCCACTACGACACCGTGCCGGACTCGCCCGGAGCGGCTGACGACACGACCGGCGTCGCCGCCATTCTCGAAGCGGTGCGGGCGATCCGGGCGCGGGGTCCCGCGGATCGCAATCTGGTCGTCGTATTCACCGATGCCGAGGAACTGGATCTGGACGGGGCCCGCGTCTTCTTCGGCGGTCACCCCCTGCGCGACCGGATCGGCGCGGTTGTGAACCTGGATTCCCGCGGCGGCGGTGGCAGGGCCATCATGTTTGAAACCGGCCGTGGCAATGCCGAGACCATCGCCGTCTACGGGCGCGCGGCCCGACGCGCGACCGGCGGCCCCTCCAGCAGCTCGCTCGCCGTCTTCATTTACGAGCACATGCCCAACGGCTCCGATTTCACCATCGCCAAGGCGCGCGGCATCCAGGGCATCAATCTCGCCTTCATCGGTCGGCCCGAGCAATATCACACGACGGCCGCGACCCCGGACCGGCTCGATCAGGGCACGGTCCAGCATATCGGAGCCCAGGCGCTGGAAACTGCCGACGCCCTGTTGCGTGCGCCCGCCCTGCCGGCCGCCGGTTCCAATCGAGTCTATTCCGATATCCTGGGCTGGTTTGTCCTGAGCCATTCCCCGGGCCTTGGCTGGTTACTACTGGGCCTGACAGCGGCCCTTACCGGCCTGGCCACCTGGCGCGCCCGCCGCGAGACCGACCTGACCTTCACCGATATCGCACGCGGTAGTCTGGATGGCCTGTGGCTTCTCACGGTCGGGATCGTGCTGACCCAGGCGGTCCGCACCCTGGCCGGGCCTGTGGCCGGCGGTGCCGGAAAGGCGGACGCCTATTATATCCTGATGGCCCGCCTGCCGTGGATGGAAGCAGCGACGGCCCTGACGGTGCTCGCCGTTGCCCTGCTGCTGCTGAGCGGGCGCCGACAGGTCGACCGTCGACTGATCACTGCGATCACGGTCGTGGCCGCCGGGGTGGCGATCACACTGGGGGGCTTCAGCCCGGTCTTTTTGGTGGTGAGCCTGATCGCCATTGGTCTGGGCTGGCTGTCGAATTGGGCACCGAAACGGACGTGGGGCAGTTGGCTGGGCGTGATCACGCTTGTTCTGGTCCTGGCCTTCGCCGTCCAGATATTCGCCCCGGAGGCGGCCCTGCTGTTTATCTGGACCGCCCTTCCTGCCGCCCTTGTCGCTGCGGTAACGGCCTTCATTGATCCGCTCATAATCAAACGCGCAGCGTTGGTTCCGGCCGCCGTCGTCACTGTGGTGGTCGGGGCCTGGCTGTTCGGCCTTGCCCATTTCGGCTTCCTCAGCGTCGGCATGGACCTGCCGGGCATCCTCGCAATGTGCGGCCTGCTGGTCTTCATGTTGATACGACCGCTGGCACCTGCCCCGGACGCCACACGTCCGATCCTGATCGCGGCCGCGGTCTGTCTGGTCGTCGCCTGCGGAGTCTCGGGGGCTGCTCGTTTCGCCGAGCCGGCCGCAGCGGTCGAGAGTCCAACCACCGCGGCCTGACGGGCCTCAGCCCCCGTCGGCCCACACGGTCTTGTAGAGGTCGAAACGACGGTCGCGCAGATTGCGCACCGTGCCCTGCGACTTGGCCCAGGCCAGGTCCGACAGATCCAGGTCGGCCACCGTCACCGTCTCAACGTTCTCGCTGGCCTCGGCCGCGACTCCGTCACGCGCGAACGGGAAGTCGCACGGCGTCAGGATGCACGACTGGGCATACTGGATGTCCATGTTCTCAACGTTCGGCAGATTGCCGACATTGCCCGACAGGACGACGTAGCACTGGTTCTCGATCGCCCGCGCCTGACTGCAATAGCGCACCCGCAGATAGCCCTGCCGGTTGTCGGTGCAGAAGGGCACGAACAGCATCCGCGCGCCCTCGTCGACCAGCCGCCGCGCCAGTTCCGGGAATTCGGAATCGTAGCAGATCAGTACCCCGATCGGGCCGCAGTCGGTCGGGATGGCATGGACGGCGTCGCCACCCTTGATGTTCCACCAGTGGCGCTCGTTCGGCGTCGGATGGATCTTCTCCTGGGCGTGGACCGAACCGTCGCGCAGGAAGACATACGCAACGTTCTGGATGTCGCCGTCGTCGGCCTGGGTCGGGTGCGAGCCGCCGATGATGTTGATGTTGTACTCGACCGCCATCTTCTGCATCGCCTCGACGAAGCGCGGCGTGTAGCGGGTCAGGTGTTCGATCGACTCCGCCGGGGTCAGTTTCTTCGGTTCCAGCGACAGCAGCTGCAGGGTGAACAGCTCAGGGAACACCACGAAGTCCGACCGGTAGTCCGAGGTCACGTCGACGAAATATTCGACGTTGGAGATGAACTCCTCGAAACTCGACACCTTGCGGGCCTGCAACTGGACCGTGGCCACGCGCACCGTCTCCTTGGTGGCGAAGGCCGCCCCCTTGCCGTGGCTCTCGACATAATAGGGGTTGCGCCAGACCATGTGGGCAGCGGTGCCCATCGAGGCGGCGTCGGACTTCAGATAACCCTCCAGAATCCCGATCGGCTCGAAGCCCGAGCGCAGGTGGAAACCGATCACCGGGTCGTTCAGCTTGCGCGCCGTCACCGCGTCCAGATATTCGACCGCCGTCGGATAGGTGGCCTTGCGCCGCAACCGGCCCGGCATCCGTCCGCCGAACACGATTCCCTTCAGATTCTGGGCTTCACACAGATCGCGCCGCGCGTCGTACAGCCGCTGACCGATGCGCAGGCGGCGGCGGTCCGGATCGACACAGACCTCCATGCCGTAGAACCACTCTCCGACCGGGTCGTGGCGCGCCGCATAGCCGCCGCCGGTGATCTCGTTCCAGGTGTGCGGCGACATCGCCGTCTTCTCGTCGATGCGGAAGCCGGCGGCATAGCCGACGATCTCGCCCTCGTACTCGACCACGAACTGGCCGTCGTGGAAGGCGGCGATCTGACCGCGCAACATGCCCGGGGTATAGGGCGGGATGTCCTTGTAGACCTTGATGACGAGGTCGTTGATGGCCGTCACGTCCGACAGGCGGGCGTTGCGGATGGTGAGAACGGCGGGTTTGGCTGCTTTGGTCATATGCTCTGAACGCACAGCGACGCTTCCGGATCAATACCGAAGGCTGCGTACGGGCGGGTCATTCTTGTCAGACGCCCCTCTATGGCGGCTCGGGAGTCCGGGCCGCGGGGGGAGTGACCGCTTTCGTGCCGGATACTCAGCCGCTGCGCGGACGTTCGGGCCGTGGAAGGCGGCGATGCCACAACCCTCCATAACAGGCAGCAAAGTCGGCGCGGCGTCGGAGACTAAAGTGATAGCGTGAAAGTGCGGACCGCCCGCCGACCGCCCATTCAGAGGACGACGCCATGGATTTCTCCAGACTTCAGACGACCAGCAAGGTCTCTGACGAATGGTCCTACCCTCAGGAGGACGCGCGCGCATCGGGGCTGCTGCCTGTCGATCGCGAGCCGGATCACACGCTCTACTGGGAGGAATACGGCAATCCGGACGGCGAACCGGTGCTGTTTCTGCACGGAGGGCCGGGCGGTACCTGCTCACCGGTTCTCTCGCGGTTCTTCGATCCGGCGCGATACCGTGTGATCCTGTTCGACCAGCGCGGATGCGGCAAGAGCCGTCCGACCGTCGCTGTCGCAGGCCCTGAAGTCGCCTTAGTGAAGAACACGACGGACGACCTCGTCGCCGACATCAATCGCCTGCGGCAGGCCCTGAACATCACCGAAAAGATGCATCTCTTTGGCGGCAGCTGGGGCAGCACCCTGGCGCTCGTCTACGCCATCCGGCACCCCGACGCCGTGGCGTCCCTGATCCTCAGGGGCATCTTCCTCGGCGAGCGTGACGACCTGCTCTACATGTATCAGGGCAATGCCGAGACCTGGGCGGACCATCCGTACGCCCTCACGCGGCCGGGGAGCTATGTCGCCTATCCGGATGAGTGGAAGGCCTTCGTGGAGACCATCCCGCCCGGGGATCGGGCGGACATGATGGCGGCCTACAAGGCGATCTTCGACCGGAGTGCCCCTGACGAGGCCGGTCGCGCGGCGCAACGGGCCGCAGCGGTGGCCTGGTCGGTCTGGGAAGGCGTCATCTCCTACACGGTGCCGCCGGCCGCCGATCCCGGACAGAACGCCGAGGCGGACTTCGCCCTGAGCTTCGCCCAGATCGAGGCCCACTATTTCGCCAACGACCTCTTCATCGAACCGGGGTACGTGCTGGATCATGTCAAACGGCTGGCCGGCATCGCCATCCACATCGTCCACGGCCGCTTTGATCAGGTCACACCGCTCGCCCAGGCGTCCGCGCTGGTCGCGGCGCTCGAGGCGGCCGGGTCGCCGGCCCGGACCTTCATCAAGACCAATGCCGGCCATAGCGCCCTCGAAGCCCAGACAGTCATCGCCCTGACCGCGGTGATGGACGGCCTCGACCCTCTGGACGCCTAAAGGGTTCGGACACGGCCGACGCGCCTCGCCACCCGAAGGGATAGAGCCACCGGCCCGACGAGCCGCTCTCTGGGCACTACCCGGGTTGGCCGTGTTCGGCTCGACAGCTCTGCACCTCCGATGCCACCGTTTAATCCCGTATTTCACCTTGGCCTCGTCGGTTCGCGAATGTTCCCGGTCAGAAGCCAACCTCGCGTCATTTGGTGCATGCTAGTTCGAAATCGTACGCGTATGTCCGTCGGGACTCCTGCCGGGACGAAGGTGTGTGCGGTCCTGGAAGCGACGCCGCTGGCGGCTTGCCCATCACAGCGAAACAATTTACTCACTCCGCGACAGATCGTGGCGGTAAATTTGGAGCGTTGGGGCAAATTTATCCATGAAAATTCGAGCTCTAAGGCGTGTCGGCATCGGGCTCGCTGTACTGGCCGCCATCATCACGGCATGGCTGTGGTTGATCATCAGCGACCTACCTGACGCGCTAAGAGTTGATCAGGCGCGGCCCGTCGGCGTGCTGCTAGACAATGTACGTCTCATTTCAATGGTCCCCGGCTCACCCGAGGTTGAGGACGCGCGCGCGGTCCTTATCATGGGCGATCGCATCATAGAGGTCGGGGCCGCCGGCGCGTTGCGCGCGCCGCAAGGCGTCCGCGTTGTGGATGGCAACGGGCGCACTCTAATCCCGGGCCTGATCGATGCACACATCCATCTCAATGACGAAGCGGAACTGGCGGGATATCTCGCCCACGGCGTGACAGGCGTGCGCAATATGTCCGGCTATCCGTTCCATCTCCGGCTTGCGGAGCGCATCGCCAACGGCGCGCTGCTCGGGCCGGACTTCATCACCACCGGCCCGATTCTCAATAGCCCGGGCGCCAACGACACCATTGTGCAGCAGACCGTCACGTCGGGCGACGAAGCCCGGGCATCAGTGCGCGCACAGCATGCCGCCGGGTACCGAACACTCAAAATCTACTCGAACCTCACCCGCGAGGCCTTCGAGGCCATAATCGATGAAGCGGACCGATTGGGTATGAGTGTCACCGGTCATTCTCCTGAGGGAGTACGGACAAAGGGCGTTCCACGTGAGCGGCCTTTCGATGTCTCGTGGGAGCAGTCCCTTGGGCGTGGTTTCACGACCCTCGAACACGTCGAAACCATCGTTTGGCACGGGCTGCGAGACGACCTGGACGAGGACAAGATGCGGCTGCTGGCCTCTAGGCTTTCCGCTTCCGGTGAAGTCGTGACGCCGACCCTGATTGCTCACAAGCGCCTGGTGCTTATTGCTGAAACGCAAGGGCGCTACCTGGATGGGCCCGGCTCGGACACCATCAACCCGCTGGTACGCTTCTTCGAGCGAGGCTCGGAACAATACTGGAGTGGGGTCGAAGCGTCGAACTATGAGCGGCCCCACGCGGACTTCTTTCTCACCGCGACGCGCCTTCTTCATGAGGCGGGCGTGCCTCTGATTGCCGGGACGGATAGCGGTAGCTTCGGACTGGTTCCGGGTGCCTCGCTAGCGCGAGAGCTCGAACTGTTGGTGGCGGCAGGTCTGTCGCCGCACGATGCGCTCGCCTCCGCAACACGCTCAAGCGCCGAGGCTCTCGGTTTTGAGCGGAGCGGTATCGTTGCGCCAGGCTATCGGGCCAATCTAGTCTTGCTGATTGGAGACCCATTGACGCAGATTGGCGCTGTGGAATTGCCGTCAGGCGTCATGGTCGGGGGGCACTGGATCGACGAGGCCGGACTTGAGGCAATGCGAAACTCTGCAAGAGACACCTCGTTCGTTCGCTCGCTCTGGCGGGTGCTGGAACTGAAGCTCTCCAACCATGGCCGGTGAGCGGTTTCCGGCCCTGCCCAAATGTCTGGGCTTCGCGCAGGGCCAACTGTTAGCGTGAGGGGCTTTGGTGTCTGCAAGTTACCTTCCAAGTTTTTTGTAGGACTCGCTTTCCGGCGACAACCTAGTGGCCGGCGACCACCTGACAATCGGGCCGCGCCAACTGCGTTGAAAGAGGACAGACCCCGTCCGCTTCGATCAGGTCACACCGCTGGCGCAGGCGTCCGCACTGGTCACGGCTCTCGAGGCGGCCGGGTCGCCGGTCCGGACCTTCATCAAGACCAATGCCGGACACAGCGCCCTCGAAGCCCAGACGGTCATCGCCCTGACCGCGGTCATGGACGGCCTGGACCCTCTGGACGCCTAGAGCTCAGAGACCGCCGGTGAGTCCCCTCTGAACGCTGCATCCCGCGTCCGTCACGCACGATCACCGTTCCAGGGCCGGCGGACCGACACGTCAAGATCGGACGCATGACCTTGATGCCAAAAAAGAACATATTGGCAACCGGAACAAACCGTGCACATAGTCCGTCTCACACAGGGAGCGGGTCCAGGCGGGTCTCTCCCGGAACCAGATGGGAATCATGGCAAAGGAGAGTGGCAAGGTGGCAGCTCAGGCGAATTTGAAATTGGTTGGCAAGGACGACGGCGACAAGCAGCGGGCGCTGGAAGCGGCGATCGCCCAGATCGACCGGGCCTTCGGCAAGGGCTCGGTGATGAAGCTCGGCAAGGGCGGCGTGGTGGCGGAAATCCCGTCCGTCTCGACCGGCTCGCTGGGGCTCGACATCGCCCTGGGCATCGGTGGTCTGCCGCGTGGCCGGGTGATCGAGGTCTATGGTCCGGAAAGCTCGGGCAAGACGACCCTGGCCCTGCATACGGTGGCCGAGATCCAGAAGGCCGGCGGCACCGCCGCCTTCGTCGACGCCGAACACGCGCTGGACCCGGGCTATGCCCAGAAGCTGGGCGTCAATCTCGATGACCTGCTGGTGTCCCAGCCGGACACGGGCGAGCAGGCACTCGAGATCGTCGACACCCTGGTCCGGTCCGGGGCCGTGGACATCGTGGTGGTCGACTCCGTCGCCGCCCTGACGCCGCGGGCCGAGATCGAGGGCGAGATGGGCGACAGCCTGCCCGGCCTCCAGGCCCGGTTGATGAGCCAGGCCCTGCGCAAGCTGACCGCCTCGATCAACAAGTCGCAGTGCATCGTGCTGTTCATCAACCAGATCCGTCACAAGATCGGCGTCATGTACGGCTCGCCCGAGACCACCACGGGCGGCAATGCGCTGAAATTCTACGCCTCGGTCCGGCTCGACATCCGCCGCATCGGCGCGATCAAGAACCGCGACGAGGTCGTCGGCAACACCACCCGGGTCAAGGTGGTCAAGAACAAGGTCGCCCCGCCGTTCCGCGAGGTCATCTTCGACATCATGTACGGCGAGGGCATCTCCAAACTGGGCGAGATCATCGACCTGGGGGTCAAGGCCGGGGTTATCGAGAAATCGGGCAGCTGGTTCTCCTATGACTCGACCCGCATCGGTCAGGGCCGCGAGAACGTCCGCGAATTCCTCAAACAGAACCCGGACATGGCTGCCTCGATCGAGGACAAGGTGCGCAAATCGACCAGCAAGATCGCCGACGAACTGCTGGGCACGCCCGAACCGGACGAAGGTCAGGACCTCGACGGCTGATCGTCTGCCCTCTTCGGGGGGACCTCAGAACACCCCGTCCGGCCGGTCCCTGCGACCCGCCGCCGACCCCCGCGGGGTTCGGTCCGGACGAGGCTGGCCGTCCGGCCCGGGGCTGCAAAGCCCCGACGCCGGACGGCCCTTTTTCTGTTACAGCATCCGGATCAGCCGCCGGCTGACCCTGCTTTTCCTTCCTCCAGGATTCCCGTGATGGCCGACATCCCCGCCCTGACCCAGTTCAGCCTGTCCGACTCCGAGGACGGCTATCTGCTGCAACTCGAAGCCGCCGATGGCCAGGCGATGACCGTCTCGGCCAGTCCGGAGCAGTTGGACGCCATCATCGACGCCCTCGTGGCCCTGCTCGAGGACGACGATGAGGACGAGGCGGACAAGCCGAAGACGACCCAGCCCGCTGTCTAGGAACAGGTCGGCACACGGGCCAGGCACGGCAACCCTGGTCGGCCCCGCAGGAGGGCGGGGTAGACTGCTTCCAGTCCCCGCAGCACGGCCCGGTACCGCGCCAGCAGATCGCCATTTCGAAGGAATATCGCCGCCCCCGGTTCGCCGGGCGGCCCTTTTTCATATTCCGGGTCCGAAACGACAGCCGCCGCCTACCCACCCAACCAGAACTGACGGAGCGGATGACGGGTCACCGGCTCGAGTGAACGAATCTGCCGGCCGATTTCAGTGATCAACGCACGGCCGGCGGCGATCTGTCCGGCGAACAGTACAAACCCGTGGATCGTCCCCTCGACCTGCATCAACTCACAGTCCACGCCGGCGGCGATCAGGGCGGCAGCGTAGGCGTTCCCTTCGTCCTTCAACGGATCGAGTGTGGCGGTCACCACCAGTGTCCGGGGCTGGCCACGCAGCACCCGCGCCGATGCCAGAAGCGGCGACGCGGGTGCCCGCTCGCGATTCTGACCCGTCCGGAAATATTCCCGCTCGGCCCGCAGGATGTCGAACTCCCGCAAGAAGTAACGACCGTCTCCCAATTCTCGCCGTGAGACGAAATTCGTCTTCCTGCTGGCACTTGTCACCGGATAGACCAGCACCTGCAAGGCGACCGGAACCGGCGTCTGTTGGCACACCCCGGCCGCCAGATAACCACCCGCGCTGTCGCCCGTTACGACGATCCGGGAAGCGTCGGCCCCGAGTTTACGGGCATTGCGGCGCGCCCAGGCCAGCGCTGCCAGACAGTCCCGCAACGCTGCCGGATGCTTGTGTTCCGGCGCGCGCCGGTAGTCGACGTCGACCACGACGCAACCACCCGCCACACAATAGTTCCGCACGACCGGCGCATAACCGTCCGGGTCGCCCAATGCCCAGCCGCCGCCATGGATATGCAGCAGCAACGGAACCCGGGCCTTGCTGCCTTCCGGGCGCGGCGGCTGGTAGATCCGGATCGCCACCGGCCCGTCGGGGCCCTTGATATGGCGATCCTCGATTCCCGCGACCGAAACCGGGTCAGGGCCATAGGCCGCAACCGCAGCCTTCAGCCCCTCGCGACGTTGCGCCAGCGTCGGGTCCGCCGGTGCTCCGGCGGCGTCCCGGACCATGCGCTCCAGAAAGGCGGCGGTATCAGGATCGATGTCACGGCCCGCCACGCCGTCGGACCCGTCCCCGGTCGTCACCCTAGAAACGCGCGCCGACGGTGAAGCGGACGGTGCGGGGGGCCCCGTAATAGGCCAGCTGATATCCCGGCGAGGCCGACAGATCGAAGGCGTGCTCGATATAACGCTCGTCGGTCAGGTTCTTGCCACCCAGTTCCGCGAAATAGCGGCCGGACGACGCCTCCCAGCGCGCAAAGGCGTCGACCAGGGTAAACGCTCCTTGCGCCACGACTTCGCTGGACGAGACGGTCGGATAGGTCTTGGAGCGGTAGGAGGCGTCGGCACCGAATTTGAACATCCCGCCCGGCCCCATGTCGACGGTATAGACTCCCCCCAGACGCCCCGACCATTCCGGCGCGTTGACCAGGGTGCGCTGGTTGCTGATGTCCAGCCCCCCGGGTCCGATATATTCGTCATACTCGCCATCCAGATAGCTGACGACCGCGGTGAGATTCAGCGCCGCGGTCGGTCGGGCCATCAGCTCGAGTTCGACGCCGCGAATGGTCGCCGCACCGGCATTGGTGAACAGCGCCCGAAAGCCGCCGCCTGAATCCGCCGTGAAGCTGGACAGCTGCAGGTCGGTATAGTCATTCCAGAACATCGCCAGATTGGCGATCAGGCGGTGATCGAACAGGGTTGATTTCAACCCGGCCTCATAGGCCCACAGCGTTTCGGGCTCATAAGGGGTGGCACCGGTGGCATCGCCCGCCCGACCGTCGAAACCACCCGACTTGAAGCCCTGACTGATGCTGACATAGGCCAGAACATCGTCGGACACCCGGTAATCCAGCCCGATCTTCGGCGTCAGCGACGACCAGTCGCTCGACGTGTCGATACTGGCCAGACGGAAACCCGTGTCCCCGCGTCGGGGTGTGGTCGTCCCACCCAGGATCAGATCCTGGGTACGAACGAAATCCTTTTGTTCATAGGTATATCGCAGGCCCGCCGTCAGGTTCAGCCGCTCGCCCAGCTCGTACGATCCCTGTCCGTAGGCCGCCCAGCTACGGTTATGATAGTCGTTCAGTTCGGCGGTGATCACGCTGATCGCCGGACCGAACAAGCCCGCGAAGGTGCTGTCGGTTTCATCGAAATAAAACAGCCCGCCGACCACGTTCCAGCGCTCACCAGCATAGGTCAACTGCAGTTCCTGACTGAACTGGCTCTGCTGCTCGTCATCATAAATGCCGAAGAACGGCATCGGGGTCGCGTCCAGATCCAGATGGGTGATGTAGTCCATCGTCCGATAGGCCGTGATCGATTTGGCCGTCAGAGTGTCCGACAGGACCCACTCTCCGGTCAGGGACACACCGAAGGTGTCCAGATTGGCCAGGTCGTTATAATCCGCATCAACCTGGAACGGATCAGTCGTCGTGGCCGGGTACAGACCGAACACCGACGTGGCCCGGGCAGGTGTGCGCGAGGTGTCAGGACGGTCACGCGAAGCGTCGATGTTCAGGCGCAGGCTGACATCGTCGGACGGCCGGTATTCAAAGGCCAGACGCCCGGCGATCTGGTCCTGATCTCCGTCGCTGCGACCGTCGAAGGCATTGTGAGCATAGCCGTCCCGCTGCGTCAGCGACACTGCCGCCTTGGCCAGCAGATTGTCCCCGGCCAGAGCACCGCCCAGCGCACCCCGGAATGCCCGCAGACCATAGTCACCGACCGAAAGCTCGACCCGGCCGCCGGGTTCGGCGCTGAGCGGTGTCGACACGAATTTGACCGCCCCGCCAATGGTATTGCGCCCGTAGAGCGTCCCTTGCGGGCCGCGCAGGACCTCGATCCGGTCGACGTCATAGACCGACAGGAAGGCTCCCTGTGCGCGCCCCAGATAGACGTCGTCGATATAGATGCCGACGCCCGGGTCGGCGAAGGCCAGACTGTCCACCTGGCCGACGCCGCGGATATAGACCACCGCGTTCGACGCATCACCGACGTGAAGCGACAGATTGGGCACGGCTCCCTGCAGATCGCCGATGTCGGTCGCCTGCAAGGTTTCCAGCGTGGCCGAGCTCAGGGCGGTAACCGCCACCGGAACGTCCTGCAGCCGCTCGTCGCGGCGGCGGGCGGTAACCACGATCTCGTCGACCGTAGTTGTCTGCCCGTTGGCTTCAGGGGCCTGCTGGGCGGCTGCCGGCGCGGCAGCGGCCATCAGCGCAATTCCACTGACCCACAACAGGGCGCGCGCGCCGGAACGCTTCAATTGATAGCTCATCTCGATCCTCCCCCCGCCGTCCTTCACGGACAGTCTCGGTTGAGCGGAGGGGACCACGGCGACGCGCGCCGGACTAGCGAAGATATTGTTCCGGATTTACACGCAAATTCTGCGGGTTTCCCGCGCGCCTCAGTCCTTGAGGATCATCTGTTTGACGGCGGTGAGGGTCCGCTCGAGATGACCGAGAATAAGCTCCTCGAGCTTGGGCGTCGGCAAGACCAGGGCGGCGCGGCCGTCTTCCTCACCGCGGTTCTTGACCAGATAACCGTCATCCACCGCACGCTTGATCCGTTCCTCACGCGTGCGGTTCGATCCGCTCTTCATGGCGTGGCAGGCCTGGCTCATGCTCATGGGCCGGTCGCGCCAGTGGGCGATCGTCGCCAGGATCAGCAGGTACCAGAACTCCTGGGTGAAATAGCCGGGCCGGTTATCGAACGTCGCGTCCCAGTCCCGGCCATAGGCCTCCATCACCAGGGCCCAGGCGATGATCTCGTCTCTCGGCGCATTGTTCATGTCGGGACAACACCCGAAATCACCGATAAAATCCAGCGCCGAAGGGCTGCAATGTCGCGCGGGTGATGCGTTGAGGGGCGAAGCCATATATGACGCCCGTTCGCCCTCCCTCCCGACGACCGAACGTGCGCCCTCATGTCCAGCCTGAAACAGATCCGCTCCAGCTTCCTCGACTATTTCGCGGCCGACGGTCACGCGAAGGTCCAGTCCGCGCCGCTGGTGCCGCAGAACGATCCGACCCTGCTGTTCGTCAACGCCGGCATGGTCCCGTTCAAGAACGTCTTCACCGGTCAGGAGAAGCGCCCCTACACCCGCGCCACCTCCGCCCAGAAATGCGTGCGCGCCGGTGGCAAGCACAACGACCTGGACAACGTCGGCTACACGGCCCGCCACCACACCTTCTTTGAAATGATGGGGAATTTTTCCTTCGGTGACTATTTCAAGGAACACGCCATCGAGATGGCCTGGAACCTGATCACCAAAGACTTCGGCATCCCCAAAGACCGGCTGATGGCCACCGTCTACATCGACGACGACGAGGCGGTTGAGCTCTGGAAGAAGATCGCCGGCCTGCCCGAGAGCCGCATCACCCGCATCGCCGGCTCCGACAATTTCTGGTCGATGGGCGACACTGGCCCCTGCGGTCCGTGCACCGAGATATTCTACGACCACGGCGACCATATCTGGGGCGGCCCTCCGGGAACCCCCGAAGAGGACGGTGACCGCTGGGTCGAGATCTGGAACCTGGTCTTCATGCAGTTCGACCAGGCCGCCGACGGCAGTCGCTCGATGCTGCCCAAACCCTCGATCGACACCGGCATGGGCCTGGAACGCGTCGCCGCCGTGCTGCAGGGCGTTCATTCCAACTATGAGACCGATCTGTTCCGCACCCTGATCGCCGCCTCGGAACACGCGACCCACACCAGTGCCGAGGGCGACCGCGCGCCCAGCCACCGGGTCATCGCCGACCACCTGCGCAGCTCGTCCTTTCTGATCGCTGACGGCGTCACGCCCTCGAACGAGGGTCGCGGCTACGTCCTGCGTCGCATCATGCGCCGGGCCATGCGCCACGCTCATCTGCTCGGCGCGGCCGATCCGCTGATGCACCGTCTGGTCCCGACCCTGGTCGCCGAAATGGGCGAGGCCTATCCCGAGCTCAAGCGGGCCGAGGCCTTCATCACCGACACCCTGAAGCAGGAAGAGATCCGCTTCCGCACCACCCTGGGCCGCGGCATGGGCCTGCTGGAAGATGCATCGAAAGACCTCGGCGAAGGCGGCGTCCTGTCAGGTCAGACCGCCTTCACCCTGTATGACACCTATGGCTTTCCGCTGGACCTGACCCAGGACGAGGCCCGCCGCCGTGGCTTCTCGGTCGATACCAACGCCTTCGACGCCGCGATGGAAGAACAGCGCAGCCGTTCGCGCGAGCACTGGACCGGCTCGGGCCAGACCGCCTCGACGGCCGAATGGCTGGCCCTGCGCGATCGTCTCGGGGCCACGGAGTTCACCGGCTACGACACCACCGACGGCACCGGCGCAGTGCTGGCCATCGTTCAGGACGGGGCCTCGGTCGACACCCTCGAGAGCGGCCAGACTGCCGAGGTCCTGTTCGACAAGACGCCCTTCTACGGCGAAGGCGGCGGCCAGGCCGGCGATCGTGGCGAGATCGAATGGACCGACGGCTCAGGCCAGCAGGGCGCAGGCACCGTTCTCGACGTCCAAAAGCACGCCCAGGACCTGTTCGCCCACAAGATCGCCATCACATCCGGCACCCTGGCCATTGGAGCCTCGGTTCAACTGCGCGTCGACGCCGCGGCCCGGCTGACGACCCGCGCCAACCACTCGGCCGCCCACCTGCTGCACGCGGCCCTGAAAAATGTGCTGGGTCCGCACGTGGCCCAGAAAGGCCAGATGGTCGATGCCGAGCGTCTGCGCTTCGACTTCAGCCACAACGCCCCGGTCACCGAAGACGAACTGGCCCGGATGGAGGATGAGGTGAACGCCGTCATCCGCCAGAACCTGCCCGCCGCCACCGAGCTCATGGCCCCGGAAAAGGCCATCGAGGCCGGAGCCGTGGCTCTGTTCGGCGAGAAATACGGCGACGAGGTCCGCGTCCTGACGCTGGGTCGCTCGCTGACCGAAGATGGGGCCTATTCAGTGGAATTGTGCGGCGGCACCCACGTCGCCCGCACCGGCGATATCGCCCTGTTCAAGATCGTCTCCGAAACCGGCATCGCCGCCGGCGTGCGCCGGATCGAGGCCGTCGCCGGCGAGGCCGCGCGCCAGTATCTGCTGGCCCAGGCCAATGTCGCCCGCCAGCTGGCCCAGACCTTCAAGGTTCAGCCGCTGGACGTTCCGGCCCGGGTCGAGGCCCTGAGCACCGACCGCAAGGCCCTGGAAAAACAGGTCGCCGAGCTGAAGAAGCAGCTGGCCCTCGGCGGCGGCTCAGGTGCGAGTGCCGCGCCGGAAGAGATCAACGGCATCAAACTGATCGCCCGCATCCTCGACGGGGTCGACGGCAAGGGGCTGCGCGGCGTGGCCGAGGACTTCCGCAAACAGGTCGGATCGGGCGTGGTGGCCCTGATCGGTGTCACCGACGGCAAGGCCGCCGTCACCGTGGCCGTGACCTCGGACATGGCCGGCAAGGTCAATGCCACCGATCTGGCGCGCGCGGCGGTGATCGCGATGGGCGGACAGGGCGCGGGCGGCAAGCCGGACTTCGCCCAGGGCGGGGCTCCCGACGGCGCAAAGGCCGAAGAGGGTCTGACGGCGATCCGAACTGTCCTGAAGGGCTAGATCGGGTCGTCTTCGGACGGCGCGGTCAGGTCGATCCCGGCCAGCTGCCAGCCGAACAGGCCGCGGCGCTGCATCAGCAACACCAGATGCTGATCCGGATGACGTTTGTTGCTCAAGCCGACCGCGAAGGTGTTCAGGTCGCGATAGCGCCACGTCTGGTGAATGTCCCGGTCGTCCTCGCCGTTGCTTTCAGCCGGAGCCGGTCGGGGCTGCCGGTCCACCGGATCCGGAGCCTCGGCGGTGCGGACCATGGTGGCGACCGCTGCGGGGGTGACGAAGGCGTCCACCACGCCCGACACCAGGGCCGGGGCCAGCCAGCGCCCCAGACCCGACAGGACCGGATCTTCACTGCGCGGATCGGCCCGCATCCGGTCGACCAGCTTGCTGTTCAACTCGCCTTTCAGGCTGTCGCGGAATTCGGGAAAGTCGACCAGCCGCGTCAGCGCCGCCTCGTCCCCGGCTTTTGCCGCCCGGGTCAGCGCCCGCACCGCCAGAATCGGCGAGGCGAAATAGGCCACCAGAAACAGGGTGACCACAGCGACGATAATGCCGGTCAGCGGCTTGCGGTTCATACGATTACTCCAGGCCTTGAACGTGCAGCAAAGCCTAGGGTTGCCCTGACTCGGAACGCTTCGCCAGCCCGGTCTATCCGGCGGTCGCCGACCCTGCAGCCGGTGAGGTCACCCGGTCGGGCAGCCCGACATGGACCAGCTTCCATTCGAACGGCCCCTTGCGCTCGAAGGTGAAGACCGTGGCCGTACCCCCTTCATCGGTCACCGACAGCCGCGCCCGGTTGATGCCCCAGAACACCGGACGGGGCATCGGGTCGGCCGCCTCAGCCTGCACCACCGGACCCGTGTGCTGCGACGCATCGCGACCCTCGCCCCGGCTCAGGGCGGCCAGGGCCGCGGGCGTCAGATAGACGTCGGGATCCGGCGCACCGACCACGGCCGGTTCCAGCTGCCGCCGCACCGCACCGATCGGATCCTCGAGGAAGGACGGAGCCGGGGCCGTGGCCGCCGGATTTCCGGACAACTGCGGCCGCAACGACCGGCGCACCGCCGCATAGTCGATCAACCGTTCCAGCCCGGCCGCGTCATTGGCGTCGGCCGCTGACCGGATGGCGAAAAAGGCCACGGCCGGGGCGGCGAAGAAGGACACGACCGCCGCCACCAGGGCGATGACGAACAGATTGCCGAAAAGGCGTTTCACAGGCGGACTCCCGTCACGTTCGCGGCAACCTTGCACCATGCGGGCCCGGTCACAAACAAAAGGCCCGCCGGACACGAAATCCGGCGGGCCTTCTTTCTTGGCTCGCGGTCAGAAGGCTCCGCCTTCTCGACCCGACGCGAGCTCGCGCTCAAGCAGTGAGCCGCCGCGCGGCGAATGCTAGCGCCCTGCGGCTACTTCATCGCCTTGGTCAGGTTTTCGGCGACCTTGTCGATGAAGCCTTCAGTGGTCAGCCAGCTCTGCTGATCGCCGACCAGCAGGGCCAGGTCCTTGGTCATGTAACCGGCCTCGACGGTCTCGACCACGACCCGCTCCAGGGTCTGGGCGAAGTCGATCAGGGGCTGGTTGCCGTCCAGCTTGCCGCGGTGGTTGAAGCCGCGCGTCCAGGCGTAGATCGAGGCGATCGAGTTGGTCGAGGTGGCCTCGCCCTTCTGGTGCTGGCGATAGTGGCGGGTGACAGTGCCATGCGCGGCTTCCGACTCGAGGATCTTGCCGTCCGGCGTCATCAGCACCGAGGTCATCAGACCCAGCGAGCCGAAGCCCTGGGCCACGACGTCGGACTGGACGTCACCGTCGTAGTTCTTGCAGGCCCAGACGAACCCGCCCGACCATTTGATCGCCGCGGCCACCATGTCGTCGATCAGCCGGTGCTCATAGGTCAGGCCCGCGGTCTTGAACTTGTCGGCGAATTCCTCGTCGAACACCTTCTGGAAGATGTCCTTGAAGCGGCCGTCATAGGCTTTCAGGATGGTGTTCTTGGTCGACAGATAGACCGGGAAATTGCGCTGCAGGCCGAAAGCCAGGCTGGCGCGGGCGAATTCGGTGATCGAGTCATCGAGGTTGTACATGCCCATGGCCACGCCGGACGACGGGAACTGAAACACCTCGTGTTCGATGACCTTGCCGTCGGTGCCTTCGAACTTCATCGTCAGCTTGCCGGGGCCGGGCACCAGGAAGTCAGTGGCCTTGTACTGGTCGCCGAAGGCGTGACGGCCGACCACGATCGGCTGGGTCCAGCCCGGCACCAGCCGCGGCACGTTCTTGCAGATGATCGGCTCGCGGAAGACGACGCCGCCGAGGATGTTGCGGATCGTGCCGTTGGGCGACTTCCACATCTTCTTCAGGCCGAACTCGGTCACCCGGGCCTCGTCCGGGGTGATGGTGGCACATTTGACGCCGACGCCGTGCTTCTGGATCGCGTGAGCCGCGTCGATCGTCACCTGGTCGTCGGTGGCGTCGCGATGTTCCATGCCCAGGTCGTAATAGTCGAGCTTGAGGTCCAGAAACGGGAAGACCAGCTTGTCCTTGATCATCTGCCAGATGATCCGGGTCATTTCGTCGCCGTCGATGTCCACGATGGGATTGGCGACCTTGATCTTGGCCATGCGGTTTGCGCCTCTGAGCTTTGGGGAAGGAATGGGTGACGGGCGGTATAGCGGGCCGGACGCAGGTCGCAAACCCCGGCCCCCTTAAACCGCCCCCCGGTTAACCGTGCCTCGAAAAAGTCATCCATGGTGACGCTGAACCCGGCGGACGATCAGGATTTCTCTTTTCAAGCCCCCACGCCTCAGGAAAACCGCATGTCGCCGCAAACCCAGTCCCTGATCCAGCGCTGGATCGACCGCTTCGGCGAACCGCCCGTATTGATCGATGAGGCCCTCATGCGGGGCCTGCTGGATGAGGCGAAGAGCCGGGGTGAGACCCGGCCAGGGTCAATGGCGTTGAGTCCGATTGATACGGATGGCTCAGCGAGGCTCCGGCGCACCCGATGACGGACACCGACCCCGAAATCCTGGTCATCGGTGCCGGTCCCGCCGGCCTGACCGCCGCCACCTATCTGGCCCGGTTCCGACGCCGGGTCCTGGTCGCCGACGGAGATGAGCCACGAGCCAGCTGGATTCCGGTCAGCCACAATATGCCCGGCTTTCCCGAGGGCATCACGGGCGATCACATCCTGAGCCGGATGCGCGAACAGGCACGGGAATACGGTGCGGTGATCGAGGGGGGGCGTGTCGAGCACCTGACCCGCGACGGCGAAACCTTCCGGGCCGAACTCAACGGCCGGACTTTCGCGGTCCGTGCCGTCCTGCTCGCCACCGGCGTGGTCGATCACCATCCGGATCTGCCCGGCGTCGAGCGCGCCATTCAGCGATCCCTGGTCCGTATCTGCCCGATCTGTGACGGTTATGAAGCCGTCGACAAGGCCGTAGCGGTCATCGGCGACAATGACAAAGGTGTCCGCGAGGCCGCCTTCCTGCGCACCTATTCTGACCGGGTCACCCTGATCCATACCGGCCGACCCGAGGCCCTGACCGATCGCGAAGCCCTGACCCGGCTCGGCATCGCCCTCGTGGAAACGCCGATCGAGAACGTCGAGATCGAGAGCGATCGCGTCACCGCCCTGGGCTGGGGCGGGCAGTTCCAGACTTTCGATCTGGTCTATTCAGCCCTCGGCACCTCGGCCAACGCGTCCCTGGCCCACGGTCTCAATGCTGATGTAGACGAGGATGGCCGCCTGCTGGTCAACCTGCATCAGGCCACCAGTGTGCCCGGTCTCTATGCCGCCGGTGACGTCGTGCGGGGTCTCAACCAGATCGCCGTCGCCACCGCCGAGGCCGCCGTCGCGGCGACGGATATTCATAACCGCCTGCGTCAGGCCGACGGTCTCTTGGTTTGAGTGCGGGGGCGATCCTTCGGCCTGGGGCTGGAATCGTCACATCGCCGGATGTGCGGTAGCTTGGTCGGGGTCGGTCGCAGAAGCGGTACCGGCGTGATCCGCCCGGGGACGGAACGGGCGAAGAACCGGGGAGAGACCATGCGGATTCTGATCATGACTGCGGCGGCCCTGATGCTGGTCACCGGCGTCGGCATTGAGCCGTCTTCGGCGCAGAACACAGCGGCAATGTCCGTTCCGGTCACCCGATCGTTTCAGGACTGGCGGGTGGCCTGTGACAACGGCGGGCGTTGCACGGCCTACACTGGCTACGAAGGGCATTTGACCGGCTTTGTCCTGATCATCATGCCCGCGGGTCCGGACGCAGCTCCCGACATCACAGTCGGCATTGACCCCCGCGAAGACGGTACGGGTCCAGCCCTCCGCATAAACAGTCAGGTGTTTCCGATCGTCTGGTCGAGCCTGACTCCGAAAGACGGACTCGGCCGGCTCGACGGTGACGCCGCGCGCCACCTGATCGTCGCCTTGGCGACCGGACGGTCCATGACCCTGACCGGCGGCGAAGAGGATACCTCATTATCCCTGTCCGGCATGCGGCAGGCCCTGGCATGGGTCGATCGCCGTCAGGGGCGCCGCCAGACCACCACTGCCATGCTGCTGCGCGGTGACCGTCCCGCCTCGGCCGTGCCGCCTGCGCCGGTCCTGCCGCTGGTCACGGCGGCCCCGCCCGTTGACCAGACCGGTTTCGGCCTGGGAGCACCGGTGCCGCAGTCCGTTGATGCCATGCCGCAAATCCGGGCCTGCCGCCGGGAGTGGCCGGACAGCGCCCGGCCCGACCTGGCCGTGTCCGCGCGACTGGATGCCGCGACCGAGCTTTGGGGCCCCAACTGTTTCGTGGCTGCCTCCCACATCGGCCATCTGATGTACCTGACCGGCCCGGGCGGACGCGATCCGCGACCCCTGACGCCGGCGGGAGCGCTGGAACCGACCGTGGACTTCGTCACCGCCGAATATGATCCGGCCACGCGGACCCTCAGCCACTTTGTCTGGTTGTCCGGCACCGGCAGCGCCGGCCAGATTCAGCATTGGGTCTGGACCGGCGAAACCTTTGCCCTTCAGTCGGAACAGGCCACAAAAGACCTCTGGAATATTCCCGTTGCACTATGGCCGACGCTGTGGCGGACACGCTCGCCGGAAGATTGAGGCTCCGGCGTCAGCCTCGCCGGGACGCCACCCACTCCCCGACCACCGTCTGCAGCACGTCCAGCGGCATGGCCCCGGCCGCCAGCGCGGTGTCGTGGAAGCCGCGGATATCAAAGCGCGGACCCAGCGTCGCCCGGGCGTCCTCGCGCAGCCGTACCCATTCGGTATGGCCGATCTTGTAGCTGCAGGCCTGACCTGGCCAGACGCAATAGCGTTCGATCTCGGAGGTGATCGAGGTTTCCTCGTCGCCACCCGTGTCGACCATGTAGCGGATCGCCTGTTCCCGGCTCCAGCGCTTGTGATGCAGCCCGGTGTCCGCCACCAGTCGCGAGGCACGGAACAACAGGCTCTGCAGATAGCCCAGCTCCCCGAACGGATCGTTGGCGTAAACACCCATCTCGTCGGCCAGCTGTTCCGAATACAGGGCCCAGCCCTCGCCATAGGCGCTGAAGAACAGCGCCTTCGAGATCAACGGCAGCGCCTCGTTCTCGATCGCCAGCGTCCCTTGCAGGTGATGGCCCGGCAGCGCCTCGTGATAGGTCAGGGTCGGCAGCGACCATTTCGGCCATTCCGCCGTGTCCCGCAGGTTGATGTAATAGGCCCCGGGCCGCGAGCCATCCAGGCTGGGCGACACGGCATAGCCACCGGGCGCGCCGACCTCGATCGCCGGCGGCACCCGGCGGACCTCGACCGCCGCCTTGGGCAGCCGACCGAAATAGGCCGGCAGCCGGGCCTGCATGTCGACGACCTGGGCATTCAGATCGACCAGCACCTGCGCTTTGCCCGCATCCGTGTTCGGATAGAGGAAACGCGGATCCTTGCCGAGCGCGGCCATCCGGGCCCCGACCGTGCCCTGGGTCATCCCTTGGGCTTTCAGGATCCCGTCCATGCGCGACAGGATCGCCTTGGACTGGTCCAGCCCCAGCTCATGAATGTCGTCGGGTCTCATCCCGGTGGTGGTCATCAACTTCAGATCGGCGGCGTAATAGGCCGCACCTTCCGGCAGATCCCAGATGCCGGCGTTCGACGTCGCCCGCGGCAGCAGTGCGTCCATCAGGGCAATCTGCCGGTCCAACGCCGGATAGACCTCGCGTTCGACAATCCGGGCCGCGCGACCGGCCCAGTCTCCGGCCAGCCCCTTGGCTGCCGTGCGCCGGGCGACACTGGTCGTCAGACCCGCCGCAGCTGCGGCCGGAGCCCGCAGCGAACGCATCTGCATCAAGGCTTTGCGGATGATGAAATCAGGCGGGACCACACCCTTGCCCGCATCCGCCTGAACCGACCCGGTTTCCTGATCCATCACCCGGGCCATGGCCGACAGGCGCGAAAGATAGGCCTCGGCATCCTGCGGTGTTTCGATCGTGTGCTGGGTGTCGAGGAAGTCCGGCAGGAACTGATAGGTCCCGGTCAGCTGGGTGATCGTATAGGGCTGGATCGGATAGGCGCTGGCGTCGACAAAACCGAAATCGCCGTATCCGAAGCCCTTGGCCTCATCCAGCGCTTCAGCCTGAAATTTGACCACGTCGAAACTGACGGCGCTCTGACCGCTCAGCCCGGACCGATCGATCGTGCGTATCCGCGACAGCCACGCGCTGTTGTTGGCGATCGCAGCGTTGCGGGCCTGAACGCCACGGGGAGCCAGTTGCGCCTTCAGGCCGGCGCGCACGCCCTTGTCGAGCCCCAGATTGGTCGCCAACTGGGGATTGGCGTCCACCGCCGCTTCCCCGATCGCGGCCACCAGGGCATCAGCCCGGGCTGTGGCGGACCCGGCACCGGAGATCGTGGCGCAGGACGCGAGGGGCACCAGGACCCCGGCAGCGGTGGCGGTTTGCAGCAGACGGCGGCGATCGATCATGGCTCAACTCCTGAAGGAACGCGCCGATAGCGCACCCCCACGGGGTCAATAGCAAGACCGACCGCCGTCCGGTGTCAGGCCTTGCGGCTCTCCACCCACTCTCCAACCACCGTCTTCAGCACCTCAAGCGGCATGCTGCCCGAGGCCAGGGCCGTGTCGTGGAAACTCTTGATGTCGAACCGGTCACCCAGCTGCGTCCTGGCCTCCTCACGCAGCCGCACCCATTCGGTGTGGCCGACCTTGTAGCTCGAGGCCTGCCCCGGCCACACGCAATAGCGCTCGACCTCGGTGGTGACGCTCGATTCCTGGTCACCCAGGGTGGCAACCATATACTGGATCGCCTGTTCCCGGCTCCAGCGGTTGTGATGCAGGCCCGAGTCCACGACCAGGCGGGTGGCCCGGAACAACAGGCTTTGCAGATAGCCCAACCGCCCCCAAGGGTCGTCGGCGTAGACCCCCATTTCATCGGCCAACTGTTCCGAATACAGGGCCCAGCCTTCCGAATAGGCCGAGAAGCCGATCAGTTTGCGGATGGTCGGAATGCCCTGGGCCTCTGTGGCCAAGGTGACCTGCAGATGGTGCCCCGGAATCGCCTCGTGATAGGTCAGGGTCGGCAGGGTCCATTTCGGCCATTCCGCCGTGTCGCGCAGGTTGATGTAATAGGCCCCGGGTCGCGAGCCATCCAGGCTTGGACCCTGATAGTAGCCACCCGGCGCACCGGCCTCGATCGCCGGCGGTACACGGCGGATATCGACCGAGGCCTTGGGCAGGATGCCGAAATAGTCGGGCAGCCGAGCCTGCATGGCCGCCATCTGCACGTTCAGTTCGTCCAGCAGCTGCTGCTTGCCGGCGTCGGTGTTCGGATAGATGAAGCGCGGATCCTTGGCCATGACCGCCAAACGCGCACCTACCGTGCCTTCGGTCATCCCTTCGGCCTTCAGGATAGCATCGGCTGCGGCGGTGATCTCGGCCACCTGGGTCAGGCCCAGTTGATGCACCTCGGCCCCGGTCAGCCGGGTCGTGGTGTAATTGCGGAGGCCGTATTCATAATAGCCGTCCGCATGCGGCAGGGCCCAGACGCCCGCGTCGTGACGGGCACCGGGACGGGCCGCTTCAAACAGATCCACCTGACGCTGAAGGGCCGGATAGACCTTGTCCGCGACGATGGCCGTGGCCCGCGTGGTCCAGTCGCCCTGGACCCCAGCCTCTGCGGCACGACGACTCAACGACGTCACCAGTCCCGAATCGGCGGGCGCGGGCTCAAGCCCGTTTTTCATCTGGGTCAGGGTCCGGTCGATGACGAAGTCTGGCGACACGATGCCCTTGCCCATGTCCTCGCGGACCAGGACGGTCTCCTGGTCCAGCAGGTCGCCGAAGGCATCGAGGCGCGACAGATAGGCTTCGGCGTCGGCCGTGGTCTCGATCCCATGGATCGTGTCGAGGAAGTCGGGGATTTCTCGATAGGCCCCACCCAGCTGGCTGATCCGGTAGGGGTTGGGCGAACCGGTATTGCCGAACCGGTAGCGGTCGAGGCCGATATTGGTGGTCTCACCGTCATAAAGGACGGTCGCCAGATTGACCGCATCCATCCCGGCCAGCTTCGACGCGTCGATGGCCTTGAGCTTGTCGGTATATTCGCGGCTGAAGGCCTCGCGCTCGGCCAGATCCGTCGGCGTCAGCATGTCCAGCCGCGTCTTGGCGGCGGCATTGTCACCCTTGTCGAGGCCCATATAGCTGGCGGCCATGGCCGACTTGGCCAGAATAATCGCGAACATCGCATCGAGAATGCCGTTCAGCTTGGCGGCTTCGGCGGGATCGGAGCCCGGCGCGGCAACCCGGGCCAGAGCGGTCCCGGCCGGTCCGGCTAGGGCGACTCCGGCGACGGCGGAAAGAAGCAGGCGGCGACGATCGATCATGGCAACGCTCTCCGAATTGGAAGGGCAACAGAGGCGCAGCAATCCGCATCCGCAAGTGAAACATAGGCAATGTGCGGCGGCGGCAGCGAACTCCGGCGGTCTATTCGCCGCGCAGTTCCAGCTTCACTCGTTCGGCCAGAATCTTGATGTCCAGCGGTTTGGGCAGGAAGGACACCCCAACCTCGTCCTGTAACAGGTCCGAAAAGTCGCTCTCGGCATAGCCCGAAATGAACATCACGGGCGCGTCACCCAGATACTGGCGGGCCTTTTTCAGCAGGCTGGGCCCGTCCAGGCCCGGCATGATGACATCGGAAATCATCATATCGATCTTGCCGGCCCATTCCTCGGCCAGCACCAGGGCCTCCTCGCCGTCGGCAGCCTCGATCACCTCATAACCGCGCTGGCGCAGCAGTTTGGCGGCGATACCGCGCACGGCGGCCTCGTCCTCGACGAACAATATGCGTCCGGCCCCCGACAGGTCGCGCGGGGTCTTGATCTTGATCTCGACCGGGGCGACCTCGGCCAGTTCAGCCTCGGCGGCGGCGGGCAGGAAGATACGGAAGGCCGCCCCCGCCCCCTCCAGATTGACGACATTGATATGGCCGCCGGCCTGTTCGACGATGCCATAGACCGTGGCCAGCCCCATGCCGGTCCCCTCATTGACCGCCTTGGTGGTGAAAAAGGGTTCGAAAATCTTGCCGAGAATTTCGGGAGGGACGCCGACCCCGGTGTCCGACACCTCGATCAGGGCGACCTCCTCGACTGCAACATCGTGCCAACCCATGGCCCGCGCCTCGTCGCCGGTCAGGCGACGGGTGCGGATGGTGACCACCCCCGCGCCCGGCTCGACCACCCCGCGCATGGCGTCGCGGGCATTGACGGCCAGGTTCATCACCGCCGTCTCCAGCTGACTCTTGTCAGCCAGAACGATCGGCAGGTCGCGGCCGTAGTCAGTTTCCAGCCTGACGTCCTCGCGCAGCAGGCGGCGCAGCAACACCGCGAATTCACCGACCAGTTCACCCAGGTCCAGCCGCTCGCGCCGAACCGTCGACTTGCGCGAGAAGGCCAGCAGCTTGCGCACCAGATCGGCGGCGCGGATCGCCGTCTGGCGGATTTCGTTCAGTCCCTCATAGGAGGGATCCCCGACCGGATGCCGCTCCAGCAGGCCCGACAGCTGCAGCTGGATGGCGGTCAGCAGATTGTTGAAGTCATGGGCCACGCCGCCGGCCAGCTGGCCGACGGCCTGCATCTTCTGGGCCTGGCTGAGCTGCAGCTCCATCGACTTCTGGGCCGAAACATCGAACAGCCAGATGCGGCGTTTGTCACCTTCCGGAGCCACATACAGGTGCAGCATCCGCTCGGGGTGGGCCCGCGCCACCAGTTCGATCGGACCGCTGGATCCGTCCGTCAGCTTGGTCCGGGCCTCAATCACGCCGTTCGGCTCGAACAGATGACCGAAGGCCGCGTTGCGCGCCGAGGCCGGCCCGGTCAGCAGGGCCAGGGCCGCGTTCGGCTCCTCGATCCGGCCTGAAAAAATATCGTCATGAGCGATGACCGCCGAGCCGAACGGCGCCCCCGCCGCCATGGCTCGCCCCTCGGCGGAGCTGGCCCCGCCGCCGGCCGCCGCGACCGGCGCGTGAGCCAGACCCAGCACGGCGTCCGGTGCGGCCCGGACCAGAAACCGGCCCTCGCCCGCGCGACCGATCAGCACCTCGATCTCGCGCGCGCCGATGGTGACGATGGCCCGGGCCTGCTCGCCTTCCCGGGCCTGGGCGAAGGCCATGTACAGGGCCGCGCTCGACTGTCCCCGGGGCAGGGTCACCATGGCTCCGTTCTCTTCGGCCCAGGCGGCATTGAAGGCCAGCACCTGTCCGCTGGTCCAGACCAGGGCCGCCGGCTCGGCCAGGGCGTCCAGCATCTCGACCGAGACATCTCCCGTGGGACGCTGGGCCTCACTGCGGCCGAAGGCGAACCACAAGATCACAGCGACCGCTGCGGCGGTAAAGATCAGCATCAGTCCCGGGGCACTGAACGGATTGCTCCGGAACGCCGGATAGGCCAGGGCACCGACGGCCACAATAAAGCCCACCGCCATGAGAATCAGCAGGGGGTCTAGGGCCGGACGGGTCTGGGCTTGCCAACTCTGGGACTGCATGGGGCCTCGCGGAGCCGATTCGCTGACCACAGCATACGCTTTTTGCATCCTAGCGCTTCTTTCGCCCTTGCATGACGAAGCCGATGACCCGGGCCGCCGCCTCGAAATGCGCGCGCGGGATGACTTCATCGACCTCGACAGACGCATACAGGGCCCGGGCCAGCGGGATATTCTCGATGATCGGCACCTTGTGCTCCTTCGCCACCTCACGGATGCGCAGGGCCAGGGAGTCGACGCCCTTGGCCACGCATATCGGCGCGCCGTCGCCCTTGTCCGGCTCATAGCGCAGCGCTACCGAATAGTGGGTCGGGTTGGTCACGATCACTGTCGCCGTCGGCACCGCCTGCATCATCCGCTGACGACTCTTCTGGGCCCGGATCTGCTTCAGCTTGGCCTTCACATGGGGGTCACCTTCGGCCTGTTTGTAGTCTTCCTTCAGCTCTTCCTTCGACATCCGCATCCGCTTGGCGAAGCGGAATTTCTGCCACAGGAAATCCGCGCCCGCGGTGAAGGCGAGAAAGATCAGGGTGGCGGACATCACGGCGATGACCAGGTCCCGCGCCGCCGGCAACACGGCCACAGGGTTGATCGCCGCCATGGTTTCGAAATCCCGCAAATGGGATTTGATCACGATCCAGCAGATCACACCGATCGCCACCAGCTTGGCGAAGGTCTTCACGAACTGCATCAGTCCGTCGGGACCGAAGATGCGCTTGAAGCCCGCGATCGGGCTGATCTTGTCCCATTTGGGTTTCAGCTTCTCGGCGCTGAAGGTCAGGCCTGACTGGGCCAGGTTGCCGCCGGCACCGCCCAGAATGGTGGCCAGCATCACCGCGCCCAGAAAGGGCCCCGCGACCGACAGGGCACGGAGTCCGATCTCGACCCCGGCCCCGGAGTCCAGCGCGCCCATCATGGCCTGGGGCGCGGCGATAAAGGGCAGCAGATCTTCGGCCATACGGGGCAAAAACCAGCCGCCGCCCAGGATGATTACGGCGGCCGCCCCCATCAGGCTCATCGCCGAGGCGACATCCGGTGATTTGGCGACATCGCCCTTTTTTCGGGCGTCCTCAAGTTTTCGCGGGGTCGCCTCTTCTGTTTTCGACTCGGGATCAGGTGCGTCAGCCACCGGCACCCCCCGCGAAAATCCGCGCCAGGGCGCGATACCGGTCGATGAAGACGGTGCCCACCACGCCCAGTGACAGGGCGAAAACCGACAGCCCCAGAATTACGCTCAGGGGGGCCGCGGCGAAGAATATCTGGAAGGCCGGCATGACCCGCGCCACCAGACCGGACGCGAGATTGAAGACCAGGGCGAAGACGATCACCGGGGCCGCCAGCTGCACCCCCAGGGCAAAGCTGTCGGCGACGGTCCGGATAGCGAGGGTGACAAAATCCTCAGTCATCAGCGGCCGCGCCGGAGCGATCAATTCATACGATCCGACCAGCCCGGCAATGAACAGGTGATGGGTATTGGTGGCGAAGATCAGCGTCGTACCCAGCAACATCAGAAAGGCCGAAAGGGTCGTGCCGGGCTGGGCCTGCATCGGGTTGGCCGTCTGGGAAAAGCTCAGGGTCGTCTGCAGCGACACCACCTCGCCCGCGGTGGACAGGGCGATCATGAAGGCCCGCAACAGGGCCCCGATCATCAACCCGGTGATCACCTCACGGATGATCCAGCCGGCCATACCCCCCACGCTCGCCGGCAGACCGGGAAGCGCCCCGGCGACCACCGGCCACAGGACCAGCGACACTGACAGCGCCAGGGCCAGCCGGATGCGGGGCGGCACATAGCTCTCGCCCACGCCCGGCAGCATCATCAGGACCGCGCCGATCCGCGCGAATATCAGACCGCCGGCCCAGACCTGATCGGCAGTGGCGTAAGGTTCCACCTTGCAATCACATCCCGGCGATACGCGCGGCGATCGTCTGCATGAAACCGCCCAAGAGGGATCCCATCACCGGCAGGAACAGCAGCAGGGACACGAAGATAGCCATGATCTTGGGGGCATAGATCAGGGTCTGCTCCTGGATCTGGGTCAGGGCCTGAAACAGGCCGATGGACACACCAACGACCAGCGCGACCAGCAGCATGGGGCCGCATAGCTGAATCGTCAGCCACAGGGCGTCGCGCCCGACATCCAGAACTTCCGCGCCGTTCATTTCTTACGCTCCAAGGGTACCGGGCAGAAAATGCCGGGAGCATGGTTAACGTCGAGTTAGGATACCGGCATCGACGTGTATGCAGTTGCGTTGACAGGCCTCGACGGGAAAATCCGCTGCGCGCCCGTGTCGCCGATGATATGGCTCCGTCCCATGAGTTCGCTTGCCACCGAGGAAATCCACCGCCGGGCCGTCGCCGGTGACGGGGATGCCCAATTCGCCCTGGCGCGCGTCTTTGACCGCGAAGGCCGGCACGAGATCGCCGTCTCCTGGCTCGATCGTGCGGCCCGACAGGGTCATGTCGCTTCCATGACCTGGCTGGGCACGCGACTGCTGGTCGGGCGCGCGGCCCCGCACCAGCCGGACGACGGAGCCGTGCTTCTGACCCAGGCGGCCCGGGAAGGCAGCGCCGAAGCCGCCGCCCGCGTCGCTGTTCTCGCCGCCATCGGTCTGGGTCAGACCCAGGACTGGGAGGTCGCCCTCGACTGGTTGCAGACTGCGGCAGAGTACGGCGACGTCGCCGCGCGCGGCCAGCTGTTGCTGCTGGCTGACGATGCCGGGATTGCTGCCGCTGCCGGACGGCCCCATCCGCCAGTCGGCGTCTGGGCGCGGGCACGCAAGGCCGTAAGGATTTCGAAGTGGCTGACCCCGCCTGCCGCGAAAACGATATCGGACTCGCCGCGCATCAAGGTCATCGAAGGCTTCGCCAGCCCCGCCGTCTGCGCCTGGGTCGTCCGCCGTGCCGGCGAACGCCTGGTACCGGCCCGGGTCTATGACGCTGATCTGGGCGGACGCCGTCAGGACGGGATCAGGA
Source organism: uncultured Brevundimonas sp. (assembly GCF_963974615.1). Lineage (GTDB taxonomy): Bacteria > Pseudomonadota > Alphaproteobacteria > Caulobacterales > Caulobacteraceae > Brevundimonas. The sequence goes on from NZ_CAXBDH010000002.1 coordinate 121,557, forward strand.
CCAGCAGCGGGGCCGGCTTCAGTCTGATCGACACCGATCTGGTGCTGGCACTGATGCGGGCCCGGATGGCCGCCGCAGCACCCGGCCTTCACACCGGAAATTTCGAGCCGTGCAACATCCTGCGCTACGACATCGGCCAGCGTTACGAGCCGCATTTCGACTTTCTCAACCCCGAGGCCCCGGCCCTGGCCGAGACCCTGGCCCAGCAGGGTCAGCGCACCGCGACCTTCCTGACCTATCTCAACGAAGACTACGAGGGCGGTGAAACCGCCTTTCCCGAGCTCGACTGGCGCTTCGCCGGCAAGACCGGGGACGCCCTGCTGTTTTTCAATGTCGACCCCGAAGGTCGCGTCGACCCACGCACCCTCCACGCGGGCCTGCCGCCGGTCTCCGGCGAGAAATGGCTGCTGTCACAGTGGATCCGCGACCAGCCACAGCCGATCATCTGAGCGTCGCCGCTCCCCTTTCGCCGCAGTCCTCACTATGTCTGACACCATGACCGACTCCCCGAGCGAACCCGCCATCCCACAGTCCGAGGCCGAGGCCGCCGTCCGTACCCTGATCCGCTGGGCCGGAGACGACCCCGACCGGGAAGGTCTGCTCGACACCCCCGCCCGCGTGGCCCGCGCCTATCGCGAGCTGTTCGCCGGCTATGAGGTCGAGCCGCGCGCCTATCTGGAACGCACCTTCGAGGAGGTCGGCGGCTACGATCAGCTGGTCGTGCTCAAGGACATCCGCTTCGTCAGCTTCTGCGAACACCACATGCTGCCGGTCGTCGGGGTCGCCCACGTCGGCTATCTGCCGACCGACCGGGTCGTCGGCATCTCCAAACTGGCCCGGGTCGTGCGCGGCTATGCCAAACGACTGCAGATCCAGGAGAAGATGACGGCCCAGATCGCCGACGCCATCCACGAGGTTCTGCGTCCCGCCGGCGTCGGCGTCGTCATCGAGGCCGAACACAGTTGCATGACCCTGCGTGGCGTCGATGTGCCCGGGGCCACCCTGACCACCAGCACCCTGCTCGGGGTCGTCCGCGACGACCCGCGCACGCGTGAGGAATTCCTGCAGCTGGTGCGGGGTTAACTCAAAACCTGGCCCGCTGGCCCGACCCTTGCTGCGATCGGTCTGAACACCGGTCAGGAGGGCTGGGATCATGGTCTGGACCGCAATTTCGACCCGAAAAGAGACAACGGCCATCGCCCGTGGCGGTTGGCTGGACGCTCTGCGTTTCATTGTGGCCAGTCTGATCATCCTGCATCATTTCCAGGGTTCCGCGCCGGTACCCCTGGCCGAAGGCGTCCATCCCGTGTTCGAGCGGGGCGGATTCCTGCTCACCAATTTCTTCCTGATCGATTCCGGCTATGTGCTGATGCGCGTCTACGGGGCAGCCCTGGCGCGCGGGGCCATGACTCCGGGCGACTTCTTCCTCAAACGGATCCTGCGCGTCTATCCGGCCCATCTGATCATGGGGCTCAGCCTCATTGCCATGGTTGTGCTGGGTACGGCCGCGGGGATCCCGCCACGCAATCCGGAATGGTTCCTTTGGGACCAGTTGCCGGCCCAGCTGGGTCTGGTCCAGGCCTTCGGCATCCACGGTGGTCTCGGCTGGAATGCGCCCAGTTGGTCGATCTCGGCCCTGGTCGGTTGCTATCTTGCCTTTCCGTGGATCGTTCGCGGCCTGATGCGTCTGGGTCCGTGGGCGACACTGGTCGCCGGCATCCTTGGCTATCTGCTGGCCAACCAGCTGTGCTGGGCCCTGCTCGACTTCCCGGTCTATCAGATGCCCCTGCGCTACGGCTTCTTCCGCGCCCTGCCCCTGTTTGTCCTCGGTATGGCCCTGGCCTGGTTCGCCCAGAGGGTCTGGATCGATCCCCGCCTCGCTCGCTGGGCCGGCATTCTGGCGGCGCTCGGCCTGGCCGGGGTGCAGTATTTCGACAAACAGGCCCTGGTGTCCCTGACCTTCATCTCGATCATCATCCTGGCCGCCGGAGCCATTCCGGTGATCCGTCCGTCGAAATGGGTCGAGAAGGCCGCCGTCGTGTCCTTCTCGATGTTCATCACCAATGAGGTGGTTCGCATCGCCTGGTTCGGCGTGGTCAATGTCGCCGAGGTCAGACTGGGTCTTTCTGCACCGGTCCAGTGGCTCCTGTGGGGGCTCGGCGTCGGCGTCGCCGTCGCCTTCGCCTTCCTGTTCCACTTTCTGATCGACGCCCCGATCCAGTCCCGCATCCGGGCGTGGTTCAAGCGACGCAACAGCGGTCGCGCACCGGCCCCGGTCCTTGGGCCCGTGGTGTCACTGGAGGGCTGATACGGTCGACGGCAGACCCCGCCGTCAGATCGGCATCCGCATGATTTCCTGATAGGCCGAGATCACCTGATCACGTACCGCCATGACTGTTTCCAGCGAGGCTTCAGCCGAGGATACGGCCGTGACCACATCGACCAGACTCCCCTGACCCTGGATCGAGGCGCTCATCTGGGTTTCGGCCACCTTGGTGGCCTGGGTCATATCGCCCATGACGTTCTGCAGCAGGTCCGAAAACCCCGCACCCTGGGCCGCGCCGGCTCCGCTGGCGGCTCCGGTCAGCTCGGTGGGCATGGCTCCGCCCTGCACCGCTGAATAGGCCCGGGCCGCCATCATCGGATTAATCATTCAGGGCCTCATTTCTTCAGCAGTTCGAGGATGCGGCTGTCCATCGCCCGCGCCGTCTCGATGACATTGAGGTTGGCCTCATAGGCCCGCTGCGCCTCGCGCATATCCATGGCCTCGACCAGGGAGTTCACATTGGGTCGCAACACATAGCCCTCGGCGTTGGCGGCCGGGTGCGAGGGATCGTACTCGCTGCGAAAATCGCTCATGTCCGGTCGTACCTGGGCCAGGGTCACCCCGGTGGCCCCGTCGACGTTGCGGGCCTCAAACACGGGGATCTGGCGACGATAGGGCTGCCCCCCCGCGACGGTTGCGGTGGATTCGGCATTAGCGATGTTTTCGGCGATCACGCGCATACGCGACTGCTGCGCCTTCAGCGCCGACGCCGCCACGGCCATGGCATTGTTGCGGGGGACGATTGGGTCAGACATCGGCTATCGATCCTCGGTCATGGCGTCAGCGGCCCGGCGGGCGGGCAGCGGCCCGCAGCATGTTCATGGATTTCTGGTAGAAGCCGATGGCAGCTTCATAGGCCATCCGGCTCTCGGCCATCTTCAGCATCTGCTCCTCGACCACCACCGTATTGCCGTCCAGCGTGGTTTCGGAATCCCGGGCCTCGCTGGTCTGGAAACGGGTCTGGGTCGCGGGCGGTGCGATGTGATTCGGATTGGTGCGGGTCATCTGCAGCGCCCCGCCCCGGGCCAGAGCGTCGGCGAAATTCGTCGGAGCCTTCAGGTCCCGCCCGACGTAGCCCGGCGTATCGGAATTGGCCACGTTCTGCGCGATCACGCGCTGGCGCTCATCCAGCCAGGTCAGTCGGCCCTTGATCTGGCTCAGCAGGGGCAGGTCGGAAAAGCCCATGGCTTCCTCCCGTCAGACGCGGCGCGCCCGTTCAGATGGGCAGAAAATGCCGCCTGCATGGTTAACGGGGGGTTATCTCAACGACCCGTTAACCATGATCGACAAGTCTGGCCCCGCCGGCACCCGATCGCGGACCGTTCGCCAGCAGGGCCATTTCTGAATGAATTTCCTCGACCTCGCCCGCGCCGTCTTCGGCCTGGCCTTCACCCTAGGGATCATCGGGCTCACGGCCTGGGCAGCTCGCCGCTATGCGCCGCAGCTGATGGCCCGGCTCAATGCCGACCGCGGTGAACGTCGGCTGCAGGTGGTCGAGACCCTGGTGCTGGACCCCGCCCGTCGCCTGGTGCTGGTGCGGGTCGACGACGAGGAACGGCTGATTCTTCTGGGTGAGGGCCGCGAACTGATCGAGCCGCGCGGGAATACCGGCACAACGCCGGATACGGTCGCGTGAGTCTCCCGGCCTCGAAATCCGGCATCTTCGTCGTGCCGACCCGTGCGGAATTGAAGCGCGCCGCCCTGCTGTCGCTGCTGACCACCATCCTGTGCCTGCTGTGGCCACTGGCCGCCCTGGCCCAGGAAGCCGCCAGCGGCGCGGCCATCAATGTCGACCTCGGCACCGGAGCCGGACTGACCACGCGGGTCGTGCAGCTGGTCGGACTGATGACTGTGCTGTCGCTGGCCCCGTCGATCGTCATCATGACCACCAGCTTCGTGCGAATCATTGTGGTCCTGTCCCTGCTGCGCACCGCCCTGGGCATGCAACAGTCGCCACCGAACGCCGTTCTGATTTCCCTGGCCCTGTTTTTGAGCGCCATCGTCATGGCTCCGACGTGGCAGGACGCCTATGATTCGGGCATCCGTCCCCTGTTGGATGAGCAGATGGAGCTGCCCCAGGCCTTCGATGCGGCGTCGGAACCTGTGAAGACTTTCATGCTCGCCCAGGTCGATCGCAACGACCTCGCCCTGTTCACCCGACTGAGCCATGTCGAGGCCGGAACCATAGCCGCCGACCTGCCCCTGAGAGTGGTCACCCCGGCCTTCATGATCAGCGAGCTGAAGAAGGCCTTCGAGATCGGATTTCTTCTTTTTGTTCCGTTTCTTGTGATCGATCTGGTGGTCGCCAGTGTGCTCATGAGCATGGGGATGATGATGCTGCCGCCGGTGGTCGTATCCCTGCCCTTCAAGCTGATCTTCTTCGTCCTTGTCGACGGCTGGCGACTGGTCGCCGGAAGCCTCGTCGAGAGCTTCCAGAGGGCCTCTGGAACGGGCTGAATCCCCGCTACCGATGACCAAAGCGGCAACAGTCGCTTGCAAAGGCCTTCAAAACCGGCGTTGATCCTCTGGTCTAGCCCGGAGGACGGGCAGCCTTTTTTGGAAGCGACCCCTATGACCACTCAAGCTGAACTGATCGCCGCCGTCGCCAAAGACGCCAATGTTTCGCAGGCCGATGCCGGCCGCGTGCTCGAGGCCATCGTCAAGAACATCCACAAGAGCCTGATCGGCGGCGGAGACGTCCGCATCTCGAACCTGGGTGTGTTCGACACCGCCGCCCGCGCCGCCCGTGAAGGCCGTAACCCGGCCACCGGCGCAACCATCAAGATCGCCGCCTCCAAGGCCGTGCGCTTCCGCGTATCCAAGCCGCTCAAGGATGCGGTCAACAGCTAGAACGGCTTCCGGTCAGGCCGCCGCGGGCGTTCCCGCCGGTGTGCCTGACGCCGGAGCTGCGGCTTGAGGACGGGCGGGTGTCGCGGCAGCGCGATTCCCGTCCGTTCTTTCCTTGAACTGGGCCTTCATGGTCGCCACCCAGCCGCTGAAGGTATCCGTCCTGCTGCCGAGCGCGGCGACGTCCATTACGCCGACATCATCCAGATTCGATCCGGCGAGAGCGATTTTCAGAGCCCCCGCCGCCCGGGCCGCCGGTACCAGGGCGGCATAGTTACGCGACAGCCGGCTCAGCGCGCCGCTGTCATGAGCCAGCGAATAGCCGACCCCGGCCCGGATCAGTTGGCTTTCCTCGTCCGGCGTCAGGGGCGTCGCCGCATCCTTCCAACGCTCGCCCAGCCGCTGTTCATAGGCCGCTGCGGCCCCGGCCCAGTTCTCCTGTTTCCAGAATACTTCGGCCCGGACCTCGCGCGAGGCCGCCGAGTTGTCGCTGGCCAGAACCTCGAGCGCGTGATCGTAGCGTCCCAGCCCCATCAGCGCCCGGGCCTCCAGGCCTCGACGTTCGATGTTCAGGGCCGTCGGCAACAGCGTCGTGCGCGAATCCCAGATCGCCTTCAACGCCGCCTCGGGCTGACGATCCATCAGATAGACGGTGGCCAGGTCGGTGGCCACCTGGGCCTTGGCCACGCCGTCCAGCCGGTGATCGACCTGATGCTTCAACAGCTCTGCCGCCTGATCCAGAAGATCGACATTGACCAGTCGCCGCGCCAGTCGCCGCACCATCTCGTCACCGTCTGCCCCGACCGGCGTCAGTTCGCGAAAATCATAGAACAGCCCCAGCGCCTGCACCGGTTGCAGTCCATCCGCGCCCCCTTCGAGGAACAGGGCCCGGAAGGCATTGGACAGATCGGTCTGCAGATCGATGACTCCAGGCAGTTGAGCCATGCGGGAACCGGCCCCGCGCAAGGCCGTCAGGGCCTCGCGATACTGACCCTGTGACAGGTACAGACTGCCCAGTTGACGGATCACGGCCAGTTCCGTCGCGTCACCGCGCCAGCGCCAGCGCAGGGATTCCAGTTCCTTGGCGGCGGCGTCCGGCTTGATCGTCCCGCTGCCCAGCCCCATCCGCACGACCGCCAGCTTGGCGGGCGTAGCGATGCCGTCGAGCGGAGCCCGCGCCACCGCCGTATAGACGGCCAGCGCCCGCTCATCCTGGCCTTCCAGTTCAAACAACCGGGCCTGGATCAGACGGGCGGCCAATTCGTCCGCGGCGACACGCGGCTGGCTGAAACTGTAGGCCAGCAGCGACCGGGCCGCGTCCAGGTCCCCGGTCTCCAGCGCCGCCAGGGCATGGGCGGCACCGAAGCGGGCCCGCCACGCCTCGGGGAATTGATCGATCACGGCCGCACCGGCGGTAAAGCCGCGCCTGGCTTCGACCCAGTCGCCCTGTTGTGCGGCGATATAACCCTGCCAGACCCGGGCCGTAGGATCCCCGGCCAGGGCCCCGGCGGCGAAATCGGCCTGGGCCTCGGCGATGCGACCGATCGAGACCCGGGCTGCCCCGCGTAACCCTCGAAGCTCGGCCTCACCGGCCATGTTCGGAGCGGCGGCGACGATGGCGTTCAGCACGCCGATCGCTTCAAACCCCAGTCCGGAGCCGACCAGGAACCTGGCCAGCCCCAGTCGCGCCTCGACCGGTGCGCGCGGGTCGTCACCTGCGGCCATGGCCTCCTCGGCGGCGGCCTCCTGAAGCTGTCGATAGCGGGCCGGAAAGCCGGCGGATCCGACGCCGGCCCATTCGCCCAGGATCAGGCTCGGGTACCGCGCCTTGCGCGGCGTGCCCGTCGTATCCTCGGGCGCATTCTGCAACGCCGAAGGCGACGACAGGATCAGGCCGCGCGGCCGCGACAGGGACACCAGGTCCTGATCCGGCAGGATCCGGAGATCATCGGTTGTCGTCTCGATCGCCAGTCCGTGCGCCGTCGGCAACAGGGTCAGATCGACCGTCTGGCGGCGCTTTGACACGCCCTTGCCGGGGGCCAGGGCCGTAACCGCCGCGAACCGGTCACCGACCAGCGGATCAGTCAGCCAGATCGCCCGCGTCGCCCCGGCCATATGGGCCACCAGGGTCAGGTCGCCGCCACCCTCGCGCAAGATGTCGATCTCGGGGGTTTCGACGGCCTGACCGCCGATCAGGACGGTCCAGGTCAACCCCGTAGCCACGGCCGAAACGGCCAGACCCGGCGGTGCGGCGATGCGCACGGCGGTATAGTCAGCCCCGGCGGCCCAGCGGGCGTCACTCGCCGGACCCAGAGCCTTGGCCCCGGTCATGTCCAGCCGGGCGGCGGTATCGAACACGACCCAGACCGCTTCACCGCGACGGAACACGGCGGCACCGACCGGGCTCTGCCACTGGAAATTCAAGGAAACCGTGGTCGCCGTCGCTGTCGCCGTCACCGGGATCAGGGGGGCGGGCGCGACGGTCCCGGGCTCAACCGGAGCCGGCGTACCCGGCGCATAGAGGTTCAGCCACACCGCCCCGTCGGCAACCCCGGTACGGGCGTCAGCGCCCTGGGCCAGGGTCAGGACCAGCTCCGTGCCGCCGCTGACCGAACGGGTTTCCACCGATTCCACGCCCTTGGGCGGATCGGTTCGCAGGCGGGAAATATCGGGGGCCGCCGTCGCCCCGATACGGACGATGACTGCCCGGCCCTCGCGCCGGACCTGCGACCGCGCGCCGATCACGCCGCCGAACTCGACCCGGGTAAAACGGGCGTTGACCCCGACACGGATCTCGATGGGGTCGCTTGAAACCCTGACCTCCCGGGCCAGGGGAGCCAGCGGCGACAGGGCGACGGCCCCGGCCGCGGCTGCGGCCACGGTCGTTCTGAGGATGCGCTTGCTGGATGAGACCCCGGACATACGCGCGCACACTCGCGCGAAGCCCTTTAATCGCGGTTAACGGATGATGACCGATCGCCGATGGCCGCGGTCCGACCCGCGACACTGACGCCGCTTGCGTCCCGGCCCTCCGGGGCCGACATCCCGACCATGACCGACGTTCCCCATCCGCGCCTCAGCACCCTGTCGACCGGCCTGCGCTGCCGCTGTCCCCGCTGTGGCGAGGGACCACTGTTGACCGGCTATCTGACCATCCGTGACTCCTGCCCGGCCTGCGGTCTCGACTACAGCTTCGCTGACCCGGCCGACGGCCCGGCCTTTTTCGTCATGTCGCTGGTCGGCGTGGTCGGGATGATGGCGTTCATGGCCTTCGAATTCACCGTGCATCCGCCCATCTGGGTGCATCTGGTCGTGACCCTGCCGCTGCTGACCCTGATGTGCCTGGCCAGCCTGCGGCCGTTCAAGGGCTGGATGGTCTCGGAACAGTACGTCCACAAGGCCGCCCCGCCCGAATGGGCCAGCCTCGGCGGCCACGGCACCGGCACCGGCCCGCGCGGCCGCCGCCCGGACTGAATTCCGTCGCGAATGAGATGGCGACCCCGGAGGGACTCGAACCCCCGACCTCTGCTTTAGGAAAGCCTTGCTCTATCCGGCTGAGCTACGGGGTCACGGACGCTGACCTAGCGGCTCGGAGCTTCGGCGGAAAGCCCCGGCGTTCAGATCATGCGCCGGGCCTCATGAAGTCGTCCGGCGCAGGCCAGGTACCGGGGATGAAGATGTTGGCCCAGGCGCACATGGCCTGCAGCACCGGTCGCAACGCCGCGCCTTTCGCTGTCAGGATGTAGTCGTACCGGACAGGGCGGCTCCGATAGGGCCGTCGCTCGACCAGACCCGCCGCCTCCAGCCGCACCAGCCGTTGCGCCAGCACACTGGTGGTGATTCCTTCCGGCGACGTCAGGAAGTCTCCGTAGTGCCGCTTGCCGTTCAGCAGGTCCCGGACAATCACCAGACTCCAGCGGTCCCCGACCACCTCCAGCGTATTTGCGATCGGACAACCCGATCGGGGAAAGTCTAACGAATCAAGAGACATGGGTCATAATTGGCTAGTGACTTGCAATTTACAAGTCACTATTTATGCTGAGAACCGTTGAACCTTCTGGAGATGGGCGATGATCGAGGGTGGATGCCTTTGCGGGGCCGTGCGCTACCGAACCGAAGCTGACCCGGTAATGACCGGTCGATGCTGCTGCCAGAGCTGCCAGAAGCTGAGCGGAGGCGGCCACGCCGACAACATGGCCTTCCCCGAGGCCGCGGTGACCGTAACCGGCCCGGTGCAGGATTTCAGCTGGACCGCCGACAGTGGCGGCACCGTAACAACGAGCTTCTGCCCGCGTTGCGGCTCACCCCTGTTCGGGCGCAGCACCAATATGCCCGGCCTGCTGGTGCTGCGCGCCGGCAGCCTCGACGACCCCTCCCTCTACAGTCCGCAGATGGTCGTCTATCTCAGCAGCCGACAGCCCTGGGTCACACTGGATCCGAACTTGCCGACCTTCGACACCATGCCGCCGCTCTAAAGGATTGTGGTTAATCGTCCTTAAGATACAATATCTTGTAGGGAACAAACCCCGAATACGGCGGTGTCAGCGATTCGGTCCTGATTCGTTTCACCCCTGTTCCGCCGGTTAACCACGCTGCGTTAAGGCCGGCGGATCCGGTCTCTAGACCATCAGCATCAGCACCGGCAGGACGACCCCCGCCAGCAGCAGCCAGCGCGCGGTGACGCGTGAGCGGCTGACCATGGCCCCCATCCACATGCCCAGCAGGGTCGACAGCACCAGGCCGACGGCCACCAGGGTGAAGAACCACTGCAGCAGAACCTTCGACAGCGGCGGGGCGGGCTTCGGTTCCTGCCGTTCCGCCTCGACCGGCGCGACCGCCGCCGGTGCGGCCGCCTCGACCGGAGCCGCGTCCGGTTCGGCCCGCTTCTTCTTCAGCGCATAGACCTGGTCCATGTGCATCCGGCCCAGCTTCTCGACGATCGGCAGCGGGGTGTAACCCTCATGGCTTTCCTGCAGCCGGAAGATCTGCAGCCCGCCGGTGATCGCGAACAGCAATACACTGGGGGCGATGAGCATGCCCAGGAACAGATGGGCCTGCCGGATCAGCATCGGCCAGGCGATCGGCTTGCGAGCGGGGGTATCAGTCAAGATCAGGCTCCGAATGAGGGGTGGCCCCCACTGTGCGGTCCGGACGGCGATCGGCAAGCGAAATTCATGATCCGGCCTGCGACCCTGACGTCGGGTGTTTGAGACTTGAGCAACCGGTCGCGAGTTGCCACCTTGAACCCATCATGAGTGACCGTCCCACGGGTCTGGCCCCCTCGCGCGTCGTCGCGGTCCTGGGTCCCACCAATACCGGCAAGACCCATCTGGCGGTCGAGCGTATGCTGGGTCACGCCTCGGGCATGATCGGCCTGCCGCTGCGTCTGCTCGCGCGCGAGATCTATGAGCGGATCGTCAAACGACGCGGGGCCTCGGCCGTGGCCCTGATCACCGGCGAGGAAAAGATCGTCCCGCCCCGCGCCCACTATTTCGTCTGCACCGTCGAGGCCATGCCGCTGGAACGTCAGGTCGAATTCCTGGCGGTCGACGAGATCCAGCTGGTCGCCGACCCCGAGCGCGGCCACATGTTCACCCAGCGCCTGCTGCATGCCCGCGGCCGGTTCGAGACCATGTTCCTGGGGGCCGGCACCATGGCCCCGCTGATGCGGGCCCTGATCCCTGACCTCGAGATCATTGCCCGCGAGCGGCTCTCGACCCTCAGCTACGACGGCTCGAAAAAGCTCACCCGCCTGCCGCGACGCAGCGCCATCGTCGCCTTCTCGACTGACCGCGTCTATGCCATCGCCGAGCTGATCCGGCGCCAGCGCGGCGGCGCGGCCGTGGTCATGGGCAGTCTGTCGCCGCGTACCCGCAACGCCCAGGTCGAGCTGTTCCAGTCCGGCGAGGTCGACTTTCTGGTCGCCACCGACGCCATCGGCATGGGGCTGAACATGGACGTCGACCATGTCGCCTTCGCCGGCCTGCGTAAATTCGACGGCACCCGCACCCGCTGGCTGCATGCTCACGAGATCGGCCAGATCGCCGGCCGCGCAGGTCGCCACCTGCGCGACGGCACCTTCGGCGTCACCGGTGAATGCGACGAACTGGACACGGATCTGGTCGAACAGGTGGTCGACCACCGCTTTGACCCGGTCGTGGCCGCCGAATGGCGCAACGCCCGGCTCGATTTCGACACCCTGCCCGACCTGCTGCGCTCCCTCGTCGAAACGCCCGGCACCCGGGGGCTGAAGCTGGCGGCCCCGGCCCTGGACGAGATCCTGCTACGCCGGGCCATGGCCGATGATGACGTCAAACGCATCAGCCGCTCGCGCGGGGCGGTCATGCGGTTGTGGGAAGCCTGCCAGTTGCCCGACTTCCAGAAGACCACCCTCGATGAACACGCCCGCCTGTCGAAGGAGATTTTCCAGGCCCTGACCGGACGGCGCGGGCGGCTGGACAACGACTGGATCGCGCCCCGCTTCGCCCAGCTGGACCGCGACGACGGCCAGATCGACCAGCTGTCGGCGCGACTGGCCGGGGTCCGCACCCTGTCCTACATCGCCAACCGCGCCGACTGGCTGGATCAAGCCCGCGACTGGCGCGACCAGACCCGCGTTCTGGAAGAGCGGCTGTCCGACGTTTTGCACGAGCGGCTGACGGCCCGTTTCGTCGACCGCCGCACCACCGCCCTGATGCGTTCGCTCAACGATCGCGCCGAGGTCGCGGCCGAAGTCGCCGAGGATGGCCGGGTCACGGTCGAGGGCGAGGTGGTCGGGCATCTCGACGGGGTGCGTTTCGCTCCGGACAAGGGCGGTTCGATCCTGGCCGATCGCACCCTCAAGGCCGCCGCCGGGCGGGCCGTGGGACCCGAGATCGCCCGGCGATTGGGCAGCCTGACCGCCGACAGCGACGATGCCTTTTCCGTCACCCCTGACGGCGCGGTCCTGTGGCGGGGAACCCAGGCGGCGCAAATCACCGGCGGCGACCCCTTCGCCCCCCGGGTGCGGCTGCTCGGCGACCTCGGCCCCGTCGCCACCCGCGACCGGGCCCGCCAGCGCATCGAGGCCTGGCTGACGGCCGAGGCCGGGCGGGCCCTGAAATCCCTGCGTCGCCTGCGCCGGGCCCTCGACAGCGGCAAGCTGACGGGTCTGCCGCGCGGCCTGGCCTTCCGCCTGATCGAAGCGGGTGGCCTGATCGACCGGGCCGAGGTCGAGCGCGATCTCCATGCGCTCAGCCCGGCCGAGCGCCGCACCCTGCGCACCTTCGCCGTGCGCATGGGCAACCACTCCGTCTGGCTGCCCGATATATTGAAGCCACGCGCCCGCGCCCTGGCCCTCGCCTTCGTCGCTTATCAACCGTTCCGTCCACAGGCCGAGGGCCTGACCCTGCTGCCCGACCCGCCGCCGACAGCCCGGACCCTGTCGGCCTTCGGCCTTCGCGCCGTCGGCCGCTGGGCCGTGCCGGTCGAGGCGCTGGAACGGGCTGCCGACCGGCACGGCAAGGACGGCACCCTGCCCACCCCGCTACTGGCCGAACTGGGCTGGACCGCCGATGAGGCCAGGGCCCTTTTGACGGCCCTGCGGCCGGTGCGGGCGCGGATGCCCGACAAGCCCGGACGGCCGGCGGTACCGCCGAAGGACTCGCCCTTCGCCGCCCTCGCCGCCCTGACTCCGGTGCTGGCGCGCGCCCCGCGACGCAAGGCCGCAGTCCGGCGGCGCGGTGCGCCCAAGGCATGAGCGATGCCGGCTGTCGCATCGATGTCTGGTTGTGGCGAGCCCGGTTCCTGCGCACCCGGTCCCTGGCCACCGCCTTCGTCGAACGCGGGGCCGTGCGCCTGACCCGCGACGGGCGGCAGATCCGCCTCGACCGGGCCGCCCGACCGGTCCGGGTCGACGACATCCTGGTTTTCGCCATGGGTGGCCGTCTGATCGAACTGAGGATCGAGGCCCTGGGGACGCGGCGCGGCGGCGCGGCCGAGGCCCGCGCCCTCTACATCCTGGCGGCCCCGTCCGCGCCCGGCGGTTGACAGGGAAGCGGTCGAAGGCCATTTCCGCAGCCCGCCCTTCCGCCACCTTCGCCCGGTCTCCCAATCCTGCCATGACCTACATTGTCACTGACGCCTGCGTGAAATGTAAGTTCATGGACTGCATCGAGGTCTGCCCGGTCGACTGTTTCTATGAGGGCGAGAACTTCCTTGTCATCGCGCCGGACGAATGTATCGACTGCGGCGTGTGTGAGCCGGAATGTCCGGTCGACGCCATCGTGCCCGACACCGAGGACGAGCCCGACGGCAAGTGGCTCCAGGTCAATGCGGAATATGCCAAGGTCTGGCCCAATATAACCGTCAAGGGCACCCCCCCGGCCGATGCCGCACAATTCGAGCGCGAAACCGACAAGTTCGAGAAATATTTTTCCACAAAGCCGGGCAAGGGTTCCTGACCACCTGACCGTGAGGGGTCATCTATTCCCCTGCTCCGGGAACGGAGCTGTGGATGTTTTGAAATTCCGGCATTTTGTGATAAGTTCCTCTGCATTGGGTCGGGCGGTCAGCGATTTATTCGCCCCGCCCGCGTTTGCGACAGAATCCCGCCCAAGAAGGCGGGGTCGGCCAGAGGTTCGGTGATCCGCTTCCGCATTGACGTTTAGGCTTGTTCCCTCCGGCGGCCGTTGCCGTACGGAGTGGATTTGTCGTCCCTGCGCCAGCGTATCTTCCTCCCCTGTTGCCGGGAAAGGAATGACATGACGAGCAAGACCGGTCTGGAATTCAAGGTTGGCGACGCGGTCGTCTATCCGGCCCACGGTGTCGGCAAGGTCGCCGCCGTCGAGGTCCAGGAAGTGGCGGGCATGGAACTGGAAGTCTATGTCGTGACCTTCGACCACGAGAAGATGACCCTGCGCGTCCCGACCAAGAAGGCCAAAACAGCCGGCCTGCGCACCCTGGCCGCCGACGATGTGGTGACCAAGGCCCTGACCACGCTCAAGGGCCGCGCCCGCATCAAGCGCACCATGTGGAGCCGCCGCGCCCAGGAATATGAAGCCAAGATCAACTCGGGCGACCTGATCTCGATCGCCGAGGTGGTCCGCGACCTGCACCGCGCCGACAGCCAGCCGGAACAGTCCTATTCCGAGCGTCAGCTCTATGAATCGGCCCTGGACCGCATGGCCCGTGAAGTCGCCGCTGCCAACCGCATCGACAAGGAAGCGGCCGTCGAACTGCTGGGCAAGTCGCTCAGTGCCAAGAAGGCCGTGCTGTCGCCGGCCGCCATCGCCGCTGCTGCCGCCGAGGCCGAGGCCGAGGCCGAAGCCGCCTGATCCACACGGCTCTCCGAACAAACAAAAGGCCCGGTCTTGCGACCGGGCCTTTTTCTTGGCCTGTGCCCGCGCCGACCGGGTTCAGAAATATTCGGCGTTGGCCGGGCACTGGGCACTGATACGCCGGGCTGTAATGCTGGCCGGGATATAGGGCGTGCCGCGCGCCAGCTGGGCCCCGCCGCGGAAGCGGAAATTCTCGGCGTCAAAAGGACCGTTCAGCCGGACATTGACGCGGCGTCCCTTGGGGTCCTGGCAGGTGCCCTCGAACCGGGCGTTGCCGTTGCCGACCTCTCGCACCGGATAGGTGCACTGCCAGCGGCGCGTCGACAGACCGCCGAAGAAGCGGTTGATCTCGCTGGGCCGCACGCATTTGGTCTCGGTGTCACGCATGCCCAAAGCGCTGGTGGTATATTCCCAGTAGCCGGGCAGGACCGTCTGGGCGGCGGGGGTCTGGGCCTGAGGGGCCGGTGCCGATCCGCCCAGCATCAGGGCCCCGGCAAGAATCGGCACGGCAGTGGCCAGGCTGCGGCTCAACAGAGTAGATGGTGTCATGGTCGCCCCTCGGTTTGAAAACAATGTCATCTATACAGTCTCTATATGGTGGCATTTGAACGGCGGCTGAACAGGTTCGTTCGACTCCGGACAGGACCGTTCGGTCTTGACGCGCGGACCGCCAGTCCTCTATACGGCCCCCTCTCGCGCGGGACATTTGCCCGCGCGTTCCTGTTTCATGCGTCCGGCTCTCCCTTTCCGGATGTGACCTTTAAGGATCTGACGATGTCTCGTCGTTGCGAACTCACCGGTATCGGCCCGATGGTCGGCCACAGCGTGAGCCACTCGAATGTGAAGACCAAGCGCCGCTTTCTGCCGTCGCTGAAGACGGTCAAGCTGGCTTCCGAGTCGCTGGGCCAGTCGTTCAGCCTGCGCATCTCGAACGCCGCGCTGCGCACCCTCGACTACAAGGGCGGTCTCGACCCCTTCATCGTCAAGGCCCGCGACGAGAAGCTGTCAACGGCGGCCCAGCGCATCAAGCGCCAGGTCAAGGCCAAGCTGGCGGAACAAACCGCCGCCTGACTGGCGTCTGAATCCCGAACTTGAAAAAGGCCGGTGGCAACACCGGCCTTTTTCTTTGCCCGCCACCACGCTTGCGCCCTACCCTCACTTCGGTCGTCTCCGGAGTTCGCTGTGCTCGCCATCCTGTTCCGCGTCGCCACTGCGGCCACCCTCTCCCTCATCCTGACCGCCTGTGTCTCGATCGCGCCGCCCGCGCCGCGCGTCTCGACGGCCTTCACCCTCGAAACCGACCAGCCGCGCACTGCCGAACAGCTGGCCGTGCGCTTCGACCGCGCCGAACTGTCTTTCCGGATCAGCCCCGAGGCCCGCGCTCTCAGCGCCGTGGCCGGCCTCGACTTCACCGCCACCGCCCCGCTACAGCGACTGGCGGTCGAGCTGGACACGGTGTTCGACATCTCCGAAATCGCCGTCGACGGAGCACCGATCTCCCCCGAACACTGGTCCAATCCCGAGGGGCGGCTGACCGTCGACCTGCCCCGCCCCCTCGCCGCCGGACAATCGGTCAGCCTGCGCATCGCCTATGCCGGCTATCCCCGGGTCGCCCCGCGCGCGCCCTGGAACGGCGGCTTCGTCTGGTCGACGACTCCCGACGGCCGGCCGTGGATCGCCTCGGCGGTACAGGGCGAGGGCTGCGACTTGTTCTGGCCCTGTATCGACCACCCGCTGGCCGAGCCGGGCCGTGTCGATCTGCACATCACCGTCCCGACCGGCCTGTCGGCCCCGGCCAACGGTCGCTTCACCGGTGCCGTCGACCAGGGCGACGGCTGGACCACCTGGAGCTGGAGCGCGGCCCGACCCAACACCTATGCCGTGGCCCTGAACATCGCCCCCTATGTCGAGCTCAGCGCCGACTATGCCAGCCGCTACGGCAATACCGTGCCGATGACCTACTGGTACCTGCCCACCGACGACCCCAACCGGGCCCGGGCCCTGTTCGACGAATTCCCGCGCATGCTCGACTTCTACGAGGCCACGGTCGGCCCCTTCCCCTTCGGCGACGAGAAGATGGGCGTGGTCGAGACCCCGCACCTGGGCATGGAGCACCAGACCATCAACGCCTATGGCAACGGCTACAAGCTGGACGGGCGCGGCTTCGACTGGCTGCTGCATCACGAGCTGTCGCACGAATGGTTCGGCAACCAGCTGACCAACACCAATGCCGATGACATGTGGCTGCACGAGGGACTGGGCTCCTATATGCAGCCCCTCTATGATCGCTGGCTGCACGGCGACCGGGCCATGCAGGCCTCCCTGCTGAAACAGCGTCAGGCCCTGCTCAACGTCCATCCGGTGGTTTCCGGCGAGCTGCGGACGGAGGACCAAGTCTATGACGGCGACAAGGGGCCGGGCCTCGATATCTATAACAAGGGCTCGCTGATCGCCCATTCACTGCGGTTGCTGATCGGCGACGAAGCCTTTTTCACGTCGGTGCGCCGACTGGTCTATGGCCGCCCCGATCCGCGCCCCGGCAATTTCAGCCCGCGCTTTGCCTCGACCAGCGACTTCCTCGCCCTCGTCAATGAAGAGAGCGGCCAAGATCTGACCTGGTTCTTCCGTGCCTATCTGTACCAGGCGGCCCTGCCCGACCTGCGCCAGACCCGCGCTGGCGACCGGCTGGAGCTGGAGTGGGTCACTGGCGACGGAGGCCCGTTCCCCATGCCGGTCGAGGTCGAGGTCGACGGCACGGTGACCACCCTGCCCATGACCGCCAACCACGGCACCCTGACCGTCCCGGCGGGGGCCCATGTCCTGATCGATCCTCACGACCAGGTCCTGCGCCGCCTCGACTATATCGAGGCCTGGAAGGCGCGGCAGACCAGCGACGCCGGGCACTGATCGCGCCGCCGGGCCAAGGGGTATGCCCGCGCGGCGCGTAGTCAGATAGAAGGCCGGAAACGGCCACAGCTCAGGAGATACCCATGCGTTCCTTCCATCTTGCGCCTTTCGTCGCCGTCGCGGCCGTTGCGGCCCTCGCCGCCGGCCCTGCTGCGGCTCATGCCCGACTGGTCAGCGCCACCCCCGCTCCCGATTCAACGGTGACCGCTCCCCACACACTCAGCCTGACCTTCAGCGAGCGCATGGTTCCGGCCTTTTCCGGCTTCGATCTCGTCAATGCCGCCGGAACCGGGATCGACACCCATCCGTCCATGGCCGAAGACGGCGTCACCCTGACCGCGACCCTCGCGCACCCGCTGGCCACCGGCGTCTATCGCGTCAACTGGCACATCGCCTCGACGGACGGCCATCGGATGACCGGCACCTACAGCTTCACAGTCCAATAAGTCATGCTCGAGATCGCGGTCATCGGGCTCCGCTGGCTGGAATACAGCGGGGCCGTTGTCCTGTTCGGCGTGCCCTTTTTTCTGCTGCACAGCTTCCGTGACTGGGACGCTCCGAATCTCACCTGGGCGCGCCCGACCCTGATCGTGGCGTCGATCGTTGTCGCGGTCGGGTCACTGGTCGCCCTGGTGGCCCAGACTGCCGTCATGGCCGGGTCACTGACCGAGGCTCTGAAGCCGGCCTCCCTGTCCTTCATGGTCACGGGCACGACCCTCGGCCTGGCCATGGTCATCCGGGTTGCGGTCGCCCTCACTGCCCTGTTCGCCCTCGCGGTTTTTGGACAGGGGCGGAGTTTGTGGCGGGTGACGGCCGTGACTGGACTGGTAATCGTCGCCAGCTTCGCCTGGACCGGTCATGGGGCGGCCACAGCGGGCCCCGGCGGTCTCATTCATCTGGGGGCCGACGTCATACATGCCGTCGCCGCAGCCTTGTGGCTGGGAGCCTTGGCCGCCCTGCTCGCCCTGCTACTACGCCGGGTGGGGCCGGAGGACCCCGCGATCCATCGCGCCCTGCACGGCTTTGCCGGACTGGGGACCGTAGCGGTAGTGCTTCTGACCGCGAGCGGCCTGGTCAACAGCTGGTTCCTGGTCGGTCCGACCCGGATCGTCGAGCTCGGCACCAGCCTCTATGGCCAGTTGCTGATCGCCAAGCTCGCCCTGTTCGTCCTGATGCTGGCCCTGGCCAGCGCCAACCGCTTCCATCTGACCCCCGCCCTGGGCACGGTCATCGCCGGTGGCGACGATTCCCGGTCGGAGCTCCAGCGGCTAAAGAACAGCGTTCTGGTCGAGACGACGGTCGGACTCATCCTGCTCGGTCTGGTCGCCGTAATGGGCACGCTGGCACCACCGGCGGCGATGTAGGGTGAATGCGCCCTAGGCAGGCGCGCGCGACGACCAGTGAATGTGGTGGATGCGCCAGCCGTCGGCCTGCCGCCGCAACACCATGGTCTCGGTGGTGAGTCGGTCTACAGCCCGGCCGTTGAACTCACCCGTGGTGCGTCCCTCGCTGGCGATCCAGGCCACATCACCCTCGGCCCAACCCGACCGCCGGACCAGGGTTTCTTCGGTGCCCGCGGCGTAGGCGGTATCACCGGCCAGATGATGCGCCGCATATTCGTCGCGCGAGCGCTCTGCTCCGCCTTGTTCGAAGATCATCACATCGGGAGCCATCAAGGCCAGGGCCGCAACCGTATCACCGGCCTTAAGGGCGGCATGGAAGGCCTCGACGACGGCCGCGGCGGGCACCGCTTCCGGCGCGACGGCGGTTTCAGCCATGACGTGATGGACCGGATCGTGGGCGGCGGCCGGTGTGGTCGCCATCATCAGGATCGACGCGGCCAGGGCCAGGGAGAGACGGGACATGAAAAACTCCGGACGTGTTGGTGAATCGGTATCGTGCGTTCTCTGGTATCTACGTGGACCGACCCCGGTGCCCTCATGAGGGCACCAGACCGTCGGCGCGTATGACAGGAGGGGTGTGACACAGGTGTGCTATGACTGAAGACCTGAAAATATTGATCGCGGCGACGCCGGTCGTCGACCATGCGCGCCTCGACGCGATGGAGGCGGCCGTCTGGTCACGAGTCGCCGAAATTCGTGACCGGCGAATGACGGATCAGGTTCGGGCCGCGACGGTCGCGGTGGCGATCATGGTCGGCGTGGCCAACGGGGGCTTTCTGATCATGGCACAACGTCCGCAGCCCTCCGAAATGCGAATTTTCACCATCGCGTCGGACCTGTCGCCGCTGACCAGTCTGGATGACCTCGGATGAAGGCGGGCTGGAAGTCGATCGTCGCCACCGCCCTGCTGGCCGCCCTCGCCAGTGTCGCGGCGACCTGGGTGAGCGCGACCTGGATCATGCGCGAGCGGGAGCCCCCCAGCCTGCACAGCATCATCCATACCGAACTGGATCTGAATGACGATCAGATGCGTCGGCTGGATGCTATCGAGGATCGCTTCGCCGGACACCGGCAGGCCCTTCAGGCCGAGGTTCGCGCCGCCAATCAGGAACTGGCCGCGGCCATCGCCGTCAGCGACGGTGACACGCCGCAGGTCCAGGCAGCGGTCGATCATTTCCATTCCGCCATGGGCGATCTGCAGAAAGCGACCATCAGCCACGTCTTCGAGATGCGATCAGTGATGACGCCAGCCCAGGCCGAGGTCTTCGATCGCCGCGTCGTCGAGGCCCTGCGCCAGGCCGCGGGTTAAGCCGCGCGCGTGGAGTCGGACTCAGGCATGGAAGTCCGGGCATCACGTGGGGACCGGGCTGCGTTCACCGCGCTGATGACGAGGACCAAGGCGGATCTGTACCGCTTCGTGCGCCGCTATGTCGGCGACGAGTCCGAGGCCCACGACGTGCTTCAGGAAGCCTATGCCGCGGCCTGGCTGGCGATACGCCGGTATGACCCCGCCCGGCCGTTCGATGTCTGGCTGCGGTCCATTGCCGTCAACAAATGCCGGGACTGGGGTCGCAAACGCACCGTCAGACGCGTGGTGCGCGGCGTGATGGGACTCGACACGCCCGAAGCGGCCGCGGTCGGCGAGGATGTGCCGGCCCCCGAGGCCCGCATCGATGATCGTCGCAGGGTCGCCGCCGTCCAGCGCGCCCTGGTCGATCTTCCCGATACGCTCAAGGTCCCCCTGCTGCTGGCCACCCTGGAAGGGCGCTCCCATGCCGAGGTGGCCGCCATCCTCGGGATCACGCCCAAGGCCGTGGAAACCCGCATCGCCCGCGCCCGGGATAAACTTGCGGCCGCCTTACGCGTTCAGGGTGATGACGGCCATTAGATTCCGGCCCGAATGAAACGATGCTGTACCCCTCGACCGGTCGGATGACGACACCCTGATCCAAGGGGACCGTCACCGACACGCGTATCTGTACAAGACACACACGCACCCGCATGACCACGCCCCGAAGGACACAACCAACCGATGTTGAAACCGCACCTGGACCGTCGATCCCTGTTGCGCGGCACCGTCGCCGGTGGCGGGCTGCTGGGCCTGCAGGGACTTCTGCCCGCCTGGGCCATGACCGGTTCGCCCGGCCTGAGGTCCGACCTGCCGACCCTGACCGGGCCGGACATCGGCCTGACCGTGGGTCATTCACCGTTCACGGTGGGCGGCCGTACGGCCCAGGCCCTGACCATCAACGGGACCCTGCCCGCACCTCTGCTACGCTTGCGCGAAGGCCAGAATGTGCGGCTTGCGGTGACCAATACCCTGGACGAGGACACCTCGATTCACTGGCACGGCCTGCTGCTGCCGTTCCAGATGGATGGCGTGCCCGGCATCAGCTTCCCGGGCATCAAGCCGCGTGAGACCTTCGTCTACGAGTTCCCGATCAAGCAGTCCGGCACCTTCTGGTACCACAGCCATTCCGGCCTGCAGGAGGCGCTCGGCCACTATGGCCCGATCGTCATCGATCCCGCCGGCACCGACCCGGTTGGCTACGATCGCGAGCATGTGCTGGTCCTGTCGGACTGGAGCTTCATGCATCCGCACGAGATCCTGGAAAAGCTGAAGAAGAGCCCCGGCTATTTCAACCGCCAGCGCACCACCCTGGTCGGGCTGCTGGACGGCAGCGACCGGATGAGCGTGGAAGAGCGCCGGATGTGGGGCGGAATGCGAATGGACCCGCGCGACGTCCTCGACGTCAACGGCACAACCTATACCTATCTGATCAACGGCCACGGTCCGCAGGAGAACTGGACCGGCCTGTTCCGCCCGGGCGAGCGTGTGCGGCTGCGCGTCATCAACGCCTCGGCCATGTCGATCTTCAACGTCCGCATCCCCGGCCTGGCCATGACCGTAGTGCAGGCCGACGGCGAGAATGTGCGCCCGGTCGAGACCGACGAGTTCCAGATCTCGGTGGCCGAGACCTATGACGTCATCGTCCGCCCGACCGAGGACCGCGCCTACACGATAGTCTCCGAAGCCATCGACCGCTCCGGCATGGGCCGCGCCACCCTGGCCCCGCGGATGGGGATGACCGCCGAAATCCCGCCGCTGCGCGAGGTCCCCAACCTGTCGATGGCCGACATGGGCATGGGCGGGATGGATCACGGATCGGCGACGTCGGGATCGATGGCCGGCATGGACCACGGCGGCATGAGCGGCATGGAGGCCGGTGGCGACGCCATGGCCGGCATGTCGATGAGCGGCATGAACATGCGCGATCCCGACAACGCCCCGCCGGACATGGCTGTCGGGGTCGGCGTCGACATGGTCAATATGTCACCGGTCAACCGGCTCGGTGAGCGACCGACGGGCCTGGCTGACGTTGACCACCGGGTGTTGGTCTACACCGACCTGGTGTCCCTGCAGCCGAACAAGGACCGGCGCGCGCCCTCCCGAACCATGGAAATCCACCTGACCGGCAATATGGAACGGTTCATGTGGGGCTTCGACGGACGCAAATTCTCGGAGCTGGTCGAGCCGATCCGCTTCGAACGGAACGAGCGCGTACGGGTGACGCTGGTCAATGACACGATGATGGCCCACCCGATCCACCTGCACGGCCATTTCTTCGAACTGGTCACCGGCGGCCCCGCAGGGCATCAGCCGCTGAAGCACACGGTCAATGTCGCGCCGGGCGGCAAGGTCACCTTCGACCTGACCGCCGACAACCCCGGGGACTGGGCCTTCCACTGCCATCTGCTGATGCATATGCACGCGGGGATGTTCAACGTCGTCACCGTGCGACCCATGGACGGAGCGGCGTCATGAACCGCCTCGTCATCGCCCTGGTCCCGCTGATGGTCGCCGTCGCCCCCGTCGCCACCCAGGCCCAGACGGCTCACGGCGGGCACACGACACCGCCGCCCCCGGCACGCACGCAGACGCCATCGGCACCCCACGCCGGGCACCGGACACCCGCGCCTGCGCCTGCAAGACCGACCCGACCGGCCACAGGTCCCCACGCCGGGCAGCGCGCGCCTGCCCGGCCGGTGGTCGCGGACCTCCACGCGGGCCACGTCGCCCCGACACCGCCCGTCGCCACCGATCCTCACGCCGGGCACGACATGTCGACGATGACAATGGGGCAATCCGAAACGCCGGCCCAGCCGGAGACCGACCCGCACGCCGGGCATGACATGTCGACTCCGCCTGCGGCCACCAACCCTCATGCCGGACACGACATGTCGACGATGGCGATGGGACCGCCCGATGTGCCGACCAGCGCCGACAATCCCGGCCGCCCGCCGGAAGCGCCGGTTCCGGTCACGGCCCTGAGCGGCCCGACCCACGCCGCCGACCTGATCTACGGAGCGGCAGCCATGGCTGCGTCACGCCGGGGCCTCGTGGTCGAAAATGGCGACATACGCACCACGGCCGTCATCGTCGACCGGTTCGAGGTCAGCTCCGGCAACGGGGCTGACAGCTGGCTGTGGGACGTCCAGGGCTGGTCGGGCGGCGACATCAACCGCTTCTGGTGGAAGTCCGAAGGTGAAGGTGAAGTCGGCGGCAATCTCGAGTCGGTCGAAATCCAGGCGCTCTACAGCCGTGCCGTTTCACCCTTCTGGAACCTTCAGACCGGCGTGCGTCAGGACGTTCGGCGCGACGGTGGGGATACCACCCATCTGGTGCTCGGTATTCAGGGACTGGCTCCGCACTGGTGGGAGGTCGACGCAGCGGCCTTCCTGTCGACAGACGGCAATCTGACCGCCCGGGCCGAAGCCGAATACGATCAGCGCATCACCCAGAAATGGATTCTCCAGCCGCGCTTTGAAATCAAGGCCTCGGCCAACGACATCCCGGAACTGGAGACAGGAACGGGCCTGACCTCCGTCTCGGCTGGATTGAGACTGCGCTACGAGTTCCGCAAGGAGTTCGCCCCCTACCTCGGGGTCGAATGGAGCCGCGCGCTCGGCAATACGGCGGACTATGTCGAGGCCCGCGGCGGGCAGGTGGACGACACCCGCGTCGTCATTGGTCTCAAAGCCTGGTTCTAGAACTGACTCCGGAAAAGGCTCCGGCCTGACGGGCCAGGACCCGATGCCGAATAGCGCTTGCCCGGGTCGACCACATCGGCGAATCTCCTGAGCCGGAGATCGTAGCGACATGTCGACAGAAGTAGTGGCCCTGGTGATCGCTCTCTCCGGCGCGACCCTGACGCTGATCCTGGCGCGGAGCCTCGGCCTCGACTCCCTCTCCTGGGGTACCCGTCTGGCCCTCTGGGCCGTCGCCGGCGCGGCCCTGCTGGTTCTCGCCGTCGACAGGGGGTCTCTCGTTGCGACGATGGGCAGTATTGGGCTGGCTGAACCGGGGCGACGCTCCCTGCTATGGGGTCTCGCCGGTGCCATAGGGCTGATGGCGACGGGTGGAGCCGTCCTCGCGATCCAGCGCCTTCTGGGGGTGTCCGCCGGCGATCAGGACACCTTTGCGCGGGTCGCTGCCCTGCCCCTGGCGCACCGGTTGTTCATTATCCTGACCGCAGCGGTGGTCGAGGAAATTCTGTTCCGCGGCGTCCCCCTGACAGTCGGTCCGCCGATACTGGGAGGTCTCGCTCCAGCGGCGATCATGGCCGTCGCGGCCTTTGTCCTCGCCCATTTCCGCTGGAAGCCGATCCACCTCATCCAGGTCGCTGTCGCCGGAGCGGGTCTGTGCGTCCTGTTCGTCCTGAGCGGTGGCGATCTGTGGGCCTGTATCGTCGCACACCTGATCATCGATGCCGTCGGTTTTCTGATGGTGCCGATGATCCTGCGCCTCAAAGGGAAAACCGCCATCGGTTGACCGTGCGCCCGGCCGATGGCTCAGACCGCCTCGACCGTAACCGACTGACGGACCATTTCGCACGCGTCCCGGGTGCTCAGAAAGGCGATGTCGGCCGCGTCACGGCCACTGGCGATCCGCACCAGACCCGCGATCGGGGCCAGGCCGGTCGGGTCGATCAACCACCAGCCGTCCGACAGCCAGACCTCAAACACGGCGTGAAAATCCGGGGGGGCCAGTTGAAAGGCATAAGCACTGACCGCCCGCGCCGGAATGCCCGCGGCGCGACACAGGGTGATGCCCAGATGGGTGAAGTCGCGGCATACGCCCGCGCGGTCGATGAAGGTTCGGGCGGCCGTGGTTTCGCCGTCAGACACGCCGAAGCGATAATCGACGTTCTCGGCGATCCAGGCGACGATGGCCCGCACCCGCGTCCCGCCGGTCAGGGTGCCAAACTCGCGCTCGACAAACCGGCCGAACTGGTCGGACGGGCAATACCGACTCGGCCACAGATAGGTCAGCACCTCCACCGGCAGTTCAGCCCAATCGTGTTGAACCGCAGCGGACGACAGCTCCGTCAACCGCCCGTTGTCGACCAAGGCCTCATAGAGCACCGTCACCTCACCCGACAGGCGAGCCCGCAATGGCCGCGTACCGAAATCGACTGTCTCGTCCACGCGGAACGGGACCGCCGGGGTGAGGGCCAGCGTCTCCTCCAGAATCTGTTGTCCTGGCCAATGGGCGACGTGGATCTGGAAAATCGCGTCCATCGGCGGATCGAAGCGATAGACCAGCTCGGAACGGACACGGAGTTTCATGGCAGCCTTTGCGCGAGAGGGGGACAGGGCCTCAACGCCGCCGTGGCCGTATCGGTCCCGAGGGTCGGCGGCAACCCGTGCATAAAGCCATCCGGGCACAATGGCGGCTCCGCAGGACCGCTTACGGCTCCAGTTCGATGTCCCAGTAGAGGAAATTTTAGTCGCCAGACTTCTCGATTTATCTTCCTGATATTGCTGAAAAATCGCGGATCACTGCAAAATCTCAGCGGCGATTGGTCACCACATGGTCACCAGAGGACGAGATTTCGCGGTCATTACCGGTCATTCTCGTCCACGTAGATCGACTAGCAGAAATCGTCACATAAGTCTCGACTGTGACCGAGTGCGCCACGAGCGGACACCAAGACTGTCTCGAAAACCGGGACGCGATCGGCTTAGAGATCGACCTTTTCAGACCTCATGGTTGGCGCGTGACAGCGCCGTCTTCACTTCAATCTCGACAGCCGATGAAGTCTCCCAATCATGTGTCACCAAAAAGCTGGGAACGTACCTCGCCGCGCCCGAGGAGTTTCGCGAACCGCCTGTAGTCTTGGTTCTCTCGCTGCCAGCGTCCCGCAACGACAGCCGGATGCACTTTAGCTTTCAGGGCGACCGCCAAGACGCCATCGGTGTCGAGGTCGTCGGCGACGTACTTCTTCCACACATTCGGGGGAATGAGGGCGTCTTGGGCGAACCTGTCAGCTTCGTCCTCGATCTCGTCGGCACCCTTGAGGTCGAGATCGTCAAGGATCAGGCGTCTGTCTGCATTCAGGTGGCGAGCGACGTGGCAGAACTCGTGCAGCAGCGTGAACCAGAAATTGTCGAGCCTGTCGTGGCGCAGCGTCATGGCGATCACCGGCGCGCTATCGGAACGGCACAGGGCGGCGCCATCCAGATAGGTTCCGGGAAGGTGTTCGAGGGCGACGAAGACGATCCCGTATGCTCGCAGCTTCGCCTCCACCAAGGATAGGCCGTCGGCCTGCTGGCTCAACCTCGCCAACTCGATCCCCCACTCGGACTTTATGACGGGTCGCTTGGCCGGCATCTTCACCGCATCCGCCTTGACCACGACCGCTGCACACCACGCGTGAAGCGCCGCGAGATCAGTCTTGGCGTTGGTGCGGTCGGTCCTAGTCTTGCGCAGGAACGCTGGAGCCGCTGAAGGCGGAAAGATCCTGTCGATGAACTGCTCGTAAGTCTCGCGAGCCTTGAGGACACCGAATGTCCTGAGCTTGTCGAGCGCCGCCTTCGACGGCTTGCTCACCTTGGCGGAGGCCTCGCGCGCAGGCGCGGCGATCAGAGCGGCCGCAGGGATGCCGAGATGCTGGTTCAACGACCGGATCATATCGATCGAGAGATCCCGCCGGCCTGACAACACCTCAGACACCCGCGCCCGGGACCCGATGTACGGTTCGAGGTCCCGCGGCTGAAGACCTCGCTGCGACATCCTGAAACGTATCGCCTCGACCGCGGTCGGCGCCGGCAGATCGTACTGACTTTTCTCCCAGCGCTCGACGAGTGCCTGGATTATTTCAAGTTCATCCACTGAGGAAGCGTCGGATCTGGAAATGAGGACCGCTGCTCTGGCAAGAGACGCCTGGTACGTCTCTTCGGTCCGGATGGGGGCAATTTTCATGCGGACCTCCGCCGCCTTGCAGCAGCAGGAGTCGAAGCTTTGGCGGGCTGAACGGTGTCGATCAAGGCGATACCCCTTTCAAAATTGAACGCGACCACGGCGTCGAGCGCATCATCGACGGCGATGACAGCCCGGTTCTTCGACCAGCCAGCGCGCGGAAACGACGAGGTCACGTCGTCCACGCACGCCCAGTCTCCCGCCTCGAGTTCGGCGCAGAGCGCCGCGCATGCGCCACGCGCGGCAAGCGAGGCGCCAGCCGCCGCTGCGAAAAGCTTTGGCGCACCCATGAGCTTCATTGGTTCCAGAAGTAACGGAAGTCGATGATTCGATCATAGTCGATCCCATTTTGGGATCAAACCTCTTGCGAATCCGTTCCGACTGTGAGATTTCAATCTCGCTCCCATTTTGGGATCACAAAGGAACGCCAGACATGACGACGCCCGACTCCGACCCTCCCGACCTGATCGCCGCCGCCCGGGGCCGCAACTTCCCCTTCACCGTGAACGGGCGCCCGTTCTCCATCGATGACGACGATCCGAGCGGCCGCGATCTCCGGGCGGCGGCCCGCCTGGATCCCGCGAGCGCCTGGATCCTGATCCAGATCCGCGACCGGGGTGCGACCTCGCTCGGCCTGGACGACAAGATCACGCTGCGGAAAGGTGAAACTGCGGTGTTCCGCGCCTTCGAGAGCGACCGTCTGTTCTCCTTCACGCTGGTCGAGCGCGGCTGGGAGTGGGGGGCGGAGACGATCCTGGAAAGCGAGCTGCGCCAGTACGGCGAAGTGCCGGACGATTACGACATCGTGCAGGACAAGGCCCACGACGAGGTCATCGAACGCGGCTCCGCGATCTCGCTGACGGACAAGGGGGCCGAGCAGTTCATCACGCGTCCGACGCCGCCGCGCGAGGTCACGATCCGGGTCAACGGTCGCAAGCGCACCGTACCGGCCGGCCTGATCACCTACGAGACCGTGGTCGGCCTGGCCTTCCCGGACGCCGTTCCCAACCCGGATGTCATCTACACCGTCGGGTTCCGCCACGGCGGCGCCGCCCACCCCGAAGGTTCGCTCGTCGCGGGTCAGTCCGTCGAAGTCCGTGAAGGGATGATCTTCGTTGCCACACCCACTAATCGCTCGTAGCCCCGACCTCGTCCGTCTTCAGAACGAGGGCTTCGACATCGAGATCCGCGCCGGCCACCTGGTCGTCCACGACATTCCGTACGTGAATGACCGCAAGGAGGTCGGCGTCGGGACCCTCGTGTCGGACCTGACCCTGAACGGCGACATCACCGCGACGCCGCAAAACCATGTCGCCATGTTCGCGGGGGACCAGCCCTGCGACATGGAGGGGCGGCCGATCACCGCCATCACCCACGCGACCCAGCGCCAGGATCTCGGCCAGGGCGTGGTAATCGACCGCTCGTTCTCGAACAAGCCGGCCGCCGGGTATGTGGACTACTTCCACAAGATCACGACCTACGTCGCGATCCTCTCGGGTCCGGCGCAAGCGCTCGACGCCGGCGTCACGGCCCGGACCTTCAAGGTCCGCGACGGTGACGACGACAGCCCGTTCCGTTACGTCGATACGGCGAGCAGCCGGGCCGGCATCAGCCAGATCACCCGGAAACTGGCGCTGAACCGGGCCGTCATCGTCGGTCTGGGCGGCACCGGCGCCTACACGCTCGACCTGCTGGCCAAGACGCCAGTGCGCAGGATCGACCTGTTCGACGGCGACCGGTTCCTCCAGCACAACGCGTTCCGGGGCCCCGGCGCGCCCTCGATCGAACTGCTGAGGACAAAGCCTTGGAAGGTCGACTACTGGCAGTCGGTCTACAGCCACATGCACGGCGGTATCGTCGCCAACCGCACCTATCTGCATGACGAAAACGTCGAGCAGCTGGCCGGGGCCGACATCGTGTTCCTGTGCATGGACGCCGGTCCGGCCAAGGCGGCGATCATTCGCGGGCTCGAACGGCTCGGTCTCAGCTTCATCGACGTCGGCATGGGACTCGATCTCGTGGATGACCAGATCCTCGGCCAGGTGCGCATCACCTCGAGCACTCCAGCGAAGCGCGATCACGTGTGGGCCGGTCGCGTCTCGATGGTCGGCGGCGACGAGGAGGACCTCTACGGCCGCAACATCCAGGTCGCCGACCTCAACATGCTCAACGCGTCCCTCGCGGTCGGACGCTGGAAGCGGATGCTCGGATTCTATCTTGACCTCGAGCACGAGCATCACTCGGTCTACGCCGTCGACGGCAATCACCTGCTGAACGAGGAGCGGGCGGCATGAGGATCGACAGGCTCAGGCCGTCTTTCGTGGCGGACATTCCGGAAACGCTAGAACCGGGCGTCCTCTACCTGGCGCTCGAATATGACGCGATGGCCCACCTCTGCGCCTGCGGCTGCGGCGCCGAGGTCGCCACCCCCATCGGCCCGACCGACTGGAGGATCGCTTGGAACGGCGTCGGCATGACGGTGCGTCCGTCGATCGGAAACGGCTCGCTGGCCTGTCGCTCGCACTATGTGATCGAGGCCGGACGGATCAATTGGTGCGCGCCCATGTCGGACCGCGACATCGCGGGCGAACGGGCGAGGACCGCCGCAGCCAAGGGGCTTACGCCCTACCCGAGCGCGCGTCAGGCCGAGCCTCCCGAGCCGCAGATTGCCCAGCCGCTCGCTGCGCAAGCCCCTTGGTACATCCGGGCTTGGCGTCAAATCGTCGGCTCATAGGCGACGTCATCTGCGGTTGGTCGAAACGCCGCCTTTTACGATGTTCCTTCCCGCGCCCCATCCTAATGTCGGGGACGGGCGCGGGAAGACGACGTCCGCCGCCACTAGCCGCCACTATCTGTCTTTGTAACGACATCAAAACCTAGCTTCGAGTTGCATCAGCCAGACGCGCCGGTCTACCTAATGCGAATGGTGAAGCTGGGCGCCGCAGCTGACGAAGAGCTTGGACGCCCCTAACACCCGCGCTTCCGTCACGGCGCCCCAGCCCGCTTAGATCCACTTCAAAGTGCGATCGAACCCGTAGGATCCGGCGATGCCCTTGTCTGTCCGCAGAACTGTCATAGCGCATGGCCGTCTAGCGATGCGGCAACTGCGCCTCGAAGCAGCGCGTCAGTCGCGTCACGGTCTTCAGATTCTGTCCTTCGAACAGTTGGCGGTCCGACTCGCCGGCGGCTTCTGCCGCTCCATCGATGATGAAAGCCTGCGGATCGCGATCCAAGCGACATTACCGGTCACGGCCGTCGGCGAACTCGAGGGCATCAAGACCCTGCCGGGCATGGTCGCGGCCTCGGCCGGCACGCTGAAGAAGGCTTGGCACGCCGGCGTCGATCTCGCCGGCCGCCCGGAGGAGCATCCCCGCCTCGACGCCATCGCCCGCCTTGAGGCTGGAGTTCTCGCGCGACTGCCGGCCGGTATGCTGCGGCCCTGCGACCTTGTCGCTGCGGCTTGTGACCGGCTCGATCATGCACCCGCCGTGCTGGGGCCGGTCGAGATCGTCGGAGTCACCGAACTTTCCCCGTGTTGGCGTCCCCTGCTGTCGGCGCTGGCCGGTCGGATTCAGGTCACCTGGACGGCAGGTCCCCGTCCTACCCCGTCTTGGCTGGAAGGGATGGAGGTCACTATCTCCCGCGAGGATGCCCAGGCGCCGGCCATCGAGGCCGTCAGCGCCGCCACCGCTTATCACGAGGCCATCGAGGCGCTGCGCTGGGCGAGGGCGCTGCTCGCCTCTGGCGAAGCGACCCCTTCCGAGATCGCCATCGCCGCAGCCTCGACAGGGGAATACGACGATCACCTCTTCACCCTGCGGGCCGACGCCAATCTGGACCTGCACTTCGTGCATGGGATCAAGGTGGTCACGACGCGCGACGGCCAGGCCGCCGCGGCGCTGGCGGACATCCTTGTCCGGGGCCTCTCCCAGCCACGCCTCCGGCGCCTGGCCGTCCTTTGCGGCTCCGAGGCCGGGCCATTCGAAAGTCTTCCCGACAACTGGATGCGCGTCCTGCCGCCGGATGCGCCGCTGGGGTCCATGCAAGCGTGGGATCGCCTTCTGAATCGCCTGACGCCGGGCGACTGGCCGGATGGACGCGATCACGTCGCTACGCTTCGGCCGCTTGTTGCCCTGCTCCTTCAGGGCCACGCCGCCGCCGAACTCGCGGGCCAGACCTTCCTCACCGGTCGCGCCCGCGCGATCTGGCGCAAGGTCCTTCTGGCCGGGCCCGCCGCCTCGCTCGACGCGACGCTGGACACCCTCAAACAGGACGACGGCCTGGAGGCCTGCGTCTCCGTCGCCTGGATGCCGGCCAGTGCCTTGGCCGCCTCGCCGCGCAAATTCGTGCGGCTGGTCGGAATGAATTCGTCCCGCTGGCCCCGCGCCATCTCGGAAGACCGACTGATCCCGGACCATGTGATCCCCAAGTTCGATCTGGACCCGCTTCCCGTCGACGCCGCAGATCGTCGGGATTTCGAGACCATCTTGGCGACCACGCACCGTCAGATCGTGCTGTCCCGCGCACGGCGCGATGGGGAAGGCCGTCTTCTTGGGAGAAGCGCCATGACCGTGGCCATGCCCGAGGAGGTCTATATCCGGCGCAATGCGACCCCGGCCCACGCCTTCAGCGAAACCGACCGGTTGATGGCCCGCCGCGACGAGTTCGCCGGAACCGCACAGGCGGAGAGCGCCCTGGCAGCCTGGCGCGACTGGCATCGGCCAGAGATCACCGCCCATGACGGGCGGATCCGCCCAGATCACCCGCTCCTACTAGCCATCCTGGAGCGGACCCAGTCCGCTAGCTCGCTGCGCCGGCTGTTGCGCAATCCCCTCGCCTTTGTCTGGCGCTACGCCCTGTCGCTGAAACGCCGGGACGTCAGCGACGAACCTCTGGTGCTCGACGCTCTTCAGATGGGCAACCTCGTTCACATGACCCTGGACATGGCGCTGTCGCTTCTGGAAGCCGGCGGCGGTCTCGCCGGGGCGAGCGACGACGAGATCGAGGCCGCCGTCCAGGCCGCCGCATCCGAGGTCGCCGTTCGCTGGGAGGCCGAACAGGCGGCTCCGCCCGAGGTCATTTGGCGTCGCACCCTGGAAGAGGCGCGGATGCTGACTACCCGATCCCTGACGTTCGGCGACGAGGTGCTGGCGGACGCCACATCCTACGGCGAGGCGGGCTTCGGCGGCTCCGAGCCCCGGACGGCCGGGGCGACGCCGTGGGATCCGTCGCGGGCCGTGGAAATCCCAGACACCGGCTTCAGGATCAGCGGCTACATCGACCGGCTGGACGTGTCCGGCGACGGTCAGCGGGCTTTGGTCAGGGACTACAAGACGGGCAAGCCGCCTAAGGACGACATCGTCATCAACGGCGGCAAGGAACTGCAGCGCTGTCTTTACGCCTTCGCCGTGAAGGCGATGCTGGGCAATGACGTCGCCATTACCGCCTCGCTTCTCTATCCTCGTGTCCCGGCCGAACTCGTCCTAGCGGATCCGGAGGCGACGCTCGCCGACATCACCGGCCACCTCCAGGCCGCCCGAGCCAGTCTGATCTCGGGCGAGGCCTTGCCCGGCCCGGATGCGGGCGGGAGCTATGATGACCTGTCCTTCGCCCTGCCGGCGAACGCCGCCGCCACCTACTGCAAACGCAAGACGCCCGCCGTCGTCGCCGCCCTGGGCGACGCGGCCCTTGTCTGGGATGCGCTCTGATGACCGACACCGTTCAAGGGCTTCGCGACGACGAGGCGCGCCGCACCGCCATAACTATTCATGATCGGTCCATCCTCGTCGAGGCGGGCGCGGGCTCGGGCAAGACCGCTGTCATGGCGGGCCGGATCGCCGCGATGTTGGCGGAAGGCACGCCGCCGGCCTCGATCGCAGCGGTCACCTTCACCGAACTTGCGGCGAGCGAACTTCTGGTCCGGGTCCGCGACGTCGTCAGCGAACTGGCCGCAGGCCACGTTCCCGCCGAACTGCGGATCGCCTATCCGGGCGGCCTGAGCGAGACCCAGCGCGGCCATCTGGCCCTGGCCTATATGGCGATCGGCGACCTGACCTGTTCCACGATCCACGGCTTTTGCCAGCGCCTCATCAAACCCTATCCGGTCGAGGCGGATATCGACCCGGGTGCCGCCATCCTGGACCGCAACCAGGGCGACCTCGCCTTTGTCGAAATCGTCGACTCTTGGCTCCGGCACCAATTGTCGGGGGGCGAAGGCGGCCTGCTGGCCGACCTGGTGCTGCATAGCCCGGGGGAAACGGTGGCCCTGGTCCACAAGATCGCCGACAACTTGCGCCGACGCCGTACGGTGTCGGCCCCGGCGGTCAGTCCTCTTGCTCCGCTGGTCTTGGCCTTCCGGCAGGCCGTCGATGATCTCGCGACCTTTCTGGCCGGCGCCCCCGCCGTGGAGGCCGAGACGGCCGACCAGTCGGTGCGTTTTGGAGAACTGGCCGACGCGATCGACGATGCGACCGTGGAGACCCCGGCGGGCTTGGTGCGTTTGCTGGTCCTCAAGCCCCACCGCGACCTCACCACCGCCACGGGCGCCTTCAGCGCCTATCGCAAGAAGGGCAAATGGGCGGACGCCGCCAAGCGGCAGGGGCTGTCGAAGGCCGAAGGCGACCGGTTGAACCTGGAGGCCGGCGGCCATTACGACGCCTGCTGCAAAGCCTGGTCAGAGATGACGGAAGTGGTCGCGAGCCGGGTGCTTGCCGACTTGATCCGCCAGGTGCAGCCCGTTCTGCGGCGGTTTCGCGAGTACAAGCGATCGACGGCCCTGCTGGATTTCGACGACCTGATCTTCGCCGCGCGCGATCTGCTGCGTGACCATGACGATGTCCGCCGGGCCCTCGCCCTGCGGTTCTCACGGGTTCTGGTCGATGAGTTCCAGGATACGGATCCGATGCAGACCGAGATCTTCTGGCGGCTTTGCGGCGAACCACCGTCGGGCGTCACGGGGGACGCGGCTTCGGACTGGGCCGCCTTCCACATCCGGCCGGGCGCGCTCTTCCTGGTCGGGGATCCGAAACAGGCGATCTATCGCTTTCGGGGCGCCGACGTCGCCGCTTACGTCCGGGCGCGGCAGGCATTCGCCGCTCGGGACGGAGACAGCGTCCTGTCGATCTCGACGAATTTCCGGTCCTGCGCCCCGATCCTAGCCTATGTGAACAGCCGGTTCGAAGCCGTTCTGTCCAGCGACGGCCAGCCGGGATTCACCGCACTGGACGCCTTCCACCCCGACCGCGGCGAGGCCGTATGCGTCGCGGCCCTGGACGTCGCCGCCGCCGACGCCGACGGCAAGGCCTCGCCTGACGTCCAGCGTGACGCGGAGGCGGAGGCCGTGGCTGAGATGTGCGCCCGGCTGATCGGTAGCGAGATGATCTTGGATCGTCGCTCCGGAGACAGCCGCGTCTGCCGCCCGGGCGACGTCGCTTTGCTGGCTCCCACGGGCAGCGAGCTGTGGCGATACGAAGAAGCGCTTGAGCGTCGCGGCATCCCCGTCGCCACCCAGGCCGGCAAGGGCTTCTTCAAGCGTCAGGAAATTCAGGACCTCATCGCCATCACGCGGGTGCTGTCGGATCGCCGCGACACGCTCGCCCTGGTCGCGCTTTTGCGAGGACCGCTCGTCGGTCTGACGGAAGAGGCGTTGCTCGACATCGTCTGGGCCCTGGCCCGGCCGGAGGACCGTCCGGAGGATGTGGGCAAGCTGGACCTCGGCGTCGAAGCCGCCGGGATCGCCCATGCGCTCGCGCGGCGCGTGATCGAGACCCTTCAGGCCTTGCAGCGTCGCGTTCACAGCACGACGCCTCATGACCTCCTGTCCCAAGCCGTCGATGCTCTTCGGGTTCGGCCGCTCTTGCTGCAGCGGCACCAGGGCCAAGCGGAGCGGGCCCTCGCCAACGTCGATCTCTACCTGTCGATGACCGCCGGCTTCGCCGTGCGGGGGCTGCGCGCCTTTTCCGAGACGATGACGGCGGCCTGGACCGACGAGGCCCGAGCCGTCGAGGGCCGGCCCGACGCCCAGGAGGAGGCGGTCGCCCTCTACACCATGCATGCCGCCAAGGGGCTGGAGTGGCCGATCGTGGTTCCGATCAACACTATGACCAGGATCATGGCGGCCGAGAACGCGGTCACCGACCGCGGCACCGACGTCTTCTACTGCCCGGTCCTGGGGGTAAAGCCGGCAGGTTTCGACGCGGTGCGAGAGGCGGAGAAAGACGAGCTCGACCGCGAACGCATTCGGCTCTGGTACGTCGCCTCGACCCGGGCGCGCGAACTTCTCGTCCTGCCGCGCCTGGATGTGGCTCCCGTCAAGACCGCCTGGATCGGGCTGCTCGATCTGTCCCTAGCCGACCTGCCCGCGCTGGACTTGGCCCATCTGTCTCCCGAGCCGGGCGAGGGCCGCTCGGGCCAACCCAATACCCAGACGCGCGAGGTCTTCGCCAGCGAAGCCTCCAGAATCGTAGACGGTCAGGTCGCCCTTCGCTGGCTGGCGCCTAGTCGTGATGAGGGCGGGGACGGCCCGCTGTTGACACCAGAGATCGCTGAGATCTGGGCGGCATCCGACACATCCCAGCCCGATGAGGACATTCCATCACCGGCCGTCCAAGGTGGCCGGGAACGCGGACTCGTCCTGCACAAGCTGCTCGAGGAGGTTCTGACGGGCGAGACTGCGGACGACGCCGAAGCCTTGGTTTCGCGGGCTCGGGACCTCATCATCGCAATCGGCCAGAGTCCGGTCGAGGACGCCGCGACCGGACTGTCCGCCACCGAACTCGCCGGCTGCGTCAGCCGGACCCTAGCTCTGCCAGAGATCGTGGCGCTTCGGCCGACCCTCATTCCCGAGTTTCCGGTTTACGCGGCTATGCACGATGAAGACGGGGAAAAGGTCACCGTTGGGGTCACCGATGCAACCAGCTTCGGCGCCGACGGCCAAGCCGAGGTAGTCATTGACTGGAAGAGCGACGTGCGGCCGACGCCGGAAACGCTCGATCACTACAACCGCCAAGTCAGGAACTACCTTGATATGACCGGTACACCGCGCGGCCTCATAGTGCTGGTGACCAGCGGACAGATCATCACCGTCAGCTCATCTCCCCGTCCGTCTGCGTTCTGACAGAGTAAGGCAGACCTCGTCGATTCTCAGCAGCGGAGAGAGCTGGATAGGCTCAACGAAAGGTGTGAGTGAAATCGCTAGGCTGGAGCAGGCTGGCCTGGCGTTGCCCCACCAATGGCGGCTACGCCGTCGCTGGTACCCCTCCGTGCTCGCCCCACAGACTGCTGGCAGCCCGACTGAAGGCCTGCCCCTGCGCATTTCGGGACGCTCAGGGGTTGAGCCGGACTCCAGGACCACCGGACGCATCTGCGGAAATGAAGGTGATGCCAGCTTCCTCTAGCGCGCGCTGGATGCGAGCCATATTGGTCGCCAAAATAGCGCCCTTTCCCGTCTCGAACCGCAGGATCGTAGAGTCGGCGACACCGGAAAGTTCCGCCAACTTTCTGACGCTCAGGTTTGCCCCAGCTCTGGCCATTCGGACCTGCGCAGCGTCGATCATGATCGAAATTCCTCCACGCGTGACGGAATTTCGTTGACTTAGTCATCGAAATTCGGTCGAGTGTAGGGGAGATTCCATCAAACTCCACCGTTCAGCGCCGACTGAGCGACCGGGCGACTGCGCGGGAGATCAAACATGTCTGACGGGTCGAAGTTGTCTACGCACGAGAGATGGCTTGCGCTCGATGATCACCGGCTTCGCCTGCTGGACGCTTGGTGCGAACTCCACATGCATCTGGAGAGGCAAGTTGGATGGTTTGCTTCGTCAGACGCAGCGCGAGCCGAGGTAGAGCAGACCACCGGCCTGTCCGATCTCGACACCACCTTGAGCCTGATCCACCGGCGCCTTCGCCGCTGGCTGCGTGCACTGCCGACCGACCCCACAGATGACGTCGCAATCGTGACGGCCAGCTTGCGGATCGCCGAGCGGCTTCTCCCGGCGGAAGAGAACCGCGTCGTGCATGGAATGATCACACGGGCCGTGCGGGACCTGAAGCGGATGCAGGATCGGTCATGACCAGTCGGCGGCGCGGAACGGATCGCCACCTCGCGGCGGCGTTCTCTAAGAACGCCCGGTCATTTCATGCCATGGCCCGCAGTCAGCGGGACCGGCACGCTGGGACGTCGGCCTATTATTTAGCCATCGCCATCGAGGTCGGCCTGAAGGCTTACCTCATTCATCGCGGGATGACTGATCAATGGAACCGGGTCCACCTTCGCCATGGCCTGACCAAGGCGTTGAAGTGCGTCCGGCGTGCCGGGTTGAAGGACGTCCCGAAGGAATGCGCGAATTGGCCGACTTCCTCAGCCCGCTGTACGCGTCTGGGGCTCTGTCGAGAGGCTTGGCCAGACCGGTGATGCCACTGCCACCGACCGCCGCCGACCGAGCTATCGCCGAGTTGCTGACTACGGTCGAGACCATCATCGCGGACGGAGAGAGGGGTGGCGGATGATTCCCTCAAAGCCTCGACCAAAGACCCGCCGCAAAAGGCCGACTAAGGACGATGGACAAGTCCTTGTTCGGGCGATCCTGAAACTGCCCATAGACCTGCGCGACGTGTTCCTCCTGAATCGGATGGCGGGCATGACCTATACCGAAATCGGGCTGTACCTTGGGATGGCCCCGAAGGCCGTCGAGACTTCGCTCGCCGCCGCGCTGGGTAGGCTTACGCAGGCAGTCACCGCGAGCGACGCATCTTTGAAAAATCGGACGACGAAACTGACCTGCATCGCGGCCAGGCCAAGCCAGACGCAGAGCGTGCCACGCCTCCGCGAAGCGCCCTAGACGCGCAGGTCGCCTCCGAAACGGGAATTAAGAATCACGTCGGACCAAGTCCGATCAAACCCTATCAAAGGTCAGCAATCCTCACGCCGACGAGAGGTAAGTTCACGATCTCGGGAGGAGAGTTCGCGTTCCAAACATCTCTGAATAAGCCTGAAATGGCCTGAAACAACTCTGTTGCGCCGAGCGCCGATCTTGCCCGATTCGTCCAGATGTTGCCCCCTTGTTTCCCCAGCTTTCTGACGACAGCGTGGAAGGGAAAGTGAGGAGTAACCGATGACTGAGTTTCAATTTCGCGGCGCCGAAGATCCCCTGCTGACCCGCAAAGAGGCATCAACCGAGCTTCTGCGTATGGGCATTCGCCGTTCGCCCTCGACCTTGGCCAAGATCTTCTGCACCCGATCAGACGGCCCGCCCTGCACCCATCTCGGGCGCACGCCCTACTATCCGAAAAGCCTGCTGCACGACTGGGCGCGCAGTCAGCTCACCGGTCTGAGGTCCTCGTCCAGCCAGCCGCGTCGGGCGGCCGAATGGGATGAGCCCACAGGGGACCGCCATCGGCCTTCCCTGTGACCGATCACAGTTCCAGACCGGTGCGGCGACCGGCCTGTTGCCCGAAGCGGAAGTCGACGACGCCGGCCTGGACGCTGCCCGTCATCGCCTGACCCCGGCACGCCTCCAGCGCGGCGCGCCACGGCGCCAGGGTGATCGCATGCCGACCCTCGACCACCGCAAACGGCTGACGGCCAACCTGCACCTTCGACATGTAGACCCCGGAGAAGGCCTGTCCGCTGGCGGCCATGAACACGGGTTTGCCGTGAGCGCCGAGCTTTTCGAACACCGTCTGGATTTCTATCGTCGTCAGCGCATGGACATCCTTGGCGCCCAAGGCCAGCGGATCGCCTGACCCCAAGCCCAAACCGCGCAAGGTCGCCGCGCGTTGGGGCAGCGCCCGGCGCACGGCATCACCGAACGGTCCCTGCATCGACGTCTGTGCGTCCTTGGCCAGGAGGGTGTCGAGGTAGGTGTGCGCTTTCGCGTCGATCTGATCCTTGAGCGGCCTGGCATCGAGGACCCGCACCTCCATGGCGGCGTTTCCATCCCTGGCCCTATCCGCCATTGCGGCCCGAGCGCCATACTCTTGTGGGACGCGGAAACGCCCATCCCCGAGAGCCTCGCAGGCTCCCTCCCGGCTCATGGCCTCCAGACGACGAGTATGCCGCTCTATGAAGGTGTCACTATCCGCCGGACGCGCCGCCTTATGCTCCGCCGCCGAATAGATGCCGCCCCGCTCTGCTGCGACCTCCGCAATCGTCTGGTCTGCCGGCCGCGCTTTCAGTGCCGCCGCGCGCACCTCGACGATCGCGCCCTCCGCGACGCGATCCAGCGCCAAGGCAGCCTGTACGGTCGGAAGACGCAGATGCCCCAGCCGCCCGTCGGCCATGTCCAGGACAAGGACCTGCGCGCCGTTGTCATAGGCCCCCATGGGCGCCAATCCGCCGTAGGCGCCGACCACCCGGTCGCCCGGCTCCATAGCCACCGCTTCAAGTCGTGACAGCTGCCCCGACCACTCGCCACCCCAAAGGGCCTTCGTCGCCGCCCGCTCCCTTCCCTCGCGCTCACCGAAGGCCTGAAGTCGCTCGCGCAGATTGCCGGGTAGGCGCCAGGTCTCGCTGGTTTCCCGTGTGACCCAGCCTCCGGTCTCCAGATGGACCAGGCGACGCAGAGCGTCTCCGCGCACCACTTCCGGCACATCGGTGAGAGACAGGCGTCCGTCCGAAGCCGCACCGATGAGGGTCCGGTCCATCGCCGTGAACCGATCCGCCGTCGGGTTCCGCTCGGCATGGGCGGACATCTCCTGCCTCGGACCGAGGATCTCCGTGGCCAGTTCCTGGGCGCGCCCGCGCAACCCGTGGCTGACGTAGTCGCGCGGCAGAACCAGATCGCGACCGTCGTCCCGCTTGCCCCGCACCAGGATATGCAGATGCGGACGACCGGTGTCGAAATGCGCGCCGGCGACCCAGTCGATCGAGGTCCCCATGTCCCGCTCAACCCGCTCCATGAACTGGCGGGCATAGGCCTTGAGATCAGGCAGGTCCCGCCCATCCTCCGGGTTCACGATCAGGCGGAAATGATGCCGGTCCGGATCGCAACGCCGGGCGAAGGCGGGCGCATCGGCGGCGTCCGAACTCTTGTCGAAGAACTGGCCCTCGGCGCCCGCCTCGCCCGCGCCTTCGCGCTCGACATAGCGGACGTGGGTCATGAGGGCCTTGCTGGCGGCCGGTCCCATTTTCACGACGCGCGCCTTGACCATCACGCGGCGCTGGCCTCCCGTCGCCGCCTTCACCGGCCGTATGCGGGTCGTTTGAGTCTTGGCCGAAAAATGCTGCGCCCTCTGACGTGGCGACATGTCGAGTGTCGCCCGGCCGAGGCCGGAGACGCGCCCGACCTTTCCGAGAGGAGGCTTCTCCCGCCGGGCGGTCATCGGCGGACGGAAATCAAACAGGTCAGTCTCTCGCTTGTCGGTCATCGCAGCGCTCCCGCGCCCCGGCCGCCGCTCCACCGACTCCACTCCCCAGATGTACCCGGCGCGACGATCCTTCAGGGTCGCAAGCCGGATTTTATCTTGCCCTGCTCCCCTGTCGCTGAGCCTCTGTTACCTCCCGATTCCCCTCGATTGATTGTCATTCCGGCCGCCAAGAGTCAGGTGGCACGTACGACGCAGGCCCTCTCCACTTCTGTTCAGATTTTTGCCCATGACCGCCCATCACAGTATCGACCGAGCCGACCTCTATCGTCTGATCTGGAGTGAACCCCTGACCAAGCTGGCCGAGCGGTTTGGCCTTTCGGATGTGGGGCTCAGAAAGGTGTGTGTTCGGCACGACATCCCGTTGCCGCCTCAAGGATATCGACAACAGGCCGCCGCTGGCCGCGCCCCGAAGCCTATTCCGCTGCCGAGATCGAAAACCGGCAACATGGTCGAGTTTACAGCGGCCTCGCTACCTCCAGTCAGACAGCCCATGAACGACAACTTCGCGCCCCTGATCGAATCTGAAGCCCGAGCGGAAAATCGCATTCTCGTGCCGGCCGAGGGCGGTGATATGCATCCCGTCGCCAAGCGCGTGCTGAAGGCGCTGAAGGCGGCCGAACCCGATAAATACGGAGCGGTGGTCTATGAGGGTCAGGATCCGTTTCGAGTCCGCGTGCCGCCTGGATCGATAGATCGGGCGGTCGGTCTGATCGACGCCTTCACCAAGGGCCTGACCACACGTCGCATCGAAATCCGCACCGGAGGAGCCGGTCCCGTCGGTGCTGGGATCATGATCGCAGACGAACCCGAGCGGATCACCATTGAGGAAGCGTCCCAGCGTCAGGTGCACAAATCGACGGACGCTGAAAAAGCCTGGACGCGACGATACGGGTACTCGACCGCACCGATGTATGACTTTGTCCCGAGCGGGGTGATGACCATCCAGATTTCCTCGGCCAAATACCGGGACGGCGTGCGCAGCCTCTGGAAGGACGGCCGAACCCGGAAGGTTGAGAACTGTCTCAACGAGGTGATGGTCGGTCTCTACCTTGCGGCTAGATCCGCGACGGAAGCGAAGCGAAAAGCCGCGATCCGGGAGCAGCGCGCCGAAGAGGAAAACGCCAGACGCGCAGCCCTGCGTTGGGAAAGAGCCACGGCGCAACGGCAACTCGACGATCTGGAGGCGCAGTCACTGGCCTGGGAGAGGGCCCAAAGGATGCGGGCGTTCATCACGGCCTTCGAGATTTCCTGTCGCGAGCCCGCCGGCGTTCTGTCCGAGGAAGCATCGCTGTGGGTGACGGAAAACTCCCGGCATGCTGACCGCATCGATCCTCTCACGCCGACGCCTGTCTCGCCCCTGGATTATGAGGACCGGGATCTGATGCCGATATCGCCTTGGCATATCAAAGACGATTGACGGGGTGCCTCACCGAAGCTCCCATTTCTGGAGCGCCGTCTGTATCGATCCTATTTGAAATGCCAGTTCTATT
Source organism: uncultured Brevundimonas sp. (assembly GCF_963974615.1). Taxonomy (GTDB): domain Bacteria; phylum Pseudomonadota; class Alphaproteobacteria; order Caulobacterales; family Caulobacteraceae; genus Brevundimonas. The sequence goes on from NZ_CAXBDH010000002.1 coordinate 163,475, forward strand.
TTGGCGCCGTAGACGCGAAAACTTCTGCAGCCACAGCGCCTTCCCATTTATTCGCAAACCGCGACAACTCTGGAATCCACGGAATGCGGACCGAGAACACCCTTGATGTTCTTAGTCGGCCGAGACCTCTTGGACGAGACGCAGCGTATGGAGACGCTCCAAGAAGAGCGTCGCCTTATCATCGGTTATGGGCATCTCGTCGAGCAGCGCAGGCCAGATTTCCAGAGCCCTTTCCACGAACGTCCTCACCTCCTTTTCGGCGCGATCGGCACCGATACGTGTGGATCGGCGTGGAAAAGGGGCTCTGACGCAGATTTGGTGATGGGATCAGGGTGTTGAGCCGATCAGCCTTGCCTGGAGCAGATCTAGGTTTCCCCGGCCGTACATTTGACGTTTGACGAGCTTGAGCTTGGTGATCTGGCCCTCGGTCTGACCGTTGACCAGTGCGGCCGACAATCTCGGGATCCGACCAAAGACGGTCGAGGCCCGCATGACCCAAGCCCTCGCCTACTGCGCCGCTCAGCTTCGCGGATAGGCGCATCCGCGACGCGCTGGGCGACCATGCGGTGAATAGGAGGTAGGGCAGACATCATAACCCACCCCCTTTAATCTTCCCGATCGGGATGTTTTCATTTTGCTTTGTAGGCCTAGAAGTCTTTTCTTCCCGATCGGGAAGGATGGGCTTGATCCGCGATCTCTCGTGCACTATCTTCCCGAACGGGAAGAAAGTCATGATTTCGACGGCTCAGGATCTTGGACAACAGATTGCCGCAGCGCGCCGTGCGCTGGGCCTGACTCAACGCGATCTCGCCCTGGCGATCGGCACGGGCGAACGGTTCATCGTCGACCTGGAAGGCGGCAAGGCGACTGCCCAACTCGGGAAGGCGCTGGCCGCCGCCAAGGCCGTGGGTCTCCGACTAGAGAATACGGCGGGGCGTCCCTGATGCCTGGCCTCTTTTTCGCCGACCGGCTCGTGGCGGAGATTGCGCCGTCCGCGTCCGGCCCCACCCTCACTTACGCCGACGGCTGGCGGCATTCGCCTGAGGCCTTCCCCGTCTCCCTGTCGATGCCTGTTCGAGAAGAGGCTTCGCCGCCCGAGGTCGTCCTGCCGTGGCTGATGAACCTGCTCCCCGAGGGCGAGCCGATGCGCGCCATGCAACGGGCGCTCGGCGTCGCCCAGGAGGACGTCCTGGGCCTGATCTCCGCCACCGGTGGAGACTTGGCGGGCGCGCTGCGCGTCGGCGGCCCGCGCGTGACGCACGGCGACTATCGCCCGGTGGCGACACCCGGCGCCCTGGAGCGGATCATCGAGGAGTTGCCGCGCAAGCCGTTCCTGGTCGGCGACGAAGGCGTCACCATGAGCCTCGCCGGGGCGCAGGATAAACTGCCTGTCGCCGTCACGGACGGTGAGATCGCCGTGCCGGTGAACGGCGCGCCGTCGACCCACATCCTCAAGCCCGACAATCCTCGCCTCACTGGCAGCGTCCAGAACGAAGCCCTGTGCATGGTGCTGGCGGATCGATGCCGCCTGCCGACGGCTCAGGTCACCACGGGTCAGGCCGGCGACCGGTCTTATCTCCTGGTCGAGCGCTATGACCGCCAAGGGGGTGTCGGCGACGTCGTTCGCCTGCATCAGGAGGACTTCTGCCAAGCCTTGGGCCTCCCACCGGGCGCCAAATACGAACGCAGCCAGATCGGCGTTCCGGGCGTGTCGCTTGCGGCCATGTTCGCCCTCGTCAGGGAACACATGACCGCCGTGGACATCACCCGACTACTGGACGCGGTGATCTTCAACGTCGCCATCGGCAACGTCGACTCCCACGCCAAGAACTACTCCCTGCTCCTCTCGTCGGCGGCGCCTCGACTGGCGCCACTCTATGACCTGATGTCCGGCCTGTCCTGGGACGGCATCACCCAGAACCACGCCCAGGCCGTCGGGGGTCAGGTGCGCGGCCGCCATATTCAGGCTCGCCACTGGCGACGCATGGCCGAGGCCTGCGGCCTGGCTCCGGCGGCGACCGTCCGGCGCGTCATCGCCCTGACCGACCGCATTCAGGCCGAGATCGCCGCCTCCGCCGAAGCCGTCGCGACCATGCCCGCCGGCGCGGGCATCCATCTCGATCTGTTCACCAAAGATATCCTAGCCCGAGCGACGATGGTCGGCCGAAACGCCCAGCGCGACGACGACGCTGAGGAGGACGCCGGGCCGGCGAACCGCGACGAGGCATTCCCATCGTCAACGTAAGGCGTCGGCTGGCTCAACGAGGTAGTGAATTTCCGGGCAGCGGTTAACGCGAAACTTCACCAGCTACGGATAAGAATGAATGTCCGAAGTTTGCCTACATTCTCGGACAAGCACGTCTTGTCCGGCCACTTGCCCCTCCGGCTGGCACCTGTCCGAAATGCGCGGTTGGCTCAACCGTCGCCCGTAAGTCGACGTCCGATCCGCAGCCGGCTGAACGGTCCATCTGACCCTTATTGATCAACGCCTCTGCTGGTTAAGCTGAAACAGGCGAGCGAGGATCTCGGTATCGGTCAGCGAGCCGATCCGCTCGTCTTCGCCCCAGCCGTAAGCGTCAGCAACGGCAGCGTCGAGCGCCTTATGAGCCTGGTCGAGCCAGTCGGGTCGCTGGTTATAGAGGTGGGTCAGGGTCCGCTTCGCTAGGGCGTGCGCGGCCGCTTCGTCAATGGGAAGATGGCGGTCGGGCAGGTAGGCGACGATCTCGGCGGTCGGTCCCGCGAGCTCCGGCGGGTTCAGCCAAGCCTCGCGCCGCTCGTCGAGACGCCTTGCTGCGGCGGCGATCGCGCCGGCGTGCGGTGCCGTCGCGTAAGCGTCGGCCGGCCGGTTCGGCGTCAGGCCTTCGGGGAAGGGAAAGGTCAAGAACGTCCGCGTGGCGTTGTATCGGCCCTGGTTTCCCACGCCCAGCTGGTTGCCGTGGGCGCGAACCCAGACGGCGTGGATTTTGGAGCTCAGCACCCCGAAGGCGACGTCGTCGTCCCGGCAGATGGCGAACAAGCTGCCGCTGAATACGGAGGCGCTCGGGAGGTATCGGAAGAGGAGATGCTCGCTCGTCTCGGGCACGGCGATCACCCGGCCGTAGGGGGCCGCTGCAAGCCGCAGCTTGGGCCGGGGGCGCTGCATCAACCAAAACTTCTCCAGGCGGTCGACCTCGGTAGCCTTGCCGACCTCGCGGGTCTGCCGGTGTTTGGAGACCTCGGTCTTCACGTGCTGGAACGGCTTTTCATAGAGGGCCGCGTCCTCGAGCGCGGGGACGTTGGTGAAATCGATGACCCATCCATCTTGGTCCCGCATGGTGACGTCGTCGTTGCCGACGAACCGTCGGACCACGTCGGCGTTCGGCCGGCCGTTCGGATTGCTGGGCTCCTTTAGGAAAGCGCGCGCGAGCCCACCGTCGATCTCGAACGGACCGTTCAGCTTCACCCCCTGGAAGGCAACGTTTCGGTTCTCGCGCAGCGGGCCCGCCTTACTGACGTCCAGACCCGTCGTGAGGTCCGGATTGATCGGTCCGGACGCCTTTCCGTCGAGCTCGAACCCGCTTGGCGACCGCATCGCACAGATGACGGCGACCCGCACCTCGGCTCCATCGACGATCCAAGGCTCGTTCCTCGACGCGCTGAAGATGTCGAGGTCCGTCCCGGCGACGAGTTCCGCCAAGGGCCGGTTGCTGGCGCCCTTGCCTATTGACTTCGTCGCGATCAACCCGAACGCTGACAGGCCTCGGTCGACGAGGAAGGCGATCTGGGCGAACCAGTAGCTTACCAGATCGGCCGAGGCCGGCACGGTGCCGCGGTAGGCCGCATAGAGGGTGTCGACATAGTCGTCGCCTAGGCCCTTAAGCGCGGGCTTAGTCCGGGTCGCCGGTCGGCCCTTTCGATGGAATTTGGACCCGAGGAAGGGCGGATTGCCCACCACGACGTTCGCGTCGGGCCAGTCGGCACGGGAGCAATCCGGCGCTAGCAGGGCGTCGCGATTGTCGATGTTGTTCAGCGTGCGAAGGATCGGATTGCGCGCCGCCGAAAAACCGTTTCGGCGCATCCACTGGATTTCGCCGATCCATACCGAGACCCGGGCCAGTTCGGCTGCATAGGGGTTCAGTTCGATCCCGAGCACATTCTCAGGGCCGACCCGGGGAAACTCGCGCGGAAGCCCGAGCACCTCAGCCTCCAGATTGGCGCGGTGTTCGATGTCCTTCAGGGCCAGAAGCGACAGGTAAAGGAAATTCCCCGATCCGCAGGCCGGGTCCAGCACCCGAAACCGTTCCAGGCGCTCTAGGAAGGCGCGATGGAGGGCCGAGGCCTCGTTGAGGGCCTTGGTGCGCGCCGCCAAATCCTTCCCCCGCAGGAGCTTGTCTGCCGTCTGGATCGGGGCCTTTTCGACCAGGGAGCCGATGCGCTCCTTGGCGGAGGCCCATTCGGCCCGCAGCGGTTCGATGACCACCGGGCGGACGATCTGCATGATCTTGTCGCGGTCGGTATAGTGGGCACCCAGTTGGCTGCGCTTGTCTGGGTCCAGCCCGCGCTCGAAGAGGGTGCCAAGGACGGACGGATCGATCTCTGACCAGTCGAGCCGCGCGGCGGCGAGCAGATTGCCGACGTCCGGGATTTCGAGCGGCAGCACACTCTCATCATCGAACAATCCGCCATTGAACCACTCGACCCGCTCGAACCCGACCATCCCGCCGGACTTCATCGCGCCGAACAGCGTCGTCGCATGGTCAGCGAATGCCTCGGGGGCCGAACGGCTCGCCTCCAGCATGCGGGTGAACATCTTATCCGGCAGCAGATTCACGTCCTCGGCGAACATGCAGAAGACCAGCCGGTTCACGAAATGGGCGATCGCATGGGCGTCGTGACCACGGTCCCGCAGGCGTTGGGCAAGTAGGGCGAACTCTCTCGCGGCCTCCTCGGTGACCATCTGCCGGGTCCGGGTCGGGCGCAGGGACTCTGGGTCCAGGAAGCAGGCCCTCAGGAGGTCGCGGACGCCGGCGTCGACCAGATCGTCCAGCGCGATCTCGCGCACCTGCTGGACGGTGTTGGTCCAGTTGGTGTGGATGCGGATGCGCTCCATGTCGGAGACGATCAGCAGGGGCGGGCTCTCCAACGCGATCGAATAGCGCAGAAGCTGGTCGAAAGCCTTATCGAGGTTCGCCGCGCGGCCCTTGTACTCCCAGGCGAAACAGCCTCTGCGCCAAACGTCCGCCCAGCCGTCGCCGCCGCCCGTCTTCGGCGCGCCCTTCTCGAAGGTGAACCACTCCCCTTTCCGATCGGCGGCGACCGGTTCGGCCACGCCGAGGAGGCGGCAGAGATCGTTGAAGTGGCTCTGAGAGGCGGTCCGCTCCTTTAGATCGACGTCGCGCCACTTCGACAGGAACTCGCTTGGGGTCATGCGGCGTCCACGACTGTCTGACCTGCCATTTCCAGCACCTCCCCGACGCTTACCCCGCGAACCCGGTCGAGCTTAGGCCTTGGCGAGAGCGCGAGCCAGACTTTCGCTGAGTCGGTCGGCAAAGATGCGGCGACATCGCGCCCGCGACTCGCCCTGAATGACAGGCTGGCGGATCCGATCTCGGCTTCAGGAAGTCTTCCTCATCGCGAGTTGACCTCCTTAACGTCGCCTATGAGGCAGGTAGGAATGCGTTGCGGTCGCCACCCCGAGCTCCGGTTGATGTCTAGGGATGCCCGGCCGCGGAGAGACTGCGGTCAAGCCTTGGTTCGCGTCAGTTCGGGATATTCAAGGATCAAGTGAAAACAATCGAACGCCGCCGGATAACGCTTGCCGTCGGGGACGCGTCGGGTGTGCTTCGAGTAGCGGTTCGGCCTTGCGCTATGCTCGACGATGTCGTGGAGATCGCACCCCAGTTTCGTAGAGATCGCGGCCAGGGCGTCCGCCGCTGACCCCGAAATCAGATAGGCCAGCATGGCGCCGGAATTCGAGAATGGCGCGTAGCGGCAAGTCAGGAACTGGGTTTCAACATCGTCGGCGTAGGCAGCCACAGCGCCCGGAGTCTCGAGCACTTTGGCCTCCAGCGGCCACATGATGCGCTCGTCGGCCCGCAGCACGAAGGCAAGATCGTACTCCGGCGGTTGGGCGGGGGCCGGGAGCTTGGTTTCGCGCTCGAACGGACCATGCTGGACATAGAAGGGTTCGAAGCCGGTCATCGCATCGTTGATCCGCGGCTCCAGAACCTGGGTGATGCTTCGCTCCAAATCGCCGCCGTCGATATACGGCATCGTCTGACGCATGGCGTCGTAGGCGAGCCAGACGAGAGATACGAACTGCCGCGCCGGCTCCTGCGCCCATGACGCCGCCAGAGCCAGGAAGGCCGGGTCCGCCGAGGTTCGGGCCGGGGTCGCGGCCCAAGTCAATTGCCGGTCTCCTCGCCGAGCCGCCCCCAGGCCAGCAGATCCACGGCGACCTCGTCGCCGTCGTGAAGACCGGCGCTGCGGGTCCAAAAGCGCTTCTGATCAGGCTTGACGATGAAGATGGTCGGGACGCCGTTGCTCGCATCGTAGACCCGGCTGATCCGGCGGTTGAACAGGCCGCCGCCCTCCTGATCGGCCATATCGACCAGCCGCTCTAACTGCTGGAGGAGCGCGGGAGATTCAATGTCCTGAATCCCAATCTCCGAGGCGTCGCCATTTCCCAAGCGGAAGGCGACGAGCCGCAAGGGCATGCGTTCCTGAGCCGCTCGGAAGATCGTCGCCGAGAGCGCCTTGTTCTGGCCGAATCCGGCCTTAATCACCTTGGCGAAGTGTTTGCAGTAGGCTTGCAGGTGCGCCTCGTCGCCCGTTTCACCTGAAGAGGTCGGCTCGTTGCCCAACGTGTCGTCCGCCTGGAGAAAGCCGTCGACGGTGTAGGCCAAGGCGTCCTCAACTAGGACCCGTTCGGCTTCGTTCAATCGAAAGAGGTCGAAGACCCGCGCATCCAGAGTCGGATAGTCGACGACCCCGTCCAACGAGGCTTCCCCTGGGACCGGGATGGGCAGCGAGAGGATCTCGTCCTTGGACAGCTTCGGCCGATAGGCCGACACCCGACCGCTGGTCAGGAAGTGAAAATAGACGGCCAGGTTCGAGTTGTGGGACAGGCAGGCGGCGTCCAGAATCGCCGCATCGGCGTGGATGGAGAAATAGCTCTGGTTTGGGAGGACGCCCTCCCGGGACTGTGATTTCGTGACGCGCGCATGGAAGCGCCGCGTCGGACTGCTCAGGCTATGTTTGATGATGATCTGGGGCCATGCGAAGGCGGCGACCCCGGTCGATGCCCGCGAGTGGATCTTCAGATCGCGTGCGATCGGCAGGGCGTCGCCGTCGAGAGTCAGGATGTCGCCGGCGGGGAACATTCGCTGATCGAAGATTCGACGGCCATCGAGGTTGGGGGCCGCCTTCTGCCCGTCGCCGAAATTCAGACCCTGCTGGTAGGGAAACCCGGTTTCCAGCGCCAGGGACCCGAGGCTTGGAAAGGTCTGCAGCTTGCGGATCAACTGTAGATCGCGAGGCGCGCCCCACATGAGCTGCGACCAGATAAGCGGATTCGAAACCGCATCGGAAACCTGCAACACGCGGGCGTCTTGGGGTTCGATCAGAATGCTGAAGTCGTCGACTAGCGGTCGGACGTGCTTGGGGCACACATAGCTGATGAGATCGTCAGCGGACGGCTTGGCCGGCCCCATGATCACGACACACGCTGGCGCGGCCGAGGTCTTGGTCGTGTGCGTCTTGCGCCGGAAGACCTTGAAGCGGAGCGCTGACAGATTGAAGATCGTCTCGATCCGGTGGCTCTCGAAGATCTCCTTGCGGAACCCGGCGGCCTTTCGACTGATGTTGAAGAGCAGCGAGTTGGCAGACTGGATCATCGCCACCCGACCCGAACGGGCGACCAGATCGGCGCCCTTGGCCAAGAACAGGCCGCCGATGTCATTATTGGGTATGGTCCAGGCGCGCCCGGCCTTCGACCAAGTCCTGGCGTCCTGGGTGATGACGCCGTCCCCCCAAGGGGCGTTTCCAATCACCAAATCATACGAACCGGCGTCCGCCGCCGTGTCGAAGCCAGCATGGCCTTCGGTGAAGAAATCGGAGCAGACGAGGCGCCGCCCGCGCATGGATGGGAAGGTCACCTGGGTCCAGTAGTGCCGCGGCTCGATCTCGTCGCACATGGCGAGGTACAGGCTGAAGCACGCGACGCGGACCGCATGTTCGTCCTTGTCGACCCCGAAGATGTTGCGCTCAAGCAGCCGTCGAAGCGTCTCCGCCCGGACCGTTTCGCCTGGATTGGCGAGCTTCCATCGGTGGACCAGCCGTTGGAACGCCTTGACCAGGAAGATGCCGGATCCACAGGCGGGGTCGATGATCTTGAGGTCCCATTCCGCCCCGTTCCAAGGCAGGACTTGATCGAGAATGAAGTCCACGAGATAGGGGGGCGTGTAGAAGATGCCGTCCCGGGCGGCGCGTTCGGTTACGAACGTCTCGTAGATGCTGCTGATGAATTCGAGTGGGATGACATCAAAGGCGTACTGCGGCCACAGCGACATCTGCCGTGAGTCCAAGTCCACATCGCCGCTGATAAATTCGGCCAACGACGCCAGATGTTCGGGTTGGACAGCGTCCTTTTCGATCGCCCAGCCCACCGCCCGGGCGGCCGCCGTATCGCCTTTGCCGGGGAACAAATCCCCGTTGAACTTTGCGTTCAGCCAGTCGAACAGCTGGTAGGTGTCATCGTAATTCGACAGGATGCTGGCGAAGGTGCTGTGGGTCCCGACGAGGACCCCCTCCTTCTGCAGCCGATGCAGCGTCGCGGGGGTGAGTGCGGCCTTGCCGTCCTGATCCTTCCGATCGAATAGGAACTGGACGAAGATGATCCGGGCCAACAGGTCATGACAGATGTCGTCATCGACCAGTCCTTGGCTCGCCAATACGCCACGGATGCGCCTCAGATTGCCCAGGAGCATTTGGTCAGCACGGCCGTCGCGGTGGAAGCGGGCCGCGTGCGCGATAAAGAACTGGCCCGACACAAGGTTGATCCAGTGTAACGCGCGGGCGGCCTGAGCTTCGAGCGCGTTGGGCCCGTCTGTCGCTAGGGCGTCGGATTGCACGTTTTGAACAAGATAGGCGTCGAGGTCTCGTTCAGGATCGGGTGCCTCGCAACAGGTCCACACCTTCAGGATCGTCGGCTCGATCGTGACCAATGTTGGCGCGTGTGAGAAATTCCACGCCAACCGATGCAGTTCGCGAAGCGTGGCGCTGCTCACTGGCGCACCGAACTCGGCGACGATCGCCAGCGGCGGCTCCGAGGTCACCGCCTCGGGATCCGCCATCAGCACGCCGAGTCTGACACCCTGGGCGTCCGTCAGATGTTCCAGCGATCGGCCGATCTTCCCACGGACAAGATCGGCGAATACGGCCGCCCCGGGGCCCTGGGGATCCAAGATCGCTTGTGCGTCCGGCCAGCCCAAATGATCGCTGGCGATGTCCAGCGTGAGAGGTCCGCTTTCGATCACGAGCGCAACTCCAGAAGCCCCTGCTTGTCCCCCGCGAAACGCCCCGCCGTCGCGCCTCCGCGCGGTCTCTTCTTGCTGAGGCCGAGGCGGGCGAAGACGCGCTCCGCGGGCACGCCGCTGAGGCGCAGTTCCGACAGCAGCGCCGCGATAATGGCCAGGTGGTCCGGGACCTCCCCGCGCTTTCGGTTGTTGGTGATGGAGTTCGGCCGCATGCCCAGAAGGCCGGCGAACTCCCGAATTGTTAGTCCCGCCTTCGCGAGTTCATTAACAAACTCATCGTAGGACATAGGTCAGGCGCCCGAACACATCATTTAATGTATCTCAGCACATAAAATGATGTGCGTCCACTTTCTGCTTGGGACTGCGAAGTGACCAACGCCCCCTGAACTCTTCCTTGAAAACCTGATTTTTCCTCCGCGATACTTCATGAGCTGAGGATGCGTCGCCGCCGCGTAAGGAAGTGCCGGGTAGTGATGAAGCAGAATGCGGACCTGCTCAACGTCGGCTTAAAGTCCAGGCTGGGTAAAAACTCCCGCCCTCCGACCTGTTCGGCGAAACCGGAGCGTTCAGACCCCCGATTTTTGGCTCTGTGGCGCGCGCAGGACCAACTGCAAGGGAATCCCACGGCCAACTGAAAGTCCGTACGGCGTTTTCACACAGCCTCGGTCAAAAGCGGTCACCGACATGTCTAAATCCGGTTACTCACTTTCCGAGGCCACCAGCGCCGGTAGCAGGTTCAGCGCCACCATCTCGCTGATGCGATCTGCCGCCGCCCGCAACGGGTCGTCGGCAAGGTGGGCATACCGGCTGGTCGTGCTGATGTGACTGTGGCCCAGCAGTTTGCCGATCAGCGGCAACCCCTCACCGCTCGCTAGGCCGGCGCTCGCGAAACTATGTCTTAGATCGTGAATGCGGAGATCTTCCATCCCCGCACGTTTCCGAATTCCGACCCATGCCCAATCCAGGTTCGCGACAGGCCGCTTCAGATGCCGACGATCCGGAAACACGTAGACGCTCCCGTTCGACAAAAGTCCTTCGATCAGCTTCAACGCCGCGCTTCCCAGCCGGATGATCTTGGCGCCGGTCTTGGAGTCTTCGAGGCGCAGCAAGCCCTGGTCCCGATCGACTTCCGACCACTTCAACCTGGCGATTTCGTTCTTCCGGGCGCCGGTCAGCGCCAGAAGGCGGATGATGTTGATGTGACGCGGATCGCCACCGTCCTTCTCCATGTCGGTGAGGACATCCCCAAGGCGTCCCAGTTCGGCGGGGGACAGGAACCGGTCCCGCCGATTGTCCTTGTAGCGTTTCACGCCTCGCGTCGGATTGGTCTGGATCAGTTCGCGCTCGACCGCGAAGGTGAAGATGCCGCCCAGGAGACCCACAGTGCGAGCGGCGGCGTGCTTGCCGCCTCGGGTGTGGGGCGTTGCCTCCCCCCGGATTCTACCCAAGCCGACATCAACCATCAGCCTCTCGATGTCGGCCCGTGTGATGTCACTGACCTTCATCCGCCCGAGACGCGGCGCGATATGCCGATCGATCCGGATGCGATCGATCCGGAGCGTGCTCGCCTTCTTCATTGCCGTGCCCTCGGTCATGTAGAGCTCGCAGAGGCCCGACATCGTCAGTTCCTCGCGCCTCTCGACCTTGGCGCTTTGTGGATCGCCGCCCGCCGCGACGTCCGCCAGAACCGCCGCTGCCCTCTCGCGGGCTTCTTCGGCCGTCACGACGCCGTGCCGAGCGATGTGAAGGAGGCGGTCCGCGCCGCCGGTCGTTCGATATCGGACGACGTAGGTCTTGATGTCGGTGGTCGCGACACGGACGCCGAAACCTTTCAGCTGTGTGTCCCACAGGGTGTAGCGGGCGTCTTCCGGCGCCAGGGAATCGACTACCCTCTTCGTGATTTTCCCGGACCTGGCGTTTTGAGCCACTCGAATCTCCTCGGGCCCAGTCGGGGCCGCGTTTCTGGCCCCGTTTCTGGTCACCATATGGTCACCAGACGGGGGGATTTCGGAGGATAGTCGAGAAATCAGCGGTAAAGGAACGAACCCTGAACCTGCCTACCACAAGGGCGTTTGAGCACCCTTTGGCAACCAGAAAGAACCCTAAGGTTCGAGCTCGATGTCCCAGTAGAGGTAGTCCAGCCAGCTCTGGTGCAGGAAATGCGGCGGGAATTTCCGGCCTCGTTCCTGCAATTCCCAGGAATTAGGTCGGTGCGGCGCGCGGCGCATCGGCATGCTGGCCTGCTGTGGCGTGCGCCCGCCCTTGCGCAGATTGCAGGGCGAACAGGCAGCGACAATGTTCTCCCATGTGGTGCGGCCACCACGGCTGCGCGGGATCACATGGTCGAAAGTCAGGTCGCGCGTGTCGCTGCAATATTGGCAGGTGAAGCCGTCGCGCAGAAAGACATTGAAGCGGGTGAAGGCGGGCTGGCGGTCCTGATCGACATAGGTCTTCAGCGCGATGACGCTGGGCAGAAGGATCTCCATCGACGGGCTGCGCACCACCTTGTCATAGGTGGAGACCACATCGACCCGCTCCTGGTAGACGGCCTTCACAACCTCCTCCCACGGCCAGATCGACAGCGGATAATAGGACAGCGGGCGGAAGTCGGCATTCAGCACCAGCGCGGGCCAGCCGGACGGGGGGCGGGACTGGACCTGCATCAGGCCCTGCCAGTGCACTGGAGGGGGGAAAAGGCGACAGGACTGAAGACACGTCTCCTTCCCTGATTGGGCGCAAATCAGCCTAACCTCGATTCGACGGCTCCGCCATGACTGCGGTGTACCAGCTCGACGATATCAGGCCCGCGCCGAACTCCCCGGAAAGCCGGGCAGGCTCCAGCCCTTGGCCAGTGCCCCGGCCCGCAGGCCAAAGCCCAGCGGCATGGCCACCAGGGCCGCACCCACATTAGACAGGCCCAGCGCCTTCAGCGCTACAAAGGAGCCCGCCGCCAGAATCGCCGCCGTGACGGTGATCTCGCGCCGCAGCAGGATCGACGGCTGCCCGGCCAGAAGATCGCGGACGATGCCCCCGAAACAGGCCGTCAGCGTGCCCATGACGATACAGACCAGCGGCGTGACCCCCATGGCTCCGGCCTTGGCGGCCCCCATCACCCCATAGGCGGCCAGGCCGATAGCATCGAGCCAGAGCAGGGCCCGGAAGCGCCACTCGCGCCGCCCCAGGAACCAGACTGCCAGCGCGCCCGAAAAACACACGGCCATATATTTCCAGTCCTGCACCCAGAACACCGGGGCCCCGATCAGAAGATCACGCAGGGTTCCGCCGCCGACACCGGTGATGGCGGCAAAAAAGCCCATGGTCACCAGGTCGTGCTTCTCACGCGCCGAGGCCAGCGCCCCGGTAGCGGCGAACACCAGCACCCCGACATAGTCCAGCAAGAACAGGGTCGGCAGGATCGGCTGGCTGATCACATCCAGGCTGGGCGTCGGTATCACGGCAAGGGTTCCTCCAGCGCGATCTCACCGCGCCTGACCCCGCCATACCATCCCCACAGCAGATGTGCCGCAATACCGCGATGTGGCCGCCAGATTTCGGCCCGGGCATAGGCCTGTTTCTCCTTCGGACGCGCCTCGGCCCGGTCGACCCAGCGCATGGCCTCCTGCAAGGCCACGTCGCCGCCGGGAAACAGATCCGGCCGCCCGTCGCAGAACATCAGCCAGGTCTCGGCCGTCCAGCGCCCGATCCCCCTGATCGCCGTCAGGGCGGCCACGGCCGCCGCATCATCCAGCCCGGCCATACGGTCGAAATCGATCCGCCCCTCGTCCTGAGCCCGGGCAATCTCATGGCCGTAGGTCGCCTTCGGTCGTGACAAGCCGAAACCGCGCAGGGTCTCGATGTCCAGCTCCAGCACCCGCGCGGCCGTGATCTCCCCCAGACCGTCGCACACCCGCCCCCAGATGGCTGCGGCCGAGGCCACCGAAACCTGCTGCTCGACGATCATCCGCAAAAGCCCCTCGAAACCGCCGGTCCGCGCCCGCCATTCGAACACCGGCGTCTGGGCATGGGCCCGGGCCAGGGCCGGATCGGCAGCGGCCAGGGCGGCGCGCGCGGCGGCGATTTCGGCAGGCAGGGGATGGGTGGCCATGGATCCTCGGTCGACAGCGACACGGGACGGTTTTAGCGTCGCTTCATGCTCACCCTGGACGATCTTCTGACTCCGATCACCCCCGCGAGGTTTCGCTCGGATTACGAGGGCCGAAAACCGCTGCATATTCCCGCCTCCGCTGCGGCGGCCAAACAGGCGATCCTGACCTGGCCATGCTTCAACCGGCTGCTGTCCCAGACATCGATCTGGACCGCCGCCAGTCTGAAACTGGTGCATGATGGCGTCCCGATTCCGACTGAACATTATTGTATCGAGGTCCAGACACAGTCCGGGTCCGTCCTGCGCCCGTCCCCCGCCCGGGTCGAAACCCTGATGGCCATGGGGGCCAGCCTCATCGCCGGCGATGCCCAGGACCTGACCCCCGAAATCCAGGCCCTGTCCCGAGCGCTGGGCCAGACTTTCGCTGCCTCGGTCGGGGCCAATATCTACTGTTCGTTTGGCGGGGTTCAGGCCTTCGGCACCCATTTCGACCTTCATGATGTCTTCGCCATCCAAGTCGAGGGCGAAAAGACCTGGAATCTTTATCAGAACCGCGCCGACAGCCCGGTCGGATTTCCGGTCGAGGACGCCGACGCCCCGCGCTGGATGGCCGAGACCCGCGGCCCCCTGATGCAAACGGTTCACATGCGGCCCGGCGACGTCCTCTACCTGCCACGCGGCTGCTATCACGACGCCCTGGCGACTGAAGGGGCCTCCCTGCACCTGACGTTCTCGGTCACTCCCCTGTACGGGCGGATCCTGTTCCGATTGCTGGAATCGGCTGCCCTGCAGGACCCTGCCTTTCGCGCCTGGCTAGTCCCGGCGATGCAGGAGGACGGGGCCCCGCTCGCGGCCCAGCTGGCCGACCTCGGCCAGCGACTGGCGACCCTGGCCGCCACCCGGGCCTTCCGCGACGAAATTGCGATGGCCCAGGAACGGCTGGTGCCGCGCCCGACCACCTATGACCTGCCCCGGCGCAAGACCCTGACCCTGTACCGTGCCACCGGCCTGCAGATACCGGCAATCAGCGGCCCGACAGCGGGCGCTCTCGAGTGGGCGCTGTCCCAGCCACAGTTCGCGCTGGAAGATCTGATCGCCCAGTTCGATTTCGTACCCGAGGCGGCGCTGCGTGACGCGGTCGACCGCCATGAACACGGCGGAGCCCTGAAGCGCCTGTGACCGAATTCGTCACCCGTTTCGCTCCTTCGCCGACCGGGCGGCTGCACAAGGGACACGCCTTTTCGGCCCTGACCGCCTGGCAGGCGGCACGCGACGCCGGCGGCCGCTTCCTGCTGCGCATAGAGGATACCGACTTCACCCGCTGCCGCCCGGCATTCGAGGCAGCGGTGCTTGAGGACCTGGCCTGGCTCGGCCTCGACTGGGAGACCCCGGTGCGCCGTCAGTCCGACCACCGGGCCGACTATGACGCGGCACTGGAGCGACTGCGCGCCATGGGCGTGCTGTACCGCTGTTTCCGCACCCACAAGGAGCGACTGGCCCTGGCCGGGGTCGCACCCCACGCCGACGATCCGGCCGACGCCCGCGCCTTCAACGGAGGTCTCCATGCGCCCGGTGACGAGGCCGAACGGCTGGAGGCGGGTCAGGCCTTCGCCTGGCGGCTGTCGCTGGATAGAGCCCGCGACCAGCTGGGCGGGTTCGATCAGTTGCACTGGTGCGAGGAAACCGCCGACCCCGGTTTGCACACCGCCCGGCCTGAACAGCTCGGCGACATGGTGATGGGCCGTAAAGATATCGGGGCCGGCTATGTCATCGCTACCGTGATCGACGACGCGGCCCAGAGGATGACCCATGTCATCCGCGGCGAGGACCTGATCGCGGTCACCTCGACCCAGCGGGTGTTGCAGGCCCTGCTGGACCTGCCGACGCCGGTCTATCGCCACCATCCGCTGCTGCTGGGACCCGACGGCAAGCGCTTCGCCAAGCGCGACAGGGCCGTGACCCTGGCCGAGATCCGCGCCGCCGGGGTCAGTCCCGCCGCCCTGCGCGCCGAGCTGGGCTTCTGATCAGGGGGCCAGACGGCCCTCGGCCCCGTCTGCAGGGAAGACCACATCGGTGTCCGGCCGTTCGGCCTTGGCTCCCGGCCCGCCGAGCGTGCGCAGGATGTGGCGGATGATGTTCAACCGTGCGGTTTTCTTGTCATCGGTCGCCACCACGGTCCAGCCCGCTCCGTGGGCATGGGTTTCGGACAGCATCCGGTCGCGCGCCAGCGAATAGGCTTCCCAGCGGGCCTGGGCCTCCTTGTCCAGCGGCGAGACCTTGAACCGCTTCAACGGGTCCTCGACCCGTTCCTCCAGCCGCTTCGCCTGTTCGCCCTTGCTGATGTCCAGCCACAGCTTGATCAGCACGATGCCATCATCGGTCAGCATCCGTTCGAAGTGCGGCGCGTCCTTGAGGAAACTCTCGTACTGCGCCGGGGTACAGAACCCCATGACCGGCTCAACCCCGGCCCGGTTGTACCAGGAGCGGTTGAAGATCACCGTCTCGCCGGCGGCCGGCAGGTGCGGCACATAGCGCTGGAAATACCACTGGGTGGTCTCGCGATCGGTCGGCTTGGGCAGTGCCACCACCCGGGTCTGGCGCGGGGCGGCGAATTCGGTGATCCGCTTGATCGCCCCGTCCTTGCCAGCGGAATCCCGTCCCTCGAACACGATCAGCGGCCGGATCCCCTGGGCGATGACCCAGGCCTGGGTTTCGACCAGCAGCACCTGCAGTCGTTCCAGCTCTTTTTCGTACGCGCGTTTTTTCTTGCCCATGACCGATCCTGGGCCGTCCCCGGCCAGCGGGCAAGACGATAGGGCATGGAATTCCAGATGCTCTTGCAAATCGATCTCAAGTCTGTAGACACCAAAACGAGAACGGTTCGCATTCGCGAATGCCGGCCCCTTTCGAGAGACCCTGACCATGTATCGCCTGCTCGCCTCCGTCGCCGTCGTCACCCTGACCCACGCTTCCACCGTCAGTGCCGCCCCTGTCGGCCCGGCCATGGATGCAGCCGATCCGACGGTACTGGCCCCGGTCATCGTCACCGGTTCGCGCGAACAGGCGCGCGAGGTCGGCGGTGCCGCGACCTTCCTCAGTGAAGAACTGCTGCAGACCTTCAGCTACAGCGACGTCAACCGTATCCTGCGTCAGGCTCCCGGCGTTGTGCTGCAGGAAGAGGATGGCTTCGGCCTGCGGCCCAATATCGGCATCCGCGGCTCGGGTACGGACCGCTCGGCACGGGTGGCTCTGCTCGAGGACGGTATCCCCATCGCCCCAGCCCCCTATGCGGCCCCCTCGGCCTATTATTTCCCGCGTCTCGCCCGCATGACCGGGGTCGAGATCATCAAGGGACCCGGGGCCATAAAATACGGCCCGATGACCACCGGCGGTTCGATCAACATGTTCTCAACTCCCATTCCGGGCGACCGGACCGGAGGCCTGTCCGGTACCGTCGACCTGATGGCCGGTGATTTCGGCGGGCTGCGCGGTCACGCGGTTCTCGGCGGCTGGGTTCCCAGCGAAGGGGCCTGGCAGTTCGGTGGTCTGGCCGAACATCTGCATGAGGAATCCGACGGCTTCAAACGTCTGGATTCGGGCGGTTCGACTGGTTTCGATATCGACGACACGGTGATCAAACTGGCCGCGCGCACCACGTCGGGGGCCGGCCGGGCCCAGCGTTTGGAACTGAAATACCAAACCTATGACGAACGCTCGGACGAAACCTATCTGGGCCTGACCCTGCAGGACTTCGCCGCCGACCCCTTCCGTCGCTACGCCGGCAGCCAGCAGGACGTGATGAACGTCACCCATGAGACCCTGCAACTGACCCACAGCATCGACCTCACCCCAAACCTCAACCTGACCACCGTCGCCTATCGCAACGAAACGGCGCGGGCCTGGTACAAGCTCAACGACGTCCGCAACGGCAGCGACACCGCCTGGGTGGGTATCAGCGCTGTCCTGGCTAATCCGGTGACCAACGCCGCCTCCATGGCCATCGTGCGCGGCCAGCCGGGCTTCGTCAGCGCCGACCGCGGCCTGAGGGTCCGCAACAACAACCGCCAGTATCTGGCCGAGGGCATCCAGACGGTCCTGACCTCACGGTTCAGCGGCGGCGGACTCGATCATCAGCTGGAACTGTCGGCGCGTTATCATGAGGACAGCGAGGGCCGGTTCCAGCGCGACGACATCTACCGCATGAACAATGGGCTGATGGAGTTGACCACCCGTGGTGTGGACGGGGCCCAGACCAACCGGGTCAGCTCGGCCGAGGCCTGGGCCTTCTTCGCCCGCGACACCGTCACCGCCGGGCGTCTGACGGTGACGCCGGGCCTGCGCTACGAGACCATCGACCTGACCCGGGCAAACTATCCGACCTCGCCACCCTCGCGCAGCGCACCCCTGTCTGTAGTTGAGTCCTCGGTCGACGTCTGGCTGCCTGGCGTCGGGATCACCTGGGATGTGAACCCGGACCTCAAGCTCGTGGCCGGAGCGCACCGCGGCTTTGCCAATGCCGCTCCCGGGTCGCTGGTCGATCCCGAGACCTCGTGGAACTATGAGGCCGGTCTGCGTTTCGATCGCGGAGCCCTGTCGCTCGAGGCGATCGGTTTCCTCAACGCCTATGACAACCTTCTGGGCACCTGCACCGCCTCGACCGGCGGCGGCTGCACTATCGGCGACCAGTTCTCGGGCGGCGGCGTCGAGGTCAAGGGTCTGGAGGTCACCGCCGGCTGGGACGCCGGACACGCTCTCGGCTGGAGCCTCAGCGCGCCCCTGTCACTGGTCTATACGCTCAGCGACGGAGCCTTCCAGAGCAGCTTCAACTCCGACTACGAGCCGTGGGGCAATGTCCTGAGCGGCGACGAACTCCCCTATCTGCCGCGCCACCAGCTGGCCCTGAACGCCGGGCTGGACGCGGGGACCTGGCGCGTCAACGCCACCGTCAACCACGTCAGCCAGGCCCGCGCCGTGGCCGGATCGGGCCCGGTTCCGGCCGGTCAGCGGGTCGACGCCCGCACCCTGCTCGACCTCGCCGCCGAGATCGAACTGACCCCGTCCACGGCCCTGTTCGCCACAGTCCAGAACGCCACCGACGAGGTCTACAACGTCGGTTTCGCCCCGGCCGGTGCCCGTCCCGGCGCACCGCGACTGGTCATGGCCGGACTGCGCGTCGCCTTCTAGGGACCTTGGTTGCGATGATCGCGCCGGCGGGGCGGTCTGACGGATTCCGGTCCGTGAAAGGCTGCCCCCGTCTCTATTGCGCATCAGACTGAAAGGAACCCTCCAATGATCGCAAGGAGTTGCGCCCATCATGGGCGATCTCGCCGAACTGGCTGACCGCCCATGACCTGCCTTTCCGCCGTCACAGGCGGCAGCTAGTCTGGGCGAACATGGATCGCGACTTCGCCGACTTCTGGAATCTGCTGTGGGAGCTGGCGCTCGGCCTGTGTGCCGGCTTTGCCCTGCTCAATGCCTTCGCGCCCGATCAGGACCTGCCGTGGAGGCCACTGGATCTGAGCCGACCGATCGGTCAGGCCACGGCCGCAAAGGTCGCCGATTTCAACATTCCCCGCACCGCCGCCCCTGAAGAAATCAAGGGTGTCACCGACGCCTGTATACAGGCGCTGCGCGAGGCCGGGGTCCAGGTCGAACGGGCTCCGGACCGCGACGACGGCGGCTTCTGCCAGGTGCGGGGGGCGGTACGCATCACCGGCGGGGCGGTGACGCCGCTGGCCCCGGGTGGCCTCGTCATGCAGTGCCCGATGGCGATGCGCTACGTCATCTGGGACCGTCAGGTGCTGCAGCCCGCGGCTCGCGAAATGTTCGGCTCGCCGGTGGTCAGTGTGCAGAATTACGGCAGTTATTCATGCCGTCGCATCTACGGGAGCACGGCCGTCACTGCCCGGCCCAGCGAACACGCCCGTGCCAATGCCCTCGATGTGGCCGGTTTCACCCTCGCGGACGGCCGCACTGTCTCGATCGCCGACGATTGGAAGGGAACCGGCCCAGCCGGGCGCTTTCTTAAACGCGTGCGCAACGGGGCCTGCCGGGTGTTTTCGACGGTCCTGACGCCGGATTACAACGACGAACATCGGGATCACCTGCACCTCGACGGTGCACCCCGCGCCCTGTGCGCCTGACCCCGCCGCCCCCCGCTTCAACAGTCCCCTCGCCTGCAGCGCGAATCGTTTCCGGTTGACCGTGGGGGACAGACGCGAGAAAACATCCTCGCAATCCGGATTTTGCGTGGGGTCCAAACCCATGTCTTGCTCCTTCGCCTGAACGAGCCGTCCAGATGGATTGCCGGGTTCCTCCTCGAGAGAATCCGCCTGGAGAAGCGCGTTTATGGAGAGCGCAGATATGGCGACCGGCACGGTCAAGTGGTTCAACCCCACCAAAGGCTTCGGCTTCATCCAGCCCGACAGCGGCGGCGCGGACG
The DNA here is from genome assembly GCF_963974615.1 of uncultured Brevundimonas sp. Taxonomy (GTDB): domain Bacteria; phylum Pseudomonadota; class Alphaproteobacteria; order Caulobacterales; family Caulobacteraceae; genus Brevundimonas. The sequence goes on from NZ_CAXBDH010000002.1 coordinate 183,537, forward strand.
TATTCGTCCACATCACTGCCGTTCAGAAGGCTGGACTGCAGGGCCTCGATGAGAACGCCAAGGTTGAGTACGAGCTGGAAAACCAGCGCGGCAAGACCTCCGCGATCGACCTCAAGGTTCTTTGAGCCGAGCGTCCATTCGGACGTTGAGATCAGACGGGCGCGGGATCTTCGGGTACCGCGCCCGTTTTCATTGGGCCCCGGCCTGGCCCGGTGGTGCGGGCGGACCATTGCGCCAGCAGCACTGCCGCCAGGATCCCGGCTCCGCCCAGCATCTGCACCGGCGTCATGGTCTCGGTGAAGATCAGCCAGCCCAGCAGCGTGGCGACCAGCGGCTGGATCAATATGGTCACCGCCGTGATCGCGGCCGGTAACCGGCCCAAGGCCCAGGCAACCCCGCCCTGTCCCACGACATGCAGGACGCCAAGCCCTGCGCACGCTGCCCAGCCGGCCGGACTGGCAGGCAGAATCGACTCGCCAAGGACCAGCGCCAGCAGCAGCAGCGCCGGCAGGCCCAGACCCGTCGACCACAGCAGGATTCGGATCGGTCCGGCGCTGCGCCGCGCGGCCTTCACCGCCAGAAAATAACCCGCGTACCAGACCGCCACCGACAACGAGAAGAGGTCCCCCATCAGCGGGCTGCTGCCCTGGCCGGTCCGCGCCCCGATCGCCATGGCCAGTGCCCCGATCATGGCCAGACCCAGAGCCGCAAGGAATAGCCGCTGCGGCCGTTCGCGCAGCACCACCCATGCGAACAGGGTCACAACCACCGGCGTCAGATTGCACAGCACCGTGGCATTGGCGACCGAGGTCATGACGATGCCGTAGTGCCAGAAACTCAGGTCCAGCACGAAGAACAGGGCCGCCAGCGCCATCCATTTGCCGGGCAGCCCGATTCCTTCGCCGCCGGGTCGTTGGCTCAGCACCAGCAGCAGCGGCAAGGCGAAGGCGAAGCGCCAGAATCCCGCCGCCGCCGGCCCTGTGTCGCTCAGCCGCACCAGGATCGGGGCCAGCCCCAGCAGCATCGCCGCCAGCAACAGCACGATCAGGGCGGTGGTGCGGGCGGTCAGGACGGGCATCCACCTCCGTAACCGTTCCGGTGACGACGGCAAAGCACCCCCTTCACCCGCCCCGTCCCGACAGGCTAGACCGGTACCATGAGTTCAGCCCCTCTTCCCGACGCTGGTGCCAACTGGGTCGACCGCCATGCACCCGAGCGCCTGAAGCCGTGGTTGAAACTGGGCCGGTTCGATCGACCGATCGGCATCTGGCTGTTGCTGCTACCCGGCTGGTCGGGCATCGCCCTGGCGCTCAGTCAGTATCGCAAGACACCCGCCCTGTACGACGTCTGGCTGGTCGTCGCCTTCGCCCTCGGGGCCTGTCTGATGCGGGCGGCGGGCTGCGCCTTCAACGACATCGTCGACCGTGACATCGACGCCAGGGTCGCCCGCACCGCCCTGCGCCCGATCCCCGCGGGCCAGATTTCGGTCAAACAGGCGTGGGCCTTCGTCATCGGCTGTTCGATGATCAGCCTGCTGATCCTGCTGACCCTGAACCTGACGGCGGTCCTGCTCGGCGTCGGCTCCCTGGCCCTGGTCGCGGCCTATCCCTTTATGAAGCGCATCACCTGGTGGCCCCAGGCCTGGCTGGGCCTGACCTTCAACTGGGGCGCATTGATGGGGTTCGCGGCAGTGACTGGCACGATCACGTCTTCCGCCCTGCTGCTCTACCTCGGCGGCATGTTCTGGACCCTCGGCTATGACACCATCTACGCCCTGCAAGACATTGAGGACGACGCCATGGTCGGGGTGAAATCCTCGGCCCGGCGGCTGGGCGGCAATGTGCAACGTGGTGTCGGGATCTTCTATCTGATCACCGTGATCCTGACCGTCGCCGCGGGCCTGACCGCCGGCCTCGGACCGATCTTCTACGTCGCCCTGCTGCCATGGGCGGCGCATTTGTTCCGTCAGGCGCGCGACGTGCGCGCCGATAACCCGGTCCTGGCCCTGCGCCTGTTCCGCTCCAATCGTGAGGCAGGGCTGATCCTGCTTCTCGCCATCATCCTTGGTACTGTAGGGTGGCCGACATGAAGGACCGTTCCATGACCGCACTCCGCGCCCTGCTGCTGACCGTCGCCGTCACCGCCAGCCTGTCCGCCTGTAACCGCCGCGACCGCGAGCCCGCCGCCGACGCGCCCCTGCCCGCGGCCGAGGCCCCTGCCGAGATCACCCCGGCCGACGCCGCGGCACCGATGAATTTCGCTACCACCAGTCCCTATGCTGCGGTCAAATTGACCCTGCCCAATGCGCTCAAGGCCCAGACCGATCTGCACGCCCGCCTCTATGCCGACGAGGTCCGCCTGCTGCGCCAGTTCGTCGAGGGAGCCCAGGCCGACCGCAGCGAGGCCGGCGATGACCCGTCGATCCCTCCGTATGAGAAGACCATCACCCTGACCGCTGCCGCCGAGACCGGCAAATTGGTCAGCCTGCGCCGTGACATGTCCGAATATTCCGGTGGGGCCCATCCCAACACCACTGCCCGCGGCGTCCTGTGGGACAAGGCCCTTAAACAGGTCATTGGCTCCGGCCAGTTGTTCCGGCGCGGGGCCGATATGTCACTGCTGGACCAGGCCCTGTGCGCGGCCGTCAACACCGCCAGAGCCAGACGCGTGCCCGGCGCGCCGCCCCTGACCCTGGCCGGCGGCGGCGAATGGACCTGTCCGCGCGCCGCCGCCACACCTTTCGTCCTTGCCCCCGGCACCGTCGACGGCAAGGCCGGTGGGCTGACCTTCCTGATCGATCCCTACAAGGTCGGTCCCTATGCCGAGGGTAGCTATGCCGTCACCGTACCGCTCACGACCTTTCGCACCTTGCTGGCCGGGGCCTATGCTGATGAGTTCGCCGGACAGCCGGCAAACTGATCACTTTCAGTCGGTCAGAAAGCGGTCAACGGTCGCCGCGAACAGCCCCGGCTGATCGGCCATGATGAAATGGCGGCTGTCGTCGACCCGGATCAGGGTCACGCCCGGCAGGTCGGCATACTGGCTGGCCCACATCGCATCAGCCATGGTCGCCGGGGTCCCACCGTCGGCATCGGCCGCATAAACAGCCCAGACCGGCGTTGTCATTGCCGCCAGCTCCGGCCGCACATCGGTGGTCATCACGTCACGAATGGCCGCAGCCATCGCCTGTCGGTCCGAGGCCATGGACCAGTCCACCATCGCGGTCCGCGTTGCCGAATCCCGCACCAGACCCGCCGCCGTCTGCACCTGACCGGTGCGGAAGGCCGCCTCGTCGGCGTTTAATATGGTTGCCGCTGCTTGGTCGGCGAACGGTCGGGCGCTCGCGGCCGTAACCTGCGGCCCGAACATGGCGCTGAAGAACGGCAGGCTGTCGACACTCATCACCCGCCCGACCCGGTCCGGATGCTGCTGCGCCAGCATCAGGGCCGACAATCCACCCATCGAATGACCGATCACCGCCGAACGTTCCAGTCCGGCCGCCTCGACATAGGCCGCCAGCGCCTCGATCACCGGCTGGACGAAGGCTCCGTCGCCGTGGACCCAGGGCTCACCCGCAAAGCCGGCCAACTGCACCAGATGCACCCGGTGGGTCGGGGCCAACCGCTCGGCCTCGGCCCGCCACACCTCCCGCGACGAGCCGAAGCCCGGGATCAGGATCACATCGGGCCCACTGCCGATCACCTCGACCGACAGTCGGTCCGACGAAAAGGGGGCCGCGACCTCTTGGGCGAACGCCTGGCTGATTCCGACCACGAAAGCCGGAGAACAAACCGCCAGTCCGAACAGGGCAGCGCGCAGCCGGAGCCGCGCCTTGAAGAAGGCGTTGAACATTTCAGTCTCCAATTATGTAAGGTTAATCTGACTTTTTTCAGGCGTGAGGATTGTCGAAGATCGCTTCGACCGGCCGCGCAAACAGCACGGCGATACGATAGGCCAGGTCCAGAGACGGGTCGTGCTTCTCGGTCTCCAGCGCATTGACCGCCTGCCGCGAGACCCCCAGTTGCTGACCCAGCTGCTCCTGGGTCCAGCCGCGCTCTGTGCGCAGCAATTTCAGCTGATTGCGCATCAGTTCGACGTCCGGACGAGCGGGGAGATCACGCCATAGCAGCCCCAGAACAGCGGATAGATCATCCACGCCGGAATGTGGGCGGCGTCGGCGTAGCTTTCGCCGAAGCCCCAGACGGATGCGATCGCCATGGCCACGCCGGCGGCAAGGATGAACCGCTTGGCCGTCACCGCCCGCACGTACTCGTCGGAGTCGCGCATCAGCATCAGGGTGGCCCAGATCTGCCCGACCACCGGGGCCGAGACCGACAGCGCCAGCAGCCAGGCCGCCGGCGTCGAGGCGATGTCATCAAAGGCCCCGAAGATGGCCGCAACGTTGATGGCCACATAGCCACTCATGAAGGCCAGGGTGCGTGCCACATATTTACGGTGCGCCGTGGAAGTGGTTTTCGCGATGGAAAGCATGACGCGTTCTCCTGACATAATGTAAGGCTTACATTACACCGCGTGTATGTCATGTCAACCTGACTTTTTGTCAGATACGCCTGACGTAGAGCGTTGCCTTTCAAGACCCGCGCAACGGGGGTATAATGACCCCATGTCCGTCGCCCCCCGCGTTTCCGCCAGCGCCCTGTTCAGCCCTGCTGAATGGGCCCCGTTCCAGTCCCGCTCGGCCTGGCGCGGGCCGATGCTGGTGGCGCATTGCTGGGGAGTCATCGCCCTGGCCGTGGCCGTCGGCGTGGTCTGGCCCCTGTTGATCCCGCTCTGTGTCATGATCATCGGCACACGTCAGCTGGGGCTGGCCATCCTGATGCACGAGGCCGCCCACGGCGGTCTGGCGACGAAGCCGAAGCTCAACGAATTCCTCGGCCACTGGCTGTGCGCCGTGCCGATCGGGGCCGACCTGCGCGACTATCGCCCCTATCATCTGTCGCATCACAAATACGCCCAGAACCCCGAGGACCCGGATCTGGTCCTGTCGGCCCCCTTCCCGGTCACCCCCGCCTCGCTGCGACGCAAGATCATCCGCGACCTGACCGGCCAGACCTTCTTCAAACAGCGCATCCTGTTCGCCTTCCGCGCCTATGCGTCGAAGCGGGACGAGGACACAGCTGAGGGAGCCGTCGTCACGGGCAAATCCGTCGCCCCCTTCCTGATCGTCAATGCACTCATGTTACTCGCCCTGACCCTGGCCGGCGTCTGGTGGGCCTATTTCGCCCTGTGGCTGCTGCCGCTGGCGACCTGGTTCCCGCTGGTCACCCGGCTGCGCAACATCGCCGAACATGCCTGTGTCGAGGGCTCGGCCACCGACGCCTTCCGCGCCGCCCGCACCACCCGGGCCAGCTGGTGGGAGCGCGTCCTGATCGCCCCCTACCACGTCAATTTCCACGCCGAACATCACCTGTTCATGCACGTCCCCTGCTGGAAACTGCCCGCCCTGCACCGCGCCGTCCGCCGCAAGCCGCAGGGCGCGACCATGGAAGTGGCGGGTGGCTATCTTGAGGTACTCAGGGAAGCCAGCAGCAAGGCGGCCTGACAGGACGCCATCTGGGAACCTCCCGCGCGAGACTCCGTTTGAGAGCGGGGCTTGTTGAAGGATTTCGATTATGAATACCCGATTGCTCTTTGCCACAGTTGGTATGGCGACCCTGATCGCCAGTGCCGCTTCCGCTCAAGGCCGTCCCGGCGGGGCCCCTGCAAGACCCCCGCAAGCGACGCGTCCGGCCATGCCCAGCATGGCTCCTCCGATGCGTCCGCAAACGACGACACCGCCAGCCAACGCCTCCGGCCAGGCAAACGTCGAGACCGGGGTCAGCGGTGAAGCGGCCAGATCCGAGGCCCGGGCCCGACGCTCGCCAACCGCCGGAACCAACAGTAATGCCGCGGCCAATGCAGACACCAACGCCGGCTTCACCACCGGTTCGGACCATGACGCCGGCACCCACGGCGCGATGTCGGCCGGGGCACACGGCTCCGCCGACACCCGCACCCAGGCCCGTTCGAACCGACAGGGCCCCAGCCGGGCCAACGCGCGGGCGATTGAGCGGTCAAACGTCAACGCCGGCCTGCGGACCACCGGCTCGGCGACAACGCGAATGAGGGACCGCGAAGCCCGGGAGATCACGGCGCAATTGAACCGCCAAAGCCTGGAGGGTCACGTCCTGACTGGCCTGGAAACGAGAACCGAGGCCCGGTCCAACCGACAGGGGCCCAACCGGTCCAATCCTCAAGGGACTGAAAATTCAGACCCCAACGCCGGTCTGCGGAAAGACTAAACCCCGGTCACTCCGCTGACTTCAGGGCCCCCGTCGCTTCAGCGCGGGGGCTTTTTTTGTTCCACCGTTGCCGCCACGGGTCCTCGATCGGCGTTCTCAGTTTTCGGTGGCGGCGCGCGGACAATGGAGCCACCCGGATGTGAGCCCTCTTGACCCCCTCCTCCTCCTCGCCCACCAGCCGGGGCCCATGACCCGCATCCCCGATCCCGCTGCCTTCATCGCCGCCAACACCCGGGTCCAGCCGGTGCCGCATGCGCCGGAGATTTCGTTGTGGCTGGCCGATGAGGTGACCCCGATCTGGCGGCTGACCGAGGCGGAGCTGGGCGAACTGGGCCTGCCGCCGCCGTTCTGGGCCTTCGCCTGGGCTGGAGGGCAGGCCCTGGCGCGCTGGGTGCTGGACCATCCGCAGGAGGTCGCCGGGCGGCGGGTGCTGGATTTCGCCGCTGGGTCAGGGCTGGTCGGCATCGCCGCCGGCCGCGCCGGGGCGGCCCATGTGCTGTGCGCCGACATCGACCCCTTCTGCGCCGCCGCGGTGGCGGCCAATGCGGCCCTGAACGGGGTCACGGCCCACTTCACCGCGATCGATCTACTGGCCGCCCCGCCGCCGCAGTTCGACGTCATCCTGGCCGGCGACGTCTGTTACGAACAGCCGATGGCCGGCGACGTTCTGGCCTGGCTGGCGTTAGCGCGGGCGCACGGCACCCGGGTGCTGATCGGCGATCCGCAACGCACCTATTTCCCGCGCGAGGGGCTCGACCTGCTGGCCGAATACAGCGTCCCGACCACGCGGGAACTCGAGGATTTCGAGATCAAGCGCACCCGCGTCTGGGCTCTGCCCTGACCCCTCCGCGAACCGGAGGCTCGGGGACTGGCTGTCTGAGGCCCTCGCGCCTGACCGCGCGGCTGCATCCCTTCCCCTTTTCCGGCGTTACGGCCTGGCTTACACAATGACAGGGCAGGGAGAGCGGACAGATGCGTTGGCAGGGTGGACGTCGCGGCGGCGGCATTGAAGATCGGCGCGGCATGGGCGGCGGCACCATGGCCGGCGGTGGCATCGGCGTTCTTGTGCTGGCGGCGATCGTCTATTTCGTCTTCGGCATCGACCCTTCGGCCACGACCCAGCTAGCCAGCCAGTTTGGCGGAGCCGGCACCCAGGAGGCCGGCCAGACCGGCACGCCCGAGGATCAGGCAGGTCAGTTCGTCGATGTCGTCGGGGCCAATATCAATGACGTCTGGCGGGCCAACCTCCAAGGCTATCAGCCACCGCGCGTGGTGCTCTACGACCAGGGCACCGGCACCGGCTGCGGCTACGGCCAGTCCGCCATGGGTCCGTTCTACTGCCCCAACGACAGGACGGTCTATCTTGACCTGGACTTCTGGCGCGACATGGAGACCCAGCTGGGGGCCTCAGGGGCCGATTTCGCCCGGGCCTATGTCATCGCTCATGAGTTCGGTCACCACGTCCAGACCCTGACCGGGGCCTCGCAACAGGTGCGCTCGGCCCAGCAACGGGCCTCGGGCCAGGCCGAGGCCAACCGCTATTCGGTGGCGCTGGAGCTTCAGGCCGACTGCTACGCCGGCGTCTGGGCCGCCAATGCCGCCGCCGTCTCCAACGGCGCGGTGGCCCTCGAAGCCGGTGATCTCGAGGAGGGGATGAAAACAGCCAACGCCATCGGCGACGATACCCTGCAGCGTCGCGGCGGCGGTCGCGTCAGCCCCGAGGGCTTCACCCACGGCACCTCGGCCCAGCGCGTCGAATGGCTGCGTCGTGGCTACCAGTCCGGCGACCCGGCTGTGTGCGACACCTTCTCGGGCGTTTAGAGCGGGCTCAGCGTGGGCCGAAGGGCACGATCTTGTTGTTGCGATCGTGACCGATGTCGGCGGTGCCCAGCCAGGGGATGCCCGTGCGCGCACACCAGTAGCGGGCGATCTCCTCCGCCGTCATGCCGAACTCGGGATCATTCTCGACGATGGCCGAGACCCGCCCCATCCGGATGCCCGCCACGCGCCGGATTGACGGCTGGGCGGTCAGGTGGAACATCATCCGGTCGATCCGGTACAGCGGCTCCGATACATCCTCCAGCATCAGCACATGGCCGGTCAGGTCCGGCTCCAGATAGGTGCCCACCAGGGCGTCGAGGATGCTCAGGTTGAAGGCCACCGCCGGCCGGGGATCGCCCGCCAGCGACGGCTCCAGAGAGACCGGGTCGCCGTGGACCAGCCAGTTGACGGCCCGCCAGGCCGTCTCGTCGTGGCGCACGGAATCCGAGGCCATCGGCCCGTGCGCCACATGCGGAAAGCCGGCCCTGTACAGCCCGGCCAGCAGGCTGCCGGCGTCGGAATAGCCGAGATAGCGCTTCTTTCGCGCCACCGGCTCCAGCCGCGGCAGCACCGCCTCGGCGATCCGGCAGGCCCCATAGCCGCCGCGCGCGAACCAGATCGCGTCCAGCCGCGGATCATTGGCGAACTCGACGAAGGCGTTAGTCCGGCTGGCGTCGTCGCCGCCGAAATGGCCGTGCTTGCCGAAACTGGCCGGGTGAAACACCACCGAGATCGAGCCGTCCGGAAAATGGGTGGCGAACCAGCCCTGGACCGCCTCGGCCCGGGCCGGATCCAGCCGCGAACTGGCGTTGACGATGCCGATCTTCATACTGAGCCACTGGCCTCACGCTTGGCCCGTGCTAGTCAGGCCGTTCCAGCCTTCGCGGTTTCGCCGTCCAGATCAAGCCAGATGACCACAAACCCCTCCTATTTCTTCTGCGGCATCGGCGGCTCAGGCATGCTGCCCCTGGCCATGATCGTCCAGAGCCGCGGCGGACGCATCGAGGGCTCCGACCGCTCGCGCGATCAGGGCCGCAGCCCCGAGAAATTCGACTGGCTGGCCGCCCACGGCGTCACCCTCCACCCGCAGGACGGCTCGGGCCTGACCAGCCCCAACCAGATCGTCGTCGCCACCGGCGCGGTCGAGGACACCGTCCCCGACATCGCCGCCGCCCGCCGCGTCGGAGCCCGCATCGTCAGCCGGCCCGAACTGCTGTCTCAGCTGTTCAACGACGCGCCGCATTCGATCGGCATCGCCGGCACCAGCGGCAAGTCGACCATCACCGGCATGGTCGCCTGGATCCTCGATCAAGCCGGCCGCAGCCCTACGGTGATGAACGGGGCCGTGATGACCAATTTCGTCGACGACGATCATCCGTTCGCCAGCGCCCTGATCGGTGGCCCGCACCTGTTCGTTTCCGAGGTCGATGAATCCGACGGCTCCATCGCCCGCTACGCCCCGACGGTGGCGGTGGTGTCGAACATCTCCCTCGATCACAAGTCGATGGACGAGCTGCGGACCCTGTTCGGCGGCTTCGTCGGTCAGGCCCGTACGGCGGTGCTCAACCTCGACAACAGCGAGACCGCCGCCCTGGCCCGCTCGCTGCCGGTTGACCGGGTCACGACCTTCTCCATCGGTGACGAGACCGCCGACCTGTCCGCCCACGCCCTTCGCCCCCTGCCCGCGGGCATGGAATTCGATCTGGTCGACCGGGTCAGCGGTGCCCGGATGGCAGGTGTGCTGAACGTGCCCGGGGCCCACAATGTCGCCAACGCCCTCGCCGCCCTCGCCGCGGTTCGGGCCCTCGGCGTACCCTTGGCCTACGCCGTCGCGGCGCTGAAAACCTTCTCCGGTATCCGTCGTCGCATGGAGGTGGTCGGCACCGCCGCCGGCGTCACCATTCTCGACGATTTCGCCCATAACCCCGACAAGATCGCCGCCACCCTCGACGCCTTGCACGCCTTCCCCGGCCGTCTGCTGATCCTGTTCCAGCCGCACGGCTTCGGCCCGTTGAAGCTGATGAAGGCCGAGTTCATCGCCGGTTTCGCCGAGTTGATGCGGGCCGACGACGTCCTGCTGATGCCCGAACCGGTCTATTATGGCGGCACTACCGATCGCAGCGTCGGCAGCGAGGACGTCGCCAGCGGGATTCGCACCGCCGGACGGAACGCCGAGGCGCTGTCGACCCGCGAGGCCTGCGGTGACCGCCTGATCGACCTGGCCCGCCCCGGTGACCGAATCGTCGTCATGGGCGCGCGTGACGACACCCTGTCGACCTTCGCCGCCGGGTTGCTCTCGCGACTGCGCGGCTAACAACACCGTCCGGTTACGGATAATTCTACAAAAACGCGTTATAAAACATTCACTTCCGGAAAATCGATCGTTAAGACCCCCACGCTAAACCGGCCTCTGTCAGTAGAGGGCGCATATGGCCAAAATCGGTGATTTCGTGAATTTGGTCGCTGCGGCGGCACCGGATACGCCCGGCTCGGACCTGTTCGAGCGGTTCCAAGTCGAATCCAATACCATGGCCATCGCCGTGGTCGGCGACGACGATCAGCCACTGGGTCTGATCGAACGCAATGCCTTCTGCCTGAAAATGGCAGCGGAGTTCGGTCGCGCCCTGTTCGCCCGTCGCCCGGCATCAACCCTGATGGACCCCGCGCCCCTGATCGTCGATGCGGAAGCGGATGCGGAGATCTTGTTTCGCAGCGTCGATGTCGCCGAGCTCGGCACCCTGCTGAAAGGCTTCGTCGTGACCTCGGCGGGCCGCTATCTGGGAATCGGCACGGCCCTGGATGTGCTTCAGGCCGGGAGTGTGGTCTATCGCCGCCGCGCCGAGGAGATGAGCGCCCTGGCCCAGGATCTGTCGCGGGCCGAGGGCGAGGCCCGCGCCTCCAGCCGCGCCAAATCCGAATTCCTGGCCGTCATGAGCCATGAAATTCGCACGCCTCTGAATGGCGTCCTCGGGGTCGCCGCCCTAATGGAACGCGAACTGCAGCAGGAGACCCTGCGTCCGCACGTCCGCACCATCCTCGACTCCGGCCAGATCCTGCTGCGGCTACTGACGGACGCCCTCGATATGTCGCGCGCCGAAGCCGACATGTTGACCCTGGAATCCGCCCCTCTCCGGCTCACGGCCATCGGCGAGGACCTGACGGCCCTGTGGTCTCCCCGGGCCGAAGAGCAGGGGCTCAACCTGTCGGTCACCTGCGACACAGTCGAGCAGGACTGGGTGGTCGGTGACCATGTGCGGCTGAAACAGTTGCTGAACAATCTGATCGGCAACGCTATGAAATTCACGCCGGCCGGCGCTGTCGCCGTCCATCTCTCCAGCCACCTGAAAGACGGACGCGTCTGCGTCTACGGTTCCGTGGACGACAGCGGGCCCGGCGTCAGCGACGCCGCCACACGCAGCATCTTCGAGCCCTTCAACACCGGCACGACCGGAACCCTCGGAGCCGGTGCCGGACTGGGCCTGTCGATCTGCCGCCAGATCGTCAGCTATATGGACGGCGATCTTGAGCTGGAACCCTCCCTTCTCGGTGGGGCCCGGTTCCGGTTCTCACTACACCTTCCCTGTGCTCCCGCCGAAATGCTCGTCGCGGCCGAGGCCACCGCCGAGCCAACCCCGCACGAAACCCTGCATGTGCTGGTGGTTGACGACAATGCCACCAACCGTTTTGTCGTCGGCAAGGTGCTGGAGCTGTTCGGCTGCAGCCATGAGGCCGTCAACAGCGGCGCGGCGGCCGTGCGACGCGCGGCCGAGGGCGGGCTCGACCTGATCCTGATGGACATCAAGATGCCCGGCATGGACGGCATGGAAGCGACCCGGGCGATCCGCGCCCTTGAGGGCCCCGCCGCCCGCATTCCGATCCTGGCCCTGACCGCCAATGCCGATCCGCGCGATGAGGTCGATTACCTGGCGGCAGGCATGAACGGCGTGGCGCAGAAGCCGATCCAGCCCGATGTCCTGCTCAATGCCATCCGTCGTGTGATGACCGAACCGGTCGAGGTCGCCGCGGCCTGACCGCCCGGCAATTCGGCGACGGCTGGCCTGGAAGCCGCCCCCCGAGGTCATTATCACCGCCGCCGGGCGCCTGCCGCCTGCAGCCGATGAGGTTGCCTTCCCGGTGGCGCGTCTGGACGACCCGCCGTCCGGGACGCCGTGACCCGGATAGCCTAGAATGTCTGGAGCGCCACCGCCTTCATCGACACCGCCGGATCGGCCAGTTTGACCGCATCGACCGGCGTGGCCCGGCCAATCAGCTGCCGGCCGCCCATGAACTCGGCCGGGGCGTTGACCGCCTCGACGCAGACGATGTGGTCGCCGCTGAGATGGAAGACGGCGAACCGCTCCTCCGCCGGATCGCCGCGCACCAGCTGGCGGTCGGCGTCGTTCGGCAGGCCGGCGATCTGTAGCTTGACCTCATACTGGTCCGACCAGAACCACGGCACCTCGGGCGCGGGGGCCGGTCGGCCGGTCAGGGCTGCCGCCACCTGTTTGGCCTGCTCCAGCGCATTGGGTACGCTCTCCAGACGCTGCATCCGTCCGCCGTGCACCGGCAGGGGGCGGAAGGTCATGTCACCGACAGCATGGATCGCCGGATCCGAAGTCCGCGCCGTACCGTCAACCACTACGCCGTTGTCACAGACCAGCCCGGCCGCGCGCGCCAGGTCATCGCGGGCCAGGCCCCCGACACCGACCAGCACCACATCGGCAGCCACCCGCGATCCGTCGGCCAGTCGCACGCCGCCGTCCTCGAAAGCAGTGACCTCGACCCCGGTGCGGATCTCGACGCCATGGGCCCGGTGCAGGTCGGTGAAGAAGGTCGACAGGGTCTCCGATGCGACCCGGGCCAGCACCCGGTCCATCCGCTCCAGCACCACCACCTCGACACCCAGGGCCCGGGCAGAAGCCGCAGCCTCCAGCCCGACATAGCCGCCCCCGACGACGGCCAGACGCGATCCCGGCCGCAGCGCGGCCTTCAGCTTCCCGGCATCTTCCAGGGTCCGCAGCTCCAGCAGGTCCGGTCGATCCGCACCGGGAATGGCCAGCTTCCGCGCCGTAGACCCGGTCGCCAGCACCAGACTGTCGTAGGTCTCCTCGGTCCCGTCGGCGAAGCGCACCCGCTTTTCCTCCCGGTCGATCGCCGTCGCCGTCATCCCGGTTCGCAGGGTGATCCCCTGTTCGGCATAAAAACTTTCGGGCCGAAGCAGCAGGTCCTCCTGCGTTGCCTCACCCTTCAGCCAGGCCTTGGACAGAGGCGGGCGCTGATAGGGCGCAGACGCCTCGTCCCCGACCAGCACGATCGGTCCTTCATAGCCGTACTGGCGCAACAGGGCTGCGACCGAACCCCCGGCATGGCCGGCACCGATGATCAGAATCTTGGTCATGAGACCGGGATAGCGACTTCTTGCCTCCTGTCCCAGAGCTCTCGGCCAGAACCTCTTGACTGTACCATCGTTACAGCATAGTAGAACGCGTCATGACCGACACCCCGTCTCCCAAGGCCCTGCGCAAGGCCGCCGACGACCGCATCGCTCTTTATGACGCAGTGCTGTCCCTACGCTCGCGCGAGGAGATGGACGCCTTCCTGTCCGACCTGTGCACCCCGTCGGAACTGCGCGCATTCACCGAGCGTTGGGCGGTGGCACGTCTGCTGGACGAACGGGTCAAGACCTATCGCGAGATCGCCGTCGCCGCCGGGGCCAGCCCCACCACCGTCGTCCGCGTCGCCCGCTTCCTCAAGGACATGCAGCACCAAGGCTATCGCCTCGTGCTCGACCGCCTGAAAACGAAAGCCTGAGTATCCGATCATGAGTACCGTCCAGGGGCGACTTCGCATCGCCGTGCAGAAATCCGGTCGTCTGGCCGACCGCAGCCTCGACCTCGTCCGCGACGCGGGCCTGCGCGTGATCAAGGGCAACAACGACCTGCTGTACCGGGTCGAGAATTATCCGATCGACCTGCTGCGGGTGCGCGACGACGACATCCCGACCTTTGTCGCCGACGGCGTCTGCGACCTGGGCATCGTCGGCGAGAATGTGCTGGAGGAGGCCCGCAACGGCGGCCCCGTCGCCGAGGTGATCATGCCGCTGGGCTTTGGCCGCTGCACGTTGAAACTGGCGGTGCCGCCCACGCTCGACTATGCGGGGCCGCCCTCGCTGGAGGGGCTGCGCATCGCCACCTCCTATCCCAAGATCCTGCGCCGCTATCTCGATGCACAAAAGGTCAGCGCCGACATCGTCGTCATGCGCGGTGCGGTCGAGGTCGCCCCCCGACTCAAGCTGGCCGCAGCCATCTGCGATCTGGTCTCGACCGGGGCGACACTGGAGGCCAACGGCCTGATGGCGCGCGAAACCGTGCTGGAAAGCGAGGCGGTGCTGATCCGCGCGCCCCAGCCGCCCGAACCCGGCCTGCAACACCTGCTGGACAGTATCATCGAGCGGATGAGCGGGGTGGTCTCCTCCCAGGGGGCCAAATACGTGATGCTGAATGCACCGCGTTCGGCGCTGGACGCCATCACCGCCATCCTGCCGGGTGCCGGGTCGCCGACCGTCATGCCCCTGTCCGGACGCGACGACGCCGTCGCCGTCCACGCCGTCTGTCAGGAGGCCGTATTCTGGGAAACGCTGGAGAAGCTGAAGGCCGCCGGGGCCTCGGCCATCCTGGTCCTGCCGATCGAGAAGATGATGTGATGCGGCTGATCGACTGGTCTTCCCTTGACGCCGACGGCCGCCGCGTCGCCCTGGCCCGACCGCAGCGGCGCACTGAGTCGCGCGTCGCCGACGGCGTGCGCGCGATCTTCGACGACGTGCAGGCGCGCGGCGGCGCGGCCGTCACCGACTGGAGCCTGAAGCTGGACGGGGCCGCCCCGCGCCGGATTGCCATCACGCGGGACACGGTCGCCGCCGCCCGCGACCGGCTGTCGCCCGCCGACACACGCGCCATCACCATGGCCGCCGCCAATATCCGGGTCTTCCACCAGCTGACCGTGCCGGTCGACACGGCGATCATCGAGACCACGCCGGGCGTGCGCTCACAGCTGGTGTGGCGGCCGATCGCATCGGCCGGTCTGTATGTGCCCGGCGGCTCGGCCCCGCTGTTCTCATCCTTGCTGATGCTGGCCATTCCCGCCACCGCGGCCGGTGTCGAACGTCGCGTGGCCGTGACCCCACCGACCAAGGACGGGGAAGCGCACCCAGCCATGACCCTGGCCGCGGCCGAGGGCGGATTGGATGACCTGTGGCTGATCGGCGGGGCCCAGGCCATCGCCGCCCTGACCTTTGGCGTCACCCTCGACGACGGCGAGATCGCGCCCTGTGACAAGTTATTCGGGCCCGGCAATGCCTGGGTGGCCGAGGCCAAGCGCCAGGCGGCGGCCCTGCCCGGCGGCCCTGCCGTCGACATGCCCGCCGGACCGTCCGAGCTACTGGTCATCGCCGATCTGGCGGCCGATCCGGTCATCGTCGCCGCCGATCTGCTGAGCCAGGCCGAGCACGACGCCGATGCCCAGGTGATCCTCGTCTCGGACAGCAAGGCCGCCATCGCCGCCATCGTCGAGGAGGTCGAGGCCCAGCTGCCGTCCCTGCCCCGCGCCGACATCGCCCGCGCTGCCCTGTCTGAGGCCCGGGCCATCAAGGTGCGCGACCTGGCCGAGGCCTGTGCCGTCTCCAACCTGTACGGCCCCGAACACCTGTCGCTGCAGACCGAAAGCCCCGAGGCTCTGGTGGCGCAGATCGCCGCCGCCGGGGCCGTCTTTGTCGGCAACTGCGCGGCCGAGACCCTGGGCGACTATGCTGCCGGACCCAGCCACGTGCTGCCTACCGACGGCGGAGCGCGGACGCTGGGCGGCATCACCACCGCCAGCTTCATGACCACGATGTCGGTGCAGCGGGTCACCATCGCCGGGGCTGCGGCCCTTGCGCCCGTCGCCGCGCGTCTGGCCCGGCTGGAGGGTCTGGAAGCCCACGCCCGCGCCGCCGACCTGCGGTGCGCGTCATGATCAACCTGCCAGCCCCCTTCGCCCCGCTGGTCGCCGGAGCTGACGGTCTGGACCGCTATCCGGCCGACCCGACCTCCCTCGCCGCGCGGATGGCCCAGATCTATGGCGTGCCGAGTGAATGCGTGCTGCCTGTGCGCGGCCTGTCGCACGGGCTGGAGCTGGTCTGGCGTCTTGCGGCCCGGGACGGCCTGTCCGTCACCGCGCCGGAGGCCCAGCCCTATGTTGCGCTGGCCGCCATCTATGCGCGTCCCCGAGCGCAGGGCGAGGTCGGGGCCGTCGTCATCCGCGCCCTCGGCTCGCCCGAGGCCGTGGCGGAAATGGCCGAACGCGTGGCCCCGGCCCTGCTGGTGGTCGACGAGGGTTTGATCGAATTCTCGGACGCGTCGTCGGCGAGCGAAGTCATCGACGACCATGCCAATCTGATCGTTCTGCGCAGCCTGTCGCTGGCCTATGGCCTGGCCGGGGCCCGGATCGGTGCGGCCCTGGCCCAGCCGGCCACTCTGGCCCGACTGGCCGCGATGCTGGAGCCTTACGCCCTGCCCGAACCGTCGGTGCGACTGGCGCTGCAGGCGCTGGATCCGTCGCGCATGGTCGAGACCGTCCAGCGGATCGCCACCGTGCGCGCCGAGCGCGAACGGATCGCCACGGCCCTTGGCCGGGTCATGATCATCGAGGCCGGGGTCGGCCCGGTGCTGATGGCCCGCCCGGTCGACACCCCGGCAGCCCTCGCGGCTCTCGAAAAATTCGGCGTCGCTGTCGACGTGTCCGGTGACCGCCTGCGGCTGCCGCTGTCGATCCGGCCAGAAATCAATGATCGGCTGCTGACTGCGCTGGGCGTCGGCCCGGCCCCGCGCCGGGCGGGTCGCACCGGTGAGGCCGTGCGTGATACCAAGGAGACCCGCATCGTCTGCGTCGTCGACCTCGACGCGCCCGGCCCGGTCGCCATCCACACCGGGGTCGGCTTCTTCGATCACATGCTGGAACAGGTCGCGGCCCACGGTGGATTCTCCATCCGGCTGGCGTGCGAAGGCGACCTGCACACCGACCCGCACCACACGATCGAGGACAGTGCCATCGCCCTCGGCCAGGCGCTGAAACAGGCGCTGGGCGAACGCCGCGGCATCGCCCGCTATGGCTTCGTCCTGCCGATGGACGAGGCCAATGCGGCGGTGTCCATCGACCTGTCGGGACGCCCCTATCCGGTGTTCGAGGGTGAGTTCAGTACCCCGTTCATCGGTGACTATCGCACCGACCTGACCGCCCATGTGTTTCGCTCTCTGGCCGAACACCTCGGGGCCGCCATCCACGTCACGGTCACCGGCGACGACGACCACCACAAGACCGAGGCCGTCTACAAGGCCTTTGGCCGGGCCCTGCGTCAGGCGATCCGCGTCGAGGGCGATGCCATCCCCTCGACCAAGGGGGTGCTGTGAGCACGGTCACCGTCGTCGGCTACGGCGCGGGCAATACCGCCTCGGTGCAGTTCGCGCTGGAACGTCTGGGAGCCTCGGTCGTCATCACGGATGATCCCGGGCGGATCGCCGCCGCCGAGCGACTTATCCTGCCCGGGGTCGGGGCTGCCGGCTATGCAATGCAGCGACTGGACGCTCTCGGCCTCAGTGCGCCGATCCGTGCCTTCACCCGCCCCCTGCTCGGTGTCTGTCTCGGCCAACAGCTGCTGTTCGAGCGCAGCGACGAGGGTGGCGGTGTCGGCCTGCTGGGCCTGATCCCCGGTGTAGTGCGCAAGCTGGAAGGTCGCCCCGATCTGCCGGTGCCGCACATGGGCTGGACCCGACTGGAGGGTGTGAAACCCGATCCGCTGCTGAGCGGGGTCAACGACGGCGACTATGCCTATTTCGTCCATGGTTTTGTCTGCCCGGTCACCGACGCCACCCTGGCCACCGCCGACTACGGCACCGCCGTGCCCGCCGTGGTGCGCAGCGGTAACCGCTGGGGCTGCCAGTTCCACCCGGAGCGTTCGGCCGCGGCCGGGGCGCGCATCCTGCAGAACTTCCTGGGCTTGCCGCTATGATCGTTTATCCCGCCATCGACCTGCGTGACGGCGTCTGCGTGCGGCTGATGCATGGCCGGTTCGATCAGGTCACCCGCTATGACGACAACCCGGCCGAACGGCTGGCCGCCTTCGCCGGTGCCGGCGCGACCTGGGCCCATATCGTCGATCTGGACGGGGCCGAGGCCGGGTGCGCGGTGCAACATGAGCTGATCGGAAATCTGGCGAAAGCAGTCGACATCCGCATCCAGTCCGGCGGCGGCGTGCGCTCGGCCGAGGATGTCGCCGCCCTGATCGAGGCCGGAGTGGCGCGGGTCGTGGTCGGTTCCCTGGCCGTATCCCAGCCCGATACCGTGGCCGAATGGCTGCGTCACTTCGGGCCGGAGCGCATCACCCTGGCCATCGACGTCAAGGCCGACGGCGATCGCTATGTGCCGGCCCTGAAGGGCTGGACCGAGGCGGCCGAGGTCGATCTGTGGGCCGCGCTGGATCGCTATCCGCCCGACCTGGCCCGGCACCTGCTGGTCACCGACGTGGGGCGTGACGGGGCCCTGACCGGTCCCAACCTCGACCTACTGGGACAGATCGTGCGGCGGCGGCCCGACCTGCAGGTCCAGGCCTCGGGCGGGGTGGCCGCCCTGTCCGACCTGAGCGAGTCCGCCGCCATCGGCTGTGCCGGGGCCATCATCGGCCGGGCCCTGTACGAAGGCCACTTCACCGTCGCCCAGGCCGTCGAGACCGTCGCATGACCGCGCGTCGCATCATCCCCTGCCTCGACGTCAAGGAGGGCCGGGTGGTCAAAGGGGTTCGCTTCGAGAACCACATCGACATGGGTGACGCCGCCGATCTGGCCGCCCGCTATCGCGACCAGGGGGCCGACGAGCTGGTCTTCTACGACATCACCGCCTCGCCCGAGGGCCGAACCCTCGACTATGGCTGGGTGCGCGACATCGCCCGACTGCTGGACATCCCCTTCTGCGTCGCCGGCGGGATTCGCAGCGTCGACCAGGCCGCGCGCTGTCTCGACAACGGGGCCGACAAGGTCTCGATCAACTCCCCCGCCCTCGAACGGCCGGAGCTGATCGGCGAGATGGCCGCGCGTCTGGGCAGCCAGTGCGTCGTGCTCGGCGTCGACAGTCGGCTCGAGGACGGCGAGTGGGTCGTGCACAAATACACCGGCGACCCCGACGCGCGCCGCGGCACCGGACGTCGCACCATGGACTGGATCGTCGAGGCCCAGACCTTGGGGGCCGGCGAGATCGTGCTCAACTGTATCGATCAGGACGGTGTGCGTGCGGGCTATGACATTGCCCAGCTGGCCGAGGCCCGATCGCGGCTGACCATTCCGCTGGTCGCCTCGGGCGGAGCCGGCTCGGCCGCGGATTTCGTCGATGTGTTCCGCGGCGCTGGCGTGTCCGGTGCCCTGGCCGCCAGCGTGTTCCACACCGGAGCCCTGACCATCCCCGACCTGAAAACATCGCTGGCCGCTGCCGGCCTGGAGGTGCGCCCATGACCCTTGTTGATCCCGGCACCCTCGACTTCGCCAAGGGCGACGGCATGATCCCCGTCATCGTCCAGGACGCTGACACCCTGCAGGTGCTGACCCTGGCCTATATGGATCGCGCCGCGCTCGATGAGACCCAGGAGTCCGGCGAGGCGACCTTTTTCTCGCGTTCGCGTGGCGGGCGCTGGCGGAAGGGCGAAACCTCGGGCAACCGACTGACCGTCGTGACGATCACCCCCGACTGCGACCGCGACGCCCTGGTGTTGGCGGTGCGACCGATGGGGCCAGCCTGCCATCTGAATACCACCAGCTGTTTCGGGACGGATGACGCCCCGGGTCTGGGCCGCATCGCCCGGCTGGAGGCGACCATCGCCGAACGCGCCGCCGCCGACCCCACGGAAAGCTGGACCGCCCGCCTGCTGGCCGAAGGCCCCAAGCGTGTGGCCCAGAAGGTCGGCGAAGAAGGTGTCGAGACGGCTTTGGCCGGGGCCGCCGGCCCAGATGAAGAAGTCACCGCCGAGGCCGCAGATCTGATCTATCATCTGCTCGTTCTGCTGAGATCGCGTAACTTGGTGTTTCAGGACGTCCTCAACGTGTTGGCTCAACGGGCGGAAGCGGCCAAACACTGACCCTGAAACACGTTTGAACGGGAAGCGACATCTAAATGGCGGCACTGGTTCTCTTCGGCGGCGGCGGCGACCTGGCCATGAGGATGCTGCTGCCTTCGCTCTACTTTCTGGAGCGGGACGGCCTGTTGCCGGACGGGCTGAAGATCATCGCCGCCGCGCGCAGCGAAGAGACGGTGCCGGACTATGTCGCCCGCACGCGTGAGGCAGTCGAGACCCGGGCCCGGGCCGACGGCGGCTGGGATCCGGCCAGTTGGGACCGGCTGGCCGTGCGCCTCGACTATCTGGCGGTCGACGCCACCAAGGCCGAAAGCCTGAAGGCGCTGAAGGCAAAACTCGGTGACGATGAGGACCTGACTGCCTTCCTGGCCGTCTCCCCTTCCCTGTTCGGTCACATCGTCGACGCCATGGCCGCCGCCGGACTGGCTGGCCCCCGTTCGCGCATCGTCATCGAGAAACCCGTCGGTCGTGACCTCAAGTCCTTCCTCGATATCGACGAGGCCGTGCGTCGGGCCTTCACCGAGGACCGCGTGTTCCGCATCGACCACTATCTCGGCAAGGAGACGGTCCAGAACCTGATCGCCCTGCGCTTCGGCAACACCATTTTCGAACCGCTGTGGAACAATCTGACCATCGACCACGTCCAGATCACCATCGGCGAAACCGTCGGTGTCGGCGACCGCTGGCCCTATTACGACGAGTACGGCGCCCTGCGGGACATGATCCAGAATCACATGCTGCAGCTGCTGTGCCTCGTGGCCATGGAACCGCCGTCCGACCTCGATCCGGACTCGGTGCGCAACGAGAAGGTCAAGGTGCTGCGCTCGCTGCGTCCCGTCACCTCGCATGATGCCGAACGGACCACTGTGCGGGGTCAGTACATCAACGGCAGCGTCGAAGGCCGTCCGGCCCAGAGCTATGCCGAGGAACGGGGTCAGCCGTCCGACACCGAAACCTTCGTCGCCATCCGCGCCAATATCGATAACTGGCGCTGGGCCGGAGTGCCCTTCTTCATGCGCACCGGCAAGCGACTGAAAGAGAAGCGCACCGAGATCGTCATCCAGTTCAAGGGCGTTCCCCATTCGATCTTCGGCGGGGAGGACCTGCGCGGTCAGGTCAGCGACAACCGGCTGGTGATCGAACTGCAACCGGACGAAGACATCTCCCTGACGGTGATGAACAAACGGCCCGGCCTGGACCTGCACATGCAACTTCAGCCGATCCGCATGTCCCTGTCCTGGGGCGTCGATGGCAAGGGCACAGCCGCGCCACGCCGCCGCATCGCCTATGAGCGCCTGCTGCTGGATGCCATGGCCGGCGATTCCACCCTGTTCGTTCGCCGCGACGAGGCGGAAAAGGCCTGGGAATGGGTCGATGACCTGTCCAGCGCCTGGGAGCATGTCGGGTTGAAGCCGGAGACCTATGCCGCCGGCACATGGGGGCCACCGTCCGCTGATCTGCTGATGGCCCGTAGCGGTCGCGCCTGGAAGTCGCACGATGAATAACGACCGCCCCGTTATGCCTGAGATCGAGGTATTCGCCGACGGTGCCGCCTGGGTCAGCGCCTGCGCCACCCGCCTGACCGACGGCCTCGCCGCCGCCGTCACTGCCCGGGGACACGCGACATTCGCCGGGTCAGGCGGGTCAACGCCATCGCCGGTGTATCGCCACATGACCGACGCCGTTCTCGACTGGTCAAAGGTCACGGTCACCCTCGTCGACGAGCGCTATGTCCCCGAGGCATCGCCGGACTCCAACGCGCGTTTGCTGAAGCAGACCCTGCTGACGGGCCGTGCGGCAGCTGCGCGTTTCGTGCCCCTGTTTCACGCTTCAGTCACCGTCGACCGTTCGGCCCTGATCGCGGCCCGGACCCTGGCCACCGGGGTCGGCGGAATCGACGTGGTTCTGCTGGGCATGGGTGAGGACGGCCATATCTGTTCGATGTTTCCCGGCAGTCCGACCCTGAAGGCCCTGCTCAGCCCGAACCTTCCGCCGACCGTCCTGGGCGTCCCGGCCGGACGTGACGGGACCGCGCCGTCGATGGAACGTCTGTCGATCAACCTGCCTTATCTTATGCATGCGGAGCGGGTGATCCTGGCCCTGACCGGAAGTGCCAAACGCGCGGTGTTCGAACGCGAGGCCGCCGGTGACCCGGCAATCCAGCCGATCGCCGCCCTGATCCATGCCAGGGTCCCGCTCCAGGTCCTGTGGACGGAGACTGCCTGATGACTGCCGCCAAAATCAAGCTTCACCCCGTCGTCGCCGCGGTCACCGCCCGCATCGTCGCGCGCAGCCGCACCACCCGCGCCGACTATCTGCACCGCATGGACGCAGCCCGGAATTCCGGGGCCGGGCGGGCCAAATTGTCCTGCGCCAACTGGGCCCACGCCTTCGCCGGGGCACCGGTCAAGGACAAGCTCAACGCCATGTCGGGCACCCAGCCCAATGTCGGGATCGTCACGGCCTACAATGACATGCTGTCGGCGCATCAGCCGTTCGAACGCTTCCCGGCGATCGTCCGGAACGCGGTGCGCGCGGTCAATGCCACGGCCCAGGTGGCCGGCGGTACCCCCGCCATGTGCGACGGCGTCACCCAGGGCCGGCCCGGCATGGAGTTGTCGCTGTTCAGTCGTGACGTCATCGCCATGTCGACCGGCGTGGCCCTGACCCATGACGCGTTCGACGCGGTCCTGTGTCTGGGCGTCTGCGACAAGATCGTGCCCGGCCTGTTCATGGGGTCCCTGGCCTTCGGCCATCTGCCGGTGGTGTTCGCCCCGGCCGGTCCCATGCCCTCGGGCATCCCCAATGCCGAAAAGGCCCGGGTTCGCGCCGAATACGCGCAGGGCAAGGTCGATCGCGCCACCCTGCTGGAAAGCGAGATCGCCTCCTACCATTCGCCCGGCACCTGCACCTTCTACGGTACCGCCAATTCCAACCAGATGATGATGGAGCTAATGGGGCTGCACCTGCCCTCGACCGCCTTCGTCCATCCCGACACCGGTCTGCGCGACGCCCTGACCGCGGCGGCGGCACAGCGTGCCGTCGAACTGGCCCGTACCGGCGAGGGGCGGATGGCCGACGTTATCGACGAGAAATCGATCGTCAACGGCATCGTCGCCCTGCTGGCCACCGGCGGCTCGACCAACCACGCCATCCATCTGGTGGCCATGGCCCGGGCAGCCGGGGTTCTGATCGACTGGACCGACATGGACGAGCTGTCCTCGGTAACCCCGTTGCTGACCCGCATCTATCCGAACGGTTCGGCCGATGTGAACGCCTTCCAGGCTGCGGGCGGCGTGGCCTTCGTGACCCGCGAACTGGCCCTGTCCGGTCATATGCATTCGGACGTCACCACTGTCATGGGGCAGGGCATCGCCGCCTATTTCCAGGAGCCGTCGCTGGTCGACGGCGAACTGGTCTGGCGCGACGGGGTCACTGAAAGCCTCGACACCGATATCCTGCGCCCCGCCTCGGATCCGTTCGATCACGAAGGCGGACTGCGCCTGCTGACCGGCAATCTGGGTCGGGCCGTGATCAAGGTTTCGGCGGTCAAGCCCGAGCACCGCACGGTCGAGGCCCCGGCCCGGGTGTTCGACAGTCAGGAAGGCTTCCTCGCCGCCTTCAAGGCCGGGGAACTGGACTGCGACGGCATCGCCGTGGTCCGTTTCCAGGGACCACGCGCCAACGGCATGCCCGAATTGCACAGCCTGTCCCCGGGTCTGGGCGTGTTGCAGGATCGCGGCTTCAAGGTCGCCCTGGTCACCGACGGCCGTATGTCGGGCGCCTCGGGCAAGACCCCGGCGGCGATCCACGTCACGCCCGAAGCCCTCGACGGCGGGCCCCTGGCCTATGTGCGTGACGGTGACATCATCCGCGTCGACGCCGAGGCCGGCGAACTGTTGATCCGTGCCGTGCTGACGGACCGCGAACGGGCCCGGCCCTCCGAGGTTCAGGACTGGGGCTACGGGCGCGAACTGTTCGGCAGTTTCCGCGCGGCGGTCGGATCGGCCGAACGCGGGGCCTCGGTCTGTTTCAGCGACATTCACGGACATGCGACGCCCGAAGTGAAGGACGTGACCGATGCGAACATCAGTAATGCGGCGGTAGACGCATGAGCAACTCCACCCTGATGGTCGGTGACGTCGGCGGCACCAATGCGCGTTTCGCTACCGCACGGCTGGTCGACGGACGGCCGGTTCTGGACCGGATCGACAGCTTTCCGGCCGATCGCTATCCGACCTTCCTCGCCGGGGTGGCGGCCTTCATCGACGGGTGCGCGGTCAAGCCGACCGGCGGCGTCCTCGCCGTAGCCGGGCCGGTCCTGGACGGTGAGATCGACCTGACCAATTCGCCGTGGCGGGTGTCGGAGACCGAGCTGCAGACCCTGGGCCTGAAGCCGGTCCGGCTGATCAATGATTTCGAGGCCCTGGCCTGGGGGGCACCGATCGTGCCGCCGGACCAGCTGGCCTCGCTGGGAGGGCCGGACACCGGCGAGCCGCACACCGCCATCGCCGTGCTCGGCCCCGGGACCGGCTTCGGCGTCTCGGCCCTGGCCCGCGACGTTCACGGCCGGGAAATGGCCCTGCCCAGCGAGGGCGGTCACGCCTGTTTTGCCCCCGGCGACCCGGTCGAGGACGAGATCCTGCGCATCCTGCGACGACGCTATGGCCGCGTCTCGATCGAACGGCTGATCTGCGGCCCCGGCCTGCTGAACATGCACCGGGCCCTGGCCGAGATCGACGGGCGCGAGACCCATATCGACGATCCGGCCGAGATCACCCGCGACGCCCTGGCGGATCCCCGCAGCGCGTGCGGGGCCACCCTGGCCCGTTTCTGCGCCATCCTGGGGGCCGTGGCCGGGGATATCGCCCTGACCATGGGGGCGCGCGACGGGGTCTATATCGCCGGCGGTATCGCGCCGCGCATCCTGCCGTTCCTGCAGTCCAGTCCGTTCCGCGAACGCTTCGAGCGCAAGGGGCGGTTCGAGGACT
The DNA here is from genome assembly GCF_963974615.1 of uncultured Brevundimonas sp. Classification (GTDB taxonomy): domain Bacteria; phylum Pseudomonadota; class Alphaproteobacteria; order Caulobacterales; family Caulobacteraceae; genus Brevundimonas. Next base: position 208,802 of record NZ_CAXBDH010000002.1, read on the forward strand.
ATATGGCAGCGATTCCGACCCGGGTGATCCTGCACAAACACGCTGCCCTGCTGGGGGCCGCCCGGGTCGCCTTCGCCGACATCGGCTAGAAAATTCGAATTTTTATCACGTCGGCGTGAACCCAATTGAGGGCGCAGCGTTATCGGGTTTCCACTCAGGAAGGAAGCCATACCATGCGTAAACTGATCATTGCCACCGCCGCTACTTTTGCGTTTGCCGGCCTCGCCGCCTGTGAAAGCCAGGCCGACAAGGCCGCCGAAGTCCAGGCCGACGCCCTCGAGGCCCAGGCCGCCGCGACCTCGAATGAGGCGCAGGAAACCGCCCTCAACGCCGAGGCCGACCGCATCGAACAGCAGGCCGGCAACGCCGACGGTGGCATGACCACCGCCAACACCCCCAACACCTCGCCGTCGGATCCGGCAGCGCCGGGTCACTGAGACCCACCGTCGAACGACGGACTGAATGAGGCCTCCGTCGCGAAAGCGGCGGGGGCCTTTTTCATGGGCGATCCGGCCCGGGCAGTACCGCGTCAGTCGATGCAGAGCGTCGGTCCGGCGCGGCCGTTCTCGACCGTGGTGAAACAGCCGAAATTGTTGCTATTGGCCTGACACTGGCCGACGGCGGCCGTGCCCTCGCGCGGGGCGGGAGCGGCGTCCTGCAGACGGCAGTCGCCCAGACAGTCGTCGCCATCGCGGCAGCGTTTGCCGGCGTCAGCGTATTTGATCACGCACTGCAGGGTCTGCATGCGGCCGACCGGGCGCAGCTCGCCACCCCGCGCGGCGCAGGCCGAGGCCGTCGGGGTCTGGCCCGGGGTCACCGGGTCAGCGGGTACCGGCACCACCGGGACGCAGGCCGTCAGCAGCAGGGCCGCTCCGGCCACGATCATCGCGCGCAGAGTCATGTCACGGCTCCCTTTTCAAAACCGGTCCAGACGTCGTCATAGTCCAGCTGCATCAGCGGGGTTTCCCGGGCCCAGGCCGTGGTGCGGATCGGTAGCCGCGTCTCGAACATGAAGGCCAGGGTGTCGGTGATCTTCACCGGCTTCAGCGGGGCCGAGACGGCCTTGTCATAGCTGGCCTGATCCGGGCCGTGGCCGCTCATGCAATTGTGCAGACTGGCGCCGCCGGGCGCGAAGCCGCCTTCCTTGGCGTCGTATTCGCCGTGCACCAGACCCATGAATTCGCTCATCACATTGCGATGGAACCACGGCGGCCGGAAGGTGTGTTCGGCCACCATCCAGCGCGGCGGGAAGATGACGAAGTCGCAATTGGCCGTGCCCGGCGTATCGCTGGGCGAGGTCAGGACCGTGAAGATCGACGGGTCCGGGTGATCGTAGCTGACCGTGCCGATGGTGTTGAACCGGGCCGTATCGTATTTGCACGGGGCCAGATTGCCGTGCCAGGCGACCACGTCCAGCGGGCTGTGATCAAAGGTCGTGCTCCACAGCCGTCCCCCGTATTTCTGGACGCATTCCGTCGGACGGTCGACGTCTTCGAAGGCCGCGACCGGGGTCTGGAAGTCGCGCGGATTGGCGAGGCCGTTGGAGCCGATCGGCCCCAGATCCGGCAGGCGGAAGGCCGCGCCGTAGTTCTCGCAGACATAGCCGCGCACCGGGCCGGAGACCTCGACGCGGAAGCGCACGCCGCGCGGAATGACGACGATCTCGCCGGGCCGGGCGTCGATACGGCCCATCTCGGTGACGAAGACATGGTCGCCCTGTTGCGGCACGATCAGCAGCTCGCCGTCGGCACAATAGAAGACCCGGTCGACCATCGAGCGGTTGGCCGCATACAGGTGGATGCCGACGCCGTTCAGCGCCTCGGCGTCGCCGGTGCCGCCATAGGTGATCAGCCCCTCGACCCAGTCGGTCGGTTCGCCCGGCAGCGGCAGGGCGTCCCAGCGCATGCGGTTGGGGTCGGGCGGCACCTCGGTGAAGGGCCCGGACCGCACCCGGCCCCGGGCGAACGGCTGATAGGCCGGATGCTGGGCCGAGGGCCGCAACCGGTACAGCCAGCTGCGCCGGTTCTCGCTGCGCGGGGCGGTGAAGGCCGTGCCCGACAGCTGTTCGGCATAGAGGCCCATCGGCGTCTTCTGCGGCGAATTCTGGCCCTCGGGCAGGGCCCCGGCGGCCGCCTCGGTGGCGAAATGATTGCCGAAACCCGGCATATAGGTCGGGGCATTGGTTCGCGTCGTCATGGTGCATCGTCTCCCGTGCCCAAGGTGTAGCGGGGCGATGGCCGTCCGTCACCCGCCCCGTCTGTCGCAGGGCACAGGGGACCGGACACGGATCATCGTCCGCACGCGAGGCTGCGGCTATGGAAGGACAGGCGGAGCGCCGGGCCTTCGCCCGGAAAAGGAAAGAAATACCGTTTCGACGAAGACAGACGCTCCGCGTGGCGAGTTTTCAGCAGCTTGCGTCGGGTGGCGCTGTTGACGCCTTACCGCAGCGCCCCTGACGGGCGGGCCGGGCCTGTGACCCGGTCCCCGGACCGGATGCGTATCCCCCGCACCCCTGACCCCGCTTCTCCACTCCCGCCGCACGCCAGGTCGCAGGCCAGGCGGCCCTTCCTTGCGACGGGACGGGGGCATTATCGGTGCGGCTGGAAGGGGGGTGGGGGAATGGGCTGGAGAAATGCGGAAAGCGTTGTGGGGCAAGGGATTGGGGGGAGGAATTCGGAGAGTGCGCGTCCTTCTCCCCTCGAGGGAGAAGCAACCATGTCAGTTTGGCGTGGCGGTCCAGG
>NZ_CAXBDH010000003.1:0-204592 GCF_963974615.1 uncultured Brevundimonas sp.
AGCTTCCCCGGCCTGGACCGGATGGACAACCTATTGAGAGCTCACACCTAGAGCGTGACGCGCCGGAATACCGGGGCTTCGGATCCGCCGGCCCGTTCGCGCTCATCGGCCTCGCCGAGGGCTTCCACGGCGACAGCGCCGTGATGGCTGCTGGCATGCACGACCCGTTCGGCGTCCAGCATGACGCCCGTATGATCGTTCCAGACCACCAGATCGCCGCGACGAACCGATTCGCTGCGGATCCCCCTGCCGAGGGCGGACTGTTCGTCACAGAATCGCGGGCCGCCCAGACCGCAGGCATAAAGCGCCTGCTGCACCAGTCCGGTGCAATTGGTGCCCAGCGCCGTGCGCCCCCCGGCCTGAAAGGGAACCCCGACGAATCGTTCGGCGGTTTCACCCGGGTCGGCATCGAACTGGTCCAGCGCCGCCAGATGTTCGACATCGACCCAACCCGCCCCGCCGACAAAGGCCCGGCCGTTCTCAAGGTCGCCGGCACTGACCAGGGCGTTCAGGGTCAACGTCATCACCACATTGGCTGAGGTCGCCGAGGCGTGGGCCGGCGCGCTCAGAACCGACACGCGGTGGGTCGGGGGCGTCACCGTCGCGGCCAGCGATTCGCTGGCGACCCAGCCGACGACGCCGTCGCGACGGGCCCGGCCCCAGACCTGACCGGCCCGCCGGTCCAGCACGTCAAAGCCTTCACCGAACACCAGCTGGTCGGTCTGTTCACTGACCGAATCCGGCCGAATCCGTATCGACGCGACCGGGGTCACGCACTGCATCGCAGTCACCTCGCGATAGACCTCGGCCCGCACGAGCCCTTCCAGCGCCTGCTCGGCGAGGTCGGGCCGGGCGAGGGTGGTGCGGGGATCGAAGGCGGCGGCAGTATGAGTCAAATCAGGGCCCGGACTGTTGAGCCGCCAGTTTCGCGCGCGAAGCCGAAAGTCCCGTTAACGCGCGACCGGAAAACGCGCCGCCAGCATCGCAAAACACGCCCTTATCGCCTGGGCCTCGCCGCCCTCGGGCCAGCCCGGCCGCGCCCGCGGGTTCCAGGCGAAGATATCCATATGGGCCCAGACCCCGGTTTCGGGAGCGAAGCGCTGCAGGAACAGGGCGGCGGTCACCGATCCGGCTTGGGCCCAGGCCGCCGAATCGTTGCGCACATCGGCCAGTTCGCTGTCGATCGCGGCGCGATAACCGGGCCACAGTGGCATGCGCCACAGCGGATCGGCGACCGCCCGGCCCGCCTCCAGCAAATCCGCCGCCAGGGCGTCATCGTCGGTGTAGAGCGGCGGCAGCTCCGGCCCCAGGGCGACCCGCGCCGCGCCGGTCAGGGTGGCGAAATCCAGGGTCAGGTCGGGCGTGTGCTCGCCGGCCCGGCACAGGGCGTCGGCCAGCACCAGTCGGCCTTCGGCGTCGGTATTGCCGATTTCGATGGTCAGGCCCTTGCGGCTGTTCAGCACATCCCCGGGCCGGAAGGCGTCGGCGGAGATGGCATTCTCGACCGCCGCCACCAGCACCACCAGCCGCACCGGCAGGTTCGACTGCATCACCAGCCGCCCCAGGGCCAGGGCATGGGCCGCCCCGCCCATGTCCTTCTTCATATTGCGCATACCGGCCCCGCCCTTGATGTTGAGGCCACCGGAATCGAACACCACACCCTTGCCGACCAGGGCCACCAGCGGCAGGTCGGTGCGGTCCAGCTGCCAGCCGATCTCGATGATCCGCGGCTGGCGCGCCGGCGCGGCGGCCCGGCCGACCGCGTGGATAGCCGGATAGTTGGCGTCCAGCAGGGCCTCGCCCTCGGTCACGGCGATGGTCGCCCTGCTCTCGCTGGCGATCTCGCGGGCGATGGTCTCGATCTGCAGCGGCCCCATGTCGGCGGCCGGGGTGTCGACCATTTCCCGCGCCAGCTCACAGGCCGCGACGATCCGCAGTGTCCCGGCGACATCCATCCCGTCCGGCGCGATCAGGCGCGGTCGAGCGGTATCGGACCGGGTCCGGTAACGGTCGAAACGGTACGCCCCCAGGGCGAAGGCCAGAGCCGCCGCCCCGGCTTCCGCAACGGGCAGACCCTCCAGCCGCCAGACCCCGGCGGGCAGGCGGGCGGCCAGTCCCCGGGCGCTGCCCGGATCGAAACTGTCCCCGGCCCCGAACAGGGCTCCGGCCAGCGTCCCTTTCGGGTCCGGCAGCACCAGCAACTGACCGGCCTTGCCGGTGAAATCATGAGCCCGGGCCCAGACCGCGACCGCCGGATCCAGCACTCCATCCTTGAGGATGACATGGACCGGCAGGGCCTGATCGGCACCGGCACTGAGCAGATCGGGATGAAGCACGGACATCAATGACGCCTTTCCGGCCGATCTTCGGGCCGATTAACCAAAGGTTGACGCGGACGCGCGACCCTTGCGGATTGCCGAATAGTCCCACGGATGACTCCATGTCGCCCACCCTCGCCAAGGCCGCAACCGTCTCCGCCGTTCTGGCGCTCCTGCTGGTCGCCGCACCGGCCGCCGCCGGTGACCCCGTGACCGCCGCCGCACCCGCCGCACCCGCCGTCCGCGTGCCCGCCACGGCCGAGGTCCGCGCCGCCTATGAGCGGATGGCCCCGCTGGCCCGGTCGCTGTTCTGGACCGGCGAGATGGAGATCAACCCGGCCGATCCCGTGGCCGGTCCCAGCGCCGCCCGGGCCCTGCGCGAACTGGGTCGCTATGACCAGGCCGCCGAGACCGCCGGCAAGACGCTGGTGGCCCAGCCGAACAATTATGAGGCCCTGCTGGAATTCGGCCGGGCCCATATCGCCCGCGGACAGGCCTTCTACGGCATCGCCGCCCTGGAACGGGCCCGCGCCGCCCGGCCCGACGACTGGCGGCCGCTGTCGTTGCTGGGGACCGCCTACCAGCAGGTGCGACGCCCCGACGATGCCCGCGCCGCCTGGAACGATGGCCTGCGTCTGGCACCGGACAATCCCGACATCCTCAACAATGTCGCCATCGGCTATCTGGCCGCGGGCGACGCCGCCGCCGCCGAAACCCTGTTGCGTCGCGCCGCCGCCCAGCCCGGAGCCAATCTCCAGGTCCGGCTGAATCTGGCCATGGCCTTGGGACTGCAGGGCAAGTCGGCCGAAGCCGAACAGATGTTGCGCCGCGATCTGCCGCCGGAACAGGCCGACAGCAACATCGAATGGCTGCGCAGCCGCAGCGGTGCCGACGGCCCGTCGGCCGGGGCCCGCACCTGGACCTCGCTCCAGGGCTCCTGATCGCCTATATTCGATCGCATGATCGACGAGCTCTACAGCGCCCACATCCTCAGGCTGGCGGCCAACCTGCCCCACGCCGGACGTTTGCCTGCGCCCGAGGGCACCGGTGAGCGGGTCGCCAAACTGTGCGGTTCGAAGGCCATCGTCGACGTGGTGCTGGACGATCAGGACCGGATCGCCGCCTTCGCCCAGGACATCAAGGCCTGCGCCCTCGGCCAGGCCGCAGCCGGGGTGCTGGGGGAATCGGTGATCGGGGCCACGGCCGCCGAGATCGAAACCGCCCGCGACGCCACGCTGGCCATGCTCAAGACCGGCGGCGAGGGCCCAAGCGGCCGGTTCGAGGGCCTGCGCGCCCTGAAACAGGTGGCCGGTTACCCGGCCCGACACGCCTCGACCCTGGTGGCGATCGAGGCCACGCTGGAGGCGGTTCACGCCGCCCTGACCCGCAAGGCCCTCGGCACCCGAACTCGTCGCGCCGGTGCGGCCTGACTCCCGGTTGCCCCATCCCCCCGCGCGGGGGATAAGCAGTCCGACATGGCCCCCGGCAGAACCCTTTACGAACGCGGCGTCCGCGCGGCCCATCGGGGCTACAAGCTGACGCTGTCCCCGCTGATCGGGCAATCCTGCCGCTTCATGCCGACCTGTTCGGACTATGCGGCCCAGGCCCTGATTGAACACGGACCTGCACGCGGCGGCTGGCTGACCGTCAAACGCCTGTGCAAATGCCACCCCTTCGGAAAGTCGGGTTACGACCCGGTTCCGCCTGTTAAAGACTGACCCATGATCGATCTGAAATTCCCCGACGGCGCCGTGCGCCAGTATCCCGACGACGCCACGGGCCGCGACGTCGCCACCTCGATTTCGCCGTCGCTGGCCAAGAAGGCCGCGCTGATCGAGCTGGACGGCAAATTGCTGGACCTCGACGCCCCGGTCGGCAAGTCCGGCGCGCTGCGCATCATCATGCGCGACGATCCGGCCGCGCTGGACACCCTGCGCCATGACGCCAGCCATGTGATGGCCGAGGCGGTCCAGGCCCTGTTCCCCGGCACCCAGGTCACTATCGGCCCGGCCATCGAGGACGGCTTCTATTACGACTTCGCCCGCGACGAGCCCTTCTCGACCGACGATTTCGCGCGGATCGAGAAAAAAATGGCCGAGATCGTCGACCGCGATCAGAAGATCCGCCGCGAGGTCTGGCCGCGCGACGAGGCGATCCAGCATTTCGAGTCGATCGGCGAGACCTACAAGGCCGAGATCATCCGCGACCTGCCCGAGGGCGAGGACATCAGCGTCTATTTCCAGGGCGACTGGAAGGACCTGTGTCGCGGGCCGCATTTCCCCTCGACCAAATTCGTCGGCAAGGCCTTCAAACTGACCAAGCTGGCCGGGGCCTACTGGCGCGGCGACCACCGCAATGCCCAGCTGCAGCGCATCTATGCGACGGCCTGGGCCTCGAAGGACGATCTCGACGCCTATCTGCTGCGCATCGAGGAGGCCGAAAAGCGCGATCACCGCAAGATCGGCCGGCAGATGGAACTGTTCCACATGCAGGAAGAGGGCCGCGGCATGGTGTTCTGGCATCCCAAGGGCTGGGTGCTGTGGCGGGTGCTTGAGGACTATATGCGCCGCCGTCTCGACGCCGCCGGCTATGTCGAGGTCAAGACGCCCCAGGTGCTGGACCGGACCTTCTGGGAGAAGTCGGGCCACTGGGAGAAATACCGGCCCAATATGTTCGTGTGCGAGACGGTCGAGGGCGAGACCCTGAGCCTGAAGCCGATGAACTGCCCGGGCCACGTGCAGATCTTCGACCAGGGCCAGCGGTCCTATCGCGAGCTGCCTCTGCGGATGGCCGAGTTCGGGGCCTGCCATCGCTATGAGCCGTCGGGGGCCCTGCACGGTCTGATGCGGGTGCGCGGCTTCACCCAGGACGACGCCCACATCTTCTGCCGCGAGGACCAGATCGTCGACGAGACGAAACGGTTCATCGATCTGGCCCGCTCGGTCCATTCGGACCTCGGCATGGAGACGGCCTACATCAGCCTGGGTACGCGGCCCGAGGTTCGCGCGGGGTCCGACGAATTCTGGGACAAGGCCGAGGCGCTGATGGCCGAGGCCGCCCGCGCCGCCGGGACCGAACCGGTCGTCACCGAAGGCGACGGGGCCTTCTACGCGCCCAAGCTCGACTTCGTGGTCAAGGACGCCATCGGTCGCGAATGGACCTGCGGCACCATCCAGCTGGACTATGTCCTGCCCGAACGTCTGGGCGCGGAATATATCGGCGAGGACGGCCAGAAGCACCGGCCGGTCATGCTGCACCGGGCCATCCTGGGGTCGTTCGAGCGCTTCATCGGCATCATGATCGAGAACTATGCCGGAGCCTTCCCGCTGTGGATCGCCCCGGTCCAGGCCGTGGTTGCCACCATCACCTCGGACGCTGACGACTATGCCCGCGAGGTCACCGCCAAATTCCGGGCGGCCGGTCTGCGCGTCGAGTCTGACCTGCGCAACGAGAAGGTCGGCTACAAGGTGCGCGAACATTCGGTCGGCAAGGTCCCGGTCATCGCCGTGGTCGGTCGCAACGAGGCCGAGGCCGGTCAGGTCGCCATCCGCCGCCTCGGCTCCCAGGCCCAGACCGTGGTCCCGGTCGAGGAGGCCATTCGCCTGCTGACCGAAGAGGCGACCCCGCCGGATCTGCGGGGGTAGGGTGGTCCTTCTCCCCTTGCGGGAGAAGGAATATGAACACGCGTCATCGTCCGCACGCTTTCGCTGCGATTATGGAAGGGCAGGCGGAGCGCCGGACCTTCGCCCGGTGTTCTGATGGATTACCGTTTCGACGAAGACCGACGCTCCGCGTGAGGATTTTCGACGAGCGTGCGGTCGGCAACGGTCTTACCGCCTAGCCGCACCGATCGCCGCGGGCGGGGCCGGGCCTGTGACCCGGTCCCGGAGCGGCCGGGGTATCCTCGCCCGACCCTGACCCCGCTCCCCCACTCCCGCCACACACCAGGTCGCAGGCCAGGCGGCCCTTCCTTGCGACGGGACCGGGGCAGGATGGCATGCGGCTGGAGGGGGGCGGGAGATTGGGCTGGAGAAACGGGCAAGGTGGTGCGGGGCAAGGGATTGGGGGGAGGAATTCGGATGGTTTTTCGCAAACACCGCGCATCCCTCTCCCGGCGGGAGAGGCCTTGAGCGCACGACGGCGACCGCCGTCGTTCTGGCGCGACCCGAAGGGCGGCGCGAAGCGTCAAAGGGTGAGGGGTTATGGTGCGATCATGGGGACACCGTACCCCCTCTCCCCAACCCCTCTCCCCACGGGAGAGGGGCTTGAAGCCGGGACCCTGCCTGAACAGATCGCGCTTCGCGCGCCGCTGGGTCCCGGGCTTCGCTGCGCGCCCCCGGGATGACGACAGCTTTGGGGGGCAGAAGGCGTTAGTACCCCTGGGCCCGGGCCAGGCGGTCGGCGTGGAAGCCGGCGTCGCCGAGCAGTTCGTTGAGGACCCGCACCCGCTTCATGAACAGGCCGACGTCGTATTCGTCGGTCATGCCGACGCCGCCGTGCATCTGCACCGCCTCCTGCACCGCCAGTTCGGCGACCTTGCCGGCCTTGGCCTTGGCCACCGAGACGGCGAGACCCGCATCCTCACGCCCGGCGTCGAGGCGTTGCAACGCCCCCATCACCGCGGCCCGGGCCAGTTCGATCTCGGTGAACAGATGGGCCGAGCGGTGCTGCAGGGCCTGGAACTCGCCGATCGCCTTGCCGAACTGTTTGCGGGTTTTCAGATAGGCCAGCGTGGTCTGGAAGGCCTGGTCCCCGGCCCCGGTCAGCGACGCCGCGGCACAGGCCCGGCCCAGATTCATTGCGCCCTCCAGCAGGGCCTCACCGCCGTCGACGGCCCCGATCACCGCATCGGCGTCGACCGCGACATCGGTCAGGGTGATCCGGGCGGCATTATGGGCGTCGACCATGACGGTGCGCTCGATCTCGACGCCCGCCGTCTTCGGATCGACCAGGAACAGGGTCAGGCCGTTTTCGGTCAGGGCGGCGACAATCAGGGCGTCGGCGACATGGCCGTCCAGCACGAAGCCCTTGGCCCCGTTCAGCTTGAAGCCATTGCCCGAACGTTGGGCCGTGGTCGTCCATTTCGACGGCGCGTGTTTGGCCCCCTCGTCGATCGCCAGCGCCAGCATGGCCTCGCCCGCGGCGATGCGCGGCAGCCATGCGGATTGCTGCTCGGCCGAGCCGCCGTCGATCAGCACCCGGGCCGACAGCACGCCCGATCCCATGAACGGCGACGGGGTCAGGGTCCGGCCCAGGGCCTCGGCCACCACCCCGGCCTCGACCGCGCCGAGGCCCGAGCCGCCGTGTTCCTCGGGGATGATGACGCCGGCAAAGCCCATCTCGCCAAAGGCCCGCCACAGGTCGCGCGACACGCCGTCGGCATCCTTCGAATCCCGCAGCTTGCGCAGATGGGCGATCGGCGCGTGTTCACTGAGGAAGCCGTCGGCGGCGTCCTTCAGCATGGTCTGCTCTTCGGTCAGGATCAGCGGCATTTTGTCTCCAATCTCCTTCCCCCCTTGCGGGGGAAGGTGGCGCGCGGCGCGCGACGGATGGGGGTGTTTGCAGGGTTGAAGAGGTCGGCGGCGCTCGCATTCCATCGGGAGGGGGCGGTCATCCAGCACCCCCATCCGACCGGCTCCGCCGGCACCTTCCCCCGTAAAGGGGGAAGGAAGGCGCGAGCGCCCCCGTCATCACGCCCCCGGCAGGTGCAGCAGGTGTTTGGCGATGATGTTGAGCTGCACCTCGCTGGTGCCGCCCTCGATGGAATTGGCCTTGGTGCGCAGCCAGTCGCGCGCCGCCTTGCCGTCCTTCGACCGCTCCCCCTCCCATTCCAGGGCGTCCGAACCGCCGGCGGCCATGGCCAGTTCGTGGCGGCGCTTGTTCAGTTCGGAGCCGTAGTATTTCAGCATCGAGGCGATGGCCGGGCTAACCTGTTTGGCCTTCACCTGATCCCCGACCCGCTCCATCGACAGATGGAAGGCGGCCAGATCGACCTCCAGCTCGGCGATGCGCGCGCGCAGCATCGGATCGTCCAGCCGACCCTCGTCGTCGGCCCCGATCGAGTCCGCCGCCACCTGACCCATCGGCCGGCCGCCGCCGATCGAGCCCATGGCCCCGATCATGGTCCGCTCATGCGCCAGCAGATGTTTGGCCACGTCCCAGCCGCGGTTCAGCGTGCCGACGAGGTTTTCCTTCTCGACCCGCACGTCGTCGAGGAAGGTCTCGCAGAAGGGGCTCTTGCCGCTGATCAATGTGATGGGTTTGGTCGAGACGCCCGGGGTGGCCATGTCGAACAGGACGAAGCTGATGCCCAGATGTTTGGGGGCCTCGGGGTCGGTGCGCACCAGACAGAAGATCCAGTCGGCCTTGTCGGCATAGGAGGTCCAGACCTTCTGGCCGTTGACGATCCAGTGGTCACCCTGATCCACGGCCCGGGCCTGCAGCCCGGCCAGGTCGGAGCCCGCGCCCGGCTCGGAATAGCCCTGGCACCAGCGAATCTCGCCGCGCACGATCTCGGGCAGGAAGCGCTTCTTCTGGGCCTCGGTGCCGAACTGCAGCAGGGCCGGGCCCAGCATCCAGACGCCGAAACTGGTCAGGGGCATCTGGGCGTCGATGCGGCGCATCTCCGAGGCCAGCACCTTGGCCTGTTCGCGCGACAGTCCGCCGCCGCCGTATTCGGCCGGCCATTCCGGCGCGGTCCAGCCACGCGCGCCCATCCGCTCCATCCAGAGCTTGTGCGCCGGGGTGCGGAAGACGGGGTTGCGGCCGCCCCAGACCCGGTCCTCGTCGCTCTCGACCGGCCCGCGGCATTCGGCCGGGCAGTTGGCCTCCAGCCAGACCCGCGTCTCGGCGCGGAAGGTCTCAAGATCGGTCATGCACTGTCTCCGGTTCGCGCAGCGACGTTAGCAGCGATTCACGGGTGACGCTGCGTCAGCCAACACGCCCTTCCCCCCTTGCGGGGGAAGGTGGCCCGCGGAGCGGGTCGGATGGGGGGCGAGGGTACCAGCCCGACCGGGCCTGGTTGGCACACCTCAACCGTCCAGCGACGTCAGCGCCCCCATCCGTCAGGCTCCGCCTGACACCTTCCCCCGTGAAGGGGGAAGGATCACTGTCCGCCCGTTGGCAAAAACGGCGAAAACGTAATGACGGTGAAGGTGTCGCGGATGTGGGGCCGGGTCTGCACCACCCTGGTGACGAAGGTGCCGATGTCCTCGTCCTTGTGCAGGTTGAACTTGGCCAGCAGGTCGTACTGGCCCGAGGTCGAATAGACCTCCGAGACCTTGGCGACATTGTCGACGATGTCGGCCGCCACGTCGTTGGCGTGGCCCAGCTCGCATTTGATGAAGACGAAGATGGCGGTCATCATGGCGGGGGCTCCGAAGGGGTAGGAAGTAGGGCTTAGGTCTTAGGGCTTAGTCCGCTCTCCGGCCAGAGGCCAAGCCCAACCCTGCTTCCTAAGCCCCAAGCCCTACTCACTACGCCCTGCTCACCAGCCCCAAAGCCCCACGATGTCCCTCGAAGCCCAGTACAACAATCGCGCGCTCGTCCCCGACCATCCGGCGGTGATGGCGCGCTGGCGCGAGTCCGCCGGGGCCGCGCGCGCCGCCACCCCGCCGCAAAAGATCGCCTACGGTCCGGGCGACCGCGAATATTTCGACCTGTTCGAGGCGGGGTCTGATGCGCTGGTCGTCGTCTTCCTGCACGGCGGCTACTGGCAGGCGCTGGACCCCGGCTGGTTTTCCGGCATCGCCCCGGCCTTTCTGGCCCACGGCGTCAGCCTGGCCATCCCGTCCTATGACCTGTGCCCGGACGTACGTCTGGGCCAGATCCTGCGTCAGGTCCGCGCCGCGGTCGAGGCGGTGCGTGAGCGCAGCGGCCGTCGCCCGGTGGTCTTCGGCCATTCGGCCGGCGGGCATATGGCCGCCTGTATGCTCAGCGAGGGCCGGGCCGGGGCCGCCGTGGCCATCTCGGGGGTGTTCGACCTGGCCCCCCTGATCCCGACCTCACTGAACGACGCCCTGCGGCTGGACGCGGCCGAGGCTGCCGCCCTGTCGCCGATCCACTGGCCGGTGCCCGACGGCTCGACCCCCGGCGGCACGGTGCTGGACTGTGTGGTGGGCGGCGAGGAGAGCGCGGAATTCCTGCGCCAGAGCCGGATGATGGCCGACCTGTGGGGCGGCAAGGGCGTGGAGACCCGCTACGACCCCCTGCCCGGTCTCAACCACTTCACCGTGCTGGACCCGCTGTTCGATACGGACAGTGCGTTGGTGAAGCGGATTATCGGGCTGGCCGGGGATCGTTCCCGGTCACACGCGGCCTAGACCATTTTTGTTTCAGGTCGACTCGACCTGAATCCAAAAAATGGTCCAGATTCAAACTGGAGCGAAATCTGAGCCGAGTTGGACTGCGTCCAACTCAACCGATTTCGCTCTAGATCACCCGGCGTCGGCATCTTCCGCCACGGTGACCGGGCCCGTCCACCGACTGATCTTGGCCGACAGATCCTCGGCGAAAACCGGTTTGGCGACCCGGTCGTCGAACAGGCTGGCCCAGCCCAGCTTGCCGCCGGCGTTCTCGGGTTCCGCCGTGAAGGCCAGAATCGGAATCGCGCCGTTCGGGCCGTCGCCCTCGCGGATCGCCCGTGTCGCCGTGGGACCGTCCAGGTCCGGCATGCGGATATCCATCAGGATCAGGTCGAAGGGCGTGGTCGCGGCCAGATCGATCGCCTCCTGACCCGAGCCGGCGTCGGTGACCTTGACCCCGTAGGGGGCCAGCATCAGGGCGACAATCTCCCGGTTCATGGCACTGTCGTCCACGACCAGCAGACGCACCCCCTCCAGACCGCTGACATCGCCGGCCGGGCGCTGGGGGCGCGGCGCGGCGGTACCGATGTCGCAGGGCAGGTCGAACCAGAAGGTACTGCCGTCGCCGGGCTGGCTGGTGGCCCCGATCTCGCCGCCCATGGCCTCGATCAATCCCTTGGAAATGGCCAGGCCCAGCCCCGTCCCGCCGTGATCGCGGGTGGTGGAGGCGTCGACCTGGGAAAATCGCTTGAACAGCCGGTCGAGCCGGTCGGGGGGGATACCGGGGCCGGTGTCGGTGACCTCACAGCGAAGCCGCGACGTCTGCCGATCATAGCGGGCCGTCAGGGTGACGGCTCCGGCAGGCGTGAATTTCACGGCATTGCCGATCAGGTTCAGCAGCACCTGCCGCACCCGCTCCGCATCCACCAGCAACGTCCCCGGAAGACGCGTCGTCTCGGCGAAGTGCAGGGATACGGACTTCTGGGCGGCCTGGGGTTCGAACAGACCCAGGGCTCCCTCCAGCAGGTTGTGCATATCGGCCGGGCGAACCTCGATCTCGACCTGGCCGGCCTCCAATTTGGTGAAGTCCAGAATGTCGTTGACGATAGTCAGCAGGGCCTGACTCGAACCGGCGATGCGGTCGACGGAACGCCGGGCCGCCGCCGACAGATCCGGTTCCTCGTCCAGCAGGGACGAAAAGCCGAGAATACTGGTCAGCGGCGTCCGCAGTTCGTGACTCATATTGGACAGGAATTCGGCCTTCACCACCGTCGCCGCCTCGGCCTCGGCCTTGGCCTCGGTCAGCCGCGCCTGGGCTTCATGCTGTTCGGTGATGTCCTGGAACACGCCGAACAGGGCGGTAATGCGCCCCTGTTCGTCACACATGCTCTCGACCTTGGCCGAGGTCTGTCGCACCGCCCCGTCCGGCCGACAGATCCGCATCCGGCATTCATAGCCTTCCCCGGTGATCAGGGCCGCTTCCAGAAGGGCGGTCAGATGGGCGCGATCGTCCTCATGGTAGAGCTTTCGCGCCTCGGCGAAGACCGGAGGCGGGTCGGTGATCGGCAGGCCGTGGATGCGAAACACCTCGTCCGACCATTCGACCCGGGCGCTGGCCACGTCATAACGCCAGTGGCCCACTCCTGACAGGATCTGCGCCATGTCCAGCAGGCGATGCTGTTCCGCCATGTTCTGCCGGGCCCGACCCAGCTCCAGCTGGTCGACGACCAGCTTGGCCAGCACCTTAAGGTGGTCGAAATCGGCCTCGGTCGCCTCGGGTCGAGCCACCGTGTCGATCACGCACAACGTACCCAGGTTGAAGCCCTGCGACGTCGTCAGTACGGCCCCGGCATAGAAGCGGATATGGGGTGGACCGGTGACGAGCGGATTGTTCTCGAACAACGGGTGGACGCTGGCGTCCCTGACCAGAAACACCGCGTCCTCGCCCAGCCGGATGGCATGGTCGCAGAACGCCAGTTCCCGCGGGGTCTCGCTGACATCGAGGCCGATACAGGATTTGAACCACTGGCGGTCGGTGTCGATCAGGGACACCAGGGCGATCGGCACCTGGAAATGGGTGGCTGCCATGGCCGTGATCCGGTCGAAGCGGATCTCGGGTGCGGTGTCCAGCACATGCTGCGCGCGCAAGGCCTGTATGCGCGCCTGTTCGGTATCTTGCACAGTGGTCTCCATGGCCGGACCGCACCTTCCATCGTAAACGAAAAATTCCTGTTACCAATGATATCTGTCCGGCGAACACCGCATGGGACACACGGATTGAACGTAGGTCCCTTGACGCCCCCGCCGTCCCGGTTGAATCAGGACGACGTTCACGGAGACCACCATGCGCCACGACCGCCTCACCGTCCTGACCGCTCTGCAAGCCCAGGGCGTGGTTCCGGTCTTCTATCATCCGGATCCCGAGGTCTGCCTCAACGTCATCCGCGCCTGCGCCCGCGGCGGGGCTCCGGCGGTGGAATTCACCAATCGCGGCGACTTCGCCTTTCAGCTGTTCACCGACCTGTCGCGCGAGTTCGCCGCCTCTGACCCCGACATCATCCTCGGCGTCGGCTCGATCGTCGACGCTCCGACCGCCGCCCTGTTCATCGCCTCGGCCGCCCGCTTCATCGTCAGCCCGACCCTGAACCCCGAGATCGCCCGGCTGTGCAACCGGCGCATGGTCCCCTATTCGCCCGGCTGCGGCTCGGTCACCGAGATCTCGACGGCCCAGGAACTGGGCTGTGAGATCGTCAAATTGTTCCCCGGGACCTCGGTCGGCGGTGCCGATTTCGTCAAGGCGGTGCTGGGGCCGATGCCGTGGAGCAAGATCATGCCGACCGGCGGCGTCGACCCGGACGAGGCCAGTATCGCCAAATGGTTCGGCAGCGGCATCGTCGCCGCCGGCATGGGCTCGAAACTGATCACCGAGGCGGCCATCAAGGCGAAGGACTGGGCCGGGATCGAGGCCCGGGTGCGCCAGACCGTCAACATCATCGCCGCCGTTCGGGCCGGTTAGAACCCGACACCACCCTGCAACATAATCCGGGCCCGGCCGTTGCGGTAAAGCTGGCGGCCCCGGACGGTTCCTGCCTCCCCCCTGCACGTGAGAGACGGACTGATGAACCTGACCAATGTCGCCCTGATCCTGGCGCTGATCGCCGGGGCGGCCTTCCTGTTCCGTCCCCGCCTGGTGGGGTCGGAAACCTGGCAGGCGACGGTCACACCGCTGGCCTCGATCATCGGCTCGGGCTTTCTGGTCGCAGGCCCCCTGCTGGCCGGACTGGCCGGCAACTGGGCCATCGCCGCCATGATGGTCCTGTGCGGCACCGGCTATCTGTTCGGGTCGGCGATCCGTCACAACATCATGCATGTCGAGCCCGAGATCGAGGCCGGGGCCTCGCGGACGGTGCGGATCATCGAACGGGCGTCGGAACTGGCGCTGGCCCTCGCCTACTTTGTCTCCGTTGCCTACTACCTCCATCTGTTCGCCGCCTTCGGCCTGCGCTTTGCGGGAGTCACGGACACTCTCTGGATTCGCATCGCCGCCACCGCCGTGATCGCCTCGGTCGGGGCGATCGGCGCGACCGGGGGGCTCGACGCGCTGGAGCGGGTGGCGGTCAATGCCGTCGGTCTCAAACTGACGCTGATCCTCGGCCTTCTGGCGGCCCTGCTCATCGCGGGCGGGGTGGCGATGGTCCGGGGCACGTTCGGCTGGGACGCGCCGGTGCCCGACTTTCAGATGCACGACGGCCGCGTGCTGCTGGGTCTGGTCATTCTGGTGCAGGGGTTCGAGACCTCGCGCTTTCTCGGGGCCGCCTACGACCGCGAGACCCGGGTCCGGACCATGCGCTATGCCCAGTGGATCGCGACCGCCGTCTATCTGCTCTTCTTCCTGTTCATCACCAGCTATTTCACCGGCGCGCCGATCGCCCACAGCGACGAGACCGCCATCATCGACCTGCTGCGTCCGGTGGGGGTGATGGTCGCGCCGGTCATCATCCTGACAGCGCTGGCGTCGCAGCTGTCGGCGGCGGTCGCCGACATGAACGGGGCGGGCGGCCTGCTGGCGGAATCCTCGGGCAAACGCATCAACGTCAAGCTCGGCAACCTCGCCACGGCGCTGGCGGCGATCGCCATCATCTGGGCCACCGACATCTTCGGCATCATCACCTGGGCGTCGCGGGCCTTCGTGGTCTTCTACGCGCTGCAGTCGTTGCAGGCCGCCCTGTCGGCATGGCGCGCGGACCAGCCGGCGCGGGCGGCGCTGTACGCCTTTGCCGTCCTGCTGGCCCTGGCCGTGATCGTGTTCGCCATCCCCGCCGCCGTCTGAGCCCCCGCGGTCAGGCCCCGTATCAGGCCTTGTCGCGGACCCGCATGGCCCCGCCGGCTCCGGGCTGGATCTCGAACCGGCCGGTGGCGCGGATCAGGTCCGACAGCTTGGCGCAGCCGTAGGTGCGCTGGTCGAAGTCGGGATAGGCGTTGCGCAGCCGGTTGCCGATGCCGCCGATCGACACCCAGCCGTCGCCGTCCTCGTCCATGTCGGCAAGGACCGAGGCGATCATCCGCGAGGCCTCGGACGGCTTGCGCTTGCCCGCCGCCGGGGCCGCCGCTGCCCGTCCGCCCGTGGTCGTCGCGGCCTCGCTGACGGGAACGTTCAGGTTCTCGGTATAGATGAAGCGGGTGCAGGCCTGACGGAAGCTCTCGGGCGTCTTCTGTTCGCCGAAGCCGTAGACGTCGACCCCCTCCTCGCGGATGCGCGACGCCAGCCGGGTGAAGTCGGCGTCCGACGACACGAGACAGAAACCGTCGAACCGGCCCGAATGCAGCAGGTCCATCGCATCGATAACCAGGGCGATGTCGCCCGAATTCTTGCCCTTGGTATTGGCGAAATTCTGCTGCGGCTGGATCGCATAGCGGGCCAGTACCTTGGTCCAGCCCTGGATCTGGGCGCTGGCGAAATCGCCATAGATGCGCCGGGCCGAAGCCTCGCCCAGGGTGGCGATCTCGGCGAACAGCGACTCGGCGATCCGGGACGAGGCGTTCTCGGCGTCGATCAGGACGGCCAGACGGGGGGCCTTCGCGTTCAGAAAGGCGGCATCGACGGACATGGGCGGGCTTTCGGACAGTTGCGGTGGCCAGACTCGGCCTGCCCGGCCACCGGGTCAACCGCCGTCAGCACGCCTGTGGCGCATCAGTGTCCGTGGTGGTCTCCAGACGCCTCGACATGGGCCGCACAGCTGACCGCCGGGTTGAACGGGCTGAACATGCCGTTCGGATTGGCACGATACAGCCAGACGTGCCGGTCATAGTGGGGCGCGAACATATGGGCCTCGTCGACCGGGGTGGCCGGATCGTCCGCCATCCGGTCGAAGGGCACGCCCTGAAAGCTGGGCGGGGCTGTATGGCCGGCGGCTTCCCAGGCGGCGATGAACACCAGATTCTCGACCGCGACCAGCTCCATCGCCCCGCCCGCCTGCGGCTCATAGATCAGCACGGCTGGGGTGTTGAAATCAGTGTGGGTGCCGTTGCCGTCCACCCGCGGGTTGGGCGGGGCGGTCACGCCCAGCAGATCCGGGCGGAAATAGTGCACCCCCATGGCCCCGTCGGCGGCGGGCAGACCCATCATCGCCGCGGTCTCGCAGCTGTTCATCGGGTCGCGGATATAGCCCTCGGCCAGGGCCACATTGACGTCGCGAAAGCGGTCGGTCGCGGCGCGGACGGCGTCCAGCGACGGGTCTTCGGCCAGCGCGGTCCCGGCGACCGTCAGGGCGGCCAGCCCCACGGCACCGGACAGAAGGGTATGGAAAAATGGGCGTTGCATCGTCAACTCTCCGTGCAATTTCAATCGGATATTGAGGCGGAGCCGCACAGACCCCCCCGTGACGGGCAAAACCATGCACTCACAGAACGGTGTTTTCAAATTCCGCCGCGCCGCGAAACGCGCCTGACGGAGTCATCGGTCGCCGCGCCGTCCCCCTCGACGCCGGTAGTGCGGGGGGCTAGACCGCTGCCATGGCCACAGAACTGTACGACCTCACCGTCCCCCTGTTCAGCAAACGGCTGGAAGCCCTGTCGGCCCTGCTGGACAAGGCGCGCGACCACGCCGGCCAGGACGCCGACGCCTTGCTGGAGCACCGGCTGATCGCCGACATGCATCCGCTGACACGGCAGGTGCAGATGGCCGCCGACAGCGCCAAGCTGTGCGTCGCCCGCCTGTCCGGACGCGATGCCCCGGTGATGGAAGACACCGAGACCACGATCGACCAGCTGCAGGCCCGTATCCGCGCCACCCTCGACTATCTGGCCTCGGTGCCGCGCGAGAGCGTCGACGGTCAGGAAGACCGGGAGGTGGTGCTGACCTTCCCCTCGGGCGAGATGCGCTTCATCGGCCGCGACTATGCGATCGGCTTCGCCCAGCCGAATTTCTATTTCCACCTGACCACCGCCTACGCTCTGTTACGGGCCCGGGGCGTGCCGATCGGCAAGCGCGACTTCTTCGGCGGAATGTAGGGGCGGGCGCCGCCCCTCAGTCGAACATTTCGGGCAGCTGCCCGGATTTGAAGAGGATGGTCGGGCGCTCGTCATAGTCGCCCAGTTCGGTGTCGGCCGAGACCGAAAACGCCACCACCCCCAGCCGCAGCGGGGCCAGCCGCTCGGCCTTGCGCCGCGCCTCTTCGGCATCCTTGCACCCGACCTGCGGCTCGGCCTTCAACGCCCCGCCCGGTCCGGCCACATAGGTCTGCAGGATATAGACGGTTTCACTGGCCATACGCCGGAGTGCGGCTGATGGGGGGCGGGGTCAAGGGGGGATGCTACGCCGCCCGGGCCTTGGTCATAGCCAGCAGGTCGGCAAGAGACATAAGCCAGGATAATTGTTCCGGCCGGTAGCTGGAATGAAGAGGGCCAGGCACAATCAGCTGCAGTCCAGCCGCCTGCATTTCATCAGTTTGGTTCACCGAAATCCCGGGCTCCAGGGTGACCAGATGCTTTTGGGGAACCCGCTCCCCTTCAGACAGGACCTGCCGCCAACGGTCCTTACAGCTCGACTTCGCTCCGAGAAGGGTAAGTGCGTTCACGGGAAAGGTGGGGTCGAGGTAGGCGCCCGTTCCGGGAAAGAGGAAGTCCGGCCTCTTGTTTCCTTCCGTCCTTCCGCCCCGATCGAAATCGAGTTTATGCGCCTCAAAAACGCTGGCGAGGTGATGCTCCAGCGAATGACCAGCCCTGGATTTTCTGCGATTCTGCACGCTCAGGGAAAACGACACGAAGCCGTCGACGTCCGCCTCGCCTTCGACCAGAAATCCGGCCCGAAGCCTTTGATCAACGATGTGCCGTTCGAGCGTGTAGAACAGCAACTCCTCCATCTCGAGCCATCGCAACAAGGTCCCGTCAGGGTCACCGATCACGTCAACACCTGCTGCTGTTGTTCGGGCGAAAGCAGAAAACACGGCGGTAGTCGGAAATTTGTTGCCAAATTTTCGCGTCAACCTGGCCAGCCAATCATCGTCTTCAATTCGGGCGTCGATGCCGATGAGGCCGAGGATATATCTTGCCGAGAGGCCGAGCTCGACATCCGCGCCGCCCCGAAAATCCTTCTCAACAATGTCCCCACCGCCGACCTGCAACCCGAACAGCCACAACAACTGCTTCTCGATCGTGGTGCCGACGCCGCAGAACAGGAAGGTGATCGTCTCGTCGCGACCGAGGCAGACAAACAGGGTGTCGCCGGGCTTTGCCCTGTAGACGATCGGCTCTGAAGCCTTGGGATAGTAGAGCCGCGGCTCAGGGACCCGATCGACCTTGCCTTTTCGGCTGTCGTACCAAGTGACGTCACCCTCGAAGGTCAGGGGATCTTCGTCGTCAGACAGCCAAAAATACCGGGCCTGAATGCGGCGCTTATCTACCGGCACTCCGAGAAACGCCTGAATAGCGTCCACGCCCTGAAGCTCGTGTCCTCGAGACACCGTCGGGTCAATTTCAGTCGCCGACAGGGACTTTACTCCCACGCCAGCGAAGTAGGTCGAAAGAGAACCGCGCTTCATCCCTGCCCCCGCATATCCAGTCGCGCCACATTCGACATAAGCCATTCAGACAATCGCCCGGAAACGACGTCGAGGCCAATTTCCTCCCGGCCCTTCAGTGCGCACTCCCAGACGATGGCCACACGCCAACCGTTTGCTTCCAGGAGACCAGTCGCCCTCTGATCCACCTCCCGGTTCCGCCCGATCTTCTCGCGCCAGAACTCCGGTCGCGTTTGCGGCCATTTGAACAGGTGGCACTCGTGGCCGTGCCAGAAACAGCCGTGAACGAAGATCACCGCGCGATGTTTGGGAAAGCACAGGTCCGGCTTTCCGGGCAGGTCCTTGCAGTGCAGCCGATAACGAAAACCGCGCGCGTGCAGCCCGCGGCGGATCAGCATTTCAGGCCTGGTATCCTTGCCCCGGATACCGGACATCATCCGGCTGCGGGTCGCCGGATCGACGACGTCAGCCAAGCTTGGCCTTCGGCCGTTTTCCGAGGGCAGCAAACAGGTGCGGCTTCATATGTTCGGCAACGGCTTTCACGGCCGGCACCACAACAGAGTTTCCGAACTGACGATAGGCCTGGGTGTCCGAGACCGGGATGATGAAGTCGCCGCCCCGGGGCGAGTCGAACCCCATCAAGCGGGCGCATTCCCGGGGCGTCAGCCGCCGGGGGCCCTTGCCCTCCTGCTTCACCAGGATTTCCGAACCGTCCTTGTGATAGCGCGCCGACAGGGTGCGGGCGACATCCTCAGGGCCCACAAGACCGAACCCAAAGCCATTGCCGGCGGCGCGGTGCTTTTCCTTGTAGCGCTGGAGATAGGCCCAGAGATTGTCGGTCAGGGTGTATTTATCGGCCACCCGGCCCGAGTTTCCGACGGTGAACCGCTGGTCAGGAATCTCGGACTCATCACCTTCACGATGCAGGATTTCCACCAGCTTCGGCGCGGCATCCGGCAGCTTCATGTCATCAAAACAGAATCCCTGGTCCTCACGGAAGCCAACGATGAAAATCCGCTCACGATGCTGGGGCGTCCAGTGTCGTCCATCGATGATCCGGCAGTCGATTTTGTAGCCCAGCTCCTGCTCCAGGACGTCCTTGATCGTCTGGAAAGTCTTGCCCTTGTCGTGACCGACCAGGTTGCGGACGTTTTCCAGCAGGAAGGCTGCCGGACGATGGTGGGCGATGATCCGCGCCACATCAAAAAACAGGGTGCCCTGGGTCTTGTCCTCAAAGCCGTGCGCGCGTCCGAGCGCGTTCTTCTTGGACACGCCGGCGATGGAGAAGGGCTGGCACGGGAACCCCGCCAGCAGCACATCGTGCGCAGGGATGTCCGCGGCCTCGACGGCACGGATGTCGCCGTTAATCTCATGATCGTCGTTCGGGAAATTCGCCCGATAGGTCTGCTGGCTGAACTTGTCCCATTCGCTGGTGAAGACACAGCAACCACCGATCGACTCAAACCCGCGACGCAGGCCACCGATGCCTGCGAACAGGTCGATAAAGGTGAAGGTCGACGCGTCCTTGCCGCCCTGGCCCTCAATAACCTTCAGCTTCGGCTGCACTGCCGCGGGCCTTGCAGGCGCATCGATATAACCAAGGTCAACAGCGCTATCCGCCGCCGCCTGGCCCGCCTGCTTCACCATCAGGGCATACTCCGACTCGCCCGACTCACCCGGACGCTTGTCAGGAGAGACTGCCAGGAACCTGCCAGCAGAACAAGCCGGGAACGGCAGTGTCGGCTGCAAGGGCGTTTCCATCCCCCCAGCCTGCATCGTCCGGGAAAATGCAGCTACCAACCCAAGGTAGGCTCGCCCCCTACCCCGCCCGGCGCTGGAACAATCCGGCGAGCGCCGTCAGCCGCGCGGCGTCGGTGCCGCGGGTCTTGCCGGCGGCGGCGCTCAGGCTTCCGGCCAGGACTCGCGATCCGCGGGCGTCGCTGCCTCCGGCGCGCCACTGGTCGATGGCGGTGTGCACCTGTGCGGCCAGGGCCGCCTCGACGCTGCCCGACCGGGTCAGCTGGTCCAGATAGGCCTGGGCCACGTCGGGGCTGTCGGCCCAGACGACGCGGGTCTGGGTCTGGGGGTTGATCACGTCGACCATGACGCTCTCGGCAGCGGCGATCTCGGCGGCCGACAGCTGGTCACCGGGCACCAGTTTCAGCACGTCGAGGCCGCGGGCGATCTCGCTGGAATAGATGCGGCCGTTGAACCAGTAGGCCGACCAGGCCCCGCCGACCAGCAGACGTTCGGCCTCGATCGGGCCGCGGTCGAAGTAGGCGATCTCGACCGGGTGGTCGGGGTCGGTGAAGTCCATGACCGACACCCCGCCCTGGTACCAGGCCTGGGCCATCAGGTCGCGGCCCGGGACCGGGATGATCGAGCCGTTGTGGGCGACGCAGTTCTCGAATTTCGACTGGGCGCTGGGCAGTTTGTGGAAGCTGCGCCCGCGCAGGCGACCGTTCTCGATCGAGACGACCATGTCGGCACCCCAGTTGGCCGGGTCCTCGGCCGTGCAGCGCGCGCCGATACCGCCGCCCCACTCATCGGTGAAGACGATCTTGTCACCGGCATTGTTGAAGGTGGCCGAGTGCCAGTAGGCCATGTCGGGATCGAACAGCTCGGAGATCCGCGCCGGGTTCTGCGGGTCGGAGATGTCGAGCAGGATGCCGTTGCCGGCACAAGCCCCGGCGGCGAGGTTCATCTCGGGATAGACGGTGATGTCGTGGCACTGGTTGGTCTGGGCCGCGTCCTGGCTGGCGATGCCGACGCTGCCGCCGCGCCACAGGCCGTTGATCACCCCGGTGTCGCGGTCGGCGAAGATGCGCGGGCGGTTGACGATGGCCGCGTCCTGCGGGTGATCCAGCGGCACCTTGATCACATCGATCGAATACAGGGCCGTCTCCGGATTGGCGTCCGGCTCGCCGTCGCTGCAGATCGACAGTTCATCGGTCTTGCGCACGCCCGCGGTGCCCGAGTTGTAGATGTAGAGGACGTTCGGATCATCGGCGTCCGGCACCTGGGTATGAGTGTGCGAGCCGCGGCAGGTCTGGACCGCCGCGATCTGGCGCGGCGCGGCCAGGTCGCTGATGTCGAAGATGCGGATGCCGCGGAAGCGTTCGGCATTGACGTCGCCCTCGGCGTCCGCCGTGCCGCAGTCGGTGCGGGCCCGGGTCTGTTCGACCGACATGAACAACAGGTCGCCGTGGATCGACAGATCGCCCTGCCCCCCGGGGCAGACCACCGACAGGATCAGTTTCGGCGCACCCTCACCGGTCACGTCATAGGCGTTGAAGCCGTTGAAATTGCCGACGAACAGGCGGCCATGCGCCATGGCCATATCGCTGTTGGACAGGGCCAGCGGGCTGAATTTCGGCTTAACCGCCGGCTCGGCGTGGGTCTCGGCGGGAGCGGCCTCACCCCGGGGCCGGCGCGGCGTCGGCGCGAACAGGGCCTCGGGATCGAAGAAGCCCGGGGCCGGGGCGACAGAATATTCCAGCCTCAGGTTGGAGGCCGCCTGACCGGCGTCGTGCAGACCCGGTGACAGGGCGCTGCGGGCGTCGGGCGTGATGACCTGACCGGCCTGGGCCGCGGCGGCGGTGGCGCTGAGCCCCACGGCGAGGGCGGCGACGGAGGACAGCAGCAGGTTGCGAACGGTCATGATCGCTCCTTCGGAAAAAGGGTCAGAGGTCTGACAGGATGGATTGCATACGCAGGATCTCCGTCGACTGATCGGCGACGACGGAGTTGGTGAAATCGGACAGCAGGGGATCCTCGGCCGCACCGGGCACGGCCAGCAGCTCGTCGACCATGCCCAGTGCGCCCTGATGGTGCTGGATCATCCCTTGCAGGAACAGGCGGTCGAAGGCCGGGCCGCGGGCGGCGGCCAAGGTCTGCATCTGGGCCGGCGACAGCATGCCCGGCATGATCGGGGTGTCGGACGGCGGCATCGTCATGCCGGCATGGGCCGAGTGATCCATCCCGGGCATGGCCGGCATCTCCGTCGACTGGTCGCGCGTCGTCAGCCAGTCGCGCATCAGCGCCATCTCGGCCGCCTGGCTCAAGGCGATGCGCCGCCCCAGCAGCTGCACCCGCGGGTCCGCACCATGGGCCTGCAACAGGTCGACCATCTCCACCGCCTGGGCGTGGTGGACGATCATATGCTGCATGAAGGCGGCGTCGGCGGGAATGAAGGTGCTGCGGCTCAGCGCGACGGCCTCGGCCGGGGTGATGACCCGCGCCGCCGTCCCCGGCGCGCCGGGCTGGAAGATCGGCGGTGACGCGGGCACGGTCTGCGCTGCGGCCTGCGGGGCCAGCGGGGCCGCGATCAGTCCGGCGAAAAGTATCCCAGCCAAGCCCTGCACGCGTTTTACCGACCCCGTCCCGCCGCGCCCCCCGGCGACAGACACAAGACTAGGCCCCCCGCTTCAACCGGGGCAAGTCGTAAGTTACATCGAAAGCCGCCTGTGCGGCCGCAACGCGCGGTGCCCCTCCCAGGCCAGAACACCGCAACCAGCCACAGATGCAGCGTCGATTCCGGCCGGTCTAGCCCCAGAAAAACAGCCCGACCCCAACGACGAATGCGCCCAGGACGACGCCCGTGGCGAACTCCAGGGTTTTTAGCCGGTCTGCTTTTGCCCAGTCCGGTTCAGGCTTGATGATCAATCGCATTTGCAGCCTCCCGAAACCCTTTGGGCCTGTTTCATGATGGGCCCGTCGCGGCGGCATCGCCATCATCCAGAAGTTGAAGTGGGCGACCCAACCACCACAAAGGATTGCGGTGAGGCCGCGCCCTGTCAAGCGGAATCGCGGCGCGGATTGCGGCTTTGGGGCCGTGACAACATGTGTCCGGACAGCGTCGAACCGGCCCGCTCGGCGACAAATCCGGCTTGACGCCGTCAATCGCCACGCACAGACTCGAAGTTGTGCTCATGGGTCGGGGCATCCCATAGCGGCCCCTCCAGGTCGTAGAAGTCCCGGACGTCGTTATGCTCGCTCACGCAGGGACCAAGGTTCAGAACCATGACCGGTACAGTAGGCCGCAACCGTTGGACGACCCCCCGCCTCAGTGGCCTGCTGACGGCGACGGTTCTCTTGCTGGGCATAACGGCCTGGTGGGTGTTTTCCCTCCAAGGCGACAGTCGTTACGAGGCCTGGGTGACCGGGGGCTGGACAACCACCGTCATGTTCTGGACGTTCTATTTCATTCAGCTGCGCCGTCGCCGTCAGAAGACATAGCCTGGGCGAAACCGTCTTCGCGGGATTAACCCGGTAAGACAGCCTCAATCGTCGTCCATCTTCAGCGCCGCGATGAAGGCTTCCTGCGGGATCTCGACCTTGCCGAACTGGCGCATGCGCTTCTTGCCGGCCTTCTGCTTCTCGAGCAGCTTCTTCTTGCGGGTGGCGTCGCCGCCGTAACATTTGCTCGTCACGTCCTTGCGCAGGGCGCGCACGGTTTCGCGGGCGATGATCTTGCCGCCGATGGCCGCCTGGATCGGGATCACGAACAGATGCGGCGGGATCAGCTCCTTCATCTTCTCGACCATGGAGCGACCACGCATCTCGGCCCGGCCGCGATGCACCAGCATCGACAGGGCGTCGACCGGCTCGGCGTTGACGAGGATGTTCATCTTGACCAGATCGCCCTCGCGATAGTCGCTCAGCTCATAGTCGAAGCTGGCATAGCCCTTGGAGATGGATTTCAGCCGGTCGTAGAAGTCGAACACCACCTCGTTCAGCGGCAGCTCGTAGATGACCAGGGCGCGGGCCCCGACATAGGACAGTTCGACCTGCTGGCCGCGGCGGTCCTGACACAGCTTGATGACCCCGCCGAGATAGTCGTCCGGGGTCAGGATGGTGGCCTTGATCCACGGCTCGCTGATGGTCTCGATCTGCATCACATCGGGCAGGTCGGCCGGGTTGTGCAGCTCGATCTCGGAGCCGTCACGCAGGCCGATCTTGTAGACCACTGACGGGGCGGTCGCGATCAGGTCGAGGTTGAACTCGCGGCTGAGCCGTTCCTGGATGATCTCGAGGTGCAGCAGGCCGAGGAAGCCGCAGCGGAAGCCGAAGCCGAGGGCGGCGCTGGATTCCATCTCATAGGTGAAGGAGGCGTCGTTGAGCCGCAGCCGGCCGATGGCGGCGCGCAGGTCCTCGAAATCGGCGGCGTCGACCGGGAACAGGCCGCAGAACACCACCGACTGCACGTCCTTGAACCCCTTGAGGGGTTCGGCCGTGGGCTTCTTCTCGTCGGTGATGGTGTCGCCGACGGCGGCGTCGGCCACCTCCTTGATCTGGCCGGTGATGAAGCCGATCTCGCCCGGGCCGAGGCTTTCGACCGGGGTATTCCTGGGCGTGAAGACGCCGACCCGGTCGACCAGATGGGTCGAGCCGTGCTGCATCATCTTGACCCGCTGGCCGGCGCGCAATGTGCCGTCGAACACGCGGACGAGGACCACCACGCCCAGATAAGGGTCGTACCAGGCGTCGACCAGCAGGGCCTTCAGCGGCGCATTGGGGTCGCCCTTCGGGGCCGGCAGGCGGGTGACGATGGCCTCAAGCACCTCCTCGATGCCGATGCCCGACTTGGCGGAACACAGCACGGCGTCGGAGGCGTCGAGACCGATGACATCCTCGATCTGCTGGCGCACCCGCTCGGGCTCGGCCGCGGGCAGGTCGATCTTGTTCAGGACCGGAACGATCTCGTGGTTGTTGTCGATGGCCTGGTAGACATTGGCCAGGGTCTGGGCCTCGACCCCCTGGGAGGCGTCGACCACCAGCAGCGAACCCTCACAGGCGGCCAGCGAGCGCGAGACCTCATAGGCGAAGTCGACGTGGCCCGGCGTGTCCATCAGGTTGAGGACGTAGTCGAGGCCGTCCTTCGCCTTGTAGTTGAGGCGCACGGTCTGCGCCTTGATGGTGATGCCGCGCTCCTTCTCGATGTCCATGTTGTCGAGAACCTGGGCGCTCATTTCGCGCGCGGTCAGGCCGCCGGTGACCTGGATCAGCCGGTCCGACAGCGTCGACTTGCCATGGTCGATATGGGCCACCACGGAAAAGTTCCGGATGCGTTCGATGGGAGGGGTCGTCATGGCCGCGCCGGTAGCACGGCGGGCCGCAAACGCCAATCCGGGCCGTAATATACCCAGGGTCCCAGGGGGGGGTAAATCCTCACATTACATTGCTGTTAGAGAGGCCTTCGGCGTTTGAGAACGAGGCGCGAACACGCTAAACATCGGGCGTGGGGCGAGAACATTAAGGCGAGTCGACCATCGTGCAGGTCACAGGCTCGCGGGTTTCCCTGCCCGATCGCGACAGAGGGTAATCATCTTGACACCGTCAACTCCGGTTCTCCGCACAGGCCTGGCCCTGGCAGCAACCCTTGCCCTGGCGGCGTGCGGCGGCGGGGAGAAGAAAGCTGAAGGGCCTGCTGCCGGCCAGAGCAAAGCCAGCCGTCAGGCCGTCACCGCCGTCATCGCGTCCATCCAGAACATCGATCGCGTGGTCACCGCCGCCGGTACAATCTCGGCATGGGAAGAGGTGCCGGTCGGGGCCGAAACCGGTGGACTGGTCGCCACCGGCGTCTACGTCGACGAAGGAAGCTGGGTCCGCCAGGGTCAGCCCCTTGTGCAGTTGAATGATGCCCTGCTACGCGCCCAGCTCAACCGGCAGTTGGCGGCGGTACAGACCGCCCAGGCCAATGCTTCACGTGACCAGGCCGCGCTTGACCGGGCTCTGGAGCTCAAGGAACGCGGCTTCCTCAGCCAGGCATCACTGGACACGGCCCTGGCCAATCAGCGCGCGTCTGATGCCAATCTGGCTGCCGCCCGGGCGTCATTGTCCGAGACCCGGGTCCGGCTCGCGCAGGCCACGATCCGGGCACCGGTCGCAGGTCAGGTGATCAGCCGCAGCGTGACCCGGGGCCAGATCGTCGGTGCCGGAACCGAACTGTTCCGCATTGTCCGCGACGGTCGGCTGGAGCTGGACGCCCAGATACCTGAAACCGAACTGGCCCTGGTTCGCCCGGGCCAGACCGCCGTCATCTCGTCCGATCAGGTCAGCGAAACAACCGGACGCGTCCGCATCGTGACCCCGGAAGTCAATCCCGATAACCGGCTTGGCGTGGCCCGGATCACCCTTGTCGGCGGGGGGTTCCACACTGGCATGTTCGCCCGCGCCCGCATCCAGGTCGGAGATCAGGCGGCTGTTACCGTACCGACAGCGTCAGTCCTGTACCGTGGGAACCGCGCCGGCGTCTTCATCCTGCGGGACGGCAACCAGACCCATTTTCAACCGGTGACGGTGCTGTCGCGAACGGCGGAGCTGTCCGCTGTCGACGGTCTGCAGGCCGGGGCCAGGGTGGTGGTAGCCGGTGCCGGATTCCTCAGCGAGGGTGACCGCGTGACCATTACCGGGGCAACCACAGCGCCGACTCCCGCCGCTCCGGCCGGCGAATAGGGGCCGGCCGGTGAAAAACCTATCGTCCTGGTCGATCAAGAACCCGATCCCGATCATTCTGATGTTCATCCTGTTGACGCTGGCCGGCATCAACGCCTTCGCCGGGATGCGCATCAACAACAACCCGGACATCGACTTCCCGCTGGTCAATGTTTTCGCGGGCCGTCCCGGAGCCGCTCCGGCCGAGATGGAGGTCCAGGTCACCCGGCTGATCGAGGACTCCCTGTCCGGCCTGTCCGGCGTTCGCCACATCAATTCGCAGATCACCGACGGATCGTCGTCGACGACGATCGAGTTCGAGCTCGGCACGGACACCGAGCGCGCGACCAACGACGTCCGCAACGCAATGAGCGGTTTGCGCGCCAGCCTGCCGCAGGACATGCAGGAACCCAGTGTCCAGCGCATCGACATCACCGGATCCAACCTGATCACCTGGGTGGTCCGCTCCCCCACAATGACCCCGGAGGAAATCAGCTGGTTCATCGACAATGACATCAGTCGCGACCTTCTGGCGATCCGTGGGGTCGGCGAGGTCAATCGGTCCGGTGGCGTGGATCGTGAAATCAGCGTCGAGCTTGATCCTGACCATCTGGCTGCCCGCGGCGTTACCGCCGCAGCCGTCAGCCAGACCCTGACCGGCGTCAACAGCGATTTGCCGGGCGGGCGGGTGACGATTTCAGGCTCGGAACGTTCGATCCGCACCCTTGGCGCGGCAGGCTCGATCGACCAGCTGCGTGAAACACTGATCCCGCTGGCCGGCGGTCGCACCGTGCGTCTCGGCGATCTCGGAGCGGTCAGAGATCACTGGGGCGAGCCCCGTCGCCTGGCCCGCTACAATGGTCAGGAGGCCGTAACCTTCAACATTTTCCGGTCCCGCTCGGCCAGCGAGGTCACGGTCGCCGAAAAGGCGCGCAAACGTGTCGCCGAGATCGATGCCGCTCATCCCGAACTGACCATCGAACAGGTCTACGCCAACGTCGAATTCACCGAGGAAAGCTATCTGGCTTCAGTGGAAGCCCTGCTTCTGGGGGCGGTGCTCGCCGTCGTGGTCGTCTTTATCTTCCTGCGTGACTGGCGCGCCACCTTCATCACCGCCACAGCCATGCCGCTTTCGCTGATCCCGGCCTTCGCCGTCCTTGGACCGCTGGACCAGTCGCTGAACGGCGTCACCCTGCTGGCCCTGTCACTGACGGTCGGCATCCTGGTCGATGACGCCATCGTGGAAATCGAAAACATCGTCCGACACATGCGCGATGGCAAAACGCCCTACGACGCCTCGATGGAGGCCGCTGACGAAATCGGCCTGGCCGTCGTGGCCACCACAGCAACCATCATCGCCGTGTTCGCGCCGGTCGGATTCATGCCCGGCATCGTCGGTCAGTTCTTCAAGGCCTTCGCCCTGGCGGCCTGCGTCTCCGTGGCCTTCTCGCTGGTCGTGGCGCGCACCCTGACACCGCTGATGGCAGCCTATCTGCTGAAGCATCAGAAGCATGAGGATGCCGATCCGTTCTGGATGGCCACCTATCTGAAGTCGCTGAAGTGGAGCCTGATGAACCGCTGGAAGGTGTTCGGCCTCGGCACCCTCTTCGTCATTGCCTCGGTCGGCGTCGTCGTGGGGGGTCTCGTGCCGTTCGAGTTTATGGCATCCGGTGATCAGTCGCGCGCCAGCTTCTCGGTCGAACTGCCGCCAGGATCGACCCTCGGCCAGACTGATGCTGTGGTTCAACGCCTGACCCGCGACCTGCGCCGTCGCCCCGAGGTCACCTCCGTCTTCGCGGCTGTCGGTGGCCAGAACGTGGGCCAGGCCAACATCTATGCCGACCTTGTCGGCAAGGGCGAACGCGCGCTCAGCCAACAGGATTTTCAGCGCGTAATGGTCGACGGTTGGCAGGGGGTTCCCGGCGTCCGTATCGGCTCGGGCACAGCCCAGCAGGGCGGTGGCCCATCCGACGGCACCCGCTACACCTTTGCCATTCTCGGCAATGACGGGCGGGCCCTTGAAGCGGCCGCGCGCGCCATCGAGGCCGAAATGCGGACCGTCCCGGGACTGGCCAATGTGGTCAACACCGCCTCGATCGCGCGCCCGGAAATCCTGGTCACACCCAAGCCGGATCAGGCCGCCCTGATGGGCGTATCCACTCGCGACATCTCCCAGACCATTCGCGTCGCCACGATCGGCGACGTCGCCCAGAACCTGCCGAAATACAATCTCGGCGACCGCCAGATCCCGATCCGGCTCCAGCTCACGTCCGAAGCGCGTGAGGATCTGTCGGTGTTGGAGACCCTGCGTGTCCCGACCAGTAGCGGGACGGCTGTGCCATTGAGCGCTGTCGCCGACATCCAATTCGGGGCCGGCCCCTCCCAGATCCTTCGTCAGGACAGGGCCCGCATTGCCTCCATCACCGCCGAACTGGACGGAATTCGCTCGGGCGACGCCGCCAAGCGCGTGCAGGCCCTGCCCTCGGTCAACTCACTGCCGGAGGGTGTGCGCCAGGTTCCGGCCGGCGACACCGAGTTCATCATGGAGATGGTGATGGGCTTCGCCGTCGCCTTCGCGACCGGCATCATGCTGATGTACGCGGTTCTCGTGCTGCTGTTCCGCAGCTTCGCCTTCCCGGTCACCATCATGGCCTCCCTGCCGCTCGCGGTCGGCGGGGCCCTGATGGCGTTGATGGTCGCCAGATCCAGCTTCTCGATTTCCTCGCTGATTGGCGTGCTGATGCTGATGGGGATCGCGGCCAAGAATTCGATTCTGCTGGTCGACTATATCGTCATGTCAGAGAAGGACGGTCTGCCCCGTTTCGAGGCCATCATGGACGCCGCTCACAAACGCGCCCGACCGATCTTGATGACCACCTTCGCCATGGGAGCCGGCATGATGCCTGTGGCCATCGGTTGGGGTGCCGACGTCGAGTTCCGCCAGCCCATGGCCATCGCCGTGGTCGGTGGCCTGATCTCGTCCACCTTCCTGTCGCTGCTGTTCATCCCGCCCATTTTCACCATCGTCGACGACTTCCCGGGCTTTATTCGCCACGCGCCGCGCAATGTGGCGCGGGGTTTCATGTGGGTCGTCAACAAGCTGCGCGGCCGCCGTGCGGCTGACTTTGGCGGCACCCGCGGCCACTAGGTCCGGGTGCGGCGGGACCGGGTAACCCATGACTGGCGACGGCTGATTGGCACCGCTCGCTGGAGCCAAACGTCGACGGCAGGCTAGCCTTCGTCCGACCGGCATGCCTCAGGGTTCACAGGATGAGGGGATAGTGACCGGCCGCCGATGATTGCGGCCGTGCACCCGGTCAGCCCTCCGGGGGCAGGCTGGAGACATTCACCCTTCCACCTGGCTCAGAGCCCGCCTCACGGGAGCCAGGCTCTGAGCCAGGGCGGGATCATATCCAGACCGGTATCGCTCCGGCCCCGGCCACAGCCCGGGTCAGCCCAAAACAAAACCGGCCGGGGCTACCCCCGGCCGGCTCTGGTTCGACCCGCCTTGCGGCGAGGCGGTTCTAGTATTTGAAGCGCAGGGTCGCGCCGAAGGTGCGCGGCTGACCCAGGAAAGCATCGTAGGTCTGGGTGTCCAGAGCAGGGTTGAAATAGGTGCCGTTGGGCTGGACCGTCTTCTGGAAGGCCGAGCCTTGCAGCGGAGCATTGTACGCGACCTGGATATATTCCTCGTCGGTCAGGTTCTGGGCCCAGATCTCGAAGGTCCAGTGCTCGTCCTCCGAACCCAGGGTGACACGACCGTTCAGGATCGTCATGGCGTCCTGCTGCTTGTAGGGCAGAAGATCCGAACCGGTGTTGTAGTCGGTCGAGTATTTGGCCGCCAGGCTCATGCCGAAGCGCAAGCCGTTACCCACCGAACGGTCGAAATTGACCGCTCCCGTCGCCGACCATTCCGGCGCGAACGAGGCGCGCGCACCCGGCAGCAGGGACAGCTGCGGGAAATTGCCCGGAGATGTCAGGTCCGCCGCGGTGAAGTTGCCGTATTGCGCGTCGGTATAGGTGACACCGCCCTGGAAGCTCAGGCCCTCGATCGGGGTGAACCACAGGAAGTCGGCATCCACACCACGCGAGGTCAGCTCGGGGATCGACTCCACCACGAAGGCGGTGCCGAGGAAGGTGTTGAGCTGGAAGTCCTTGAAGACCTGGTCGAAATAGGTGGCGTTCAGCAGGACCGTGCGGTTGAACAGGGTGGTCTTGATACCGGCTTCATAGCTATCGACCACTTCGGACGGGAACAGCAGCGAAGCCGACGGGGTGATGCCCGACTGCACCCGGTCGAGGTTGTAACCGAAGCTCTTGTAGCCGCGGGCGTACGAACCATAGACCATGACCTCGTCGCTGAGACGGTACGAAGCCTTGATTGTGCCGCTCAACTCACTGTCATCGAACGATTCCGAGATATTGCGATTGTTGAAGGCGCTGTTGGCCCACGGCAGGCAGACGGTACCGATGATGGTCGAAGCGCCTGAAGCACCGAGCACACCTGCGATAGCCGCAGCATTCGCCTGCGTAGCGGAGCAGGTATTGCCGTTGCCATTGATGTTGCGCTGCTGCCCATCAAGGCTCTTGTCATCCATCGTGTAGCGCAGGCCCAGCGTGATATCGAACGCGTCGGTCACGTGCCAGCTGTTGTTGGTGAAGATGGCGTAGGAGGTCGAGCCCTGCGCATAGGTGTCGCGATAGCCCTGGCCGACCGTGAAGCCGATGCCGCCGCCGCTGGCCGTGCCACCTGTGGTCAGGCAGGCCCCGAGGCCCGGAGCCGTCTGGGCAACGCGAGTATAGCAGCCGATAGTGCCGGGGCTGATCGGGAACGGGGCCCCACCGGCGGCAAGGCCGGCGCTCAGCAGGAACGACATGTAGGGCGTGTAGTCGGCCCCGTAATACCAGCTGTCGTTGCGGTCGATGTCTTCCTTGGTCGCGAACAGGCCGACCAGCCAGTCGACACGATCCGTGGCTCCGGCCAGACGGAACTCCTGGGTCAGGTTTTTGACCTTGTAGCCGTACTCACCGTCATTCACGCGATAGACGATGTCGGCCCCGGTGTAGTCGATGTCCTGTCCGAGCGAGGAAGACCAGTCACGGGCCGAGGTCACCGACGTCAGGGTCGCGCCACCAAAGCCGGCCATATCCACGTTGATCTCGAGCGAAACGCCCTTGTCTTCAACTTCCTGGCCGGTGGAGCGGTTGGCATAGGCTGTGCGCGAGAACGGCAGAGCACCGAAGCCGGCCGCCGGCGGAGCCTGGCCGGTGCCGTTCGAGAGACCATCAATGAACGGATAGGTCGGGCCGGTGCGCAGCTGAACGCCGACGCAGCAATATTCGTCCCGCTTGGAGTAGTCAGCGATCAGGCGCATCGAGGTGTTGTCGTTGGGCAGCCACAGCAACTGACCGCGAACGGTGCCGAAGTCCTGGTTGGCGTCGTCGGTGTTCGTGCGCGGACCATCCCCGAGATCGACGTCATAAAAACCGTCGCGCAAACGGCGGGCGGCGTACAGGCGCATTGCCAGGTTGTCGGTGATCGGACCGGTGACCGAGCCGGCCACGCCCCTCTGGTCGTAGTTGCCGAACGTCAGCTCGGCGTTAAAGCCCGGGGTAAACGAAGGGGCTTCAGTGAGGATGTTGATGACGCCGGCCGAGGTGTTCTTGCCGAACAGGGTTCCTTGCGGGCCCTTCAGCACCTCAATGCGCGACAGCTCGCCCAGATCGCCGAAGCCGACCGAGTTGCGCGAGCGGTAGACACCGTCGATCACCACGCCGACCGAGCTTTCCAGGCCGGGATTGTCGCCGACCGTGCCGACGCCGCGGATGCGGACGGTGGTCGAGGCTTCCGACGAGGTCGAGGTGACCGTCATACCCGGCGTCAGGATCTGCAGGTCCTTGATGTCGTGGACACCAGCCCCTTCAAGCGTTTCCTGCGACAGGGTCGTGACCACGATCGGCACGTCCTGGAGGTTCTGTTCACGCTTCTGGGCCGTGACGATGATGTCGTCGACCGTGGTCGGCGCGGCCTGGGGCGTCGACTGGGCGGAGGCTGCGCCGGCGAAACCGAAGGCGACGGCACCGACGACTGCGGCAGATGCCGTGCAACGAAGAAGATTATGAAGGCGCATGGACGGCTCCCGACTGTGAGGCCGGACCGGTTCACACGGTCGCGGCGTTTCCTGATCCCTGAACCGCGTCTTTCTTGCGAGACGCGGGTGTTCAGTTGATTCGGTAGTCCAACCCCGGGGAAGCGACAAGGAGCGTCGGTGTTAAGGGCCTGAATTCAGCCATTCCGTCGCCCCAACTGTGACGTGAAAGCGACAAAACGGGATGACGTAAGGTCAAGGTTCGCGAAATGGGTTTCCCGTCACAATATTAGTTGCAGGTGTGCAATATTCGCGCGCCATAACGAACCGCCTATTGGTGTCAGCGTCTGTGTCGCCGCCCCAACGAACCGGGACCCCGCATACCGTCCACCGGGCATCGAACCGATTTCAAGCCGCAAACCGGCACTACCCTTGCCCCGGGACCGCAATTTTTGCAGTTTGCGGGCAAGCGCGGCGTGCGGAACATGGCCGTTGGTCCGGGAATTGAACTTATGAATTCATTGGTCGAGGGCATCGTCGCCCTCCCGAGCATGCTCGCAAACACCCCGGTGGAGTTCTACATCTTCGGGGTCACCCTGCTGGGCGTTGCCCTGTTCCACAACAGAACCCTGACCGTGGCCGTAACCGGCCTTCTCGCGACCATCACCTACAAGCTGTTCGTATCCGGATTCGCCCAGGGCACCGGGCTCGCCGGATTGCTGGCCCATGGCCAGCACGAATGGGTGATCCTGAGCAATCTGCTGCTGTTGCTGCTCGGCTTC
This sequence comes from uncultured Brevundimonas sp., assembly GCF_963974615.1. Classification (GTDB taxonomy): domain Bacteria; phylum Pseudomonadota; class Alphaproteobacteria; order Caulobacterales; family Caulobacteraceae; genus Brevundimonas. The sequence continues at coordinate 33,947 of NZ_CAXBDH010000003.1, forward strand.
GCCATCCTGGCCAACCAGTTCGAGCGCAGCAATATTCCTGAAGCCATGCCCGCCGTTCTGCCCGACGACTGGAAGGGGGGGCTCGTCCTTCTGGTGCTCATTTTCGTGATGTCGGCATTTCTCGACAATATCGCGGCAACGATCATCGGCGGCGTCGTCGCGCGGCACGTCTATCACAACAAGGTCAGCATCGGCTTCCTGGCCAGTATCGTCGCCGCCGCCAATGCCGGTGGGGCCGGCAGCGTGATCGGCGACACGACCACCACCATGATGTGGATCAGCGGCGTTTCACCACTGGCGGTCCTGCACGCCTTTATCGCCGCAATCGTGGCCTTCGCCGTGTTCGGGATTCTCGGGGCCCGACAGCAGCAACGCTATGCGCCGATCCAGGCCCATATCGCGGCCGACGCGCCCCCGATCAAACCCAGCCGGGCCATTATCGTCGGCATCATCCTGGCGACCCTTCTGGCCGTGAATTTCGCCGGCAACGCCTGGTATCCTGAACAACAGGAAGTCGCGCCGTGGCTGGGACTGGGCCTGTGGCTGGCGATCCTGCTGACGGCGCTGATCCGCGCGCCGCAGTGGAACGTTCTGCCGGGCGCGGCCCGCGGAGCCCTTTTCCTGGTCTGTCTGGTGGCCACCGCCTCCATGATGCCGGTCGATCACCTGCCCGATGCCTCCTGGCAAACCGCCTTCGGCCTGGGGGCCCTGTCGGCGGTGTTCGACAATATCCCGCTGACGGCGCTGGCCCTGAAACAAGGCGGCTACGACTGGGGTGTTCTGGCCTTTGCAGTCGGCTTTGGCGGCTCGATGATGTGGTTCGGCTCCTCGGCCGGCGTCGCCCTGTCGAACCTGTATCCGCAGATGCGTTCGGTCCGGGCCTGGCTGGTTCACGGCTGGTACCTGCCGATCGCCTATGTCGCCGGCTTCGCCGCCCTCGTCTCGCTGTGGGGCTGGTTCCCGACCCACACCCGCGCCACCGCCCCGGCCGGCAGCCAGAGCCATGCCGAAGCCCCCGCCCCGGTGGCGGCCGTGGTCGATGGTAGTGTCCACCTGTGGCGTCTGGTCTTCGACCGCGACGCAGCGGGAACCTGATCCAGCAGCCGGGTCAGGTCGACGGGCGAAGGGCCCGGGCGAGACGCCTGCGCCGACTGGCAAGGTGCAGGGCCCCCCAGCCGACGGCCGCGGACAGGGCCGATCCACTCAGCACGCCCAGCTTGATCTGGGTCTGGTCCACGGAGTCACCCGCGCCGGGAAAGGCCAGGGCCCCGATGAACAGGCTGATGGTGAAACCGACGCCGCACAGGACGCTGACGCCATAGACCTCCAGCCAGGTCGCGCCGGTCGGCTTGCGGCCGATCTTCAGCACCGCAGCCAGCCAGGCCGCGCCGAAGACGCCGATCTGTTTGCCGAAGAACAGGCCCGCGGCCACGCCGACGACCAGCGGGGTCACGGCCTGGGCCATGGAGAGGCCGGCGATCGCCACCCCGGCCTTGGCGAAGGCAAACAGCGGCAGCACCAGGAAGGCGACATAGGGGTGCAGGTCATGCATCGCCTCCTTCAACGGACTCTGCCCGTCCTCGCGACGCTCGCCGACCGGCACGATGACGGCGAAGGCCACGGCCGTCAGGGCCGTCGACAGGCCGGACAGCACCGTCAGGTACCAGACCAGGCCGAAGCCCAGCACCCAGAAGGGAGCGGGAATGCCGCCGCGCCGCGCCATGACCGCCCCGACCGCCAGAAGACCGGCGATCCAGAGGACCGGAACCCAATGGACGTTGCTGGAGAACAGCACGGCGATCAGGCCGATGGCGGCGAGGTCATCGACAATGGCCAGCGTCAGCAGAAAGACCCGCAATGACGAGGGCAGCCCCCGGGCGGCGACGCCGAATATGGCGAGGGCGAAGGCGATGTCGGTGGCCAGCGGAATGGGCCAGCCGCCCTGCGGTCCGCCACTCACACCGGCAATGGCCAGATAGACCAGGGCGGGACCGACCATGCCCCCCACCGCCGCCAGTACCGGCATGGCCAGCTTGCGCGGATTGCGCAGCTCGCCCCGTACGATCTCGAATTTGATCTCCAGCCCGACCACGAGGAAGAAGACCGCCATCAGGCCTTCCTTGATCCATTCGGTGATGGTCAGTTGCAGCACCAGCGGCCCGACCTGGAGCACATGTTCGCTCTTCAGCCAGCTGAAATAGATGTCGGACAGCGGCGAGTTGGCGATGACCAACGCCGCGAGGGCGGCGAGGCCCAGCACAAGGCCGGAGGCTGCCTCGGTCTTGAGGAAGTCGAGCGTAATCTTGCGCATGGAAATAGCCCTGGGTCTGAATCGTATCTGTCGTGGCGTCCGGTTGTCGACGAACGCCGGACCGGGTTCGTCCGCACGGGCGGGCACCGGCCTGACCGGGCAAACCCGGCCCGAGGGCTGCAGACAACATAGAGGCACCGGACCGACATTCAACCGGTGCAGTTGCGCCGGAGCGCACGAAGTCGCATCTGCGGCCCATGCCCGTGTCCCCCGCCTATCGCCCCGATCCCCGCTTTCCTGATCTGGGCGGCGACTTCAGTGATCCCGTCGACTCCGCCGTCTTTCCGCAGACGACCCTGCGCTTTCGCAACGATCGCGCCGCGGCCGAGGTCGGGCTGGAAGGGCTGACCGATGCCGAATGGGTCGCCCATTTCGGCCGGTTCGAGCTCCTGCCCGGCCAGCCGGGGCCGCTGGCCATGCGCTATCACGGCCATCAATTCCGCAGCTACAACGCCGACATCGGTGACGGCCGGGGTTTTCTGGCGGCACAGCTGCGGGAGTGCCCTCAAGCCGCGAGCGCCCGCAGCGCGAGCGATGGGCCCAACAATGACGGACGGTTGCTGGATCTCGGGACCAAGGGGTCGGGCACCACGCCCTGGTCGCGCGGCGGCGACGGGCGGCTGACGCTGAAGGGCGGGATGCGCGAGGTCCTGGCCGCGACCCTGCTGGAAACCCTCGGTGTCCCGACCAGTCGCGCCTTCAGCCTGATCGAAACCGGCGAGGCGCTGCAGCGGGGCGACGAACCGTCACCGACCCGCTCGGCCGTGCTGGTGCGGTTGAGCCACAGCCATGTGCGTTTCGGCACCTTCCAGCGCGCGGCCTGGCTCGGTCGGGCCGACATGATCGAGACCCTGGTCGAGCATGTGCGCAGCCTCTACCACCCGGAGGTGGCGGCCGGAGACGCGCCCGGCCTGTTGCGGGCCGTCGTCGCGGCCTCGGCCCGACTGAGCGCGCGCTGGATCGCCGCCGGCTTCGTCCACGGCGTGCTCAATACCGACAACCTCAACGTCACGGGCGAGAGCTTTGACTACGGACCGTGGCGTTTCCTGCCCCATTACGAACCCGGCTTCACCGCCGCCTATTTCGACCAGTTCGGCCTCTATGCCTTCGCCCGCCAGCCCGAGGCCGTGTTCTGGAACCTGACCCAGCTGGCCGGCTGCCTGAAGCTGGTCGCCGACGCGGGCCCCCTGACCGAGGCCCTGAACGGGTTCGGCCCGGCCTATATCCGCGAACTGCGCGTCGCCTTCCTGATGCGGCTGGGCGTCCTCAGCGCGGGTGAGGCGGCGGACCAACAGTTGCTCGATGCGACCCTGGCCTTGCTGCGCGAGGGCGGCGAGGCCCTGCGATGGGAGCCGCTGTTCTTCGACTGGTTCGGCGGCTTCGCCTCCTCGGCGCGGGCACTGCAGGGACCGCGCGCGGGACTCTATCAGGGCGCGACGTTCGAAGCCTTCCGCGCCGCCCTGTTCGCCCATGAAACCGATCGACCCGAGCGGCTGGAACACCCGGTCTTTGCCCGGCCGGAACCGGAAGAAATGCTGATCGATGAGGTCGAGGCGATCTGGCAAGCCATCGACACGGTAGACGACTGGACTCCGTTCACGACCAAGCTGGCCGGGCTGGAGGGAGCGCGCCTGGCCTATGGCTTTGCGCATCAAGCGTGACCGTTAACGAGATCGAGATGACGAAGTCGTAGATATGGGGTCCTGCCTGTGTCCTTCCGTCGGGGCACCGGTGATCACAGATGGTTACGGCCGCGCCCCTTGCATCTTGCGGTATCGGCCCGGCGATCTGATGTAGCGTCTGTTACAGTTCAGTTTGTCTCCAACCCCTCCTTCTGTGCGGCCATGAATACCCAGACCCAGACCCTGACTCCCCAAAGGCGCGCCCGCGCTGATTATCTGAATTTGACCCTGTGGACCCTGCAGGGCTGGCTGACGATGTTCTTCGCGGCCGCCGGCTATGCCAAGATGACCGAGCCGATGGACAACCTCGTCAGCCTGCTGGCCTGGCCGGCCCGGGTCAGCGAGAATCTGGTGCGTGGCGTCGGTCTGGCCGAAATCATCCTTGCCGTGCTGATCCTTGCGCCGCTGGTATCGTGGCGGATCGGTCGCCCGCTGCTGCTCACTGCGTCCGTCGGTCTGGCCGGGCTGGAGGCCATCATGCTGGTCGTCCACATCAGTGGGGCCCAGGCCGGTCTCGCCGTCATCAACTTCCTGCTGCTGGCGATTACCCTGCCGATCATCTGGTTCAGATTTCGCCCGCTACTCTGACCGGCGGGTCCGCACCCGGCACCGCGAAAAACCTTCCCTTTACGTGCGCGTCAAGTTATGACTTGGCCATGGCGACCGCAGACGATCACCGCACCTATTCGATCCGGCAGCTGTGCCGCGAGTTCGGCGCAACGGCGCGGGCCCTGCGTTTCTATGAGGACAAGGGTCTGCTGACACCGGCCCGCAAGGGCCAGACCCGGGTCTATGACGCCCGCGACCGGGCCCGTCTGAAGCTGATCCTGCGCGGCCGGCGCATCGGCTTTTCGTTGCTCGAGATCCAGGAGATGCTGGATCTGTACGACCACGACAATCACAACGCCCATCAGATGGCCGTGGCCCTGCGCCGCCACCGCGCCCAGATCACCGCCCTGAAACAACAGCGCGAAGACCTCGATGCGGCCATCGAGACGGCCGAGGAAGCCTGCGCCGTGATGGAGCGCAAACTGGGTGAACATCGCCCGGACCTGCTGCCCGGGGCCGACGAATACGCCAACCTGCTCAAGGCCCGGCTCAACCCCGATCACGGCCCCGGCCACTCCCTAGTCCAGCCCTTCAAAGCGAGAGCGTAATCCCATGGCCTACAAGGCGCCCGTCCGCGACCTGACCTTCATCCTGAACGACGTTCTGGAGATCGACCGCTACGCCAACCAGCCGGGCTTCGAGGACGTGTCCGCCGATCTGGTCGGGCAGATCCTCGAGGAAGGCGCCAAATTTTCCGAGGAAGTCATCGCCCCGTTGAACCGGGTCGGTGATCTGGAAGGCTGCAAATGGGACAACGGCAAGGTCACGGGTCCGACCGGCTGGAAGGAAGCCTACCATCAGATGGTCGCCGCCGGCTGGCCGGCCCTGTCGGCCCTGCCCGAGCACGGCGGCCAGGGCATGCCCGCGGTCGTGGCCATGGCCTTCGGCCAGATGACCGCCGCCGCCAGCGCCGCCTTCTCCATGTATCCGGGCCTGACGGCCGGGGCCTACTGGGGGCTGAACGCCAACGGCACCGACGAACAGAAGGCCATGTATCTGCCGAAGATGGCGACGGGCGAATGGGGCGGGACCATGAACCTGACCGAGCCGCAGTGCGGCACGGACCTGGGCCTGATCCGTACCAAGGCCGTGCCCAACGGCGACGGCAGCTACAACATCACCGGCCAGAAGATCTGGATCAGCTCGGGCGAGCACGACTTCACCGACAACATCATCCATCTGGTGCTGGCCCGCATCGACGGCGCACCGGCCGGGATCAAGGGCATCAGCCTGTTCGTCGTGCCCAAGGTGTTCGTCAACGCGGACGGGTCACTGGGCGAGCGCAACACCGGCGCGGGCTGCGGCGGGCTCGAGCACAAGATGGGCATCCACGGCAACGCCACCTGCGTGATGGACTACGACAACGCCAAAGGCTGGCTGGTCGGGACCGAGAACAAGGGCATGGCCGCCATGTTCGTGATGATGAACGAGGCCCGCCTCGGCACCGGTCTGCAGGGCCTGTCGATCGGCACCGCCGCCTATCAGGCCGCCGTCGAGTTCGCGCATGACCGCCTGCAGGGCCGCAGCCTGACCGGACCGAAGAGCCCGGACCAGCCGGCCGACTCGATCATGGTCCACCCGGACGTGCGCCGCATGCTGCTGGAGGCCAAGGCGTTTGTCGAAGGTGGGCAGGCCTTCCTGCTGTGGACCGCGCTGCAGGCCGACCTGCAGCATTCGGACGACGAGGCGACGGCCCAGAAGGCCAACGACTACATGGGTCTGGTGACCCCGGTGCTGAAAGCCTATCTGACCGACAAGGGTTTCCATGTCGCCAGCCTCGCCATGCAGGTTCACGGCGGCAGCGGCTATACCGAGCATTTCCCGGCCAGCCAGTATCTGCGCGATGCCCGCATCACCATGATCTATGAGGGGGCCAACGGCATCCAGGCGCTGGACCTGGTCGGTCGCAAGCTGCCGTCCAAGGGCGGTCGCGCGATCATGAGCTGGTTCGCCGACATCGACGCCTTCGTCGGCGAAAACGACGGTGACGGCCCGATCAAGCCCTTCATCGCCGGCCTGGCCGACGTGAAGAAGAAGCTGCAGGACGGCACCATGTGGCTGATGCAGAACGGCATGGCCAACCCCGACAACGCCGGGGCCGCCTCGACCGACTATCTGCATCTGTTCGGCCTGACCGCCCTGGCCTATCTCTGGGCCCAGATGGCCAAGGCCGCCCAGGCGAAGATCGACGCCGGCGATACCGATCCCTTCTATGTCACCAAGCTGCAGACCGGCCGCTATTTCGTCGAACGCATCCTGCCCGACGCCGAGGCCCATCTGGTCAAGATGAAGACCGGGGCCGAGGTGCTGATGGAGATGCCGGCGGAGGCGTTCTGATTTCTTCTCCCTTCCCCCTTGATGGGGGAAGGGCCGGGGTTGGGGGTGACAGTGCATCCGGTTGAGGTGCGGTCGACACCGCCTGCTCCAGCCGGTTTCACCCCCATCCCAACCCTTCCCCCATCAAGGGGGAAGGGCTTTGATCGCGGAGCCAATCGATGAACGTCCTTCAGACCCCCGAACCCGATTTCATGCAGGAAGAGGAGATCACCCTCTTCTCCGACAGCGTCGGCAAATGGATCGACGAACATGCGCCGCCCGAGGCGGTGCAGGACTGGATCGCCAACTCGTCCGTCCCGCGCGAGCTATGGACGCAGTCGGGCGAGGCGGGCCTGCTGGGTCTGTCCATGCCCGAGGAAGACGGCGGCATGGGCGGCGACTACCGGCATGAGGTGGTGCTGATGCGCCAGCTGGGCTGGAGGGGCGCGGACCATTTCGGCATCTCGCTGCACAATGCGATCGTCATGCCCTACATCTGGCACTACGGCACCGAGGAGCAGAAGGCGCGCTGGCTGCCGAAGCTGGCCTCGGGCGAGCTGGTCGGGGCCATCGCCATGACCGAGCCGGGCGCGGGCAGCGACCTGCAGGGCGTCAAGACGACGGCGCTCAAGAGCGGCAACCAGTATGTGGTCAACGGCTCCAAGACCTTCATCACCAACGGCCAGCTGGCCAATTTCATCATTGTCGTGGCCAAGACCGACCCGAGCCAGGGGGCCAAGGGCACCAGTCTGATCGTGGTCGAAACGGACGGCGCGGAAGGCTTCGAGCGCGGCCGCAACCTGCACAAGATCGGCATGGAGGGGAACGACACCTCCGAGCTGTTCTTCAACGATGTGAAGATTCCCGGCGAGAATGTCATCGGCGGCGTCGAGGGTCAGGGGTTCGTCCAGCTGATGCAGCAGCTGCCACAGGAACGGCTGAACATCGCCGTGCAGGGCGTGGCCGCGGCCGAGCGCGGGCTTCAGGAAACGCTGGCCTACGTTAAGGAGCGCAAGGCGTTCGGCAAGCGGGTCATCGACTTCCAGAACACCCAGTTCAAACTGGCCGAGGTGAAGACCAAGCTGACCGTCGCCAAGGTCTTCGTCGACCACTGCATCGGCCTGCACCTGCAGGGCAAGCTGGACGCCGTCACCGCCTCGATGGCCAAATACTGGGTCAGCGACATCCAGGGCGAGACGATTGACGAGATGCTGCAACTGCATGGCGGCTACGGCTATATGAACGAATATCCGATCGCCCAGTTGTACAAGGACGCCCGCGTCCAGCGCATCTACGGCGGCACCAACGAGATCATGAAGCTGCTGATCGCCCGGTCGCTTTAAGGGGAAATCCTCCGTGCGCAAGACGGCAAAGCAACGACTGGCGGAACGCGAGGCGCGAGCCCGGTCCGAGCTGCTGGACAGTCTGTTCGATCCGTGGATCGGCGGGGCGGACAGTGCCGCCACCCTCGAACGGCTCGGCGCGGTCGATCCGCTGGATGCGGCCCAGGTCACCAAAGCCCTGCGCACCGACATCGTGCCGGCCATGGCCGAGGTGACCCGCGAGACCCAGACCCGCATCCGCGCCGCCCTGACGGTGCTGGCCCACAGTGACGGCGCGGAATTCCGGGACTACTGGCTGGACCTGCGCGCGCCGTTCGGCACCACCGGAGCCGAGGCCGACGCCATCTTCCCGGTGCTGGCGAAATCCCTCGGCGTGCGACTCCCCGAGACGTCGACCGAGGGCTAGGGTCAGATCATGATCCGTCTGTACGTCCGCGCCGACCTCGCCCCCGGCACCACCCTGACCCCCACGCCCGAGCAGGCCCGGTATCTGACCGGGGTGATGCGACTGTTTCTCGGCAGCGAACTGCTGCTGTTCAACGGTCGTGACGGCGAGTGGCGCGCCACCATCGCCGAGCGGCTGAAGCGCGGCGTGGTGCTGCGCGCCGAAGAGCAGGTCCGGCCCCAGAGCGCCGGGCCCGACCTCGAACTGATCGTGGCCCTGGTCAAGAAATCGCGCGTCGAAACCATCGTCGAAAAGGCCGCCGAACTAGGCGTGCGCCGGGTGCGTCCGGTCATCACCCGCCGCACCAATGTCGAGAAGGTGCGGCTGGATCGCCTCGACGCCATCGCCGAAGAAGCGGCCGAACAGACAGGGCGGCTCGATGTTCCGGGGGTCGATGATCCGGTCAAGCTGGACGCCGTCCTCGACGACTGGGACGCCGACCGGCGGCTGATGTTCTGCGACGAGACCGGCGGAGAGCCGGCAACGACGGCCCTGACCACGGCGGGTCCGGGCCCGTGGGCCATATTGATCGGCCCCGAGGGTGGCTTCGCCCCGGAAGAACGCGACCGGCTGCGCGCCCTGCCCTTCACCACCGCCGTGTCGCTTGGGCCCCGTGTCCTGCGCGCCGACACCGCCGCCATCGCCGCCATGACCCTGTGGCAGGCGGCCGTGGGCGACTGGGACCGCCGGTAGGGCGTCGCACCCGTCCAGAGAAAACGCTTCGCGCGGTGGAACCGTACCCCTTGAGCCGGGCTGCATTCTCACCCATCTAGCCGAAACAGGTCGTGCGCTCTTCGCCACGGACGGGGGATGCACAATGGTCGATCAGGAACCGCTCTCGTTCGCACAGCTGACGGCGGTCATGTCCGATGGGGCCAAGCCGAAGAGCCAGTGGCGCATCGGGGCCGAGCACGAGAAATTCGGCTTCGACCGCACGACGCTGCGTCGCCCGGCCTATGAGGGCGACAACGGTATCCGGGCCATGCTGGACGGCCTGACCCGCTTCGGCTGGAGCCCGGTCGAGGAAGCCGGTCATGTCATCGCCCTCGAACGGAAAAACAGCGAGGGCTTTTCGGCCTCAATCAGTCTGGAACCGGGTGGTCAGTTCGAACTGTCGGGCGCACCGCTGAAGGACATTCACGACATCTGCAACGAGACCGGCCAGCACCTGATGGAGGTGAAGATGGTCGCCGACGAGATCGGCCTCGGTTTCCTCGGGGCCGGGTTCGACCCGCTGTGGACCCGTGAGGACATCCCGGTCATGCCCAAGGGCCGCTACGAGATCATGCGCGCCTACATGCCCAAGAAGGGCGGACTGGGCCTCGACATGATGCTGCGCACCTGCACCATCCAGGCCAATCTGGACTTCGACTCCGAGGCCGACATGGTGGCCAAATTCCGCACCAGTCTGGCCCTGCAGCCGATCGCCACCGCCCTGTTCGCCTGTTCGCCCTTCACCGAGGGCAAGCCCAACGGTTTCCTGTCGGCACGGGCCAATGTCTGGACCGACACCGACCCCGACCGCACCGGCATGCTGGACTTCGTCTTCGCCGAGGGCTTCGGCTACGAGACCTATGCCAACTACGCCCTCGACACGCCGATGTATTTCGCCAAGCGCGGCGAGCGCTATGTCGACGCCTCGGGCCAGTCGTTCCGCGATTTCCTCGAAGGCAAGCTGCCCGCCCTGCCGGGCGAGCTGCCGACGCTGAAGGACTGGGGCGATCATCTGACCACCCTGTTCCCCGAGGTGCGGCTGAAATCCTATCTGGAGATGCGCGGGGCCGACGGCGGGCCGTGGAGCCGAATCTGCGGCCTGCCCGCCCTGTGGGCCGGCATCCTGTATGATGCGCCTTCGCTCGCCGCCGCCTGGGACCTGTGCAAGCACTGGGACATCGCCGACCACGAGCGCCTGCGCCGCGACGTCACCCGACTGGGTCTGAAAGCCGAGGTCGCCGGTCGTTCGGTACGCGACATCGCCGTCGATATGGTGGCCATCGCCCGCCAGGGCCTGAAGAACCGCGCCCGTTTCAGCGGCGGCATGGTCGACGAGCGCGGCTATCTGTCCGAGCTGGAAGACATCGCCGACAGCGGCATAACCCCGGCCGACCGGTTGCTGTCGCTCTACCATGGCGAATGGCAGGGTGACGTCACGCGGATGTACGCGGACTTCGCCTACTAGGACCGTCATGCCGACCGAGAACGAGCGCAAATACGTCCTCGACGATGCCGCTGCGGTGCTGGCGTTGTGGCCGCGCGCGGACTGGAGCGATATCCGTCAGGGCTATCTGCCCGGCGATGCCCGTATCCGGCGGCAGACCCGGGGCGAGCACCGGATCGACAGCTTCACCTACAAGATCACGGCGGCGGGACGTTTGGTCGAGATCGAGACGGCCCTCGAGGCGCGCGATTTCGACGACCTGTGGCCCCGGACCACGCGCCGGGTGCACAAGCTGCGCCATACGGTGACGGACCCGCACGGTCTGCGCTGGGACATCGACCTGCTGCTGGACAATGACGGGGCCTTCTACTGGGCCATGGCCGAGTGCGAGATGCCCGAGGCCATGGACGCCCCGCCCGACATTCTCGCGGCCCTCCGACCCCACGTCGTCTATGCGGTGCCGCATGAGCGCCAGGCCGAATTCAGCAATGTCCGCCTGTCCGACCCCGCCCATGCGGCGGCCCTGATATACTGAACCCGACCCGGACAGAAGAGGCGCGCCATGACCCACCCCATTCACATCGGCATCGGCGGCTGGACCTTTGAGCCGTGGCGCGGCGTCTTTTATCCGCCCGGTCTGGTGCAGAAGCGCGAGCTGGAGTTCGCGTCGCGGGCGCTGACGTCGATCGAGATCAACGGCACCTATTATTCGACCTTCAAGCCCGACAGCTGGATGAAATGGCGCGACGAAACGCCGGATGACTTCGTATTCGCGGTCAAGGCCAGCCGCTACTGCACCAACCGCAAGGTGCTGGCGGGTATGGGCGAGTCGATGGGGCGGTTCCTCGACCAGGGGCTGACGGCGCTGGGCGACAAGCTGGGGCCGGTCAACTGGCAGTTCATGGGCACCAAGAAGTTCGACCCCGAGGATTTCGAGTCCTTCCTGAAGCTGTTGCCGCAGGAGCAGGACGGGGTGCGACTGCGCCACGCTCTGGAGGTACGGCATCCCAGCTTCGACACGCAGCAATTCTATGATCTGGCGGCGAAATACGGGGCCGCCATCGTCTATGCCGTCGATGATGAGTCGCCCGACTGGCCGCGCATCGACCAGCCGACCGCCGACTTTACCTATGCCCGGCTGATGTCCAGCCGCGACGATGAGCCGACCGGCCTGACCGCGGCCGAGCTGGAGACCGTCGCCGTTCGGACCCGGACCTGGGCCGAACGCGGCGCGGTGTTCGCCTATTTCATCTCGGGGGCCAAGGTGCGCAATCCGGCGGCGGCACAGGCGCTGATCGCGAGGCTGGGATCGATTCCCGCAGACTGAACGACTGGATCCGGCGATGGCCCCGGACATCTGACGTCACCGGGCCATCGCTCAGATCGAACCGGGTGCGTCAGGGGAAAGGTCCCCCACCACACTTCTGATCAATGCAGGACCAGGTGCAGAGATCCTGCATGGCCTGATTACCCGGGTAGAGCCCAATGCAGCGAATGCGACATTGTTCGTGGCAGGTTTGATAGATGGCTGTCCCGGAGCTGGCCGGGGCTGCGGCTCCCATGGCCAAGGTCATGGCAGCCGCAGCAGCGAAGGCGGTGATCTTCATCAGTCCCTCCATTCATAGGCCCGGCCTTGAGGTCGAGCACACACACCCTAAGATAGTTGTGATAAAATATACAACTTGTTTGCGTTCACATCCCGGTGTTGCCGCAGTGCGGAATGGCGACGAGAGACCGATCTGTATGTCCTCCACCCCTTGCGATGACGGAGCCCGGTGCGCACCTGATCATCACACCCGAGACCAAGGACCCGCCCATGCCCATCGCCACCCGCGCCTTCGCCGCGACCGCCGCCCATACGCCGCTGTCGCCCTACAGTTTCGACCGGCGCGATCCCGGTCCGGACGATGTGGCCATCGACATCCAGTTCTGCGGCGTCTGCCATTCAGACCTGCACGTGGCCAACAACGACCTGGGCAATACCCGCTACCCGATCGTGCCGGGCCATGAGATCGCCGGCGTCGTTGCGGCGGTCGGATCGGATGTGACCCGTTTCAAGGTCGGCGACCGGGTCGGGGTCGGCTGTATGGTCGACAGCTGCCGCACCTGCGCCGCCTGCCAAGAGGGTGAGGAACAGTATTGCGTGCCGGGCATGACCCAGACCTATGGCTCGGCCGATCCCAAGGGGGCCGCCGTCGGCCAGGCCGTGACCCAGGGCGGCTATTCGGACCACATCACCGTCGACCAGAACTATGTGCTGTCGATCCCGGATTCGATCCCGCTGGACGCCGCCGCCCCGCTGCTGTGCGCCGGCATCACCACCTATTCGCCACTGAGGGAATGGAAGGTCGGCCCCGGCTCCAAGGTCGCGGTGATCGGCCTGGGCGGACTGGGGCATATGGCGGTCAAACAGGCTGCGGCCATGGGGGCCGAGGTCACCGTGCTGTCGACCTCGGACCGCAAGAAGGCCGATGCCGAGCGGATGGGGGCCAAACATTTCCTGATCAATTCCGACAAGGCTGCGATGAAGGCCGCCGGCGAGAAATTCGACCTGATCATCAATACGGTCTCGGCCACGCATGAGATCGCCAGCCACATCAACCTGCTGGCCCGCGACGGCACCATGGTCATGCTGGGCCTGTCGACCGAAGGCATGCCGGTCTACGCCCTGCCCCTGCTGTGGCGTCGCCGCCGCATCGCCGGTTCGCTGATCGGCGGCATCCGCGAGACCCAGGAGATGCTGGATTTCTGTGCCGAGCACGGCATCGCCTGCGAGGTCGAGGTCATCGCCCCTGACCGGATCAATGAGGCCTACACGCGGATGGAGAAGTCCGACGTCCGCTATCGCTTCGTGCTGGACATGGCGAAGCTCTAGCGGCTTCGTCCGTGCGCTTCGGTCCCGGCCGGAACGCACGGCACCGGGGTTCTCCCGCCCCCGGCAACCGTCTAGGATGACCCGGAACAAGGCCCCGCGTCAGACGGGGCCGTCAGGGACAAGGAAACGCACATGGCTCGAGTGGCTCTGGTCACGGGTGGCACCCGCGGTATCGGCAAGGCAATCGTTCAACGCCTGAAGGAAGACGGCATGGCCGTCGCCGCCGGTTTTTCCGGCAATGTCGAGGCGGCCGAGGCCACGGCGAAGGAATTGGGCGTCACCATCGTCAAGGGCAATGTCGGCTCGTTCGATGACTGCGCCCGGGCGGTGAAGGAAATCGAGGACCAGCTCGGCCCCATCGATGTCCTGGTCAACAATGCCGGCATCACTCGCGACGGCTTCTTTCACAAGATGAGCGCCGACCAGTGGTCCGACGTCATTCGCGTCAATATGGACAGTGTCTTCAACATGACGCGTCAGGTCATCGTCGGCATGCGGGACCGCGGCTTCGGTCGCATCGTCAACATCTCGTCGATCAACGGCCAGAAGGGTCAGATCGGCCAGACCAACTATTCCGCCGCCAAGGCCGGGATGATCGGCTTCACCAAGGCGCTGGCGCTTGAGAACGCCCGCAAGGGCGTGACGGTCAACTGTATCGCGCCCGGCTATATCGACACGGAAATGGTCGGAGCCATGGACGAGAAGGTGCTGGCCGGAATCATCGCCCAGATCCCCGTCGGAAGGCTCGGAAAAGGCGAGGAAATCGCCGACATGGTGTCCTGGCTGTCGGGTGAGCGTGCCGGATATGTCACAGGCTGCACCCTGTCACTGAACGGCGGTCAGTATCTGGTGGGCTGACACTGGTCCTGCCTAAAATCCGCCGGGGTGCGGGCCCAGGATCGGGTCCATGATATTCACGGTTCCGGCCAGAGCGGTATCAATACCGACCCTGACCACGATGGCGTTCGCCGTCGTGGCTGCCGGACTGAGCCCGGCCACGACCGTTCAGGCCCAGGTGCGTGGCAATGCCCAGGCCGAACAGAGCCAGGCCCTGCGGGGCCGTGGGCCTACGGATATCCTGCCACCGGCCGGTCGCTATGTTTCGGAAGGCGGCGAGGCCTTCCTGCTGGACAGTTCCGGCCACAACGCCCTGCTGCGCTTCGAGCGGCGGGACGAGACCTGGGTCTTGCGTCCGACTCCGGCCCCGCGCGGCGACGTCGTCTATCGCAATGACGCCGGTGAACAGGTGCTGCGGGTGACGCCGGACGGCGGCATGACCGTATTCACGCCTGCGGCCCAGGGGGGATCACCGGTATCCTTCTCGGGACCCGGGCAGGGTCTGACTCCCCCGACCCTGGGGCCGGTACAGCTGTTCAGCCTGATGGCCCGGCGCAGCGGCATGATCAGCCAGGCGGTCGGCCGGACCGTCGTGATCAACCTGAGCGGCGAGCGCTCCGAGGCCCTGTGCGTGGAAGCCCTGATCGTGACCACGGACGCTGTGTTCCGGATCGCCCGTTCACCGTCCGCCCGTCAGTATCTGAGCCAGCTCAGAACGATCACCATTGTCGAGGGCGACCGTTCAACGGTCACCTATGCCGGTGGCCAGCTGACGGTGGTGGTCGATCCGGACGAAGGGCTGGCAGGACGGCCGTCATCGGCCCGGGTCATTCGCGCCCTGATGCCGCAAAACTGAGATCAGCCGCCGAAACTGTCCTTGGCGGCCCTCCGGGCCCCGAAATCATCAGCATCGACCGCGCGCAGGAACGGATTGAACGCCTTTTCCACGCCGATGGTCGTCGGCACCGTGGCCTCCCCACGCTCCCGCGCGGCGAAGACTGCGGCGGCATGGGCCTGCATCGCCGGTCGGTCATCCAGCGACAGGGCAAAACGGGCATTGGCGGCCGTATATTCATGGGCGCACCAGATCCGGGTCTCGTCCGGCCAGGCCGCGAGGCGCTGCAGGCTGGCCCACATCTGAGCGGCAGTTCCCTCGAACAGCCGGCCGCAGCCGAGGGCGAACAGCGTGTCTCCGACGAAGGCCATCGCGTCCGCCTCCGATCGGTAAACGATATGACCCAGTGTGTGGCCGGGTGTGGCCGTCACTGTCAGTATCGTCTCGCCCAGAGAGACCTGATCGCCGTCGCTGACGGTCCGGTCCAGGGGCGCGATCCTCAAGACCTCGGCCGGGCCGACGATTTCGCAGCCCGTCGCGGCTTTCAACGCCGCGTTTCCGCCAGCATGATCCGGGTGCCAATGGGTATTGAGGATCAGGTCCAGCCGGTTCCAGCCAAGGCGTTTCAACTCGGCCTGAATGGCATCGGCATCGGGCGTGTCGATCGTCGCCACCACTCCGCTGGCCTCGTCGCGCACCAGCAGGCCGTAGTTGTCGTTGAGACAGGGAAATTGATGAACGCTGAGGGTCATGCACGCATTCTAGCAGCGACGGGTCGCCCCAGCCTAGTCGGCCACCTATAGTCCGGTCATGCGCTACAGCATCGAAGACATTCGCGCCTTCTACAGCGATCCCGCCGGGAACCTGGTGCGACGCCTTCTCGCCCGACGAATCGAGCACGCCTGGGGCGAGGCAGCGAACTGTGACGTCCTGGGATTCGGCTATGCGACGCCCTGGCTGGACACCTTCGTCGGGGCGCGCCGGGTGATCGCCGCCATGCCGGGGGGGCAGGGAGCCGAGCAATGGCCCTCGGTGGGCCGGAACCGGTCCCTGCTGGTCGATGACCGACAGCTGCCCTTCGCCGCCGGAACCTTTGATCGCATCCTTCTGGTACACGCCCTGGAAGAGGCTGACGATGCCCGCGCCATGCTGGCCGAAGCGGTGCGGGTTATGGCCCCGGCGGGGCGGGTCATCCTGGTCGCGGCGGCACGGGGCGGCCTGTGGTCGCGCGCGGAATCCTCACCGTTCGGACATGGTCGGCCCTTCACCCGGGGCCAGCTCGAACGACTGGTTCAGGAAGCCGGACTGGAACCGACCGCCTGGTCCCAAACCCTCTATATGCCACCATGGAAGCCGCTGCTGCCGTTCGCCGAAGGCTTCGAGCAGGTCGGACGTCGGCTGGTGCCGGGGGCGGCAGGCGTGATCCTGCTGGAAGCGACACGGAAGGCCTATGCACAGGTCCGGACCAATGGTCAGACCCGGTTGGTGCAAGAGCGGACGCCGGCTCTTGCACCGCAGCCTGCCACCCGAACGCCAAGATCTGCACTGGGTGATCTGGATGGAACGGCCGAACGGTCCTAAAGGGCGCTGATGCACCGATTGATCCTGATGCGCCATGCAAGGGCCGAACCCTCCGCAGGCTCGGGCCGCGACCGCGACCGCCCCCTGTCGGCCGCCGGGCGTGCCGAGGCGGCTGGCGTGGGACGAATTCTGGCCGCGCGCGGTCTCAGACCTGATCGGGCCCTGATCTCGTCCGCCCTGCGCACGAGCGAAACCTGGGATCTGATTCACGACGCGCTGGGCGATGTCGAAGTCCGGCACGAGACCGCATTATACAATGCCGGATCGGATATTCTGCGGCGCTTCGTCGAGGCGTCCGAAGATGAGGTCGGCTGTCTGCTGGTGCTGGCGCACAATCCGGGGATTCATGTACTGGCGGTCGAATATCTAATCGAGAGCGCCGCCTCACCGGCCATTCTGGAGCGGCTGAGTGGCGGATTCGAGCCCGGTTCCGTCGCCGTGTTCGCGGTCGATCCCGCCGGTCGCTGCGCGCTGGAGGGGTTGATCGACCCGCCGACCCGGGAACCGGCCGAATGAGCGCCCCGCCCACGATCGCCTTCAAGCTGATCGACCGGGACGAATGGTCCGGGGCCCTGGCCGAGGGGCGGTACCACGGCTCCGCGGTCGATCTCGCCGACGGCTATATCCATATGTCGAGTGCGGAGCAGCTGGCCGAAACAGCGCGACGGCACTATGCGGGTCGGCGCGACCTGGTGTTGCTGACGGTAGAGCTGGAAGCCCTGGACGAGGCCCTGGTGTGGGAAGCCTCCCGGGGAGGCGACCTGTTTCCCCATCTGTACGGTTCCCTCCCGATCGGGACCGTGAGCCGGGCGCGTGATCTGATCGTGGATGATGACGGAGCCCTGTATTTCGACGACGGCGGGACGGTCTGATGGGGGGCTTCGATCCCGGCACCTGGGCCCTGCGTCGGCTCGATCCGGAGGTGGCCCACCGGCTGGCGATCCTTGGCCTGACGCACGTCCCCCTGCCCGTGCCGCCTGCCGACGACCCCATCCTGAGAACGACCGTCGCCGGTCTCGACCTGCCCAACCCGATCGGGCTGGCCGCCGGTCTCGACAAGAATGCAGAGGCGCTGCGGGGCCTGTCGCGACTCGGGTTCGGCTTCGTCGAATGCGGCTCGGTGACTCCCCGCCCCCAGCCCGGCAACCCCAAACCGCGCCTGTTTCGTCTGGCTGAAGACCGGGCCATCATCAATCGAATGGGCTTCAACAATGCGGGGCTGGAAGCGTTCGCCGCTCGCCTTGCTGTTCGACCGGCCAACGCCGTGGTCGGGGCCAATCTGGGAGCCAACAAGGACAGCGAGGACAAGGCGGCCGACTATGTCGCCGGACTGAAGCGGCTGGCCGGACTGGCCGATTATTTCACCATCAACATCTCGTCGCCGAACACGCCGGGCCTGCGGGCCCTTCAGGGCCGCGACGCACTCGACGATCTGCTTGGCCGGGTCGCCGAAGCCCGGGCACCGGGCGGCGGGCCGGTGTTCCTGAAAATCGCGCCGGACCTGACCGCAGCCGAGATCGCCATGATCGTCGACGCGAGCCTGACCAACAGGATCGACGGCCTGATCGTGTCCAACACCACGCTGGAGCGTCCTGAAACCCTGAAATCGAGCTGGCGTTCACAGGCCGGAGGGCTGTCGGGTGCGCCCCTGAAAACCGGGGCCATAGTCGCGCTCAAGGCAGCGGCCGAGGCCGCCGCCGGGCGGTTACCCCTGATCGCCGTGGGCGGTATCGACTCCGGAGCCGAGGCCTATGCCCGAATTCGAGCCGGGGCCTGTGCCGTGCAGGTCTATTCCGCCTTGATATACGAGGGTCCGGGCCTGGTCGGCCGGATCAAACGCGACCTGGCCGGACGGCTTCGAGCGGATGGTTTTCCCACCCTTTCAGACGCGATTTCAGCGGGGCCGTTGACGTCACGTTAGGGCGATGGGGGCATCATGCGGGGACGGGCGAGCATGTCCGCCGAGGAGTCCCATGCCAGAAGCCTACGCCGACACATCGGTTGATTGGGTGGAAGCCATCCGCCAGCGCCGCAAGGCGCTGTTGCAGAGGCTCGGCATGGGCAGCGCCAGCGCCCTGGTGTTCGGTCCCGTGGTCGGCTGGGAGTTCGCCGCCTTATGGGTGATCGGGTATTTCCTGATCCAGCTTCTCGATCTGTGGGTCTTTGAACCGATCAACAGCGGCCGGATGACCCGGTTAAACGGGTTTCACCTCGTCGCCGGGGGGGGAGTACTGTTTCTTAATGCCGCCTATTTCGGCAGCCTTTCGGTGGCGCTCTGGTTGATGGGCGGCGTGATGGGCGGCGTCTGCGCCGGCATGTTGCTGACGGCCGGTGCCATCTACAGCGTCATAAATTCACCGCGCTCCAAGGTCGTTCTGGGCCTGACGATCGCACCGCACCTTATGTATCTGGTGGCAACGCCATTCTTCATGGCCAGCTACGGCGCATCCGTGGCCTTCACGACTGCAGCCACAGTCTCCGTAGGTGTGTTCGCCACCTACTGTTTCTCCACCTGGCAACGCATGAACGCGGCGCGAACGGCGGAAACCCAGGCGCGCATTGAGGCCAACACAAAGTGCATTGAGGCGGAGCGCATCATGGCGGGCCGCGAAGCCTTCCTGTCGGCCATCGGTCACGACCTGCGCACACCGATCAGCGCCATTCTCACGGGGGCCAGCGAGCTGGAACGCGGAGCCGTCGACGGAAACGGCCGGTCCCAGGCCCGGCTTATCATCGACGCCGGGGTGATGATGCAGGCCCTGCTGGACGATCTGCTTGATCACGCCAAGCTCAATGCCGGGCATATGACCGTCGAGATCAGCGACTTCAATCTTCGCGCCTTGCTGTCCCAGACCGTACTTCTGTGGCGAGGCTCCGCCCGTGCCAAAGGGCTGAAGCTGCGGATCGAAGGCGCAGCAACCATGCCCACGATGGTGCGCGGTGATCCCATGCGACTGCGCCAGGTTCTGAACAACCTGATCTCAAATGCAATGAAGTTCACGGATGAGGGGGCGATTACCCTGAAATTCAGTGGCTGGGACGATGAAGTGTCCAGCCACGCCCTCCTGATCGAGGTCAGCGATACCGGTCCGGGCATGACGCGGGAACAGGTGCGACGCTTGTTCACACCCTTTGACCAGATCTCCACCGGCATCGTCAGTCGCCACGGCGGCACGGGTCTGGGTCTGGCGATCAGCCGCCAACTGGCTGAATTGATGGGCGGTCAGTTGACAGCACGCAGCGCCCCCGGCCAGGGAGCCAAATTCACCCTGTCGCTAAACCTCGGCGCAAGCACGGTGAAGCCGACCCCGACGATCATGCTCGACCTTGACAGCCGTGAGGTGGTCGCCCGCACATTACGCCCGCAGCCGGTCCCGGCCCGGGTCGCCGCGCCCGCGCCCGAGCCCGCGCCCGAGCCCGCGCCCGCGCCCGAGCCCTCTAGCGAGTCGATTGTCACTCTCGAGCCTCAGGACGTTCCCGAGGACGGTGAGGATCGTCCCCTGCGTGTACTGGTGGTCGATGACCATGACATCAACCGACGGGCCATCCAGTTGATTCTTCAACCGCTCGGCTGTGAGACCGCCACCGCGGCCGACGGCCTGGTGGCGCTCAAGATCTGCGAAGCCTCCGCCTTCGACATCATCTTTATGGATATAAGAATGCCCGAGCTCGACGGTCGCGAAACGACCCGTCGTCTGCGCTCGGGGAACGGCCCCAATGCGGGGACTCCGGTCATCGCCGTCACGGCCGACACCTCACCGGACGACATCGCCGCCTGTATGGCGGCGGGTATGGACTATTTCGTGCCCAAACCAATCACGCCCGCCCTGTTGTTGAACGCGATCTCGCAAACCCTGGCCGCAGCGGCAGCTCAATCAGACACCGACAGCGGTAAAATGGTAGACGTGGCCTGACGCCGACCCCGGTCCTGCCGGTGAACCCCGGCAAACGGCACCGCCCCCGGAAAGGTGACGGTGCCGGTATCGGGTCTAGACCTGGGCCAGCAGGTGTTCTGCCGAAGACACCTTGAACTCGCCGCCCTGTTCGATGTTCAGCTGATCCACGACCCCGTCCTTGACCAGCATGGAATACCGCTGCGAGCGTTCACCCATGCCGAACCCCTTGGCGTCGAGCGCGAGGCCAACCGCGCGGGTGAAATCACCGTTGCCGTCCGCCAGCATGACAATGTCGTCTGAACCAATCCCCTGGCTGTCAGCCCAGGCCCCCATGACGAAGGCGTCATTCACCGAAATACAGGCGACGGTGTCGACGCCCTTGGCGGCCAGGTCGGCGCGATGATCCTTGAAGCCCGGCAGATGGCGGGCCGAACAGGTCGGCGTAAAGGCCCCCGGGACTGCGAACAGGGCCACGGTCTTGCCTTTGAACAGGGTGTCCGTGGTGATCGGCGCGGGCCCATCCGGAGTCATGGTGCTGAGGGTCGCCGAAGGAATGCGGTCGCCGATCTGGATGGTCATCGCGGGATTTCCTGAACTGTGGGTCAATGTGTCCTTCGTCAGATAGAGATGACCGGGTCCATCGCCAAGGGGACGTCTCCAGACTGTTCACGAGGCCTTGCCTTGCGCCGGACGTCGACGCTGCCGATGATAAGGATATGAACGACTTCGAATCCCTCGCCGGCCGGCTGCTGATCGCCATGCCCGGCATCGGCGATCCACGTTTCGAGCATGCGGTAATCCTGCTCTGCACCCACGAACCGGATCATGCGATGGGGCTGAGGCTGGATCACCCGGCTCCCGGAATCGATCTGAAAGCTGTTCTGGTAAAACTGGATGCCGCCGCTCCGGCAATGACCGAGGGCCTGCCGGTGCTGATCGGTGGCCCCGTCGAGCGTGAACGCGGCTTTGTGCTGCACACCGATGACTGGCTGACGCACGACGCCAGCCTGTCGTTTGGCCGGGGACTGGCCATGACGGGCACCAAGGAGGCCCTGGTGGCGATGACCGATCCGGTCGCCGGTCCGAAACGCTCCACCCTCCTGCTCGGCTATGCCGGATGGGGCGAGGGTCAACTGGAGGAGGAGCTCGGCGAAAACGTCTGGCTGACCGCCGAGGCCGAAGCCGATCTGATCTTCGATACCGACCACGAAACCAAATGGAGTCGGGCCCTGGCCGGTCTTGGTGTGGAGCCGGGACAGCTGTCCGGACAGTCCGGGCGCGCCTGAGCCCGCCCCGGAGCAATTCCGCCTAGGGCGAAATCGGTTGAGTTGGACGCAGTCCAGCTCGGCTCAGATTTCGCTCCAGTTTGAATCTGGACCATTTTTTGGATTCAGGTCGATTCGACCTGAAACAAAAATGGTCTAGGCTGATCGCGCCTTGATCGGTGCCATGCCGTCAGCCAGGGACTCGTTGAGATAGACCTCGGCTTCCTGGGCCGGCAGGGCGGGGGCATAACCGAACCCCTGGCCGTAGTGACACTGGGCTTCCAGCAACAGGTGGGCCAGTCCGGCGTTCTCGACCCCTTCGGCCACGACCTCCAGTGACAGATCCCGTCCCAGATTGACCACTGATTTGACGATCTTGGCCGAGCCTTCGTCCTTGTCCATGGTCAGAACGAAATACCGGTCAATCTTCAGCGTATCGAACGGCAATTTGGCCAGCCAGGTCAGCGATGAGAACCCGGTCCCGAAATCATCCAGCGCCAGTGAGGCTCCAGCCGCCTTCAGACGACTCAATACCTCGGCGGCCTGGGCCGTATCGCGCATGATGTCGCCTTCGGTGACCTCGAGCTTCAGCGCTCCCCTGGGCAGCCCGGACTCAGCGATGATGCGGGTCACGTCCTCAACCAGGTTGGCACGTTCGATTTCACCGACCGACAGATTGACGCTGCAGAACAATTTGCCCGCCCCCGGGTGTCGCTGAAGCCACTCGGCGAGCTGACGGGAGGCCCGGGTCATCATCAGCAGACCCAGCTCGTTCATCAGACCCATCTCTTCGGCCTGGGTCAGGAAGTCGTCCGGTGGGACCAGACCGCGCTTGGGGTGCCGCCAGCGGGCCAGGGCCTCAAAGCCGGCGACAGCCCCGGTGTTGAGATTCACAATGGGTTGATAGAAGGGCTCGATTTCGCCGCGCAGGAAGGCGTTCCGCAGATCAGCCTCCAGACCCAGACGTGACAGGCTGTCACTTTCCAACGCCCGACCGTAGGCAGCCCCGCCGCCGCGCCCGGCGGTCTTGGCCCGCTCGACGGCCAATTCGGCCCGCCGCAGCAGTTCAGCAACATCCGGCGCGTCGGGGCCCCCTTCGGCCGAAACCACACCGATCGCGACCGTCGGATAGATGTCGAAACCGGCGATCCGCAACGGCTGTTCGACGGCCTCGCGCAGCCGTGTGGAGGGGTTTCCTGCGCCACGCGGCAGCAGAACAGCGAACTCGTCCTCCCCGACACGGGCGAGGGAATCGTCCTGGGAGAAGGCTGCCGCCATGCGCGAGCCCACGGCCGCCAGAACCATGTCGGCCCGCTCGTGTCCCAAGGCCTCATTCAGACGACGCAAGCGATCCACGTCGGCCACGACCAGATCATAATCGCCCGGCCGGGTCAGGGTCTCGGCGGCACGGGTCAGGAAGGTTCGACGGTCCAGCAAACCGGTCAGAACATCCCGGTTGGTGCCGGCGAATTTCGTCTCGAGAGCGACAACCCCTGCCGCCCGCAAACCATCTTCAAGCCAGACTCCGCGCCACAGACAGATCTCGGCGTCGCGCATGCGCATGCGGATAGCGACTTCCGAGCCTTCCGCCTGGGGCTTCAGAACACGTTCGGCCAGGGCCCGGTCCTGGGGAACGGCCACAGCGGTGAAGGCCGCGCCTGAACATTCCGGGGCCAGGGGACCCAGACCCAGAGCCCGTGTGGCCCCGGTAAACCGCATCCGGTCCTCGGACGGCGTCCAGATCCAGAGCGCCGTATCTGCCGCGGCCAACGCCTCGATGGCAGTCGTCGCGTCCCAAGCCAGAGATCCAGACCGAGTATTCAAAACGTCTATATGGTCCTTGTCATGACAACGGGCGGGTATCGGAACGGTCGACTTCGTCATTCACGCAGCCGAACAGAAGATGATCTGCCCATACGCCGTTAATTTTAAGATAAGCCCGGGCCATACCCTCGTGAACAAAGCCCGCCTTTTCGAGAACCCGGCGGGAAGCGAGATTGTCGGGAACACAGGCCGCCTCGACCCGATGCAGGTTGAGCGGCCCGAAAGCAAAGGCAAGCATGGCCCGGGTCGCGGCGGTCCCGTAACCCTGTCCGGCAGCCCGTTCACCGATCCAGTAGCCCAGGGTCCCGACCTCGGCGACACCGCGACGGACGTTGGACAGGGTGATGGCCCCCAGCAAGGTGTCACCGTCGGCGTCAAAGATAAAAAACGGCCAGGCGTTACCCTGCTCCATTTCGCGCCCGTAGATCGCCATGCGCCGGCGAAAGGCGAGACGACTGAGGTCATCCTCCGGCCAGGCCGGCTCCCAGGGCTGCAGATAGGCGCGCGAGGCGTCGCGCAGGTTCGCCCAGGCAACGTAGTCGGTGTAGCGGGGCGGGCGCAGGATCACGCCCTCCCCCTCAACTACCGTTCCGGTAGACTCGGCCATCCAGTCGAACAGTGCCATGCCTGCAGACTAGCCCCAGTCGGCTCAGGCGAACAGGGCGTCGCGGAACACCGCTCCGGCCCGTGCGGCGGTGCGGGGGCCCAGCACCGCACTGGCGCAACGTCCGGGCCCGAGCAGCCCCTGTGCCACCGCGCGGACATCCTCCACGGTTCGGGCCAATACCCGGTCAGCCATGACCTGGGATGGGATCGGCGCACCAAAGATCAGGGTCTGGGCGGCCAGACGCCCGGCACGGCTGGCCGGGCTCTCGTCGGACATCCACAGTCCGGCGTTCAACACGGCCTTGGCACGGGACAGCTCGGCCGGAGTCGGCCCGGTCGCGGCCAGGGTGCGAATCTCGGCAGCGCAGACACCGGCCAGCTCCTCGGCCCGGTCTCCCGCCGCTCCAGCGTAGATGCCCATCACGCCGCCGGCCTCATAGGGCTCATGGTAGGCGTCGATGGCATAGGCGAGGCCCCGCTCTTCACGGGCGCTCTGGAACAGGCGCGAGGCCATGCCGCCGCCGAGGATCTCGGTCATCAGTCGCATGGCGGCATAGGCCGGGTCCGAAGCGCCGGGGGCCGGCAACTGAAAGACCAGATTGGCCTGTTCGATGCGCCGGGTCAGTTTCGCCTCACCGCCGGTGAAGATCGCGGGTGCGGGCGAATCGGCGGGTTCGGCCTTCACTTCACCGAACCAGCGCTCGGCCAGGGCCAGGAATTCGGCCTCATCAACGGCTCCGGACACAGTCACCACCATGCGGTCCGGCGAATAAAGGCGGGTGCGCCATTCCCCGATACTGGCACGGGTCACCGGAGCCAGACTGGCGATTGAACCGAGGATGGGACGTCCCAGCGGCTGGCCGGTGAAAGCCCGGGTCTGGGCCATTTCAAAGACATGGTCGTCCGGCGTGTCGAAGGCCTCGGCGATTTCCTGGGCCACCACGTCCTTCTCACGTTCGATTTCGACCGGATCGAGGGTGGGATTGAAAACCAGATCGGACAGGATTTGCATCGCGAGCGGCAGGGAGCCGTGCAGGGCCCGAATCTCGAAACTGGTGCGTTCATAGCCGGTCGAGGCGTTGATCGATCCACCCTCGGCCTCGATCCGCTCGACGATGTCCCGCGCCGTCATCTCGCCCGCGCCCTTAAAGACCAGATGTTCGAGAAGATGGGACCAGCCGGAACGGGTCTCGATCTCCCAGCCGGCTCCGCCGCGCACCGCCACGGTCAGGGCCAGGGTTCGCAAACCGGGCATGGGGTCACAGACGATGCGGACGCCGTTCGACAGGGTATGCAGGGTCGGGCTCAGACCGTTATCCTCCACGCATGCGCCGGCGCAGAAGCACGACGTAGAAGGCGATCAACGCCCCGGCCAGACCGAACCAGGTCAGGGCATAGCCCAGATGATTGTTGGCGAAGGCGACGGGCGGGGCGGAAGGCTGCAGCGTCGCCATGTCGGGATTGCTGGACGTCGTGGCGAACAGGGTTTCGGCCGAGACCAGGGTGCTGACTCCGAGCGCCGCGGCCATGGCCGCATTATCCCGGGCGTAGAAGCTGTTGCCTGAAGGCGGCAGGGCCATCAGCCCCGGTGCGGGGGCCGTCCGGACCACAGCTATAATCCTGACGGGACGCGAATCCCGGCCCACCGAAGGCCGGGCGGAGACCTCTGCGGACATGAAGCCACGATCCACCAGATAGACGCCGGGTGTCGGCTGGCCCGGTCCGGCCTCCACCGGGCAAGCCGAGATCAGACGCACGCCGGCCTCGCCGTCGCGAATCGACTGCAGCTCGACGAAGGGGGCCGTGGCCAGCCCGGGACAGTCGACGATCACCTGCCGGAACTGCCGGTCCGGGCCGGGCTCGATTTGCTGGATCGGCACCGGCGGCAAGCCGGCGGCCAGATCGGCCTGGGCGATCAGTCCCTGTTTCCACTGCAGGCGCTGCACCTGCCAGACTCCCAGGGCCAGCAACAGCACCAGGACCAGGCCGGACAAAACCGTCAGCCCCCAGGGGAAGCCCGGCGACGCGGCGCGGGAATCAGAAGTCGTCATTGTGAATCTGGGAGGCCCGGTTGCGCATCTGCAAGGCGACCATCACCCCCTTGGCCGGTCGCATGAGACCGAGGGCCAGAACGATGACCAGTGGCGGCCACAGGATCAGATGCAGCCACATGGGGGGATGATAGGCCAGCTCGGTAAACAGGGCCCCAAACACCACGGTACCGCCGGCGATCTGCATGACGAAGACCGCCGCCCCGTCGCCGGTGTTCAGCCGCGTGAAGTCAAAGCCGCAGACGGCGCAACGGTCGATGACCTTGAGGAAGCTGGTGAACAGCGGCCCCTGCCCGCAATTCGGGCAGCGGCAAAGAAGACCGGCGCGGACCGACTCGATCCGCGCCGGCGAATTATCCTGACCTGCCGGCCCTTCGATCACCCGAAGGTGACGTAGACAAAGGCAAACAGGAACAGCCAGACGACGTCAACGAAATGCCAGTACCAGGCGGCCGCCTCGAATCCGAAATGCTTCTGCGGCGTCATCTGGCCGGCCAGCAGGCGCAACAGGCAGACCGCCAGGAAGATGGTGCCGATCAGGACGTGGAAACCGTGGAAGCCGGTGGCCATAAAGAAGATCGAGCCGTAGAGGCCGGCATTGGCCGCTTCGGCGTTAAAGAAGAGGTTCTCGTGGATGATGTGGCCGTACTCATAGGCCTGAACGCCGGTGAACAGGATGCCGAGGGCCACGGTGATGAGCAGGCCGAGCTTGGCGGCGCTGCGGTCACCGACCTGAAGGGCATGGTGTGCCCAGGTCACCGTCGTGCCCGACAGTAGCAGGATCACGGTATTCAGCAGCGGCAGTTGCCAGGCATCGAGGGTTTCAACACCCTTGGGCGGCCACGTCGCCCAGTCCTTGGCCGTATCCGCCCAGTTGCCGATCTCCGGAATCTGGGTCCGTGATTCATTGAACACGGCCATGTCGAAGAACATCCAGAAGAAGGCCGCAAAGAACATGATCTCGGAGGCGATGAACAACATCATGCCGTAGCGCAGGCCGATCGAAACGACCGGCGTATGGTCACCACCGCGGCTTTCCTTGATGACGTCGGCCCACCAGCCAAAACTCGCAAGCAGCACGCCGGCGAAACCAGCGAAAAAGAGCGCGGCCTTGCCGTCGCTCAACAGGGCGGTTGCGACCGGACCGGCATCAGCCGGAGCGAGCCCCTTCATCCAGACTACGGCCCCGATCATCATGGTCGTGACGGCGATCGACGCCACCAGCGGCCAGGGGCTGGGGTTGACCAGGTGATAGTCGTGATGCGGTGCGGCGTGTGCGTCGGCCATGAAGGTCTCTTGAAACGTCGAGGGTCGATGTGTCGGCTATAGCGTCCGCTACCCGGCAACGCCAGTGGTAGAAGGCGAAGAGGGGTCGTTCGCGCCCTTGGTCGGGTAGAAGGTGTAGCTGAGCGTGATTTCGCGCACGCCGCGGCTCTCGTGATCGGTGGCGATCTCGGGCGCGACGAAATACTGCACCGGGAATTTTTTCGACTCACCGGGCGCGATCGTCTGGCTGTCGAAACAGAAGCACTGCAGCTTCTGGAAATAGGGTCCGGCGCGCTCGGGCACGACATTGTAGGCGGCGGTGGCGTGGATCGGCTGGTCCGAAGTGTTGGTCACATCGAAGAAGGCCATCCCGGTCTCGCCGATCCGAACCCGCTGGCTGACCTGTTCAGGACGGAAGGTCATCGGCAGGTCGCGCACATTGGTGTCAAAACGGATCAGCAGGGTCTGATCCAGTACCTTCGTCGGTGCCAGGTCGGCCCGGCTTACCGTGCCGTTGAACCCGGTAACCTGGCAGAACATCCGGTAGAGCGGCACAGCCGCAAAGGCCGCCCCGGTCATGGCCATCACCGTCAGAACACAAACGATGGCGATCAGGTTCTTCCCGCTCATTGCTGTGCCTCGGCCGCCGCGCCGGCCAACGCCGCGCGGGCGTCCATATTGCGCTTCAGGTTCAGCATGGTGACGGTGAAGATCAGCACGATAAAGGCCACCAGCGCACCGGCGATGGCCAGGTTGCGCTTGTTGCGGGCAGCGAGTTCCTCGGGCGTCAGGCGCATGGCTTACAGTCCCAGACCAGGCAGTTGCTCAACCAGAAGGGCCGCAAACAGGGCCATCAGATAGAGAATTGAAAAGGCAAACAGATTGCGGGCCGGTTTGGCCTCCGCGCGCACATCATACAATGCGGCTTCTCGCCCCACCGCCTCGGCCTTGTCCGGCTGATCGCCTGCACGGGAGCGCCACAGGCGGATCGCCAGCCCCAGGAAGCCGAGACCGCCGACGCCGGACACCACGAGATACAGCGTCCCGCCCAGACCCAGCAGGCCGGGAGCGATGGCCACCGGCACGAACACCAGGCTGTAGATCAGGATCTGCAGGCGGGTGGATTTGGCCCCGCGCGCCACCGGCATCATCGGGATCCCCGCCTTGGCGTAGTCTCCCGCTGAATACAGGGCCAGGGCCCAGCTGTGCGGCGGGGTCCACAGGAAGATGATCAGGAACAGCAGCCAGGCCTGCCACGGAGCCTGCCCCGTCGCCGCGGCCCAGCCGATCACCGGTGGGAAGGCCCCGGCGGCCCCGCCGATGACGATGTTCTGGGGCGTCCGGCGCTTCAGCAGCAGGGTGTAGAAGCCGGCATAATAGACGATGGTCATCAACAGCAGGCCGCCGGCCAGCCAGTTGGTGGTCATGCCCAGCAGCATGACCGAGAAGATCGACAGGATGACGCCGAAGCTCATGGCGTCGCTGCGACTGATCCGCCCGGCCGCGACCGGACGGCCGCGCGTGCGCCGCATCAGGGCGTCGGTCTGGCCTTCCAGGGCCATGTTCAGCGCGCCGGCCGCGCCTGCGCCCACGGCGATGCACAGGATGGCGATGGCGGCGAGAACCGGATCGAGGTCGCCGCCGGCCGCGACCAGTCCGGTGACGGCGGTAAACACCACCAGCGACATGACGCGCGGCTTCAGCAGCTGGAAGAAATCTTCCGGCTGGGCGGTCGAGACGGCGGGACTGGCACTACGGGTGGTCATGGTCAGGTCTTCAAAAGGCAAGGGCCGCCCTTCCGGTATCGAAAGAGCGGCCCCTGGGTCTGGTATCCGGTTGGATCAGTGCTCGTCCGACTTCACCACCGGCAGTTCGTTGAACTGGTGATGCGGCGGCGGCGAGGACAGGGTCCACTCCAGGGTGGTGGCCCCTTCGCCCCAGGGATTGGCCACGCCCGGACGACGACGGATCGCCGCTTCGGCCAGCATGATCAGGAACACGCCGACGCCGGCGATGGTGATCAGATAGCCGACCGACGACACCTGGTTCCACAGGGTGAAGGCCTCAGCATAGTCGACGATACGGCGCGGCATGCCCTGCAGACCGAGGAAATGCTGCGGGAAGAACACCAGGTTCACCCCGATAAACATGATCCAGAAATGCGCGGCCCCGAGAGCCTCGTTGTACTTCACGCCGAACATCTTTTCGAACCAGTAGTAGAAGCCCGCGAAGATGGCGAAGACGGCCCCGAGTGACAGCACATAGTGGAAGTGGGCCACGACGTAATAGGTGTCATGCAGGCTGTAATCGATGCCGGCATTGGCCAGGACCACCCCGGTGACACCACCGATGGTGAACAGGAAGATGAAGCCCATCGCCCACAGCATCGGCGTCTTGAAGCTGATGGAGCCGCCCCACATGGTGGCGATCCAGCTGAAGATCTTCACCCCTGTCGGCACCGCGATGATCATGGTCGCGGCGATGAAATAGGCGCGCAGGTTCACGCCCATGCCGACCGTGAACATATGGTGAGCCCAGACCAGGAAGCCGACGAAGCCGATGGCGACCATGGCATAGGCCATGGCGAGGTAACCGAAGATCGGCTTCTTCGAGAAGGTCGAGACGATGTGGCTGATGATGCCGAAGCCCGGCAGGATCAGGATGTAGACCTCCGGGTGACCGAAGAACCAGAACAGGTGCTGGAACATCACCGGATCACCGCCACCGGCGGGATCGAAGAAGCTGGTGCCGAAATTGCGGTCCGCCAGCAGCATGGTGATGGCCCCGGCCAGAACCGGCAGGGACAGCAGCAGCAGGAAGGCCGTGACCAGAACTGACCAGGCGAACAGCGGCATCCGGTGCAGGGTCATGCCCGGCGCACGCATGTTGAAGATGGTGGTGATGAAGTTGATGGCCCCCAGGATCGAGGACGCACCGGCGACGTGCAGCGAGAAGATCGCCAGGTCCATGGCCGGACCGGTATGGCCCGTGGTCGAGAGTGGCGGATAGATCGTCCAGCCGCCGCCGAAGCCCTTGCCCGGACCGCCGTCGACGAACATCGACAGGCACAGTAGCACCCAGGCCGCGACCAGCAGCCAGAACGAGACATTGTTCATGCGCGGGAAGGCCATGTCGGGCGCGCCGATCATGATCGGCACGAACCAGTTGCCGAAACCGCCGATCATCGCCGGCATGACCATGAAGAAGATCATGATCAGGGCGTGGGCGGTGACGGTGACGTTGTAGCCGTGCTTGGAGGCCTCGATGAGACCCAGCTGCTGGATAAGACCACCCTCGACGAACACCTGGATGCCCGGCTCGGCCAGTTCCCAGCGAATCAGGCCGGACAGGGCTCCACCGACCAGGCCCGCCATAATGGCGAACAACAGGTACAGGGTGCCGATGTCCTTGTGGTTGGTCGACAGGAACCAGCGGGTGAAGAAACCCGGCTTGTGATCATGGTCGTCGTGACCGTGAGTGTCGGGAGCGGAGATTGCGGTGGCCATGGTCTTTGGGGCTCTCGCGTAGCGTTACTGGGCGGCCGGCGCGGCGGGAGCCGGCGCAGCAGCGGAGGCGGCCGCCGGAGCGGTCGTGGCGGGTGCGGCGATCGTCGTCACGGCCGGTGTTGCCGCGGCCGGTGTCATGGAGCCGCCTTTGGAGGCGACCCAGGTCGCGAACTCGGCTTCGGTGACGACATTGATCTGGATCGGCATAAAGGCGTGGTCGACGCCACACAGTTCCGAACACTGGCCGTAGAAGGAGCCGGTACGCTCGGCCTTGAACCAGGTCTCATTGACCCGGCCGGGCACGGCGTCCGTCTTCAGGCCGAAGGCGGGCAGGCCGAAGGAGTGGATCACGTCGGCGGCGGTGACCAGCACACGCACGGTCTTGCCGACCGGGACGACCATGGGCTGATCAGCGGCGAGGCGGTAGAGCTGCGGGGGAGCCTCGCCCTCGGGCAACATGTTCGAGATGTACTCGGGCACGCCCTGATCGGGATATTCGTAGGCCCAGTTCCACTGGTTGCCGGTGACCTTAACCGTCAGGTCCGGGTCGGGCATGTCTTCATAGGCGAACAGCAGCCGGAAGGAGAACAGCGAGATGATCACCAGGATGAACACCGGCAGGACGGTCCAGATTATCTCGATCGCGGTGTTGTGGCTCCAGCGCGCGGGCACCGGATTGGACTTCTTGTTGTAGCGCACGACGATCCAGATGATCAGACCCAGCACCAGCAGGGTGATAAAGGTGATCACCGGCATCAGGATCACATTGTGAAACCAGATTGCTTCATGCTTCAGCGGTGACGCCGCCGGTTGCAGGTCGATACCGCCCGGCGTGGGCTGGCCCATACGATCCTGCGCCCAGGCCGGCGACGCGGCGAATACGGCCAGGGTCATGGAGGCGAATGCGCCTCCGACCAGGGTCATGAACGACCCTCTGGCTCGCGTGCCCTTCCCCATTCGAGACTTCCTCATCAATTCGCTCTGCAGCAGACTCCTGCGAGTAAATCGCAGGTGAAGGCCCGGACGGATCGTCCGTGACGGTTTCAAGGCCGGTCCATATCGGCTCACCTTCGACTTGCCAAGCGATTGACACGCCCATGACGCCGCACCGCCCAAACATCGGGACGATTAATTCGCTGTCATGTTTCACCAGCTACCTTGTGATACACACTACCTTGCGATAGACAATCGACATCGAAGGAGACACTGATGTGACTGAAACGATCGAAATACAGCTCAAAAAGGGGGTGCTCAGCCTGTGTGTGCTGGCCCTCCTCGCCCGGGCGGACAGCTACGCCTACGAGATCGCCAGCCGGCTCGCCGACGCCATCGATATGGGTGAAGGCACGATCTACCCGCTGATGCGCCGCATGCAGTCCGATGGACTGGTCGAGACCTATCTGGTCGAATCACCCAGCGGCCCGTCGCGGAAATACTATCGACTCACCCCTGCCGGCACCGACGCCCTGGCGGCCCAGAGCGACGAATGGCGCGCCTTCGTCCGGGCCGTTGACGACGTCCTTGCCGACACGACCCCGGCCACGGCCGGCCCCACCCCTACAGAGACCGGAGACGCCCAATGACCCGCGCCGATTTCATGGCCCGGCTGAAAAGCGGGCTGGTTGGCCTGCCGACCTCCACAGCCGCCGAAATTCTCAGCGACTATGACGCTCATTTCGATGACGGAATCGCTGCAGGCCGCAGCGAGGCTGAAGTGGCCGCCGCGCTCGGCGACCCCGAACGACTGGCCCGCGAGCTGAAGGCCGAGGCCGGAATCCGGCGCTGGCGACAGGAGAAGAATCCGTCCGCCGCCGCCGCCGCCGTGTTCGCGGTCCTGGGACTGGGGGCGGTGGACATAATCTTCCTTCTGCCCCTGCTGATGGGGATCATCGGCACCCTGTTCGGCCTGTTCGTCGCCGTCGTCGCCATGGTCGTTGCCGGTGGTGTGATCATGGTGGCCGGTCCGTTCGGCGGCTTCCCCGGCGGGACCATGGCCGCAATGCTCGCAGGCCTGGGGCTGATGGCCTGTGCGACGGCGATGGGGGCCCTGACGGCCATCGTCACCGTCTGGCTGGTCAACGGCCTCGTCTGGTTTGCCCGCCTGCACTACCGGCTGCTGAAGCCGGCGCTTGATCCGCAACCTGCCTATGTTCCGGGAGAATCGGCATGATCCGCACCCTTTTCATCATCGCCGGGGCTGCCCTGGTCCTGGCCATCGCCAGCCTGTCCGGCGCGGCCGGGCTGGTGGCCCGGGACATCGACCGCAACGGCGGCAGCTGGGTCATAAACGACGGGGACGATCAAATCCGCATCGAGACCGTCAGCGGCAAGCGCGCGCCCGACGTGTCCCGGACCCTGGCCTGGTCGGACGGCAACCGGCTGGACATCGATCTGCCCGCGACCGTGACCTACATCCAGGGCCCCGAAGCCGGCGTGGTCGTCACCGGATCGCAATCGATCGTCGATCGGGTCCGGGTCGAAAACGGCCGCCTTTATCTGGCCCGGGGGACCGACGAGATCACCCTGCACTGGTGGGCCGGCGGCCTGTCGGCCCGGAGCGACCGCGACAATCTGAAGATCGTCGTCACCGCCCCCTCTGTGACCCGCTTCGATCTTGCCGGTTCCCGGACCCTGACCATCCGGGACTATGACCAGCCGACACTGTTGATCGACATTTCCGGCAGCGGCGATGTCACCGCCACCGGCAAGACCACGACCCTGGACCTCGACATCGCCGGCTCCGGCGAGGCCGATCTTTCGGACCTGGTCACCACCGACGCCACCGTCGACATCTCGGGGTCCGGCGAGGCCCGGGTCGCGCCTACCGGCACGGCACGGCTGTCGATCGCCGGGTCGGGCGACATCACCCTGACCACCCGCCCGGCCAAGCTGGAGAGCAACGTCTCGGGCTCGGGCGACATCCACGAACGCTGACCCTGGTCAGCATCGCTGGAACGACAGCTGAGGCGGCGACCGGTTCCACGGTCGCCGCCTTTTCCGGATCATCAGACCGGCGATTAGACGAGAGCGGCGCCAGTCCCTACTTAGGGGCATGACCGTATCCGTTTCCCCGCCCCCCATTCTCGAGTCCGCCGGCGTCGCCACGGATGAAGCCCTGACCGTCCTGCAGGACGCCCTGCGCGGGGCCGACGACGGGGAACTGTTCCTGGAACGGTCCGAGAGCGAATCACTGGTGTTCGACGACGGTCGACTGAAGGCCGCCACCTATGATGCGACCGAAGGATTCGGCCTGAGAGTCGTGGCCGGGGAAACCGCCGGCTACGCCCACGCCAATGAAATCAGCGCCGCCGCGATCCGGCGCGCCGCCGACAGCGCGGCCCTGGCCAAGCACGGTCATGCCGGCACGGTCGCCGAGGGGCCGCGCGCGACCAATCAGAAACTCTATGGCGACCTCGACCCGCTGGCTTCGCCGGCCTTCTCCGACAAGATCGCCCTGCTCGGCGAAATCGACGCCTGGGCCCGGTCCCGGGATCCCCGCATCGTCCAGGTCTCCGCCTCACTCGTCGGCGAACGACGCGCGATCGAAATCCTGCGCGCCGACGGGCGACTGGTGCAGGACGTGCGACCGCTGGTCCGTCTCAATGTCTCGGTCACCGTGGAACGGAACGGCGTGCGGGAAAGCGCCTCATCCGGAGCCGGTGGCCGGGCCGGATTCGAGACCTGGATCGTTCCTGCCCATTGGCAGGGTCAGGTGGACGAGGCCCTGCGTCAGGCCCTGATCAATCTCGACGCCGTCGACTGCCCGGCAGGTGAGATGGATGTGGTGCTGGGGGCCGGCTGGCCCGGCGTGCTGCTGCACGAGGCCGTCGGCCACGGCTTCGAGGGTGACTTCCACCGCAAGGGTTCGTCCGTGTTCAGCGGCAAGATGGGTCAGCGCGTCGCCGCCCCGGGCGTGACCGTGGTCGACGACGGCTCCATCACCGGGCGTCGCGGGTCCCTGTCGGTCGACGACGAAGGCACCCCGACCTCGCGCACCGTACTGATCGAGGACGGCATCATGGTCGGTCTGATGCACGACCGGCTCAGTGCCCGCCAGCTGGGCCAGAACGCCACCGGCAACGGACGGCGCCAGTCGTTCGCCCATATGCCGATGCCGCGCATGACCAATACCTTCATGGAGGGCGGCACAGCCAAACAGGCCGACATGATCGCCTCGACGAAACGCGGCCTCTATGCCGCCAATTTCGGCGGCGGCCAGGTCGACATCACCAATGGCAAATTCGTCTTCCAGTGCACCGAGGCCTATCTGATCGAGGACGGGAAGATCACCGCCCCTGTGCGCGGTGCCACCCTGATCGGCGACGGGGCCACGGCCCTGACCAACATCACCATGATCGGGGACGACTTCGCCTTCGATCCCGGCGTCGGCGTCTGCGGCAAGGGCGGTCAGGGTGTCCCCGTCGGCATCGGCCAGCCCAGCCTCAAGATCGGCGGGCTGACCGTCGGCGGGACGGCGGTCTAGACACCAAGACCCGAGAGACGGACCCGACAAAACAACGGTGGGCAGAAATTCAATATCGCGGCCCGTCTATTGGCATTGTGTCGAAACATTGTTCGCCATTACTGTCAGGTAACATGACCGCTCTGTAATCATGTCACCGATTTAATCCACCTTTCTGCCTTGTAACTGGAAACCATCGCGACACGGCGTCACACCTCGCACTACAAACCGAGGGGACTTCTACCAATGACCAAATCCTTGCTGCTGGCGACGACGGCGATTCTGTTCAGCGCGGGCGCGGCCCTGGCCCAGACTCCGGCCGGAACCGAGGCCCCCGGCGCGACCCCGTCGACCGAAGCGGCGGCCCGGTCCGGCGTTCTGGTCTTCACCCCCGACTTCTTCGCCGAGCAGCAACCCAATACGGCGCTGGACATGGTCAACCGGGTACCCGGTTTCTCGGTCGATGACGGCTCGGGCAGTCGCGGGTTCGAAGGCGCGGTCGGCAATGTGCTGATCAACGGCGCACGCCCGGCCTCCAAGAACGATACCGGCTCCAACGTCCTGTCCCGCACTACGGCCAGTCAGGTCGAACGCATCGAACTGATCCGCGGCGGCACGCCCGGCATCGACATGCAGGGCTATTCGGTCGTCGCCAATGTGATCCTCAAGTCCGAGAGTTCGCGGCAACATATCCTGACAACCTCCGCCAGCCTGTACGACGGTGGCCACGACCTGTTCGGGGCCAACTACCAGTTCAGCGCCAGCGAAGGCGACCGCAGCTGGGGCCTGACCCTCAGCGACGGTATCTCGTCCAGCGATTCGAACGGGACCGGCCGGGTGCTGCGCACCGACGGCAACGGCGGGGTGCTCCGCGACGAGAGCATCTTCACAGACGGCTACGGCGGCAGTGACTCGATCCGCGGCAACTATTCGGGTCCGCTGGTCGGCGGCAAGGTCGACCTGACGGCCCGCTACGGCATCAATGACTGGCACGGCCAGCAGCTGCAGACCTCGGCGGTGGCGCGCCGCGAAAGCCTCAACAACGAGGACGGCGACAGCGGCGAGTTCGGCGTCGTCTACACCCGGCCGCTCAGCGAGCGCTGGAAGCTCGAAACCCGTTTCATCCACCAGTTCCGGAGTTTCAGCGGCACGTCATCCCGTCGCCAGACCCTGAACGGCGTCGACCGTCCCGAACAGATCTTCGGCTATGACGGGAATACCTCTGAAACCATCCTGCGCGGCCTGGTCCGTTTCGAACGTTCGCCCCGACTGACCCTCGAGACGGGCGGAGAGCTGGCCTACAATATGCTGGAGATCGACCAGGCCTTCACCGTCGGCGGCGTGGCCGTCCCGCTACCCTCAGCCTCGGTCACGGTCGAGGAAACGCGCGGCGAGGCCTTCGGCAAGGCGACGTTCCGCCTCAACCCCAAATTGACGTTGGAGGGGGGTCTGCGTCTGGAGGGGTCAACCATCAGCCAGTCCGGCGACGCCAACCAGGAGAAGAGCCTGTTCTTCGCCAAACCCCGCTTCCTCGCCACCTGGACGCCGATGGAGAACAATCAGGTCCGCTTCCGCTTTGAACGCGAACTCGGCCAGCTCGACTTCAGCGATTTCGCCGCCTCTGCCGATCTGAACAACGGCAATGTTTTCGGCGGCAACGTCGATCTGGAGCCCGAACAACGCTGGATCAGCGAACTGACCTGGGAGCGCCGCTTCTGGGAGGAGGGCATCGTCAGTGTCGGCCTCAGGCACGACGAGATCATCGACGTGCTCGACAGCATACCCCTGCCGGGTGGACTGTCCGCCACCGGCAATATCGGTAACGGGACGCTGGACCAGTTGTCGATCTCGGCCACCATCCCGACCACAAAACTGGGCCTGTCCGGCGGTGTGTTCACCGTGTCGAATACCTGGAACCACACCGAGGTGATCGACCCCACCACCGGCCGGACCCGGCCGATTTCGCGCGTCCGACCCAGCCAGATCGTGCTCGGCTTCCGCCAGGATATCACCCACCTGAAGGCCCAGTGGGGTTTCAACTTCCTGCCGGCATTCGACCAGCCCACCTACGACCCTGACCAGACACGCACCTTCTATCTGCGCGACTATTTCGAGGCCTGGGCCGAGTACAAGCCGACCGCCGACCTGTCGATCCGGGCCCAGGTCAACATCTGGAACGATTCGACCTTCGAACAGATTGTCTATGCGGACCGCACCACCCGCGCAGTTGCCTACGTGGATCGCCAGCTGATCGACCCGCGCACTTTCTTCCAGATCCGGGTGCGCAAGACCTTCTAGGGACGAACCAGTGGCTATTTTTTCGTCTTGTAACCGGTGATTGACGGTTCGGGCGGTATGGGTGGTCGCGTCCAGGGGAGGCGACATGAGAACCACTGTCTGGCTGACGGGCGCGGTCACGAGCGCCCTCTGCCTGGGGCTGACCACACCCGTTGTGGCCCAGAACAATGGCCCGGGAGCCGACATCGTGGCTCGCCAGGATCCGGAACGTCCCGGGGTGCTGCTCTTTGATCCCGCCTTCTTTGCCGACCTTCGCCCGCGGACAGCGCTGGACATGATCCGGCGCCTGCCCGGCTTCGTCCTGAACAGCGGCAACTCGGACACGCGGGGCCTGGCCGGGACGTCCGGCAATGTCCTGATCGACGGACGTCACCCCTCCACCAAGAGCGAGGGGCTGGACAACCTGCTCGAGAGGATTGCGGTCGATAGCGTCGAACGCATCGAACTGATCCAGGGCAGTGCCCCGGGCATCGACATGCAGGGACGGTCGGTCGTCGCCAATGTGGTGCTGAAGACCAGTGTCACGGTCGAACGGGTTCTGGCCCTGGATACCTACGTCTATGAGGACGGCTATGTCGGACCGATCGTCCGGGCCGAATATTCGCGCCGTGCGGGCGACAACCAGATCGAGGGGGCCGTCAGCGCCACGGTTGATCGCACGGACGGCACGAGCCAGGGCCGCCGCCAACGGTTCGATCCGTCCGGGCTCCTTGTCCAGGACGCCGGGGTCGACGCCTGGGACCGGATCAGAAATGTACGGGCATCGGGCGCGCTCCAACGTCCGCAGGGCGGCGGTCTGCTGCGGCTGACGGCTGTCGCATCCTTCTTCAAGAACGACAGGGAACAGGACGTGACCATCCTGTCGGGTGCAGGCGACGACGATCAAAGTCAGTCGGCCCACGAGTCCCTGAAAGGTGAGTTCGGCGCGCGCTGGACCCGGTCGCTGGGACCGGACACCGAGCTGGAGCTGAACGGTCTGCAGCGTCTGGAGAGCGGTTCGGTCGAATCCGGCTTTGCCCGCACGGGACGGACGGGACTGTTCACGAGCGACTCCACCTCGGGCGAGACGATCGGAAGGGGCGTCGTTCGGTACCGGCGCAATGATCGCTGGTCCTACGAGGGGGGGGGTGAAATCGCCTACAACTTCCTCGACACGGAAAGCGCCTATGAGGAAAACGGCGTGCCCGTCGCCCTGCCCGGAGCCTCCGTGCTGGTAGAGGAGCTGCGGGGAGAGGCTTTTAGCCAGACCACCTGGCACCCAACGCCGAAGCTGACGGTCGAAGGGAGTCTGCGGGTCGAGGTCTCGGAGATTCGCCAGTCGGGTGACACCGACACGGCCAAGTCCTTTGTCTATCCCAAGCCGCGCCTTCTGGTGACCTGGATCCCCGCACCGCAGCATCAGTTCCGCTTTCGCATCGAACGCGAGGTGGGGCAGCTGGACTTTGGCGACTTTGCCGCGTCGGCAGAGGTCGATCTGGGGCAGGTCGAGGCCGGAAATGTCGCTCTGGAGCCCGACAAGACCACCTATTACGAAGGCATCTATGAACGCCGGTTCTGGGACGAAGGGGCGTTCAGTGCGCGGCTGACCCATGCCGAGATCGAGGACTATATCGACATCATTCCTCTGATCGGGGGGTTCGAGGCCCTCGGCAATATCGGCACCGGCACCCAGACCGAGTTCGAGGTCCGCCTGACCCTGCCGGTCGACCGGATCGGCGTGCCCGGCGGGCGTCTGGTGGCGAGGGTCGCTGTTCGGGAAACCAGCATTGTAGACCCGCTGACCGGTGAGTCCCGACGCTTCTCGGGCGACGATGGTTTCGGCTGCGGTGTGACCTTCACCCAGGACCTGTACGGGGGGCGATGGGCGTGGGGCATGAACCACGGATGCGATCTGGACGCCGGCACCAGCTATCGCGTGCGGGAGCTGCGATTCAGGGAATCGGAACCCAGGTTCAATGCCTTCATCCAGTGGAAGCCCTCGGACGACCTGAGCCTCCGTCTGGACGTCAACAATCTGACCGATGCCGAGACCCGGCGTCAGCGGGACATCTATTCCGGACCGCGCAACAGCACGCCGCTGGCCTATCGTGAGACCGATGTGCGGTCTCGAGGATCGTGGCTGTTCCTGCAGATTCGCAAATCGCTCTGACAGCGTGATCCACCCACAAAAAAGGGGCGGAGCCGTTCGGCTCCGCCCCCTTCTCTTGTCAGAGGCCTGACGTCAGGCCTGTTCAGGCCTGGCGATGTTCGCATCTTCCTGACCGCGATCGGTCAGACTCGGCCCGGGATGGTTGTCTGCGTCATTGACCCCATTGGCCCAGCCCTTGATCAGGAAGCTGAGGACGATAAAGCCAACACCGATACCGACACCCCAGAGGCCCAACTGGTTGAAGACCCCCAGCGAGGTCTGCAAGGCTCCAGCCGGATCCAGAACCTGGCCCCCGACCGTTTCGGTCCCGGCGAGGCCCGAGATGACGCCGCCGACATACTGGGCGATCGAACTGGCCAGGAACCAGACGGCCATCATGAAGCTGACCACCGAGGCCACCGACAGCTTGGTGATTTCCGACAGACCCACAGGCGACAGGAAAAGCTCGCCGGTGGTGTGGAACAGATACAGTAGCCCCAGGGTGATGAGCGGCACCTTGAAGGCACTGTCCACCATGCCCGCACCGGCAGCCCAGACCACGATCAGGAAGCCGAGGCCGACCTGAATGATCCCGAGACCGAATTTCATGGTCGGGTTCGGGTCCATCTTGCGACTGGCCAAGAAGGCCCAGAGGGCCGCCAGGATCGGCGCGAAGATCAGGATGAAGCCCGAGTTGAACGACTGGGTCTGGGACGCCGTAATGGTGGCGTCGATCCAGAAGCCGGACGGAGTGATCCCCGCAGCGGCGATCTGGGCCGGCGTGCCGACAGTGATCCCAAACAGCTGGAAGGCGGCCGGGGTCAGGGTCAGGTCGACGTTGCGGTCGGCAAACAGGTTCAGCGAGGTGCCGGCCTGTTCGAACAGGGTGAAGAACACCACCGCCCCAACGATCAGCACCATGGCCAACTGCATCCGCTCGCGCTGGATCTTGTCGCATTTGGTGGCCAGGAACCAAATGATATAGCCCACTGAGGCCACGGTCGCGGCCAGCAGCAGGGCCCCGATGACATTGAGGAATTCGACCGCCTTAACAGCGAAGGAGACCTCGCCGCCCATGGCGGCCACCGTCGACACCGTCTCGGCGACCCAGACCCGCACTGCGGCGTCCGCCACAAACAGCAGGACGATCGGGATCACGCCCAGGACACCGAACAGATAGATCGTCCATTCGCGGTTAAGCGGACCGAAGGTCTTCTCGCGCAGCAGCGCCGGATTCGGTGGCTCGCCCTTGCCTTCCAGCAGGGGTTTGCCGAGCATGAAGACGACCCAGCCTAGTGCCATGCCGACCCCGGCCAGACCGAAGCCCGCCCACCAACCGACGGTCTGCCCCAAAAGGCCACACAAAATCGCGGCCCAGAAAGCCCCCAGATTGATGCCGTAATAGTAGAGGGTGAAGCCCGAATCCCGTCGCGGATCACCCTGCGGATACAGTTGACCGACGATAGTCGAGATGTTCGGTTTCAGGAAACCAACCCCCATGATGATCAGGGAGATCGCCAGATAGAAGACATTGACGCCCAACGGATCGCGCGTCTGTTTCATCTCATAGGATTTTTCGGCCAAGACGGCCGGCAGCGAGGCCCCCGCCGGCAGGTCGGCGATGGCGATGCCGCCGCCGTCGGCCGGACCGAATT
Source organism: uncultured Brevundimonas sp. (assembly GCF_963974615.1). GTDB lineage: Bacteria > Pseudomonadota > Alphaproteobacteria > Caulobacterales > Caulobacteraceae > Brevundimonas. The sequence continues at coordinate 75,896 of NZ_CAXBDH010000003.1, forward strand.
TGTATTTAGCGCCGTCTACGACAATCGCGACCTCACGGTTGGCTCCCCGCCCTTCGGCGGCGATCTCATAAGCGGTGCCGGCATAGGTCAGGGTCTCGGTAGCGGGCCGGCCTTCAACGGCCATCATGCCGTGACCGGCGACCAGCAGAAGGGCCCCGAAGGCGATGGCCTTGCGGGTGCCCAGGAATCGGTCGGCCATGATGCCGCCGAGCAGCGGCAGCAGATAGACCAGAGAGGTATAGGAGCCGTAGGTTGAGCCCGAGCGCGCATCATCGAACAGGAAGTGCTGGGTCAGGAAGAAGATCAGGATGCCGCGCATCCCGTAGTAGGAGAACCGCTCCCACATTTCCGCGAAGAACAGGATGATCAGCCCGCGCGGGTGGTTTTTGAGGATCTGGATCAGCACGGGCACGCCCGTGAGCAGGGTGATGATCAGACCCAGGATGATGACGATATTCATGCCTAGCCTTTGGATATGGGGCCAGCGGCCCAATTGTCTTCCGGATTGGGCGCGCGAACAGCTCGCAACCCCGCCCCCCAGCGAAGCGATGATAGGACCACCAGGATCGATGCTTTACAAGCGGTAACCCTTCGTGAGCTCGTCGACGACGGTCATCCGACTCCGTCATACAGGGACTTTGTGGAAGCGCCGGTCGGACAGGATCGCAAAGGGCGGTCAGGAATCAGTCCCAAGACTGTGCCTTCAACTGATCGCGAGGCCGACAACACGATGCTTAGTGCCGAACGTCCGGCATTCGTTCAGCATTCCAGCAGAGCTACATTCCTGGTCAGGCGTCGCCCGACGCATTCAGGCGTTCACGGAGTTCCTTGCCGCTCTTGAAAAAGGGCACGGCTTTCGCGGGCACGTCGACGGCTTCCCCGGTTCGGGGGTTGCGACCGGCACGGGCAGGCCGGCTGCGAACAGAAAACGCGCCGAAGCCACGGATCTCGACCCGACCGCCATCGCCCAGGGAGTCGATCATCTGTCCCAGCACGATGTTCACGACCCGTTCGACCTCGGCGTGGGTAAGGTGAGGGTTTTCTACCGCCAGCTTCTCGATCAGCTCGGATTTGATCATCGTCAGCTCCCCGCCCTGTTCCATCGTCCCGGATACACTGTGTCCCGGCCCGGCCCGCTTGCCGGAACACCCTAGTCTTCGCCCGCCAGCTGAAAAAGAGCCTCGGAAAGGATTCAAGGCAATTCGTCCGTCGAACGCTCGCATCCGTACACATATCGCCCGGCCTGACCATAGACTGAGGGCGATTGCGCATGAAAAAGGGCGACCGGATCGCTCCGGTCGCCCCATTCATCTGGTCGAAGGCAGAAACTATTCCTTCGTGCTGGCCTTTTCGCGCAGGGCGGCTCCGAGGATATCGCCCAGCGACGCGCCGGAATCCGACGAACCGAACTGTTCGATAGCCGAAGCCTCGTCCTTCATCTCCAGCGCCTTGATCGACACCGAGACGCGGCGCGTGGCCTTGTCGATGCCGGTGATCATGGCGTCGACGCGGTCACCCACGGCGTAGCGCTCGGGGCGCTGTTCGGCCCGGTCGCGCGACAGGTCGGACTTGCGAACGAAGGCCGAGACCGGCGCGTCGTCTTCACCGAATTTGACTTCGATGCCGCCGGTTTCGATCGCCGTGACGGTGACGGTGACCTGCTGGTTCTTCTTGTAGGGGTCGCCTTCCATCGGATCGCCGCCGAGCTGCTTGATGCCCAACGAGACGCGTTCCTTCTCGACGTCGACGTCCAGAACCTTGGCCTTGACCGTCTCACCCTTGCGATAGCGCTGGATGGCTTCTTCGCCCGAGACGTTCCAGTCGAGGTCCGACAGGTGGACCATGCCGTCGATGTCGTTGTCGAGACCGATGAACAGACCGAACTCGGTGGCGTTCTTGACCTCGCCCTCGACGGTCGAGCCGATCGGGTTGGCGGCCACAAAGGCATCCCACGGATTGTCCTGGGCCTGCTTCAGGCCCAGCGAGATGCGGCGCTTGGAGGCGTCGACATCCAGAACCACGACGTCGACTTCCTGCGAGGTCGAGACGATCTTGCCGGGGTGGACGTTCTTCTTGGTCCAGGACATTTCCGAGACGTGGACCAGACCTTCAACGCCGGCTTCCAGCTCAACGAATGCGCCGTAGTCGGTGATGTTGGTGATACGGCCGGTATATTTGGCACCGACCGGGTATTTGGCTTCAACGCCATCCCACGGGTCCGACTGCAGCTGCTTCATGCCGAGGCTGATGCGCTGGGTGTCCGGGTTGATCTTGACGATCTGGACCTTGACGGTGTCGCCCACGGCCAGGACCTGGCTCGGATGCGAGACGCGCTTCCACGACATGTCGGTGACGTGCAGCAGGCCGTCGATGCCGCCCAGATCCACGAACGCGCCGTAGTCGGTGATGTTCTTGACCACGCCTTCGCGGACTTCACCCTCTTGCAGCTGGCCAACCAGCTCGGTGCGCTGTTCGGCGCGGGCTTCTTCCAGGATGGCGCGACGCGAGACGACGATGTTGCCGCGCGGACGGTCCATTTTCAGGATGGCGAAGGGCTGTTCCTTGCCCATCAGCGGAGCGACGTCGCGCACAGGGCGGATGTCGACCTGCGAACCCGGCAGGAAGGCGGATGCGCCGCCGAGGTCGACGGTGAAGCCACCCTTCACGCGGCCGACGATGGCCCCCATGACCGGCTGCTCTTCGGCGAAGACCAGTTCCAGACGGGTCCAGGCTTCCTCGCGACGCGCCTTGTCGCGGCTGATGACAGCTTCACCCAGGGCGTTCTCGACGCGCTCCAGATAGACCTCGACGTTGTCGCCGACCTTGGGCAGGGCCGCGCCGTCGCCCTGGCCGAATTCGCGCATGGCGATGCGACCTTCGGTCTTGAGGCCGACGTCGATGATGACGACGTCTTTTTCGATGCCGACGACGAGGCCGTGAATGACCTGGCCTTCGCCGAGGTCGCGGCCCTGCAGTTGTTCGTCGAGCAGCGCGGCGAAATCGTCACGCGAGGGGGTGAAGGATTGTGTGTCAGTCATGAAGCTATGGGGTTTCTGAATGGGTTGTGGCGCGTGACCGAACGGCCCCGCGCGAGGTGAAGATAAATGGGAATCAAGTCGTAGCGACGCGAGGCCATATTGAGCCAGAACACCCGCGGAAGCCGAGAATGACGCGTTGGATTTGTCCTGGATCTTACAGACCGTGTCGGACGCGCGCCGCCTCGACGATACGGCGGGCCGCATCGAAGGCCGTCTCTATACCCATTTCAGTCGTATCCAGCAAGACGGCGTCGCCTGCCTGGATCATCGGGGCCGCGCCCCGCCCGGCGTCCCGCTCGTCGCGACGGATAATGTCGGCCAGCATGTCCTCAAACGGGATGTCCTCGCCGCGGGCCGTCAGTTGCAGCCAGCGGCGCCGGGCGCGGACCTCGGGAGTGGCCATGACGAACAGCTTGGCCGCCGCATCCGGGGCAATCACCGTGCCGATATCCCGTCCGTCCAGCACAGCCCCGCCCGCCTGCCGGGCAAATGCCTGCTGCAGGTCCAGCAAGGCATCCCGTACGCCCGGGTGACCGGCGACCCGGCTGGCGGCCTCGCCGGCACCACGGTCAGTCAATCGTTCGACGTCGTGCAGGCCGTCGACCTTCAGGGCCCGGGCCACAGCCTCGGCCGCGACCGCGTCATCGAGGGACAGGTTCGCGTCCTGAAGACTCAGGCCGACCGCACGATAGAGAAGACCCGTATCCAGGTACGGCAGGCCATAATGGTGCGCCAGCCGGGCGGCGATCGTGCCCTTGCCTGAGGCGGCGGGGCCGTCGACGGCGATGATCAGGGGACGTGTCATTCAACAGTGGCGATATCGGCCCCGAGGCCGCGCATCAACTCCACAAAGCCCGGAAAGCTGGTGGCAATCATGCCGGGCTCGTCGACAGTAACGGCATTTTGGGCGGCGAGGCCGAGCACCAGATGGCTCATGGCGATGCGATGGTCACCGTGGGTGGTCACGGTCGCGCCGCCCCGCACCGGGCCGCCGGTGACGATGAAGCCTTCCGGCTCCTCCTCGACCGTGACGCCGCAGGCGGTCAGACCAGCGACCATCAGGGCGATGCGGTCACTCTCCTTGAGCCGCATCTCGCCGATGCCGCGCATGACGGTGCGCCCCTCGGCGAAGGCGGCGGTCGCGGCCAGGATCGGGTATTCGTCGATCATCGACGCCGCCCGTTCAGGCGGCACGATCACACCCGTCAGGGCCGAGTACCGGGCGGTGACATCCCCGACCTCCTCGCCGCCGGCCATGCGGCGGTTGGTGACGGTCAGATCCGCGCCCATCTCGATCCAGGTGTCGAACAGGCCGGTACGCAGCGGGTTCAGCATCACCCCCTCGACGGTGACCTCCGAGCCGGGCACGATCAGGCCGGCGGCCAGCGGGAAGGCGGCCGAGGACGGGTCGCCCGGCACAGCGACGGCGGTGCCCGTCAGGGTCTGGCCGCCCTGCAGCCGGATGCACCAGCCGTCACCGGACGGCTCAACCTCCACGGTCGCACCAAAGGCGCGCAGCATCCGTTCAGTATGGTCGCGGCTCTTTACCGGCTCGGTCACCGAGGTAACTCCATCGGCATTGAGGGCCGCCAGCAGGATCGCCGACTTCACCTGGGCCGAAGCGACGGTCTGGACATGGTCGATCGGCTGCAGATGCCCGCCCCCCTGTTCGAACGGCAGGTGACTCGCGTCAAAATTGGCCCCCATCGCCTGCAGCGGTTCGCTGACCCGCTGCATCGGCCGTTTCCGCAGGCTGGCGTCACCATCGAAGGTCACGATGATCGGATAGCCCGCAGCGGCCCCCATCAGCAGCCGCACACCGGTACCGGCATTGCCGCAGTCGATGACGCCGGCCGGCGTTTTGAACCCGCCCCGGCCCGTGACGCGCCATCTGCCGTCACCGAGCCGCTGGACCCCCGCACCGAAGGCCTCGACGGCGCGCGCGGTCGCCAGAATGTCCTCCCCCTCCAGCAAACCCTCGATTTCGGTCACGCCGGTGGCCATTGCGCCGAGGATCAGGGCGCGGTGTGAAATTGACTTGTCGCCCGGCGCACGAACGACACCTGCCAGCGGCGGGCTCGGTCGGGCGGTCAATTTCAAGGGCGTGGGCACCCGCAGCGCTCTCTGATGGTGGAAGGACGACCATGGCCCGAAGCCGGCGGCGCGAAGATGGCTTTTGACAGCGGGCCCGCAGGGTGGCAAGGGACGCGCCCGAATTCCAACCCCCTGCCAGAGGTACAACCGTGGCCAATCCCGAACTGGGTACCAAGCAGGTCTGCCCGAACTGCCAAGCCAAATTCTATGATCTGGGCCGGCGTCCGGCACACTGCCCCAAATGCGCCAACGAATTCGACCCCGAGGAGGCGCTGAAGCTGCGCAGCCGTCGCGGCCGTCCTGGCGGTTATCCGGCCGACGACGAAACCGAGACCGAAGAGGTCGTCACCAAAAAACCGGCGTCCGACGACGACGACGACGAGGAAGAAACGGTCGCGACGCCGGAAATCGATCAGGAAGGCCACGAACCGATCGTGACCCCTGACGACGACGACGATACCGCCGCCGACGCTTCCGAAGAGTCGGGCATGGGCTCGACGGACGGCGACGACGATGTTCTCGACGACGATGACGACGACGATTCCGTCCCCTTCATCGAAGACGAGGACGACGACGCCTTCGACGGCAGCGTGTCAAAACCGGCCAAGGACGAGGACTGATCCGGGGCCGTTCAGCCCGTCTGATGGCGGTTTGAACGGGGGTGAAAATAAATGGCGGAACCGGGCTTGATCACCGCAAGACCCTGACATAGGTTCCGCCGCCTCGCCGCACCCCTCCTCCGGAGTGTTCAGCGATCCGACCGAAAGGTTCGGGGCTTTAGCTCAGCTGGTAGAGCGCTTGCATGGCATGCAAGAGGTCAGCGGTTCGACTCCGCTAAGCTCCACCATCGAAGGCCCTGCGGGAAACCGCGGGGCCTTCGTCCTTTCGGGCCCGCTTGAACTCGGGAACAGGCCGCACCATTTACAATCTGAAGCCGCCGCCTTGCCGATTTCCGGGAGGCGCAAAGGCTTGGGTCGCTTCCGCAAGGACCTCAGAATGACGACGCGCACCATCCTGTTCGACAGCCCCTTTTTACTGGGTTTTGATCATACCCGCGCCCTGATTGACCGGGCCGCACGCGCCGCCGCGGAAAGCTATCCCCCGTACAATGTTGAACAATGCGACGAAGCGTCCGTCCGCATCAGCTTGGCCGTAGCCGGCTTTTCGCCGGACGACCTGGCCATCACCCTCGAAGGTCGACAGTTGACCATCACCGGCAAGCGCGAGGAACCGGCCAAGGCCGAACAGGCCTTCCTGCATCGCGGCATCGCCGGACGCGGTTTTGTCCGCAGTTTCGTCCTGGCGGACGGGCTGGAGGTCGAGGCGGCCCGGCTGGAGCACGGGTTGCTGCATGTCGACCTGCGCCGCCCCGACGATGCCGTAACGATTCAGAGAATCCCCATCACAGCCGGGTAGGCTTTCGTCAGCCTCTCGCCGGAGCGCTTCGATCGCCGATTTCCCTCATGCAAGCAGGGCCGAAAACAGAAGGGCTCAAATGACCCCCATCAAGATGACCCAAGAAGATTTCGCCGGGCTCGGTGCGCCGGCTCTCGTCTATGTGCGGGCCATCAAGGCCGCAGAGGTCCTTGCTGACACACCGGACATGACCGTCAGGGAACTCGAGATCCGGCCGGACCAGATCCTGTTTGCGGTGCACGGTGCCGATGGGCAGCGGCTGGCGGTGCTGATGGACCGCGAAGCCGCCTTCGCTGCCGCCGAGGCCAACGAACTGGAGCCCGTTTCAGTCCACTGAGGCGCGTTGTCAGCCAGTATGACCCGACGTCGTCAGGCGGCTGTTGCCGTAGCCTCGCGTACGAACAGGGCATGGATCGCATCGCTCGTGTGCGCCTGACGCAGATGCTCTCGCAGCGCCGGAGACCGAAGCGCACGTGATGCGGCCGCCAGGGCCCGGAGGTGGTCGGCACCGTCGCGCGGCGGCGCGAACAGGGCGAACATGAGATCGACCGGACGATCATCCACCGCACCATAGGCAACCGGCGTGTCCAGACGCACGAACACCGCCGAAACACGATCGATTCCTTCAATCCGGGCATGGGGAACCGCGACGCCCGAACCCAGCCCGGTCGAGCCCAACGCCTCACGTTCAAGCAGCGCCTCCAGAACCCGGGCCTCAGGGAGGCCGAGGGTGGCGGCCGCAGCTTCAGCGACAACATGCAGAGCCTGTCGCTTCGACGACGCTCCGCTGCGCAGGACAACGCCGTCCTGGCTGAGCAATTCACCGATGTCCATACTATCCCCGACTCTTACTCAATCATTCCCGGAGGGGTGGGCGCCGTCTAGACGCTTCGGCCCGTCAGGGAAAGCACTATGACCCGGAACCGTTTACAGAACGGTGTCCACTGACCGCCTTGGTGCGTTCAGGATCAATCCACCCGATATTGCCGTCCGGGCGGCGGTAGACCACGGATAGCCCGCCATGAGCGGCATTGCGGAACAGCACCACCGGATAGCCGGTCATATCCAGCTCCATCACAGCGCGCCCGACCGTCAGGGTTCGAATTTCGGCCTCGGTTTCGGCGATGACCATGCCGACCGACGATTGTTCGTCGACCGCGCCCGCATCCCCGAGATCCTCTTCATCCCCATCGGAACTGTGAAACACCGTCATCGAGGCCACTTCACGGGCCGCGTTCTCGGTTTTCTCGGGGGACAGTCCCCGCGGGCCCGCATGGTGGTTCTTGAGTCGGCGCTTGTAGCGTCGCACCCGTTTCTCAAGTTTATCCAGGCCGTCGGTGAAGGCTCCCTGGGCGTCACCGCCCTGTCCGGTGGTGACGATCACCTCACCGGAAGCAAGTCGGACCCAGCAGTCGACCTTGAAGCCGTACCCGTCCTTGGACACCACGACCTCGGCCTTTGAGCCGCCGCGTTCGAAATATTTTCCGATGCTTTCCTGGAGTTCCTGGGAGATGCGCGAGCCTAACGCTTCGCCGACATCCATATGCTTACCGCTGACTTGCACCTGCATGGAAATACAACGCAGCCGCCCGCGTTTGGTGTCAACGGGGATCACCGAATTGTGGTCGCCAACCGGGGATAATTCAGCCGCTTCTCAGCATCCGCTTGCGCTCGACCGACGACGGAATTCGCAGGGCTTCGCGATATTTCGCCACCGTGCGCCGGGCGATGTCGATTCCCGCTTCCCGCAGGATCTCAACAATGCGGTCGTCGGACAGGATATCACCGTCGCGAGCTTCGCTCTCGATCATGGCGCGGATGCGATGCCGGACCGCTTCCGCAGAATGCAGGGCCCCGCCGTCGGAGGACTGGATGGCTGCGGTAAAGAAGAATTTCAGCTCGAACACGCCGCGCGGCGTTGAAACATATTTGTTTGAAGTCACCCGGCTGACGGTCGATTCGTGCATGCCGATGGCCTCGGCCACCGTCTTGAGGTTCAGGGGACGCAGGAATTCGACACCGAAGGCCAGAAAGGCGTCTTGCTGGCGCACGATTTCGGACGAGACCTTGAGAATGGTTCTGGCCCGCTGGTCCAGCGACTTGACCAGCCAGCTGGCCTGGGCGGCGCAGTCGGCGACAAAGGCCTTTTCGGTTTCCGACCTGGCTCCGGCGGCAACGACACCATGATAGCGCTTGTCCATCAGCAGGCGTGGCAGGCTGTCGGCGTTTAATTCCACCCGCCAGCCTCCGGCCGGATCGGCCCGGACATGGACATCGGGAATCACGGTCTGGGCCGGATCGCCACCAAAGCCGGACCCGGGACGGGGTGTCAGCGCCTTCAGCTCGGCGATCATCTCGGCCATATCCTCGGCGTCAACGCCGCAGGCCTTGCGCAGGGCCGACAGATCGTGACGGGCCAGAAGCTGGAGGTTGTCGAGCAGGGCGGCCATGGCCGGGTCGAAACGGTTGCGCTCGACCAGTTGCAGCTTCAGGCACTCGGGAACGGAACGGGCCATGACTCCGGTCGGCTCGAAGCCCTGGCACAGGACGAGAACGGCCTCGATGCGATCGGGCGCGCAGCCCAGTCGATCGGCGATCTCGTCAAGTTCGGCGCGCAGATAGCCGCCCTCGTCGACCCCGTCGATCAGGGCGAGGGCAATGGCATGGTCCGTGGTGTCGAAGCCCGCCGATGAAGCCTGGGCCTGCAGGTGCTCCCACAGGGTCAGCTCACGGCGATCCGGACGTTCCCCGCCCTCGCCGTCGGCGATGGAACCGCCCTTGCCGGCCCGGGACCAGTCGGACAGGCCCGGCTGGGCCTCGTCGGCCATACGGTCGGTGGCGCGCTCGCCCTGGGTGGCGTCGCCGTAGACATCGTCCTCACGGGCATCGAGCGTGCGCTCCCCGTCCCGGGCGCGACCGTCCTCAAAGCTCAGTTCGGCGCTGTCAGCAGACACGGTCTCAACAGGGCTGTCCGGCGCATCGCCCTCGACTTCTTCACGTTGCAGCAGCGGATTGCGCTCGATCTCGGCCTCGACGAAGGCGTCGAGTTCCTGGTTCGACAGCTGCAGCAGCTTGATCGCCTGCTGCAGCTGGGGCGTGATGACCAGTCCCTGGCCCTGCCGTACCTCAAGCCTCTGACCGATCACTTCGGATTGCCCCCACAGCCTCGTCGCCGGGCGTGGCCCGAAACTTGCTACAGGCAGAATGCCGGGAAGCGGTTAACGAGCGGCGAACGCCGACAAGCTCAGCCGTACATGTCGCCGAGATAGACCCGGCGGACCTCCGGATCACGGATGATGTCCTGGGCCGCACCAGCGAACAGCACCGCACCACCCGAAATGATCGTCGCATGGTCGATGATGTCGAGGGTTTCGCGAACATTGTGATCGGTGATCAGCACCCCGATGCCCTGACTGGACAGATAACCGATGACCTGACGGATGTCGGCGATGGCCAGGGGGTCAATACCGGCGAAGGGCTCGTCCAGCAGCATGAAGGACGGTCGGCCGGCCAGGGCCCGGGCGATCTCGCAGCGCCGCCGCTCGCCGCCGGACAGGCCGGCCGCCGGAGCGTGGCGCAGGTGGTCGATGCGCAATTCCTCGAGCAGACGCGTGGTTTCTTCCGCGACGGCGGCGGCCCCCGACTGGTGCAGCTCGGCCACGGCGCGGATGTTCTGCTCGACCGTCATGCCCCGAAAGATCGAGGGCTCCTGGGCCAGATAGCCCAGCCCCATGCGCGCGCGCTGGTACATCGGTTGGGCCGTGATATCCTCGCCGTCCAGCCATATCCTGCCGGAGTCTGGCGGGATCAGGCCGGTGATCATGTAGAAACAGGTGGTCTTGCCCGCACCGTTGGGCCCCAGCAGGCCGGCGACCTCGCCGCGCTGCACCGTCAGGGAGACGTCGCGCACAACCTGACGGGCCCCGAATGAACGGGCGAGGTGTTCGACACGGAGGCCCGTAGCGCGCGACGGTTCGACCGGTACATCGGCGACCGGGGCTTCATCCAGATTGAGTGCGGAAAGTTCCTTGCGCGCCACGGTTCAGATCCAGCCGGCCCGGGGGCTCAGCCGCCGCTCTTTTGCGGATAGAACACGCCCTGGATACGCTGCCCCGCGCCGCCGTCGGAGGAGCCTTCCATGCGCGCGGTTCCCGTATCGATATTGTAGGTCAGTCGCCGGCCCGTCAGCACGTTGCGCCCCTGGGTCAGGATCACCTCGCCGGTTATCACGATGTTGGCCGTAGCCACCGTATAGACGGCGCGGTCACCACGGATCGTCTCGGTCGGGGTGACATAGTAGACATTGCCCGAAGCCGTGACCTGGCTGATGCCGCCCGAGTCGCCGCCGACGCCCTGGATTCCGTCAGCGCGCAGGCGATTGTCGCCCTGAAGCACCTCGGCACGGCCACTCAGGGAAAAGCCGGTTGGGGTGCGCTCAGCGCGGTCAGCCCCGATCATGATCGGCTGATTGCTGGGATTCACAGGGGACTGGGCCGTCGCCGCGCCGGCCGCAGCGGCCAGAACGAGGCCGAGCGCCGCGGCACCTGCAAGAATTGATCTGATCATCGGTCTTCTCTTCCACCCGATCGCGTGGTGTTGAACACACCGTGGACCTTATTCTCACCAGAGCCGCTGAACACCACCCGTTCGCCCTGATCATAGATCGCATAGGACGAAGCGGAGATGGTTCCAAGGGGCCCCTGCCCGTCAACACCCTTTGAACCGGTCACAATACCCGTCGCCGTGTCGACCACGGCCTCGGGCGTGGTCAGGACGAAACCGGAGCCGCCATCGCTGATTTTCACATTGGGCCCGATCGTCACTGTGCGTGCCGCTTCGTTGTAGAGGCCGCCGTCGGCGGTCATTTCCGTGACCTTGCGCCCCCCCAGATTCAGCCGCAACACCGGCCCGATCAAACGAAACTGCCCGGTGTCAGTGTCACGAACCGCGCCCTGGGCCCCGATCACAAACGATCGCCCCTGGGCGTCCTGACCATGAAACATCGGATTATCGAGACGAATCTCCTGATTCTGGCCCGCCTTGCGCTCGACATTGGACATCACGCTGCGAAAGACCATCCAGGTCACCGTTCCGCCCGCCAGCACCAGAATCAGGATCGGCAGGATCCTTCGCAGCAGATGCACCCGCCTGGAATGAACCCGCCAGCGCTCACCCGCCGCGGCCACCCGGGCCTCGTCAGCGCGTATTCGCTCCTCTGGCCGCTCCTGGTCGGTCATCGGGGTCAGCTATGGGCGAAGATGTCGACTTCGTCCCAGCCGGCGAGGTCGAGGCGGGCCCGGACCGGCAGGAAGTCGAAACAGGCCCGGGCCAGTTCGGTTCGCCCCTCGCGCTCCAGCATCATGTCGAGTTTGGCCTTGATGGCGTGCAGATACAGCACGTCGGAAGCGGCATATTCCAGCTGGGCCGGGCTCAGCTCGGCCGCACCCCAGTCGGAGCTCTGCTGGGCCTTGGACAGATCGATGCCCGCCAGTTCGCGCGCAACATCCTTGAGCCCGTGGCGATCGGTGTAGGTCCGGGCCAGCCTGGAGGCGATCTTGGTGCAGTAGACCGGACGGGTCTCGACCCCGAGGTGCAGCTGCACCATGCCAATGTCGAACCGGCCGAAATGAAAGATTTTGAGCACCTTCGGATCGGCCATCAGCCGCTTCAGGTTCGGGCAGTCATAGGCCGGGCGGTTCAGCCGCACCACATGGGCGTCGCCGTCGCCGGACGACAGCTGAACCACGCACAGGGGGTCACGCCCCAGGCGCAATCCCATGGTTTCGGAATCGATCGCGACCTCGGGACCGAGGTCGAGATCATCGGGCAGGTCGCCTTCGTGCAGATGGACGGTCATGAGTTCAGGGCTTTCATCACACCGATACTAGAACATTATCGGTCAGAAATGCGCCCCCGGTGACGACGCCCCCTGTGGCACGGCGTCCGCGGAGGCGGTCGAGGTTCGGGTGATAAACGAACGGCGCCGCATCGCAAGGATGCAGCGCCGCCGAAAATATGGTGCCCAGGAGAGGACTCGAACCTCCACGACATTTCTATCACTGGCACCTGAAGCCAGCGCGTCTACCAATTCCGCCACCTGGGCCCAGACGTTTCCGTCCGGAAGGCGCGGACCCTTAAGGCAGCGTACCGGGCGGGTCAACAATCCTTTTCCCGTCTTTGCGTTGCGGGGCGGAAAAGCATCGTCTATCCCGCCCCGGTCAGCCCGTGTTCCGGGCTGCGCAGACTTTCTTCTGGAGCACGTCATGAGTGAGTTGAGCCCGGGCCTGGTCACTGTCTTCGGCGGCTCCGGCTTCGTCGGTGCCCAGGTGGTTCGTGCGCTGGCCAGACGCGGCTGGCGCGTGCGGGTCGCCGTGCGGCAGCCCGGCTTGGCCTATGACCTGAAGCCATTAGGTGATGTCGGCCAGATCCAGCCCGTGCTCTGCGACATCACCAACGAAGCCGACGTCGCCGCCGCCCTCAGGGGCGCGACGGCCGCGGTCAATCTGGTCGGCATCCTGTACGAAACACCGTCCCGCAGATTCCAGGCCCTGCACGTCGATGGCGCGCGTCTGATCGCCGAGGCCTGTGCCGCCGGAGGGGTGGATCGACTGGTGCAGATCTCCGCCATTGGAGCCAATCCCGAGAGCGGTGCCGCCTATGCCCGCTCCAAGGCCGAGGGCGAAACCGCCGTTCGAAACGCCAGGCCGGACGCCGTGATCGTGCGGCCCTCGATCGTGTTCGGTGCCGGTGACGACTTCCTGAACCGGTTTGCGGCCATGGCGACCATGGCCCCGGCCCTGCCGCTGATCGGTGGCGGCCGGACCCGGTTCCAGCCGGTTTATGTCGGCGACGTCGCTGAAGCCATTGCCCGGGCCGTGGTGCGTTCTGATGCCGCCGGTCGCACCTTCGAGCTGGGCGGGCCGGCAGTCCTGACCTTCGAGGATGTGCTGAAACTGGTTCTGCGTGAAACCAACCGTCAGCGCCCGCTGGTGCCCCTGCCCTTCTTCGTCGCCCGCATGATCGGTGGCCTGGCCCAGCTGACCGCCCTGGTCGGTCTCGCGCCTGCGCTGACCACGGATCAGGTGAAGATGCTGGAGACCGACAACGTTGTCAGCCCGGACGCGGAAGGCCTGGCCGCGCTCGGCATTGAACCGACCGGCCTCGACGCCATCGCACCGTCCTATCTATGGCGCTACCGTCGCGGCGGCCAATTTGCGGAAAACCCGGCCTGAAGGCCCGGTCGCGTCAGGCGACTCCGGCCCAGACCAGTCCCAGGCCGATAACGCCGATGACGATCCGCCACCAGGCGAAGGGCGCAAAGCCATGGCGGGCGACGAAATCGACCATCGCCTTGACCACGACCCAGCCGCTCACAAACGACACGACAAAGCCGATGGCGATGATTTCGCCGAAACTCCAGTCAATCGCGGCCCCGCTCTGAACAATGTCCCAGGTCGAGGCCGCAACCATGGTCGGGATGGCCAGAAAGAAGGAAAATTCAGCGGCCGCGCGCTTGTCGAGACCCAGCGTCAGGCCGCCGGCAATGGTGGCCCCTGAGCGGGACACGCCCGGGATCACCGCCAGACATTGAAACAGACCGACCCCCAGGGAGCGTTTCCAGGACAGGGTCATGGCGTCGGCCGCACTCGGTGCCGGAGCAATTCTTTCCAGGATCAGCAGGCCGAACCCGCCCAGGATCAGGGACACGCAGATCACGGTCACACTGTCGAACAACACGAGCTTGATGAAGTCGTACAAAAGCAGGCCGACCAGCACGGACGGCAGAAAGGCGATCAGCACGCTGATGGCGAAATGACGCGCTTTCGGATCTGTCGGCAGCCCGATCAGCACCTTCCACAGCCGGGCAAAATACAGGGCCACGACCGCGAGTATGGCCCCCATCTGGATCAGCACGATAAATGAGGTCCAGCGCGGATCCGTCAGGCCGAGAAGCTTCTGGGTCAGAAGCAGGTGACCTGTTGAGGACACCGGAATGAATTCCGTCAGCCCCTCAACCAGGCCAAGAACGATCGCCGCCAGCCAGTCCGCCATGAACGCTCCGATAGGGTTCGGCGGGATCAGTTCGCGCCGGGTTCTGGACCCACATAGCGCAGTCGTGCCCGGATTGGCGAGCCGTTCATCACCTGGTCCACAGCATGGCCCAGAAGACCGGTCAGCCGCCCCAGCAGGAACATGTCCGCCGCGGCCTCACGGGGCAATTCCAGCCGCCGCGCGACAATGGCCAGCGCCATGGTGAAGGTCGCCCGCCCGCCGGTCGCCGCCTCCCCTTCGGATATCACCGCCGCAAGGTCGGCGGGCAGGTCGGCCGCGGCCAGCAAGGCCATCGCCCGTGCATCCCCCTCGGAAGACTCCGAAAATCCCGGCAGATTACCGGTCTCCTGAAAGCGTCGCTGCGTCGCCCCGGCCGGATCACGCCGCGCCTCCACGGCCCAGGCCGAAACCTCGATGAAATCGCGCATAAGCGCCGAACCGACCACGGTGGTGATGCCCGCCAATGCCGCACCGGCGATCGGTGCCCCCGCGCCGGCGGCAGACCGGACCGCCAGAACCGCGGGATCCTGTCCTTCGTCTGCGGCCAGAACCAGGGCACGGCGGATCAAATGGGAGTCGCGGTCGAGTGTCTTCCAGCCCCGGGCCAGTCGCTGGTGGAAATGAAGCCGCGGACCGGGTCCGGCCGCGGCGTCTATGACCTCGTTCAGGATCGAGGCCGCCTGCCCCCGCAGCAGTTCGCCGTCGCAATCCAGTGACGTGACGTCCTCTTCCGCCCGGCGGGCCAGGCTCGCGAACAGACGCGCCCGGATCGACATGCCGATGACCCCGTCCACGCGCGGCTTGAGCCCTGTGAAAAGACCGGCGTCACGCCCGCCCCACAGGCGGCAGGCCACCTCCTCCAGCGTCGCCTGTTGCGCCAGCTGGGCTGCGTCCAGTCCACGATAGAACAACCGGTTGTCTGCCACCACGCTCAGCGATGAAGCTATGTCCGCCTCGCCCCGGGGGGCGGATCGTTCCGGAGCCGTGACGGCACCGGCGGGCGGAATCTCCCCGCGCTGGAGACGTTCGATGGCCTCGGCGTCATACAGACTGCGTCGTGAATCGGCGGGGTCTGGCCGGGCCACAACCCGGCCACGACTGACGTAGGCATACAGGGTCTGGGTCTTGATCCCCAGTCGCTCCAGCGCCTCATTACGCCGGATCCAGCGCCCAGCGACCTCACCGATGACCTGCACACTGCCTCCCGGATTGATCCCGCGTCCCGACACCAGACATTGGCGAAGCCCTTCAGCGACGACAACCCTTACAGAACATTAACCGCATTGCCGACTCGATACCGCTTGCCATTGGCAAGGCGGCCTCTATCGGCGACAAGGCGGGGATGACCCGCACCGGATACCCGCCCCCGGGCACGCCCGCTGACGCCCAACTCGCCACCCACAACGTGACCCGACTCTCCGTCGGGGTTGCGATTGTGCTGATTGCACTCAAGGCCTTTGCACTGGGAGCCTCGGGGTCGGTGTCGATCCTGGCCTCCCTGCTGGATTCCACGCTCGACCTGGTGGCGTCCCTGGTGACCTTCGTCGCCGTACGCTGGGCCGCGGGCCCGGCGGATGAGCGGCATCGCTTCGGGCGCGGCAAGGGCGAAGCCCTGGCGGCGCTGATCCAGTCGGGACTGATCTTCGCCTCAGCTGTATTCGTTGGCTGGGAAGCCCTGCAACGCATCCTGGACCCTCGCCCGATCACGGCCGGAGTCTGGGGGGTGTCGGTGATCCTGATCTCGATCGTCCTGACGCTCGGACTGGTGTGGATGCAGACCCGCGCCATCAAGCGCAGCCAGTCGATGGCCGTCACCGCGGACCGCGCCCACTATACCGCCGATCTGGCTGCCAGCGTCGTCGTACTGATCGGCGTGGCCTCGGGAGCCTTTCTGCAGGCCCCCGGACTGGACGCGGCCGCCGGGCTGGTGGTGTCCGTCTGGCTGTTCTGGGGCGCGCTGGGTCTGGTGAGAACCGCGGCTGACCATCTTCTGGACCGGGCCGTGTCCGACGCCGATCGCATCACCATCACAACTGCTGTCCTGTCCGACCCGAGAATTTCCGGCGTGCATCAGCTTCGCACCCGAATGGCCGGCCCGGTCCTGATGATCCAGATGCATATCGATATGGACCCAGGCCTGACCCTCAAGGCCGCCCACGACATCATCGTCGAGGCCGAAAACCGTTTGCTGGTCGCCTTTCCCGCCGCCGACATCCTGATCCACCCCGACCCGAGAGGTCAGGCCGGGGCCGTTGATACCTGCGCGGCGGACGGCGATGCCGAACCGGAACCGGATCCGGAACTCACGCAAAAGGGGGCCGCGGGCCCCTGGTCGTAACCGACCCGCTGCCGAGACGTCACTAACGAGCGATTAAGGCCCGCGAGCGCATGGATAATCCATGTCGGCCTGCGTTCTGTTTCATTTCCCTTTCGATCCGGGTTCGCGCACGGCGCGCCTCGCCCTGGGTGAATCCCGCACGGACTGGTCTGAAGTCCTGGTTCGACCATGGGAACCGGGCTGCCCGCTTGAGGATCTGAACCCTTCCGGGATGCCCCCCGTTGTGCAGACCACCGAGGCCGGAGCCCCCCTGACGCTGCTTGAGGCCGGAGCTATCCTCGGATGGCTGGAAGATCGGGCAAAGGGTCCTTTTCTGCTGCCGGCCGATCCCGTCGAACGGGCCGAACACCGCCGGCTGGTGGCATGGTTCGACCGCCGCTTTACCGACGAGGTCAATGCCGTCCTCCTGCACGAGCGAATGGAAAAACCATTGCTGCGTCTGGGACCGCCTGAAGCACGCGCGCTACGGGAAGGCCGCAATGCACTGAAAACCCATCTGGCCATGATGGAGGCTCTGGCGACGCAACGCGACTGGCTGGCCGGACGCCGTCTCGGCCAGGCGGATCTGGTTGCCGCCGCCCATCTGTCGGTACTCGATTATTTCGGCGAGATCGCCTGGGGCACCTATCCGGCGCTGAAGACCTGGTACATGAAATTGAAATCGCGGCCCTGCTTCCGGCCCCTGCTGACCGACCGCTTCCAGGGCCTTCAGCCGGCTCCGCACTACGCTGACCTCGACTTCTAGTCCCGGGAGCGTCAAACGACGCCCATGGCCTCCGACCTTCGGCAATCCATCAGAGACAGTGCGACCGCACTGGGTTTCGACGCCTGTCGTTTCGCCTCGGCCGATGCGCCGTGGAGCGCGGGCGAGCGGCTGGCGCATTTCGTCGAACAGGGCCGCCACGGAGAGATGGGATGGATGGAGACGACGCTGGCGCGCCGCGCCCATCCCACCGCCATGTGGAGCGAAGCCAGGACCGCCATCGTCCTCGGCCTTAACTATGGTCCCGACCACAACCCCCTGCCCGAACTGGACGACCGATCGGCCGGCTATGTTTCAGTCTATGCCCGGGGCGACGACTACCACGAGCTGATCAAGGGGCGGCTGAAGACCCTGGCCGGGCAGATCGCGGCCCGGACCGGCGAGGACGTCAAGGTTTTCGTCGACACCGCTCCGCTGATGGAGAAGCCGCTGGCCCAGCGCGCCGGGCTCGGCTGGCAAGGCAAACACACCAACCTGCTGTCTCGCGAACAGGGCAACTGGCTGTTCCTGGGCGTCATCCTCAGCGCCGCCGACCTACCCGCCGACGCCCCGGGAGACGAACATTGCGGCAGCTGCACCGCCTGTCTCGACGTCTGTCCGACCCGGGCCTTTCCGGCCCCGTTCCAGCTGGATGCGCGACGGTGCCTGTCCTATCTGACCATCGAATTCCCCGGCCCCTGGCCACTGGAGTTCCGGACGGCGACCGGCAGCCGCATCTATGGTTGCGACGACTGTCTGGCGGTCTGTCCGTGGAACAAATTCGCGGCGGCCTCCCGCGAGTCGCGGCTTCAGGCGCGCGACGGTCTGACGACTCCGCAGCTGTCGGAACTGGTGGCGCTGGACGACGCCGGATTCCGGACCCTGTTTTCAAAGAGCCCGGTCAAGCGCATCGGCCGGGACCGGTTCGTGCGCAATGTTCTGTATGCGATCGGCAACAGCGCCGACGCGGCCCTGATCCCGCCCACACAACGTCTGCTGGACGACCCGGCACCACTGGTGCGCGGCGCGTCGGTCTGGGCCCTGTCGCGCCTGCTTGAGGCGGACGCCTTCGCATCCCTGACCGCGGCCCGACTGGACGTGGAACAGGACGCCGACGTGCTGGCCGAATGGCGGGGTGAGGTCCGCTAGATGGCCTCAGCCCATCGCCTGTCCCACGCCGGTGCCGCCGCCGGGCGTATGAGCCACATCCAGAAGCTTGAGACGGAACACCAGCACGGCATTGCCCGGGATCTTAGGCGGGCCACCGCGTTCGCCATACCCCAGTTCCGGCGGGATATAGAGGATCCATTCGTCCCCGACCTTCATCCGCTGCAGGGCCTCGGTCCAGCCGGGCACCACATCCGCCGGCGTGGTGACATAGGGCGTGCCCCGGGCGAAGGAGCTGTCGAATACCGTGCCGTCGGTCAGTGCGCCCTCATAGTCGACACGGACCAGATCGTTGCCGTCCGGGCTCTGCCCGTTCGCCGGACCCGATACGATCACCTTGTACTGCAGACCGGACGGCAGGGTCTGGACGCCATCGACACGGGCGTTGTTCTTCAAAAAGAAATCGGCCGCCCTGGCATTGGCAGCCAGATCAGCATCCGGAGCGGCCTCGCCGCCGCAGGCTGCGGTCAGGAGACCCAGTGAAAGGGCCGCAGCCCTACCCCATCCGAAGCGCATAACCCTTATCCTTCAAGGCCTGACCGATCGCGTCGGCATGGGCGCTATCGCGCGTTTCGACCATGATGTCGAACTCCGCCCCCTTGGCCGGAACATCGAGCGCGAGGCGGTTGTGAACGACGTCGATGATATTACCCCCGACATCGCCGATCACCGCCGCCATCGTCGACAGGATGCCGGGCCGATCGTCACTGAGAATCCGGAATACGACCAGACGCCGTTCACGAACCATTTCCCGGTTCAGAACTACCGCCAGCATGCGGGCGTCGATATTACCGCCGCAAAGCACCAGGCCGATCTTCATGCCCCTGAAGCGGTCGGGATAGGCCAGAAGGGCGGCCAGACCCCCGGCACCGGCCCCTTCGGCAACCGTCTTTTCGAGGGTCGCATAGAAGGCAACGGCCTTTTCGAAATGTTCCTCCTCACAGACCAGCACGTCCTCGACCAGCGGGTCGGCCAGGGCGAACGGAATCTCGCCGACGGCCTTGACCGCGATACCTTCTGCGATGGTCGCGCCGCCGCATTTCGGAGTCTCGCCCCGACGCCGGGCCAGAAAGGACGGATACATGGCGGCCTCGACACCGAAGATGCGGATGTCAGGCTTGATCGCCTTTGCCGCGATCGAACATCCGGCAATCAGGCCGCCGCCGCCGATCGGAATGATCAGCGCGTCGAGATCCGGAGCATCCTCAAGAAATTCGACGGCGCAAACGCCCTGACCGGCGATGATGCCTTCGTCATCAAAAGCGGAAATGAAGACATAGCCGTGGGCCTGTTGAAGCCGTCGGGCCTCTTCGGTCGCGCCGCTGAAATCCGCGCCCTCGATCACGACCGTCGCTCCGTGGGCCCGGGTACCGTCGACCTTCACGAACGGTGTCCCGACCGGCATGACAATGGTGACCGGAACGCCCAGCCGACCACCGTGATAGGCCAGAGCCTGGGCGTGATTCCCGGCCGAGGCCGCGATCACCCCGCGCTTGCGCTCGTCCGGCGTCAGCTGGCTCAGCCGGTTCAGGGCTCCCCGCTCCTTGAACGAGCCGGTAAAGTGAAGATTGTCGTATTTAACCCAGACCTCGGCACCGGTCAGCTGGGACAGGCGGCGGGAATGGCGCACGGGCGTTCGATCGACCTGTCCGGCGATACATTGCTGCGCGGCCTGAATGTCGGCAAATGTCACGGTCATAGGGGGTCCTGAAAGCGCTTCCGGAGCCGGATTTGAACCCGGTCGTTTGCGCGCTTGTGGCCCACAGGCTCATGTGTCGCAACCTTGACCTTGGCCGCGGCGTTAAGCGTGGTATCGAAGTCGCCTGCCAGACGAAAACCCGGAGAGCCCCCATGTCGGTCCGTCCGCCCCTCGCCCTTGTTCTCACCGCCGTCGCCGTTCTCGGATCGGCCTGCGCATCGACTCCCGGGCCTGTTCGAATCGGGCCGCCACCGTCTGCGGCATTCAACACCAATGATTTCGCCTGGTCGGCGCGATCAGGCCGCGCCGTCATCCAGGGACGGGTCGACTACCGTCAGGACGGCCAGATCTATGAGTGCACCGGCTCGGTGGCCCTGACGCCGGACACGCCCTACACCCGGGCCCGTTTCTACACCCTGTACGGGTCGATCGATCGCGCGGCTGTGCCGGAAGCCATCGTGCGCAGCCGGACCGTGTCTGATCCCAATGCCGACTATCGATCCTTCGTGCGGTCAACAACCTGCGACAATGATCGTTTCACCTTCACGGACCTGCCCGACGGCGGCTGGTTCATCATCACACCGGTCAGCGCGGGAGGCGATCGCATCGTGTTGATGCGCCGCGTCGTAACCCGTGGTGGCCGCACAGTCAGCGTCACCCTGTAACCCTGCCCTGCGTCCAACCGGCCCCACCCAACGGGTCGGTCATTCCCGGGAGTCTGCCATGCATCGCCCCGCCCCGTTCTTCGCTGTCCTGATCACCGGCGGCCTGTTCCTGGCTGCCAGCCCGGCCGCCGCACAACACTATGTCTCGCGGGTCCCGGTCTACGAGCCTGCGCACCAGAGTCGGAACTGGGCCCCATCGGCCTTTGACTGGCGTAGCCAACTGGACCGGCCCGGCGACTATCGGTGTGACGCCTATTGGGATGCCGGACGAAGCGACTGCGGGGCCGACTGGCGTGACCAGCGGCATCACGTCCGCTCCACCCCCAGCTACAATTATGGCCGCTTCGGTTATGACCGGGCCCACAACCGTTATCCGGTTCATGGGGGCCGACAGGACCATGCGTCCTACCGGACGCGCGGTTACGAGAACGGAACGGCCTGGTACGGGGCCTATGGTCGCCCAGACCTGATCTATCCGGACGATGGTGGTCGTGCCGGACACTACGGGAATCGCGATGCGCGACGGATCGATTGGTGCCGCGCCAGCTACCGTTCCTATGATCCGGTCAGTGGCTACTACCGGGCCTACAGCGGTCGGCTGATTTTCTGCGGCTAGGCGCACAGTCCCCAAAAAAGACCCTGATCGCCCGTTCCGGCGATCACGTATCGGTTGATGACCGGCGTTCGCCATCCTTTGGCCCTATCGCGCCCGCTTTGCTCTGCGTGCGCCCAGGGGGGCAAGTTCACCGGAAAGACAGTCGATGTCCCAGCACAACATTTCGGGATCCGAAGCCTTTGACCGGGCCCCGTTCGTCATCATCCGCTCGGTTCGCACGGGCGGACTTAGGCGCCGACAGATGCGCACCGCCGGGGCCTTCATCGCCGGAGCCATCGCCGCCTTCATCGGCGGAGCCGTCGCCATCGCGGCCGTGTTCGGACCAACCCTGTTCGGCTAGAGCCCCGTCAGGCGAGCCAGACCATCCGACGCGTGTCCGTCATTGCATTGCGCGAACGGCTGAAGGCACGCCGCGTCTCGCCGGTGTAGAGGAAACCCGCTTTTTCCAGCACGCGCCCCGACGCCGGATTATCCGCAAAATGGCCGGCCACGAGGGCACGCCGCTTCCACTGACGACTGGCCCAGACCAGAGCGCCTTCCAGGGCCTCGGTGGCGAAACCGCGTCCCCAGAACGGACGGCCGATCCAGTAGCCGGTTTCAGGCATCGGATCCCCGTCCTCGAACAGACCGATCACGCCAACTGGGCCGAGGTCTTCGTGTTCGATCAGGAAGGTGGCACTGCGTCGCGGATCCTGGACCTGAACATTGTGCAGGAAGGCTTCGGCGTCGGTCACCGCATAGGGATGCGGCATCCGCAGGGTCATGCGGGCGATATCGGCGTCATTGGCCAGGGCTGCCAGGCGCTCAAGGTCGCTCATACCGGGGGCCCGCAGCACCAGTCGCCGCGTCTCGATGACGGGAGTGGGTTCGATCACGCACATGATGTCGCCTCAGACTTTGCACCACCGTCCTTGAATCAGGGCTCGGGCGGGCTTCGAGGCGGGGAAACGCAAACGGGGAGCCTGGTTGATCCAGACTCCCCGCGGAAATATTCCCTGGTCCGGATCGCAGCTCTTCGAGCCTTGCGCGATCCGGGAGATATCCGTTTCGCGTTACTCGGCGGCCATCGCCACAGTGTCGTTGGCCGGCATGATCGACACGTAACAACGGCCGCCACGCTTGGTGGTGAATTTCACCGCGCCGTGGATAAGAGCGAAAAGGGTGTGATCGCGACCAAGGCCGACGTTGTCACCCGGATGGAAGGTGGTGCCGCGCTGGCGCACGAGAATGTTGCCGGCCAGCACGCGCTCGCCGCCGAATTTCTTCACGCCGAGGCGTTTCGACTCGGAGTCGCGACCGTTACGCGACGAACCACCGGATTTTTTGTGAGCCATAGGTCTGCTCCGTCACTCTTTAGGTTTGCGCTTGCGCGCATCGCACCGTCTGAGGCGCGGGTTGAACTCTGATTAAGCGTCGTCGCCGGCCTTGTCCGCCTTCTTGGCGGGGGCCTTCTTGGCGGGAGCGGCTTTGGTTTCCGATTTTGCAGCCTTGGGAGCCGCAGCCTTCTTGGCCGGGGCAGCCTTGGGCGCAGCGGCCTTCTTGGCCGGAGCAGCCTTGGCGACCTTGGCCGGCTTGGCTTCAGTCTCGTCGACGCGCGGGGCCAGGCCACGGGCGCGGAGGTTCATCTCGGCCTTGGTCATCATACCGACCGTGCCGTCCCATTTGGCGGTCTCGCCGGCACCGGCGATGCCGGTGATGCGCAGGACCGATTCCATCTGACGATGGCCGTTGGTGCGGCGATAGCCCTGACGACGGGTCTTCTTGAAGATCTTGATCTTCTCACCCTTGCGGGTCTCGACCAGGGTCGCGGCGACCGAAGCGCCGGAGATCATGGGCGCGCCGAGGGTCACACCCTTGTCGCCGCCCAGCATGAGCACGTCGCCGAACGACATCTCGGCACCCGCATCACCGTCCAGCTTTTCGACGACGATAACGTCGCCCGGTTGGACCCGGTACTGCTTGCCGCCGGTCTTGATCACCGCGTACATCTTGAAGCCTCAGCGTAAACGCAAAAAAGAATGGCCCGCCGGGCAAACCCCGCGGGCGAAGAGCGGCGACATATACGGACAGGGCTCGCGGAGTCAACGTGAAACGGGGCGGAAACACCCTGCGATCCGCGAATTCAGTGCCCGGCCTAGCCGCTTTTCCGTCCGCGTGCCAAATCTGGATACGAACCGAGGATTGTTGCGACCCATGACGGACGGAGCGGATCGCCGCATTCAGGCCGCGCGCCGCATCATCGTCCATGTCGCCGAGTGGCTGCAGGCGGACCTGTCGATCCGGCTGTGGAACGGAGAGGTGTTGCCGCTGGGTCCCGGCGCGCGCGACGATATCTGCATCGTCGTGGCCCGGCCGTCCGCCCTGCGGCGACTGTTGTTCAGACCCCGGCTGATGACCCTGTTCGAACTGTTCGCCGGTGGCGACCTGGCCATAGAAGGCGGCAGTCCACTCGAGGCCGCGGATCGCTGGGAGCACGGACGGGCGGTGCATCTGGCCCGCCGCGTGGACAAGGGCCTGCTGGCCCGGCTGGCCCTGCCCTTCCTGTTTGACGGCCGCGACCCTGTGGCGGTCCTGCCGGCATGGGACGCCAGCGGTGATGATGGCGTGGGCCGGGTCCGGGCCGCGCGGCGCGACCGGGATTTCATCGGTTTCCACTATGATGTCGGCAATGATTTCTACGACCTCTTTCTCGATCCGGAGATGGTCTATTCCAGCGCCGTCTTCCCCGAGACCGACAGCACACTGGACCAGGCCCAGACGCACAAGCTGGACCTGATCTGCCGCAAGCTGAACCTGAAGCCGGGACAGCACCTGCTCGATGTCGGGTGTGGCTGGGGCGGTCTGGCCTGCCACGCGGCGCAACACTACGGGGTGACCGTTCATGGTGTGACCCTGTCCCGGGCCCAGCTGGAGTTCGCACGCGACAAGGTCAGCCGGCTGG
Source organism: uncultured Brevundimonas sp. (assembly GCF_963974615.1). Lineage (GTDB taxonomy): Bacteria > Pseudomonadota > Alphaproteobacteria > Caulobacterales > Caulobacteraceae > Brevundimonas. The sequence goes on from NZ_CAXBDH010000003.1 coordinate 100,664, forward strand.
GTCTCGAAGACCGGGTGTCCCTGGAGCTGCGCGATTATCGAGAGGTCGACGGGGCGGAGGCCTACGACGCCATCGCCCAGGTCGAGATGTTCGAACACGCCGGCTTCGCCAACCACGACCGTCACTTCGAGCAGATGCGACACCTGCTGAAGCCGGGCGGGCTCTACTTCCACCAGGCCTCGGTGCGGCGCGGTGGCAAGGGGCCGTTGCGGCCGACGGCGACCACCCGCGTGATCACCCGCTTTATCTTTCCCGGCGGTGAGCTGGATACGCTGGGCATGACAGTGACCAACCTGGGTCGCCACGGGTTCGAGGTGCTGGACGTCGAGGACCTGCGCGAACATTTCGCCCTGACCCTGCGCCACTGGGCCGCCCGCCTGTATGCGAACCGCGACCGGGCCGAGGCCATGGCCGGGGCTGAACGGACACGTCTGTGGCAGATCTATTTTGCCCTGTTCGCTAAAGGCTTCGAACGCGGCGCGGTGCTGGTCTACCAGACCGTGGCCCGCAAGCGGCGGCCCGGCTCCTCCGGTCTGCCGCTGGATCGCGGGCGGCTCTACCGCTAACGTCAGAATTTCTCTCGACCGTTATAAAGTAACACGCTATTGAGCGGATGATGTCACCGCCCGACCTTCAACACCCCGTTCTGCTCTCCCTGCTGGGCGGCGGGTTCGCGGCGGCCTTCCTGCATGCCGCCCTGCCGACCCACTGGCTGCCCTTCGTGCTGATCGGACGGGCCCAGCGCTGGAGTTCACAACAGACCCTGGGGGCCGTCGCCGCCGCAGGCCTGTCCCACATCATCTCCACCGCCCTCGTCGGCGTCCTGATCGTCGGCGCAGCCCTGGCGCTGGATCAATGGGTCCGGGGCCTGCTGCCGCACCTGTCGGCGGGCCTGCTGCTGATGTTCGGCCTGTTTTACCTGATCCGCGCCCTGCTGGTGGCACCGGACCCCGGGGATGAGGCGGCGCTGGAACAGCCCCGGCCCGCCGTGTCGGACCGGACCGCCCTTTTGGGCCTGATCACCATGATGGCGCTGTCGCCGGGCGAGGTTCTGCTGCCCCTGTATCTGCGCTCGGCCACGGCCGGACTGCCGACTCTGGCGCTGCTGACGCTGATGTTTCTGCTGGGCACCATCTCCGGCATGGCTGTGTTCACGGCCATGGCCCACGCCGGAGCCTCGATTCTGCGCCTCGAACGCTGGGCACGGTACGAGGGAGCGATCCTCGGCCTGATCCTGATCGTTCTGGCCCTTCTCGTTATCCTCTACCGTCACTAGAGTCGGTCGTATGGGCGCTTCGCACGATCATCACGGCCACAACCACGCTCATGGACATAGCCACGGGCATGGCGGCCACAACCACGGACCGGTCGACACCGGCGACTGGCGCTATGGACTGGGCCTGCTGGTCAACCTGGCCTTCGTCGGCGTGGAATTCGGCGCCGGCCTGTGGAGCGGCTCGACCGCTCTGATGGCCGATGCGGGCCATAATCTGTCCGATGTGCTGGGGCTGGCCATGGCCGGAGGCGCGGCGGTGCTGGCGCGGCGGGCGGCGGGCTCACGCCTGACCTACGGTTTCGGCAAGGCGACGGTGCTGGCAGCGCTGGCCAATGCCCTGCTGCTGATCTTCGCCTGCGGGGCTATCGCTTTCGAGGCCGTACAGCGGCTGGCCGACCCGGCTCCGCTGATGTCCGGTGTCATCATGATCGTGGCCGGCATCGGCTTCGTCATCAATCTGGGCACGGCCCTGCTGTTCATGCGCGACCAGCACACCGACCTGAACGCCCGCGGGGCCTATCTGCACATGATGGCTGACGCCGGCATCTCGATCGGCGTGGTGATCGCCGGAGCCGTCATCATGGTCACCGGATGGTCGATCCTCGATGCCCTGGTCAGTCTGGCGATCGTGGCTGTGATCCTGATCGGCACCTGGAGCCTGCTCAAGGACTCGATCCACCTGGCGCTGGACGCCGCACCGCGTAACGTCGACATGACGAAATTGCGCGCCGCCCTGCTGAACCTGACGGGCGTGCGTGAAGTGCACGACCTTCACGTCTGGGGCCTGTCGACGACCGAAGCGGCCCTGACCGCCCATCTGGTGCACGACCGGGCCGACGCGTCCGTTTTGCTGGCCGAGGCCCAGACCCTGGCCCGCCGCGATTTCGGCATCGGTCACACGACCGTGCAGCTGGAAACCGACACCCTTCCCGACTGTCCGGCCTGCTGACGTCTTCACAAGGCCACTGTGAGCCGCCATCTAGCCCGGCATGACCTCTCCGAACGCAGACAAGATCCCCGTCACCGTCCTGACCGGCTACCTCGGGGCCGGCAAGACCACCCTGCTGAACCGCATCCTCACCGGGGATCACGGCAAGCGCTATGCCGTCATCGTCAATGAGTTCGGCGAGATCGGCATCGACAACGATCTGGTGGTCGGGGCCGACGAGGACGTGTTCGAGATGAACAACGGCTGCGTCTGCTGCACGGTGCGCGGCGACCTGATCCGCGTCGTCGCCGGCCTGATGAAGCGCCAGCGCCCGGGCCAGCCCGCTTTCGATGCCATTATCGTCGAGACCACCGGCCTGGCCGACCCGGGCCCGGTGGCCCAGACCTTCTTCGTCGACGAGGACGTCAAGGCGAAGACGCAGCTGGACAGTGTCACCTGCCTGGTCGACGCCAAACACGTGATGGCCCGGCTGGACGACTCGAAGGAGGCTCGCGAACAGGTCGCCTTCGCCGACCGCATCATCCTCAACAAGGTCGATCTGGCCAGCGAGGCGGAACTGGCCGTCGTCGAGGCCCGGCTGAGAAAACTGAACCCGCTGGCTCCGATCACCCGGGCCGAGCGGGCCGATGTGCCGCTGGATCAAATCCTCGGCCTCGGCGGCTTCGACCTGGAGCGTATCCTCGACATCAATCCCGAGTTCGCAAATCCGGCCCATGGCGAGGCCGGTCATGTGCACGACGAACACTGTGGTCACGACCATCATGACCATGGGCACGGGCACGGGGCCCGCGGCCATGCCCATGAGGACGACATCAAGGGCATCTCCCTATCGGTCGACGGCCCGATGAACGGCGCGAAATTCACCGCCTGGCTGGACCGTCTGCTGGGCGAGCAGGGTCAGAACATCCTGCGCGCCAAGGGTATCATCGACGTCGAGGGCGAGGACCGGCGGCTGGTGTTCCAGGCCGTGCACATGATCCTCGAGGGAGACCTGCAACGCGAATGGGGCCCCGACGAACGGCGCTGGAGCCGCGCCGTCTTCATCGGTCGCGATCTGGACGAGGCGGCGCTGAAGGCCGGGTTCGAGGCCTGCGCCGCATGACCGGCTTCATCGATCCGACCCGCGAGGCCATGGCGGCCTTCCGCGACCTGCCCGCCGACCAGCCGATCGCCATGATCAATCTGGTACGGTTTCTCGAGACCGCCACCTATCCCACTGACCACCCCGACCATGCCGCGGCCCGGACCGGGGCCGAGGCCTATGCTGCCTATGGCCGCGCCGCGGCCGCGCCCTTCGCCCGGTCGGGTGGCAGCCAGATCTGGCTGGGTCGCCCCGAACTGACCCTGATCGGTCCCGCCGACGAGGCCTGGGATCTGGCCTTCATCGTCCGCTACGAGACCGCCGAAAGCTTCATCGCCATGGTCCGCGATCCGGAATATCAGCTGGCCGTCGTCCATCGGCAGGCGGCCGTGGCCGACTCACGGCTGATCCGCTGCCAGCCGCGCGTCGCCGGCTCCGGCTTCGGCTTCGGCGAGGGTCAGGGGACCCACTGATGAAATTCACATTCGATGCCCAGGTTACCGCCGCCCTGTTCGACGGCACCGGCGCGGTCTTCGCTTTGGGCGATGGCTCGGTGCGGTTCGCCAGTGGCGAGCGCCTCGACGCCCACGACGGCGTCATCCTTTGTGCTGCCGGGCACCCGTCCGGCGACGGTGTCATCACCGGCGGCGATGATGGCCGACTGGTCTGGAGCCGCCGCGACGCGGTGACCGAACTGGCCGCCGCCAGGGGACAGTGGATCGACGCCGTCGACGCCTCGCCCACCTCGGGGCTGATCGCCTTCTCGGCCGGACGGACCCTGTCGGTGATCGACAGCGCCGCCCCCAAATTCCGTCGCGACTTCCAGCACGAACGGACGGTGTCCGGCGTGGCCTTCGAGCCGAAGGGCCGCCGTATCGCCACCTCGACCTATGGCGGCGCGGCCCTGTGGCTGGCGCGGATCGCCGACCAGAAGCCGACCCTGCTCAAATGGGCCGGCTCTCATACCGGTGTCGCCTATTCACCTGACGGGGCCTTTGTCGTCACCACCATGCAGGACAACCAGATGCACGGCTGGCGACTGAAGGACGCCAAGAACCTGCGCATGGGCGGCTATCCGTCCAAGGTCCGGTCGATGGCCTTCCTGTCGAACGGCCAGCTCCTGGCCACGGCCGGAGCCCAGGGCGCGGTACTGTGGCCCTTCATCGGCAGCAACGGACCGATGGGCCGCGAGGCGACCGAGATCGGCTATGACGAGTCCAGCCTGGTCACCGTCGTGGCCGCCCGGAGCGACCTGGGACTGCTGGCGGCGGGCCTGAACGACGGGCGGGTCTGGCGGGCCGATCCTGCCGGGCAGGGGCTTGATTTCATCAAATCTGAAAAGGGCAGCGCCATAACGGCCCTGGCCATGCGCTCAGACGGCGCTGCGGTCGCCTGGGCCGATGAAGACGGTCAGGCCGGCATCAGCGGAACCTGACGCCTTGCGTCCTTGCGCAGGATCACGAACATGGACCCCATGGCGGGGGCCTCTGGCATCATGAAACTCAAACAGTCGATTCTGCTCACTGTGCTGATCCTGGCGCTGTTGCCGATCGGCGGTGTGCTGGTCCACGCGCTCGTCCCGCCACCGACGACGTTTCTGATGGTTCGGCAGGCGATAGCCGGGTCCGGGCTCGACTACCGCTGGCGCGCGCTCGACAGGATCTCGCCCCGTCTGGTCGAGGCCGTGATCGCCTCGGAGGACGCGCGCTTCTGTGCCCACGACGGATTCGATTTCAAGGCGATCGAGAAGGCGATGGACAGTAACGCCCGGGGTCGCCGGGTGCGCGGTGCCTCGACCATCAGCCAGCAGACAGCCAAGAACGTCTTCCTGTGGCCGGGACGCAGCTGGGTCCGCAAGGGCCTTGAGGCCGGCTATACGGTGCTGATCGAGACCGTCTGGTCCAAGCGCCGGATCATGGAAGTCTATCTCAATGTCGCTGAGTGGGCCCCGGGGGTCTATGGAGCCGAGGCGGCCGCCCACCACTGGTATGGCAAGGGGGCCGATCAACTGACCGCCGGGGAGGCCGCCCGGCTGGCCGCCATCCTGCCCAGTCCCCGACGCTACAAGGCCAGCCCACCGGGACCCTACGTCCGCCGCCGGGCCTCCCGGGTCCAGGCGGCGATGGGCACCGTGCGTAATGAGGGACTGGCCGCCTGCGTCCTGCACTGAGCGGTCACGCTTGACGCGGCGGATGCACTTGCGTCCCATGTCGCTTCAATCCAGCCGGGGATCGAAACCCCGGCGAACCGGAGGACACCCCATGAAGCGCCAGTTGATGACGGCCGCCGCCGCCTGCACCCTTGTTTTTGCCGCGGCGGGTTGCGCGGGCATGACCGGCGCGACGACTCCGGCGACCGGTTCGCAGGAGACCGCCCCCGCCGCCGAGACCTTCCCCGTCACCGCCGCCGGGGCGACAGCCTTCGTCGCCGATGCCGAGGCAAAACTGGACGAGCTGTTCGAATATGCCGCCCGGGTCCAGTGGGTGCGCGCCACCAACATCACCTTTGACACCATGTGGCTGGAGTCGCGGGCCAATGCCCAGGTCACCGAACTGCAGGTTCAGCTGGCCGGCGAAGCCGCCCGCTTCAACAATGTCCAGGTCGCCGACGACGTGCGACGCAAGCTGAACCTGCTGCGCCTCGGCATCGTCCTGCCGGCCCCTAACCGTCCGGGGGCCGCAGCCGAACTGGCCGAGATCACCACCCGGCTGGACTCGACCTATGCCACCGGAAAATTCACCTACAAGGGCCAACAGATCACGCTCGACGATGCGTCGGACATATTGGCCGAGAGTCGTGATCCGGCCGAGACCAAGGCTCTGTACGAGGGTTGGCGCACCATTTCACCCGTCATGCGCGACGACTACGTCCGTATGGTCGAGATTGCCAATGAAGGGTCGCGCGACCTGGGTTTTGCCGACACAGGCGCAATGTGGCGCTCGGGCTACGATATGGAACCGGACGCCTTTGCGGCCGAGACTGATCGTCTCTGGGATCAGGTCAAACCCTTCTATGAGAACCTGCACTGCTATGTCCGCGCCCGGCTGAATGCGAAATACGGCGACGCCGTTCAGCCGGCGACCGGACCGATCCGGGCTGATCTACTGGGCAATATGTGGTCGCAGCAGTGGGGTAATATCTACGACGTCGTGGCCCCGACGACCGGGGGTACCTCCAGCTATGACATGACGCAGCTGCTGACCCGGGCCGGCTATGATGCGACGAAGATGGTTCGTACCGGTGAGGGCTTCTACACCTCGCTGGGCCTGGCTCCGCTGCCGGAGACCTTCTGGGAACGCAGCCAGATCACCCGTCCCCGCGACCGCGAGGTCGTCTGCCACGCCTCGGCCTGGGACGTCGACAACCTCGACGATATCCGCATCAAGATGTGTACCCAGGTGAATGCCGACGACTTCTACACCGTCCACCACGAGCTGGGGCACAACTACTACCAGCGCGCCTACAAGGATCAGCCCTTCCTGTTCAGGAACGGGGCAAACGACGGCTTCCACGAGGCCATCGGTGACTTCATCGGCCTGTCCGCCCTGACCCCGACCTATCTGCACCAGATCGGCCTGCTCGAGACCGTGCCCGGCGCGGAAGAGGACATCCCCTTCCTGCTGAAGATGGCGCTCGACAAGATCGCCTTCCTGCCGTTCGGCCTGATGGTCGACCGCTGGCGCTGGGACGTGTTCAGCGGCAAGACCGACCCGGCCCACTACAATGCGGCCTGGTCGGCCGACATGCTGAAATACCAGGGCCTGGTGCCGCCGGGACCGCGACCAGCCAACGCCTTTGATCCGGGCGCGAAATATCACATCCCCGGCAACACGCCCTACACCCGCTACTTCCTGGCCCACATCTATCAGTTCCAGTTCCAGCGGGCCGCCTGCAAACAGGCCGGCTGGACGGGACCGCTGCACCGGTGTTCGACCTATGGCAACGAAGCCGTCGGACGGCGCTTCAATGCGATGATGGAGATGGGTCAGTCCCGGCCGTGGCCCGAAGCCATGGCGGCCTTCACCGGCGAAACCGGCAATGATGCCTCAGCGGTGACCGAATATTTTGCCCCGCTGAACACCTGGCTGATCCAGCAGAACCGGGGCCAGCACTGCGGCTGGTAGTCGGTCCACACTACCTCTGAGGGGGCCCGGAAAGCCGACTCCGGGCCCTTTCCGGGCCATTAACCTCACCTGCTGCGGGTTCATTTACCCCGCCACCTCATAATCCCGACGAATGGCGGACCAGTGGTCGGTCGTGGTTACAGAGGAATTGGCAGGATGACCGCGCGCTATCGCGTCTCCAAAATCTGCAGGAAGGCGTTGCGGTTCCGGCGCGCCGAGGCCGGTGGCGTGGCGCTGATGTTCGCACTCGCCATGCCTGCGGTAAGCGTGATGGCCCTGGCCAGCGTGGACCTTCACCGCGCCTCGACGGTTCGCATGAATCTGCAGGACGCGCTGGACAGCGCCACCCTGGCCGCCGCGCGTTCGGCCTACAATGACGACATCCACCTCACCGAAATTGGACTCGCCACCCTGCGCGCCAACATGCAGGCCTATCCCAACACGAGCCTGGTCGAGAACCAGGTCAGCTTCACGCTCAATACCAACGGCGCTGTGGTTTCCTCCGCCAAGGCCCGGGTCGACACCATCGCCGCCAACATGTTCCTCGGCCGGGATATCGACGTTGGAGCCGGAGCCGAAGTCATGCGCTCGAATTCGCGCATTGAACTGGCCATGGTCATCGATAATACCGGCTCGATGCGCTGGGACGGCAAACTGCGCGCCGCCCAGGACGCCGCCAGCAATCTGGTGCGTCGTCTCGCGGCAGCCGCCGCTCGCAGCTCAGAACCCGACGCCGTACGCATTTCCGTAGTACCGTTCTCCCAGACGGTCCGTATCGGTACCCAATACCAGAACGCTACATGGATGGACGGCAGCGCCCAGGCCGAGGGCAACGACTATATGTTCCAGGGCGGAGCCAACCGTCTGGCCCTGTTCAACCGACTGCGCACGAGCTGGGCCGGCTGCGTCGAGAGCCGTCCCTATCCTTACGACACACTCGATACCGCACCGACCAGCAGCAATCGCCCGACCAAATTCGTCCACTATTTCGCGCCCGACGAACCGGATGTCGGCGACTGGTGGCGCTCCGGCGACTATTCGGACTGGGACCGAAATTACCGGGTCGACAACAATTACCTTGACGACGGTCTGGCCGCGACCAACGCCAACAAGGACTGGGACAAGCGCTCACGCCGGACCCAGAAATATGACAATAGCGCCGATTTCAGTGGTGGTCGGGGTCCCAATCGCGGCTGCACCATCGAACCGGTAAGCCGGCTGACCACGGACTATAACGCCCTGTTGCGCTCGATCGACAATATGGTCGCCGACGGCAACACCAACATCCCCATGGGTCTGGTCTGGGGCTGGCACACCCTGTCGCCCAACACCCCGTTCGGCGACGGCCTGCCCTATGGCGAACCACGCCTGAAGAAGATCGCCATTCTCATGACCGACGGCGAGAACGTGAACGACGTCTATCCCAACCCCAACCGCGCCCGCTACGCCGGGGTCGGCTACATCGGCGAGCAACGCCTCGGCGTCGGGACCGCCTCCTCGGGTCAACAGCGTCGCGACGCCATGGACAGTCGTCTGGCTGAAACCTGCCGCAATATGCAGGCGCGCGACATCACCATCTACACGGTGGGCGTCGGCGTCGATACGCGCACCCAGGACCTGCTGCGCAGCTGCGCCACCGGCCAGGGCAAATTCTTCAACGTCAGCGGAGCCAGCGGTATTGCTGACGCCTTCGACAGCATCGCCGGGTCGATCGAGACCCTGCGCATTTCACGCTGACACTGGCACCAGCGCCCGGAGCGATCTGTCCGCCGTTAACCTTCGCGGTATCCGATCCCTTAACCGAACCCTGCCATCTTCAGCGGGATGCGGGTCGACCTGTGCCCGTTTACAATGTGGCTAGACCATGGGCGTCGTGACCTGGATCAGAACCTGCGGCAGGATCGCCCGGGACTTTGCCGCCCGTTTCCATCGCGAAGCGACAGGCAATGTCGCGATGATCTTCGCCCTCAGCCTGCCCGCCCTGGTGCTGATGACGGTCGGCGGCGTCGACATTCATCGCGCCTCGACCGTGCGCATCAACCTTCAGGACGCCCTGGACGCGGCGACTCTTGCTGCCGCGCGCTCGCCGTACACCAGCGACGTGGACCTGACCCGGGTCGGCGTATCAGCGCTGCGAGCCAACCTGCAGGCCTATCCCGACATTATCCTGCGGGAGGACCTGACCACCTTCACACTAAACGCCAACAGCGTGGTGATCGCCCAATCCAAGGTCGATGTGAAAACCCTGGTCGCCAACATCATTCTGCCGCCCTACGGCAAATTCATGAACGACTATCTGCCCGTCGGGGCCCATTCCGAGGTGGACCGGTCGTCGAAAAACATCGAGGTCAGCCTGGTCCTCGACATCACCGGGTCGATGTCCGGCAGCAAGATCCAGGACCTTAAGGTCGCCGCCAACGAACTGGTCGATATCGTCGTCCAGAATGTGCAGACGCCCTATTATACGCGCATGGCCATCGTGCCCTATTCGATCGGGGTCAATCTCGGCGGCTATGCCAATGGGGCCCGGGGAACGCCGATCGGGGCGACCAACATCAGCAATGCCGCCTGGACGATCGGCTCGTCCAAATCAATCAGCAACATCACCCGCGCCAATCCGGGTGTGGTCAGCGCCAGCAGCCACGGCTTTGCCAGCGGGGACTTCATCTGGATCAATGGCGTCAGCGGCATGTCGCAGATCAACGACCGCGCCTATCGGGTAAAATACATCAGCGCGAATTCGTTCTCGCTGGAAACCTGGAACGGATCCTTCTGGAACAGCCTGAGCACGTCGTCCGGCTACAGCAGCTATTCATCCGGCGGCACGATCCGCAAATGCCTCGTCTCGGACTGCTCGGTGGTCGTCACATCGAACGGCCACAACCTCCAGAACGGCGACGGCGTCTATATCACGGGCGTCAAGGGTATGACCCAGATCAATGGCTCGCCCTATATCGTCGGCAACAGCACCAGCAACACCTTTTCCATCGGCGTGAACGGGGTCAACTGGGGAACCTATTCGTCCAGCGGCTCCGCCTGGTGCGGAAATGACGGATGTCAGTGGCGCGTTTATTACAATCCCTATGGATCACTGCGTGCGCTGGAGATCAGCTCCTGCGCCAGTGAACGCACAGGCCCCCAGCGCTATACGGACGCCTCACCGGCGACATCCCGGGTCGGAACCAACTACCCGTCCAGCCAGTGCCCTGCGGCCGTCGTCCGCCCCCTGTCGAGCGACAAGAGCAGCATTAAATCCCTGATCAACAGCCTGAGTGTTACCGGGGCCACCGCAGGCCAGATCGGGATCGGCTGGGGCTGGTATACGGTGTCGCCCAACTTCAACGGCTTGTGGCCCAGTCAGCCCGCCGGACCTTACGCACCGTCCCAAACCCTCAAGGCCGTCATCATCATGACCGACGGTGAGTTCAACACCGCCTATAGTACAGGTGTGATCGCCCAGGACATGGGCCTGGGCAGCGCTTCCAACCTGATCAATCAGAATGCCACCAACGGTGATCCATTCCTTCAGGGCGAGTCTCTGTGTACGGCCATGAAGGCGCAGGGGGTCGTGGTCTACACGGTAGGCTTCCAGATCACCGCGGGTGGTAACGCTGAAAAGATGCTGGGTCGGTGCGCCACCAGCCCCGCACACGTCTTCCTGCCGGCCAGCGGTGGCGATCTGTCCCAGGCCTTCGCCGCCATCGGCCGCGACATCACCCGGTTGCGTATTTCAAGATAGCTGCGGTCAGATCAGCCGGATCTCGCGCAACCGCTCCATCAGATAATCCTCGGCCATGATCGCCTTGCCGACATAGCGATCCGGATTTCCGGGCGTCACCATGCCCGGCAGGGTCTCGATGACGAAGTCCGGGTTGAAATGCAGGAAGAAGGGCGTCGAATAGCGGGCGAAGCCGCGGCGCTCAGGGGCCGGATTGACCACCCGATGCGTCGTTGACGGCAGGACATGGTTGGTCAGCCGCTGCAGCATGTCACCGATATTGACGACCAGCGCCCCCGGTGGCGGCGCGATATCCAGCCACTCCCCATCGGCATCCTTCAGCTGGAGCCCGGCCTCTTCTGCCCCGAGCAGCAAGGTGATGACATTGATGTCCTCATGGGCCCCGGCCCTCACGCCCGGCGCATCAGCCGGAACCGGCGGATAGTGCAGCATCCGCAACACGCTGTTGCCGAGCTGAACCTTGTCCTCAAAAAAGTCGTCGCCGAGTTCCAGATAGCGGGCGATCGCCTTCAGGATCTTGCGACCCAGCTGGTCCATGGCGTCGAACATGCCGTACAAATGGGACTGAAAGCCCTCGATCTCGGTGGGCCACAGATTGTCCCGCATATATTTGCGATAGGGGTGACCCTCGGGCAGCTCACGGCCGACGTGCCAGAACTCCTTAAGGTCGACGGCGCTGGCATCCTTGGCCGCCTCGACCCCGAACGGGGTCAGTCCGCGGGCACCGCCGGTACCGGACATATGGTAGGTGCGTTTCACCTCCTCGGGCAGGGCGAAAAAGGCCTTTGAATCGGCGATAGCCGCATCAATGGTCGCTTCATCGAGACCATGGTCCGAAAGCACGGCAAAGCCATAGCGTTTGAACGAGGCTCCCAGGGCATCAGCGAATTGCTGGAAATCTGTATCGTACAGCGCCATCGAAACCGGTTCGATCGAACGGGCCTTGGCAGGGGCTGTTTGGGAAGCCGTCACGGGGATGCTCACAATAGTGACCTTGGATATCAACGGGACAGCTTTCATACGCCTGAACGATAGAAATTGGCAAAGCCGTGCGTCGACGGACCGTTCATGCTCCGTACAGATTGGAACCTTCACCGTGAACTGGCGTTTTCGCGGCTGAACATTCCAGCAAGTCAAGGAACACCATCATGCGCACCAAGCTTATTCTGACCGGCGCCAGCATCGCCATTCTGCTCGGCGGCGCAGCCTGCACCACCGTCGATCCCTACCGCTCAGCACCGGTTCGCAATAACACTGCGACCGGAGCCATCACCGGTGCTTTGGGCGGGGCCCTGCTCGGCTATCTGACCAACACCTCCAACAGCGAACAGGGTCGCAAGAACGCCCTGATCGGTGCCGGCATCGGGGCCCTGGGTGGCGCTGCCGTCGGGGCCTATATGGATCGCCAGCAGCGCGAGCTGGAAGCCGAGCTTTCGGGCTCCGGCGTCGGCGTCGCCCGCCAGGGCGACAACCTCGTCCTGCGCATGCCGTCGGACGTGACGTTCGCGTCGAACCAGTCCGCCGTGACCCCCCGGTTCTATGCCACGCTCGACGATGTGGCCGGCGTCCTGAACCGGTATGACCAGTCGACCATCGACATCATCGGTCATGCCGATTCCGACGGGGCCGACGACTATAACCTCGACCTGTCACGTCGTCGGGCATCCGCCGTTGCCCAGTATCTGGTCAGCCACAATGTTCTGGCCGACCGGCTTTACGTCGATGGCCGCGGTGAAAGCGAACCCGTCGCCACCAACGCAACGGCCGAAGGCAAGGCGTTGAACCGTCGCGTTGAAATCGTGATCCGTCCGTTCCGCGGCTAAAGGCTTCGGCATCTACAGATTCAGGGGACGGGCGGTGCAACAGCACCGCCCGTTTCTTGTATCAGGGGAATTTTTCGACCGCACACGGTTCTGTCACTTGCGGATCCGTACACCCCATGCTCCCTAAGGGCAGGGATTCGAGCCGGGGAATCATGGTGCGGTCAGACTATCGGGAATTCACTGACGGACTGAAACTGGTGGCCATCACCTTCATATCCGCAGCCCTGACGGCGACGGTCGTCATTGGGACCGGCCATGCGGTCCTGAACAGATCGTTGCAGCCTGCCGCCACGGACACAGCCCGGGCCGGAGACTTGATCCGAACATCCGTGCGCTAGGCTCTTCCGATCGAGCTGTACCGGAAGCCCCGGCTGCGCATATCAATGGGACGATAGACGTTCCTGAGGTCAACCATGACCGGCTGACGCATGAGCAGTTTGATCCGGTCCAGATCCAGGGCGCGGAACTGATCCCATTCGGTCAGGATCACCACCACGTCCGCCCCCGTAATCGCCTCATAGGGCCCGTCCGTGAACCGGACTCCATCCAGCAGCTTCGCCGCCTCAACCATGCCCTCGGGATCAAACGCCTGAACGATCGCCCCGCCGGCGACCAGGGCCGGAATCACATCGAGAGCCGGCGAGTCGCGCATGTCATCGGTATTCGGCTTGAAGGTCAGCCCCAGCAGGGCCACCGTCTTGCCCGAGAGAGCCCCCCCGAGCGCCAGGGCGACGCGATCGACCATGGCCTTCTTGCGCGCATCATTCACCTGGACCGTCGTCTCGACCAGCCGCACCGGGCTGCCGGCATCGGTTGCGGTGCGCACCAGGGCCAGGGTGTCCTTGGGAAAACACGACCCGCCATAGCCCGGTCCGGCGTGCAGGAATTTGGACCCGATCCGCTTGTCCAGGCCGATGCCGCGCGCGACCTGCTGCACATCGGCCCCGACGGCCTCACACAGATCCGCCATCTCGTTGATGAAGGTGATCTTCAGGGCCAGGAAGGCGTTGGCGGCGTATTTGGTCAGTTCGCTGGTCCGGCGGGCCGTAAACAGGATCGGCGTTTCGTTCAGGCTCAGAGGGCGGTAGAGCTCGGTCATGACCACCTGGGCCCGCTCGTCTTCGGTACCAACCACGACCCGGTCCGGCCGTTTGAAATCCTCGATCGCGGCCCCCTCGCGCAGGAATTCCGGATTGGAAACCACAGCGAACTCGGCCTCGGGCCGCCGGGCCCGGATGATACGTTCAATCTCGTCACCCGTCCCGACCGGGACGGTCGATTTGGTGACGATGACGGTGAAGCCCTCAATCAGGTCGGCGATCTCCTCGGCCGCCGCATAGACATAGGACAGGTCGGCATGGCCGTCGCCCCGGCGCGACGGCGTGCCTACCGCAATAAAGACGGCATCGGCAGCGGCAATAGCCTTGGCCCCGTCAACGGCGAAGCTCAACCGGCCGCTCCGGACGTTGTTCGCCACCAGATCTTCCAGCCCCGGCTCGAAGATCGGCATCTGGCCCTGGTTCAGGCGGTCGATCTTCGATGGATCCTTGTCCACGCAGCACACCACATGGCCGAAATCGGCGAAACAGGCCCCCGATACCAGCCCGACATAACCGGTTCCGATCATTGCAACGCGCATTCAGGGTCCTCTCCAGTGGCAGGCTGTCGGGATAGCGACCGCCCGGGACTTTGACCAGCCACCCTCGCCCGGTGTCGGGGCATGCCCCCCGATGTGCTCGCCCCTTTCGGGACCCAGGTTCCGGTCGATCAGGCCGACTCCACAGGACCTGACCCGACAGACGAATGTGCCGATTGCAAGCTCGCGGGCCTGTCGCAAACGAAAACCGCCGACCTCCTTGCGGGGGCCGGCGGTTCAATCGCGTGTGGATCGACGCTTCGTCCGATCCGGGGTTCGGAGGTCCGACTGGCGGACCCCCTGGCCTCGGTTCCTAGAAGTTGATGTCGATCGTGGCGCGACGGTTCAGAGGCTCACGAACGCCGTCGGCGGTCGGACGGGCCAGGGCGGTTTCACCCTTGCCGTCGAGCGCGATGACGCCCCCGTTGACGCCTTGAGCGACCAGGGCATCAGCCACAGTGCGCGCACGGCGGTTCGACAGGCCCACGTTGTAGGCAGCCGAGCCGGAGGTGTCGGCGTGGCCGACGACCAGAACGCGGGTCGGACGACCCGAGCGAGCGTAGCTCGCTGCCTGGTTGATCACCGCACTGGCTTCGCTGGTCAGATCCGAACGGTCCCAGTCAAAATAGACCACGAACTGACGGGCAGCCGGAGCCGGAGGCGGCGGAGGCGGCGGCGGCGGAGGCGGAGGCGGAGGCGGGGGAGGCGGGGGCGGCGGGGGCGGCGGGGGCGGCGGCGCATCAACACCGAACGCATGACGCAGACCCAGGCTGACCGCGTGCGAGTCATAAGTGCCGCTCATGGTGCCGAGACCTGCGGACGCGGGAGTGGTCGCGAACTCAAAGTCCGAGCGCATATAACGATACGTCAGGTCGATATTCGTCCGGTCGCTGATCGCCCAGGCGAAACCGGCGATGGCTTGAGCAGCGAAGGCGCTCGAAGTGTCATCTGCGGCTACGCCAACGGATGCGTTCCGGCCGATCCGTCCAACGAAATCGGTGTTGACGCGGTTCACACCGGCCCCGATTCCAACAAACGGACGCACGCCGTACATGGTCTGCGGGAAATCGTAGATGAGATTAGCCATCAACGTCACCGAGCGGACATCGCCGTCCGGACCACCGCAGGCGTTGGTGCCTGTGTAGTTCGGGGAGCAGATCGCCGTAGGCGGCGTCGGCGACGAGTAGTTAGCGCGATCGGCCGAAACCAGGTTGCCGTTACGGAACCCGCCCTCGAGTTCAACACGCCAGCTGGGGTTGAACCGATAACCGAGCCGCGCGAAGCCGGCCCAGTCGTTCTCTACGCCCAGATCAAACTCGGCCGCGGGTATCGCGCTCGATGTGACCGAAGGCTCGTCTCCGAACATGTTCCAGCCGGCGTCAATCGCGCCGTACCAGCCGTTGGGCTCAGCTGCCGCTGCACCGGCGGCAAAGAGCCCCGCTACTGCGACACTTGCCAGAAGTTTGAGCTTCATTGCGTCCTCACTTTAAAAAATTTGATATCCGAATGCCTACGCTTACTACGTGACGTCCCGATTGCCGAACGGGATTATACTCAAGGGGTTCCCGATTACGACCGTCAATGTGGCGACTGTGGCGCCATTTCAACACAAATTACCAGTTTTCCGGGTCGGGGCCCCTGCGAGAACGATTTTACATCGGCTGGAGATTTACGGATGACGCTGAGATTTGACGGACGTGTCGCAATCGTGACGGGAGCCGGCGGTGGCCTCGGACGCGCCCATGCCCTGGCGCTGGCGGCGCGAGGGGCCCGGGTGGTGGTCAATGACCTCGGTGGCGCGCGGGACGGTTCGGGCGGATCAGCCACCGCAGCCGAAACCGTCGTCGCCGAAATTCAGGCGCAGGGCGGGGAAGCCGTGGCCAATGCCGCCTCGGTCACCGACGCCGCCGCCGTCCAGGCCATGGTCGCCGATACGATGACCCGCTGGGGCCGGGTCGACATTCTGGTCAACAATGCCGGGGTGCTGCGCGACAAGACCTTCGCCAAGATGGAACTGGAAGATTTCCGCTTCGTCGTCGACGTTCACCTGATGGGCGCAGTCAACTGCACCAAGGCCGTCTGGGACATCATGCGCGAGGCCAATTACGGTCGCATCGTGATGACTACGTCGTCTTCCGGCCTCTATGGCAATTTCGGCCAGTCGAATTATGGCGCGGCCAAAATGGCGCTGGTCGGGTTGATGCAAACCCTGTCGATCGAAGGAGCGAAGAACGACATCCGGGTCAACTGTCTGGCCCCGACGGCCCATACCCGCATGACCGAAGATCTCGGTGCCCGTCTGCCGCTGGAACTGCTGGGTCCCGAGATGGTGACACCCGGCCTGCTGTATCTGGTCAGCGAAGACGCGCCGAGCCGTTGTATCCTGACCGCCGGAGCCGGCGGTTTCGAGCGCGCCTATGTGACCCTGACCCAGGGCGGTTACGCGGTCGGCGAAGATGCGGCCGAACAGGTCGCGGCCGGCATCGACGCCATTTCGGATCGTACCGGGGAAATCGTTCCGGAAATGGGGGCCGCCCAGGGCATGATCGAACTGACCAAGGCACAAAAGGCGCACACCGACTGACTTGCGTTGACGCGACGACAGGCGCGTAAAGCAAGAAGCCGAACTGCACCCAAACCGCGAGGCGCGAGCGACCGTGCCTGCAACCAAGGATTAAGCGAAGATGTCTCGTGAAGCTGTCATCGTCTCCACTGCCCGCACACCGATCGGCCGCGCCTACCGCGGAGCTTTCAATGATACCCAGGCCCAGACCCTCGGCGGTCACGCCGTTCGGCATGCGGTCGCCCGGGCGGGAATCGACCCGGCCGAGGTCGAGGATGTGATCATGGGAGCGGCTCTGCAGCAGGGGTCAACCGGCACCAATGTCGCTCGACAGGTGGCCCTGCGCGCCGGCCTGCCGGCGACCACCGCGGGCATGAGCCTGGATCGCCAGTGCGCCTCGGGTCTGATGGCCATCGCCACAGCAGCCAAGCAGGTGATCCACGACGGTCAGACCATAGCGGTGGGTGGTGGGCTGGAGAGCATCTCCCTGGTCCAGAACCAGCATATGAACCTGTACCGGATCAAGGACGAGGCGCTGCTGAAGCTGTCGCCTCACATCTATATGTCGATGCTGGAGACCGCCGAAGTCGTCTCGGCCCGCTACGGCATCAGCCGCGAGGCCCAGGACGAATATGCCCTGCAGTCACAGCAGCGCACGGCCGCGGCCCAGGCGGCCGGCTACCTGAACGCCGAAATCGCACCGATGACCACGACCATGCAGGTCATGGACAAGGCCACCGGCCAGGCCTCGGCGAAGGAAGTCACCATCGCCATGGATGAGGGCAACCGCCCCGAGACCACCCTGGAGGGCCTGTCGTCGCTGAAGCCGGTATTCGGCGGCGGCGAGGAAATCGCCCAAGGCCAATACATTACCGCCGGCAATGCCTCACAGCTGTCGGATGGAGCTTCCGCTTCAGTGATCATGACGGCGAACGAAGCCGCAAGGCGTGGCCTGCAGCCCCTCGGGGCCTATCGCGGCATGGCCGTGGCCGGCTGCGAGCCGGACGAAATGGGCATCGGCCCGGTTTTCGCCGTACCTCGGCTCCTGGAGCGTCACGGCCTTACGATCGATGACATCGGCATCTGGGAGCTGAATGAGGCTTTCGCGACCCAGGTCATCTATTGCCGTGACCGGCTGGAAATTCCCAATGACCGGCTCAACGTGTCGGGCGGTGCCATTTCCATCGGCCATCCCTACGGCATGTCCGGCGCGCGGATGACCGGTCACGTCCTTATCGAAGGCAAGCGGCGTGGTGCCAAATACGGTGTCGTCACCATGTGCATCGGCGGTGGAATGGGGGCCGCAGGCCTGTTCGAGATCTACTGATACCCGGCGACCCGCGCGCCGTCCTCCCTGTTGATTTCGACCCCCCGCAGGGCGCTGACATAATCGTCGCGCCAAATCGAGACGTCGGTTTCGCGTACGACCTGCATCAAGGCGGTCCAGCGTCGTATCCGTTCGTCCAACGGCATGGTCAGGGCCTGCTTGATCGCATCCGACAGCTCCTCTCGGCTGAATGGATTGACGATCAGCGCCTCACCCATCCGGGCTGCGGCTCCGGCAAAGCGTGACAGGATCAGCACGCCTGGATCTTCGGGGTTCTGGGCGCAGACATATTCCTTGGCCACCAGGTTCATTCCGTCACGCAAGGGCGTGACCAGCCCGACCCGGGCAGCGCGGTAGATGCCGGCCAGCTGGTCACGGCGATAGGTCCGGTTGAGATAGCGGATCGGCTGCCAGTCCATCTCGGCATAGGCCCCGTTGATCCGCCCGGCCAGTGAATCAAGCCGGCCGCGCATGTCATGATAGGTGTCGACGTCATCGCGCGAGATCGGTGTAATCTGCAGCAACAGCACCTCGGACCGCATCTCCGGATTGTCCTTGAGGAACTGCTCATAGCCCAGAAGCCGTTGTTCCAGCCCCTTGGAATAATCCAGCCGGTCGACCCCGACGATCAGCGAACGGAAGGCGGTTGAGGACACCATGCGATCATAGGTCCGGACCCCCAGCGGCGAAGCACGGGCCTGCAGAAAACCCTCCACATCGATACCGATCGGGAAGACGCCGCCCTGCACCCGCTGACCGAACGCCTCCATGGCGTCGTTTTCCAGCAGAGTCCCTCCCGCCTCCGACGCCACATAGTCACGGAACAGGTCAAGCCACTCACGGGTGTGAAATCCCAGCAGATCGAAGGCAAACATCGACTCCACCAGCCGGCGGTGATGCGGCAGGGTGACCAGCAGCTGCCGCACGGGCCAGGGTGTGTGCAGGAAGAAACCGATTCGGTTCTTCACCCCCAGCCGTCGCAGATCCCGGGCCAGCGGAATCAGATGGTAGTCATGAACCCAGATGAGATCGTCCGGCTCGATTAACGGTGCCAGAATCTCGGCAAAGCGCCGGTTCACCCGTTCATAACCCTCGCCGTAGGACCGCTCATAGGCGGTCAGGTCGACACGATGATGAAACAGCGGCCAGAGCGTGCCGTTGGCATAACCGTTGTAATATTCGTCGACGTCCTGGGCCTCGAGATCGACGAGGGCGACGGTCACGCCGGCCCGCTCTTCAATCTCGAGCACGCCGGTGAACGTCTCGACCGTTTCGCCCGACCACCCGAACCACAGGCCGTTGTAGGTTTTCAGGGCCGCTGACAGGGCCATCGCCAGCCCCCCGACAGAACCTCCGGCCGGATCGGTTGGGGCTGAAACCCGGTTGGAAACGACGATCAGACGGCTCATCGGACATCCGTCCACGAGCGACTGAGCAGCACCGCGCAATTGATGATGCCGACGAGCGAATAGGTCTGCGGATAATTACCCCATAGCTCGTCATCCTCGAGGGAAATATCCTCGGACAGCAGGCCGGCGTGGGTCCTGCGGCTCAGCATCTGTTCAAATATCTCGCGGGCCTCCTCGGTCCGGCCGTTGAGATGCAGGGCCTCAATGAACCAGAAAGTACAGAAATTAAACGCGGTTTCAGGTTCGCCGAAGTCGTCGGGTTCAACATAGCGGAACAGATAGGGCCCCTTCTTCAGGTCGCGCTCAATGGCGTTGAAGGTCGCCACCTGGCGCGGATCCATCGGATCAAGGAAGCCGAGATCAACCAGTTGCAGCAGGCTGGCGTCCAGTTCCTTGCCGCCGAAACTCGCACCGAAACGCCCCTCTTCGGGAACATAGGCCTCGGCCTCGATCCGTGCGCGTATCGTGTTGGCCCGCTGTGCCCAGACCTCGGCCCGGTCTTCCAGCTCCAGAACACGCGCAGCCTTGGCCAACCGATCGCAGGCCGCCCAGCACATGACCGACGAATAGGTGTGCACCCGGGCGATGGTGCGGAACTCCCACAGGCCCGCATCCGGTTGATCGTACAGGGCGAAGGCGCGGTCTCCGACCGCCTCCAGCGCGTAGAAATCATCGACTGACCCCGGACGTACAAGGCGCTGGTCATAAAAGGACTGGACCAGCGGCAGGACGATCTGGCCGTAGACGTCGTGCTGCAGGTGCTCGTGCGCCTGGTTGCCGACCCGGACAGGCTTCATGCTGCGGTAGCCTTCGACGCTGTCGATGATCCGCTCACCAAGCCCGGCTTCCAGGCCGACGCCATAAACCGGCTGGACATGGCCACCGGCGGAGTTGTCGACGAGGTTACGCAGATAGACGAGGTAGTTTTCGAGAATATCGACCGCGCCGAGCCGGTTCAGGGCGCGCACTGTATAATAGGCGTCGCGGATCCAGCAGTAGCGGTAGTCCCAGTTGCGGCCGCTCTCCGGAAATTCCGGAACTGAGGTCGTCATGGCCGCGACAATCGCCCCGGTCTCTTCATAGGCGCAGAGTTTGAGCGTGATCGCCGCGCGGATCACCGCGTCCTGATAGTCGAGCGGGATGTAAAGGGTGCGGACCCAGTCCTTCCAGTAGGCGACCGTGCGCTCCAGGGCTGCGGCGACGCCGGGCCCGACTTCCTGATCATACCCCTCATCAGGGCCGAGGAAGAAGGCCAGCGGTCGTTCGAGGCGAAAGCTTCGCTCTTCCAGAATATGGGACACGGGACAGTCGGTGGTCAGACGCAGGGTCACGTCCGAACATTTGTAGCGAATGTGGTTGGAACCCGAACTCGACCCGGCGCGACGCTCACCCCAGTCCGCCGCCGGTCGCAAGCGGACGGTAATGCGGGGCGTGCCTGCGAGGGGCCGCACGATTCGCCCGAAGGCCAAGGGTCGATAGGTACGGTGATGTTTGTGGTGCCGGGGCGCAAAATCGATGATCTCGACGGCCGCCCCGTCCGCCGCCGTCAGCACGGTCCGAAGCACCGGGGTGTTCTTGATGTAGGCCTGATCGACCTCTTTCAGACCGGCGAGACACACCTCCCAGAACCCGTGTTCGGGGTCGTCACCATCCATCAGGGCTGAAAAGACCGGGTCACCGTCCACCCGTGGCGCGCAGGCCCAGACGTAACGCCCGCGGCGGTCAATCAGGGCGCTGATGGCACAGTTACCGATCGGGGCCAGATCGAGGGTCTGTTTCATTCCGGGGCCTCGGAAACCGTCTCGAGCCAGTCCAGCACGGCTGCGACATCGGACAGGCGGTAACGGGCCGACGTTATCCGCTCAGGCCCAACCAGCACACCAAAACCCCCGAGCGCTTCCGCGGCCTGAAAGCCGTGTTCGTCGGTCAGATCGTCACCCAGCATGACGGGAACCGCACCCTGAAACGGCAACTCGGCCATAAAGGCAGTCAGGGCGGTCCCCTTGTCTGTCCCCGGGGTCTTCAGTTCAACGACCAGGTTGCCCGGCTGGAGGATCAGACCGGTTTCATCAGCGAGACGTTCGGCCAGATCCGTTGCCGCGCCCGCTTGATCCTGTGCGCCCCTGAAATGCAGCCCGGCCGCAACCGTCTTGTCCTCAACGATCATGCCGGGCCGGTCAGCGGCAAATGTCCTGAAGGCATCGACGACCGGACCGACGGCCGGGTCAACAGCCCCGGTGGTCAGGGTTCCGTCGGCGCGGCGCCGCTCAAGACCGTGCACACCGGAGGCGGCGGGCAACACGCCCTCGCTGATACGATCCACCTCGGCCAGGGTCCGGCCGCTGACGATGGCAACCCGCCCTTCGAAACGCGCGCTGACTGAACGAAGGACGGCGGTTCGGCGCTCATCCGGTACGACGGCATCAGGCGTCGGTGCGAGAGGCGCGAGTACCCCGTCGAGATCCAGAAACAGGGCTGGTCGACGCAGAAGCGAGGGCGGCGCGACAAGCGGCCCCGTCACGACGGTCTCTTCAGGCGAAAGGTCCGCCCGCTGATCTGGCTCGGATATCCCCATAAGCCGACCCTAACGCCTGAGCGTGACAAAGGTTGGGATTTTCCGGTTTTTCAGACCGTGATGAACGAAACAGCCCAACCTGCGCCATTGTGAAAAGCGCCCGGATACGGCAATTCCGCGCCATGACTGCCGACAGTGCTCCCTCTTCAACGGCCGAAGCCGCCGCGATGCTCAAACGGGCACAGGAGGTCATGAGGCTCAACATCGAGGCCTTGCAGGCGCTCGCGCAGACCATGGACGGCAGCCTCGGACAGGCCTGCGACATCATCCTGTCCCGGCCCGGCTATCTGGTCGTCACCGGGATGGGCAAGTCCGGTCATATCGGCGGAAAGATTGCGGCGACCCTGGCCTCGACCGGTACCAACGCCTTCTTCGTCCATCCAGCGGAGATGAGTCACGGCGATCTGGGCATGTTGCGCAAGGACACAACCCTGCTGGCCATTTCCAATTCGGGCGAAAGCCGCGAACTGCGCGATCCCCTGATTTTCTGCCAGCGCGAAGGCATTCCGGTGATCGGCATGACCCAGCGGCCGGCAAGCTTTCTGGGGCGCAACTCCGCTGTTTGCCTGACCATGCCGCAGGTCGCCGAAGCCTGTCCGAACAATCTGGCCCCGACGACCTCGACCTTGATGACCCTGGCGCTGGGTGATGCCCTGGCCATGGTGTTGATGGACCGGCGCGGTTTCAGCGCCGAGGCCTTCGGTCTGCATCATCCTGGTGGCAAGCTGGGCATGAGCCTGCAAAGTGTCGGGGACTGGATGGGCGACCGCCCAACCGTACCGGCGACTGTCGCGCTCGACGCCGACTTCAGCGAGGTCGTGTCGGCCATCACAGCTGGCCGCAAGGGGGCTGTGGCGATCGTGAACCCTGACGGCTCCCTGGCCGGGGTCATCACCGATGGTGACATTCGCCGCGCCTTCACCCGGGACATCTCGACCATCAGCGCCCGGGACATCATGACGCCCAACCCCAAGGTGGTCGGCCCCGAGGCCCGCATGAGCGATGTCGTGGACCTGATGGCCCAGAACAAGATTTCCAACCTGATCGTGACCGTGGACCGGCGGCCGGTCACCATCGTCCATATCGCTGAACTCATGCAGGCGGGCTACGTCTCCTGACCGGAGCCCGCGGACGGAAAGCCTTCATGCCAACGGTCTGTATCGACGGATTTAATATCGCCCTACCCAAGGGATCCGGCATTGCCACCTATGGCCGCAACCTGCTGTCGAACCTGGACGCCATCGGGATGGAAACCCAGGTGCTCTATGGCCCCCAGGCCAATTTCAGCAAGCGTCCCATCCTCAATGAAATCGCGCTGACCGACGCCAGTGTGCCGGAGAGTCGACGACTGCGACGGGAGTTTGAGGCCGCGACGGCCCGGTTCGGCCGCACCGCTCACGCCGTGCCGCCGACCGGTGACGTCATCTGGCCGGCCCGGGGCAGCGGACGGCCCACGGCCAGTGCCTTCTGGAGCGCACCGCGCCTGTTCAGCACCGCAAACCGGGCGTTCAAACGGAACGGAACCTTCACCCCCGTCAGCTTCGCTCGACACGACACTGTCCCTCGTCCGGACGTGGTCCACTGGACCACCGTACTGCCGCTCGCGGCTCGCGGCACGGCCAACATCTACACGATCCACGACCTGATCCCGTTGCGGCTGCCGCACACCACGCTCGACAACAAGCGCCAGTTCCTGGCGACCTGCCAGCAGATGGTGCGCCGGGCGGACCACATCGCCGTGGTCTCGGAGGCGACCCGGCGCGATGTCATTCAGTTGCTGGGCGTGGACGAGCACCGGATCACCACCACCTGGCAGTCGGTATCGATTCCGCCCGCCCTGCGCAGCGCTTCAGACGAGTCCGTGGCCACGGAGCTGGAAGGTGTCTTCAATCTCGGCTGGAAGGGCTATTTTCTCTATTTCGGGGCCATCGAACCCAAGAAGAACCTGGCGCGGATCGTCGAGGCCTATCTGGCCTCAGGGTCCAGCCTGCCGCTCGTGGTGGTCGGCGGGCGAGCCTGGCTGGAAGCGGACGAGACAGCACTGATGCATCAGGCGTGGCAGGATGAGAATATCCGGGGGAAGCGCCTCAGGGTCTATGACTTCCTGCCCTTCCCGATGCTGGTGAATTTGATCCGCGGAGCCCGGGGAACCCTGTTCCCGTCGCTCTACGAAGGGTTCGGCCTGCCGGTGCTGGAGTCGATGCTGCTGGGCACCCCGGTGATCACCTCCACCGCCGCCTCCCTGCCCGAGGTCGCCGGCGACGCCGCGATTCTGGTGGACCCCTATGACGTTCAGGCCCTGGCCCGCGAAATTCGACGCCTGGGGACCGATGATGACCTCGCGGCCGACCTCTCGCGGCGCGGCCCCGTACAGGCCGCCCGGTTCAGCCCCGAAGTCTGCCAGGGACGCCTGGCCGATATGTATGGCCGGCTTGGAATACGATGAAGCGTACAGTCCTGTTCGACGTCGGGCGTCTGCTGGACCGGACGGCGCGCGACGCACCGACCGGTGTCGATCGCGTCTGCCTTGCCTATGCCGACTGGCTGGCAAGCCGCCGGAACGTGACCCTCGTTCCTGTTCTGACAGTCCGCAACCGCCTGCGCACCATCGATCCCGGCGGCTTCGGGCGAACCATACGGACCCTGAGAAAAAGATGGGCCGGAGACGACAGCCCTACCCGGAGCGAACACGACCTTGTTCAGGCCCTTGGCAGTGGCGGGAATGGGGTATCGATCATCGGGCATGAGGCGCTCCCACAGGGGCTGGCCGCACGTCGGGCCCACGCGGTGAGCCAGGCCCTGGCGTCACGACCGCTGACCCCGCCGACACCGGGGCAAACCTATATCAGCGTCGGTCATACCAGCCTGAATAGCCCCGCGACCCTGGCCGGACTGGCCCGGAACGGCGTGTCGTCATTGATCATGGTCCATGACCTGATCCCGATCACCCATCCCGAATACTGCCGTCCCGGCGACGATGTCCGGCACTGGACGCGGGTACGAACCGCCCTGGCGCACGCCAGCCGTATCGTGGTCAATTCCCGCTACACCGCCGATCAGCTGGCGGCCTTCGCCGTCCGCGAACAGCTGCCCCAGCCCCCGACCCAGGCCATTCCTCTCGGGCTCGAACCGGCTTTCCTGCCGTGCACCACGGCCCCTGCCGATCCACCCTATTTCGTGCATATCGGCACCATCGAGGCGCGCAAGAACCTGGCCTTCCTGCTGACCCTGTGGCGACGCCTGCAGGAAGGGATGGGCGACGCCTGTCCGCGCCTGGTGCTGATCGGCCGGTACGGTTGGGAGAATGAAGCCGTTCTCGACCATCTGCAGCGCTCGCCAAACCTTCAGGGGCTGGTGCATCAGGTCTCAGGTCTGCCCGATGCGGCACTGGTACGGCTGATGCACAAGGCGCGGGCCGTTGTAGCTCCATCATCGGTCGAAGGCTTCGATCTGCCGGCCGTCGAGGCCATGGCCATGGGCGTGCCCCTGATCGCATCGGACATCCCGGTGCATCGGGAGCTGGTCGCCGCCGCGCAGCTGATCGACCCGCTGGACGGTCCCGGCTGGCTTGCGGCGCTGGAGGCCGCGACACGCAAGCGGCCAATCGCCCCGCCCTATGCGGCCCCAACCTGGGCGGCGCATTTCGATGCCGTCGCCACCTTCATCGGTCTGGACTCCTGACCGCCTCTGGTCCCTCGCCGGAAAGGCCGGTAATCAGGATCGGGCTATCGAGGTCCCCTGACACCATGACGCGAACCCTTGCTATCCTTCTGGCCGCCGCGACCCTCGGCGGCTGTTCAACGCTTCCCGGTGACGGACCGGCTGCCCGGAACATTGATGTCGCCGCGCCCGGAGCGGGCGTGGCCGGTGGCTATGCCGTAGTCGATCTGGACTACCTGACCGCGCAACGGATCAAGACGGCGGCGGCGATGACCCTCTCTTCCCTGGCCGGAGCGGCGAGCGAGGCCCCTGTCGATATCATCACCGTCGGCGACACACTGGCGGTGTCCATCTTCGAACCCGGCGGCGCATTGTTCGGGGCCCGCAGCGTCTCCGGAGCGGCGCAATCCGGAGGGACGTCCCTGCCGCCGGTTGTCGTCGATCGTTCGGGGGTCGCGAGCATTCCCTTCGCCGGTCCGGTTCGGGTCGCAGGCCTCACCGGACCGCAGGCGGCCGAGGCCATCCGTCGCGCCCTGATCGGCAAGGTCGGCGCGCCGCAGGTTTTGGTGTCCATCGCCGCGAGCCCGTCCAATGCCGTCACCGTTCTGGGCGAAGTTCGAAGTCCCGGGCGGGCCGCTCTGGTGGCCAACGCCGACCGGATTCTCGATGTAATTGCGGCTGCTGGCGGTACCGCGCGCGCCGTCGAGGATGTCGAGGTAACGATCCAGCGCGACGGACGAACCTTTACCGCACCGCTTTCCAGCGTGACCACGGCCTTCGACGAAAACATCCGGCTGGCGCGCGGTGACCAGGTCAATCTGGTGTACCGGCCGCGCCGCTATGCGACCTTCGGGGCCCTGGGGAGGGTCAGTCAGATCGATATGGGTACCGGCCCCCTGAGTCTGACCTCGGCCCTGAGTCGCGCCGGCGGACTGGACACCAATAGTGCCGATGCCCGCGCGGTTCTGATCTTCCGGTTCGAGCGGCCCGAAGTCGCACGGGCCCTGGGTCTGCAACAGGCCGGGACCGACCAGGGGGTGCCGGTCATCTATCGTGTGGACCTGACCGATCCCGCCGGATTTTTTACCGCGAACAATTTCCCGGTTCAAGCCGACGATATTCTCTATGTCCCCCGCGCGGGGGCGGCCGAGGCCCGGAAATTCTTCGACTTCATCCAGAGCATTACACGCGTGATCTATGACGTGTCCGTCACCAGTGCCCTGACCGTGAACTAGTATGATCCCTGACTGGAACAAGCTCCTGGCGTGGGGCAACCTCCTGTCGACGACGTGGTTCGGGCGCAAGGTCGCAACGCCGGACGAGACTGAAGGCGCGGCGCGACGGCGTCCGGCGCTACCATCGATCGACCCCCGTCTCGACGAACGCCTGTCCAGCATCGAGCAAGCCGCCCTGGCGATCTATCATGCGCATGGTTTGCCGGTACGGGCCGGGGACTACCGGCGGGGCCCGCGTGGCAAGCGCTGGACCTTCATCGGCGATGATCTCGGGCCGGAAGAACGTTGGGCGGCCATCGTCGAGCGCCCCCCAGAAAGCGGCTGGCGTCATGCCCGCCTGGAAGACATCGGTGGCTATGAGACGCGGACCCCGCTGGTCGAGGCGTCACGGCTTCTGGTCCGGTGTCGCTGGATAAGGGGACGGCTGTACGGTCTGTTGCCCGGCGATCCGGCACAGGATCTGCTGGCGGCCATCGAACTGGGCGCGGCCTGGCGGACGGTCGCGCCGGTGGCACCGGAAATCAGCAAGCCCGCGCCGGCGCGACGCAAGCCGCGAGCAGCTCCAGCGAGCGCACCCGCGCGGCGGGGTCCCAGATCTGGCTCGTGACCATCAGTTCGTCGGCCCCGGTTTCAGCGATAAAGGATTCGACCTTCGCCATGACGGTCTCGGGTGAACCGACTGCGGCGCAGGACAGGGCCTGATCGAGCATCGCCCGCTCCGGTCCGGACAGCCGGTCGGCAAAGCCTTCGACCGGGGGCGGCAGCTTGCCGGGCCGGCCGCTACGCAGATTGACGAAGGCCTGCTGCAGCGAGGTAAACAACAGCTTCGCCTCATCATCGGTCCCGGCCGCAAAGACATTGTACCCCAACATGACATGAGGCGCGGCCAGTCGTTCCGAGGGCCGGAAGGTCTCCCGATATAGCCGCAGGGCCGGCATCATCTCGCGCGGCGCGAAATGACTGGCGAAAGCGTAGGGCAGACCCAGATGGGCCGCCAGCTGCGCCCCGTAGGTCGAGGATCCCAGAATCCAGACCGGCACCTTCTGCCCCTCCCCGGGATTGGCGATGATGCGCTGGCCGGGCTCGGCCGGGGCGAACCAGTGCATCAGCTCCATCACATCCTGCGGAAAGGCATCGACGTCCCCGGACAGGGTGCGGCGCAGGGCGCGGGCCGTGGCCTGGTCAGAGCCCGGAGCCCGCCCCAGCCCGAGATCGATACGCCCGGGATAGAGGGCCGCCAGGGTACCGAACTGCTCGGCGATGATCAGCGGCGCATGGTTGGGCAGCATGACGCCCCCCGCGCCGACGCGGATCGTGCGTGTCGCCGCCGCGACGGCACCGATAACCACCGAGGTGGCGGCGCTGGCGATGCCCGGCATGTTGTGATGCTCGGCCAACCAGTAGCGTTTGTAGCCGAGCCGTTCGGCATGACGGGCCAGATCAAGGGTATTGGCCAACGCCTGAGCGGTATCCGAGCCCTCGGGAACGGGGGCCAGATCGAGAATGGAAAGGGGGATCATCCAGCGGATATGGGCCTGCGCCCTGCCCGCGCCAATGGGTCAGGGCTCGACGCCCGTCGTCCGCATGATCTCGGCTCGCAGTTCGGCCATGCCGTCACCCTTTTCAGCCGAAGTGACGATCACGGCCGGAAAGGCCGCCGGGCGTTTGGAGATGGCCTTGAGCGTTGCGGCCTGCACGGTCTCCGCTTCGCCCTTCTTCAGCTTGTCAGCCTTGGTCAGGATGATCTGGTAGCTGACCGCCGCCAGGTCGAGCGCCTCGAGGGCCTCGTCGTCCACCTTCTTCAGGCCGTGGCGGCTGTCGATCAGCAGATAGACCCGTTTCAGCGTGACCCGTCCGCGCAGATAGTCGCGACCCAGGTCCTGGAATTTCCGCACCGTCGTCTTCGACGCCTTGGCCCAGCCGTAGCCGGGCAGATCGACCAGTCGCATCTTGCCGTCGAGGTCGAAGAAATTGACCTCACGCGTACGGCCCGGCTCGTTCGAGGCCCTGGCCAGCTTGTGCATGCCGACCAGCCCGTTGATCAGGCTGGACTTGCCGACATTGGACCGTCCGGCGAAGGCAACCTCGGGCAGATCCGGCTCGGGCAGTTGCTCGATCTTGGCCGCCCCCATGACGAAGGTGGCCTGGCGCGCAAACAGGACGCGGCCGGCCTCCAGCGCCTCGGGGGTGAAATCGGTCACGCGGTCTTCTTGAAACGATCGAGGAAGGTGTCGATCGGGTTCTCGGCCTTGAAGCGGTGCATGATGAACCACTGCTGGATGATCGAGAGGATGTTGTTCCAGGCCCAGTAGACCAGCAGGCCGGCCGGGAAGGTGGCCATAATGAAGGTGAACACCAGCGGCATGAAGGCAAAGATCTTGCGCTGGACCGGATCGGGGGCCGGCGGGTTCATCGCCATCTGCAACCACATGGTCAGGCCGTAGAAGATCGGCAGGATGCCGAGGGCAAAGGTGCCGCCCAGCAGGGGGCCGACCAGCGGCAGGGACGTCGGTTCCCACGGAATCAGGCCGTACAGGGTCCACAGGGTCGAGGGGTCGGGGGCCGACAGGTCACGCAGCCAGCCGAAGAAGGGCGCGTGGCGCATCTCGATGGTGACGAACAGCACCTTGTACAGGGCATAGAAGACCGGGATCTGGACCACGATGGGCAGACAACCCGCCAGCGGATTGATCTTCTCACGCTGATAGAGCGCCATCGTTTCCTTCTGCTGCGTAGCCGGATCATCAGGATGTTTTTTCTTGATCTCCTCCATCAGCGGCTGAAGCTTGCGCATCTTCGACAGGCTCTCGTAGGACTTGTTGGCCAGCGGGAACATGATCAGCTTGATCACAAAGGTCAGGGCCAGAATGGCCAGTCCGAAATTGCCCAGCACGCCAAAGAAGAATTCTACCACCCAGAAGATCGGCTGGGTCAGGAACCAGAACATCCCCCAGTCGATGGCATAGGTGAAACGCGGCAGGCTCAGCTCCTGCTGATAGCCCTTGAGGATCTCGTTGCGCTTGACCCCGGCGAACAGGCGCTGGGTTTCAATGATCTGACGGCCCGGCGCGATGGTCCGGGCCGCCCCCAGCATATTGACCTCATGGATATTGGTGCCGTCCGGATCACGAACGCGGAACTCGGCATCGATCGCCTCCGACTGGTTCGGGATCATCGCCGCCAGCCAGTATTTGTCGGTGACACCGAGCCAGCCGCCGGTCGAAGTGTACTGAACCCGCTCCTTCTTGGCCCAGTCCTTGTACTTGAGCTGTTTGGTCGAGAATTTGCCGTCGGTGCCGAAGGTGCCGATGGCCCCTTCATGCAGGATAGCCTGGCGGCCGACGTGATGCGGTACGCCCTGACGCTCGACCCGACCGAAGGGGGCGATCGTGATGGCCTGGGTGCCGAAATTGGCGACCGTGTCGGTGACGGTGAAGAGATACTGCGGGTCGATGGCGATCACGCGGGTGAAGCGAAGGCCCTGACCGTTGTCCCAGGTCAGGGTGACCGGCGACGTCGGCGTCAGGGTCGAGCCCGAGGTCAGACGCCACGGGGTCCGCGGTCCGGGCACGCCGCCGGGAACATTCGGGCCGTTCCAGGCGAACATGGCAGAGTAGCTGTTTTCCATGCCCTGGGGCCGGAACAGCTCGACCGGCGGTGAATTCTTGTCCAGCGTCTCGCGGTAGTCGATCAGGAACAGGTCATCGATGCGACCGCCCTCGAGCGACAACGAGCCTTTCAGGGTCGGAGTCTCGATCGGCACCCGGGCCCCGGTCCCCAGGGCCGCCGCACGGTCGGTCACGAACACCGTCGTGGTCGGGCTGGCCGCCGGGGTCGCTCCCGCCTCCGTGGTCTGTTCAGTCGCCGTCTGCTGCGCCGCCTGGCGGCGCTCCGCCTGCGGCTTCATCACGAATTCGCTGTAGCCGAGCAGGAAAATCATCGCGATCACAACGAAGATGATCGTGTTCCTGCTGTTATCATTCTGCATGGAGATCAGCGGTCCTGGTCGGAGGGGTGGCGGGCTGGAGAAATGGCGCAAGGTGCCGGCCGCGGGGTCGCGAGCCTTGTAAGCGCCGATTTCACATCGTCAAGCAAACGGTCCCAGGAACGGTCCGCCGTGCCCATGCGGGCGATGAACACATAGTCGCTGCCGGAGCAGGCCATCACGGGCAACAGGGCCCGCGCCGCCTCGCGCAAACGCCGCTTGGCCCGATTACGCACGACAGCTCCACCGACCTTGCGGGTGGCGGTGAAACCGATCCCCACGGCCACAGAGTCGTCGTGCCGGTCCAGTCGCTGGATGACCACGGCACCACGAGCCTCGGAAACACCTCTCGCGGCCGCCAGAAACTGGGGCCGCGAGGTCAGGCGCTCAATCTTGAGAGACTCTGTCATGCGTCCGATGAGACGCGGGAAGCAGGGGTCAGACGACTTAAGCCGTCAGACGCTTGCGGCCCTTGGCGCGACGCCGCGCGACAATCTTCTGTCCGTTCTTGGTGGCCATCCGCGAACGGAAGCCGTGACGGCGCTTGCGCACGAGTCGCGACGGCTGATAGGTCCGCTTCACGGTCGGCTCCGGGGTCTGAAGGTTTGCACGGCTGACGAAAAGGGACGTCACCGCAGGAGGGCGGGCGTATAAGGCGCATGACTGCAGGAGTCAACGCAGACCGGATGTAGGAAGGCATTCTAGGCATGGCAAACCGAACAGCCAGGGAATGGACGCTCCGCCTTCTGCCGGTGCTGGTCATCGCCGCGCTGGTGGTGGCGATATTCGCCCTGGGCTGGAACCGGTACCTGTCGATGGCGATGATCCGCGAACACGGCCTTGGCCTGCAGGCCTATGCCCAGCAGCATTTCCTGATCGCCCTGCTGGCCTTCGTCTGTGTCTACGCCCTGGCCACGGCCTCAACCATTCCTGGCCCGGTGTTCCTGACCCTGCTGGGCGGGATGATGTTCGGCCCCTGGATCGGGGCCCTGGCCCAAGCCACGGGGGCCACGATCGGGGCCGTCGCCATCTACTATGTCTACCGCACGGCCATCGGCACCTGGCTGAGGGCGAAATTCGCCGCCGACGCCGGCTTCATGGACCGGCTGGCCCGGGGCATCGACCGCAACGCCTTCGTCACCCTCTTTACGCTCAGGGTCATCCCCAGCGTGCCCTTCGTGCTGATCAACGCGGCCGCCGGCATGATCGCCGCACCGCTTCGACCCTATATCCTGGCGACCTTCATCGGCCTGCTGCCGTCGACCACCATCTATACCTGGATCGGTTCGGGTCTGGGCGACCTGCTGCGCGGCGGAGATACGGTCGACCTGCCCCTGTTGCTGTCGAAATTCTTCTGGCCGCTGATGGGCGTGATCTTCCTGTCCCTGCTATTGCCACTGGGCCTGAAACTGGGTCAGGCTTGGCACCAGCGGCGAAAGGCGGCGACCGCATGACGGGACGGCGCACCCGGACAAACGGCACCCCCTCCCCGGGGCGGCAGCCATGAACGACCAGTCCCCCCCACAAGATGACCTGCGTCCGTCGACCGACCGGAAGCCCGGATGGCGCGAACGGTGGCCCATTCCCGCGCCGGACGGCCTGTCATGGCGTTTGCTGTTGCTGACCGTCGGCTTCACGCTCGCAGTTGAGGCCCTGATCATCGCCCCCAGTGCGGCCTCCTTCCATGAGCGCTGGTTGCTGGACCGGCTGCAATCGGCAGAACTGGCCTCGGTCGGGGTCGAGGCCCTGCCCTATTCCGCGGTCGAGGACGATACAGCGGCCCAGCTGCTGGCCATCGGCGGGGTTCAGTCCGTGGTCGTGGGCGAGCAGGGCGTGCGCCGGCTGCTGCTGCAAGCTCCCAACCCGCCGCGAACCCCGGACCTGATCGATCTGAGACACCGCAATTTCGGCGCGCGGCTGATCGACCCATGGCGCACCCTGATCGGCCATCCGGAGCGGTCACTTCGCGTGCAGGCCCGGCCCCGCTATCGTTCGGGCGACTTCATCGAGATCATGGCCCCGGCCCAGCCGCTGAAGCTGGAACTGCGGACCTTTCTGCTCAACAGCCTGTTCGTCTCGCTGCTGATCTCGGCCGTCGCGGGCAGTCTGCTGTACGCCGGGCTTTCCTATCTGGTGCTTCAGCCGCTGCGGCGGGTGACCCGCTCGATCGAGCATTTCGCGACCAATCCGGAGATTGAGGGCGAACCGCCCAGCACCCGTCATGACGAGATCGGCCGCGTCGAACGGGAACTGGCGCGAATGCAGGATGAGGTTCGGCAGTCGCTGCGATCCCGGGCGCGTCTGGTCGCCCTCGGCCAGGCCGTGGCCAAGATCAATCACGACCTGCGCAATATGCTGACCTCGGCCCAGATCGCCTCCGAACGCCTGGCCATCTCACCCGACCCCCAGGTGGCCAAGGTCCTGCCTCGACTCGAGCGGGCCCTGGGGCGGGCCGCCACCCTGGCCAGAAACGTCCTAGAATACGGCCGAAGCGAAGAACCCGCGCCCCAACGATCTGCCATCGCGCTCGGGGCCGCTGTGGCTGCCGCCGCCGAGGACGCCGGTCTTGAGCCCGGCGGAATCAAATTATCGCGCGGAATCCCGGCCCGAAGCATGGTCAATGCCGACGCCGACCAGCTGCACCGCATCCTCGTCAATCTGATGCGCAATGCCCGTCAGGCTATCGAGACCGCAGAACGCAGCAAGGGCGTGGTGCGTGTCACCGTCACCCGGGACGACGGTTTCTGCATCATTCGCGTCATCGACGACGGGCCCGGTATCGGTTCCCGGATGGCCGGGCGCCTGTTCGAGCCCTTTGTCAGCGGCGGGGGCTCGGACGGTACGGGGCTGGGCCTGACCATTTCCCGGGAACTGGCCGCCAACCACGGCGGGGACCTTCGCCTGGTCGACACCGGGCCGAACGGCACGACCTTCGAACTGCGGCTGCCCGACTGAGCGGGACCAAATGGTCCGTCCGGCGTTTATTCCCGGACAGGCCCTGACCTGCCGTGAAACGGCCCGGCTTGCCTTAAAAATCCCTTCCGCCGTCGAGGAGAACAGACCGATGCCCCACCTTCCGCTGAAGACCGTGCTCACCGCCGCCAGCGCCCTCGCCCTGCTGGCCTCTCCCCTGCCGGCTCTGGCCCGGCAAACGCCGCAGGCCGCGCCGCAGCCGTCCCCGGCCGCCCAGGAGGCCTATCTGCAGGCAAGGGGGGAAACCTATCGCAGGGCTCCCGATTCCGAACAGGATCCGACCGAACTGGCGACGACGGCTTCCCTGAATGCCGAAATCGTTGCCCGAAATGACGCGGCCGAACGGCGCGAAACCGCAGAGACAGCCGCCCATGCCGAGGCGTCCGCACGTTATCGCGAGGAGGCCGCCGCCGTTGCCACCCAACGGGCCAATTATGAGGCCAGCCTGAAAACCGCCGAGGCGGCCCGAGTCGAATACGACCGCGCCTATGCGGACTGGCAAGCGACGGTCCGCGCCTGCGAAGCCGGCGACCGGGCCCGATGCGCGGCCGGCTCGTCATCGACCCAGCCCTGGTGACGGCACGCCGGCCTGTAACCGATCGACGGCTCATGGCGTAGACGGCAGGGAGCCGTTGAACCGACGGCGGTGGCGTGAGAGCCTGACCGCCGTCAGACGAGCCGGGGCCACTTATGAGCGATGCCGCTACAGAAGACCCGCGCCCGGGCACGCCGCCAGCAATATCCGGGCGCGCCGACCGTCCTCTGGCCGACGGTCGCATCGCCACCTGGCGGCATCCGGGACCAGTGCGCCTGACCCACTGGATCAACGTCGTTGCCGTAACCGTGCTGATCATGAGCGGCCTCAACATCCTGGCCGCCCACCCGCATCTGTACTGGGGTCTGCGCTCGACCTTCGCCGACCCGTGGATCAACACCCCGGCCGTCCCGGACTGGCTGCTGCTCCCGCAGGGTCGCAATCTGGCCGAAGCCCGCCACTGGCATTTCCTGTTCGCCTGGGTGTTCGTGCTGAACGGTCTGGCCTACCTGGCCTACGGCGTGGTCAGCTGGCGCTTCCGGCGACGTCTGTGGCCCACCCGAAGTGATCTGGGGGGGCTGTGGGCCTCGGTGAAGGCACACGCCCGCTTCCACTTCCCCAAGGACGAAGAGGCCCGGGCCTACAATGTGATCCAGAAGCTGACCTATCTGGCCATGGTCCTGATCGTCCTGCCGATGATGCTGGTCACGGGCCTGAGCATGTCGCCGGGCTTCAATGCGATCGGCGGTGTCCTGCTGGACCTGTTGGGCGGGCGGCAGTCGGCCCGGACCCTGCATTTCATCTCGGCCGGGCTGATCGTCGGCTTCATCGTCATCCATGTCGGTCTGGTGATCTGGACCGGGCTGTTCAACAATATGCGGGCGATGATCACCGGCTGGTTCGTGCTGGAGCCGTCGGAGACCGAAGCCCCACCGACCGACCCGGACGGAGACCCGTCATGAACCGCCGTCACTGGCTGCTGGGACTGCTGGCCACCGCCGCTGCGGGGCTGGGCGCCTGTGGTGAGGCGGGCAGCCGGCTCGCGGCCCAGGCCGGTCGCATGGCCGAGGGTCTGACCCGACGGGCCCAGCGGCTGCTGATCCCGGCCGACGCCCTGGCCCCGACCTATGACCGGTCCGAGATCTCGCCTGACTTCCGGCCCAACGGCTCGACCGATCCGGCCGCCGCCGACTATGTCGCGCTACGCGACGGCGGGTTTGCCGACTATCGTTTGGTCATCGACGGTCTGGTGGAACGGCCGCTCAGCCTGTCGCTGGGCGACCTTCGGGCCCGGCCGGCGCAGACCCAGATCACCAAGCACGACTGCGTCGAGGGCTGGACCTCGATCGGAGAATGGACCGGGGTGAGACTGGAGACCCTGCTGGACGAGGCCGGACTGAAGCCCGGGACCCGCTACATCGTCTTCCATTGTTTCGATGCCCTGGATCAGACCGAGGGCGGCGACCGCTATTATGAGAGCATCGATCTGATCGACGCCCGCCATCCCCAGACCCTGCTGGCCTTTGCGATGAACGGCGCGGCCCTGCCGGTGCCCCACGGGGCCCCGCTACGACTGCGGGTCGAGCGCCAACTCGGCTACAAACACGCCAAATACATCAAACGGATAGAGGCCGTCGCCAGCCTGGACGGCATCGGCGGCGGCAAGGGCGGCTATTGGGAAGACCGCGGCTATGAGTGGTTTGCGGCGATCTGAACGACCGCCGCGACCGCCCCTAGAGCGAAATCGGTTGAGTTGGACGCAGTCCAACTCGGCTCAGATTTCGCTCCCGTTTGGTGCTGGACCATTTTTTGGATTCAGGTCGGTTCGACCTGAAACAAAAATGGTCTAGTCTTCGGCCGGGACCGTCCGCCGCTGCATCATCGCGTCGAAACTGCCCCAGACGCCGTCGGCCCCGTGCCAGGCCCCGGTGGTGGCGGCCTTGGAATATTCGGTGGCGCGGGCCTCAAAGAAATTGGCGTGTTCGACGCCGCTCAACAGAGACTGCAGCCAGGGCAGCGGGTTTTCCTTCACGCCGTAGATCTCGGGCAGCTTCAACTGGCGCAGGCGCCAGTCGGCGATGAAGCGGATATACTGTTTGATGTCCTCGGGGGTCATGCCCTGGACCGGGCCCATCTCGAAGGCCAGGTCGATGAAGCGGTCCTCCATCTCGACCACCGTCTTGCAGCAATCGACGATGTCGGCGGCGACCTCCGGGGTGACCGCGCCCGTCTCCTTGTTGAAGGCGTGGTACAGTTTGATGATGCCCTCGCAGTGCAGGCTCTCGTCACGCACGGACCAGGAGATGATCTGTCCCATGCCCTTCATCTTGTTCTGACGCGGGAAATTCATCAGCATGGCGAAGCTGGCGAACAGCTGCAGCCCCTCCGAAAAGCCGCCGAACATGGCCAGCGTCCGGGCGATGTCGCCGTTGGTCTCGACCCCGAACTTGCCCATGAAGTCATGCTTGTCGCGCATGGCCTCGTATTCCATGAAGGCCCCGAACTCGCTCTCGGGCATGCCGATGGTTTCCAGCAGCAGGGCATAGGCCGCGATATGGATGGTCTCCATATTGGCGAAGGACGCCAACATCATCTTGACCTCGGTCGGTTTGAACACCCGGCCGTATTTTTCCATATAGTTGTCGGCGACCTCGATGTCGGCCTGGGTGAAGAAGCGGAAGATCTGGGTCAGCAGGTTGCGCTCGGACGGCGTTAGATTGGCCGCCCAGTCCTTGCAGTCCTCGCCCAGCGGCACCTCTTCGGGCATCCAGTGGACCTGCTGCTGCTTCTTCCACATGTCGAAGGCCCACGGATAGCGGAACGGCTTGTAGGCGGCCGAACGGGTCAACAGACCGGGTGTGGTGGGCTTGATGATGGCGTGGGCGTTCATCGGGAGACTCTGGAACGATTTCGTAGGTGCAGACCAACACCATGCGGTTTCCTCGTCCCGGCGCCAAGCCGCAATGCGCCTATCTTGCGATCACTTTTTTCGAAATCACCAAATGTTGTGGTTTTTGCCTGATTGGACGCCCAAAAACCTGGGGACGTTCGGAGACGCCGGTTTCTGATCGCCGTTTGACGCGCTCGGCAGGGATCGTCAGGCGGCTGTGCGGGTCCGGGCGCTCTGCAGACGCGTCCTCACGGTCTCGATCAACCGTTCCTCCGTGACCGGTTTGGCCAGATGACCGTCCATTCCTGCCGCAAGACAACGGTCAACGTCCTCAGGCATGGCGTCCGCGGTCACGGCGATGATCGGGACCCGTCCCGCCGGACCCACGATCGCGCGGATGGCACGGGTCGCCGCAAGACCGTCCATCCGGGGCATGCGAACATCCATCAGGATCAGATCGAGCCGTTCGACGCGAGCCACATCCACGGCCTCCATACCATCTGCGGCCTGAACAACCCGGCAGCCGGCAGCGGTCAGGATCAGGCTGGCCACCTGGCGATTTATGGCGTGATCATCAACGACGAGAATGCACGGCGGATATTCCGGGTCAGCCTCATTGTTCGAACAGGCCTGCCCGGGCGAATCTGCCCCGTGGAAGGGTAGCGGTACACGGAACCAGAAGGTCGAGCCGACACCGGCCCGACTGTCGATCTCGATTCGGCCGCCCATCGCCTCGATCAGCTGCCGGCAAAGGGCCAGCCCCATACCTGCCCCGGCATGAGTCCGGCTGATCGAGGCGTCAATCTGGTAAAAGGGGTCGAACAGCGTGCCGAGCATTTCGGATTCGACGCCTGGCCCGGTATCGGTAACCGAAACGAAGATGCCGCCGACCTCCGCTTCCAGGATCACCTCGACCCCGCCAGAGGCCGTAAATTTAATCGCATTGGACAACAGATGGCGAAGCACCTGACGCAACCGCCGGGCATCGCCGACGTGTCGCAAGGAAGGATCAAGACGGTCCTGAATGGCGAGGGCAAGTCCCTTGGCGTCCGCAGCGCCCCGCTCACGGTCAACGGCTTCATGCACCACGTCAGAAACCGATAACGGTGCCAGGTTCAGATCGACGCCGCCGCGGGAAAAATCGAGAATATCATCCACCATCACCAGCAACCCGTCGCCGGCATCGCGAATGTGTCCGACCTGTTGGGTGACGACCGGATCAAGGTCGGGACGGGTGGTGAGCAGCGAGGCGAAGCCGGTGATCGTGTTCAGCGGGGTCCGCATCTCATGACTCATCATGGCCAGAAAGCGCGACTTGGCCGCATCCGCCTGTTCGGCAGCCTGCCGGGCATGCTGCGCTGTTACAGTACGCGTCTTAAGCCGTGCCTCCAGACGCCTCCGCTCGGTCACGGCCGTGCTGGCCGGCAGGGCGACGCAAAGGACGGCGGCCATAAACAGATAAAAGCTGGGCAAGGCGCGCAGCACATTGTTGGCGCTACCCGCGGCCGCTTCACCGATGTCGGCCGGCGGCGCAATCGGACCATATCCGGTGAGCGTCGCGCCTGCCCCAATCGTCGCCACCAGCAGGACGCTGAAGGCGGCCCAGGACGGCGACAGGCGAAAGGCGATCAGCAATAGCGGCGGGAACACCAGAAACAGGGCGGCAGTTGAAGACTGGCTGAAGGCTGTGACGGTAACTGCCGCCAACAGGCTGAACAGTGCGGTCGTTTCGCGGAATGGAACTCGTCGGAGATCGCTGAAGCGTTGGCGGCGAACGAGCAGCAGTGTCGGCGTGACGATCAGGAGGCCGAGGACCTCCATACTGAAGTAGTCCACCATCGCAGAAAGCCGCCGTTCAGGCAGGGCCTCCGAGATTTCCACACCGATAGCCGCCGACAGGGCAACGGCCGGGACTGCGGCAAGTAATGCGAAACGCGCCAGCCGGGTGGGACTTCTCATGTCCAGAGCCGCGCCGCAGAATCGACGGGCGATCAAACCCGCCAGAAGGGTCTCGCCGAAATTGAGCACTGCATTGGCCCACATCAATATGCCCGGGTCTCCCCGCATCACGTTGCTGCCGATATTGATCAGGAAGCAGGTCACCAGAACGCTGATGGCCTGGCGTCGGTGCAGCTGCAGCAGGGCCGCCAGGATCACGCCGTTGGCCGGCCAGATCACGACGCCGCCATATCGGGCGACGCTCCACTGGCCAAGGGCCATAGACATCGAAAACAGCAGCACATAGGCCCAGGGCGGCAAACCGGAGACGCGCCCCGCATCCTGTCTGAACAGACGCCACTTCAAACCTTGCTCTCCCAGAGCCCTGCGAAGGTGGTGAACAAACCATTCACTTGTGAAGATTGGCTCAACATCCAGGTCGCTGAAAATGGTCGGGAAGAGACTATTTTGGATCGGCAGGTGGCGCTGATCCTGTATTTTGCCCTGTTTCACCGGAGACGGACCATCGCCCGACCATATCGGCGACCAGCCATAGACACATGGCCCAGGTGGCACCGACACTCCAGCCGGCGAGAACGTCGGTGGCCCAGTGGGCCGCCAGGTAGACGCGGGTCAGGCCGACCAGCACGGCGATGAGGACGGCCGCGGCCAGCACGAAGGTCTTGAGCCGACGACGCGGCAGGGTGCGGGCCAGCATAACCCCGACCGTCAGATAGAAGACCGTCGACAGCAGGGCGTGGCCCGATGGAAAGCTGGCATTGACCGTCTCCACTGCCTGAAAAGCCTCTGGCGGCCGAACCCGCTCGAATACCCCCTTCAGGACCTCGCTGAGGGCAACACCCCCGGCCAGACCCAACACCAGCAGCAGGGCGGACAGCCGCTTTTTCTGGATCAACAGAAAACCGATGGCGATCATGGCGAACAAGCCCAGGACCGCGATACCGCCCAAGGCGGTGATGTCGCCCGCCGCGACCTGGAGCCACGCCGGGCCCCAGGCGTCGGACGGGTCGGGATTGGGCCGCATCGCCATCAGCACGGCCCGGTCGAAGGCCTGGCCGCCGGCCTCGCCGGTTTCGTCGGCCAAACCGGCGAAGACCCAGACCCCCAGGGCGACGACCAGCAGACCGCCGAGGACGGCCGTTTCGGTGCGGACCAGATGCAGGATTCGGGAGAGGATCGCGGGAGAGGTCTTGCGGTTCATCGGCTGCTAACGGTCAAGCTCGCCGCCCGTTCCTCCGCCAACCCGTTCA
The DNA here is from genome assembly GCF_963974615.1 of uncultured Brevundimonas sp. Lineage (GTDB taxonomy): Bacteria > Pseudomonadota > Alphaproteobacteria > Caulobacterales > Caulobacteraceae > Brevundimonas. Next base: position 141,653 of record NZ_CAXBDH010000003.1, read on the forward strand.
CGCGTTCGTGATAATCGCTCATTCCCCTCCGTCATCCCCCTGTCATCCTGTTTCCCACAGGCTCATCCCGCCTTCCGGAGCGATTCGCCCAGAAAGTGATCGTCAAGCCCGTTGACGGGTCGTTAGCCATCTGCGCCCCATATGTGGGCTTGGGGAGCGCTTCGGCCACTAGATGATGTGGTCAGGGCGCGACAGCAACGATCAATGAATTTAGTTCAGGGCGATTAAGCAATGGCTGGCGGCGAAGCTTTGAAGACGGTTGAATTCCAGTCGGTTGCGACCGCAGACGCGACCGATCGACCGCTGCTGTCGGTGGTGCCGTCGTTGCAACTGGACCGATCGCGCGACGACTTGCTGACCGCCTTCGGCAAGAAGACTCTCGAGGATCGCTATCTGCTGCCGGGTGAGAGCTACCAGGACATGTTCGCCCGCGTCGCCACCGCCTACGCCGACGACGCCGACCATGCCCAGCGCGTCTATGACTATATGTCGAAGCTGTGGTTCATGCCGTCGACGCCGGTACTGTCGAACGGCGGGGCCGACCGCGGTCTGCCGATCTCCTGCTTCCTCAACGCCGTGGCCGACAGCCTGGACGGCATCCAGTCGGTCTGGAACGAGAACGTCGCCCTGGCTTCCAACGGCGGCGGCATCGGCACCTACTGGGGCGGCGTTCGCTCCATCGGCGAAAAGGTCAAGGGCGCGGGCCAGACCAGCGGCATCATCCCGTTCATCCGGGTCATGGACTCCCTGACGCTGGCCATTTCGCAGGGCTCGCTGCGGCGCGGTTCGGCCGCCGTCTATCTGGACGTGCACCATCCCGAGATCGAGGAGTTCCTCGAGATCCGCAAACCCTCGGGCGACTTCAACCGCAAGTCGCTGAACCTGCACCATGGCATCAACATCACCGACGCCTTCATGGAGGCGGTGCGCGACGGGCGCACCTTCGACCTGCTGTCGCCCAAGGATCAGGCCGTCATCCGCACCGTCGACGCACGCAGCCTGTGGCAAAAGATCCTCGAGATCCGGCTGCAGACCGGCGAGCCCTATCTGATCTTCTCGGACACGGTGAACCGGCAGATGCCGCAGCATCAGCGCGACCTGGGCCTGTCGGTCAAACAGTCCAATCTGTGCTCCGAAATCATGCTGCACACGGGCCGGGACCACCTCGGCATCGACCGTACCGCGGTCTGTTGCCTGTCGTCCGTCAATGCCGAAAGCTTTCTGGAATGGCGGGAGGAACCGCGCTTCATCGAGGACGTGATGCGCTTCCTCGACAATGTGCTGGAAGACTTCATCCGTCGCGCGCCGCCGGAAATGGCCGCGGCCGTCTATTCGGCCAAGCGCGAGCGATCGGTCGGCCTCGGCCTGATGGGCTTCCATTCCTTCCTGCAGGCCCAGGGCGTGGCCTTTGAATCGGCTATGGCCAAGTCGTGGAACATGCGCCTGTTCAAGCACCTGCGCCGCGAGGCCGACAAGGCCAGCCGGGTGCTGGCCGAAGAGAAGGGCCCCTGCGAAGATGCGAGGGACCGCGACGTCATGGAGCGCTTCAGCCACAAGCTGGCCATCGCCCCGACCGCCTCGATCTCGATCATCTGCGGTGGTACCTCGGCCGGCATCGAGCCGATCCCGGCCAATATCTACACTCACAAGACCCTGTCGGGCTCGTTCGCGGTCAAGAACCCCTACCTGGAACAGGTTCTGGGCGAGAAGGGCATGGACACCGAAGCCATCTGGTCCTCCATCCTTGAGCACGAGGGCTCGGTGCAGCACCTCGACGTCCTGACCGACGACGAAAAGGCGATCTTCAAGACCGCCTTCGAACTGGATCAGCGCTGGGTGGTCGAACTGGCCTCCGACCGGACGCCGGAAATCTGCCAGGCCCAGTCGATCAACCTGTTCATCCCCGGCAACGTCAACAAATGGGACCTGCATATGCTGCACTGGTCCGCCTGGGAGCGCGGTCTGAAATCGCTCTATTACCTACGCTCAAAATCGGTACAACGCGCCGCTTTCGCCGGAGCCGAGGACAAGGTCGAGGAAGAGATCGACCCGAATCAACCCGACCTCTTCGCCGCCGCCCCCATCGATTACGATGAGTGTCTCGCCTGTCAGTGACCCCACCGCAACGGCACCGGAGCGCGACGGTGTGGCGAAAATGTCATTTGGCGGGTGGGCGCTTCTGGTGCAGGGTTCCTGATCGCTAACGGGCTGAGGGGCCGTTGATGCGTCTGATCATGGTTTCCGCCGGGATGGGGATGGCGCTGGTCTGCGCCTCTGCCGATTCTGCTGAATCCCAGACCGTGTCGTCATGGACGGTCGAAACGCCGCCCGCCCGGCCCGCCACAACGGTCGCCGAACTCCTCGTTCGTCTGGATCGACAGGACAATTTCACCGCGCCGGACGACGGGGTCTTCGATCCGATGATCGAGTCCGGCACCGCCTATTCCGCCGTGTCCGGCTCGAGGTCGCCCTGGACGACCGCGCGTCAGGACGTCTGGTTCGACGGAGACGGCTTCACCGATCGCCTGAGCCTGAAAACCGAAGCCGCCTTGCGACGCCTCGATGGCACACCGATTCCCCTCAATCCGGCGGCCCTTGAGGTTGAGGCCTACGACGTCAGCTATATTCGTGGCTGGCCAGCCACGCTGGGGTACACTGCCTCCGGCCTCGAGGTGACCCTGACACCCCACGCCGGGGTCGGGGTCGGCAGCCAGGGCGGCTCGGCCGAGGCCGGCGCGACCCTGAAGATCGGAGCCGACATCAATCGCCTTTTCCCCGACGGTTCTGTGGCCTTCGGGGAACGCGCCCGCTGGTATCTGTACGCCGCCGGTTCCGGCCGCGCGGTCGGTTATAATTTCGCCCGTACCCGGGACGGTGACTTCGCCCGCTCCGGCGTCAGTCATGACGCCGGCAGCTTCATGGGCGACGCCTCGCTGGGCGTGGCCTTCCGCAAGGGCGACATGCAGAGCTCGTTCGGCCTGGTCTATCGTGAACTGGGTCCGTCTGACGTCCGTTTCGGTCCCGGCATCGACAATGATGTCTCCGAAGGGCTGGTGGCCTTCCAGCTGTCGATCAAGCCGGAATGGTGACTCCGGTCTAGTCCGCCGAACGGGCCACGCCCTCACGCCGGTCATCGGCCCCGCCATCCCAGTGGCCGGCACGCCAGACACCCCCGTGCAGACCCGAATTTTCGCTGGCATTGGGCCGCAGCTGGATGCCCCGGGCCGCCAGGGCGTCACGCAATGGCGTCGGGAACCGGTCGGTGTCCGCCCCGAAACCCTCACCCTTGGCGACCAGATTGGGCAGGTCAAAGGCCGCCTGAACGCCGAGATTCCAGTCGATGATGCCGATCAGAGCCTTGGCATTATAGGCCAGAATCGCCTTTCCGCCCGGTGACCCCAGGGCCCCGACAAACCGGCCCTGACGATCGAGGATGATCAGCGGTGCCATCGACGACCGCGGCCGCTTGCCCCCGGCGACGGCATTGGCGGCCGGGGCTCCATCCGGATCGGTCGGCACGAACGAGAAGTCGGTCAGCTGGTTATTGAGGAAGAAGCCGCCGGTCATCCGGCCCGAACCGAACACGCTTTCGACGGTGGTGGTCATGCTGACGGCATTGCCGGCCGCGTCGACGATGACGAAATGGGAGGTTCCGGCCGGCTCGAGGGTCGCGTCGGGGGCCCGGAACACGCCCCCCGGCGGCGACCCCGCTGGGGCTGCTCCATCCAGTTCGGGGGCCAGGGCGGCCCGACCGGCGACATAGCCGGGGTCCAGCAGGCCCGCCACCGGCACCCCGACGAAGGCCGGATCTCCTACATACCGGTCCCGGTCGGCATACATCAGCCGTTGCAACTGGGCGAAGGCGGTCCAGGCTCCGGCGCTGTCCGGACCGAGAGCGATGTCCGGCGTATATTCAGCCATGGCCAGCAGCTGCAGCAGGGCCACGCCGCTGGACGGCGGCGGCGGCACACAGACCACATACAGGCGATAGGGTCGGCACAGGGCCCCGCGCTCAATTGGGCGATAGGCGGCGATGTCGGCGGCGGTCAGCCCCCCGGGTCGGGGCTGTTCGGCCACCGTCGCCGCGACCCGGTCGGCGATCGGCCCCCGGTAGAAGGCCTCGGCCCCGCCGCGCGCGATCAGTTCCAGGGTGTCGGCATAGGCCGGATTACGCAGCCGGTCGCCGGCGACATAGCGCCCGCCGTCGGGCCGGGTGAAATAGGCGTCGGCCCAACGGGTGCGCACCTGCCCTCGGGGCATGGCGATCATCCCGGCCAGACGAGGACTGACGATGAAGCCCTCCCGCGCCAGGGCCACGGTGTCGCCGAACAGGGCGTTCCACTCCAGGACTCCATGCTGCCGCTGGGCCAGCCCCAGCATGGCCACAACACCCGGCACGCCGGTCGAGCGCCCGCTCAGCACCGCATCGCCGAATTCCAGCGGCCGGCCGCTCTCGTAGAACAGCTCCGGCGTGGCCGAGGCCGGGGCCGTCTCGCGGCCGTCGAAGGTGGTGACCTCGCCCGAGGCCGCGTCGAAATAGGTCATGAAGGCCCCGCCACCGAGACCCGAGGACTGCGGCTCGACCAGCCCCAGCATCGCCTGCACCGCCACCGCCGCATCAACCGCCGAGCCACCGCGCTGCAGGATCGCCATACCCGCGTCCACCGCCAGGGGATTGGCGGCAGCGATGAACGGCCCCCGGGCCGGGGCCGGCACCGGCGCACGGACGGCGACGTCGCCATACCGGTATCCGGCCACGGTATTGCAGGCACCGGTCAGAAGCAGGACCAGAACCAGGAACAGGACGGACCACGGGGAACGAACGAGAGGCATGGACGACTTCCTGCTGACCGGGCGGCGGATCCCAGACCTAGGCTGCACCGCTACCTTCGCCAACCCCGCAAAAACTACCGAACCCGGCTTGCGCCCCGCCGGACGAGCGGCTAGATAGCCGCCCTCGCCTGACAAGGCCTGTGCGCGCCCGTAGCTCAGCTGGATAGAGCATCAGACTACGAATCTGAGGGTCGGACGTTCGAATCGTTCCGGGCGCGCCATTTTCTCCTGACATCCCGCCGTGATGGCGAGGCCGATGACAATCCGGGCATGGACCACAGGCAGCACGATCGCTACCTGAAGGCGGGGCCGATCCTCGGGGGTGAATACACCAGACGGTGAAATGCGGAATGCGGCCGCCACGGCTAGATGGCTCTTTCGCGACCGGCCCAGAACGGCTCGCGCAGGAGGCGGCGCATGGGTTTACCGACCGGGCTTTTGGGAATTTCGTCGATGAAGCGGATCTCCTTGGGAGTCTTGTAGGCGGCCAGGCGCTCACGGACGAAGGCGATGAGATCCTGCTCCAAGGCAGCCCCAGGATGACGGAGGACGACGAAGCCTGTGACGGCCTCACCCCATTTGTCGTCCGGGAGACCGACCACGGCGGCTTCGCGGACTTCTGGATGCGCCGTCAGCGCGTCCTCGACCTCTTTGGGATAGATGTTGTAGCCGCCGCTCACAATCATCTCGGACAGGCGATCCACCAGATACAGACATCCGTCCTCGTCCAGTCGGCCGATATCACGCGTTTTCAGCCAACCGCCCGGCAGGGTGTGTTCAGCGTTCAGCTCCGGTGCCCCGTAGTAGCCCTTCATCAGGAAGGGCGCGCGCACAACGATCTCGCCCGGCTCTCCCGCGAGCGCGGGTTCGCCGTCGGCACCCAGGACGCGCAACTCGCAGTCCACAGCGGGAAAACCGCAGGCGAGGCGGCGGTGGGCAAACTCGGGGCCGTGGTCGGACTTGGACAGGGAGGCGATCGCCAGCGGCGCTTCCGTCTGGCCGTAATACTGGACGAGGCGCAGACCGAAGAAGTCCAGAGCCCGGTCCATGAGGGGGGCCGGCATAGGCGACGCACCATAGATGAGGGTCTTGACGCTGTCGAACCGGGCGGGCTGCACGCCAGGATGATCCAGCAGCATGCCGATCATCGTAGGCACCAGATTGAGCACCGACGGCCGCCAAGTCTGGATGGCGCGCAGATAGCTGGTCGGCGTGAAGCCCGGAAGGATCGCCGAGGCACCACCCCGGACCCAGAACGGCAGGACGAAAGTGCCGCTCGCATGAATCATCGAAGCAGCGTGCAGCATCACGTCACCCTCGACGGGATCGACCAGGTTGTTGAGGATGTTCAGCACCACGGCCGCCAGGCTGGCCTGGGTATGTTCCGCCGCCTTGAGAACGCCCGTGGTGCCGGAGGTGTAGAGCGCCAGCACGACGTCATCCGGCTCGGGCCGATGCGTCGGCGGCTGACCGGATTCCATCGCCGCCAGCCTGAGCAGGTCCTGATCGTCGGTGTCGGTGCCCAGACCCAGCAACCGAAGGCCCGGCAGGGCGGCTTCGAGTTCTCGCGCCCGATCAACGAGGTCGGGGCCGAAGATCAGCAGATCCACGTCCATCGCGGCCAGCATGCGCGTGTGCTCGGCGGCCGAAAGGCGAGCGTTAAGGGGGACACGGATCGCTCCGGCCTTGGTGCAGGCGAAGTCCATCGACACACTGTAAGGGCCGTTGTTGATCAACAACCCCACGCGCCGGCCCGGCATCACACCAAGACCCCCCAGGGCATTGGCGAGGCGATTGGCCAGATCGTTCACCTGCGCAAACGTCAAGGTGACATCGCCAAACAGGAGGGCGGGCCGGTCCGCGAAACGCTTCGCGCCCCTCTCGATCATGTCGTTGATCAGCATGGCCGGCCTCCTAGATGTTCCCGAAATCGCCGCCGCGACCGCGACCTTCCGCGAACCGGGCGGCACCGGCCCGGGCGGCGGCAATGATCGTCTGATCGGCGGCGACGCCCTCGTGCAGGAGGGCCTCCGACAGCGGCTGGCCCCACTGTTGGTAGGTTGAGGCACGATCGATCCTCAGACAGTCCTGGGGAAAGCGCGCGATCTCTTCGGCCAGCGCGATCGCGGCGGCCAGCGCCTGTCCATCCGGGACGACGCGGTTGGCGAGACCGATGGCCAGGGCTTCGTCGGCACCCACGGGGCGACCGGTCAGGATCAGGTCGAGGGCGCGGCTATGTCCGATCAGACGCGGCAGGCGGACGGTGCCGCCATCGACAAGGGGCACACCCCAGCGACGACAGAATACGCCGAAAACTGCCCCCTGCGCCGCGACCCTGAGGTCGGCCCACAGCGCCAGCTCAAGACCGCCGGCAACCGCATGGCCCTCGATGGCGGCGATCACGGGCTTGGAGAGGAGCATCCGCGTCGGCCCCATTGGTCCGGGGCCGTCGCCTTCGTAGCGCGCCGCAGACCCTGACAGCGCCTTAAGGTCAGCGCCGGCGCAGAACATGCCTTGCGCGCCGGTCAGGATCGCGACTTTGACGTCGGCGTCGGCGTCGAATGCTTCGAACGCCTGTCTGAGTTCAACACCGGTTGCCGGATCGACCGCGTTCCGGCGCTCTGGTCGGTTGAGCGTGACGATGGTCGTCTCACCCCGATGTTCAATATGAACCGCGTCCGTCATGGTTGATTATCCAGAATGCTACCGACTATCTATTACACATAATGACCGAACCAGACATTATTGGCAATATTCATGACACTCCGGACGCGCGGACGATGATCCTCGACCTGTTCGCCGCCTATGACGGTGCGGCGGCGGAAAAGCCGGTTCTGGCGATGAAGGAGCTTCTGCGGGTTGGCGATGCGCTCAACATCACGCCGACCGCCGTGCGCACCGCGGTCACCCGCCTCAAACAGGAAGGTCGATTGCAGGTCCTGGGTCGGGGGCTCTACGGCTACGGCGACCGTGTCGATCCCTGGCGGCAGCGAATCGATGGGTGGCGCGTCGCGCTCACGCGGCGGCGTTCCTGGGACGGAAGCTGGCTGATGGCCATCGTCAAACCAGCCAGTCTGTCGAGGACGGCGTGGCGCGGCACCACGCGTGCACTGGAACTGGAGGGGTTCCGTCGCACACCGGCGGGCCTGTGGCTGCGGCCGGACAACCTGGAGGGGGTGGACGGCGCGCGCCAACGACTGCTGGCGTATGGTGCCACACCCGCGATGACGACCGCGCGCATCACAGACCTTGATGTGGCATCTCTGGAGGCCGGGTGCGCGCTCTGGGATTCAGATGTTATCGCGCAGGGCCATCGCCTGCTCTCCAGCCAGATCGGAGAAAGCCTTGGCCGGATCGAAGGCCAGTCATCCGATGCCGCTGCTCGCGAGGCGCTGGTTCTTGGACGCGCCGGTGTCCGCGCGATCATTCGTGATCCGCTCCTGCCCGGGACGATGACCGACGACGACGCGCTTCAGGACCTGCTGGCGTCGATGGTTCGATATGAGAAGGTGGCCAAAGCGGTCTGGAAGCGCAGGTTCGGGATCGGCGGCGCGCATCACCAATGAAGATCGCCCCGGAGAAAGACGAAGCGGTTGCGAATGTCCGGTTTCCGCCCCGGAGCCGGTAGCCGCTTCACAATCCGCCCGGGCCGGGCTAGGCCCGCGAGCGCTCGCGGTCCGGCCGATCGGTGGAAGGCATCCCGCTTCATGGGGATGGACCAGATCGTATCGGTAGACGCCGCCCGCAAGGCGATCCGCGCCATGTTCTCCCGGTGCCACTGGTTTCTGACCGAGGATGGCGATCAGACCATGCTGAACCCGGACTGGCGCTTCGAACAGATCAGGGGCCAGCGCAGCAGCCTAGACGAACAGACCCGAGCGCGAAGCCTGGTAGCCCGGTGTCGAAGTCCTGGTTGACGTTCACGTTAGGGAACAGCGCGCGGGGCTGGATGTGGCTCCCATGACCCGCCTCCGGCTCAAGGGTGAAATCGAACTCAGCTTTGCTGAGAAGGGTCCTTGGGGACTCGTAAATTTCGTCCTGCCCGTTGATAGGTCCCGACACCATCTTTGCGCCCCAGCGGGGCTCGGAGAGTCCCTAGGAGGGCTTCTCGCTGACCAAGACCGGTGAATGAGTCTAAGCTGATCCGTGGGCACCGAAGATCGCCGACCATCCAATGTCGAAGTCCTAGAAATCGAGCGCCCCTCGCCATCCGGGTCCCTTCAGTGCCGATCGGGGTTAATCAAACCCCTTACCCCCTCAGGTCCCATCGCTGACAGCAAGGACGAGGAAGCAATGACCATTACAGTGCGCCGCCAGGGCATCGATTTTAGCGTTGTCAGGCCCAGAGTCCGCGATCTCATCCCTCTCAGGGAACGCCCCATCAGTGAGAGCTGGCTACCACTAGAGCTTCGGCGGTCTGCGATAGGGGTAAGAGCTTTCGTGTGGTGCCGGGGTTCGAGGATATGATCGGCTAAGCCTCTATGTGGCGAGTCGGAAAAACGCACAAAGCTTACCGCTGGGCACGGGTCGCTGTGGGTGTGCAGCGCGGCCTCGAGACCGACACGGCGACCTGGACGAACACCGGGGCCCCTCGATATGTCGGGTTCCTGTAACGGCATTGCCGAACCAGAAGCCAACCGCTACAGGGGCAGCTGGAGCTTTCTGTTGCCGCACGCTATTCGCCATTTTTGCATCGGTCTGTGCGTCGCCTTGTTGGCGGCCATGAACCTCCATGGCGTGTCGCAGTCACAGCACGCTGTGGACCATGCCGCTGATTGGCCCGCCGACGTCCTCGTTGCGGCGGTGGACGATCACCGGACAGGTCATGTTCATGTGGCGGCTGCCGAGATACCCGACACGGACACCGATCGGGCCGCCGAAGACGCGCCGCCGGCCGGCCATCACCATCATGCTGGCGGCGACGTCCAGGCCGCGCTGCCGACGCTCGATCGGAGTGTGACGGAACCGTCGTCAGCATCCGCCCTGCAGTGGCCCGGTTCCGGTCCTGCCTTGGCGGGCCTCGGTCGTGATGGCCCCGAATACCCTCCGAAACGGATGCGCACGGTCGTCTGAACCTGCGCGGCCGCCCGGCTGCGCGCGCAAACCGTTTCCCGGAGATACCCTTGAAAACCCCGAATGCCGGCTCTGCCGGATCGTGGGCGCGTATGGCGACCGTTTCGGCGCTGGCGCTCTCACTGGCGACTCTGCCGTCCTATCCGGCCATGGCGCAGCAGTCCGCAAGCGTCGCACCGGTCTTACCCACCCTGTCCCTGGAGCGGGCGTTGGCCCGTGCCGCCGAGGTGGACCCTGCCCTACCCGGCGGAGAAGCCCGCGCCCGCGCCGGCGACGCCGCTGTGCGCCAGGCCGACGTTCGACCCAATCCAACACTGGGACTGATGGTTGAAAACCTGCCGACGCTCGGCGGGGGCAACATCATCGACCGGACCGAGACGACCCTGTCCTACGAGCAGCGCTTTGAGCGGGGCGGTGACCGACCGGCGCGCGTCGCTCTTGCCCGGGGCGAAGCGACCGTGATTCAGGCCGAGGACGCCATCCGGAGACTGGACCGGCTTGAGCAGGTGCAGCGCGCATGGGCCGATGCCCTTGCCGCCCAGGCCGAACTCGAAATCGCCCGCGAACGTCTGGATCTGGCCGAACGTTTCCAGACAGAGGTGCAGCGGCGCGTGAACATGGCCCGCGACCCCCTGTTCGCCGGGGCCCGCGCCGAGGCCGAACTGGCGCAGGCCCAGATCGATTTTGACCAGGCCGGGATTCAGGCGCGCCTCGCTCGCGCAACACTGGGTCGCTTCTGGATCGGAGCCCCCGACTTCTCGCTCGATCCTGCCGGTTTCGAGGACACCAGTGCCGCGCGTGAAGTCGCCGGTCCGGTCTCTGAAATCGATCTCGCGGTTCTGTCCGCACAGCGCGATGTTTCCCGGGCCAGGGTCCGGGTCGAAGAGGCGCGCGCCACGCCGGACGCCACCGTGAGCGTCGGCGTCCGCCATTTCTGGGAGGGCCAGGACCTCGGCCTGGTGGTCGGGGGGTCCATTCCGCTCGGTCGTTATGACCGCAATGAAGGGGCCATCGCGCGGGCCAGGTTCGAAGGGGTCGCCGCCGAGGCGGATATGGTGGCGCTCCGGCAGGAACGGGAACGCGAGATAGCGCGGCTCCAGGTGCTCCTCGCGTCACGGGCGCTCGAAGCGCGTCGCATTGCCGAGGAAACCCTGCCCCAGGCCGAACGCGCGGTCACACTCGTTCGTCAGGGCTTCGCGCGCGGCGGCTTCACCTACAACGACGTGATCTCCGCCCAGACCGCGCTGCTTGCGACCAGAGCCAGGCGCGTCGCCGTTCTCAAACAGTTTCACATTGATCGCGCCCGCCTTGATCGGTTGACCGGCGCGCATGCCGACCTGCTCGGCCTGGAGACCCGCACATGATCTGTTTCAGCCCATCGCGGCGCATTGTCGCCGCCACCTTGTTGGCCCTTGCCGTAGCTGTTTCAGCCTGCGGTCAGGGCGGAACGCCGGACAAGGCCGAAGGCGAGGTCGCGGCCGGCGACTATGAGCGCGGCCCCCATCGCGGACGGATGCTGCGCGACGGTGATTTCGCGCTGGAGGTCACCATCTACGAGGATGGGCCGGAGCCACTGTTCCGGCTCTATCCCTATCTCAAGGACAAGCCGGTCGACCCCCGTCAGGTTCAGGCGGGCATCGCCCTGACCCGGCTCGGTCCGAAAGTCGATCGCTTCACCTTCGCGCCCGAGAACGACTATCTGGCCAGCCCGGGTATCGTCTCGGAGCCGCATTCATTCGACGTGGCAGTCACTGCGACCCACGCCGGTCAGCGCCACACCTGGGCCTATCCGTCCTATGAGGGTCGAACCGTCATCACGCCCGAGGCGGCGCGAGCCGGCGGCGTGACGACAGAGCGCGCAGGGTCCGCCTACCTGGGGGAGTCCCTGCCGTTGAATGGCCGGATCGAGATCACGCCGGAAGGCCAGAGCGAAGTCCATGCCCGCTATCCCGGTCGCGTCATGGCGATGTCGGTCCAGCTCGGCGATCGCGTCCGGCGTGGCCAGGTCGTCGCGCGGGTCGAGTCCAGCGAGAGCCTGCAGACCTATTCCGTCACAGCGCCGATCTCGGGCGTGGTCATGGCCAAGAACACCAATGTCGGTTCGATCACCGGCGGTGGCGCTCCCATGCTGGTCATCGGTGACCCCAGCCAGGTCCACGCGGAGTTCTTCCTCTATCCCCGCGATGCCGAGCGCGTCCGGGTCGGTCAGCGGGTGCAGGTCGTCAGCCTGGCGGGTGATCACCGCATCAACGCGGTCATTGAAGCGATCCTCCCGACCGCCGATCTGACCAACCAGACCCTGATCGCCCATGTCCATCTTCCCTCGCAAAGCGGGGCCTGGCGCCCGGGTCTGGGGGTCAGCGGCACGGTCCAGGTGGCCACGCGCGAAGTCCCGCTCGCCGTCCAGACGAAGGCGTTGCAGCCGTTCCGGGACTTCACGGTCGTCTATGCCAGAGTCGGTGACACCTATGAGGTGCGGATGCTGGAACTCGGCCGCCGCACGCCGGAGTGGACCGAGGTCCTCGGCGGGCTCGAGCCCGGAACCGAATACGTCGTCGACGGTGCCTTCCTCATTCGCGCGGACATCGACAAGTCCGGCGCGAGCCATGACCACTAGGGGGCGCGACCATCATGCTTGAACGCATCATCGCGCTGTCGATCCGGTTTCGCTGGATCGTCATGGCCCTCGTCCTTCTGGCCTGCGCGGTCGGGGTCTGGAGCTTCCAGCGCCTGCCCATCGACGCCACGCCGGACATCACCAACGTCCAGGTCCAGATCAGTACCGAGGCCCCCGGCTTCTCGCCGCTGGAGTCCGAACAGAGGATCACCTTCCCGATCGAGACCGCCGTCGCGGGCGTGCCGGGGCTGGAATATACGCGCTCCATCTCACGCTATGGGCTGAGCCAGGTCACGATCGTCTTCAGGGACGGCACGGACATCTATTTCGCGCGCCAGCTGGTCAACGAACGCCTCCAGGCCGCGCGCGGGCAGCTGCCGGAAGGTGTGGCACCCGAACTCGGTCCCATCGCCACGGGGCTGGGCGAGATCTTCATGTACACCGTGGAGGCCGAGCAGGGCGCGCGGCGACCCGACGGCGAGCTGTATACCGCCGAGGACCTGCGCACGCTCCAGGACTGGGTGATCCGACCCCAGCTTCGCAACACGCCGGGCGTCACCGAGGTCAACACCATCGGCGGGTTTGAGCGACAGTATCACGTCACGCCCTGGCCCGACCGGCTGGCCGCCTATGGCGTCACCATGGCCGAGGTGGTCGAGGCGCTGAACCGCAACAACGCCAATGTCGGTGCCGGCTATGTCGAACGCTATGGCGAGCAGTATCTGGTGCGTGTGGCGGGACAGGCCTCGGGCATTGATGACCTGGGTGCCATCGTTGTGTCGAAACGCGGTGGCGTTCCAATCCGCGTCGGCGACGTGGCCGATGTCCTGATGGGCGAGGAGCTGCGCACCGGCGCAGCGACCCAGGACGGCGAGGAGATCGTGCTGGGCACGGTCTTCATGCTGGTCGGCGAAAACAGCCGGACGGTAGCCCAGGCCGTCGCCGCCCGGCTGGAGGTGGCCGCCAGGTCCCTGCCGGCCGGGGTCAGCGCCGTCGCCGTCTATGACCGCACCGATCTGGTCGACCGGGCCATCCACACCGTCGAGAAGAACCTGGTCGAAGGAGCGCTTCTGGTCATCGTCGTCCTGTTCCTGCTGCTGGGGAACATCCGCGCCGCCCTGATCACGGCGGCCGTCATTCCGGTGACCATGCTGATGACCATCACCGGCATGGTGCAGACCGGCACTTCGGGCAATCTGATGAGCCTCGGCGCGCTCGACTTCGGCCTCATCGTCGACGGCGCGGTGATCATCGTCGAGAACTGTCTGCGCCGGTTCGGTGAGGCCCAGCATCGGCTGGGGCGCATCCTGAACAGGGATGAGCGTTTCGGACTGGCGGCCACAGCCTCCAGCGAGGTGATCCGGCCGTCACTGTTCGGCGTGCTGATCATCACCCTGGTCTATGTCCCGATCTTCGCCCTGACCGGGGTTGAGGGGAAGATGTTCCATCCCATGGCGATCACCGTCGTCATGGCCCTGACCATCGCCCTCGTGCTGTCGCTGACCTTCGTGCCGGCGGCGGTCGCCATGTTCGTCACTGGCAAGGTCGAGGAGAAGGACAGCTTCATCATGCGCGGCGCGCGGCGGTTCTACGAGCCGGCGCTCGATGTGGCCCTGAGGCTAAGGGTCGTCTTCGTCGGGGTCGCGATCGCTCTTGTCGTGATTGCCGGTCTGGGCGCTTCAAAGATGGGTTCGGAGTTTATCCCGAATCTCGACGAGGGCGACATCGCCATGCATGCCCTGCGCATTCCCGGCACCAGCCTGACCCAGGCGGTGCAGATGCAGACGGAGCTGGAGCGGCGGCTGGCACGGTTCCCCGAGGTCGAGCGCGTCTTCGCCAAGATCGGCACGGCGGAGGTCGCGACCGACCCCATGCCGCCGTCGGTCGCCGACACCTTCATCATCCTGAAGGCCCGGTCCGAATGGCCCGACCCGCGCAAGCCCAAGACCGAACTGATTGCGGAGATGCGGGCTGCTGTCGCCCTGATCCCGGGCAACAACTACGAGTTCACCCAGCCGATCCAGATGCGGTTCAATGAGCTGTTGTCGGGCGTCCGCGCCGACGTGGCGATCAAGGTGTTCGGCGACGATCTGGAGCAGTTGCTGGCGGTCGGACAGGCCGTCGAGGGCGTCGTCGACGGCATCGAGGGCGCACAGGACGTCAGCGTCGAACAGGTCACCGGCCTGCCCGTGCTCCAGATCACGCCGGACCGTGCCGCCCTGGCGCGCCTGGGCCTGAGCCTCGACGACGTCCAGCAGGTCGTGTCCGCCTCCATCGGCGGCGTGACGGCGGGTCAGGTGTTCGAGGGCGACCGTCGCTTTGATGTCGTCGTGCGGATGCCCGAGGCGATGCGTCAGAATACCGACGCCATCGGCCGACTGCAGATTCCGCTTCCGTCCGACGGCGGCGGCAGGCGCGCTTTCGTGCCGCTGGAAGAGGTAGCGACAATCGTCGTCGAGAAGGGCCCGAACCAGATCAGCCGCGAGGACGGCAAGCGCCGCGTCGTGGTCACAGCCAATGTGCGAGGCCGCGACCTGGGCTCGTTCATCGCCGAAGTGCAGGAGAAGGTCGGGGCCGAGGTCGAGGTCCCCGCCGGCTACTGGGTCAGCTACGGCGGCACGTTCGAGCAACTGATCTCGGCGGCCAAACGGCTGCAGCTTGTGGTACCGATCGTGCTGCTGCTGATCTTCGGCCTGCTGTTCGCCCTGTTCCGCTCGGTCAAGGACTCCGCCATCGTCTTCTCCGGCGTGCCTCTGGCCCTGACCGGCGGCGTGGCGGCTCTGGCTATGCGGGGTCTGCCGCTATCCATTTCGGCGGCGGTCGGCTTCATCGCTCTGTCCGGCGTTGCGGTGCTGAACGGTGTCGTCATGGTCAGCTTCATCCGCACCCTGATCGCCGAGGGCAAACCCGTCGGCGAAGCGATCCGCGAAGGCGCGCTCACCCGGCTGCGGCCGGTGTTGATGACCGCCCTGGTCGCCAGCCTCGGCTTCGTGCCGATGGCGCTGAACGTAGGGGCCGGGGCCGAGGTCCAGCGGCCGCTGGCCACAGTCGTGATCGGCGGGATCATCTCCTCGACCATCCTGACCCTGCTGGTCCTGCCCGCCCTCTACAGCCTGGTGCATGGTCGTCCACCCCGACCCGAAGGCAGGCGCCCCGGCTGGCTTTCCCGTCTTCCCTTCATCCGGAGTAATGCATGACCCTCGCGTCCCATCGATTGACGGCCTGGCTGAGGACGCCTGCGGGCATCCTCGTGCTCGGACTGCTGATCCTGTTCATGAACGGCCTGCTCACGGCGGCCCTCGCCCATGGCGTGGCCGAAGGCGACAAGGGCTACATCCAGGAAACATCCGGCTTCCTGTTCTGGCCGTTCGTCTATCTCGGGGCCAAGCATATGGTCACCGGCTACGACCATCTGCTGTTCCTGTTCGGCGTGATCTTCTTCCTCTTCCGGATGAAGGACATCAGCATCTATGTGACGCTGTTCGCCATCGGCCACTCGACCACCCTGCTGCTGGGTGTGCTGACCGACATCAGCGTGTCCAGCTATCTGGTTGACGCCATCATCGGCCTGTCGGTCGTCTACAAGGCGCTCGACAACCTTGGTGCCTATAAACGCTGGTTCGGTTTCCAGCCCTCGACCAGGGCCGCGACCCTGATCTTCGGCCTGTTCCACGGCTTCGGCCTGGCGACCAAGCTGCAGGATTTCCAGCTGTCATCCGACGGACTGATCGGCAACCTGATCGCCTTCAACATCGGGGTCGAGGCCGGCCAGCTTCTGGCCCTGGGCGCCATCCTCATCGTCATGGGTTTCTGGCGGAAGACGACCGGCTTCTGGCGTCATGCCTATGCCGCCAATGTCGTCCTCATGACCCTCGGTTTCATCCTGGCGGGCTATCAGCTCGTCGGCTTCTTCGTCACCTGATCGGAGACCTTTCATGCAAAATGCCAACAAGCCCGACCCCGCCGACCTGCCCTCGACCGGCAAGCTGTTGAAGTCCACGGCGGTGGCCGTCGCGATCGCCGCCGGTCTGCTCGTCACGATCGTTCTGCCCGCCGAATACGGCACCGATCCCACCCGGGTCGGATCGCTGCTCGGCCTGACGGAAATGGGCCGCATCAAGATGCAGCTCGCTGCTGAAGCCAGGGCCGGGGACGCAGGGGTCCTGACAGAGGCCGCCGCGCCACCACCGGCGTTGCCGACACTCCCGGCGACGGTCCCACCAACCACGCCCACTCCGGAACCGGCCGCTCCGCCCGTGCCGAAACCGGCTGCGACGACTCCTGCCGCTGTGACCGTCGCCCCGGTCAGGGCAGCGGTCCCGACCGTCGCTGGTCGCACCGATCAGACCGTGCTCACCCTGGCACCCGATGAAGGGGCCGAAATCAAACTGACCATGCAGGACGGGGCCACAGCCAGCTTCGTCTGGTTCACGGATGGTGAGCGGGTAAACTTCGACACCCACGGTGATGGGGCGGGGATTTCCTACCACGGCTACGGCAAGGGCACGGACAGCCGGGTGGAGGGTCAGCTGATGGCGGCCTTCACCGGCAAGCACGGCTGGTTCTGGCGCAATCGCAGCGGTCAGACCGTCCGGATCACGCTCCAGACACGCGGAGCCTACACCGCCGTCGAAACCTTCGACTGAGGTCTGTGCCTATCCCCTCGTCGTCGGCCAGCGGGTATGCCGTTCGTCGATGACGTAGGGGTGGGCGTGGCCCGCTTCGCCTTCCAGCGCGTGGCCTTCTCGCAGATGCGGATCATCGGGTTCGAGGTCGTCATGACTGTGCGGCAAACTGTCCGGGTCATGCGCCGGCCAGATCAGCAGCCCCAGGATCGTGCCAAAGGCGCAGAGGCCCGCCAGAACCAGAAAGGCTGCCCCGGGATCAACCGCTGCACTGACCAGGCCCGCCACTGGATAGGCGATCAGCCAGCACGCGTGCGACAGGGCGAACTGGGCCGCGAACAACGAGGGCCGGTCAGCGGCGTTGGATGACCGCCGCAGCGCCCGACCGGCCGGTGTAATCGTCAGCGAATAGCCGAAGCCCATGGTCACCCACAGCGCCAGCAAGGCCGGGTAACTGACCGCGACCCACGGACCCGCCAGCAGCACCAGCGTCATCAGGGCGGCCCCCAGCACCATGGCGGACCGGTCCGAAAGCCGAACCAGAAGACGCGGCAGGATCACCGCCGCCGTCATCGATCCACCGCCGAACGCCGCCAGCGCCCAGGCCGTCGCCTGTTCCGACATGGCGAAGCGCGACTGCACCAGCACCACGGTGTTGACGAACACCATCGCGCCGCCCGCCGCCGTCGCCAGACTGATCGCCAGCAGACCTCGAAGACGCGGCGTCAGCGCGAACAGGCGAATGCCGCCGGTCAGGCGTTGCAGGAAAGGCCGGGGTTGGGCGGTGCTCAACGCCGGCAAGACCGCGCTGACGACGAACAGTGCGGAAACGACAAAACCGACTGCCGTGCCCGCAAACAGATTGTTGTAGCTCATCACCGCCAGCAGCAGGGCCGCCAGCACGGGGCTGGCGACGCTCTCCAGATCGGCTGCCAGCCGCGAGAGCGACAGCGCCTTGGTGTATTCAGCCTCGTCCGGAAGCAGGTCGGGGATCATGGCCTGGAAGGCCGGGGTGAAGGCGGCCGAGGCAACATAGAGCACGGTCATCAGCCCATAGATCTGCCAGGCTTCGCCGACGAACGGCAGGCTGACCGCGACACCGGCTCGAACGATGTCGAGCGAAACCAGCAGGATTTTTCTGGGCAGTCTCGCCGCCAGTGCGCTCGCGAACGGCGCGACCGCTATGTAGGCGACCATCTTGATCGACAGGGCCGCGCCAAGGATTTCCCCGGCGCTCGCCCCCGCCAGATCGTGGGCCAGCAGCCCGAGCGCCACCGTGGCCATGCCGGTGCCGAGCAGGGCCGCGACCTGGGCCAGGAACAGATGTCGGTAGGGGGCGTGGCGAAGGGGGGTGAACATCTGGATCATCTTGCCCACGAGAGCGCCCTGCGCGACCCCTTTCTGCCGCAGGCGGAGTCTTTTGCGACACATCCGTCTGCCCCGAATAGCGGAGCGCGCTGGAGCGGTTTTCAGTGTCCGACGCACCACATGACCGGACCACCAGACTTGCGACTCCAGCACCGCTGCGACGCGGTTCATTCTCAAAGGGTTCTCGGCAGGGGAAACAGCAGAGTTCATTGGATAGGATCCGGCTCGCGTCGCGCAGATCATCAAGCGTTACGTCAACGGCGATCGGGTCGCCCTGGCTGCGATTGAACGGCTTGAGAAGCAGGAGGTCAGCGGCTAAAGAGAACATCTGCTGAACGACTTTGTGAACCGCCCTGTAAACCGCACCAGATCGCGGAACGGACTCGGTCGATAGGATGCTGAAGTTGTTCACGGATGCGGCCGTAGTTCAGAGGTAGAACGTCAGCTTCCCAAGCTGAATGTCGCGGGTTCGATTCCCGCCGGCCGCTCCAGTTTCTTCGCTTCAGTCGCGTCGCCAGACCACGACGCCGTCGACCACGGTCAGCATCGCATGGCCGTGCGGGATGTCGGCGGCGGGCACGGTCATCAGATCGATGTCGAAGGCGGTGAAGTCGGCGCGCTTGCCGACCGCGATCGTGCCCAGTTCGTTCTCGCGGAACGAGGCCCAGGCCGGCCACAGGGTGAACATCTTCAACGCCGTCTCGCGCGACACCGCTTCCTCGGGTCGCCAGTCGGGTCCCTGGAAGCCTTCAAGATTACGACGGGCCACGGCGGCGTAGAATTCAATCAGCGGATCGCCGCGCTCGACCGGGGCGTCGGACCCACCGACGACAATGACTCCCATGTCGACCAGGCTCTTCCAAGCATAGGCTCCATCCAGCCGGGCGTCGCCCAGACGAGCGGCGGCGAAATGGAAGTCGCCGATGGCGTGGCTGGGCTGCATCGAGGCGATGATCGGCAGGTCACGGAAGGCCACATAGTCGGACGGGCGCAGGATCTGGGCGTGTTCGATACGCCAGCGTGGATCGGCGACACTCCATTCGGCCCGCGGTACAGCGTGCATGGCCGCCGCATACCATTCGGTGACCTCGTGATTGCCGCGGTCGCCGATGGCGTGAGTGGCGATCTGGATGCCGGATCTCAGGGCCGCCTCATAGAGGGGCACTGCCTCTGCGGCCGTGGTCTGCATCAGGCCGGTCGAATCGGGGCTATCGGCATAGGGTTCGAACAGGGCCGCGCCGCGTGAACCCAGGGCTCCATCGGCATAGAATTTGACCGCCCGCGTGATGATCCGGCCGTCGGCGACGCTGCGAGGGCCCGAGGCGAACAGGGCCTCCGCACCATCCGGGGAGACGCTGTTGTAAACTCGCAGCGGGGCCTCACCGGCCTCGGCCATGGCCTCCAGCATCGGGATATCCGACCATGGCGCGCTCATGAAATGGACGCCGGTCCAGCCATACGCAGCCTCGACCCGAAAGCCGGCGCGATAGGCGTTGCGGATGGCGGCCGGGTCCTGTTGCGGACGCAGCCGGGCGACCAGCTCCTGGGCCGCGTCGACGAGCAGGCCGGTCGGTCGGCCGTCGGCCGAATGCAGGATCTCGCCGCCCGCGGGGGCGACGGTGGCAGCATCGATCCCGGCGGCCACGAGCGCGGCCGAAGAGGCGACCACCGCATGACCGTCGGCGCGGCTAAGCAGGACCACCCGCCCCGGTGCGGCGGCATCGAGGTCGGCCCGGGTCAGGAAGCGGGCCTCGGGCCAGCGGGTTTCGATCCAGCCACGGCCGACGATGGGACCGTCGGGATGGGCGGCGGCCCAGGCCGTCAGTCGGGCCATGGCCTCGGCGACCGAGGTCGAGCCCTCGAGGTTCAGCGTCAGTTCGCGCCAGCCGATGCCGTCCAGATGGGCGTGGCCGTCCGTAAAACCGGGAAACAGGGTGGCACCGTGCAGGTCGATGTCGGTCAGCCCGACGGCGTCGGGGGCCAGTGCCGCAGCACCGACGAAGACGATGCGACCGTCGCGGACCTGAACGACCTCGGCCGTCGGCGCGGCCTCAACCCCGGTACGGATGACGCCCCCGTGAATCATCAGATCCTGGGCCGTGGCCGTGGCCGTAGAGGCGATACCTGCGAAAAACAGGGCGAGGGCCGGAGCCAGGACGCGCGTCATCAGTCAATCTCCCGTTCGCCGCGAGAGGTGCGTCCTGGCCGGCCGCAGGTCAAGCCGCCGGAACGGTCAGCCCGCCGGAACGCCCACCACGCCGTCAACCGAGCCGGATGTCACCGGATGATAGCCCGGCCGGGCCTTGGCATAGATGCGGGTGGCGATCGGACGACCCCAGCTGCCCTCGGCCCACAGGCTGGTGAACAGGGGCAGGACGAATTTGCGTCGGCCCTGGCTGGTCAGGAAATGGTCCAGAGTCGGCACGGCCGGCTGGTAACGATGGGCCACGGCGATCTGGAGCCAGCCGAACAGGACTTCGGCGTTGCCTTCATCCCGCAACTTCAGGGTCGATTCCAGATCGGCCAGCTGCTGGTTGGTCATCCAGTCGGTGCCGGCGCGCAGACCGGTCGGACGCCAGGCCAGGAAATGCTGACGCTCCTGGGTCGACCAGCCCGCCCACGGAATGGCCGAGGCCGGACCCTTGTCAGCGAAGAAGGCCTTGGCCGCCGTGTCCACGGCGGTCAGGGCCGTCGACACCGGGGCCTCGGCATTCGACGGCAGGCCTGGCTGATAGACCCAGTTGTCGAGCTGCAGCCGGGCCTCGAGGGCGGCGTCACCCTTGACCAGATGGGTGCGGATATCGGTCAGGAACTGGGCCGAGGACATCGGGCGGAAGGCGTTGCGCGCGAAATAGCCTTTCAGCCAGACGTCGAAGGCCTCGCGGCCGACGATACGTTCGACAGTGCGCAGGAAGGCGGCACCCTTTTCATAAGGGATGTCGTTGAGGCCGTCGTCCGGGTCGCGCCCGGTCAGGTCGACGTGCATCCGCGTATCGGCCGCAGGCATCGTCTTCAGACTGGACTGCAGGTCGTTCCAGCCCAGCACCTGCAGCATCAGGGCCCGGTCACGCCCGTAGACCGACTCCATGATGCGGTTTTCGAAATAGGTGGTGAAGCCCTCGTTGAGCCAGATGTCGGACCATGTGGAGTTGGTCACCAGATTGCCGGACCAGCTGTGGGCCAACTCATGAGCGACCAGCGACACCAGCGACTTGTCGCCGGCGACCACGGTCGGCGTGGCGAAGGTCAGGCGCGGGTTCTCCATGCCGCCGAACGGGAAGGACGGCGGCAGGATCAGCAGGTCGTAGCGACCCCAGCGATAGGGGCCGTACAGGGCCTCGGCCGCGTCGACCATCTGGCCGACTTCGGCGAATTCGGCCTTGGCCGCCTCCAGCCGGCTCGGCTCGGTCCAGACGCCGGTGCGGCCATCCTCACTGGCGAAGGCCAGGTCACCAACCGCCAGGGCGATCAGATAGGGCGGGACAGGATTGGTCATGCGGAAGCTGTAGCTGTGCATTCCGGTCCCGGCCGCGGCACCGTCCGGAGTCAGCATTTCAGCGCTCATCACCGCCTTCAGGGCGTCGGGCACGGTGATCTTGGCGGAATAGGTCTGGCGGATGCCGGGACTGTCCTGGGTCGGGATCCAGGTGCGGGTCAGAATGGCCTGGCCCTGGCTGAACAGATAGGGCTGTTGACCGCCGGCGGTCTGGGCCGGAGTCAGCCACTGCAGGGCCGCGGCGTCAGGACGGGTGGCGTAGGTGATGACGATCTTGCGCTGTTCACCGGCGGTGAAGGCCGGGAAGGTCACGGTCAGCGGCTGACCCATGATCGGATTACCGGCCCCGAGCACGAAGGGCAGGGCCTCTCCGGCCTCATCGGTGACGGCGCGAATGTCGAGGTTTCGGACATCCAGAACAATACGGGTCGCGCCCGGCTCGGCGGTGATGTCGAGCGTCGCCTTGCCGGACAGGGTCTTGGCGGCGAAGTCGGCGACCAGATCGAGGTCGACGTTACGGACCCGCGCGATCTGCGGCTGGGCGAAGGAATGGATGTCGGTGACATACTGGACCGGCGCGGTGGCCGAAGCCGGCAATGGCGGCATGTCGGACTTGACCGTGGGCTGGCCACAGGCGGCCAGGGCCATGGACAGGGCAAGGACGGACACCAGTCCGGTCAGAGTGCGGTTCATCGAACGCTCCGTTTATTACAGGCCGGGGAGACAGCCCTTTCGCAAGGCAAAGATCAAGGGGTGGACGACCGGCCGGGTCTCACTGCGCCGCAGTTTGCAACGGATTGCGGGCCGTAAAGAGGCGACCCCGTTCGGCGAACAGGACCGCACCCAGAGCCGCAAGGCCGCAGATGGTGACGCCGACAGCCAGGGGCACGACCGATCCGTTGAACTGCTGACCGATCAGAAATCCCGCCGTCGACCCCGCCGTGGTCGAGATGAAGCCCTGGGCCGACGAGGCCGTGCCGGCGATATGGCCCATCGGCTCCATGGCCATCGCGCCGAAATTACCGGCGATCAGCCCGAAGCAGAACATGGTCAGTCCCTGCAGCACGGCAAAGGTCCAGATCGTTTCATGACCACTCAGGGTCACCAGCGAATGGGTGAGACCCATGGCGATGAATCCCAGCAGCGCTGAATGCGAAATCAGTCGCGAACCGAGTCGCTCGACAAGCCGCGCATTAAGCAGGGAGGCGATGGCGACACCTCCGGCCATCAGGCCAAAGAAGGTGGTGAACAAACCCGGCTCGTCGAACACGTCGAAAAAGATCTGCTGCGAGGAGTTGATGAAGCCAAACAACGCCCCGGTGATCGCCGTCATGGCCAGGGTATAGCCCATCGAGCGCCGGCTGGTCAGAACCTCGCGGAAAGCGGCGGCGATGCGGTCGAGGCGAATCGGCAGCCGGTCTTGCGGGTGCAGGGTCTCGGGCAGACGGATCGCCGACCAGATCATGAAGGCTCCGCCGGCTAGGGCCAGCACGCCGAATATCCACGGCCACGGGGCCAGGGTCAGGATCAGTTGACCCAGGGTCGGGGCCAGGATGGGGACGCCGAGAAAGACGAGAAAGCTGAGGGACATGACCCGGGCCATGGTTCGGCCGCTGTAACGGTCACGCACGATCGACACCGCCAGCACCCGCATGGCTGCGGCCCCGACCCCTGCGCCGAGCCGGGCCAGGATCAGGGCCTCAAAGGTCGGGGCAAAGGCGGCGATTGCGCTGAACAGGACATAGAGGCTGAGACCGATCATCAGGATCGGTTTGCGGCCATAGCGGTCAGCCAGCGGGCCGTAGACAATCTGGGCCACACCGAACCCCAGCAGATAGGCGGTGATGACCCACTGACGACTGTTTTCCGTGACGACGCCGAGCGCTTCGCCAATCGCCGGCAGGGCGGGCAGCATGACGTCGATCGCCAAGGCGTTCAGCGCCATCATCATGGCGATCAGGCAGACAAATTCGGGAAAGCCCGGACCCCGGGGTCTGGCGGGCGCGGCGGGGCTTTCAATCATGGTTGTGCATGTGCGCGCTGGACGGCCGGGCCGCAACCTTGAACCGTCGATATCGCGTCGTGAGGTGAACCCGCGTCCCGGGGGTGTTAGAATGCGCCCCGCCCTTCACCGCCTGCAGGAATCGAGTATGTCCAACGCCTTCCCCGTCACCGTCTTCCACAACCCCGCCTGCGGGACCTCGCGCAAGGTGTTGGCGGCGATCGAGACGGCGGGACTGAAGCCCGAGGTCGTCGAATATGTGAAGACCGGCTGGACCCGCGATCAGCTGACCGCCCTGTTCGCGGACATGGATGTGTCGCCCCGCGATGTGATGCGGCGGACCGGCGACCTGGTGTCGGATCTGGGACTACTGGATCCGGCCGTGCCGGACGCGACCATTCTGGACGCCATGGCCAAACATCCGGTGCTGGTGAACCGGCCGATCGTACGAACACCCAAGGGGGTGAAGCTGTGCCGGCCGGTCGAGACCGTTCTGACCCTGTTGCCGGACTAGGCTTCCGGAGCCAGCAGGGCCAGCAGGGCGAAACTGGCCAGCCAGTGTTCGCCCATATAGTCGCCGGTCACCTGTGGCAGGGCGACGTCCATATGGCGATCGGCCGCCGTCAGGGCCACCGAACGGCGCGGATCACCGACCGGCAGGGCCGAAGCGAGCCCGCGCCAGCACCAGGCCCGGCTGAGATTGAGTCCGTCCAGATGGGCGATCTTGCCGTCGCTGCGATCGCTGACCGACGCCGGGGCGAACAGGGTCGCGGGCTGTTCGCTCTCCAGACGCGGCAGGAACCGGTCCAGCCAGTCGACGAAGGCCGCAGGTTCCAGCACCCGCCGCAACAGTTCGGCCTCCATCAGAGCCGGGGACAGGAACTCGTCCTGCGACGGCTCCCAGGCCTGACAATCGCGGTCGTCACCGTGCCAGGCCAAGGCCTTGTCGCGGCAGAGGGCGGCCAGTTCAGCGTCGCCCGCCGCATCGGCGTAGTCGAGCGTCAGGGTCAGGGCGAAGGCCGTGTTGTAATGGGTGCCGACCCGCACCGGATAGGTCGCCAGCGGCAGGAAGTCGCGAAAGCGGCGGGCGAAGGCCTCAGCCAGCGGCCGCAGCGCCACAGCCCAGCGCCGCCCCTCCTCGCTGTCATGACGCGACAATTCGGCCGCCAGCATCAGGCACCAGGCCCAGCCATAGGGGCGCTCGAATCCCCGGCTGGACGGGCGGGCCAGATAGGCAGTCTCGGCCGCGATACCGGTCGCGGTGAACAGCTCATCCGCCAGGGCGCGGATCGCCCCGGCCTCGGCATTGTCCGGATACAGACGGTAGACGGTGAACAGGGTCCACCAGCCGTGCACACAGGAATGCCAGTCGAAGCTGCCGAAGAAGACCGGATGCAAGGCCCGGGGTCCCTGCACATCGGCTGGACCGCCCAGGACGTGGTCCATCTTGTTGGGATATTCGCGCGTCACATGACCCAGGGCCGTGCGGGCATACAGGGCGGCGGTTTCGGGGGTGAGCGTGGCCATCAGAAACGGAAGGCCAGCAGATACATCAGCGTCATATTGATACCCAGCATGATCAGGGCCGTCGGGATCTGGGCCCGGATCACCCCGTTCAACGGCGAGTCCCGATCCGGCAGCTCCAGCAGATTGGCCGGCACGACATTGAAGTTGGCGGCCATGGGCGTCATCAGCGTGCCGCAGAAACCGGCCAGCATGCCGATGGCGCAGACGATGGCCGGATTACCGCCGAACTGATGCACCACGAAGGGCAGGCCGATGGCCGCCGTCATGACGGGGAAGGCGGCGAAGGCATTGCCCATGATGACCGTGAACAGCGCCATGCCGAGGCAGTAGGCGACGACCGCGATCAGGGCCGAGTTCATCGGCACCGCCTGCGTCACCAGCTCACCGACCACGCCGCCGACGTTGGTGGCCAGAAAAACCGCCCCGAGCGAGGCCAGCATCTGCGGCAGCAAGGCCGCCCAGCCGATCGAGTCCATCAGTCGGCGACCCTCCTGCACGGGAGCCAGCACCGGCGGCCGCAGCCAGATCATCGCAGCGGCCAGGGCGAGGACACAGCCCAGACCCAGGGCGATCAGTGTCGTCTGCACCGGTGAGATCAACCAGGCACCGGCGGCGGAATGTTTGGCTGCAAGCGTGCCGCCGACTGCGACGATCGGCACGATCAGGGCTGGCAGAAACAGGGCATTGCCGTGCCGTTGGGCCCGTTCGCGGCGCTGATCCGGACTCGTTGTGGCGGGCTTGCCGACCCCTAGCCGCTTCAGCCCGCCAATGCCGACGAGGGCCAGCACCAATACCCCGTTGCCGAGCCCGCCCAGCCATGAGCCGAACAGCATGGAGGCGGCGATCAGCCCCCAGAACAGGGCGCTGCGAATACGCGTCGGATGATCCCGATCACGCAGGGTCAGGATGGCAAAGGCGAGAAACATCAGCCCGACCAGCACATAGGCGTGTTCGAGGGTGATCATTGTCCGCCCTCCCCGTCCGCCTTCAACTCACGCTGCACAGACCGGTCGAACAGCAGCAGCCGGACACCGTGGACGGCGAAGGC
This sequence comes from uncultured Brevundimonas sp., assembly GCF_963974615.1. Classification (GTDB taxonomy): domain Bacteria; phylum Pseudomonadota; class Alphaproteobacteria; order Caulobacterales; family Caulobacteraceae; genus Brevundimonas. The sequence goes on from NZ_CAXBDH010000003.1 coordinate 168,242, forward strand.
CGCGATGGCGGTGGGGATGGCCCAGACCGAAATCTGCAACGGCTCGACGATCAGGCCGGACTGTTCGAGGAAGCCGACAATCAGCACAATCGAACCGATGGCGATGAAGATGTCCTCGCCGAAGAACAGGCCGATATTGTCGGTCGCGGCGGCCATTCCGCGAATGCGATAGCGCACCTTGTCGGGCAGGGCTCCCCCGGCACCGATCTCGGCCGCCCCTTCGGCCATCGGCGCGATCAGGGGCCGGACCATTTGCGGATGACCACCCAGCGAGGTCAGACCCAGCGCCGCCGTGAGCTGGCGCACCAGCATATAGCTGATCAGCAAGCGTCCGGCCGTTGCTGCCCGGACCTTGCCGACCAGCATCCGGGCCCGTTCCTGCAGGCCTTTCCTTTCCAGCAAACCGATGACCGGCAGGACCAGCCAGGTGATGTGGAAATAGCGGTTGTCGTTAAAGGCATCGCCGAAGGCGGACAGGGTGTCGATGCCCGCCTGCAGCAGGGCCCGGGGCTCGACACCCGGCACCACCGCAGCCATCACCCCGGTGACGATGGCCGCGGCCAGAATGACCAGCAGCGGATTAATACGGGCGACGAAGCCCGCCACCACCACCGCGATCCCCAAAAGCACCAGCATGTTGAAATCCCCCGACCGTCGGTGATGGTGACGGCAAACCCAGGGCGATGAAAGCCCCCTGTCGACTGCCTCGCCTAGTCGCCGCCCGGTGTCCCGAACCCGCCACCACCCGGGGTCTCGATGACGAAGACGTCGCCCGGCTGCATCTGCACCTCGGCGGTCGAGCCAAGAGCCTCACAGGACCCGTCAGCACGCTCGACGCTGTTGCGACCGGTCGCACCGGGCGCGCCGCCGGCGACCCCGAACGGCGGCACGCGGCGGCGGTTCGACAGGATGGCGGCGGTCATCGGTTCGAGGAAGCGCACGCGCCGGACCACGCCGTTCCCGCCGTGATGCGCCCCGGCTCCACCCGAGCCGTAGCGGATGGAGAAGGAGTCCAGCCGCACCGGAAAGCGCGACTCCAGCACCTCGGGATCGGTCAGGCGACTGTTGGTCATATGGGTCTGGACCGCGTCGGCCCCGTCGAAATCCGGCCCTGCCCCCGAGCCGCCGGCGATGGTCTCATAGTACTGCCGCGCGTCGTCGCCGAAGGTGAAATTGTTCATCGTGCCCTGACTGGCCGCGAGGACACCGAGCGCTCCGTACAGGGCATCGACCACCGCCTGGCTGGTCTCGACATTGCCGGCGACGACGGCCGCCGGATAGAGCGGACTGAGCATCGAGCCTTCGGGCACGATCAGGTCGATCGGCTTGAGGCAGCCTTCGTTCAGCGGGATGGCGTCATCGACCAGGGTGCGGAAGACATAGAGCACCGCAGCCCGGGTGATGGAGCGGGGTGCATTGAAATTATTGTCGCGCTGGGGGCTTGTCCCGGTGAAGTCGACGGTGGCCCGCCGGGCGTCGGTATCGACGTCGATCCGGACCCGGATGACCGCGCCGTCGTCCATCTCCAGCACGAAACTGCCGGGCTTCAGTACCGACAGGACCTGACGCACCGCCGCCTCGGCATTGTCCTGAACGTGACCCATATAGGCCTCGACCGTGGCCCGACCGAAGACCCCGACCATGGTCTCCAGCTCCCGGGCTCCGCGGGCGCAGGCGGCGACCTGGGCTTTCAGATCCGCCAGGTTCTGGTCGATGTTGCGGGCCGGCCAGCGACCGGAGCCCAGCAGGGCGCGGGTTTCGGCTTCACACAGACGGCCTTCATCGATCAGCAGGACGTCGTCAATCAGGACGCCCTCCTCCTCGACCGTGCGACTGCCCGGCGGCATTGAGCCTGGAGTGATGCCGCCGACGTCGGCATGATGTCCCCGCGCGGCGACGAAGAAGGCCGGCTCCGCCTCGCCCTCCAGAAACACCGGCATGATGACGGTGATGTCGGGCAGGTGGGTACCGCCGTTCCATGGCGCGTTCAGCATGTAGACGTCGCCCGGACGCAGGCCGCGGCCGTCGCGGTTGTCGCCGCGGGCCCGGATCACCGCCGCGATACTTTCCCCCATCGAGCCGAGATGGACCGGGATGTGCGGCGCATTGGCAATCAGGGCCCCGTCCCGGTCGAAGATGGCGCAGGAGAAGTCGAGCCGCTCCTTGATATTCACCGAATAGGCCGTGGCCCGCAGGGCCTCGCCCATCTGTTCGGCCACGGCCATGAAGCGGCTATTGAACACCTCCAGCAGGATGGGGTCGACCGCCGTCCCGACCGCGGCCAGCGGGGCCAGGGGCATGACCCGCTCAAGGATCAGATTGGCCAGGGCGTCCGTGGTCGCGCGCCAGCCCGGCTCGATGACCGTGGTGCCGGTCTGTTCGAGCACGATGGCGGGGCCGTCGACGACCGCGCCTGGTATCAGCGTCTCACGTCGGACGATCGCCGTGACATGGTCGGCTCCGGCCATGCGGATCGTGGCGGGAGCAATGGTCGCCCCCGGGTCCGAAGACGAGGTCGCAATGGATCGGGTGGCCGCCTGCGATGTCGAACCGGCCCGGCCGGTGGCCTCGGCCTCGAGACTGTCGACCACCAGGGTCTTGTCGGCGGCGATGAAGCCGAAGCGTTGTCGATGCAACGCCTCAAACGCCGCGCGCATGGCCTCGGTCCCGGCGAAGGGCACATCGAGGGTTGTGTCGGTACCGGCGTATTTGATCCGGGCCCGGACCAGGGTTTCGACCGAGTCGAACACGATGTCCTGACCGGTCAGGTCGTCGCGGGCCGCTTGTTCCAGCCCGGCCGCCCGGTCAGCCAGCCGGGGTTCCTGATCCGTCGCCAGCGGGACCGCCACGGTCGCCTCGCGGATGGTCCGCACCGCCGCCAGTCCCATGCCATAGGCGGACAGAACTCCGGCCAGCGGATGCAGCATGACACGGGTCATGCCCAGGGCATCGGCGACCATACAGGCATGCTGTCCTCCGGCCCCGCCGAAGCTGTTCAGCACATAGCCGCTGACGTCGTGACCACGCTGGATCGAAATCGCCTTGATCGCCTCGGCCATGTCCTGAACGGCGATGGCGAGGAAGCCCTCGGCCAATTCGACCGGAGTCATGAGCCGGCCGGTCGCTGTCCCGACCTCGACCGCGAGCTCGGCGAACCGCTTACGCACCACATCGGCGTCCAGCGGCTGGTCGGCTCCGGGACCGAATACGGGGGGAAAGAACTCCGGCCGCAGCTTGCCCAGCATGACATTGCAGTCGGTCACCGTCAGCGGTCCGCCACGGCGATAGGCGGCCGGTCCCGGTACGGCCCCGGCCGATTCCGGCCCGACCCGAAGACGTGCGCCGTCGAAACGGCAGATCGAGCCGCCGCCCGCCGCCACTGTATGCACAGCCAGCATCGGGGCCCGAAGCCGCACTCCGGCGACGACGCTGTCAGAGCTGCGTTCGAACGCGCCGGCATAGTGGGAGACGTCGGTTGAGGTGCCGCCCATGTCGAAGCCGATGACCCGGTCGAAGCCCGCCTCTCCGGCGGTGCCGGCCATACCCACCACACCCCCGGCGGGGCCGGACAGGATGGCATCCTTGCCGCGGAAGGCGCGGGCTCCGGTCAGGCCGCCGTTCGACTGCATGAACAGCAGCGGCGTATCCTCGCCCAGTTCGGCCCCGACCCGATCGACGTATGCGCGCAGCACCGGCGACAGATAAGCGTCAGCCACCGTGGTGTCACCGCGTCCGATCAGTTTGATCAGGGCCCCGATCTCATGACTGACCGAGACCTGGTCGAAGCCGGTTTCGTGGGCGATTTCAGCCAGCCGTGTCTCGTCGGCAGTCCAGCGCCAGCCGTGCAGCAGGACGATGGCCACCGCCCGGTAGCCGGTCGCGTGGGCCGCTGCGAAATCGGCGCGGGCGCGGGCCTCGTCCAGCGGCTGCAGCACCGTGCCGTCGACCGCGACCCGGGCGTCGATCTCGATGACCCGGTCATGCAGCGGCGGGTTCAGCACAATCTGGCGGGCGAAGATGTCGGGCCGGCTCTGCCAGCCGATGGTCAGGGCGTCGCCGAACCCTTGTGTGATAGCCAGCACGGTCGGCTCGCCCTTGCGTTCCAGCAGGGCGTTGGTCGCCACGGTCGTGCCCATGCGGACAGTCTCGACCAGGCCGGACGGCAGCGGGCCCGGGCCGACTCCCAGCAGACGGCGCACGCCCTCAACCGCGGCGTCGGCATAGTGTTCGGGATTCTCGGACAACAGCTTGTCGGTCAGGATGCGCCCGTCCGGAGCCTGGGCGACGATGTCGGTGAAGGTGCCGCCACGGTCGATCCAGAAGCGCCAGCCCGGTTGCCGATTGTCAGCGTCCGTCATCGGGTCATCTCTTGCGGAAACGGGCGGCGTCTCCGGCCAGGGAGGCTCCCCAGGCGTCGGGCTGTTCGTCGTCGGGCTGGAACGGCAGTTCGCCGGCGACACCGCGGATGGCGAGCCACAGCTGGGTGCTAAAATGGTCGAGCATGCGCAGCGGCTTGCGGCGATCGTCGGTCACGTCCCAGCCCTCGGCCTCGAAGGCTTCGATCTGACGGGCCTGGGACTGCTGGTCGATTCCGTCCCAGCCGTCGGGACGCGGGATCGCCTCGGCCTCGTCGGCGGTCAGGCCGAAGGCGGCGCGTGAACAGGCGTCGATCTCGGGAAATTTGGCCCGGGCGTCGGGTTCGGCCCAGGCCCGTTTCAGCAGGGCCTGGTATTCGAGGTCGGCGATTCCGGGCAGGTCGATCAGGCGGCGCATTCGGGGGGACTGGGACATGATCCTGACTTACCGCCCGACCGCGCCCGGCGATAGGTGTTCGAAGGCGAACCTCTGGTCGTCCCGCCCCCGGAGGTTTACACTGGAGGTCCGAGCGGAAGGGTCCGATATGAGCGACGAGATCGTCTTCTACACCAACCCCATGTCCCGCGGGCGCATCGTGCGCTGGATGCTGGAGGAGGTCGGGCGACCCTATCGCACCGAGGTGCTGGACTACGGCACGACGATGAAGGCCCCGGCCTATCTGAGCATCAATCCGATGGGCAAGGTTCCGGCCGTGTCGTGGCGCGGGGTGGTGGTGACCGAATGCGCCGCCATCTGCGCCTGGCTGGCCGATGCCTGTCCCGAGGCCGGGCTGGCTCCGGCCTTCGATGATCCGGCGCGCGGCACCTGGCTGCGCTGGTTGTTCTTCGCCGCCGGACCGGTCGAGGCCGCGGTCACGGCCAAGTCGCTGGGCCTGCTGGCCCCCGCCGACAAGGCGAGGCAGGCCGGCTATGGCAGTTTCGAGGCCATGGTCGACACCCTGGAGTCGGCGGTGGACGACGGTCCCTATATTCTCGGCGACACATTCAGCGCCGCTGACGTCTATGTCGGCAGCCAGATCGGCTGGGGCCTGATGTTCAAGACCCTGCCCGAGCGACCGGCCTTCCGGGCCTATGTCGACCGGATTTCCACGCGCGAGGCGGCGGTTCGGGCCCGCGCCCTCGACGACGCCCTGATCGCCGCCGCCCAGTCGGCGGAGTGACGGATTCCCTTTCCCCACCGGCCCAGAAGGAGACTTGCCCATGCGTCCCTCCATCGCCCTGATCGCGCTTCTCGCCCTGAGTGGCTGCGCCACCGGAGTCGTCGGTGACTCCCCCTACCAGCGCGACCTCGCCACGCTGGAGAAGGGCTGCAGCGACCGCGGCGGCATCCTGACGCCGACCGGGGCCAACACCGGCCATCCGGAAACCGAGTTCGCCTGCCGCATCAGCGGCCCGGCCACCCGCATCGGGACCTGACCCGGGCCAAAGGCACGACATCGCCCCGGGATCCCGGGGCGGTGAAACCTTGCCTTTTGCACTGCAATATCGCATCAGCGGCGCGTCTTTCCGCCCCCTGAACAGGCGGATGACGGCCCCGGTGGCGCGCGAACCCGCGCCCGCCAGAACCCCGCGACCGACCGAGCCCCGATGACCCTGATCGCCAATGCGCGCCAGCAATGGCTGGCCAACCCCCGCAAGGACATGCTGGCGGGCACGGTCGTGGCCCTGGCCCTGATCCCCGAGGCGATCGCCTTCTCGATCATCGCCGGGGTCGATCCGGCGGTCGGCCTGTACGCCAGTTTCGTCATCGCCGTGACCATCGCCTTCGTCGGCGGCCGCCCGGCCATGATCAGCGCCGCCACCGGGGCCATGGCCCTGCTGATGGTCACCCTGGTGCGCGACCACGGGCTGGAATATCTGTTCGCCGCCTCGATCCTGACCGGGATCTTCCAGGTCGGAATCGGCCTGCTGCGGCTGGGGCGGTACATCAAATTCGTGTCGAAATCGGTGATGACCGGCTTCGTCAATTCGCTGGCGATCCTGATCTTCATGGCCCAGATGCCCGAGCTGATCGGGGCCAATTGGCAGACCTTCGCCATGGTCGCCGCCGGTCTGGTGATCATCTACGGCCTGCCGCGCATCACCAAGGCTGTGCCGTCGCCGCTGGTGGCCATCGTGGTGCTGAGCGGGTTTGCCGTGTGGATGGGGCTGGACGTGCGCACCGTCGGCGACATGGGCGAGATGCCCTCGACCCTGCCGGTCTTCCACCTTCCCGCTGTGCCGCTGACCTGGGCGACGTTCAGCATCATCGCCCCGGTGGCTGCGACCCTGGCCTTCGTCGGTCTGCTGGAGAGTCTGCTGACCGCCAATCTGATCGATGACATCACCGACACCCCGTCGGACAAGGACCGCGAGACGCGCGGCCAGGGCATCGCCAACATCCTGTCGCCGCTGTTCGGCGGCATGGCCGGCTGCGCGATGATCGGCCAGTCGATCATCAATGTGACCAGCGGCGCGCGCGGGCGGCTGTCGACGCTGTGGGCCGGTGTCTTCCTGCTGTTCCTGATCCTGGTGCTGCAGGACTGGGTCGCGGTCATTCCGATGGCGGCGCTGGTGGCGGTGATGATCATGGTCTCGGTCGGCACCTTCGACTGGGGCTCGATGCTGAAGCTGCGCGAGACGCCGATGCAGTCGTCGATCGTGATGCTGGCCACCACCGGCACCGTGGTCGCCACCCACGACCTGTCCAAGGGGGTGGTGCTGGGGGTGATCCTGTCGGCGGTGTTCTTCATGCGCAAGGTCGGCAAGACGGTGGTGGTGACCGAGGTCGACTCGCCCGAGGGCGAGCTGCGCTACGAGGTCAGCGGCCAGCTGTTCTTCGCCTCGGCCGATGTGTTCGCCGCCGCCTTCGAGCATCACGGCCACCCGACCCGGGTCGAGATCGACATGACCGAAGCCCATCTGTGGGACCTGACCGGGGCCGCCGCCGTCGACAAGGTGGTGTTCCGCTATCGCCGCCAGGGGGCCGAGGTGGTGCTGACCGGCATGAACGCCGCCAGCCAGACGCTGGTGACCCGCGTCGGCAAACACGAGCGACAGCATCTGCCCAAGGGCACCGGGGCGCACTGACGGCGGTCACAGGTTGACGAAGGCCCCGTTGCGGACGACGCGACGCCGGGGCCGGGGCCGTTCGCGCGCGTCGGCCTGCTGCAGCTCGTGGATGACCAGACCCAGCAGGATGTCGTTCTGCGTCATCGGGCGGCCGTCGGGCCGGGTCGGCCAGTCCGGCGGCGGGTAAAATTTGCGATCCTTGGGGCGGCACATCGGGGGCTCCTTTTGGGGAACAGGCACGGCCCACGCGCATGACAAGGGGCCGCGCCGGTCCGGCGGCGGTATGGAAGGGCAGGCGGAGCGCCGGGCCTTCGCCCGGTGTTCTGATGGATTACCGTTTCGACGAAGACCGACGCTCCGCGTGGAGATTTTCGACGAGCTTGCGGTCGGCAACGGTCTTACCGCCTAGCCGCACCGATCGCCGCGGGCGGGGCCGGGCCTGTGACCCGGTCCCGGAGCGGCCGGGGTATCCTCGCCCGACCCTGACCCCGCTCCCCCACTCCCGCCACACACCAGGTCGCAGGCCAGGCGGCCCTTCCTTGCGACGGGACCGGGGTATTATCGGCGGGGCTGGAAGGGGGGCGGGAAGTTGGGCTGGAGAAATGCGCAAGGCGTTGCGGGGCAAGGGATTGGGGAGGTGAATTCGGAGGGTTTTTCGCAAACACCTCGCATCCCCTGCTGTCGTCATCCCGGGGCAAGCGGCGCAGCCGCACAGACCCCGGGACCCAGCGGCGCCGCAGCGAAGCGAAGGCGATCTTGCCTCGCACGACGGTCGAACAGCCGCGTCCGCGACAGGGTCGCGCTATCGCGCGCCGCTGGGTCCCGGGGTTCGCTGCGCGCCCCCGGGATGACGAAAGCGGGAGAGGGGCTCGCTGCGCGGCCCCGGGATGACGACAGCGGGGGCGTCAGTGCGGTTCCGGCGGCGGGGTCCAGTCGGGGACGGTCGGGGCAAACCAGTCGGCGGCGAGGTCGCGCCAGTCGGGGTTGGCGGCCTCGATCAGGGCCAGCTTCCAGTCGCGCTTCCAGTCCTTGATCTGTTTCTCACGCCGGATCGCCTCGACCACCCAGGCAAAACGCTGGAACCAGACCAGCCGGGTGCAGCGATTCTGTAGGGTGAAGCCGTCGAAGGTCCCGGTGCGATGCTGCCAGACCCGCGCCTGCAGGTTGGCGCTCATGCCCGTATAGAGGGTGCCGTTGCGCCCGCTGGCCATGATATAGGTGGCGATAAAGGTGCGATGCGTGACCATACGCACAACCTATGCGATATTTCGCGGCGCGTCATCCACCCCCTTCTGCTGTCGTCATCCCGGGGGCGCGCTAGCGAACCCCGCTTGCTTTCGTCATCCCGGGGCGAGCCCGGCGCAAGACGGGAGAGACCCCGGGACCCAGCGGCGCGCGGAGCGCGAAACGGTCTGGCACAGTGCGGCGGATGGGTTTCGCGATCGCTGACGCGACCGCGCCGCTGGGTCCCGGGGTCGGCGCGGCGGCGCCGCTTGCCCCGGGATGACGAAAGCGGGGGGAATGAAGTCAGTCCGCGTGGCAGGACCAGCCACACCGTTCTGGATCGCACGTCCGCTTCCGCTAATGTGATCGTGTTCCTTAGGATTGGAGCGGGGGTAACAATGGGCAAGAGCACGGAGTTCTACGGCGTCCTTGGCCGGGTCACTGTGCTGGGCCGCGACGTCGAATTGCGCGTCTATCCCTTCACCTTCTCCACCAAGCCCGGCGACAAGGTCGTCCTTGTCGTGCGGTTCGAGGCGGCTGGCTTCGAGGAGGCGGAGGTCTCCGAAAAGATTGGCGAAGAGGTCGAGGGCACCGTCTTCCCTGATCGCGCGGAGGTACACCAGGTTTTCGCGGGTACGACGACGAACCTCAGGGCGAAAGCCGTAACTGTGGAATGGGCCGGCTATGACGGCGAGGACTTCCGGCAGCGGGTCGATCAGTTGACCGGCGAGAACGACCGCCTCCATCGCGACCTGACCCGGCTGACCATGAAAGACCGGCGCGGTCACACCTTGACCCGGGAGCTACTCCGTCGAGCGGAGATCAAGGCTGTGGCGTCCGATGCACTCAGGACCCGGCAAAGCGCCGCTCTGGGTGTTCTGGAGCGGCTCGTGCAACATTTCGAAAGCGATGATTAGAAGGCGGCGCTTTCCCCGTCCCCGCCCCCCGCTTTCGTCATCCCGGGGGCGCGCAGCGAACCCCGGGACCCAGCGGCGCGCGTGAGCGCGAAACGGTCTGGCACGATGCGACGGACAGGTTTCGCGATCGCTGACGCGACCGCGCCGCTGGGTCCCGGGGTCGGCGCGGCGGTGCCGCTTGCCCCGGGATGACGAAAGCAAGGGGGGAGCGGAGGGGGCGCTAGTGCACCCGCACCTTGCCGATCTCCAGCCCGTCGGCCCCGGCGGACACGCCGATCACCGACCCGTCCTCGATCTCGCCCGCCAGCAGTTTCCGCGCGATCGGGTCGACCAGGTCTTTCTGGATCACGCGTTTCAGCGGGCGCGCGCCGTAGACCGGGTCGTAGCCGCGGTCGGCGATCCAGGCGAGGGCGGGGTCGTCGATGGCCAGGGTCAGGCGGCGGTCGGCCAGCAGCTTCTCGAAGCGGCCCAGCTGGATGCGGACGATGCCGGCCATCTGTTCGCGGCCGAGGCGGCTGAACAGGATGATCTCGTCGATGCGGTTGAGGAATTCGGGGCGGAAATGGGCGCGGACCGAGTCCATGACCATGGGGCGGACGGCGTCGACACTGTCGCCCTCGCCCTGTTGTGACAGGAACTCGGACCCCAGGTTGCTGGTCATGATGATCAATGTGTTGCGGAAGTCGATGGTGCGGCCCTGGCCGTCGGTCAGGCGGCCGTCGTCCAGCACCTGGAGCAGGACGTTGAACACATCGGGGTGGGCCTTTTCGACCTCGTCGAACAGGACGACCTGATAGGGGCGGCGGCGGACCGCCTCGGTCAGGGCCCCGCCCTCGTCATAGCCGACATAGCCCGGAGGGGCGCCGATCAGGCGGCTGACGCTGTGTTTCTCCATATATTCGGACATATCCATCCGGGTGATGGCGGCTTCGTCGTCGAACAGGAATTCGGCCAGGGCCTTGGTCAGTTCGGTCTTGCCGACGCCGGTCGGGCCGAGGAACAGGAAGGAGCCGAGCGGGCGGTTGGGGTCGTTGAGGCCGGCGCGGGCGCGGCGCACCGCATCGGACACGGCGGTCAGGGCCTCGTCCTGGCCGACCACGCGTTGGCCCAGGGCGTCCTCCATGGCCAGCAGCTTGTCGCGCTCGCCCTCCAGCATCTTGTTGACGGGGACGCCGGTCCAGCGGGACACGACCTGGGCGATCTGTTCAGCGTCGACGACCTCGGGCGTCAGGGGGCCGGCCTTGTCGGTCTCATTGGCCTCGGCCTCGACCAGCTGTTTCTCGATGCCGGGGATCTGGCCGTAGGCGATCTCGGAGGCGCGGGCCAGGTCGCCGGCACGCTGGGCGGCGGCCAGTTCGGCGCGCAGGCGGTCCAGGGTCTCGCGCAGCTGGGCCCCGGCCCCGACCTTCTCCTTCTCGGCCTTCCAGCGGGCGGTCAGGTCTTCGCTTTCGCTCTCGAGGTCGGCGATCTCGTCTTCCAGTTTTTCGAGCCGGTCCCTGGAGGCCTTGTCGGACTCCTTCTTCAGGGCCTCGCGTTCGATCTTGAGCTGGACCAGACGGCGGTCGATCTCGTCGAGGGATTCCGGCTTGGAATCGACGGCCATGCGCACGCGGCTGCCGGCCTCGTCGATCAGGTCGATGGCCTTGTCGGGCAGGAAGCGGTCGGTGATGTAGCGGTGCGACAGGGTGGCGGCGGCGACGATGGCGGAGTCGGAGATACGCACCCCGTGGTGGACCTCATATTTCTCCTTGATGCCGCGCAGGATGGAGATGGTGTCCTCGACGCTGGGCTCCTCGATGAAGACCGGCTGGAAGCGACGCGCCAGGGCGGCGTCCTTCTCGACGTGTTTGCGATATTCATCGAGGGTGGTGGCCCCGACGCAGTGCAGCTCGCCGCGGGCAAGCGCCGGCTTCAGCAGGTTGGAGGCGTCCATGGCCCCGTCGCCCTTGCCGGCCCCGACCAGGGTGTGCATCTCGTCGATGAACAGGATGATCTGGCCCTCGGCGGCGGTGACCTCGCCCAGCACGGCCTTGAGCCGTTCCTCGAACTCGCCGCGGTATTTGGCCCCGGCGATCAGCGAGCCCATGTCGAGGGCCATCACGGTCTTGTCCTTCAGGCTCTCGGGCACGTCGCCGTTGACGATGCGCACGGCCAGACCCTCGACGATGGCGGTCTTGCCGACGCCGGGCTCGCCGATCAGGACGGGGTTGTTCTTGGTGCGGCGGGCGAGAACCTGGATGGTGCGGCGGATCTCCTCGTCGCGGCCGATGACCGGGTCGATCTTGCCGTCACGGGCGGCCAGGGTCAGGTCGCGGGCATAGCGTTTCAGGGCGTCATAGGCGTCCTCGGCTCCGGCGGAGTCGGCGGTCTTGCCCTTGCGCAGGTCGGTGACGGCCGCGTCGAGGGCGTCCGACGTGACCCCGACCGACTTCAGCACCTCGGCCGCGACCCCGCCTTCACGCAGCAGGGCGGCCAGCAGGCGTTCGGTGGTGACGAAGGCGTCGCCGGCTTTCTTTGAGGCTTCCTCGGCGGTCGAGAAGACGCGGGCGGTGTCGCCGTCCAGATACAGCTGGCCGGAGCCGCCGCTGACCTGGGCGCGCTTCTTCAGGGCGGTCTCGGTCGCGGTCTCGGCTTTCGCCGCGTCGCCACCGGCGGCGGTGATCAGATTGCGGGCCAGGCCGTCGCGCTCTTCCAGCAGCACCTTGAGCAGATGCTCGGGCGCGAACTGCTGGTGGCGGCGGGCCAGGGCCAGCGACTGGGCGGACTGGATCGCCTGTTTGGCGCGGTCGGAATAGAGGTCGAGATTCATGCGTGTCCCCTGAAGCGGCGGATGGTCGACCAGTTGCGCCCTTGCGACAAGCGACGCCTTGATCTGAGGCAAAGGTGGGTGTGGCCAGTGGGACACACAAGGGGGTGGGGCGCGGGATCGTGGACAGGTCGCCGGGCGGCGGGCTAGCGTCGCCTGTCCCCCTCTCCGGAGCCTTCGTATGACCCTTCGCCTGACCCGCCGCGCCGCCCTGACCTCTTCCGTCGCCGGGATGGGCGTCGCCGCCCTGCCGCTGTCGGCCTGGGCGCAGGAGGCGGCCAATGATCATGCGGGTCTGGCCGAGGCGGTCGATGCCTATGTGCGGCGCTGCATGGCGGCCTTTCCCGACCAGCCGGCCCTGTCGGTGGCGCTGGTCAGGGACGGCGAGGCGATCCTGACGCGCGGCTATGGGGTGCGCAAGATGGGCGAGGCCCGGCGCGTCGATGACCACACATTGTTCGCCATCGCCTCCAATACCAAGAACGTCACCGCCGCCGGACTGGCCATGATGGTCGATGAGGGCAAGGTGAAATGGGACGAACCGGTGCGCACCTACCTGCCGGGCTTTACGCTGTCGGACCCGGTGATCGGCGAGCGGATCACCGTGCGTGACACCCTGAGCCACCGGGCCGGGTTCGGTCTGGGGGCCGGGGACCTGCTGTTCTGGCCCAACAGCGACCGCACCCGCGAACAGGTGATGGCGCAGGTGCCGTTCGTGTCGATCGAGGACGGTTTCCGCGCCGGTTACCACTATTGCAACCTGATGTTCGTGGTCGCCGGTCAGGTGCTGGCCGCGGCCTCGGGCCAGCGCTGGGAAGACTTCGTCCAGACCCGGATTCTCGACCGGGTCGGCATGGGCGACACCGTGCCGATGGCCACGCTGGCCGATCCGCAGAAGTCGGCCCTGCCGCACGCCCGCACCGGCCCGCCGCTGCGCTATCAGGGCGAGATGCGGCCGATCGCCGACTCGATCGCCGCCATCTGGAACTGGGATTCGGCGGCAGCGGCCGGGGGCATCTGCACCAGCGCCGTCGACTGGTCGAAATGGATCGCCGTGCGGCTGGCCATGGGGGCCCTGCCCGACGGCAGCCGGCTGTTCTCGGAAGAGGCGGCGAAAGAGATGTGGCGGCCCAACATCATCATCAATTCGTCCGAAGGGCCGACCGCCGCCCTGCCCGGCCGGGCCATCGCCTCGACCTATGCGATGGGCTTCCAGGTGCAGGACTATCGCGGCGAGCGGCTGGTCAGCCACGGCGGCGGCTCGCCCGGCGGCATTTCGGCGACGATGCTGATCCCCGGCCGCAACATCGGCTTCTCGGTCTTTTCCAATGCCGAGGAGAGCGACCTGCTGCGGGCGCTGCGCTCGGGCATCACCGACATCTGCATGGACAAGACCGACTTCGACTGGATCGCCGACTCGCTGCGGCGCAACCGCGAGGACATCGAGAAATCGCTGGCCGCCGCCGTTGAGATCGATGCGAAACAGGCCGCCGGGGCCGCGCCGTCCCTGCCGCTGTCGGCCTATGCCGGGACCTGGCGCGACCCGTGGTACGGGGATGTCACCATCGAGGCCCGCGACCTGCAACTGTGGCTGAGCTTCACCCACAATCCGGCCCTGCAGGGACCGCTGGAACCCTATGACGGCGACATGATGCGCACCCGCTTCCCCGACACCCGTGAGGAGGACGCCTTCGTCACCTTCGAGATCGAGGACGGCCGTCCGGTGCGGGCCACGGTCAAGGGCGTGTCGCCGGACATCGACTTCTCGTACGACTATCAGGACCTGAAGCTGGTGCGGGTGAACGGGTGACACCCTCGCCGCCCCTGAAACTGGGCGTCCGCAACAACTGGGCCCAGTTCTCGCTGCTGGTCCTGATCAACGCCTTTGTCGGCGGCATGGTCGGGATCGAGCGCAGCATCCTGCCGTCCCTCGCCGAGATCGAGTTCGGCCTGGCCGAACGCACCGCCATCCTGTCGTTCATCGCCGTGTTCGGCGTGACCAAGGCCCTGTCCAACTATGTCGCCGGCCGGCTGGGTGATCGCTGGGGGCGCAAGCCGGTGCTGATCGCCGGCTGGATCATCGCCGCGCCGGTGCCGTTCCTGCTGATGTGGGCCCCGTCGTGGAGCTGGGTCATCGTCGCCAATCTGTTTCTGGGGGTGAGCCAGGGGCTGACCTGGTCGACGGCGGTGATCATGAAGATCGATCTGGCCGGACCGAAAAACCGCGGACTGGCCATGGGGCTGAACGAGTTCGCCGGCTATTTCGCCGTCGCCATGGCGGCCTGGGCCACCGGCTATATCGCCGTCCACTACGGGCTGAGGCCGGAGCCCTTCTATCTGGGCGTGGTGTTCGTCGTCATGGGCCTGCTGCTGTCCGTGGGGCTGGTGCGGGAAACCCGGGGCCATGCCGATCACGAGTCCGCGTCACAGGCGACCGGTCCCGACACTCCGCCGGGTCAGTTCGAGATTTTCCGGCGCACCACATGGGGCGACCGCAACCTGTCGTCGGTGACCCAGGCCGGACTGATCAACAATCTGAATGACGGACTGGCCTGGGGTCTGTTCCCGCTGATCTTCATGGCCGCGGGTCTGGGCCTGTCGAAGATCGGCATTCTGGCGGCCGTTTATCCTGCCGTCTGGGGCGTGTCCCAGCTGGTGACCGGCAGCCTGTCGGACCGGGTGGGTCGCAAATGGCTGATCGCCGCAGGCATGTGGGTGCAGGCGATCGGCATCCTGCTGACGGCCGTGTCCGGGACCTTCGCCGCCTTCGCCACGGCGGCCGTCCTGCTCGGACTCGGCACCGCCATGGTCTATCCGACCCTGCTCGCCGCGATCGGCGACGTGGCCCAGCCGTCATGGCGAGGGTCGGCCGTCGGGGTTTACCGGCTCTGGCGCGATCTGGGCTACGCCTTCGGGGCCATCATCGCCGGACTGGTCGCTGACCGGCTGGGCCTGTCGGCCGCCGCCGTGGTCGTGGCCGGACTGACCTTCGCCTCGGGTCTCTGGGTCGCCGTACGCATGTCCGAGACGCTGCATCGGGAACGGCCCCCGGGCTGACGCCTGACCTCAGCTGGCTTCGGTCGTATGCCCGGGATGCTGGCCGGCGCGCTGGGGCAGGATCAGGATCAGGGCGACGATGGCTACGGTCAGAACCAGCGAGGCGAGCGGGCGGCTGAAGGCCAGACCACCGTGGTCCAGCGGCTTGTCGAGCAGGTCGCCGACCGCCGCGCCCAGCGGCCGGGTCAGGATGAAGGCGGCCCAAAACAGCACCACGTGGCTAATCCGGGTGCGGAAATACAGGCCCGCCACCACGGCCAGGGCCACACCGAACACCACGGCGGCCCCGAGGAAGCCGAGCCCGCCGGTGTCGGCAGTCCAGTCGCCCAGGGCGGTGCCCAGGGTCTGGGAGAAGGTGATGGTCAGCCAGTAGAACATCTCGGCCCGGGGCGTGGCGACGGTGTCAGCCGAGATCGATCCGAGGGTCCAGCGCCAGGCCAGCAATGAGCCGGCCACGCAGGCCAGCAGCAGCAGCGAGCCGCCGGTATAGCCGATCCCCATCGAACGGGTGGCGTAGTCGGCCATGGTCGTGCCGGCCGTGGTCGAGGCGACGATGGTGGCCCAGTAGAGGAAGGGACGGAACCGCCGCGCGGCGATCTGCAGCCCGACCAGCAGCACCAGTACGGAGAGGAAGATGGCGGTCCCGACCAGATAGCCGAGGTTCATCGTCATGCTGACCGTATCGCCGCCGGTCTCGCCAAGGGTGGTGGCCAGGATCTTGATGACCCAGAAGCCCAGGGTGATGGCCGGCACCTTGCTGAGCAGTTCGCCCTGGTCTCGGGTCATATTTGGCCTTGTTCAGCAGTTGGATGGACGGGCCGGCCGCTCAGTGACCCGAGAAATGGGCTTCGAGTTCATCGACCAGGTCAAGTTCGCGGGTGACGACCAGGGCAGCATGGGTCGCATTACGGTCCTTGATGGCCAGTTTCATCTCGGCGACCGTGTTGCCGAACCGGGTCCGCAGGCCCTCATTGGTCACGCGCGCCGAGATGCGGTCCCACTGACCGGCGGCATAGTCGGCGGCGGCGGCGGCGTCATCCCAGCGTACCGGTTCGGCCTTCAGATCCGCCTGGTAGCGAAAGCCGGCATAGTCGAGCAGGCTGACCTCGGCCGGTACGACCCCGGCGGCGGGGGGGGTGTCGGGCGCGGCCGAGACGAACAGGCGAAAGGCCTCGACCGAGGCGATGGCCAGATCAGCCCGCTTCAGCGCCGCGCGATCGTCGGTGATCTGCTGCAGGCGTTGATCCAGCTCGGTCGCCGCCGCGGACGACAAGGATCCACGATCGCGAACCACGGCGGTCCGGACCTGCGATATCAAGGCGTCCAGCTCATCCGGGGTGGCGCTGAAGGCCTGTTCGGTCAGGGTCTCGAGATATTCCGAAGCCGGCAGAGGCGCGGGCACGGTGGCCTCAGCCACAGGGGCCGGCTCCGCCGACGGCGCTTCGGGGGCCGGGGTTCGCTGGCAGGCGGCGAGGGAGACGGATGTCAGGGCGATAAAGCCCAGGGTGAGACTTGTGGTGTTCAATTTCATGGTCGGTCTCCCGGTGGGGAAACCCCACCGGGCCGACTAACGCTTCAATCGGGGCGCAAAGACGTCGCGGGCACAAGAAGTCGGGATTACTGTCCCGAACGGCGGCCGGCCTCGAGGATGGGCATGCCGGCTTCGGTAGGCAGATAGATGACCTGACGGTCGCCCTGGCCGGCGGTTTCCGCGAGCATGTTGATATAGGCCCAGCGCAGGTAGTTGTCGGGGCCGCCGAGGCTCTCGGCCATGATGCGGTTGGCCTCGTTGGTGCCGCGGGCGCGGGCGACCTCGGCCTTGGCCGTCAGCTCGGCCGAATCGAGGGCGGCCTGGGCTTCCAGCACGCGGATGCGGCGGTTCTGGACCGCCTCCTCATAGGCGGCCTTGCCCTTCATCTGCTTAGAATAGACGTTGTAGGTGGGCATGCCGACGAGAGCGATACCGGCGATGATGGCCAGCAGTACGACTGACCCGATAGTGGCGCTGATACTGCGCATGCAGACCCCCTGAAATTCCACGCCGGGATGTCCGGGCGCAGTGACAGACTCGCTGGCCAGGGACCCCGGGTCAAGCGAAGTCGGAGCCGGTCAGTCCGAGGGGACCCGGGCCGTCACCACGAGCGCCTGACCCCTGCCGGAAATCGGTCCCGGGCCCAGACGGCGGGTCAGTTCGGCAGTGACGGTTTCGACGACCTGTTCCAGACCCTGCGGACGCCGCGCCTCTATCTCGGCGGCGAGGGGGGAGCCCTGGCACTGACCCCGGACGAAGCCCGCGGTCGAGGCGGCGGGCGTCGCCAGGGACACGGTCTCGACCGAGACATCGCTGAACCCCGCGACAGAAACGGCGCGGTGAATGGCATCAGCGTCGTGGTAGCCGAAAGGCGTGCGGGTGAGAAAATTCGGGGGATCATCCGGAAAGCACGCGCCCACGGTCTGATGCACGGCCAGCGTCAGCTCATTGGTCTCCATCCGATCCCAGACGCTGAAGACAAACTGTCCGCCGGGCCTGAGCACGCGCCGGGCCTCGGCATAGGCGGTCGCCTTGTCGGGAAAGAACATCGCGCCGAACTGGCAGACCACGGCATCAAAGGTCGCGTCCGCGAACGGCAGTGCCTGGGCGTCAGCCTCGGACCAGCTGATGTTGGGGGCGGACACGACCTGAACGGCCTGGGCCAGCATGGCGGGGTTCAGGTCCGTTGCCACGATCGTCGCATCCGGGGCGGCCGCCGCCAGCGCACAGGTAACGCGCCCTGTGCCCGCAGCCGTCTCGAGGATGACCCCTTCGAAACCGGCAAAACGGCGGGCGAGATCAGAGGCGAAAGGCTCGAAAAGGGTCGGCCCCAGATAGCGATCGTAGAGCGCGGGAATAGAGCCGGTGAAGCCAGAGTCCGAACCACTCATGAGGTGCTCCAGAATTCAACGGACAGCCTGTTCCGTCGGTTCTCAGCCTGCGCCGCTCCGTTCGCAGAGTCCAATCGCGGGAGCCCCGGGATCAATCCGGCGGCTCCGGCCGGTGGGGCTCAGTTCGGGACCAGTTCGATCAGGTCGAGGTTGGATTCGTTCTGCGGCCAGGGGATGACCAGACGCCAGCGGCGCTCGCCGATCCGTTCCAGCACGGCGACCAGATCGCGGTCGGGCCGCTGGCCGTAGGAATTGGCCGGGGGCTCGGAGGCCAGGGACATCGAGCCCAGCATCACCATACGGCTGTCATTCTCGGGAAACAGCAGGCCGGCGGGGCGCTGCGAACCGGTCAATTTGGAGAATTTCAGGCCGCGGTCGGTCTGTTCGAGACGACAGTCGTACCAGCCGTAGACGACATAGCCGAGGCCCGCAGCCCCGCCCTGGGAGCCCAATTTGACGGTGCGGCAGCGATAGTCGCCGGCCGGTGGCGTCACGGACCGGCGAACCGCATCGGGCCGGATCAGGTCGCCGAGGCTGTCGAGGTCACCCGAGCCGGGCTGCCGCGCGACCTGCTGCAGGGCCAGGGTCCAGGCGGCGGCGCGGCGGCGATAGCGGTCGCGGTCGGCACTGGTGATGATGGCACGCCAGTCACGCAGGACCACGCCGGTCGGGCCGGCCGGCCCCGTCGGCGGTGGCGGGGGGGGCGGCGGTACCGAGGCACAGGCCGTCACAGTGACGGCGGCGATTGCGATGACGATGGACAGGCGAAGCGGCGAACGCATGGACAGGCCTTCCGGAGAGTACCGGTCCCAAGAAGCGGTCGGAACCTCTGCCGTCAAGACCGCCCCCTGCGGGGAAGCCTCACTCGTCGGCGGCCGGAGCCTCGACCTTCTTGCGCGGGGCGCGGCGTTTGACGACCGGGGCCTCGGCGGTCTCGGCCGGGGCGGCGGCGGTGACGGTCGAGCGGGTCAGGAAGCCCGGCAGGGCCGGGGCCGCCTCGGCGGGAGCCTCGGTGGCGGGACGGTCGCTGCGATCGGCGCGCGGGCGACGGGCGCGCGTCTCGGCCCGGGCCGGGGCAGCCGCGTCCGGACCGGAACCGGACTCCGGCGCGACGGCCGGACCGGCGTCTGACGTGGAAGCCTCGCCCTCGGTGCCTTCACCGAAGCGACGGTTGCGTTCGTCGCGGCGGCGTTCCCAGCGTTCACGACGGGTTTCGCGAGGGCCGCCGTCGTCACCTTCGGCGCGGGGCTGGTCGTCACGAGGTTGCGAGTCCCGGGGCCGGTCGTCGCGGGGACGATCATCACGGGGACGGTCGTCACGCTGGCGCGGCGGGCGCGGTTCGCGGGGACCGTCGCGGTCCTTCGAGTCACGAGCCTGTCCCTGACCGGCCGGGGTGTCGTTGTCGCCGGAGTCGCGTTCGGGACGGGACTCGCCCTGCGCGGCACGGTCGGCGGCCTGCTGGGCGGCGAGGAAGGCGGCGGCCTGGGCCCCGGATTCATCCTCGAAATCGATATCATAGCCCTGGTTGGACAGTTCGCGCGCGGCGATCTCGGAGACCGAACGCTGCGGCTGCAGGGCGCGCAGGACGCGGAAATAGTGTTCGGCGTGCTGCATGTAGTTTTCGGCCAGCACCCGGTCGCCGGCGGCTGTCGCGTCACGGCCGAGCTGCTGATAGCGCTCATAGACCGTCTGGGCGTTGCCGCGGACCTTGATGTTCTCCGGGCCCTGGGAATCCCACGACCGGTTCGGATTGCTGCTGTTGGCGTTGTTGGCTCCGCCGCCGGGCTTCCTGTTGCGTCCGCGCTGACGCTTCATGCCCTTGAAATCTCTCATCGAAACTTACCGTGCTTTGTATGGGGAACGGTCGGATCTGCACATTGCAGTCTGTCGCCGTCCGTGTCTTCGTTCCGTCTCGTTCGGGGCCAATCCCCGCTGACGATGTATTCGGAAATCCGTTGCCACCCTGTGGCCCGCCGGGCGACCCGGCCCGACATCACATGCCCCGAGCGCGCGTGGATGGGCCTGAAGCGGTCCAAGGCGTGCGTTTTGGGTGGGAGACAGACACAAGCTTAGCGCGGGACGGGCGTGTTTCCAAGGGGTTTGTTCGGTGCGCGATCCTCCCCCTGCGGGGGAGGGGAACCGCGCGGCGGTGGAGGGGGTGACCCGGGACGCGGCCCCCTCCACCCCCCTTCGGGTGGTCCCCCTCCCCCGATGGGGGAGGATTTCTACATCTTCGGAATCGGGTTGGTGCGCGGGTCCGGGCCGTTGGTGACGACGCGATCGCGGTCGGACAGGTCCTTGACCACCCGGACGTCGGCGAAGCCGGCGGCGTCGAACAGGGCCTTGACCTGCGGACCCTGATCCCAACCGATCTCGACCGCGAAGATGCCGTCGGGCTTGAGGATACGGTGGATCTCGGGGGCCAGGTCGCGATAGGCCTGCAGGCCGTCGGGCCCGCCGTCCAGCGCCAGATGCGGGTCGTGCTCGCGCACCTCGGGGTCGAGGCCGGCGATGTCACCGCTGGGGATATAGGGCGGGTTGGACACCACCAGATCGAACTCGCCGGGACCGAAGCCGGTGGCCCATTCGGTGCGCAGGAAGCTGGCGCGGGCGTCGAGGTCGAGGTTGGCCGCGTTCTCCTTGGCCACGGCGATGGCCTCGGACGAGATGTCTGTCCCCATGCCGCGCGCAGCCGGACGCTCGACCAGGGTGGCCAGCAGAATGGCCCCCGAGCCGGTGCCGAGGTCGATCATCTGGAAGGCGGCCTGCGGCGGGAAGGCCAGCAACACCACGTCGAGGAGGGCCTCGGTGTCGGGGCGCGGGCTCAGCACGTCGGGGGTGACGTTGAGCATGATCTTCCAGAAGCCCTTGCGACCGAGGATGCGCGACACCGGTTCGCGCTTCAGCCGTCGCTCGATCATCGCCGCATAGGCCGCGCTCTGGTCGGGGCTCAGGGCCCGGTGCGGGTCGGTCAGGATGTCGGTGCGGCTGACCCCGGCGGCGACCTCCAGCAACAGCCGGGCATCGATGGCCGGACTGTCGATGCGGCCGGCCTTGAGCCGGGCCTGGGCGGTTTTCCAGGCGGTGACGAGTGTGGGCGCGGACGTGGTATCAGACATGAGGATGGCTTGACGCGGCTTTGGGGCGATTTCAAGCGGAACGCCGCAACAGGGGAATCGTTGATAGCGCCGATGGGGACCCGTTCAAAATCATCGCCACCCGCCGATTCGTCATCCAGCGTCCGGGTGTGGCGGCTGCTGGGGGCTGTCGCCGGAGGGCTGGCGGCGGGCGCGGGGGCCATCCATCTGCTGCACCGCCAGGGCCACAAGGTCGGGCTGGACGTGCGCCGTTTCCGCCCGGTGCCGCCGCCGCCGCCGCCGCCCGGCCCCGAGGACTATGATGCGCGCGAGCCCGGCCGGGGCCGGCTGGCCCAACGTCCACACCAGATTCCGCACCGCGGCTGGACCGACATCCTGTGGCGGGTCGGGGTCTCCTATTTCGGCGATCGGGTCGGCTTCCTGGCCGGGGGGGTGACCTTCTTCATCGTGCTGTCGCTGTTTCCGACCCTGGCCGCCTTCGTCACCGTCTATGGGCTGTTCGCCGATCCGGCCGACGCCTGGCAGCGGCTGCAATTCCTCTATTCGGTGTTGCCCGCAGGGGTGGCCGGCTTCCTCGGTGGCGAGATGGACCGGCTGGCGGCAACGGCCAAGCCACAGATGACCGTGACCCTGGTCTGGACCCTGCTGCTGTCCCTGTGGGTGGCCAACAACGGCATCAAGACCCTCTTCTATGGTCTCAACGTCGCCTATCACCAGATCGAGAAGCGCAATTTCGTCCACTACAACCTGGTCTGTATGGCCTTCACCCTGTCGGGCCTGGCGGCCGTGTTCCTGACGGCGGCGCTGGTGGTCGGGGTGCCGCTGGTGCTGGGTGTGTTCGGCCTGGCGGCGGAATGGAATCATCTGGCCCCGCTGCGCTGGCCGCTGCTGCTGGCCGGTTACGGCGCGGCGCTGGCGATCATCTACCGGTTCGGCCCGTGTCGGGCCCGGGCCCGCTGGCGCTGGCTGACCCCCGGGGCGATCTTCGCGGCCACGGCCAGCGTGGCGGTGTCCTTCCTGTTCAGCTGGTATCTGCAGACCTTCGTGCGCACCGCCGCCTACGGACCGCTGGCGGCGATGATGGGCTTTCTGCTGTGGACCTGGTTGTCGGTGCAGATCATCATTCTCGGGGCCGAGCTGAATGCCGAGATCGAACACCAGACTGCGGTCGACACCACCACCGGAGAGGTCCGCGCCATCGGCGACCGCGGGGCGGTGGTCGCCGACAGTGTCGGAGCCAAGCGGGGGTCGCCGGCGGCGCTGGCGTTTACGCTCAAACACGCCGAGGCATTGTCCGACCGGTTGATGAGCCGACGGATCCGGCGCGACCGGCAACGAAACAGGGATCGTCCCGGGAAACCGTGAGCGTCTAGTTGAACTCGGCTTCCAGATCGGACAGGCGTGCGGCCTGGTCCTCGGTGATCAGGGCGTTCAGCATCGGGTCGATGTCGCCTTCCAGAATCTGGGGCAGGCTGTGCAGGGTCAGGCCGATGCGGTGGTCGGTGACGCGACCCTGGGGGAAGTTGTAGGTGCGGATGCGTTCCGACCGGTCGCCCGAGCCGACCTGGGATTTGCGCGCGTCCGAGCGGGCCAGATCCTTGGTCTGACGCTGCAGGTCGTACAGGCGAACGCGTAGATTCTTCATCGCCTTGTCGCGGTTGACGTGCTGCGACTTCTCCGAGGAGGTGACCACGATCCCGGACGGGAAATGGGTGATGCGCACAGCGGAATCGGTCTTGTTGACGTGCTGGCCGCCCGAGCCGGAGGCGCGGAAGGTGTCGATGCGGATGTCCTTGTCCTGAATGTCGATCTCGACGTCCTCGACCTCGGGCAGGACGGCGACGGTGGCGGCCGAGGTGTGGATGCGACCACCGGCCTCGGTGGTCGGCACGCGCTGGACGCGGTGCACGCCGCTCTCGAATTTGAGCCGGCCGAACACCCCGTCGCCATTCACCGTGGCGATGATCTCCTTGAAGCCGCCGGCGTCGCCCTCGGTGGCGGAGTCGACCTCGACCTTCCAGCCGCGCGCCTGGGCGTAGCGCGAATACATGCGGAACAGATCGCCGGCGAACAGGGCCGCCTCATCGCCGCCGGTGCCGGCCCGGACTTCCAGCACGGCCGAGGCGTTCTCGTCGGCGTCGCGCGGAGCCAGCAGCAGGGCGACCTCGCGTTCCAGCTCGGGCAGGGTTTCGTTCAGGGCCTCCAGCTCCTCGGCGGCCATGGCGGCCATCTCGGGATCGGACGCCATGGACTCGAGATCGGCGACCTCGGCCCGGGCCCGGGCCACGGCCATGACGGCATCGGCCACAGGCTTGAGCTCGGCATGCTCTTTCGACAGGCGCACGATCTCCTGACCGTCGCTGGCCGCGCCCATGCGCGCCTCCACCTGATGGAAGCGGTCGAGTACCTGATCGAGCCGGGCCTGGGGCAGTCGCACGGGGGAAACGTCCTGAATTCCGAAGGGCCGGAGCCTTAGACCATTTTTGCTTCAGGTCGAACCGACCTGATTCCGAAAAATGGTCCGGATTCAAACTGGAGCGAAATCTGAGCCGGGTTGGACGTCGTCCAACTCAACCGATTTCGCTCTAGCGCGGAGGATGGAGCCTGTCGATGGAGGGACTCCGCCCCGGTCCGCGAGTCACAAGCGCGTCAGGCGGCTTCCGCCGAGGCGCACGGCGCATTAGTCAGGAAGGCGGCACCTCGGTGGCCGATGCCCGATCGGACCTGAATGGACACCTTTCTGCTGTTTCTGATGGTCGGCCTGCTGGCCCAGACCGTCGACGGGGCTCTGGGCATGGCCTACGGCCTGATTTCTTCATCGGTCCTGCTGGCCCTGGGGGTTCCCCCGGCCGTAGCCTCGGCCAGTGTCCACGGGGCCGAGGTGTTCACCACCGCCGCCTCGGCCGGCAGCCACATCTGGCATCGCAACGTCGACTGGCGGCTGTTCACCCCGCTGGCCGTAGCCGGGGTCATCGGCGGTGTGTTGGGGGCCTATGTGCTGACCGGGATCGACGGGCATATGATCAAGCCCTTCATCATCGCCTATCTGGCCCTGATGGGCCTCTACATTCTATGGCGCGCGACCCGGGACCTGCGGCCGCGACATATTCCGCGTTGGGTGGCCGGCCCCCTGGGACTGATCGGTGGCTTCCTCGATGCGGTCGGTGGCGGCGGCTGGGGTCCGACCGTCTCCTCGACCCTGGTCGGGGCCGGACAGGAACCCCGGCGCGCGATCGGCACGGTCAATACGGCCGAGTTCTTCGTCACCGTGGCCATTTCCGCCACCTTCGTCTGGACGCTGGTGACCGGTCACTGGCAGACCGCCGGGGCGCTGGAGCGCCATGCCGCGGCCATCGCCGGACTGGTTGTCGGCGGCCTGATCGCCGCCCCCTTCGCCGGCTATATCACCCGGATCATCCCGCGCCGGGCCATGACCTATGCCGTCGGCGTCCTGCTGCTCAGCCTCGCCGGATTCCAGGGGCTGCAGCTGGCGGGTGTGCTGGGCTGAGCCGGCCGCCGCGGCTCAGACCGGACGGGTCTCGACGAAGCTCGGTCGGGCTTCGAGCGCCGCCTGCAGGGCCACCAGATGCGGGCGGCCGGTCTGCCAGTCATGGTCGGGATGGCGGAAGCTGATCCAGGTGACGGCGACAGCGGCGGTGATCGTGCCCATGTCGAGGACAGCGGGATCGGGGCGGGCCGCCTCCAGCGCATCCAGCGACCGGTCGAGATTGAGCGTCCAGCGCGCGATCCATGACGGCGAGCGTTCCTGCTCCGGGCGACGCAGCTCCAGCAGCCATTTGACCCCCATCTCGAGCGCGCCGTTGGCCAGCGTCTCCATCCGCCGGACCCGCAGCCGTTCCGCGCCGGCCTCGGGCAACAGGCGGGGTCCGGTGCCGAGGGTGTCGAGATATTCGCAAATGACAGGGCTGTCGGTCAGCGGCAGACCGTCATCGGCGATCAGGGTCGGGACCTGTACCACCGGATTGGTGGCCATCAGTTCGGGCGCATTCTCATACGGATTGACCGCAACCTCTTCGATGCGGTCGGCGAGGCCCTTCTCACGGGCCACGATCCGGCATTTGCGGACGAAGGGGGACGGGGCGGCGAAATAGAGTTTCATTCGGGGGGATACTGCTGAGCGGAATGGAAGACATTGGTGATCGTTATGGCATCTACCTCTACGCGATAGATCAGGACATAGTTGGGATGAACGATCACCTCCCGCGTGCCCGACACTCGACCGGCTCGGTAGGCGTACGGATGATCACCCAACGTCCGGGCGGTATCAACGATCAGGTTACGGATGCGCCTGGCGGCGTCAGGATTGCGCTCTGCGATGTAGCTGACGATCTGCTCAACATCGGTGATGGCCGGCTCTGACCAGACCGTCGGGAGCACGGCTCAGGTCCTGGATGCGGACTTGGCAAGCGCACGATCGATCCTCGCGACGGCTTCATCATGCGGGACGACAGGCCGGGGGTCGGCCAGTGACGCTTCAACGCGCGCCCGGAACCAGACGTCATAGGCCTCGGCCTCTTCGGTCGAGGCGAACTCGGATTCTATGGGCGAGAGCGCGGGCATGGGTGGAATATGCGCCCGGTCCGGGCCTGTCGCAACCGATTACTACTCTGCGGCGACGTGGGTCGGAATTACAACCGTACGTGCGGCCTCGAGCTCGGCGGCCTTGGCCTCGACCTGCTGGACGATCTCGTCGACCATGCCGGTGTTGAGCTGTTTGTGAGCCATCTTGCCGTTCAGATAGACCATGCCGGACCCGGCCCCGCCGCCGGTGAAACCAACGTCGGTGTAGAGGGCCTCGCCCGGGCCGTTGACGACGCAGCCGATGATCGACAGCGACATCGGCGTGGTGATGTGGGCCAGCTTTTCTTCCAGCACGCCGACGGTCTCGATGACGTTGAAGCCCTGACGGGCGCAGGACGGGCAGGCGATGATGTTGACGCCGCGGTGGCGCAGACCCAGCGACTTGAGGATGTCGAAGCCGACCTTGATCTCCTCGACCGGGTCGGCGGCGAGGCTGACGCGGATGGTGTCGCCGATGCCGGACCACAGCATATTGCCCATGCCGATGGCCGACTTGATCGTGCCCGCGCGCAGCGGCCCGGCCTCGGTCACACCCAGATGCAGCGGACAGTCGATGGCCTCGGCCAACTGCTGGTAGGCGGCGACGGTCAGGAAGGGGTCGGAGGCCTTCACCGAAATCTTGAACTCGTGAAAGTCGTGGTCCTGAAGGATGCGGGCGTGGTTGAGGGCGGACTCGACCATGGCCTCGGGACAGGGCTCGCCGTATTTCTCGAGCAGCTCCTTCTCGAGACTGCCGGCGTTGACGCCGATCCGCATCGAACAGCCGTGGTCCCGGGCGGCCTGGACCACGTCACGGACGCGCTGGGCATTGCCGATATTGCCGGGATTGATGCGCAGGCAGGCGGCCCCGGCCTCGGCGGCCTCAATGCCGCGTTTGTAGTGGAAATGGATGTCGGCGACGATCGGCACCCGCGACTCGCGCACGATGGCGCGCAGGGCGGCGGTCGAGGGCTCGTCCGGACAGGAAACGCGGACGATGTCGGCCCCGGCCTCTTCCAGCTGACGGATCTGGTCGATCGTGGCCGCCGCGTCCGAGGTCGGGGTATTGGTCATCGACTGGACACTGATCGGGGCGTCGCCACCGACCGCCACGGAGCCGACCATGATCTGGCGGCTCTTGCGGCGCTCGATATGGCGCCACGGGCGGATATGGGAAAGGTCGGAGGGCTGCTGGCTCATCAGGGGCCCAATATAGGCGATCGGCAGGCCGGAAGCCACGTCACAGCGACCCGCCTGCGTCGATTCAGCCCGGGGTGACGGTCGGTTCGAGCGCGCCGGATGCCGGCTCTGTCGCGGCAGCGACGGCGGCAGCCCGGACCGCGACCGAAGCGGCGGTCTGGCGGGCCAGGGCCTGGGCCCGGGCGTTGAGCTGGCTGAGCGGGGTCAGGGCCGCTTGCAGGGCCCCGCCGTGTTCACCGTTCAGATAGACGTCGAACGCCGTGGGCTCGGAGGTGTCGATGGTGGCCGATACCCCGGGTGGCGCGCGCCATGCCTCACCGGCGACCAGCTGGCGGGCGAACAGCACCCGCCCGTCGCCCATGCGCACAACCAGACTGGCGGCCTTGCGCGCCTGCAACACGACCTGGGAGGCCGTGGCCGAGGCTCCGTAGATGGCCCCGCGCGGATTGAAGGCCTTTTGGACGGGCGGTTCACTGGCGGCGGCGGCCTGGCGCATGGCCGCGTCGGACTGGAGGCCCGTCAGCTGGGCTTCAAGCCCGGGCGTGACATAGAGGGCGGGTACCGTCTGGTCCGGCGGGGCCGGCTCGGGCGCGGACAGGCGCACAAACCCTTCCTGACCGGGCACAACGCCCAGGGTCCAGCTTTCCGGTACGGCCGTGATCGCCGAAGGATGCGGCTTGCGCATCAGGCTGACGCGCTGGAACACATTCCAGCCGACCACCGCCACGACCAGCGCCAGGCCGGCGGCGATCAGGCGCGGCGAATACCGGCGTACGTCTTCAAAGGCGACGCCGACCGGGGCCTGGAGCGGCATCGACGGATCGGGACATTCCCGCTTGAACCGCTCAACCGCCAACTGCTCGTCGACACCCAGGGCGGCGGCATAGGCCCGCACATAGCCGGTCGTGAAGACCCGCGACGGCAGGGTGGAAAAATCGTTCTGTTCAAGCGCAGTCAGATAGCGGGGGTGAACCCGGGTCGCCGCAGACAGTTCGAACATGGACTTGCCGGAGGCCTCGCGGGCGACACGCAGGCCGTCGCCGAGAGTCAAAGCCTCAACGATGGAAGGCGCAGGGTCCTTCCAGTCAGGGTGGGCTCGAAATTCATCGGGGCTATTCCCCGTATCCAGCGCCATGACGCCCGACCTCACACTCGACCCGACAACAGGAATCTCCTGCGTCCTACCAGACCCTGAACCGCCTAACATATCCGATTGACGGTTCAGGCCTCCCCCCGGAGGGTCCTCAAAATCGCCTTGTGGATAACTCATTATGATCGCCCGATCAACGCCTTGTTAAGCTTATCTCGCGGGGCTCACCGTCGGGAGCGAACCTGTGCCGTAGAGAGACGCCTCAGATGGCGACGTTCAATTTCCGGGCCAGGGACTCCAGTTCCGTGCGGATCGACCCGGCCGAGGATCCCAGCAGGCTGGCCATGCCACGGCGACCAGCGGGCAGGTCCGTCGACAGGATCATCCGCTTCACCGGACCGACACCGCCGACCGGGGCGGACAGACGGGTAAAGCCCAGGGTCATCAAGGCAAAGGCCTCGAGCGGGCGGCCGGCCAGCTCACCGCAGACCGAGACCGGCGTGCCGGTCTCGGCGCATTTCTTCTGAATCTCGGCCAGGGCCCTCAGGGCCGGGGGCGACATCGGGTCATAGCGGTCCGACACCAGCGGATTGGTCCGGTCGGCGGCGAACATATATTGCAGCAGATCATTGGTGCCGATCGAGACGAAATCCGTCATCGGCAGCAGGGCATCCAGGTGCCAGAGCAGGGACGGACATTCGATCATCGCCCCCACACGCAGTGTGGCGGGCAGGGCCCGGCCCCGGCGGCGGACCCAGTCACATTCGATATCGACCAGTTCACGCGCGGCCCGGAACTCGTCGACGGTGGCGATCATCGGGAACATAACGCGCAGTTCGCGCCCGGCCCCCGCCGCCAGCAGGGCCCGAAGCTGGAGCCGCAGCAGTCCCGGCCGGTCCAGACCCAGGCGGATGGCGCGCCGCCCAAGGGCCGGGTTCTCCTCCCGCTCGGTCTCGAGATAGGGCAGCACCTTGTCGCCGCCGACGTCCAGCGTGCGGAAGGTGACCGGTCGATCACCCGCAGCGTCGAGCACCAATTTGTAGAGACTGGTCTGGGCATCCAGCCGGGGCAGCTCCTCGGACACCATGAACTGGAATTCGGTGCGGAACAGGCCGATGCCCTCGGCTCCGGTCTCGTTGAGGTTCTCGAGGTCGACGGCGAGACCGGCATTGGCCAGCAGGGAGATACGGGTGCCGTCCCGGGTCACCGCCGGCGTGTCGCGCAGCAGGGCGAACTCGGCCCGCCGCTGGGCCCGGACCTCCATCCGCGACTGGACTGCCTCCAGCATGTCGGGACGGGGCCGCAGATAGGCCTCGCCGGCCTCGCCGTCGGCGATGACGAGATCCCCTTCGGACAGGCGGTCGCGCAGGCCCGACAGACGGCCGACGCAGGGAATCTGCAGGGCCCGGGCGACGATGGCCGCATGGCTGGCGGCGGAGCCTTCCTCGAGCAACAGCCCCCTCAGCTTGTGGCGAGGATATTCGAGCAGATCGGCCGGGCCGAGATTGCGAGCCACCAGAATGGCGTCGTCGGGCAGGTCGCGCTGGCCCGGATGCTCCCCCGCCAGAACCCGCAGCAGACGATTGGCCAGGTCCTCGAAATCGTGGAGCCGCTCCTTGATATAGGGGTCGCGGGCCTTGGCGAAGCGAGCCCGGTGTTCGTTGCGGACCCGGTCAACAGCGGCCTCGGCGGTCAGGCCGCTGCGCACGGCCTCTTCCAGCGACCGGTTCCAGCCGCGGTCATCAGCGAACATCCGGTAGGTTTCGAGCACATCGTAGGACGAGCCGGCCAGCTTGCCCTGCCCGCCCTCCAGGATGTGATCGATATTGGCCTTCAGTCCGGACAGGGCCTGCAGGAGCCGGGCCTCCTCGGCGTCGGGATCGTCTGACAGAAGCTGTTCGGGGGCCAGTGGCGGCTCGTGCAGGACGACATGGCCATAGGCCAGCCCCTCGGCGAACCTCTGTCCCTTGAGACGTTCGGGACGGTGCGGCGCGACCTCGACGTCGCGCAATTCGTCCTGGGCCAGCAGTTCACCGGACGCCACAGTTTCAGCCAGGACCATGGCGATGGTCTGGATGTCCTCGACCTCTTCCTCGTCATAGTGACGCTCGGCCCGGTTCTGGACCACCAGCACGCCGATCGCGCGACCGCCACGCAGCAGGGGAGCCCCGAGGAAGGCATGATAGGGATCCTCGCCGGTCTCCGGTCGGTAGGCGAAGCTGGGATGGGAGGGGGCGTCAGACAGGCTGATCGGGGCCGCCATGCGCGCGACCTCGCCGACGAGACCTTCGCCCGGCCGCAGCCGGGTATTGTGGACCGCGTCGCGGTTCAGGCCCTCGGTGGCGAATAGTTCCAGCTCGCCCGAGGCGCGCCGCAGATAGATCGAACAGACCTCGGCCACCATCGACTGGGCGATGGTGCGCACCACCATGTCGAGACGATCCTGCGCCGGAGCCGCCCCGGCCATGGCCTCGCGAATCTGGCGCAGGAGGTTGCGTGGCCCCCTCGTCGTCAATCCGCCGCCTTTTGGCATCGCCGCTCCCGTTCAGACACCAGATGGGGCATCCGCGAGTGAAATCCTATACCGCTTCGAGTCCATAGGCCGAATGCAGGGCGCGAACGGCCAGCTCGGCATAGGCCGCGTCGATCAATACACTGATCTTGATCTCCGACGTCGAGATGGCCTGGAATTTAACCCCCTTGTCGGCCAGGGCACGGAACATGGTCTGGGCCACACCGGCATGGCTGCGCATGCCGACGCCGATGACCGAGACCTTGGCCACGTCCTCGTCGACACGAATGTCCTGAAAGCCGATTTCGGCCTGGCCCTGACGCATCAGTTCGGCGGAGCGGTGCGCGTCGCGACGGCCGGTGGTGAAGGTCAGGTTGACCGTGCCCTCGGTGCGGCTGGGCGACTGGACGATCATGTCGACATTGACGTTGGCCTCGGCCAGGCGGGTGAAGACCTCGGCCGGCCGGTCGACGCTGTCGGGCAGACCCAGCAGGCTGATACGGGCTTCGTCCCGGCTCATGGTGACGCCGCTTACGATGCGTTTTTCCACAATCTCATCCTCGTCACAGATCAGGGTGCCGGACTTCGGCGGCAGGATGCCGTCGGCGTCAGGTTCGATAAAGCTGGACAGGACCCGCAGCGGCACGCGCTTGGCCATGGCCAGTTCGACCGAACGGGTCTGCAGCACCTTGGCCCCCAGCGAGGCCATCTCCAACATCTCCTCATAGGAGACCTTTTCGAGGCGGCGGGCCCGGGATTCGATGCGCGGGTCGGTCGTATAGACGCCGTCCACGTCGGTATAGATATCGCAGGCGCAGTCCAGGGCCGCAGCCACGGCCACGGCCGAGGTGTCCGAGCCGCCCCGGCCCAGGGTCGTGATGCGCCCGTCGCGGGTAACACCCTGGAAGCCGGGCACCACGGCGATCTGACCTCCGTCGATCGCGGCACCCAGCACCTCGCCCGGCACCTCGTCGATACGGGCCCGGCCATGAGCATCATCGGTGATGATCGGAATCTGCCAGCCCATCCAGCTGCGGGCGTCCAGCCCGAGGTTGCGCAGGGTCAGGGCCAGCAGGCCCGCCGTGACCTGCTCGCCCGAGGCGACCACCACATCATATTCGTCATCGGACAGGGTCAGACCCTGGGCGGCGCGACCGGCCCCGTCGGTCCAGGCCACCAGCTCATTGGTCTTGCCGGCCATGGCCGAAACCACGACGGCGATGCGGTGACCGGCCCGGGCCTCGGCGGCGACGATGCGGGCGGCACGACGAATCCGCTCGAGGTCGCCCATCGAGGTGCCGCCGAACTTCATCACCAGCCGCGTCATCGTGGCAGCACGCCCCCGTCTTGCATGGAACGGCCGACGGGTTCATCCCTCGGCCATGGTCGCTTCTAACGACACCCTGCCGACGCGCAAACCCCAAAGCCGGACCGAACCCGAGGTCGGAGCCTCCGGGGCCAGTATCGATGCGGCCGATGTGGCCCGGTTCTCGGCCCGGGCGGCGGAATGGTGGGACGCGCGCGGGCCGTTCGCCCCGCTGCACAAATTCAATCCGGCGCGGCTGAAATTCGTGCGTGACCGGACGGCGGAACGGTTCGGGCGGGATGTGATGACCCGCGCCCCCTTCGCCGGGCTGAGCCTGCTGGACATCGGCTGCGGCGGCGGGCTGATCGCCGAACCGATGCGGCGGCTGGGGTTCGACGTCACGGCCGTCGACGCCTCGAGCGAGAACATAGGCACGGCCCGGGCCCATGCGGCCGAACAAGGCCTGGACATCGCCTATCGCGCGGCCACGGTCGAACAGCTGGAGGCCGAGGGTGCTGGGCCGTTCGATGTGGTGCTGACGCTGGAGGTGATCGAACACGTCGCCGACCCCGAAGCCTTCATCCGCGCCTGTTCGCGGCTGATCGCGCCGGACGGTATCATGATCGTGGCCACGCTGAACCGCACGCTGAAAGCCCTGGCCCTGGGCAAGATCGCGGCGGAATATGTGCTGGGCTGGGTGCCGCCCGGCACCCATGACTGGAACCAATTCCTCAAGCCGGACGAGATCCGGCTAATGCTGTCGGCCGAGCCGCTGGCCGTCAGCGGGCCGTTCGGCCTGGCCTATGACCCGCTGGCCGATCGCTGGAGCGAGAGCGACGACAGCGCCATCAACTATCTGATGATAGCGACGCGCGACTGAGTTCCGAGCGGGGGCCCGTCGAGAGGGCTTAATTGACCCTGGACGGATCGGGCGGGGCCGGCGGCAGGGCGGCGCAGGGCACGCCGTCATCCTTCAACGCCTTGACCTCGGCCGGGGTGGCCTCGCCGTAGATCTCGCGCTTCTCGCTGCGGCCTTCGTGAATGTCGCGGGCCTCGCGGGCGAAACTGTCACCGACATAGTCGAAATTGGTCTCGACATGGGCCCGGACCTCATGGGCCACCCGCATCATCATCGCCTGCATCTGCGCCGGGTCGGCGGCGGCAGCGGTGCTCTTGCGGGTGCCGGCGACGGCGGGGGCCATGATCTGTTTGGATACGGCGCGCGAGCCGCAAAGCGGACATTCGACCAGACCGCGGGCGGCCTGGTCGTCATAAGCACTCGAAGAGCCGAACCAGGCCTCGAACGGATGATCGTGGTCACAGCACAGGGCGTAGCGGATCATGCGGGGGCCGTGAATTCGCGATCATGCTGCAGCTGGGGCACCGCGGCGCGGGCACGCCCGACCGCCTGCAGATCAAGCGTGGCCAGAAGGATGCCGGGTGCATCATCGTCGCAGCGGGCGATGATCTCGCCCCAGGGACCGACGACGGTCGAATGACCCCAGGTGCGACGGCCGTCCTCATGCGTGCCGCCCTGGGCCGGGGCGAGGATGAAACAGCCGGTCTCGATGGCCCGGGCCCGCAGCAGGGTCTCCCAGTGCGCCTCGCCGGTCGGCACGGTGAAGGCGGCGGGCACGGCGATCATCGCCGCCCCGGCCCGTGCCAGCGCCCGGTACAGATGGGGGAAGCGGATGTCATAGCAGACGCTCAGCCCCAGCCGGCCCCATGGCGTGTCGGCGACCACGGCCCCGTCACCGGGGCGCACCGCCGAGCTCTCGCGCCAGCTCTCACCATTGGGCAGGTCGACATCGAAGACGTGCAGCTTGTCATAGGTGGTGACCACCCGCCCCCCGTCGTCGACCAGGATCGCGCGGTTGGCGGCGCGGACATCGCCATCGACCCCGGAATTGACGATGGCCGAGCCGATCAGGATCCAGACGCCCAGTTCCGCGGCCAGCGCCCGCAGCCGGTCGATCACCAGATCATCGGCCTGTGCCGTGACCACCGCGGCGCGGCGATCCCGGCGCTGTTCCAGCACATTGGTGCCTTCGGGGGTCAGGATGAATTTGGCTCCGCGGGCGGCGGCGTCGCGCACCAGCGGCTCGACATGGGCCCAGGCCGCCTCCGGCGTGGCCGGGGTCCGGGTCTGGATCAGGGCGATGTCGAGCGTGTCGGTCATCAGGCGGTCAGCATGGCGTCCAGCTCGCCCTTGCGGTCAAGGGCGTGCAGCTCGTCCGAGCCGCCGACATGGGTGTCGCCGATGAAGATCTGCGGGAAGGTCATGCGCCCGCCCGAGCGCTGGATCATCTCCTGCTTCTTCGCGGGATCATGAGAGGCGACGATCTCGGTCCAGGTCGCGCCCTTGGTCTTCAGCAGGGCCATGGCCATAACGCAGAAGGGGCAGCCGGGCTTGGTATAGAGGGTAACGTCAGACAATGGGGGCTCCTCGAAGGTCCAGACCCCTAGATAGGCAGTTCGCGCGCATTTCGCACCCGCGCAATGACGGCCAGGTCAACGGCCCGGGCCCCGGCGTCCAGAAGCGCGCGGGCGCAGGCTTCGGCCGTGGCCCCGGTGGTCAGGACATCGTCGACCAGAAGCAGGCGACGCCCGCGAATGCGCCGCTGTCCGGCCTCAGTGACGGCGAAGGCCGATTTCACATTGAGGCGACGCCCCCGCGCGCTCCGGCCGCCCTGACTGGCCGTGCGTCGGGCCCGCACCAGGGCGTCGGGCAGATAGTCCCGCCCGACCTGCCGTGCCAGGGGACGCGCGATCTCGGCCGCCTGGTTGAAGCGGCGGCCGAGCAGCCGAAGCGGATGCAGGGGCACGGGGACGATGGCATCGGTGTCGATCAGCAGCTCGGCGGCCGCGCGCGACAGCCAGCGCGCGAACAGGGCGGCCAATTGCTGCTGATCGCCGTGTTTGAATTTCAGGATCAGGCCGCGCGAGGCCTCGTCATAGACGCAGGCGGCCCGGGCCCGGGCGAAGACGTAGGGGGC
Organism: uncultured Brevundimonas sp.; assembly: GCF_963974615.1. GTDB lineage: Bacteria > Pseudomonadota > Alphaproteobacteria > Caulobacterales > Caulobacteraceae > Brevundimonas. The sequence continues at coordinate 203,378 of NZ_CAXBDH010000003.1, forward strand.
GGCGATACAGGCGGCGCAGCGATCCGCGGCGAAGGCCCCGCCATCGACCTCGAAGGCGGCCCCGCAGCCGTCACAGACCGGGGCTTCCAGAAACACCACCCGGTTCCAGGCCTCGGCGGCGAGACCCGGCGAGGCCGCCACCTCGCGACCATCATGGGTCAACGGCGGCAGGACCAGATCGACCAGACTTCGTCCCAGATCGCGGACCACCGGTGCCATCAGACCCGGGGCGGCTTTCAATCGGTCGCGCCAGCCCCCATCCTGAATGCCCATGAGCCCCATTTCAGCGCCCCCCGTGATCTTCGACAGCGCCCGCCGTGCGGCGCGTCTGGCCCGCAGCGCCCGCCGGTTCGGCGAGGCCGATTTCCTGCATGTCCGCGCCGCCGACAATGCGGTGGCCAGTCTGGAGGTCATCCTGCGCGACTTTGCCGGGGTCGTCGACCTGTCGGCGCATCCGGAGCCGTTCGCCGCCCTGCTGAGGGACAGTATCGCCGCCGAACGGGTCGGGCCGGTGCAGGTGGTCGGCGACGGGGTGAGCCGCGCCGCGCCCGGATCGGGGCCGCTGGCCGTCGTCGACCAGTCGGTTGATCTGGCCGTGTCGCTGATGAGCCTGCACTGGGCCAATGACCTGCCCGGGGCCCTGAGCCAGATCCGCCGCGCCCTGAAGCCGAACGGCCTGTTCCTGGGGACGCTGCTGGGGGCCGGGACGTTGAAGGAGCTGCGCGGGGTGCTGACCGAGGCCGAGCTGGAGCGCCGCGACGGGGCCCAGGCCCGGGTCTCACCTTTTGCCGACGGCTTCGACGGGGCGGCCCTGCTGCAGCGGGCGGGCTTTGCCCTGCCGGTGGCCGACGTGGACCGGGTCGTGGTGCGTTATCCGGACCTGTTCGCCCTGATCCGCGACCTGCGGGCCATGGGTGAGACCAATGTGCTGGCGGGACCGGTGCGGCCGCTGACGCGGACGATCGCGGCCCGGGCGGCCCAGCTGTATGCCGAGCGCCACGGCGAGGCGGACGGGCGGATTCCGGCGACGTTCGAGATCGTCCACCTGGCCGGCTGGGCCCCGCATGAGAGCCAGCAGAAGCCGCTGAAGCGGGGATCAGCGAAGATGCGGCTGGCGGACGCGCTGGGGGTCAGGGAGCAGACGGGCGAGGGCTGAAAACCTCTAGATGTGAGCTCTCAATAGGTTGTCCATCCGGTCCAGGCCGGGGAAGCTGG
>NZ_CAXBDH010000004.1:0-187736 GCF_963974615.1 uncultured Brevundimonas sp.
CGGCGTCTGGATATCCGTCATCTCATTCCCCCGATGGGCGTGCGATCAACGCGCACAGTGTTGGGTAAAACCGGTTGCTCCGCCCGGGATCGCGCATCATCGCCAATTTGCAGCACGTCAGGTCCCTCCATGGTGAACGGCCGCTAGGCCGGCGCGGGACAGGTCCTGGCGACGAAATCGGCATGGCTCGGCATCACCTTCACGCATTTGCTGATCACCGACTCGATGTTGGCGAGAAACTCCACATTTTGCGCGTCGGTCTTGATATCGACGAGTGGATCATAGCCCCGGGGGAATATCCCCTGACCCAGGAACACCTGGATCCAGCTCTCTTCGGCGAACAGTTCCTCATCCTCGCGGAAGATGCGGCCGTTGGCACGAAACAGGTCGATCTTGCGCTGCAACGTCGGGGGCACCTCCATGTCCCGGCAATACCGCCAGAAGGGCGTGTCGTCCCGTTCCGTGGCCTTGTAGTGGAGGATGATGAAGTCGCGGATACGCTCGTATTCGAAATCCGACTGACGGTTGAACTCGTCGATTCCGGCCTGGTCGAAACCGGCGTCAGGCAGCAGTCGCACCATCCGGATGATCGCCGACTGGATGAGGTGCAGGCTGGTCGATTCCAGCGGCTCTAGAAAGCCGCTCGACAGTCCGATCGCGACGCAGTTGCGGTTCCAGATCTTCTTGCGTTTGCCGGTGACGAAGCGAAGTCGCAGCGGGTCGGCCCTTTGCGCGCCGTCGAGATTATCGCACAGGATGCGCTCGGCCGCGTCGTCGTCCATGTAGCGGCTCGCGTAGACATGGCCGTTGCCGGTGCGATGCTGCAGGGGGATACGCCACTGCCAGCCCGCCGGACGTGCCGTGGATCGCGTGTACGGGGTGAAATCCCCGGACCGTTCGCAAGGCACGGCGATGGCGCGGTCACAGGGCAGCCAATGGGTCCAGTCCTCGTAGCCGGTCTTCATCGCCTGCTCGATCAGCAGCCCGCGGAATCCCGAACAGTCGACGAAGAGATCGGCGGAGATCACCTCGCCATCATCCATCGTCACCGACTGGATGAAGCCGTCCTCGCTGCGGAGGGTGACGTCGACGACCTTGCCCTCGCGCTGCTGCACCCCACGCTCCTGGGCGAAGCCGCTCAGATATTTCGCGTAGAGGCCGGCGTCGAAATGAAAGGCATGGGCGAGATGGCCGATCGGCGACTCGGCCATCCGGGGGTCAGCGCGCATGAATTTGTTCTCGAGCGCGGCCGCAGTGTTGATCGAGTAGTTGGCAAAATCGGTGATACTGCCCTGGCTGTGCGCCTTGAGCCAGTATTGATGGCAGCGCAGCCATTCGAAGTCCCGGCCAATCACTCCGAAGCCATGGATGTAGCTGGAGCCAGGGCGTAGCCAGTCATTGAACTGGATGCCGAGCTTGAAGCTGCCCTGGGTTCGCTGGAGGAACTCGTTCTCGTCGAGCCCAAGCAACTCGTTGAACTTCTTGATCGCGGGGATCGTCGCCTCACCCACGCCGACGGTGCCGATCTCCCGGGATTCGACGACCGTGATCTCGTAGAGCCCCTTGAACAGATGGGAGAGCAGCGCCGCGGTCATCCATCCGGCCGAGCCGCCGCCGACGATCAGAATCCTGCTGAGTTGCCGCATGCGTCGTCCCCTGACCTACGGCGTCGCCGTTTCACACGTCGCGGGCGTCGCGGGCGCTGGAAGCCTTCCGACCGTCCCCGGGCGAGCATAACTCAGCCCGTAACCACGCGGAAACTGAACCATATTGCCGGGGCCCTCGCCCGTACTGCAGGCCGAGCCCGGCCAGACGAAGGACAGACGTCCGGTGAAGTCGAACTCGCCGCCCAGCAGGACATCCGCCAGTCCGTCGCCTTCGGTGCCGGGAAGGAAGGCGGCAACGAACGCGTCTGAAAGGTTGATCAGGTCGTTGGCGTAGGCGGTTCGTCCCGAATACAGCACCGTGATCACCGGCACGCCCCGGCCGGAAACCGCACGAAGGACCGCAAGGTCAGCGGGATTGGTGAGGCTGTGCTGGACCGGACTCGGAGCCCGCACATCACCCAGGTATTCCGCATGGGGTGTCTCGCCGAGAACGACGATCACGGCATCAAAGGCCGACACATCAACGCCGGCACCATCGATCGAATAGACGACATTGGCCACCCCCAGACCCCGACGAAGCGCACCGAGCAGGGTCGTTCCGCCGCGGAAGTCCGCATTGGTATTTTCAGTGCCCTGCCAGGTCAGGGACCAGCCGCCGGTCTGATTGGACAGGCTATCGGCGCTCACCCCCACGACGAGAACCCTGCGATCGTGCGCGAGTGGCAGGACGCCGTTGTCATTCTTGAGCAGAATCACAGACTTCCGCACCGCCTCGCGTCCCAGAGCGCTTGCCAGCATCGCGTCAGCGCGCCCGTTGTACACGCTCGCCGACGGTGCCCGCTCGAACAGGCCCGAGCGCATCTTGACCCTCAGGATGCGCGAGACGGCTTCGTCGAGGCGCACCATGGAAATCCGGCCCGCCTGAACATCGGATACGGTATTGGCGATAAAGGCCTTCCAGTCCTCGGGGACCATGATCATGTCGATGCCGGCGTTGATCGCCGCAGCACAGTGGTCCTTGGTGCAGCCGGGCACCTGATCGATGCCGTTCCAGTCCGAAACGACAAATCCGTCAAAGCCGAGCCGGTCCCGAAGGACATCGGTCAGCAGCGTCCGATTGCCGTGCATCTTGCCATGGTCCTCGCCCGCCTGAACATCGTTCCAGCTGTTATAGGACACCATCACGGTCTGCACGCCCGCATCGAGGGCAGCATAATAACCGGCCCCGTGACGCGTGATCATCTCCTGGCGCGTCGCCCGGGTTTCGCCCTGGTCGATGCCGTCGAAGGTGCCGCCATCGCCCATAAAATGCTTGGCGGTCGCCACCACATCACCCTCCCCGTCGAGGTCACCCTGAAGGCCACGGATCATGGCGTCCGCATACCGGGCGACGAGCGCCGGGTCGCTTGAATAGCTTTCATAGGCCCGCCCCCAGCGACGGTTTTCACTGACCGCGAGTGTCGGAGCGAAGACCCAGGTGATGCCGGTGGCGCGGACCTGACGCGCGGTGGCGCGGCCGATGCGCTCAATCAGGGCGGGGTCGTTCGCGGCACCCAACCCGATATTGTGCGGAAACAGGGTGGCACCGGCGACATTGTTATGGCCATGCACGGCATCGGTGCCCCAGATGACCGGAATCTGGACCGCCATGTCGGTCGACTGCGACGCGCGATAGTAGCGCGCGGACAGCGCAGCCCAGTCCGCAACCGACGCAGCCTTGTCCGCATCCGGCCAGCTGCCGCCACCGTTCAGAATCGAGCCGATGTAATACTGCCGGACCTCGTCCGGAGTGATGTAACGGATCTCGGGCTGGGTGATCTGCCCGACCTTTTGTTCAAGAGTCATCCCCGCCACGATTCCGGCGATGCGCTGCTCCATCGCCTGATCGATCGCATGGGGCGAACGATGGAGAGGCCAGTCCGACGCTTCGATCGTCGAAGCAAACGGTGATGCATTCTCCATCGCTGGAGAGATGCTGCACCCGGCCAGAAACAACAGTGGAAGGCATAGCTTGAAGGAGAGACGGATCATTCAGATACTCGGAGCTTGCATAAAGCGCTGCGGCGGAGTCGCGGTACGGCGGGATAGCGCGTCCACGCCTGGCGGCCCTGGCCGGAGCCTGCACGAGGCTCCGGCCAGGCTTTAACGCTAGAACCGATAGTTGATCCCGAACAGGAACTGACGGCCGTATTCCTCATGGGTCTCCGGCATGAAGGAGCCGTCCGAAGTGTGCGTGCCACCGGCGTCCAGGCCGAGACGGGTGCGATAGGGCGAGTTGGTCAGGTTGTTGACCTGGAACAGCAGGCCCAATCCGTCCAGCCGGCCGGACTGGAAGGTGTAACCGATCTGGGCGTCCACCTGTTCGTCGTCGAGGATTTCAGTGTAGCCACGCGTGGCGAACAGCTGCACCACCTCGCCCTTGAAGGCTTCCCGGAACCGCTTGCTGATACGGGCCTGAAAACCCCCATGCTCGTAGTAGGCGGTGAGGTTGTAGACGGTACCCGACAGGCCGGGAATACGCACTGTCTGACCGGTGGCGCTGGGGTTCAGATCGGACTCGGTCAGGGAAATGCTTCCGATCAAGCCCAGTCCGTCCAGAGGGTCCCAGACCGTGCCGAAGTCGAATGCACCGCTGAACTCAAACCCGTGGATCGTGCCGCCGTTTCCATTCGCCGGCAGCGTCATCTGGCCGATCGGACTGATGATCACGCCGGCCGGGATGGAAGACGCCGTGACCGGAAGCGGAATCCCGGAGAAGTCGAAGGTCCCGGTCTGACGGTAAATATAGGTGTCGAGGGATTTGTAGAAAGCCGCCACCGAAAGATAGCTGGTCCGGTTGATATACCACTCGTAAGCGATATCGAACGCTGTGGCGCGCCAGGGCCTCAGGTTCGGATTGCCGCCGGACGCCGACCAGGGGTTGACGGTCTGACCCGGGGCGCAGGGCTGTCCTGTACAGACGTTCGAGTTGAAGCTGGGGGTCACATTGGCGCGCATCTCGTCCATGCGTGGCCGCGCCATGGTTTTCGACGCCGCGAACCGCAGCCGATGACCATCGCCCAGATCGTAGATCAGATTCAGGCTGGGCAGGACATCGATGTAGTCGTCGCCGGCAGTGATGTTTATGGGCACGATCGGTTGACCCGGAGCCGTGCCGTTGATGATGACGCCCGTCGATTCTTGGGACTGCTGGACGACCTGCAGCCCGATGTTCCCGCGCAGCCGTTCGTACTCGAAATCGGCCTTGGTGAAGAAGGTGACAACCTGTTCCGAAATGTCCCAGTTCTTGTCGTAGAAATTGGCATCCAGGATCGGCGACCGGTCATAGTAAACGTCAAGCGCTCGCGACAGGTCGACACTCAGAACATCGCCGAAACCCGCAAAGCCGAGCGACGTCGGAGTCGCGAGATATTGCGGATCGACAAGGACCTGCTGTCGTCCGTTCTTAAGGAACAGATCAAAGTCGTCCACCCGCTTCGACTTGTCACGATTGGTGAAATTCACGCCGGCGGTGATGGCGCTGATGAAGCCGTCGAGCTGGCGTTCGGCCTGCAGGTCGACCGCGTAGACACTTTCCTCGACATCCGGAAAACGGATGGCACCGTCGTGGCCCCAGCCGCCCCAGGGCGCGCGATCACCCAGCGATACCTGCGCTGCGTCGGCATAGTTCAGACCTGCCGTATAGGTGGGGTAGCCGTCGTCTGACAGTCGGAAACCGATGGTGTCGAGCGTGCGACCCACACCCGGCGTTGCGCCGGTTACCCCACCGACCCCGAGGCCGTAGCCGGCATAGGTCTCGAGAATCTGTTCGCGGCGTTTGTTGGTGGAATAGGAGAGATCGGCCATAAGCCGCGTCCGGTCGTCGAGTTGGTATTCGTTATTCAGCCCCACCGAAAAAAGTTCGTCGGTCCGGGTATTATAGTCGTTCCGGATGATCGGAACGCCCCCGTTGAGCGTACCGCTGACCGCCAGCGACGAGCCGCCGCGATCCTCGGTCTGGACATCGGTGAAGGTCGCGCCATCGGCCCAGCCGTTTGAGAACCACTGCGCGCCCCGGGTCGTCTCTTCCTGATCGAAGCGCGAATAGTAGAGGTCGAGCGTCGAATGAAGCCGATCGTTTGGCCGCCATTCCAGAATGCCGATAAAGGCGTCGCGTTGATTGAGCCGTGAGGTGGCGAACACCTCCTGACCATTGAGGATCAGCGCGTCGTCGGCACTGTCTGGCGTGACGGCGAAGCCAAACGCTTCATAGCCATAGGCCTTATAGTGCTGGTTCTGTGACGGAGAATCCAGATGCGCAAAACCGAGCGCGATTCCCACCGTGCCGTCCGCGAATTGGTCGATATAGCTGAGGCTCGCACGGCCACCGTAATCGCGGACGTCGTCATTGAGCCGGTCGCCCTGGGTCAGCTCGCCACGGAGGTTCAGCGCGACAATTCGCTCGCTGAAATCGAGCGGACGGACCGTGCGCAAGTCCGCCGTTCCCGACAGGCCCATGCCCGAAACCTCGGCGTCAGGTGTCTTGTAGATGACCACTCCCGACAGGAGCTCCGAAGGATACTGGTCGAACTCGACCGCCCGGTTGTCTCCGGAGCTTGCCTGCTGGCGTCCGTTCAGCAGGGTCGTGGTGAAGTCCGGGGCCAGTCCGCGAATCGAGATCACCTGGGCACGACCATTGACGCGCTGGGCAGCAAGGCCGGGCAGGCGCGCGATCGATTCAGCGATCGAGACATCCGGAAGTTTGCCGATATCCTCGGCCGACACGGCCTCAACAATCGACGTTTCGTTCCGCTTGATGGCAATGGAATCGGCCAGACCACGACGAAGCCCCGTTACAACGACCTCCTCAACCTCGGTAACGGCCTGCCCCCTCGCGGCCGGCGATGCCGGAGTCGCGACCTGCGCCAGCGCGCCCGCTGGAGCCGTCAGGGCAAGCGCCAGGGCGGAAACCGTCAGATAGAGATGCCTGGGCGAATTAAGCGTCGGACGACGATCGCTCATGAAGCCGGTGCGCATGGTTAGCCTCCCCTTTTTGATCACACGTCGGCACCCCTGCACCGCGCGAACTCATTATTGGCCTCGTTAATCCCCGCCGGAACGTCAGATTGGAAGCGCTTCCAACGGCTAACTTATCCCGCAAACATACGCAACACATTTTCGCCACAGCCTGTCGGAACTCGCCCCGGAAGCGTCTCCCGTTCCATCGCCACGAGGACGCCGCGAACGTACTGGGAACCGCTCTGGACCGCCGCCTTCGGCCACCGCGTTTCCTTCACGAACCTGGCTTCGGCCGCCATACATAGGTTGCGGCCGACTGCGGTGGCAGTTCGGCTGATGCCTGCCGTCGGCCGTCCTGAATGCCGAATGCAACAGGCACCGCCCCTTCGTTCAGGACAATCAGAACGCGCTCTCCGTCCGGATTGAGGAAGGCGACACCCGTCAAACCGTCCGCCACCGCCAGGCCGACCCTTTGCGCCCCGGCGCGCACGAAGCGACTGGCGTGCCCGAAGGCATAGTATTCCTGATTGCGCTGCACGGCCCCGGTGTGACTGTCGATCGTCACCACACCGCGACAATCTCCACAGCCGCCGGCATGCGGTCCATAGGCTTCGTCCAGGGCCAGGTTCCACATCAGGACCCCCCGCGCCCACCCGTTCGTCGACCCGATGATGAGGTTCTTCATCATCCAGACAAAGCTGTCCGAGAAATCGGACGCCCACTCTCCGCCCGAACATTCGGTGAAGAAGGCCGACTTGTCAGGATAGGCGTCATGAACCTGGGTTTGAGCGGCGACATCGCCGAGATAGCAGTGCCAAGCTACACCCGCCACGAACGCCCGCGCGTTCGGATCGGAAAGGACCCCCAGCGGTTGCTCCGGCTGATCCCAATTGTGGTCCCAATCTAGAATCTTCGTTTCGATCCCCGTAGTCCGAAGAAGCGGGCCGAGGTGATGACCGATGAAGTTTGCCCGACCTTCCGGGCTCCAACGCATGCCGGGATAGCTGTCGGGTTCGAAATCGGGTTCGTTCTGGATGCTGAGATAATCTGTAGGCACACCCTGGGCTGCTGCGGCCTCAATATAGCGCCGGAAATAGTCGGCGTAGGTCGCGTAGAACTCCGACTTCAGTTCACCCTGGATCATCGAGCCGGTGGTTTTCATCCAGCCCGGCGCACTCCAGGGCGTGGCCATGATTTCAAGATCGGGATTGATAGCCAGCGCCTGTCGGACGGTCGGGAACACATATTCCTCCATCCTCTGCGTCGAGAAATCCTTCAGTGTCGTATCCAGAAGGTCCGCCAGACTGTAGTGGTCCAGCGAGAAATCCGAGGCTCCGATCGTGACTCGGGTGAAACTGAAGCCAAGTCCCCCCTCCTCCCGACCGAACAACTCCAGCATCAGGGCATCGCGCTGGGCGGGTGTAAGTCGCGTCTGAATCAGCCAGGCGGAAGCGTCCGTGATCGCCGCACCGAAACCGACCATGTGTTGAAAGCGCCGGCTCACGTCGACAGCGATGACCGGCCGGTCCGACGGGACCCCAGCCGTAAATCTCAATGGAGCCTGTTCGCTCAACATCTGACTTCGGTCACCAGTGGTCACCCACACGCGAGCGGTAAGCGCTTCCGGATCACCCGCAGAGGCACAGCCGGCGACGGTCAGCGCCATCAGCGCCGCCACGACGGGAGCCAATCGCCTCACCTGCGTGCTTTTCCTGATGTTTTCTAGGCTCTCCAAGGTCATGTGACTGCTGAATCCTGCCACAGTCCCTGCCGCAAATTCCTACCAGCCATCGCCTCACCCCTCAAATGGAAGCGCTTCCAATAAGTTGGAACGCGGGGGCTCTGTCAAGCGGTCGCTGCTGCGATCTTTGACGTCGGGCCGCCGGTCGACTCCCGCAGGACGACCGCATGAGGCAGGTTCTGGAACCGCCAGGTCACGTCTCCACCTGCTCCGTTCAGGCGTTTGACCAATGCGATCACCGCTTCGTGAGCCATCTCTTTAAGCGGTTGGTGAACCGTCGTCAGCGGCGGCCAGACGATCGCCGAAACCGGCGTATCATCGAAGCCGGTGATCGACAGGTCGCCCGGTACGTCGAGCCCTCGCCCGTGAGCGATCGACAGGGCACCGGCCGCCATATCGTCATTCGCGCAGATCAGGGCCGTCGGCGGGCACGGGCCGTCAAGCAGTTGCGCCGTCAGCAGTCCGCCGGATCGAAAGGTGAAGTCGCCTTGCAATACCTCGACACTGTCAGGGTCCAGACCCGCTTCCAGAAGCGCGCGGCTGAGACCGTCCCGGCGACGCGCGGCGGACAGGTGCCCCTCGATCCCGCTGATATAGGCAAAACGCCGATGGCCCAGCTTCAACATATGGCGAGCGATATCGTAACCGCCGGCCTCGTCGTCGATGCCGACACCATCCGCCACGTTACGACCCGCGCCGCCCGGCGAGATCGTCACCACACGACAGCCCAGCCGTCGAACCTCCTCAATGAGCATCACGTCATCCGCGAAGGGCGGCGTGAGGATCATGCCCTGACACTTGTGCGAACCGATCAGGTCGAGGATCTGCCGCTGACAATCCGGACTTTGCTGAGGCACGTGATGGGTGAGCAGTTGATATCCCAGGGCCAGGCACCCTCGCAGGGCCCCAAGCTCCAAGGCCGAGGCGTAAAAAGAGTTCGGCTCTGTGTCGAGATCGGACGCGAAGACAAGCGTCAAAATCCGGCTGCCCCCCCCTGCCAGCGAGCGCGCCTGGGGGTTCACTCGATAATTCAGAGCCTCCACCGCCGTGAGGACGCGTTGACGTACCTCATCCCGGACGTTGGGGCCCCCGTTCAGGACGCGGGATACGGTCGTGCGCGCTACGCCGGCACGGTCCGCCACATCGTCGATCGTCGGCTTCTTCAGCGTCACAGATTACTCCGGCAGGGATCGAACAGGACGATGGTCGTATGCCGCGCCTCTTTCAAGAGCTCGACGCGGTCACAGGGGTTACGTCATATGCTGCGATGATCGAGTCTGTCACCCATACCCGCCCGACGATGCGCCGCTCGCTCAGCTTCGTCCTGGGTTACGGTGCCGCGCAGGCCGGCGCATTCATCTGCTTCATTCCCCTGCTGACCCTGCTGCTTCCGGAAAAGGCGGAACAGATCGGCGGTGCCGACAAGGCACTGCTTCTGAGCCAGGCGGCCATGATCGGCGGCCTGACCGCCGCCGGGGCCAATCTCCTGTTCGGCACACTTAGCGATCGCACCGAAAGTCGTTTCGGGCGACGACGTCCATGGATTCTTATGGGTTTTTTCGCCGCAGCGCTGGCACTCGCCCTGATCGGCGCGGCGCGGGATCCGCTGCAGCTGGCGCTGGGTCTGGTAGCATTTCAGATTGCGATCAACGCCCTGTATGCGCCCCTGATGGCGCTGGTGCCTGACATGGTGCCGGATGATCAGAAGGGGCTTGTCTGCGCCTGGGCAGGCATCGCCCTGCCGGTCGCGAGCCTGTTCACCGCGCTCGTGGTCAGTCAACTTGCCGACACCCTCACAGCCCAGTTCGTCGTCGTGATCGTGGCCGCGGCGGGTCTGGTGCTGCCCTTCGCCCTGACCTTGAAAGAACCGCGGATCCCCCGTCCGCGCCGTGAGCCGTTTCGTCTCTCGTTCGTCGCCCTGAAGGACCAGACGTTCAAACTGGCGTTCAGCTCACGGCTGCTGCTCGAAAGCGCCGTCGCGATCAACACGCTTTACCTGTTCTTCTTTCTCCAGACACAGCCGGCCGGCTCCGCGCCAGAGGGCTGGTCCGTCGCCCAGGTATTCGGAGCCCTGCTTCTTGCCTCAACCCTGGCCGCCGCCGCAGTCGGCTTCGCGGGGGGAATCCTGTCGGATCGCCTGAGACAGAGGCGCCTGTTCGTGCTGACAGGCAGTACGGGGATGGCGGCGGCGCTTGCGCTTTTCATTGCCTGGCCGACATGGCCGGGTCCGCTGGTCGCCCAGCTGCTGTTCGGTGCCTTCCATGGCCTGCACGCGACGGCAGTCGCGGCCATGACCGCGCAAATCCTGCCCGATCCACAGAAGTCCGGCAGGGATCTCGGCGTCATGAACATGGCCGTCGCCCTGCCCCAGGGCCTGGCCCCGGCTTGCGCCGTCGTCATTCTCGGCTTCGGATTTTCGCTGACGTCTGTCTTCGCCGCCGCCAGCGTCGCCGCCCTTCTGGCCTCGGCGGTGCTGTTGGCGATGCGCAAGGCACCCTAGCGAAGTCTCTACGCTGCCGCACCGGACGCCGGACACGCTCAGTTCACCGGGACGGTGTCGAACATCACGTCCGCAGTCACAGGGAAATGATCGGAAGGGTATCGGTCGCCCGAATGGGTCGTGACGGTACGGGCGCTCCGGGTCCGAAATCTGCGTGTGAAAATCCAGTCGATCCGGCGGTCGGCCAGGCCGGTGAAGTTATGAAATGTGCCGTCGGGACCGCTGGTCATCGGGGCGGCGAGGCGAACGTCAGTGAGGTCTTCGGAGAACAGGGCATGGACCGGCCCGTCCGGTTCGACATTGAAATCACCCATCAGCACCACCGGAATGTCCGCCGGCAGTTGGGCGATCCGGCTGACGATCAGCCTGGCCGCCTTCAACCTCGCCGCCCCGTCTTCCGTCCGATAGGGAAAATGTGTGTTCAGGACGTAGAAGCGTTGCCCGCCTGCCCTGTCCTCAAACAAGCCCCAGGTCACATTGCGCGGATAGAGATTCCCCCAGGTGATGGAGCCGGCGACTTCGGGCGTGTCCGAAAGCCAGAAGCTTCCGGATTCGAGGAGCGCCAGCCGGTCACGCCTGTAGAAGACGCCCATGTGTTCATCATCGTGACCGCCTCGGCGGTCGATGCCGAACCAGGCGTATTCGGGAAGTTGCTCGACCAGATAGTCGCCCTGGCGTTGGTAGAGCTCCTGTGTGCCGATGACATCAGGGTGCACCTCCGCGATGGTTTGAATGAAGATCGCCTGACGCTGCTCCCACGCATTGTCCCTGTCCTGAGGGACAGGCAGGCGTACGTTGAAGGTCATGACACGCAACGTCGTATCCCCGGTCTGCGCAAAAGTCGGCGAGGCCCCCAGCAGGCAGAGCGTTACCGCCAACCGACGCAAGATAGCGAACAGAGTTGTCATTCCAATTTCCATTCCGGTCGTTAGTCACGGCACCACATGCACCGGATCCAACTTGGGACCTGAGCTGACCAACGTAGGCTTCTTGTCCTGATCCCCAAAGAGCATTGCCGACCCGGGCCCTGGCGGTCAGGCAGGCCGGCTGGTTCCGTTGGCATGGGCAAGCAGACTTCCACACGCGAAAGCGCTGAAGGGTCGAGAGCTGACCCGCTGCATCTGCCGTCCCCGTCTTCTGATGGGGGGCGGGCTCTCCGCTCGACCTTGTTACCGACGGCTCACCACAGACACATGCGCGGTCCGGCAGTCACGCAAACCATACTGTCCAGATGTCAACGTGATCGATGAATAGAGACCGGTTAGCGTTGGACCGTCAGCACCGCCATCTCGCGTCAGACCGACTGTCTTCGTCGCCCCGCAGCATAACGAAATCGGTTGCAAGAACTCAGGTTTCTATTTTAGATAGCTTCCTCACTCCGGCTTCACAGAAACGGGGGACTAGCGATGACGCCAGTCGAGATTCAGAAGGCTCTTGTCCGGCTGGGATTCGATGCCGGCCCCGCTGACGGCAAACTGGGGCCGCGCACGACCGCTGCGGTCCGGGAATTCCAGAGACGCTACAAGCTGAAAGCCGACGGCAGTCCGGGGCCGATCACCCAGTCTGCCCTCCGCCAGGCCCTCGCCGGCCTGAAGACGGAATCGGCGACTCCGACCGCTCCGGGGGCGTCCGTCGTCCTGGACGCCCGTTCGGAAAAGAATCTGAAAGGCGTGCACCCCGACCTGGTTCGTGTGGTGCGGGGTGCCGCCACGATCAGTCCGATCGCGTTCGTCGTCACCGAAGGCCTGCGCACCATCGAACGACAACGCAGCCTCGTCGCCAGCGGCGCGTCCAGAACCATGAAGAGCCGGCACCTGACCGGCCACGCGGTTGATCTGGCCGCCAGGGTCAATGGTGAAATCCGCTGGGACTGGCCGCTGTACCAGACGCTGTCGAAGGCGATGAAACAGGCGGCCCAGGAGGCGAACGTCGCCCTCGAATGGGGCGGAGACTGGCGCTCGTTCAAGGACGGACCGCATTTCCAGCTGCCGTGGGCGAAATATCCCTGAGCCGGGGGGGCCGTACAGCCCAACAGACATCCGCGAGGTTCACATGGCGTCGGTTCGGATTTTCTTTGCGACAAACCGAAACTATCAGCCGGAGAACAAGAAGCTGGTGTTCGGTCCGAGGTTCAATCCGGACGGCGTCGCGGCGCTGCGCTTCGGGCATGCCGATTTCGACGTCGCCGATGCCTCGCCGAAGCTGGACGCGATCCATGTCTATCCGGACACGCTGGGCGAGGACGTCACCAAGTCGGGCAGCGGCGCCATGATGGACGACCTGCGCCAGCGCATGCGCGGCAAGCGCAGCGACACCCTGGTCTTCATCCACGGCTTCAACGTGACGTTCAACGGTGCCCTGGAAGCCGCGGCGCTGCTGGCGCGCGACGTGCGGGTCGGCGACGACCCCGTCAACGTCATGCTGTTCAGCTGGCCGTCCGACGGAGCGGCGGTTCCGCTGATGTCCTACTACAGCGATCGCGAGGACGCCCGCGCCTCCGGCCCCGCCATCGCGCGGGCGTTCCTGAAGCTGCAGGAGTATCTGGTCCAGCTGAACGCGGACGACTACTGCCAGCGCTGCCTGCATCTGCTGACGCACAGCATGGGGGCTTACGTACTGAGGAACGCGCTGCAGGCTGTCCGGGCCAAGGATCCGCGCGCCCTGACCCGCACCTTCGACCAGATCCTGCTCGCCGCCCCGGACGAGGATGACGACGCGTTCGAGACCGACGACAAGCTGCGCCTTCTGCCGCGCCTCGGGCGCCAGGTGACCGTCTACTTCAACCCGAACGACAAGGGGCTGATCATCTCCGACCGGACCAAGCTCAATCCGGATCGCCTCGGGTCGGGTGGCCCCCGTCTGATCGACCTGATCCCGAAAAAGGTGGTGATGGTCGACTGCCGCCGGGTGGCCGGCCACGCCGATCCCTTCATCGAGCACAGCTACTATATCCGCAGTCGCGCGATGTCCGCGGACATCGCCGCGGTGCTGGCCGACACGCCGCCGGAGTCGATCGGCAACCGAACCTATGTCGACTCGATCCGTTCGTGGAGGATCATCGCCGAACCCGGCCTGACGCCCGCCGCAGACGCCAGATGATCGCCGTCGTCCGAGGGACAGGTCTGTGTCAGGTCAACGATCGCGACTCTCAACTTGCCCGGCCCGGAAAAATCTCAGGCGGTGGCCACCGCCCAGGCGACATGGGCCCCGACGCGAACGCGCAGAGGGCGAGTCGACTGAGCAGAGAGCGCCGGCACCCGCGACCGGGATCCCCTCAAACAGGGCTTGCCGAATGACGTCAGTCGTTGAGGCGCGCCCAGATGGCCTTGAGATCGACGCTCAGCTTCATCGGATCGAACGGCTTGGGAATAACATCCAGGGCTCCAAGCGCCAGATAGCGTTCCACTTCAACCTGCTGGACCCGTGCGGTCATGAAGACGACCGGGATATGACACAGGGCGGCATCCGCCTTTAGCGCCGACAGCGTGGCGGGGCCGTCCAGACCCGGCATCATGACATCAAGCAAGATCAGGTCGGGCATGATGTCCGCGACCTGGGCAAGGCATTGGGCCCCGCCGTTTACGCTCGAGACCGTCAGGCCGCCCACCAGTTCCAGGCTGATCCGGGCCACTTCCAGAATGTCCGGGTCGTCGTCGACGCACAGGACATGATTCAGGGATCTAGACATAGCTGATCTCCCGGGCATTCCGGGTCCGGTTTTCGACAAGGCCCAGGATGGTTTCAACAATGAGAGCCTCGGAATGACGCGACTTTACCATGGCCGCAGCAACGTCGGGAAGAACATCGGCCGGGGCCTCGGCCGCGGACAGGATGGTGACGGGGATCGCCCCCCCTGCCCTGTCTCTCAATGCCGGCAACAATGACAGACCGTCGCCATCTGGCAGGCCTATATCAAGTATGACCAGGGCAAAAGACTGGTCGGCGACCAGACGCACGGCCTGACTCAGGGTCGTCGCTGTGACCAGCTCGGCCTTGCCCTGCAGGGCGGCGGCAAGGAACTGACTGAAGTCCTCGTCGTCCTCGACATGCAGGACACGGGGCAGGCGTTCCGCTCCGGCGATGGCCTGACTCAGGACCTGTCTGACCTCCTCGCCATCGGCGGCATGGCGAATGATCCCGGCGATCCCGGCTTCAGGCGATCCAACCTCGTCACGCCCATCGACCCCCGACAGCAACACCACCGGAAGATGGACCCCGGCAGGCAGGGCCCGCAGGTCGCGAACCAGATCCAGTCCGTTTTCGGCAGACACGACCTGGTCGATGACCAGAGCCGCATAGTCACGCATCATCACCTTCTGCAGGACATCGACCGGCGTGATTGCGACATCCACCTGATAACCGGCCCCGCTCAGGGCCCGGTCCAGCGTGACCCGGCTGTCATCGTCACCGGCACAGACCAGAACGGCCGGACCTGCGGCCGGGTCAGGCGTCCTGATTACCGCTTCGGCGACATGCGGCTGGCTCACCGGAACCTCAAACCAGAAGGTTGACCCATGATTGGTGCGGGTATCGAACCCGATCTCACCGCCCATCTGCTCGATGATCTGCCGGCTGATGTGCAGCCCCAGACCGGTACCGCCCCGCGCGCGAGTGATCGATGAATCGCCCTGGGAGAATTTACCGAAGATCTGTTCCCGGTATTCCTCGGCGATACCGGGTCCATGATCCGTCACCGAGATCCGTACCCGGCTACCTGCCCGTGCGGTTGATATCACCACCGAGTCACCGTCGGGCGAGAATTTAGCCGCATTGGACAACAGATTGGACAGCACCTGGATCAGGCGATCCGCATCCGCCTGAATCTGCAAGTTCTGCTCGACCGGCTCAGCACTCAGGGAAACATTGAAATTCTCGGCATAGGCCGTGTTGGCTTCGACCGCCTGGTTGATCAGCCAGGCCAGATCATGGCTCCGCACATCGAACCGCATCTGCCCGGAGGCGAGCTTGTCGATGTCCAGGATGTCATTGATCAGCAGGATCAGCCGTTCGCAGTTGTTGTGAGCGATCTCGAGCAACCGCGTTGCCTTGGCCGGCAACTCCGACGCCATCGCCCCGACCACCAGACCGAGCGACCCCCGGATCGACGTCAACGGCGTGCGCAATTCATGACTCACCACGGAAATGAACTCGCTCTTGATGCGGTCCATCTCCTTGCGGTCGGTGATGTCCTGAACCTGGACGATGAAGAATTTCGGTTCGCCGTCATGGTCCCTGACCAGGGATGCGTTGACCAGCGTCCAGATGATCCGGCCCGACCGATGATAATAGCGTTTTTCGGTCTGGTAGTTCCTGATCTCGCCGGCGAGGGCGCGGGCCCGCAAATCGATCGTTTCGACCAGATCATCTTCGTGGGTCAGGGTCCTGATATCGCAGCCCAGAAGTTCGTCCGCGCTGTAACCGAACAGCTCGCACAGTGATGGGCTGACGTTGATCCAGTTCCCGGTCGCAGAGGCCAGACCCATGCCGATCGGGGCATGTTCCATCGACGTTCGGAAAATTTCCTCACTGGCCGCCAGCGCCCGCTGCTGCTCCAGGCGCTCGGTGACGTTCTCGGCAACACCGAGATAGCCGGTCACGTCACCGGCCAGGTCCCGCAAGGGGGTAACTGTCAGATTGACCGGGAACCGGCTGCCGTCCTTGCGGATATAGGTCCATTGGCGGGACTCGACACCGTCGCGCTCGGCCCTGGTGACGAAGACCTCGAACCCCGGTTCGAAAGGGGTTCCCATTTCCTGGCTCAGCTCAGCAGCCCGGGCCACGACCTCCTGCGGATCATGCCAGACGGACGGGTTCATTTTGCCGACCACCTCGGCCGCGTCGTAACCGAGTTCTGTTTCTGCCGCCTTGTTGAACAGCATCACGGTACCGTCGCGATCGGTCGCGATAATCAGAAGAGCCGAACTCGACAGGATCGCAGTGTTCAGCTGGTTCGATTCCAGCAGATAGGCTGATTTGACCTTGGACAGCAGGATCGAGCGCATGGTCAGGGCCAGCAGGGCCGCGATCATCAAGCCGGCAATCAGCAACAGGGTGGGCAAGGACGACGAGTGCCCGTCAATCACCGCATCGGTCGGGGTAACGGTCAAATGCCATGTCGTATCGGCAACCCGAATGTTACGGACCGTCTTCAGGTCGTCCTGCAGCGTCCCGTGTTCGGGCATGCTGCTGAAAAATACATGATCGCCTTCAGCGACCGTGACCGCGAAATTCTCGACCACTTCGGGTCGCAGGACGCCGTCAAAGAACTGATTGCTGGAAAAAACCCCCCCCAGAAACCCGGCGAAACGCCCATTCTTGCGGATCGGAGAATAGGCGATGATGCCACGATAACCCTGCACCAGGTCGGTCGGCGCTGAGATGGTGAAGACATTTCTGGATGCCGCCCGATTCAGTGCGTCGACCTGATCACTGGCCGCAAGAATATCGAGACCGACCGCGCTTTCATTTCCGGACAGAGGTTGGATCCAGCGCACGTGATAACTAGCGTCGACCCATTGCACCGCACGTAAACCCGGCGACTGTTCAATGAAATTATGCGCATCGTCGCGCCATTCGTCTTCAGGGGTGCCACCGACAGTTTCCCAGCGCTGCCCCATCCGTTTCAGGGCGAGCAGGCGGTCACGGGTGTTACTGGTGATGAGCAGAGCGGCCTTTTCAGCCTCCTCCTGCACCACGTCCTGAATGAAGACGTGTTCACGCTGTTTGGCGGCGTCAAACAGATAAATTGTACCCCCGGCGACCAGCGCAAAGAGCAGGAGCGGGGCAGCGTATTTCTGGTCCTTGAGAAGCCACTCCATGGTTGCGGTTGTGCGGACCGACCCCAGGATGACGAACATGCCGAACAGGCCGGTGAACAACAGGCCGCCCACCAGCACCATCAACGGCTGGTCGGAACGGTGGACCTTTTCAAACGCCGGCGTACTGGTCCAGACCCCGTGCCAGGTCTGATGCATGATCGCGAACGTCTTCTCGACTCTGAAGGCCGGCACGCCGGCAGCCTGTCGTGACGACGCGCTGTCAAAAATCAGATCCTTCGCCGCCCCTGACTCGCCGTCATAGAGCATGAAATGAAGGGTTTCCCCCTGACTGCGGGTCAGGTCAGTCAGCAGATTTCTGGCGATGAAAGGCGCGTAAATCCAGGCCTTCAGGTTTTGATCGCGCTGCGCGGCGGTGGCCAGGGGGAGACCGGCCTTATAGACCGGCCGCATCATCAGGAATCCGGGCGTCTGCTCATGGTCCTGAACCAGAATAATCTTGTTGGTTATGGCCGTCGAAGCCGTGGCGCGCGAGATATTGGCGGCCTCGAGTCGGTTGTCTTCAAATCCGGTGTTCAGACCCACGGCCGGTCCGTTGATCTCGACGGGCTCGATGTGGGTGATGACATTGAGTGGTCGTCCCGGGGCGGCCGGGTGAATGTCGAATTGCGGCAAGCCGTCAGCCCGGATGCCGGCCAGAAACGCGTCACGGTTTTCGGGGCGCACAGGCACGATCACGCCGATGCCATTGATCCCTGGAAACTGCTTCCTGATGTCGATCGTCTCGACATAGGACCGCCAGTCAGCGCGCGAGAAGAACACATTGCCCTGGTAAAAGGCGGCAGCCCCGAGCAGGGCATAGTCATAGGACGCCATGCGGAAGCGCAGCGCTTCCTCGTTCTCGGCTGCCAGGGCCGTGAACTCCGTTTGCGCCCGCTCGTATGCGTTCTCACTGGTGATTTTCCAGGCGTAGAACGTCAGTCCCAGCGGGACGATGAGCATCAGCAACGTCAGTCCCGACAGCCGGGCCAATGGTCGTCCCCGCCAGCGGGGTGGATGCGGATTACCCGGTGCGACCAGAGCCAACGGCATGAAAATGAGCACGCCCAGGACGTCGCCCATCCACCAGGTCAGCCAATTCCCGGCGGCCGCCGCAGGCGCGACGATCCCCATAACCATCAGGGTGCCGACTCCGACCGTGGCTGCGATCAGACAGGCGATGGGACCGCTCAGGGTGAAAAGGTTGAACAGGTCCCGGGAACGTTTGAGCTTCAGCGGGAGAGCGATATGGCGCGCCACCAGCCAGCGGCCAACGACCGCCTGCAAGGTGGAGCCCGCGGCAATTCCCAGAGCCGCGATCGTCTTGACCACGTCAAATCCACCCTCGACCGTGAAACCGTGGGAATTGTAGAGATTCAGCAGGAAGGACCCGATCAGGACCCCGGCCCACAGCCGCGACCCGTGGACCAGCAACATGCCGATCGCGATGCCCGAGGCCGGCCAGATAATGGTCGCGTAACCGGGCGGCACGGCCAACATCAGGCCGAGTTTTCCCGTCAACACATACAGAACGGCCAGAATTACCGTCTTGCTGATCAGGTCAAATTTGATCCGGGACGTCCACATACCGGATCAGTCCTCTAAGATCGGAAGTATGGAGGATGCGCAGAGCAGCACCTTAAGGATCATCGTTTTGACCCTGAAGGAACCATTTCAGTACAATGCGGAACAGTATACCGGACGTGCCGCATGTTCATTCCATATGACGTTGCCTGAGCGGCCCATCAACATGGAACTACACGCCTTAAGGACCACCTAATCCCGACACGGGCCATAGGGCCGACGCGGGATCATGCTCCCCCGTCACGGCACCGTCGGCGGTCGCCGGGCGTGGGTCTTCTGCTCATAGGCAAAGCCCAACGACAGGATGCGCGCGTCGTCCCATTTGCCGCCGATAAAACTGATCCCCACCGGCATGCCGCGGTCAAAGCCCATCGGCACGGTCAGGTGCGGATAGCCGGCCACCGCCGCCAGTGAGCTGGACGACCCCTGCGAACGGTCGTCGTCGTTCGGGTCGTTAGTCCAGGCCCGTGACGTCGTCGGCGCGATCAAGGCCACCACGCGGTTCTGCGCCATCATCCGGTCGATGCCCTCGGGCCCGGCCATGCGCAATGAAGTGGCCCGCGCCTCGATATAGTCCGGATCGTCCAGACCCTTGGTGGCCTCGGCCTGCAAAAACAGCTCCTGGCCGAACAGCACTGTCTCGCGCGGCTCGGCGGCATTGAAGGCGATGACATCGGCCAGGGTGCGGGTCGGTACCTGTTCCGGATCGGTCGAGGCCAGATAGGCGTTCAGGTCGACCTTCAGCTCGGTCATCAGCACCTGGAAGGCGGCGGTGCTGATAGCCCGCATGTCCGGCCCCTCGGTGATATCGACCAGTTCGGCCCCGGCGTCGCGCAGCGCCTGCAGATTGGTCTCGAACACCGCCCGGGTCTCGGCCGAATAGTTGGCCAGCAGGAAGCGCATCACCCCGATCCGGGTGCCGTGCAGGCTATTGGCATCCAGCGCCGCACGATAGTCGACCTTGCGCACATCAGCTTCGACCGTGGCGGGGTCCAGCGGATCGCTCCCGGCGATCACCGTCAGTACGATGGCCGCGTCCTCAACCGTAGTGGTGATCGGCCCGGCGGTGTCCTGCGAATGGCTGATCGGCACGATGTGGGTGCGCGACACCAGCCCGACGGTCGGCTTGAACCCTACCACGCCGTTGACCGAGGCCGGGCAGACGATCGAGCCGTTGGTCTCGGTGCCGATCGCCGCCGGAGCCAGGCCAATGGCTACCGCCACCGCACTGCCCGCCGACGAGCCACACGGGGTGCGTTCCGGATCATAGGGGTTGCGCGTCTGCCCCCCGACCGCGCTCCAGCCGCTGATCGAGTTGGACGAGCGGATATTGGCCCATTCCGACAGATTGGTCTTGCCGAGGATGACCGCACCCGCCTCGCGCAGCCGGGCCACCAGCGGCGCATCCCGACCGGGCGCATTGTCGACCAGGGCCAGCGAACCGGCCGTGGTCGGCATGTCACGCGTCTCGATATTGTCCTTAAGGAGGATGGGTACCCCGAACATTGAGCCTGTTCCGATATGGGCGACACGCATTTGCTCATCTGCCCGGCTCCACGCGGTCGGGGCTAGGGAAATCAGGGCGTTTGACGGCGACTCGTTCGCCGGCAGCCCCTTCTCGATCGAGGAAACCATGCCGGCGAGGTTGGCCGGCTCTGACGGGCAGCGGGCCCCGTCAACGATCGCGGCGACCGTCGGCATCATCAGATAGTCGGAGCAGCCGTCGGCCGACCAGATTCCCGGTGGGGTCTGGCTTGCACAACCCGTCAGCGAAACGGCGACCAGCGCCGCCGCGATCAGTCCTGCACGGGTGCCCGTGACCCGATCGTGCGGTCGAGAAAGTCCAGATAGGTTCGCCATTGCTGCAGCTGCCTTTCATTGCCCCGGACGCCGTGGCGCTGGCCGGGATAGAGCATCATCTCGAACGGCTGGCTGTTGGCCTGCAGCGCATTGATGACCCGGGTTGAGTTCTCGAAGATCACATTGTCGTCGGCCATGCCGTGCATCAGCAGCATCCGCCCGGTCATGTTCTCCAGCCGCGGAATGGCGTCCGAGGCGGCATAGCCTTCGGGGTTCAATTCCGGCGTCGACATGAAGCGCTCGGTGTAGTGGGTGTCGTACAGACTCCACTCGGTCGGCGGCGCGCCCACGGCGGCCGCAGCCAGTCCCATCTTCGGCTCGGTGATGGCCATCAGGCTCATGAAACCACCATAGGACCAGCCCATCATGGCGATGCGGTGATCGTCAATATAGGGGAGTGATCTCAGATAGTTCGCCGCAAGAACCTGATCCTCTATCTCAACCTGTCCCATCTTCAGATACAGGGCCTGTTTGAACGCTGTCGAGCGATCGCCCTCACCGCGATTGTCGAGGCGGAAGATGATGTATCCGGCCTCAGTCAATAGTTGATTGGTGGCGCTCTGCCAGGCCCGTTTGACCCCGCCGCCCGACGGTCCCCCATAGACCTGCATCACCACCGGCCAGGTCTTCGACGGATCGAAGTCCGGCGGTGTGATCATCTGCCAGACCAGGGTCTGGCCGTGGCTGTCCAGCGTGCCGAAGGTCGGATCCTGACGCCGTCCGGCATAGGGGAAGAACGGGTGGTTTTCGTCCAGCCGGTTCTCCTCGATCCAGCGCACGAAGGTGCCGTCGGCCCGGTACAGGCCGGACTGCGCCGGGGTGTCCGGATCGGAATAGTTGCCGACAAAGGCGGTGCCGGTCTTGTTGACCGAGGCACTCCACCAGCCGCCCGCCGGGGTCACTGCCGCCGGCGTCACCGTTCGGCGCAAACTGGCCCGGAACAGTTGTTGTTCGATCGGCAGTTCGCGGCCGTCGCGCATCGAGGCGGTGAAGAACACCTCGCCGGTGGCCTGGTTGACGCCGTTCAGACTCTTGACCGGCCAGTTCCCGCGCGTGATCGCCCGCAGCCGCCGACCATCGCGGTCATACAGATACAGGTGCCGCCAACCGCTTTCCTCGGACGACCAGACGAAATTACCGTTGTCCAGAACCTTGAAGTCGTGGGTCAGTGAGACCCACGCATTAGAGGTCTGCGTCAGGATCACCCGCGACGCGCCCGTGGCCGGGTCGACGCTCAGCAGGTCCAGCGTCTTCTGGTCGCGGCTCTCGCGCTGGACATACAGGGTCTTGCCGTCGACCGACCAGTTGACCCGGGCCAGATAGATGTCGGGGTTCGTGCCCAGATCGACCTTGATCCGCCGCCCCGTCTGGCGATCGTGGACATACAGGTCGACCACCGCATTGGGGCGACCGGCGCGTGGATAGCGCTGCTCGATCACCCGGGCTCCGCCGCCGCTGATGTCGAGACGCGGAATCACATCGACCGTCGATTCATCGGTGCGCTGCAGGGCGATGTAGCGTTCGTCCGGGCTCCACCAGTAGCCGGTGTCGCGATCCATCTCCTCCTGGGCGATGAACTCGGCCGTCGCCCAGGTGATCAGGCCGTCGCCGTCCGTTGTCACCTCGGTTTCGTGCCGCGACGCCAGATCGTAGACGACCAGATCCTGATCGCGGACCCAGGAGACAAAATTACCCCTGGGCGACACCTTGGCATCGATCTCATCGGCGGCGGTCTCAGTCAGCCGCTGCACCGTGCCGTCGGCGCGGCTGGCCAGAAAGACGTCGCCTTCCAGCGGGGCCAGGATGTAGCGTCCCTGCTCGTCCCACGAATATTCGACTACGCCACGCTGGCTGATCCGCATCCGCTCGCGCCGTGCCTTTTCGGCCTCGGACAGCTCGCCGGCGTCTGGCACCAGCGCCCGGGCGTCGATCAGCTTGAACGGCTCGCCGTCTCCCGTCGGCGCGGCCCACAGGTCCAGCACATCAACGTCATCCTCGCGCGAACGCAGGAAGGCCACCAGTTCGCCGTCCGGTGACAGGGTCACCCCCCGCGCTACCGGCCCGCTCAGCGACGGATTGGCGAAGACCCGCTCCGGGGTCAGGATCTCGGTCCCCCCCGCGGTCGACTGGGCGGCGGCCGATCCGGCGGCCAGGAGGATGGTGGAGGCGAGAAGGAATGTGCGCATGGCGGTCAAGCTAGCCGGGCTTGCTGCAAGCGTCACCCGGATTCGGTACCCACTGGCCTCCGGAATGCGGTCCCCGCCTTTTCCTCGCCGCCGCGACCGCCTAGTTAGGGCGCAATGACCGACACCGCCGTCTCTCCCGCCCCCGCCAAGGCGTCCGCCTTTCATGAGCTGAAAGTCCTGTGGGTGCGCCACTGGACCGAGCAGCTGTTCAGCTTCGCGCTTGAACGGCCCGACGACTTCCGCTTCCGCTCCGGTGAGTTCGTAATGATCGGCCTGCCGGGTGAAGACGGCGGCAAGCCGGTGCTGCGCGCCTATTCCATCGCCAGCCCGACCTGGGCCGAAGAACTGGAGTTCCTGTCGATCAAGGTGCCCGACGGTCCCCTGACCTCGCGCCTGCAGAAGATCCAGCCCGGCGACACGGTGCTGATGGGCAAGAAGCCGACCGGCACCCTGGTGCTGGACGCCCTGACCGGTGGCGAACGGCTGTTCCTGATCGGCACCGGCACCGGCCTGGCCCCGTGGCTGGCCGTGGCCCGCGATCCCGAGACCTACCAGCGCTTCGGCCAGGTCGTGGTTTGCCACACGGTCCGCAACGTCGCCGACCTGACCTATCGCGATTTCCTCACCACCGGCATTCACGACGACCCGCTGATCGGCGACGAGGCGCGCGAGCGACTGGTCTATTATCCGACTGTGACGCGTGAACCGTTCGAGACTCCCGGCCGGATCACCGACCGCATCACCTCCGGGGCCCTGTTCGCCGACCTTGGCCTGCCGCCCGGCTTCTCGCCTGAGCGCGACCGCGTGATGCTGTGCGGCTCGATGGCCATGATCAAGGAGGCCGCGGCCCTGCTGGAAACCTTTGGCCTGAAGGAAGGCTCGAACGCCGAACCGGGCGACTATGTGCTGGAGCGCGCCTTTGTCGGATAGCGTCACGATCGATCCGCGCACCGCGCCGGAAGCCTGCGCCTCGATGACCGAGGTTCGCCACGGCGTCGACGCGCTGGATCGTGCCCTCGTCACCCTGCTGGCCGAGCGCCAGCGCTATATGGACGCGGCCGCCCGCATCAAGCCCTGCCGCGACGTGGTCCATGACGACGCCCGCATCGAGGACGTGGTGACCAAGGTGCTGGCCGCCGCGCAGCAGGCCGGTCTCTCATCCGACATCGCCGAGCCGGTGTGGCGCACCCTGATCGACCGCTGCATCGCCCACGAACTCGGCACCTGGGATCGCACTCGCGGCTAGATCAGGCCCCGCCCCGCAGCGACCGCAGCATCAGCTCGTGCCGAAAGGCGGCGACATCGGCCAGGGCCGTGTCCAGCGCATCCTGCACCCGGTTCAGCAGCGGCGGCGCGTCGGCCTTCTCGGCGGCCTCGGCCACGGCACAGGCGTTTGCCAGATCGACGGCCCCGATCCCTGCCGCCGCGCCCCGGATCGTATGCACGCCGTCGCGCCAGCCGTCCTCGCGCACGTCCAGCATCGGGGCCCACATCCCCGCCTGCTGCACAAACAGGCCCAGCACCTCTTCATTGATCGCGTCGTCGTCGCCCGTCATCCGCCCCAGCACGGCAAAGTCCACAGCCCCTGACAGATCCCGCCTCGCCATAACGCCCTCCGCGCCGCCCGAACGGTCACGCCTGATTCCCGACACGGAGCCTACGCCCCTCGGGCCGGTGACGGAATGGGCGCTTGCAGGACGCGCCGGTGCCGATTCATTCGCCGGTCCGGGTCATGCGAATTCCTCGACCCGCAACGCCGCCGACGCCTGAGGCACCGCCACACGAAAGGCGATAAAGAAGAACAGGGGATTGGGCAGCCAGTACAACCATCCCAGCCCGCGATTGCGGGTCCCGTCAGAGGCGGTGAAGTCGAGGCCGACATACAGAAATTTGTAAATGCACAGGCCCGGAATCCAATTCAGTCGAAAACCCGTCGTCCGCAGGCAGCTGCGGCTGATGTAGAAATTCCCTTCGAATGAAGTGATGCCGCCCAGGCTCACCGGCCCCTCTGCTATCAGGTCGCCGCTGGCGACGTGGCGTATGCGGATCCTGGCTCCGGAACCCCGGCCTGTCATGCGCCCGCCTCGTCGGCGCAGACCTCTTCCATGCGGTGTACGTGGTCCTCGGCGCAGGTCTCGACCCCTGCGTCCTGTTGATCGTCGGGCAGGCGTTCGGTTTCGATCGTTGCGCTTTCGGTCAGGGTGCGGTGCACCGGGCAGCGGTCGGCGATCTCCAGCAGCCGCACATGCTGCGCCTCGTCCAGATCGCCCTGGAAGGCGATCTTGCGCACGAACCGGTCCGGCTCCGACGTCGTCTTGGCCGTATGGCCGACCTCGACCACGACCCGCTCCAACGGCCATGACTTGCGTTCGGCATAGAGGCGGCAGGTCATGGCCGTGCAGGCTCCAAGACCGGCACTCAAAAGCTCATAGGGCGTCGGACCCGAATCCAGGCCGCCGACGCTGGCCGGCTCATCGGCGAGGAAGATGGTCGAGGAGGTGACAACCCGCACCTGAAATTTACCGGCCCCGGTTTCTTCGATCCGAACGCCCTGAACGGGCGGCTGGACCGGGTCGGCGGTAAGTTTGAGATAACGGCTGGCCCAGGCGACAATCACCGCTGACGCGTAGTCGGAATCGGCCTCGCGGGTCAGCAGATGGTTGGCGTGGTCCAGCGACACGAAGCTCTTGGGATGGCGCGCGGCCAGGAATATCTCCGACGCATTGTCGATCGAGACGACCTCGTCGACCGGCGAATGCAGCACCAGCAGGGCGCGGTCGAGATTCTCGATTCGGGCCTTCTGGTTCTGACCACGGATGTCGCGGACGAAGTCGCTTCCCAGTTCGAAGTCGCGGCCGCCGATCGAGACGGGCACACGCCGACCGGCTGGCGCGTCTTTCAGCTCCGGTCCGATATGGGTCAACACATGCTCGGCGTCGAACGGGGCCCCGATCACGGCCACGGCCCTGACCGCCTCCAGCGCGCCCGCCGCAGCCAGCACCGCCGCCCCGCCGAAACTGTGCCCGACCAGCAGTTGCGGGGTCATGCCTGCGGCCGCCATCGCCTCAGCGGCGCAGACCACGTCCCGGACATCGCCGGACAGGCCTCGCCCGAACTCGCCTTCGCTCTCGCCCAGGCCGGTAAAGTCGAAGCGCAGCACGCCGATACCCCGCTCGGCCAGGGCCCGGCTGACCCGCGTCGCCGCCAGCGAGGTTTTGTCGCAGGTGAAACAGTGGGCGAACACGGCCCAGGCCCGCACCGGACCATCGCCGCGTTCCAGCACGCCTGACAGTTGCCGACCGGTCGTATTCTCGAAATCAAAGGTCGAATGCGTCATGGGCTCAGCGATACTCCGGATTCGGATGGTCGAAGCGCTCGCCCTTGTCCCAGGCCGACTTCTGGTTGCCATGGGCCGGTATGCCACCGGCGTCCTTAAGCATGCGGGCCATATGCATCAGGTTCCAGGCCATGAAGGTGGTGTTGCGCTGGGTGAATTCATTGTCCAGCCCGACCTTGCCCCCGGCCTTGTCATTGTCGCCATAGGAGGGTCCCGGTCCCGCCTCCCCGATCCAGCCAGCGTCGGCCTGGGGCGGGATGACGTAACCGAGGTGCTGCAGCGAATAGAGGATGTTCATGGCGCAGTGTTTGATGCCGTCCTCATTGCCGGTGACGATGCAGCCACCGACCCGACCGTAATAGGCCCACTGGCCCTTGTCGTTGAGCTTGCCGGAATAGCCGTACAGCCGCTCGATCACCCGGGTGCAGACCGACGACTTGTCGCCCAGCCAGATCGGCGTGCCGATGACCAGGATGTCCGCCGCCATCACCTGTTTCTGCACCGCCGGCCAGCCGTCGCTGTCCCAGCCGTGTTCGGTCATGTCGGGCTGGACCCCGGGAGGGATGTCCAGATCGGCGGCGCGCAGCGTCGACGTGGTCACGCCCTGCTTTTCCATGATGGCGATGGCAACATCCATCAGGGTCTGGGTATGCGAGGTCTCGCTGGAGCGCTTCAGACTGGTGTTGATGAAGACAGCACTCAGATCATCATAGGCGGTCATGAGGGCCCTCCTTTCGAAAGAGGCAGCGGCGCGCGCAGGCACCGGGTTAAGCCGGGGATGGGGTAACGCGTCAGACGCCACCGCGGTCCCCGGCAACCGGAATCAGCGGCCCACTGGTCGGCCGAGCGGCCAGTTCCAGTGATCGGCTATTTGGTCAGCACGCGATAGGACAGGCCCAGGACCATGCCGAAGGCAATGTGCGACACGATCGAGATCGCGTTCCGCGCCATGGCAAACCACGGAAAGAACGCCGTGAAACCGTAAAAATTGACGACATACAGACCCAGCCCGACCGCAGCGCCCGCCAGCAGAGCCTTCAGCAGGCCAAACCGGTGCGCGACCATGGCGAACACGACGCCAATCACGATCGACAGCATGAAATGCACCCCCATGGCGGCCATCAGGATCGTCAGGTCAAAAGTGGCCGGCGGTGGCAGCACCCCCGGACCCATGACGATGGCGGCGATCATACGTGGCGGCCCCCAGGGACTTTGACCCGCCATGGCCACCAGCCCCATCTCCATCATCATGAAGGTAGCCCCAGCGATAACGCCGGCCAGTGCGCCGGCCTTCAGATCGGCACCGCGCGGAGCCTCAGCCTGGATGTGGGTGTTCATGTCAGCCTCCCGGAGACGTTCGGCCTGTCGCCGGACACCCGCTATTCGCGCTCCGGGTCAGATCGTTACAAACACAGGACGTTTCGTGCAGACAGGGAAACCGTCGCCGGGCTATCGCTTGGGTCAGGCCTTCAGGTGCCGGGCGCAGCCTTCGAACCACCGCCCGGGCTCGCCCCTGTACCGGCGACCGGGGCCTGGCCGATAAAGCGCTGATCCCGGGCTTCTTCATAGGTCTCCCGGACCGCCTCACGCGGCTGATCGGCCCCCAGCTGCGCCATCTGCGCCGCCCAGACGTCCGACAGCTGCTGCGCCGTGGTGGTCATCCAGCCGGGAGCCTGCTGGCGTGACCAGTTCTGGACCGAGGCGATATTGAAGACCAACAGGAACAGGGCGGTCAGCAGAATGGTGCGGCTGGCCCAGCGCCGGTCCCGGGCGGCGACGCCCTCATCATCCAGCGGCGGGGCCGGAGGAAAGGCGAACCGGTGCAAGGCACTGAGCCGGTGCTCCAGCGTCGGCAGGTCATGAGCGTCGGCGCTCTCAATCCAGTCACTGTCCGGATCGGCAGACGTTGACCCGGCGTCGGGCGCGATCTCAGGCTCGGTCACGGGGACCGGCTGGGGCGGAAAACTCTCTTCCAGTGGCGGAAACGGAGACTCGCCCGACGCCACAGGAAACGGATCAGTCAGCCCGTCGTGATCATCATGGGGATCATTGGGATCGGGGGGATCGTGATCGTCGGTCATGGTCTCACCAACGCCTCAGAACTGGAAATAGATAAAGGGGGCGACGCCGTCCGGACGCACGGCCTCGACCAGCAGGAAGGCGACACCGACCAACACCGCCAGCGTCAGCGACGGTGCTGTCTTCAGCCGTTCGGCCATGCCCTCGATGGCACGCGGCGGCAGCCAGTGCATGGCCAGCCCCCCGACGATCAGGGTCAGCAGCATCGGGGTCACCATCACCGCCGGTTGCCACCAGCGCCCGAGGCCAGTCAGCACCTGCATGGCCAGGTCGAAATTTTCGGCCCGGAACAGGATCCAGCCCAGGCAGACGATGTGGAAGGTGATCAGCACCCCCAGCACCGGATGGATGATCCGCCGGTCACCGAAGGCCGCCCGGCCCAGCCGCTCGACCACCTGGACCCCGCCATGCAGTGCCCCCCAGGCCAGGAAGGTCCAGGCCGCCCCGTGCCACAGACCGCCCAACACCATGGTGATGAAGACGTTGATGCTCGACGAGATCAGGCCCTTACGCCCGCCGCCCAGCGGCACATACAGATAGTCACGCAGCCAGCTGGACAGGCTGATGTGCCAGCGCCGCCAGAACGACTGCATCGACCCGGCCCGGTACGGCTGGTCGAAATTGCGCGGGAATGAATAGCCCAGCAGGGCGGCGATACCGATGGCCATGTCAGAATAGGCCGAAAAATCGCAATAAATTTGAACTGCATAGCCGTAGACGGCGGCCACCAGATCCAGAGATCCATATGCCGTCGGATCGAAGAACACCGGATCGACCAGCCGCATCGACAGCTCCGAAGCGATCACCGTCTTCTTGAACAGACCCCAGACAATCAGCAGCATGCCGTGGGTCGCCATCTCGCGCGTCAGTCGCGGCGTGCGGTCGAACTGCGGCAACAGGTCCGAGGCCCGCACGATCGGCCCCGCCACCAGATGCGGGAAGAAGCTCATCAGCAGCATCACATCCAGCAGCGACCGCGCCGCCGGTGTCTTGCGCCTGTGCACGTCGATCACATAGCTCATGCCCTGGAAGGTGAAGAAGCTGATGCCCACCGGCAGGATCACCTGCAGCAATGGCAGGTCCCGCTCCCAGCCGAACCGGCTCAGCAGATCGCCCGCCTGTTCGATGAAGAAACCATAGTATTTGAAGAAGCCCAGGATCAGCAGGTTGATGACCACACCCAGGGCCACCAGCCATTTGCGCCGGCCGTCCTGATCGCTGCGCGCGATCAGCGCCGCCACGCCCCAGTTCAGCACCGCGCTCAGGATCAGCAGACCGACGAAGCGCCAGTCCCACTGGGCGTAGAAGAACCAGCTGGCCAGCAGCAGGAACAGCTTGCGTCGCCCGTTCTCGCGATCCAGCGACCAGCTGGTGAAATAGACAAACAGAAAAAAGATTCCGAAGGCCAGGGTAGGAAACAGCATCTAGTCGCCCTCCCCTCTGGCAGCCTTCCAGACGGCATAGGCCGACATCAGATCCGCGGTCAGGACCCCGCCGATCCAGTCAGACCCGATCGAGGTGAAATGCACCCGGTCGCCACGCATATGGGGCTCGCCCATCATCGCCAGTCGATCCGCTGAACAGTCGCCGCCCATCCGTCCGTGCCAGTCCCAGAACGCCACATCCATGTCGGCGGCGACCCGGCGTTGCACATCGCGGACCACCGCCAGCGACGGCGGCGGACGACGCAGACCGTCGGCGCTACAGCCCCCCGCCAGGCCGCTCCGTTCACCGTCCGGGGCCCCCAGCAACATCAGGGACGCGGCCGGGGCCAGCCGCCGCATGCGCGCGATCTGGCCGCGCAGCAGGGCCTCATAGGCCACGCCGTCCAGACCGTCGTCGAAGCCCTCATTGGTGCCGAACGCCAGCACGATCAGCTGAGGCCGCCACAGGGCCAGCTCGGTCGCCACAACAGCCTCGTCGCGCGCTGCGAGGTCTCTCAACGTCGCTCCCACCTGACCCAGATTGGAGACGATCACCCCCGGTCCACCCGTGCCGAGGGACAGGTCGTACAGCATCAGCCTATCCGTTGACGGAACCAGTTCGATGCGTCGGGCCGGCGTATCCAGGGTCAGTTCGCGACACATTGGGCCCTCATCCCGCGCGGTGAAATCGGCCACCAGCGTCGCTTCAGGGGTACGGACCGTCACAGCACCGGCCGCCGGGCCGCCCCGCGCGCAGAGATCCAGAACCCGGGGCTCGCTGCCCGGATCCGGAATCAGCGTCAGAACCGGCGCAGCGCCCCGAGCAAGAGTCTGAACGCCCGTCAGCCCCACACCCGCACGGCCATAGCCGCCTGCAGGAGTCAGCGGGGCCGGTCCCGTGCTCCAGTCCAAAGCCTCGACCTGGATCTGAAACGGTCTGTAGCCCTCATAGGGAACGCCCGGCGGAAGGACGCCGCGTCCACCATTGCCAAAACGGGCCTGCAGCGCCGCCCGCAGCGCGCCGGTGATCCGATCTCCGGCCGTGTGACTGTCGCCGATCTGCAAGATATGGACAGGGCGTGTACGCTGTCCGGCCTCGGTCGCGGCCAGAGCCTCGAACCACCCGTCCAGCGCCCCGGGCCGGCACAGCCCGCCGGGGCAGACCGACAATCCTGCCGCCGGCGCAGGCTCGGAAACATAGGCGGTCTGGGCCAACCCGGGCGTCGCGACCAGCAGGGTCACCGCCAGAAGCGCGGCGACAATCCTCACACTCAGACCGCGGGCGATACGGGTGGGGTCGAGGCGGACACCATGCCGTCGCCCGTTCCGGGCCGTGGTCTTTCCAGCCCGGCATCGCGCTTCAGCCTGGCTGCGACCGGATCGCCGATCCGCAGATAGCCGGCCATCGACATATGGATCCCGTCATTGGCCCGCATCAGGGTGCGGCGGCCGGTGTCCGTCGGCAGATAGGCCTCATAGCCGCCCGCCGCGTTCGAGGTCAGGGGCACGGTTTCGATATAGGGCACGTCCAGCGCCGCCATCCGCTCCGCCACGACCTCATTGATCAAGGTCATCTTGGCGTCGAACCCCTCGCGCTTCATGCGCGGCAGACCGACCCAGTAGACGGCCACATCACGGCCGCGCAGCAGGGTCACCAGATCCTCGATCCGCTGACCATAGGCCGCCTTCCAGCCATCAGTGCCGAACCTGTGCACCTCACCGTCCAGACTGATGCCCTGGGCGTCATTGGTGCCGAACAGAATGACGGCCACGTCGACCGGCTGCTCGTCCAGCTGCCGCGCAGTCTTGGCCTGGATATCGACGTAGTCATACCGCGACAGACCGGTCGAAACCTCGCTGAATTTGGTCACCGACAGGCCCGGAACCGGGTTGAGATCACGATAGAGGGCCGCCCACAGACCGTCCGCCATCGAATCTCCGAACACGCCGATCCTCAGCTTGCCCTGGGCCAGCCGGGTCTCGAGCGGGGTAATCACCGGTCCGACGGCAACCGGGGCCGCAGCCGGGACCACGGGTGTTGGGGTCGTCTCGGCCGGAGCCGAGGCATTCGCCGTCGCGCCCAGCAACAGGGTCGGGTGGCGCAGCCACGCCCGTCCGTCCGGCGACAGCGCCAGTCCGGCCAGCACGCCGACCACAAAGGCCACCGTCAAAGCGTTTATGCCTGCACGCACGCCTGTCCCCCGAAATCAGATGGATGGCATGATCACGCCACCAAACCACGACTGTTTCTAGCGCATTGGCACGCCATCGCCACCGCCTGCCCCCTGCGAGCGAAGAAAAAGGTTAATCTACCTCCCGACAGATATCCGGACCGCCGCTCGGTATTGTATCACCCGGGAGCCCTCGCGGCGGTCCGTCGGCGGCCTGACCTCGTCACCGAGGCTTGCCCGCCTGCGGCCCCCGGCCTAGAGACGGAGGGCGGCACGGTTATTCATCGTATGATGAAAAAGAGGAAGTTGATGCGGAAAATCTATCCCGACGCGGCATCTGCGCTGGACGGCCTGACCTTTGACGGCATGACCGTCATGTCCGGTGGTTTCGGCCTGTGCGGTATTCCCGAACACCTGATCGCCGCCCTGCGCGACAGCGGGGCGAAAGACCTGACCGTGATTTCCAACAACGCCGGCGTCGACGGCTTCGGCCTTGGCCAGCTGCTGGAAACCAAACAGATCGCCAAAATGATCTCGTCCTACGTCGGCGAGAACAAGGAGTTCGAGCGCCAGTATCTGGCCGGTGAGCTACAGCTGGAGTTCAACCCCCAGGGCACCCTGGCCGAGCGCATCCGCGCCGGTGGCGCGGGCATCCCCGCCTTCTTCGTCAAGACCGGCGTCGGCACCCTGGTGGCCGAGGGCAAGGAAGAGCGCGTCTTCGACGGCGAGCGTTACATCATGGAGACCAGCCTTCTCGCCGATCTGTCGATCATCAAGGCTTGGAAGGCCGATGGTCGCGGCAACCTTCAATTCCGCAAGACAGCGCGCAATTTCAATCCGATGATGGTCACCGCCGGCAAGGTCACCGTGGTCGAGGTCGAGCATATCGTCCCGACCGGCTCGTTCGACCCGGATCACATCCATACGCCCGGCATCTATGTCGACCGCATTGTCCTGACCCAGTCCGAAAAGCGCATTGAACAGCGCACCATCCGCCAGAAAGAGGGTGTCTGATCATGGCCCGGACCCGCGAACAACTGGCCGAACGCGCCGCGCACGAGCTGCAGGACGGCTTCTACGTCAACCTCGGCATCGGCATCCCGACCCTGGTCGCCAACTACATCCCGCGCGGCATGGAGGTCACCCTCCAGTCCGAGAACGGCATGCTGGGCATGGGCCCCTTCCCCTATGACGAAGACGTCGACGCCGACCTGATCAACGCCGGCAAACAGACCATCACCGAGATCCCCGAGAGCGCCTATTTCAGCTCGGCCGACAGCTTCGCCATGATCCGCGGCGGTCATATCAACCTGTCGATCCTCGGGGCCATGGAAGTGGCCCAGAACGGCGACATCGCCAACTGGATGATCCCGGGCAAGCTGGTCAAGGGGATGGGTGGAGCGATGGACCTCGTCGCCGGCGTCAAACGCGTCGTCGTGGTCATGGATCACGCCAACAAGCACGGCCAGTCCAAGGTCCTGAAGGCCTGCACCCTGCCCCTGACCGGCACTGGCGTGGTCAGCCGCATCATCACCGACCTGTGCGTCTTCGACGTCAAGCCGGACGGCGCGGGGCTGGAGCTGATCGAACTGGCCGACGGCGTGACCCTCGAGGAGGTCGTGGCCAAGACCGAGGCAAGCTACAGCATTTCCGAAAACCTGAAGTCGCTGGCATAGTCCTTTCAACCGGTTGTCAAAACCGGACAAGGGAGGGCAAGGGTGATGGCTGACGGGACCTACCACGTGACGGGTGGCGCACCCTCGCCCGACCCCGCACGCGTCGTCGAGGCCGCCGCCAACCTCAATCCCGCCGCCCCCGAAGACTTCGGTCAGCCGGCCTGTGCCATGGTCATCGAGCGGCTGGATCAGGCACTCGTGGTCGTCAACACCAGGGACCCGTCGGACCCGGTGGCTCGCCTGACCCGGGCCCGGTCCATGCTGGACGACCTGTCACCGACAACCCTGGAGCCACGCCGGGGCCTGGCCGGGCTGTTCGATAGCCGGGGTCGGCGGTTGAAGCAGTTTCGCGGCGACTTCAACGACATAGCCGTCGCCCTGACCGAAATTACCGGCGACCTGTCCAACAGGGCCGGAAACGCAACGCGACAGGGCGCGACGCTGGAGGGCATCTGGGAAGATCTCCGCACGGCCGTAAGTGATCTGGATGTTCATCTGATGGCCGCGACAGACTGCCCAGAGGCGGAGTCGGAGTCCCCCTCGCCGCTCGCGGTCCGCATCGACGGACTGACTGCCTGTCGCACCGCGGGTCTGGGAGCTCTGCCGCTGATCCGCAGCATCCAGAACATCGAGGCCCGGATCGCCGGGAGCCTCATCCTCTGCAATTCCGCTGTCGATGCCTGGCGGGACGGCTGGACGATCTCGCTTGGTCTCGGCGGTCGGCGACCGAAACGGGTCCGCCCTGACCCGGCACAATTACTGCCCCTTCGCGATGCCCTGCTCGGCCGGATCGACAGTGCGATCAGCGAACTCAGCTCGGTTGAGGCCCGTAGGACTGGTCTCTCGCAGCGACTGGAGGACCTGCGTCGCGCGACCTAGGTCAAGAGCCGGAGCCTCCATAGCCTGACCAGTCCAGCCGGAAACATAATTCTCCGCGCAACTCAGTTGCCGGCGCTGGCCTCGGTCCAGTCGACGATCTGGGTATTCAAGTCGCGTGTGGCGATATCGAAGGCCTCAACGATGCTCGACACCCGGTTGGCCGACGCCGGCTGCGAAACCGTGAAAACCCGTTCGGACACGACCGTGCGTTCAGGCAACCGCAACATCCGCGCCGTCGCCGACAGGACCACCACCGGGGCGGCATCGACCTGTTCATAGCGCGCCTCGAAGGTACGCACGCCGACATCCAGGGTCCGGGTGGTCGGCGTCAGTTCCCGGCGTCCAATCAAACGCACGCGCGTCGCCTGGGTCAGGAAGGCGATCTCAAGACTCTGGCTGAACAGGTCTTCGGCCGGCGATACCCAGCGCGCGCCCTTGATGTAGGCGGCCTCGGTGCCGGTCACGCCCAGCAACCGGTCGCCCCGTGAAGCCTCGGGAAACCCGACCCGGCGCAGGGCCACCTGGACCGGCGCGCTCAGACTGGCCGAGCTCGACACGGCCTCTGGTGCCGAACCGAAGCGATACAGTTGTACCGGGTCCGGCGACGACAGCAGGGCACAGCCCCCCAGTATGGCAACCCCGGCGATCATAGCGGTGCCGCGGGAGAATAGGCCGATCATGGTCTGACCTCGATTTCATTGGAGGGCGGGCGGGCGATAAAGTCGCGGGGACTGGATCGTATTTCGTCGATCAACCCCTGCAACGAGTTGGTGGCATCCTCGAGCCCCTGGATCGCCTGCATCAGTTGCGGCACCCCTTCAGTGGCCACCTCGCCGAGTGGTCCCTCAAGACTGTTGGCGGTACGACTGATCGACGCCAGGGCCGTCCGGGCATCCTCAGTGGCCTTGTTGATATTGCTCACGGCTGCACGCCCATCGCCATCAACCAGCCCACGCAGGCTGGCTCCCAGTTGCTGGTATTCGTCGATCGCGGCATTGGCCTTGATCAGGGACTGTTCAAGTTGCTGGATCATGCCTTTGCGGGCTTCCAGTTCGGTGGTCAGGGACTCGACGTTCTTCACGCTGACCGTGAACGAACGGATATTGTCGTCCGACAGGACCCGGTTGATCCGGTTCAACGCGTCCACCGTCTGGGCCAGAACCGTGCCGGAGCCGGACAACAGCTCGGCGATCGGCGACGGCTGGCTTTGCAGCACCGGTATGGTGTTCTCGGGATACTGGCTTTTCAGCAGGGCGCTGCTGGGGGCCCCGGCGGTGATCTGGATATAGTTCAGGCCGGTGATGCCCTGCGGCTCCAGCTGGGCCCGCGACGTGACCCGGACCGGGGTGGTGGCGTCAATGCGGATGCGGGCGATGACCTCGTCACTGTTCTTGGGGTTCAGGTCCAGATCCGTGACCTCGCCGACGCGAATACCATTGAAATTGACGTCTCCGCCTTCCGACAGGCCGCGAACAGCCCCCTGAAAGACGATGTCATAGACATCATAGTCATTGTTGAACTGCAGGCGGGCCAGCCAGATAGCGAATACCGCCAGAGCTGCCAGCAGAGCGACGGTGGCAATGCCGACGGCGGCGTAATGAGCGTCTCGTTCCATCGCTCCGCTCTCCTCAGGCGGCTTTCGTGGCAGCGCGTCCGCGCGGCCCCATGAAATATTCCTTGATCCACGGATGCTCGGAACCTTGCAGCTCTGCAACCGTGGCCTTCTCTATCACACGCTTGTCCGCCAACACCGCAACCTTGTCGCAGATTGCGTACAGGCTATCGAGGTCATGGGTGATCATGAAGACCGTCAGCCCCAGATCGTCGGAAAGATTACGGATCAATTCATCGAACGCCGCCGCCCCGATCGGGTCCAGCCCGGCTGTCGGTTCATCCAGGAACAGGATTTCGGGATCCAGGGCCAGGGCCCGGGCCAGACCGACCCGCTTGCGCATACCGCCGGACAGTTCGGCCGGCTTCAGATAGTGGGATTCCGGCCCCAGCCCCGCCATGGCGATCTTCATCTCGGCCAGTTCGCGGATCATGTCCCGTGACAGTCGGGTATGCTCGACCAGCGGCGACGCCACATTCTGAAGCACGGTCAGAGCCGAAAATAGCGCGCCCTGCTGAAACAGGGTGCCGGTGCGTTTCTCGATATCCTCGGACTGCGCCTTACTCATATTGCCGATGTCGTGACCGAAAATCCGGATCGAACCGCCTTCCGGCTCCTTCAGGCCGATGATGCTGTTCAGCAGTACCGTCTTGCCCGCCCCCGACCCGCCGACGACACCCAGAACCTCACCCTTGACCACATCGAGGTCCAGGTTCTCGTGGATCGTCCGATCCCCGAATTGGCTCAAAAGTCCGCGCACCTCGATCAGCACCTCGGGCAGCTGTTCGGCCACAGGGGAAGACGGAGCCCGCGCGCTCACCAGCTCAGCTCCAGGAAGATCAGGGCAAACACGGCGTCCAGCAGGATGATGGCGAAAATGGCCTGCACCACGGCCGCGGTGACTCGACGCCCCAAGGATTCGACATCCCCCTCCACAGACATGCCCTGGCGACAACCAATCGCCGCCACGACGATGGCAAAGACCGGGGCCTTGATCATCGCGACCCCCATGTGCGTGCCGATGTCGGGAGTGTCGGCGAGGCGCTGGATGAAGAAAGCCGGACCCAGGTCCAGCTGGCTCCAGGTCACCAGCATCCCGCCGAACAGGCCCGACACCATGCCGACGAAGGTCAGGATCGGCAGCATCAGCAGCATCGCTGCCAGCCGGGGAATGACCAGGGCCTGAAACGGGTTGACCCCCATTACCTGCATGGCGTCGACTTCCTGGTTCATGCGCATCGACCCGATCTCGGCGGCAAAGGACGAGGCGGAGCGACCTGCCAGCAGCACTGCGGTAATGACCACAGCAAACTCCCGCAGCACCGAGACACCGATCAGCTGCACGGTGAACACTCCGGCCCCGAATTGGGTCAGCAGATCGGCTCCGAGAAAGGCGATGACCGCACCAACGAAAAAATTGGTGGTGGCAATGATCGGCAGGGCGTCCAGACCGGCCCGTTCCGCCTGGCTGAACCAGGCGGGCCAGCGAATTCGGCCTGGATTACTGACGGCGGATCCCGCAGCGACCATCAGCCGCCCAAGGAAGGCCAGCGACATCAGCGCCTCATGGCCGATGTCCTCGACACCCCGGCCGACCTTGGCAAACCCCCGGACAAAAGCATCAGCACGTTTCGGCGGCTCGACGCTCTCGCGCTCCAGCCTTTCCACCATGGCATAGATACGACCTGCCTCGGGGCGGGCGGCCCAGACGGAGCCGGGCAGCGAGGCGGGGGTGGCCTGAACGATAGACAGGGCCCCGGCCGTATCGAACCGCCCCAGCTCGCTCAGATCCAGCGCCACCAGCGGCCGGTCCTTCATAGCAGCGTCAAGCCGACGTGTGATCCGGCCCAGCCCGACTGTGGTCCAGTCGCCGGTCAGGCGCAGCACCACGCCCGCTTCCCCGTCCTCAATCTGGAAATCCGCGTTGGCCATACCTCTCCCTAAGGGCGGTTGGCGACTTTGCCCATGCCCGGGATGAGCAATCCTCTCACAAGGTTAGGCGGGCGCGGCGATTCCGTCACGCCATTCTGATAACCTTGGGCCAATAGCTTGGTTTCTAGCTCAGGTAGTTCAGCAATGAGACTTGACGCAGCTGGTTGATCACCTGGGCCGAGGCCTGAATAGCCAGCTGTGACATCTGCAATTCCGTCACAGCCTGAGCCATGTCGGCGTCGGTCTTGTTGGAAAGCAGCTCATCAAGAGACGTCTTCTGCTGCCCCTGCGCCTTGAGTATGGTCTCGACCCGGTTCTGCATTGAACCGTTGCGGGCGGCCATATCCGTCACCGATGCCCGCTCCGTATCAAGGCGCGCCAGCTGGGTCGTCAGGAAGTCCCGCATGGCCTGGTCGGGCTGGCCGGTGATCGGAGTCGTCTCATGATATTGCTGAATGTCCCGAAAAATCTGGAACAGGTTGGACCCGATTTCATTGGCCAGAAAATTGGTATCCAGGCGTGTTCCCTCGTCCAGTCGCGACGTCTGTTTCAGACTGTCGTTCTGAAACGCGTCGGCGACGCTGGCGGC
The DNA here is from genome assembly GCF_963974615.1 of uncultured Brevundimonas sp. GTDB lineage: Bacteria > Pseudomonadota > Alphaproteobacteria > Caulobacterales > Caulobacteraceae > Brevundimonas. The sequence goes on from NZ_CAXBDH010000004.1 coordinate 38,991, forward strand.
CGCGGAAAGGTCAGCCAGGGTCATGGCGACGACCGGTGCCGCCCCCACATTCGAACCGGCAAACACGTAGCGGCCCTGGTGTTTGGCGTTCAACCCGTCCTGACTGATCTGGAACTGGCTCTGCAGCTGCAACATCAATCCGTCGACCCGGCCGGCCGCCAGAGCTTCCGCGATGGCCTGACGGGCACCACCGGCTCCCTCGGCGACCCGGTCAAAGGCCAGATCCTGACTGGCCAGTCGCGCAGCAACCGACTCGCCGGTGTCAATAAAGCCCTGAAGCCGACTCTGCGTGGCCTTCAGCGCCGTCAACGTCTCCGAACTGCGCCCGAACCCGGTCAGATCGGTGGCGACCTTCTGCGTCGAGACCCGCTCCTGCGCCTCTTGCGACCGGACCTGGGTCGCCATCAGATTCATCAGGGCGGAATTATAGTTTCCGAAGGTCGAGACGCGGGTCATCACACCATCCCTATCAAGATATCGTACATGTCCTTGACCGCCTGGATCAGGCGCGCCGAAGCGTTGAAAGCTTGCTGATAGGTCGTCATCAGCACCAATTCCTCGTCCAGGTTGACGCCTTCATGGGCCGTCTGACGCGCGGAAGCCTCGGTAAACAGGGCCTGGGAACTGTCGCTTTGATTCTTCAGGACCGCAGCCTTGCCCCCGACCTCGCCGGCCAGCTCCGCCGAATAACGTGAGACCGAGGTGAATCCGCCCGACGCCCCCCCGGCGGCCTCAAAGCGCGCTGATCTCTGTCCGGCGTCCGCCAGCAGCAGGGCTCCGCGGCCATCGCCGCTGGTCACAGCGGCGGTCCCGACCGCTGCCGCCAAATTCAGTTGCGCCAGGGCCAGCTTCGACGGATTCTGACGGATGTCGGTGCGCAGTGAGAAGCCGTCGGCACGCGAGGCCCGAACGCCGGCACCGATACCGAACAATTCGGTCAGGGAAATGCCGGACGGCACCTGCGTCGTATTATCGCCCACCACCGTCAGGGTCGACTCGCGGTTTGCAAGAGCGGTGAAGGTCATGGCCCCGGTGGTCGGGTCCAGCGCAAAGGAGCCGTACTGCCCTACCCCGGTGGTCGGATCATTGAGCGCCGTCAACAGGTCGGCGACAGTCCCGGCTCCACCGGGGATCGCCACGCTCAGATCACGCATCTTGGTGCCGTTGGGCGCGACAAACCTGAAGCTCACGGTTTCGCCAGGCGTGAATCCATGCAGCGAGGCGGCCGTCAGGCCGTTGTCATACAGGGCGGGCCGGTCCGTTGAGATCAGGTCATTGAGCCCGAAATAGTGCGAAAACCCTCGCCCGGCCTTATTGCTCGGCGTGGTGGCATCATCGGCTATGGCCACCCCGTTGGTCCCGGTGGCAGCCAGACTCAGAACGCCACCGACAAAACTTGCGGTCGCCGCGCCGCCCAGTTCGGTGTTCAGGACCGACAGGAAGGTACCCGGCGTCGCCGCGGTGCCGTTGATGGTCATGGTCGCGCCCGAAAATACGATATCAGCACGCGCCTGGATGACTCCGGCGGCATTGGTGACGGCAATCGTCGTATTGCCGGTAAAGCCTTCGATCGCGGTCGCCAGTGACTGGCCGACATTACGCCCGGTCAGGACCGTCGGCGGCGGCATGGCCGTGTTGGCATTATGGGCACGGTTCAGCTCATCGGCGAGACGCGTGGTCAATTCAGCGAGCCGTGCAGCGGCCTGCGGAGCCTCGATGTCACGCAGCTCGACCAGTCCCTTGATTTCGCCGGACGTGATACTGTCCATCAGCGACCGCTTCTGGCCCCGCGGCTCGGTCACCCAGATTTCATTGAAGGACGTCTCGGCATTGACCGAACCGGCACGATTATAGTCCAGCGTCGCATGCCCCTCACCGGCCAGCAGGACGCCTGCATTGGTGCGAATGGTAACGCCCCCGACGGGCCGGACGGAGACTCGGATGTCCATCATCTGTGACAACTGACCGATCAGCGCCGCCTGGGAGGTCTCGGCACCGGACGCATCCGACGATATGACAGAGGCGCGGGCGATCTCGACGTTCAGAAGCTCGATCTGTTCCAGCAGGGCATTGGTGTTGTCGACGGCGCTTCGAATGCGACCGTCCGCATCCTCACGCACGGCCTGGATTTGACCGGCTATACGGGTAGCCTCATCAAACAGGGATGCAGTCTTGAACAACGCCTCCTGCCTTCGGGGGGACGAGGTCGGGTCCTCGGCCCCGGCGGCGAACACCGAGAAAACGTCGTCAACCTTCGAGAAGAAACCCGTCGTACCTCCCGGATCACCGAACAGGTTCTGCAGCCGGTCATACAATTCATACCGCACGGTCTGGCGGGCGGACTCCGATCCGGCATTCAGACTGGCGGCCTGAAGAAAGCGGTCGGTGGCAAGACGAATGCGCGCGACCTCGACGCCGGATCCCACGCCATTGCTGCTCAGGGACTTCTGTTCAGCGATCTTGCGGACATAGCCGGGTGTATTGACGTTCGAAACATTGTCCGAAACGACCCGGAGCTGCGCCTGGGACGCCGCCAGTCCGGACGATGCCGTGTTCATGATGGAGTTCAGAGACATCCCGACGCTCCCGTGACGCAACTACGGCGCAAGATCGCCGCACCCGGCAAGCCCTGCCAGAAGACGTGCGTTTTTTGCCTGGCGTCGCACACAGTCGACCAAGCCAGAACATTGAATCTAAAAGACATCACGATTTTGGTCGCGTTCATAACCTGTGAGGAGCGCAAGCTCCGGGCCAACCAGGTCCCGACCGCCAAGAGCCTCCAGCCGGGCAAAAAAGGTCATGCACGGCAAAAACCGACCCCCCGACCCCCTGCATCGCGCTGACGGCAAATCAAATATTATATTTATTTATCAGCATATTACTTCACATCCCAGCTGTGGCCCATGACTTGCGACAGCCCTTGTGAACACTCAGGCGCAGTAGGTGCCGCTTCCTCTACTCCCCTGGCGATCGATGTCCGCTGAAAGCCTCCTTTCCATTGTTGCACCGACCCAGGTGTCACCTGCCGCGCCCGTGGCAGCCGGCTCCCGGGGTGAGTCCGGCTTCGGAAAGATGCTCGGTCAGATCATGAAGGGTGAGGGCAAGGCTTCGCCGCCAGACGATGTTGCCGGAACGGTCGCTCAACCCTCCGAAAATACTGCGAGGTCGCGGGCTCCGGGTCTGGCCGTGGCCGAGAACCGGGTTTCCGCCGCCAGCATGGATGCGACCGGAGACGAGGTTGAGGACACATCCGTTGAATCTGTCGACGAAGACGACCTGACGATCACAATCGATGCGGATGCCGGACAGGTTCCGGTCTCTCCCGCGCCCGCCGACGACAAGGACTCCAGCGTCACTCCAGATTTACTGGCCGAAAAAGGCGCAGGTCAGCCCCAGACGGTGCCGGGACTCGTGCCTGTGGCGAAAGCCGATGGTGACGCGGAAGCGCCCCAGGTCCTGCCCGCCGCGCCCGGCAAAACTGGCGAGCCCCCGGTTCTGCGGCCGGAAGTTCTGCCCGCACAGGCCGGCAAGGGGGCCGATGCGCCCCTGGTCCTCCCTGCTGCCGACCCCTCGGCGCGGACCGGCAAGGACCAGAGTCTTCCGGCGACCGATCCTTCAACGCGCGCCGACAAGGACATGTCCGAAAAGCCACTGGTTTTGCCGGCCACGCCGGGACGGGGTGATGAGCAACGGGCGCTACGCCCGGCCGCTCCGTCGGCTGCGACCGTCAAGGAGGCCGAGCCGTCGTCTGATCCGGCCGCACCCTCCACGACGAAGGAAGCGACCGTTCCGGCTGCCAATGCCTCCAAATCGGCTGCCCCCCAGGTTCTGGCGGCCCTTGCCGCCGCCGCCCCGCCGCTTCGCCCGCTCACCGACCGGACGCCACCGACATCGAACGCTGCCCGGGGCACCGAACAGTCGGCCGGCCAGTCGTCTGATCAATCGTCCGAGCCGGCAGCTGCGGCTTCCGGGCGCGCGGTGCCTGCCGTACCAGCCACGCCCGCGGACCCCAAGGCCGGAACGGCGGCCATCCCCGCTACACCGGCCGTCCCGGCTGCCGCCGTTGACCGCAACGCTCCGGCCACCGGAGACCAGCCCCCCGTCGATGTCCCGCCAGTCCCTGCGGCCCAGACGGCCGCCGTGCCCCATGCTCTGTCTCCGACGACCCTGTCGCACGGAGCCATCACCGCCACCGCACAGATCGCCGCACAGATCATTCGTCGCCTCGACGGCCGCTCAACACGTTTCGAAATGGCCCTGACGCCCGAGCACCTCGGTCGGGTCGACGTCAGTCTCGATATCGATTCCAGCGGCCGTCTGGCGGCCCGGCTCGCTTTCGACAATCCCGCGGCCGCCCTCGACATGAAGGGACGGGTCGACGAGCTGCGTCGCCAGCTCGAGGAGGCTGGTTTCCATCTTGACGGCGATGCCTTCGAATTTGCCGAACGGGACCGCTCGTCCGGCGAAGGCTTCGACCGCCGCCAGGGACGCGCCTTCGCGGCCGCCTCGCGCCTCACCGAAGAAACCGATTCCGCAGCGGTGGTTCCTCCCCGCTGGATGTCCCTCTCCCTGACGCCTGACCGCGTCGATGTGAAAGTCTGACCGATGGTAGCCGCCGTCACCACAACCACCGCCGGCCAACGCACCGACGCCACCCGCACGGCCATGGCCACCAATTTCGAGACCTTTCTCAGCCTGCTGACCGCACAGCTGAAGAACCAGGACCCGCTAGCGCCAGTGGATTCCAACCAGTTCACCAGCCAGCTGACCCAGATGTCGGGCGTCGAACAGCAACTGCTGACCAACGACCTGCTGACCAGCCTGTTGGCCGCCCAGCAAGGCGGAGGTCTGTCCGGTGCCGCCAACTATATCGGCAAGGACGCCACAGCGGCCTGGGCAGCCAACAAATTGGTCGCCGGCCAGGCGACCTGGAGCTACGAACTGGGAGCCGACGCGGCCAAATCGACCCTTCAGGTCCTCAACGGTTCGGGCCAGGTCGTCTGGAGCGGCGACACACCCGATCGAACCGCCGGCATCCACGACTTCACCTGGAACGGTCAGACGACCGGTGGCGGCCAGCTTGCCGATGGTGGCGTCTATACGCTGAAGATCACCGCCAAGGGCGGCAATGACACGGCCATCGACAGCCAGGTGCTGGTCCGCGGCCGGATCAGCGGCGTGGAGCTGTACGACGGCGAACCCTATCTGACCGTCGGCAACTCCATCCTGCCCCTCTCGACCGTGATCGCCCTTCAGGAGCGCGCTGCCGCACCCCCGATCGGAGGTACCGCATGAGTCATTCAGTCTCCGGCCTCACCCCCATTCTCTCATCAACGATTGAATCAGTTCCCTTCAGGAGTTCAAAGCCATGAGTATCAACAGCGCCCTTCTCGCCGGCGTTTCCGGTCTGACGGCCAACTCCTCTGCCCTGGCCGCCATCGCCCAGAACATCGCGAACGTGAACACAGTCGGCTACAAGCGCACGTCCGGGGAGTTCTCGACGGTGGTCAACAGCCAGAGCCAGGGCTCCGGCTATTCCGCCGGTGGCGTGCTGGCCAGCGCCCGCCACTTCACCAGCCAGAACGGCCAGCTCCAGCGCACCACCTCCTCCACCGACCTGGGCATTTCAGGGTCCGGCTTCTTCGTCGTGACTGAAAAATCCGAAAACCTGACCCCGGCCGACACCCGCCTGTTCACCCGCGCCGGTGGTTTCCGGGTCGACAGTCTCGGTTACCTGAAGAACACTGCAGGTCTGTTTCTGCAGGGCTGGCCGATCGACAGCAACGGCAGCATCAATACCGACCCCTCGGATCTGACCCGACTCAAGACCATCAATGTCGGTTCAGTGGGCGGTACGGCCGAAGCCACGACCCGGGTCCAGCTGAACGCCAATCTGCGTTCCAGCCAGCCGATTTCGGTCGAGGCGAGCGACGCCGCCCTCGCGATTCCGGGACCCGCCGCCTACGACCCCGCCACCAATTCCATGGCCATGTGGAATCCTGATACCGGGACCGGGGTGAAGCCGGACTTCGAGCTCACCATCCCTGTGTCGGATTCCAAGGGCGGTCAGCGGACCCTCGCTCTGTCCTTCCTGAAGAGTACCGTTCCCAACCAGTGGTACGCGGAAATTCGTGCCATTCCAGCGACGGATATCGTCGCCGGGGCCGGGCTCTCCAACGGTCAGCTCAAATTCGGCAAGGTCGCCTTTACCCAGGACGGTCGCCTCGACGTGGCCGCCATGATCGCAATGCCCGCCGGTGAAGCCCTGTTCGCCGACCCGACCGTCGCCTCGCTCGACTTCGGCGCGTCCGACGCCGCGGCTCCCGCTGCGGGGGCCTTCAACTGGGCTCCCGGTCTCGGCATCGACAACCAGAGTGTCGCCTTCGACTTCACCAACGGGGCCGGCGGCCTGACCCAGTACGACAGCGCCTCGGTCGTCCAGGCGACCCTGACCAACGGCACCGCCTTCGGTAACCTGTCCGAGGTCAAGATTGACGAGAAAGGCTACGTTACCGCCATCTTCGATAATGGTGTGACCCGTCAGATTGCGCTCGTCGCCCTGGCCACCTTCCCCAGCCCCGACAGCCTGTCCGAGGTCAGCGGTAACGCCTTCCGCGTCACCCAGGGCTCCGGCACCTTCAATCTGAAGGGGGCCGGCAGCGGCGGCGCGGGCCTGATCGGGGCTTCGCAGCTTGAAGCCTCTACCGTTGATTTGTCAGCCGAATTTACCGGCCTGATCACCACCCAGAGAGCCTATTCCGCATCATCCAAGATCATCACCACGGCGGACGAAATGCTCGCCGAACTGATCAGCATCAAACGCTGATCGACAAGTAACTAATCGTTAGTCTCAATGGATCGTCGCCCTGATCACGGTCGCAGGAAGCGCCTTGAAGGAACGGATTTTATTCTTTCCTTCACCACGCCCCTTAAACGGCCTTTAGCTGAGCCCGGCTACATTCACGTCTCGATGGTGATGTGAATGAGGCTTAAGCCCATGCTGCAAGAGCGACGCCTTAATAATAAGGGCGAACAGTACGTGGTTGGACCAACGGGTACACCCCTGACCCTCGGGGACCTTCCGCCGGACGGTACGGACCGGTGGGTAATCCGCCGCAAGGCCGAGGTCGTCGCCGCAGTTCGCGGCGGCCTGCTCAGCCTTGATGACGCCCTGACGAAATACCGCCTGACAGCCGAGGAGTTCCTCGCCTGGCAGAAGGCGATCGACAAATGGGGCATGCAGGGTCTGCGCACCACGCGCATCCAGCACTACCGGGGCTAAACCCCTCCAGTTTTCTTCCCCCGAACGACGACGGCCGCTCCCGGAAACGGGGGCGGCCGTTGCCGTTCGGGCACCCATTGCCGTCCCGGCCTCGAATTCGTCGCGCTTTCGCACTACATGGCCGGAATGACGTTGCTGGAACCCGCCTGCCCGGTGCCGACCTTTGCCCCCGCCGACATGGACGGGGCGATCGCGGCCGCACGCGCGGCGGTCGGCCTGCCGGTCGGTGCCCGCGTCGTCGCGGCCATGTCGGGCGGCGTCGACTCCACCGTGGTCGCGGCCTTGCTGCACAAGGCCGGCTATGACGTCGTCGGTGTCACCCTGCAGCTCTACGATCACGGCGCGGCCCTGAAGAAGAAGGGGGCCTGCTGCGCCGGTCAGGACATCCACGACGCCCGTCTCGCTGCCGAATCCATGGGCATCCCCCACTATGTGCTGGATTACGAAAGCCGTTTCCGCGACGCCGTGATCGACCAGTTCGCAGACTCCTATCTGGCCGGCCAGACGCCGGTGCCCTGCATCCGCTGCAACCAGACGGTCAAATTCCGCGACCTGCTCGATGTGGCCCGAGACCTCGGGGCCGAAGCCATGGCCACCGGCCATTATGTCCGCCGTGCCATCGGCCCGGACGGTCGGGCCCAGATGCGCAAGGCGATCGACCATTCGCGCGACCAGTCCTATTTTCTGTTCGCCACCACACCGGCGCAGCTCGACTATCTGCGCTTCCCCCTGGCCGATCTTGAAAAGCCCCAGGTGCGCGGCGTTGCCGCCGAGCTGGGGCTGAAGATCGCCGCCAAGCCGGACAGCCAGGACATCTGTTTCGTGCCCTCGGGCGACTACCGCACCCTGATCGACCGCCTGCGTCCCCAGGGGCGCGAGGCCGGAGAGATCGTGCATATGGACGGCCGGGTACTGGGCACCCACGCCGGCATCACCGACTATACGATCGGCCAGCGCCGCGGCCTCAACGTCGCCGTGGGTGAACCCCTGTTCGTGACGAAGCTGGATCCTGAGAACCGCCGCGTCATCGTCGGCCCGCGCGAGGCCCTGCTGACCGCGGCCCTGACACTGGACGAAACGAACTGGCTCGGCGACCAGCCGACGATCGAGGCGGCCGCCGAGGCCGGGGCCCCGGTGCTGGCCCGCGTGCGCTCGACCCGGCCGCCGTCACTGGCCAGACTGGCGTTGGTCGACGGCGTCATTTCGGTCATGTTTGCTGAGGGCGAGGAAGGCGTGGCTCCCGGCCAGGCCTGCGCCCTCTATGATCCGGCCGATCCCGACCGCCTGCTGGGTGGCGGCTTCATCCAGACCACCACCGCCGTTGTCTGAGACACCCGGCCAGTGTCTATCGCGCCCTGACGGACCCCGCATCCGCCTCAGCCGGCGTCGAGGTTCGGATTGATCAGGTATTTCTCGCCCGTGGCCCGCTTGTTGTAGCGGGCGATGATCTCGGGGTTCAGGGTCTGGGCCAGCGAAATTTCCTGTACATAGTGGCTGGCGAAGGTGGTCTTCAGCTCGGCGGCGACGCGCTGGCGCAGGGCCTGGGCCCGCTCGCCGCCGATCCGGGCCAGACAGGGCGGCAGCAGCCAGCCGCCGATCCCCCAGGCCATGCCGAAGGCCCGGTTCAGCTCGGTCGGGCCCGAGTCCAGCATACCGTAGATATAGACCTGTTTGTGCACGGCCGAGCCGTAACGGCTGTAGGTCGTGGCCGTCTGATTGGCCGCTGCCTCCATCGCCGTCAGGATCTGCCCGGCCAGTCTGCCGCCGCCGATGGCGTCGAAGGCCAGGGTCGCCCCGGTCTCGGCCAAGGCGGCGATCAGATCGGCCATGAAGGTCGGGCTGGTCGAGTTGCAGATGTAGCGGGCACCGATACCACGCAGGATCTCCGCCTGGGCCTCGCTGCGTACGATATTGACCAGGGCGACGTTGTCGGCCTGACAGACCTTGTTCAGCATCTGGCCCAGGTTCGAAGCCGCTGCCGTGTGCACCAGCGCCGTATGCCCCTCCAGCCGCATGGTCTCGACCATACAAAGGCTGGTCAGCGGGTTAACGAAGCAGGACGCCCCCTCCGCCGCTGTCGTATCAGCCGGCAGCGGCAGGCATGTGTCGGCCCGCACCGTGCGGTACTGGCCGAACATCGCCCCGCCGAACAGGGCTACGGTCCGGCCCATCAAGTCCTGGGCCGTCGCCGAGCTGCCGGCGGCGACCACCGTGCCCGCCCCCTCATTGCCGACCGACATCGATTCCCCGAGCCGCCCGCCCATGGCCCGCATGCCCGGGGCCGGTATCTGGGCCGTGGTCACCGGATTGTCGGCCGGACCCGACATCGTCGCCGAGCTCATGTCGGCCGCCCCGACCAGCAGCGCCAGGTCCGACGGATTGATCGGGGCCGCCTCGATGCGGACGACCACTTCGTCCGGCCCGGGCGCAGCCACCTCGACCCGAGCCAGGGACAGTTCCAGCTCGCCGCTATCGCGCACGAGGCTGCGCAGCTGCAGTCCATCGGTCGGGAGGGATACGGACATGAGAACTCCTTGGTCGGATCGACCCGCGGGGGATCAGGATGAAGGGACCGGTCGGAACCGGTCAGGTCGTGATCAGGCCGCGTCTTCGCGGGGCATGACGTCGCCCACTGTGGCGCAGTTCTCGGCGCGAACCAGTTCGATCTCACGTGGCTTGACGATCTCGCCACAGCAGCCGCAGGCAATCTTGGGCACCAGCGTCTGGCCACAAGCCTTGTGAACCATGTCGATGCCGGAATCGGTCTCGCCATAGACGTGTTTGTTGCCCCAGGCGTGCAGGGTCACCAGCACGGCGTAGAGGTCCTTGCCTTTGGCGGTCAGCAGATACTCATTGCGCGGCGGACGCTCGGAATAGAGCTTCGGCTCCAGCACCCCGTGCTGCACCAGGGTCTTTAACCGCGCGGCCAGAACGTTTCGGGCCACGCCCAGCCGATCCTGCCACTGTTCGAAGCGGCGCACGCCCTGGAAGGCATCGCGAATGACCAGCAGCGTCCACGGATCACCGATGACCTCCAGTGTCGCGGCGATGGAACAGCTTTGTCGGGAATAGTCTGCGGTACGGCCCATGAGAGAGAAAGTGACCCCGCGTCAGCCTTTTGGCAAGAGGGTTGCCAATCTAAACTCACTAAGTCAGTATCTTTTGGCTACGGACGTGCCTTCGCTGTTCCGACATCGACGGCGTTTCCTGTATCCCTCGACTTCGGGCGGAAGCCTGTCGGTCCTGCACCGGCCTTCCGCCCGCCTTTCGCCTCTCATCTGCCGCGGACCCCATGACCGATCAGACCCTGTCCCAAGCCCTGACCCTGACGCCCGACGGGAACGACGGTCTGATCGCGACGCTGAGCGGCGGCTTTTCCAATGCCCCCCTGTCGATGCCGCCGGAAAAAGGCGCACCGTTCGGCGGCCTGATGGCGGCCCTAGCCGGTGTCGCGGCCCGCCAGGGACTGGGCATCGAGACCCCGTTGCGTAGCCTGACCGTCCAGTATCTGGCTGCGGCCCGCTTCGAGGCGGCTACCTTCGTCCCGACCCTGCTGCGCGGCGGGCGCAACATCGCCTACGCCAGCGTCGCCGCGGGTCAGCCTGACCGCCCGGCCCTTCAGGCCCTGGCCACTTTCGGCCGTGACGTCCCCGGGCCGACGCTGTCCCCCCTGAAGGCCGACGCCGTGCCGGTCGACCGGATCGAGCCGACTCCGCTCAACCCCATGTTCGGCCCCTGGTTCACTCGCCATATCGAGCACCGCTTTGAGAATGGTCCACGCCTGTTCGGCCTCAACCCGCCCGAAGACCCGGTCCTGCGTGTCTGGATGCGTACCACCGACGCCGCCCCGCTGGACGAGGCCCGGCTACTGTTTCTGCTGGACGGTGTCTATCCGACCTACTGGACCGCCCTGCCCGCCCCGCCAGCCATCTCGGCCAGCGTTGACCTGCGGGCCGACCTGTTCGGCGACCTGACCCCCGAAACCTCACCGGAGGGTTGGGCCTTTTTCGAATTCCGGACCATGGATCTGGATGGCGGCTGGGCGGTCGAGGACGGCATCGCCTTCGCCCCGGACGGGCGTCCCCTGGCCCTGGTGCGTCAGCGCCGGAAACTCATGCCGACACGCTGATCGTCAGGCGATCGAAAAGACCACGGACACCCGCGTTCCCGGCGACAGCGGCTCGACCAACAGATCTCCATCGAGTTTGGTGACCATGGCATGAACGACCTTCATACCCAGACCCGAACCCTTGGCCTTGGTCGCCGGATCGAAACCGGCTCCGTCGTCCTCGACCTCCAGCCGCAGGATCTGACCCTCCCGACGAAGACGGACCCGGATGTCACCCGGCTGATCGGACGGATAGGCGTATTTGGCTGCGTTGCTGACCAGTTCGACCAGAACCACCCCCACCGAGATCGCCCGATCCGTATCTGTCCGGACCTCGACCGCCTCCACGTCGAGGCGGCGGCCGCCGGCCTCAAAGGCATCGGCCAGGCCCTCGGTCAGGGTCTCGATATAGGCTTTCAGCTCGACGCCTTCGACCGAGTCATCGGTGTACAGTCGCTGATGCACGCGAGACACCGCCAGGATTCGCGCGCGGGTCTCGACCAGTGCGGACCTGGCCTTCGGATCCGTCACGGCCTGGGCCTGCAGATAGACGAAGGAGGCGACCAGTTGCAGGCTGTTGGCCGCACGGTGGTTCACCTCGTTCAGCAGCAGGTCTGAACGCGCCCGGGCTCGCTGGGCGGCCTCCAGCAAGCGGTCCTGCCAGTGCCACGCCAGACTCAGCAGGGCAGTGAGGAAAAGCCCCACACCCAGGATTCCGATCGGAACACCGCTCTGACCCAGCCCCCTGGGTGTGGACATCTCCAGCCACCAGGTCTGACCTCCGAAATTGACTTCCCGCATGGTCGAAAAACGGAAGCCCGAAGGCGACACCGGCCGGGTGGGCCACAGCACTGTTCCATCGACACCGCCCTCCCGGACGGTGACGTCGAGGGTGTCCAGTGCAGCTTCTCCGGCAAGCGCGCGCTCAAAAAAATCCCGCGCCCGGAACGGAGCATAAATCCAGCCCTGGAACACGCCATCGGCGCGGGACAGCGGCAGATAGACCAGAAATCCGGGCTGCCTGTCCGCATCCAGCTCCTGAACCAGAGTCACGACCGAGGTGGTGGCGGGAGTATCGAGCGTACGCGCGCGCCGCATGGCCTCACGACGGGTCGGCTCCGAATACATGTCAAAGCCCAACGCCGCCTGATTGCGCCGGTCCAGAGGCTGTAGAAAGACGATGACACTCTCGCCGCCGTCAGGGTTCGGCCATGGCCGGATCCTGACAGGCAGGTAGCGACGGACCAGCGCCCGGGCACCGGGACTGTCGAGCCAGACGGCATAACCGATACCCTGCACGCCGGGGTATCGCTCGATCAGGTCCAGCGATCCGACGAAATTCTGGAATTCAGCGGGTGTGACATCGTCACTGGCGGCAAATAGCCCCACGGTGGCGCGAAGCAGGGCGACATAAGTGTCGAGCCGCCCCTCCACGGCAGCCAGCACGCCATCCGCCTGTCGTTCGAAACGTTCATTCTGCCGGTCTGAACCAGCGTGTTCCGCCCATCCCGCCACAACCAGGGTCAGGACCAGACCGAACAACGCCGGCCACCATGCCGGCGTCAGTCGGATTTTCGGCATGCTTGACGCCACTTGCGATGCCCTCCCTGCCACCTACCTCTACAGCAACACCCGGGAACCGCACCAGAAACCCACGCTGAAATCCATGCGCTTGCCGCAAAGGCCGTCAGGCGCTACGCCGCTGCCGCCCGCATAGTCCAGGAGTCTCCATGACCATCGCCACCGACCCCGTCGTCATCTGTTCCTTCGCCCGCACCCCGATGGGCGGCTTCCAGGGAGCCCTGGGAAGCGTCAAGGCCACCGACCTCGGCGCGGCCGCGGTCAAGGCGGCGGTTGAACGGGCCGGGATCGATCCGGCGAAGATCGAGCAGATCTTCATGGGTTGCGTCCTGCCCGCCGGTCTCGGCCAGGCCCCGGCACGTCAGGCGGCCATCGGGGCCGGGCTCGGCCTCCATGTCGAGGCCACCACCGTCAACAAGATGTGCGGCTCGGGCATGCAGGCGACGATGATGGCCCATGACGCCCTGCTGGCCGGCACGGCCGACGTCATCATCGCCGGCGGCATGGAATCGATGAGCGGCGCGCCCTACGTCATGGCCAAGCACCGCGGCGGGGCCCGCATCGGCCACGACGTCATCTCCGACAGCATGTTCCTCGACGGTCTTGAGGACGCCTATGAGCCCGGCAAGCTGATGGGGGCCTTCGCCGAGGACGCCGCCCGCCAGTACCAGTTCACCCGCGAGGCCCAGGACGCCTATGCCGTCGAAAGCCTGACCCGCGCCCGCGCTGCCATCGACAGCGGAGCCTTCGAGGCCGAGATCACTCCGGTCGAGGTCAAGTCCCGCAAGGGCAGCGAGACCGTCAGCGTCGACGAACAGCCCGGCAAGGCCGACCCGGCCAAGATCCCGACCCTGCGTCCCGCTTTTGCCAAGGACGGCACCATCACCGCCGCCAACGCCTCCTCCATCTCCGACGGGGCCGCAGCCTTGGTGATGATGCGCGAGTCCACGGCCAAAACCCTCGGCCTGCCGATCGTCGCCCGCATCGTTGCCCACGCCGCCCACGCCCATGAGCCGGGCCTGTTCACCACCGCCCCGGTCCCGGCGATGAAGAAGGCGCTGAAGAAGGCCGGCTGGGACGTCGCCGACGTCGATCTGTGGGAGGTCAATGAGGCCTTCGCCGTCGTCGCCATGATCGCCATGCAGGAACTGAACATCCCGCACGACAAGCTCAATGTGAACGGCGGCGCGACCGCCCTGGGTCACCCCATCGGGGCGTCGGGCGCGCGCATCCTCGCCACCCTGCTGTCGGCCCTACAGGCGCGCGGCGGCAAGAAGGGCATGGCCTCGCTGTGCATCGGCGGTGGTGAAGCCACAGCGATCGCGGTCGAACTGGTCTAGCTTTCGCCCTCGCCGACGAAATCCTGGGCGAACTCCGGACCATCCTCTTCGCCAGGGGTCAGCAGGTCATTGTCGTCCTCACCGCCCCGTCCCGGATCCGGCACCTCGAACCCGACCGGGATCGACAGGTCCAGCAGGCCCGCGGCCTTCATCTCCTGCACGCCGGGCAGGTCGTACAGGCTGGCCAGGCTGAAATGTTCGAGGAAACGGTCGGTGGTGCCGTAGGTCACCGGCCGTCCCGGCGTCCGTCGCCGACCGCGCAAACGGACGAACCCCATCTCCAGCAGCAGATCCAGCGTCCCGCGTGACAGCGACACCCCGCGCACGCTTTCGACCTCGGCTCGGGTGCAGGGCTGGTGATAGGCGATGATGGCCAGGGTCTCCAGCGCGGCCTTCGACAGGCGGCGCGGCTCCTCACGCTCCTCGGTCATCATGAAGCTCAGGTCCGGCGCGGTACGGAAGCGCCAGCGATCGGCCACACATTCCAGCTCAACCCCCCGTCCCTCATAGCGGGCCCGCAGGCTGGCGATGGCCCCGCCGACATCAGCCCCGTCGGGCAGGCGTCGTGCGATCTCCGCCGCCGACAGCGGTCCGGCCGCGGCGAACAGCAGGGCCTCGACCCGGCGTTCGATTTCGTTGTGATCAGGGGCGAAGCGCAGGTCGGTCACGGCGTCAGCTCCAGCGGGCGCGCCTCGCCCCGCCGCTTCAGGTACAGTTCGGCGAAGGCTTCGGCCTGTTTCACATCCATGGCCCCTTCCTTGACCAGCTCCAGACTGGCCGACAGGGTCGAGGCCAGCAGGCTCGACCGAGACGGGCCCGTCCCATCGTCGCTGTCGTGTGCCGGGGCCACCCGCTCCAGCGACGTCCATTCCGACAGTCGCGGCAGGATGTCCCTCAGCCAGTCGCGCGCCACCTCCAGGGCAAAGGCCTCGACCCTCTGGCCGGGCGCATAGCGGCGGCTTTCCTCACGCCGACGTTGCGTCACATAGGCCCCCATAAGTTCGTACAGACTGGCGTCGATCCGGTCCGACGGAATGATCACCGTGGCTTCCGGATCGCCGCGCGTGAACACATCGCGTTTCAGCAGCGGCCGTCCGGTCAGGGCCTCGACCGAGCGGCGCATGGCCTCCAGCTTCTGCAGCCGGAAGGCCAGGGCCGCAGCCATCTGCTCGGCCGGCGGGTCCTCGTCCCGGTCCTTGGCCATGCGCGGCAGCAACAGGCGCGATTTCAGATAGGCCAGCCACGCCGCCATCACCAGATAGTCGGCCGCCAGCGAGAAATTGCGCCGCCGCGCCTCATGCACAAAGGCCAGATACTGTTCGGCCAGGGTGGTGATCGACAGGGTCAGCAGATCGACCTTCTGGGTCCGTGCCAGCGCCAGCAGCACATGCAGCGGCCCCTCATAGCCGTCCAGATCGACGACGAAGGCCTCGCGCTCGTCAACCTGTTCGACCGCGGTAAAGTCCAGATTTGGCTGAAAGGCGTCGGTCATCGAACGATCACCTTCCCCCACAAGGGGGGAAGGAATTGGAGAGAGTCATCCCAGCGCCTCCCCCACGTCGGGACCCTGTGCCGCCTCCAGCCGCCCCTCCAGTCCGGCCATGAACCGGGCCCGCGCCACCACCTCGTCCAGCGCTTCAGGGATGGCCACAATCCGCGCCAGCGCCGCCCCGGCCCGTTTCGCCGCCTTACCCTTCAGCTTGCCGGTCCCCGCAGCCACCTGCTTCATTTCGTCAAGGTCGCCGTTGCAGTGAAGCACGATGTCGCAACCTGCCTTCAGCGCCGCCCCGGCCCGTTCGGTCAGAGTCCCTGACAGGGCCTTCATCGACAGATCGTCGGTCATGATCAGGCCGGAAAAGCCCAACGCCTCCCGCATCAGCCGGATAACCTTCTTCGAGGTCGTCGCCGGATGTTTCGGGTCGATGGCGTCGAACACCACATGGGCGGTCATGGCCATCGGCATGTCGGACAGGACCCTGAACGGCACGAAGTCCCAAGCCTCCAGCGTCGCCAGGTCGGCATGGACCACCGGCAGGGCGTGATGGCTGTCGGCGAAGGCCCGGCCATGGCCCGGCATGTGTTTGATCACCGGCAGCACGCCCCCGGCCAGCAACCCCTCGGCCGCTGCCCGGCCCAGCCGCGCCACCGTGTCCGGATCGCGGGCGTAGGCGCGGTCGCCGATGATGTCGTGAGCCCCGGGCACCGGCACGTCGAGGACCGGCACGCAGTCAACGTTGATTCCCAGTGATTGCAGATCGTGCGCCATCAGCCGTGCGCCCTGGCGTACCAGATCGCGGGCCGCATCCACGTCGGTTTCGGCCTGCAGATAGGCGGCCCCCGGCGGATATTTGGGCCAGTGCGGTGGTCCCAGCCGCTGCACCCGGCCGCCCTCCTGATCGATCAGCACCGGCGCGTCCGGCGTGTCGATACTGGCGCGCAATTCCTCGATCAGGGTTCGTACCTGATCGGGACTGTCGATATTACGACGGAACAGGATGAAGCCCCACGGCCGCACCTCGGCGAAGAAGGCACGCTCCGCCGCGGTCAGACGATGACCCGAACAGCCGTAGATCGCGGCCGAACTCATGCCCTACCGGACCAGACAGTCACCGCCACCGGCCTTGATCGCGGCGCAGAAGGCGCGGGCGTCATCGCGGCTCAGCCCGGCGAAGGTAGTGCGATAGAGGGTCGAACCATTGGAGGCGGTGACCTCCTGCACCCGCTTGGTCGCCCCCGCGGCGAATTGCGGGAAGCGGGCGGCGACGGCGGAATATTCGCGATCGGCGATGCCCGGGGTCGAGAAGGCCCCGATCTGCACGATCGAACTGCCGCCGGTCGCGGCCGGACGGGGTTTCGTCTCGACCACCGGAGCCGGAGTGGCCGGGGCCACGGCGGTCGGGCGCGGCTGTACCGCTTCCGGCGGGGGAATGAAGGTCGGGTCAGCGGTCGGATCGACGGGCGCGCCATAGACGCTGACGCCGGCTTCCGGATCGATCGGTTGGGCATCCTGCGGGGCCTCGACCTTCAGGTCGCCGATCGGCGTGCCCACGGCGGGCGGGGCGTCGGTCGAGGAGCGCAAGCCCGAACGGTAGAACACCACCACGGCAATGATCAGCACCAACAGCACGACGGCGCTGACGATCAAGGTCACCGGCGGGGCCTTGCCGCCGCCACCACCTCCACCGCCGCCACTGCGACGCGCGTCAAAGCTGGACCGGCGGAACGGCAGATCGTCATCGGTCGGCGGCGTATAGGCACCGCGGTCACCGCCGTTGCCGGAACGATAGGGATCTTCGTGGGACATGGTCGCGCTCTCTGGCTCGGCCCGGCGCGAATCGACGCGTCGGTGGTGCAGTCTACCCTTCCCCGGCGCTCTTTCGAATCACAGATCAAGTCCGAGGTCGAGGCTGAACAGCTTCCTGTGCTCCTCAATCGCATAGCGGTCAGTCATTCCGGCGATATAGTCACACACCGCCCGCGCCCGGCGGTGCCTGTCTTCCACAGCGGCCTTTTCGGACCATTCCGGCGGCAGCACCCCCGGCTCGGCCATGAACAGCTGGAACATCTCGCCCAGCAGCCGCCGCGCCTGGCTGCGGGTGCGATTGACCCGGTAGTGGCGGTACATCCGCTCGAACAGGAATTTCCGCAGCACCCCCAGATCGGCCAGCATGCCGTCGGAAAAGGCCACAAGTGTCCGTCGCGCCATCCGCACGCTCTCGCGTGAATGGATGCCGTCGGCCTCTATGCGCCGCCCGGTCTCGGCCAGCACGTCCTCGATCATGGCCCCGATCATGCGCCGTACCGCCTCGATGCGGATCATCCGCTCGTCCTGATCCGGCCAGTCGCGCCGGGTTTCCAGCAGGATTGGCCCGATCAGCGGCACCCCGGCCAGATCGTCCAGACTGAACAGCCCGGCCTGCACCCCGTCGTCGACGTCGTGGTTGTTGTAGGCAATGTCGTCGGCGATCGCCGCCGCCTGGGCCTCCAGCGAGGCGAAACTATCCAGTCGCAGGTCCCAGTCCGGCGCATAGTCGGCGATGGCGCGCCACGCCGGTTCGTCCAGCCGGTGGCTGACCGGACCGTTGTGCTTGATCACCCCCTCGACCGTCTCCCAGCTCAGATTCAGGCCGTCGAAGGCCGGATAGCGCTCCTCCAGCTTGGTCACCACGCGGAAGGTCTGGACATTGTGATCGAAGCCGCCCCACGGCTCCATCTGCGCCTGCAGCTCGTCTTCGCCGGCATGGCCGAACGGCGGATGGCCCAGATCGTGGGCCAGGGCCACGGTCTCGGCCAGGTCGGTGTCCAGCCGCAGCGCATGGGCGATTGACCGGGCGATCTGCGCCACTTCCAGGCTGTGGGTCAGGCGGGTGCGATAGTGGTCGCCCTCGTGGGCCACGAACACCTGGGTCTTTTCCTTCAGTCGCCGGAAGGCGGTGCAGTGAATGATGCGGTCGCGGTCGCGGGCGAAGGCCGTGCGTGTGCGGCTGATGTTTTCCGGAAACAATCGTCCCCGCGAGGCCACCGAGGTCTCGGCGAAGGAGGCGTGATCGGTCAGCTGGCTCAAGGGCGGCGACTTTGTGAAGACCGCGGGCCTTTGCGAATGCCCGCTTCAGCCTCATATAGACCCCTGTGAGCACCGTCCAATCCCCGCCGTCGTCGTCCCCGAAGCTGGAAATCGCCACCCGTGCGCCCCAGGGTATCGTGCTGACTGCCGGCGCGGCCGTCCGGCTGGCCGAGCTGGCCCGGGCGGAGGGCCGACCGCGGATGCTGCGCGTCGCCGTCGACGGCGGCGGTTGTTCGGGCTTCCAGTACCGCTTTGAACTGGTCGACACCGCCGAGGCCGACGACCTGCGCATTGAGCTGGACGGCCAGACCGCCCTGGTCGACCCGGTCTCGATCCCCTTCCTCAAGGGCTCCGAGATCGCCTTCGTCGACGAACTGGCCGGGGCCCAGTTCGTGGTCCGCAACCCCAATGCCGCCTCCAGCTGCGGCTGCGGCGTCAGCTTCTCGATCTAGCTTCACTCCCATGACGGTACCCTCCCTCGGTTGGTTTCCGTTTTCACTTGCAATTAGGATTTTTCCTAATTAGCGTCTCTCCTATGAACACGCTGTTCAAGGCCCTGTCGCATCCGGTCCGGCGACGCATCATCGAGATGCTGCGCAAGGGTCCCCTGGCGTCCGGCGACATCGCCTCGGCCTTTGACATGAGCTGGCCGTCGATCACCGGCCACCTCAATGCGTTGAAGGCGGCTGGTCTGGTCTCGCCCGAGCGCGACGGAGCCACGATCCGCTACCGACTCGAGATCTCAGTGGTCGAGGAAGCTGTCGCCTTTCTTCTGGATATGACCGGGACCGCACCCAGCGCCCCCGATGATACGGAGCCGACCTGATGACCGCCGCCAACCGCGCCCCCGCCATCGATCTGGCCACCTGGGGCATCAGTATCCTGATCATCGGCACCGGACTCGGCGTGCTCATCGCCGGCCCGACCGAACTGATGCCCGTGCACTGGAACATCAGAGGTGACGCCGACGACTGGGCCGGACGCGAACTGGTCGGCTTGATGATCGCGGGCCTCGGCCTGCTCAACCTGCTGCTCGCCGGCGGCCTCGGCCTGTTCGCCGCCCGCGCCGACGATCCGGCGCGCCACCGCGCCCTGCGCTTCGGCCAGCTGGTCGTCCTGCTCGCCATGACCGGCGTCACCCTGTTTGCCGGTGGCTCCAGCCTCAGCGGTGCGGTCACCATCCGCACCGCCATTCCGATGGCCGGACTCAGCCTGATCTTCCTGCTGTTCGGAGCCTTCCTCGGTCGCGTCGGTCCCAATCCGGTCGTCGGGGTGCGCACGCCCTGGACCTACAAGAGCCGCCTGGCCTGGGACCGCTCCAATCGTCTGGCCGGTCGACTGTTGTTCCTGATCGGCCTTATCGGACTGGTCACCGCCCCCTGGGCCATCCAGCCCTTCGCCCTGATCGCTGTGATCACCGCCGTAATCGTTGCCGCCGTCTGGTCCGTGATCGAAAGCTGGCGCGTATGGCGCACCGATCCCGACCGCCAACCCTTCTGATCGCCCCCTTCAAACCGGAGACCTCGCCATGTTGAGCCTCACCCTCGCCGCCACCCTGCTGACGACCGGTCCGGTCGAGACCGCGGTCATCCTTCCGACCCAACCCGCCCCGCTGCACGGCACCCTGCTAACCCCGGAAGGCGTCACCCACGCCGTCGCGGTGATTCTGCCCGGTTCAGGTCCGACCGACCGGGACGGCAACAGCCCGCTCGGCGTCGCGGCCCAGCCCTACCGGCTGCTGGCGCAAGGTCTCGCCGAGCGGGGTATCGCCACGGTGCGCATCGACAAGCGTGGTATTGGAGAAAGCGCCGCCGCCGCCCCGGCCGAGGCAGACCTGCGTATCACCGCCTATGTCGAGGACGCCCGCGCCTGGGCCAGCGAAGCCGCCGCCCGCACCGGACAACCGTGCGCCTGGCTGATCGGCCACAGCGAAGGAGCCCTGATCGCCCTCGCCGCCGCCGACGGTCATGAAGACAGCATCTGCGGCCTCGTCCTGCTGTCGGGGGCCGGACGCCCGGCCGGGGTCATCCTGCGCGAACAGCTGGGCCCGCAACTGCCCGAACCGATGAAGACCGAAGCGTTCGCCGCCCTGTCCGAACTGGAGGCCGGGCGCACCGTGGCTGACACGCCGCCCGCACTCGCGGCCCTGTTCCGCCCGTCGGTCCAGCCCTATCTGATCTCGTGGCTGGCGCTGGACCCGACAGCCCTGATCGCCGTCTGGGACGGACCGGTCATGATCGGTCAGGGCACTACAGACCTGCAGGTCGGCGTCACCGATGCCGAGGCCATGGCCTCGGCCCGGCCCGATGCCCGGCTGGTACTGTGGGAGGGGGTCAATCACGTGCTCAAGACCGCCCCGGCCGGGCGCGCCGCCAATCTCGCCACCTATGCCGATTCGGTCCTGCCGCTGGCACCCGGAGTGGTCGAGGACGTGGCCGAATTCATTCGGGAAAACTGACGATCTCGCTCCTGCCGCATGCGGCAGGCATGCGGGCTACGGGGACCCTGCCCCCTCCGCGACGATGTCAGTAGTGATTGCGCAGCGAACGTCGCGGCAGTTTCGGGGCCGCAGCCTCGGCAATGGCCAGGCCGACCCGCTCGACGATCTCGTCAGCCTCGAACGGTTTCAGCACATAGCCGCTGCCCCCCAGGAACATCACTTCCTGCAAGGTGGCGGGACTGTTGTCGGCGGTCATCATCAAGATCGGCGTGGAAACACCCAACTGACGCAGCTTGGCCAGCGTCTGCAGGCCACTGATCCCGGGCATGCGAATGTCCAGCAGGATCACCGACGGCATCGCGGCCCGGATCATTTCGATCGCATCCGCGCCGCAGTTCGCGACGCTGACGTCATACCCCGCTTGCGACAGGATCACATTGACCGCTTCGCACATGAAAGGATCGTCGTCGACGACCAATACCCGATCCGTCATGGTTCTGCTCTCTCTCCACAAGCTGCGAGGGAAAGGTACAGGAAAACTCTGTATTTTGGTTAACGGCGGTGCGCGTGACCCGCCCTGCCCCGACCTTTTGGGCTACAGCGCCTCTTGGCCTTCAAGGCTGTCCCGACAGTCCAGCTCTGCCCTAGTCTCCGCCGCCAGACGAAAAAACCGTTCGCGCACCTCGGCGGCGAACGGATTGTCTCGCTGAATGGCGCTGAACACCGTCGGCGGGTCGTCCCGGACCATGTCGATCGCCTCCAGCAGTCGCTCGAAACTGGCAGTCGTCATCCGGTGCGGAAGGGGTTCCATGGCCACCAGGACCCGGGCGATCAGATGGGTCAATCCTTGGACGATAGCCGCCTCTCGATCATGCTCCTCGGGAGAGGCAAAATACACGTTCAAGTCCAGATGGTGCCGGCAATAGGCGGCGACACGGCGCGCCGCCTTCAGACTCCGGATGGGGCAGACGGCAATCCTGAGGCCTGCGATCCCTTCACGCCCGCTCTGTGGTCCGAACAGCGGATGGGTCCCCACGGCTTCTACATGGGCCGGCAGAAATTCGTCCATCAGTCGGGCAGGCAACATCTTGACCGAGCCGACATCGACGACCAGGGCTCCCGGTCGCAGATGTGGGGCGATCGCGACGAGCACATCGGCCATGGCCCCCACCGGCACCGCCAGGATGACTACCGGACAGGCGGCGGCTGTCGCCAGGTCGCTCAGGACAGTCCGACCTGCGGGAATGTCCGTGACGCCGGGATCGTGGGCCAGGATCTCGCTACCCTCCGGCAGCCGGTCTGCGACCAGACGCCCGAAGGCCCCGAGGCCGAAAAGGCCGATCCGACCCCTCACCGCCCTAGCGTTTCCTGGAACCGGACCGGACGGCCTTTAGCTGTGCCGATCAGCTCACCGTCACGCATCACGGTCCGGCCGCGAACGATGGTGGCCATCGGCCAGCCCGTGGCCTCAAAGCCGTCGAACGGGGTCCAGCCCGACCGGGTCGCCATGTCCGCGTGGCGGATCGTCCGCTTCGCCTTCAGGTCGACCAGCGTCAGGTCAGCGTCATAGCCCTCGGCCATCCGCCCCTTGCCGGCGATGCCAAACACCCGGTTGGCCCCGTGCGAGGTCAGGTCGATGAACCGGTCCAGCGTCAGCCGCCCGTTAGCCACATGGGTCAGCATCACCGGCACCAGGGTCTGGACCCCAGGCATGCCCGAGGGTGAGGCCGGATAGGGCCGGGCCTTCTCCTCCAGCGTATGCGGCGCATGGTCCGAGCCCAGCACGTCAGCCACCCCCTGCTCAATACCGCGCCACAGACCCGCGACGTGCTTGGCCTCGCGGATCGGCGGGTTCATCTGCGCCAGTCCCTTCAGCCGCTCATAGGCCTCGGGCGCGGTCAGGGTCAGGTGCTGCGGCGTCACCTCGACCGTGGCCACGTCCTTGTTGTCAGCCAGAAAGGCGATCTCCTCAGCTGTGGTCACATGCAGCACATGGATGCGCGCACCGGTCTCGCGCGCCAGGGCCACCAGCCGGCGGGTGCTCATGATGGCGCTCTCGGCATCGCGCACCTCGGGATGGCTGGTCCAGTCCCCGGTCCGGGCCAGCGGCCGCCGCTCGACCAGCCGGTATTCGTCCTCGGAATGGAAGGTCGCCCGCCGTCCAACATGGCGCAGCACCTCGCGCACGCCGTCATCGTCGGCCACCAGCAGGGTTCCGGTCGAGGCCCCCATGAACACCTTGATCCCGCAGCACCCCGGCAGCCGCTCCAGCTCGCCCAGGAACCGGGCGTTGTCATGGGTCCCGCCGATGTAGAAGGCGTGGTCGGTCCACATCCGGTCACGCGCCCGCACCAGCTTGTCGGCCAGGGCTTCCGGGTTGGTGGTGCTGGGCTCTGTATTGGGCATCTCGAATACGGCCGTGACACCACCCAGCGCCGCCGCCCGCGAACCGCTCTCGAGGTCTTCCTTCCACTCCAGCCCCGGCTCGCGGAAATGGACCTGGGTGTCGATCACCCCGGGCAGGACGGTCAAGCCGGTCGCGTCGACCACCTCCCCGGCCGAGGCCTGTCCCAGATCACCGACCACCACGATCCGCCCGTCGCGGATGCCGACGTCGGCGCGGCCGTGGCCGGCATGGTTGGCGACATCGCCGCCGCGAACGATCAGGTCATAGGTCTGGGTCATGACTTCCCCTTACTCCGGGATCAGGCCGCCGTCTTGTCCGCCAGCAGCTTTCGCGCCGCCTTCAGCACCCGGTCGGCGGGCAGGTCCATCATATGCTGGATCGCCTGATTCAGATTGGGGTCGATGTTGCGAAATTCACCCACCGTGCGCGGGCCCCGCACCGTGACTCCGCCCCACGGTCCGTGGTGCGCCTCGTCGGACGGCCCGAACGCCGCGACCGTCGGCACCCCGGCCGCGGCCGCCATTTGGGTCCAGATCGAATCCGCGCCGACATACAGGTCCGCCCGTGACAGGGCGGCGGCAGTCTGCAGCCGCGTCAGCTTGCCCTGGAGCTCAATCACCCGGTTCCGCGCCACGGCGAAACGGATCGTATGCGCCGCGTCCCGGTCAGCTTCCTCGCCGACGATCATCAACCGTCCGCCGGCCAAGGGACCGTCGTCAGCCAGCAGGGGTCCGGCCACCTTGGCGTAACGTTCCGCCGGCCAGCGCTTGCCCATCCAGTCGACACCTGGACCGATCGCCAGAATGGGGCCGTCGGCCTTGCCGATCAAAGCATCCGCCGCCGCCCGGGTTCGGTCACTGAAAAACAGCCGCGGGGCCGGAACATCGTCCAGGTGCATGATGCGGGCAGCCTGTTCCACCGCATGCAGCCCCGGTAGATCCTCGGCCCGCACCGCCCGCCTCTGCCGCCTCAACCGACCGGACAGGGTCGAGCCGCGCATATCGACGATCAGACCCCATCGCCGGGTCCGCACCCGGTTCCACAGGGCCACCCAGTCCCAGCGTCCCTCGCGATCGAGCACAAGCAGGGATTCCAGCCGTGGCGTATCGGCGAACAGCGGCGCACTGGCTGCCGAACCGACAATGGTAAAGCTCGCCTGCGGCACAGCCTCGACCAGATGCGCCAGCACGCCCGAAGACAGCACCGCCGCCTCGGCGTCCGCCTCGGCAATGTAGAGAATTGGAAAGCGGCGCGTCATTCGCACAGTCTACAGGGATTCTGCCTTTTGCTTCACGATTGCGCATCGGGATCGAACAACCCTCGCCGGGCCGATCCGTCCCCTCTATCCTGACCTGATGACGCCCCGTATCGCCCACCTCGCCAGCCGCGCCCTCGTCCAGGTTTCCGGCCCCGACGCCCGGCCCTTCCTGCACAATCTGCTGACCCAGGACGTGGAAGGGCTAACCCCGGAGACGCTCCGTTTCGGGGCCCTGCTGTCGCCGCCGGGGCGTTTGCTGTTCGACCTGTTCCTGCTGGGTCAGGACGACGGTGTGGTTCTCGATGTCGCTGCGGCCCGCCGTGAGGCGCTGATCCAGCGCCTGTCGATGTACCGGCTGCGCGCCAGTATCGACATCCAGTCGATCGAGACCCCGGTCTTCGCCAGTTGGCCCGGTCCGGCGGACGGCTTCCTGCCCGACCCGCGTACGCCGGACATGGGGGGGCGGCGTTACGGAGGAGCGGTCGCGGCCAACGCGACGGAAGCTGACTACCGGCATCACCAGCTGACGACCGGTCTCCCCGATGCCGCGGACATCAGCGTCGACAAGACCTATCCGATCGAGGCCGATTTCGACCTGCTGAACGGCATAGACTTCCACAAGGGCTGTTTCATCGGCCAGGAGACCACCTCGCGGATGTGGCGACGCGGCGCGATCCGTAACCGCATGATGCCGATCACCTTCGACGGCCCGCCGCCCGCCATGGGGGCCGAGGTGCTGAACGGCGAGTTGCGCGCCGGCGAGGTCATGACCGGCCAGGACGGTGCGGCCATGGCCCTGCTGCGACTGGACCGGCTGGACGGGCCCCTGACCGTCGACGGGCGACCGGTCACCGTGCGCCGTCCCGCCTTCCTGCCGGAGGTCACCGCATGACCGGGAGCGACGGCCGCTGCGGCTGGTGCGGGAGCGACCCCCTCTACGTCGCCTATCACGACACCGAATGGGGTGTACCCGAGTACGACAGCCGCGCCCTGTGGGAGAAGCTGGTGCTGGACGGCTTCCAGGCCGGTCTCGCCTGGATCACCATCCTGCGCAAACGCGAAGGAATGCGCGACGCCTTCGACGGTTTCGACCCGGAGATCATCGCCCGTTACGGCGAGGCTGACATCGAGCGGCTGCTGGGCGACGCCCGCATCATCCGCTCGCGGGCCAAGATTACCAGCGCCATCCGCGGGGCCCGGATCTGGCTCGAGATGCGCGATCAGGGCGAGGATTTCTCGGCCTGGCTCTGGTCCTTCGTCGACGGCCAGACCGTCCAGAACAGGCCAGCCACCCTGGCCGACGTCCCGACCCAGACCCCGCAGTCGGAAGCGATGGCCAAGGCGCTCAAGGCGCGGGGCTTCAACTTCTGCGGCCCGGTTATCGTCTATGCCTTCATGCAGGCCACCGGTATGATCAACGACCACCTGACCGGCTGCCCGCGTCACACCGATGTCCGCGCCATGGGCGACCGATGAGCGTCACCGACCGCTCCGAACCAACCCTGTCGCTGGAGCTCCTGCTGATCGAAAGCCACGGCGGGCCCGTCTGCGGCGTCGACGAGGCCGGGCGCGGTCCCTGGGCCGGGCCGGTCTCGGCGGGGGCCGTGATCCTGAACCCCGACGACCTGCCCGACGGCATCGATGACTCCAAGGCCCTGAGTCACGCCCGGCGGGAACGGCTGGAGATCGAGATCAAGGCCCGGGCGATCAGCTGGGCCGTCGGCTTCGCCTCGGTCGAGGAGATCAACAGCCTCAACATTCTGAAGGCGACGGGTCTGGCCATGCACCGCGCCGTCACGGGCCTGACCGTCTCGGCCGCCGCGGCCCTTGTCGATGGCAATTATCGCTTCGACCTGCCGTGCCCCATCCGCACCGTGGTCAGGGGCGACAGCCTGTCCCTATCGATCGCCGCCGCGTCGATTCTGGCCAAGACGGCGCGGGACCGGTTGATGGTCGAGCTGGACGCCCAGTACCCCGGCTACGGCTTCGCCGGGCACAAGGGCTATCATGCAGCGTCACATGTCGCGGCGCTGAAGGCGCTGGGCCCCTGTCCGGCCCACCGTCGCAGCTGGGCTCCGATCCGGGCCCTGCTGGAGACCTAGATGTGCAGGGCCCCGCCGACCAGGGCCCCGAGAATGGCGGCGACCACGCCGCCGGCACCGATCACCACCCACTCCGGCAGGGTCGACAGAACCTGCATCAGGGTCTCGTCCCCGGGCGATCGATCGAAAGTGTGGGTCTCCGGTCTGTCCCGCCGTGGCTCGCGCCAAGCAGCGACATCATAGGCGTCGGCTCCATGAATGTCGGTCGAAGACTTCAGACGGGCGGGTGGGGCGGACGGATATTCCATGCCCCCCGAACGATCTCGGCGGCCGAACCGTTCCCGTCCGACATGGTCAGGCCGCGTCAGCCAGCACCACCGGTCGTTCCGTGACCACGAACAGATATTCGACATTACGCAGCCGCCCCACGGCCCCGACCTTCTCGCCCTTCAGGTTGTGAATGCCTATCCGGGCCCCGACATAGCGGGGCCGGGCGATCTCGATGACCTGCACATGCCCCCGCGCCGACAGCATCTTGACCAGCTGATCGCGCGACAGATAGCCCTCGTCATTAAACGACACGATCAGATTGGGAGCGGTCAGCGACCCGACCACCGAGGCTAGGGCCGGGGCGATACCCGGCTTGCTGTTGAACGGGCTCTTGCGGGTGCGGACGTCGATCCGCTTGTTGGCGATGCCATAGCTCTCGAGCTTGTCCCACAGCACCAGACTCTCCCAGCAGTGATAGTTGCCGAGATAGGAATGCTGGTTATAGGGCGGGTCCAGATAGACGAGATCGGCCTCGATCTGCGGCGCGATCTCGACCGCGTCACCGCGGGTGGCCTTGCACGGTCCGGCGGTCACACCGGGCAGGACGTCGGGCATACGCAGCGCCAGCGGCTTCAGCGCCCGACCGGCCCATTGCTTCATATAGGCCATCTGCACCCCGGCCGTGGAATCGACCCGGTCGGCCGCCTCCATCAATGAGACCAGGGCGATGGCCTTTAGTTCGGGCTCCAGGCCCATGGCCTCAATCCGGTCGCGCATGGCGTCAATCCGGGCCCCGTTGTCCGGATGGAAGAAGCGCGCGTCCTCGCAGAAACTCTTGGTGAACCAGCCGGCTTCAGGCGACACCGTCCGCAATTCAGTCAGCACCCGCTCGGCCTGGTCGTTCCAACGTTCCCGGTCGGCCTGGACATAGGCGGTGGCCAAGGTATGGGCATAGGCGTTGTGATCGTTGGACCAGACGCGGAAGCCCTGTCCCTTCAGCGCATGCCCGACCCGCGCCGTCCCCGAAAACAGATCACAAACCGTGCCACCGTCAGGCAGCAGGCTGCGCACCGCGCCCGTAACATGGCCCAGCAGCGCGCGCTTCGAGCCGATGTATTTGATCATTATCGTCCGTCAGGTCTTCCGGGGGCGTTTGCCCTTGGCCGGAGCATGGGCCAGTCGCAACAGATTCGCAGCCCCCGGCGCGCCAAAGGGCGTGCCCGCGAGAATAAGAATGCGCTGCCCGGGGTCGGCGAGACCATATTCCACGGCGCTGCTGATCGCATCCTCGGTGACATCCTCGAGGGATGTGGGCTCCCTGCCCAGCCTCGATTCCAGCCCCCACACCAGCGCCAGCCGGCGCGCTGTATCGACATTGGGAGTCAGGGCCAGGATCGGCTGCAGCGGACGCTCGCGTGCCATGCGCCGCGCCGTTCCGCCGAGCGTTGTGAAGACAACAATACAGGCCGTGGACTGGGCCTCGGCCGCCTTGCGCGCCGCTGCGACAAGAGCATCGGCGTCGAAATCATCCATGCCGGCGTGTTCAGCGTCCATCAGGCTGGGCCAGAGCGGGTCACGCTCAACCCGCTCCATGATGCGGTTCATGATGGCCACAGCTTCCAGCGGATAGTCGCCCGAAGCCGTTTCGGCCGACAACATCAGGGCGTCGGCCCCCTCATAGACGGCATTAGCCACGTCCGAAGCCTCGGCCCGGGTCGGGGTCGGCGCATCGGTCATCGATTCCAGCATCTGGGTGGCGACAATCACCGGCACGCCACGCTGGCGGGCCGCGCGGATGATCTGCTTCTGCGCCACGGGCACGTCCTCAGGGTCCAGTTCGACCCCCAGGTCGCCACGCGCCACCATGACCCCGTCGCAATAGTCGAGGATGCTCTCCAGATCGGCCAGGGCCGCCGGCTTCTCGATCTTGGCCAGGCAGGCGGCCTTGCCGCCGACCAGACGCCTCAGCTCGGCCATGTCCTCGGCCTTCTGCACGAAGCTGAGCGCGACCCAGTCGACGCCGATACGCAGGGCGAAGGCCAGGTCCTCGCGGTCCTTTGGCGTCAGGGCCGAGACCGGAATTACCGCCTCCGGCACGGCGACGCCCTTGCGGTCTGACAATTTTGAGCCGCTCTCGACCTTGACGTCGGCCCATTTGTCCGTGCGTTCGCCGACCCGCAGTCGTACCCGTCCGTCGTCAAGCAATAGCAACATGCCCGTCCGCAGCGCCTTGAATATCTCCGGATGCGGCATCTGCACCCGTTTCTCATCGCCGGGCGTCGGGTCCAGGTCGAACCGCATGGTGTGACCGGGCTTCACCGCGATCTCGACATCGCGAAACCGGCCGAGACGAAGCTTGGGTCCCTGCAGGTCGGCCAGTACGCCCAATGGCCGTCTCAGTGCCATCTCGGCCCCGCGTACGGCCTTCAGGGCAGCGGCGTGATCTTCATGCGAACCGTGACTGAAATTGAGGCGAAACACATCCACGCCGGCCTTGGCCAGCGCCTTGACTGTCCCGGGGGCCCGGCTTGCGGGTCCAAGGGTTGCGACGATGCGCGCGCGCCGGGCTCTGTTCATGCTGATTCCGTCGGCCAATGGGGGACACCCCTTGTGACAACGAAACCTGAGCCGGTTAAGACCTGGTGCAGACGCCGAAACACGAAGTTATGCGATCAGACATTTTCCGCGGGCTTCGCGTCTGTCCCGTTTCAGCGTAGGTGCGGTTGAACAAACAGGGAGACGCCGTCATGGCCGGCCTCAAGGACAAGCGCGGCTTTATCGACAAGGACCGGCTGGACCTGTCGGAACGTCAGGCCGTCGAATACTGGATGAAGCGCTGGGGCGTCACGCGCGACCAGCTCGCCGCTGCCCATCGCAAGGCCGGTCGCATGGTCAAGGACATCGCCGCCGAACTGGGCAAGAAACGATAGAACCGGAGTTCCGCAGCGCTTCGCGTCGGTTCAGCCACCGGGTCCCGTGATCATCGGGGGCCATGGTCGACTGTCCTTCAGGCCCGATCCGGCGTAACTCTCTCTTTGTGGGCATGTTTCCGACGGGGTTGCGCATGGGGGGATTCCCCTTTTCTGGCTGGATACCAAACAAGGCCAGTGCCCTGATCCGCAGCGGCGTGTTCGCCTGTCTGGCTGCGATCCTGCTGTCGGTTGCGACGGTCGCCCGGGCGACGCCGGTTCCGGCTTCGATCGTTCCAGACCCGATTGTCACCACGGTCGGTCCCGCTGCTGTCCCGGTAAATACCGTCTCGGAGCGTGAGACGATCGAACGGGCGGCGCAACGCGCGCGCGCCGAAGCCCTTCGGTCCGTGCAGACGGAGCGAGTTCGCCTGAAGGCCTATGCTGCGACGCTGGACCGGTTCGGGCTGCAACTGGCTGACGCCCGGCACAGTCGGGAACTCCGTCAGGAAGCCCTCCTCGGCTGGCGCCAGCGCACCCTCGAGGCCCGGAACAGCCGGACCGAGGCCGACCGGGTCTATGACGCCCTGCGGCGGGAACTGCGCACCTCAAGGAACGGCCTGGCTGACACCCTTACAGCCCTGTCCGGCGGCGGCAGCGACATCCCCCCGATGATCGATGACCGGATCGCCGCCCAGGCACCGGAGTCGGAAACGGCGCGGGTCGAAGCCCTGCGACGTGCGCTCGACGGCCGGAGGCAGGCCCTGGTCAACCTTGAACGCACGGAAAGGGAGGCAAACGCTGCCGGCCTGCTGGGTGAAGTCGGAGCCCTGAATCAGGCGCGCCTTTCGCTGATCGACTATCTGTCGCCGGCAAAGCGGCGGGATCTGACCGGCTTCACGGCGGTCGGCTTCGATCAGGCGGTTTCGGAGGGACGGCATCTGGTTCTCATCGCCCGTTATCATGCGTTTGCCACGGTCAAATGGATCGGGTCGGTCAGGCACGGTGACGGAGTCTGGACCACGATCGGCAAGTCCGCCGGTTCCCTGATCATCTGGATTGTGGCCCTCGCCGCATTCTTCTGGTGGCGATCGACCGCCCGACATGTCCTGCCGAACCTTGAGGTGCGGCTACAGGAAAAAAACCGCGCTGAACTCAGAACCCGGCCCGGCCCCCGCCTCCTGGCCCTCCGCCTGTTTACCGCCGTCAGAAATCCGCTGGAATGGTTGATCATTCTGACCCTTCTCGGAAACGCCCTGCCGGCTGACGTCGCGGCCCGGCTTGAGTTCCAGATCATCGGTCTGATTGCCACATGGCTACTGGTCGGCGCGATCATCGCCAGATTGCTCGACGCCATCATCGGGTCCAGCGCCCCGAGATCGCTCCGCCGTTCGCGTGAGTCCCGTGAACTTCGACTGCGCTCCCTGCGCCTTCTTTCCGGTGTCATCGTCGGCTTTATTCTGGTTCTGGCGATAACCGACAGGCTGGTGGGCCAGGGCACCATCTATCGCTGGGTCGCCTCGACCTGCTGGTTTGCCGCCATACCGGTATTCCTGATTCTGGTCGGCTGGTGGCGTGGGGTCGTATTCGCCAGGCTGGAACGTCTTCGGCGGCGCACGCCCCTCCAGGAGTGGGCGCTCTCGCACCGGATAGGCGGGATGAGCTTCCTCGCCGCGATTTTGGGCGCGACCGAAATGTTCGTGCGCGGGGCCTGGAAATTGATCCGGACCGTCGGCGTACGCTTTGTCTATGTGCGGCGCGCCGTGGCCTTTGTGTTCCGGCAGGAATTGGGGCGGCCCGGACACCAGCGCACCGTCATCGATCTCGCCCCGCTACCACGGGAAGCCTTCGATCAATTGTCTCCGGAACAGCCCGGCGACCGGTGGATTCCAACCCGAATGGATCCGCTGCTGGAGAAGCTGCAGACACGGGCGGCGGCCGGCATGGACGGGATCGTCGTTCTGGTCGGCGAACGCGGCTCCGGAAAGACCGCTGCCCTCAAGCAATTGCGCTCGGGTATGCCCGGTGCAGAGCTGCATTCAGCCGAGGTGCTTGTCGCGACCCTGGACAGGAAAAAACCCGGACCGAAAAATCGACCCTCCAGCCCGGGGACACCCGGGCGGGTCATGCTGATCGATGACGTTGAGAGTCTGGTGCGTTTCGAGATCGGCGGACTGGGCCGGTTCGACACTCTTGTCGAACATGCCCGGCAAAGCCCCGCCGGCACCCTCTGGATTCTCGTGGTTGATGAAGCGGTCTGGCCGTATCTGACCCAGATGCGGGGCGACCGTTCGTTCTTTGATGAGATCGTCCCGATCCCCCGGTGGACCGAGGCCGCGATCGGGGAACTGCTACATGGGCGAAGCGCACAGGCGGGCCTGAAGCCCAGTTTTGATCTGCTGATCGAGGACTTGCCGGCCGAAGCCGACGAGATCGACCGGCAGGAAGCGCTCGAGGCCAAGAGTGCCGCCTACTCGCTGCTGATCTGGGACTATGCGGAAGGAAACCCCGGCGTGGCCCTGCATCTCTGGCGGGAAGCCCTCGGTGTCTCGGAGTCAGGAATAACCTATGTCCGGGCGCTGCACCCGGCCGCCGACGCCGCCCTGGATCGGCTGCCGCTCGAGACCCTGTTCGTCTACCGGGCCGTCCTGCGGACGTCGCTCGCCTGTCTCGAAGATGTTCAGAAATCGACCCGTCTGCCGGAAACGGCCGTCAAGGATGCGCTGCGCTACGGCGTAAGCCACGGCTATCTGACCGCCACCAACGGGGCCTACACCGTATCCTGGAGCTGGTACCGGGCGTTGACCCGCAGCCTCGAGCGCCGCCACCTGATAGGTGCCCCATGAAGACGGATCACACGACTGTCCGGCGAGTCCTTCATCTAGCCCTGCTTTCGGTCCTGATGTCGGCTGGCCCGGCCCGGGCCCAGGACGCGGCCGATCTCGGACGTCTTGCAGAATTCGTCCAGTGGGGCGGAGTCGCCTTCTCCGTAGTGATCCTCGCGGTCGCTGTGGTGATCCTTCGGACTGTGGAACGGATCTCGACCCGATTGGGCAATCGCTTCGTCAACCGCCGACCCACGATCCAGAAGATCGAGTCCGCCGGGCGTTTCATCATCTATATCGCGACGATCATCCTGGCCGTTCGCCTGAGCTTCCGACTGGATGCGACGGCCCTCACCGTCGTCGGCGGCGGGCTGGCCTTTGCCGTCGGCTTCGCGATGCGGGATCTGGTGGCCGCCGTTATCGCCGGCATCACCATCATGTTCGACCGCCCGTTCCAGGTCGGCGACCGGGTCGAATACGCCGGTCAGTATGGCGACATCGTCAAGATCGGCCTGCGCAGCATTCGCATGAACACGCTCGATCACAACGTCATCACCATACCGAACAACAAGGTCCTGACCGACGTGGCTTCGAGCGCCAACTACGGCGCGCTCGAAATGCAGGTGCCGATGGATTTCTACATCGCGACCGACCAGGACGTGGATCTGGCGACAACCCTGGTCCAGGAAGCATGCCTGACCAGCCCCTATGTGTACCTCGGACGGCCTTCGCCCTTTTTCATCAAACAGGCGATCCAGGGCAATTTCGTGCTGATCCACATCAAGGTTCGCCCCTATGTGTTTGATTCAAAATTCGAAAAGAGTTTTGAATCCGATGTCCACCTGCGCGTCATCCGCGCATTTCGGGATCACCACATCAGCGCGCCGACGATCCCGACCGGGCAGGTCGTCCCGGCGTAAACGTAGTCATTTTCAGCGAAAACAGCGCGCGGGCTGTCAGACGGAATCAATATCGAATGACGGCGCGGGCTCAGCCTTGGATGGCTGACCGAGCTTGGCATCCAGCAGCCGCCGAACACGTTTGACCAGATAGTCCGGTCGGAAGGGCTTGGTCAGGTAATCGGACGCCCCGCTGGCGATCGCGCGCTTCACGTCCGCCTCGCTACGCTTGGCTGTCAGCATCAGGACAGGCACGGACTTGTGGGTCTTGCTGTTTTTCAGCATCCACAGTGTCTCATAGCCGTCCATGATCGGCATCATTGCATCCAGCACGATGATGTCGGGCATGAATATGTCTGCTGTGCGGAGCGCTTCCTTGCCGTTTTCGGCCATCTCCACGACCAGGCCGTCAATTTCGAGCGTCTGCCGCACCAGGGCGGCAAGAAAATGATCGTCTTCGGCAACAAGAACTCTGGGCGCGGACAACGAAAGTCTCCAACTGACGGCGGCACCCGGTCTGATGCTGCGAGCTGGCAGGATGGACGGTAACCATGAAAATCGGGTTTCCAAGACATGCGAGCGGCATGCATGGCCGATCGCGTGTCAATCTCGTCTGATCAGGCGAGCAACTGCTTCACGATATCGATCAAAGCATCCCCATTAAGCGGTTTTTCCAACCAGTTCGCGCCAAGCGCCCTAACGGCACGACGGTTGTGGTCAGCAGACCACGCCGAAAGCATGACGACCGGCAATAGCGCCGTCTCCGGATTGGCCCTGATGCGTTCCAGAGCGTCGCGCCCGGAAACACCGGGCATCGCAAAATCCATAATCACTGCCGACGGCTGCAGCGCCGCTGACTTGATGACGCCTTCCTCACCTCCACTGGCCAGCTCTACGCCGTAACCAGCCTGTTCGAGATGGATGCGTGTGACTTCACGCATAACAGGGTCATCATCAACCACCAGGATCAGAGGCTGCTTCATTAAGCCTTCGGTTCTAGACATCCAGCCCCGGCAGCCAGCGCCATCCAGCTGTCGACCAGCTGGGCCGGCGTAAACGGTTTGGCCAACTGTCCCTGGGCCCCGAAAGTACGCGCCAATTTCAGATAAAATTCCGCGCCCAGCCGACCACCACCGGTCACCGCCAGTACGGGCATATCGGGTACGACATGCCTAAGCTGTTGCAGAACCTGCACGCCATCGACATCCGGCAGGATGATATCCAGAATCATTCCGGCGTCAGGATACCGCCGCGCCATCTCGATCGCCTCCCGGCCATTGGCAACGCGGACAACCTCCACGTTCGCACCGACCAGGGCGTCGTTGATCTCTTCGGACCAGAAATGATCGTCCTCAACGACAATGCATTTCAACATCCGTGACTCCGGTCGCGCGGGGGACCCGTTGTTTGGCAAGTCCGCCACGGTCTGTAAAACAAGCTTCACGCCAATGCCAGTGCATTGCGCAAAGCTTGAACCAGCCGACCGAGGTCATCTTCCTCGTCTGTACCTGAAACGGTGCAATTAGTCGCCGCCTCTAGGGCAAATGCAGCCTCTGATACATCAGAGAAGCCAAGACTACCTGAGGTTCCAGCGATCGAGTGGGACAACACAGACAGGGATTCCGAACGCTCCGGCTCCTTGAGAGCCTCAATTCGTTCGAGATCGGCCGAAAATGTGACCATCTGCTGACGGTAACGGTCCTTCAGCGCGGCAAAGGGATCCGACTGTGCGGTAGCCTCGGCAGGCTGCGTCGCCTTGTCAGCAACGGCACCGACCCGGTCAATAAGGTCGAAAAGATCCTCCCTGCGGATCGGTTTGCCCAGATGCTCATCCATGCCGACCGCCCGGCAGGCGGCGACCTGTTCAGCGAGCACATTCGCCGTCAGGGCAACAATCGGGATACGGGCAGCCACGCCTCCCAGCGCCCGGATCCGACGCGTCGCCTCCAACCCGTCCATGCCGGGCATCTGCACATCCATCAGCACCAGATCAAATCCGGGATCTCTCTCAAGTGTGGCGATGGCAGCCTCGCCTGAATCGACGCAGGTAACGCCATGGCCGGCACCCGAGAGCA
The DNA here is from genome assembly GCF_963974615.1 of uncultured Brevundimonas sp. GTDB lineage: Bacteria > Pseudomonadota > Alphaproteobacteria > Caulobacterales > Caulobacteraceae > Brevundimonas. The sequence goes on from NZ_CAXBDH010000004.1 coordinate 74,991, forward strand.
GGATTTCGATCAGTTCGAGATTGGCCTCAATGTCGTCCACAGCCAGAACCCGCAGCCCTCTCGCCGGCCCAACGGGGGCCGGCTTGTTCACCGGCGCGGGAGCTTCCGCGACTTCATAAGGCAGGCTGAAAATCGCTGTCGTACCCGCGCCCTGCTCGCTTTCCAGCCGCACACCACCGCCCATCAGGAGCGCCAGCGAACGACTGATGGACAGCCCCAGCCCGGTCCCGCCAAATCGACGACCGATGGATGAATCCGCCTGGGTGAAGCCCTCGAACAACCTGGCGAGCGCCTCCGGTGCGATACCGATGCCCGTATCGACAACCCGCATCTCGACCATGTCGTCGGCAAGCGTCACATTGATCGTCACGGACCCCTCACGGGTGAATTTGGCCGCATTGCCGAGGAGGTTCAACAGAACCTGGCGTGTGCGCTGTTCATCGCCGAAGATCCACGGTGCGACCGTTTCAGGGAAATTCACCTGAAAGACCAGACGGTCCCCAACGGCGCTGCGGGTCAGGTCGACGATTTCCGTCATCAGGGCACGGAGATCGAACACGGCACGATTCACCGTCAGTTTTCCGGCTTCGATCTTTGAGAAATCCAGAATGTCATCGATCAGCGCGGACAACCCCCTGCCCGCGGTACAGATACGATCGACGTAGCGCGCCTGGTCGGAATCCAGTTTGGTCTGTGCCAGCACATCGGCGAACCCCAGCACGCCGTTCAAGGGCGTGCGGATTTCATGGCTCATATTGGCGAGGAACTCACCCTTGGTGCGGGTCGCCTCCTCAGCAATCGCACGCGCTTGTGCAAGCGCCTGTTCACGCTCGTGCCGCTCCGTGACATCCCGCACTGCGTCCGTAATTTCGAGGACCCGGCCCGTGTCGTCACGCTGGAATCTCGGCCGCGCCTCCAGCCAGCGAACCGAACCGTCCTTGGCAATGGCACGGTATTCGACGGTCAGGGACGTATCCGACTTCATCGCCTCGATAAATTTCACGCCTATCGGGGCACGGTCTTCAGGGGCCATAATATCAAACGGCGTCTTGCCGATCAGTTCTTCCGGCGCGTAACCCAGTAGCTCGGTGATGGATGGCGACAGATAGGTGAACACGCCACTGACGTCATAAACGGCAATCACATCGGTGGCGTTGTCGGCAAGCAGTCGATAGCGACGCTCCTGTTCAACGGCCGTCGTCACGGCGAGCCGCTCGTCGGTCAGATCCTGGAAGACCCCGAAGAAACCGATCACGTTTCCGGCGGCATCCTTTTCGCACGCCGCCATGGACCGAACATCTCGGTGGGAACCGTCCGACCGTCGGATCAGGCCCGCGTCGAATTCCCAGCCTTCCCCACTGGCGACCCCGGCACTGATGAGATCGGTAATCCGTTGCCGGTCCTTATCGACATAGAAGGCCAGTGCATCCCCGAGAGAGGGATTGAACGAGTCCGGTTCAACGCCGTGAATCCGGTAGACTTGCGGCGACCAGAAAACCGCTCCGCTGTCCGGATTCAGGGTCCAGTAGCCGACCTGGGACATGCGCTCGGCCAGACGGGCATGATCGATCAACTGGCGCTCACGCGCCATTTTTTGCCGTCGAATCGTGCGGGCCCTGGTCAAGTGGGTGATGATGTTCCGGCGCTCGGCAAAGGCGGAGCCCACCGTCAGCGAGAGTACGGTCAAGGTCAGCAGATACATCTGAAGAACCATGATCTTCAGCGCTTGATCGCCCTCCATCAAATTGATCGGACCGACCCCGGCGATCGTTGCGATCATCGCGATGATCGAGACAGCAAGGGTGCCCAGCGCAGCGCCGCCGAACCCGGTCCGGATCGCGACCAGTGCCAGGGCCGCCAGCGGGACAAACATCAGGGGCAGGGAAGACTGGAAGAAGATCGCAGATGAAACGGCTATCAGAAACGCCAACCATGCCCAGGACGCGTATTGACGTGAGCCCAATTCTTTCGGAAAATTTCGTCCGAAAATCGCAAACAGGACCGGCGCGAAAATGAGCAGGCCGAGCAGATGGGCGGTCAACCTGAAACCGAGTTCCGCCCAGCTGACCCACGCCCCGACAAGCCAGACCCCGACCTCGGCAACGGCCAATGAAACGGCACAACCGATGACCGCCGCAAGGCCAAACCGGATGAGACCGGACCAGCGCATCAGGCGAAGACCACCCCGCCTGCGGATCAACCATGAGACCAGCGCAATCTCGATCACATTGGCCGACATATAGATCAGGGAGACAGGCAAGCCTTCTCCACTGACCAGGAAGGCCAAAAGGCCACCCACAAATACCGATGCCAGCAATGAACGGGTGGCTGCCCTGCCTTGACTCAGGATGAGGGCAAGGCCGATCGCGTTGACCGGCCAGATCGCAGCAATGTGCCCCATCTGGTGCGTCAGGGTCGAGGCGGCGAGCGTGACAAGAAAAACCACTCCGGCCAGCGCCGGGAGCATTAACGGCAGCGATCGCTTACCCGGTCCCCTCATCGATCGTACATCCCGTCCGCTTTAGAGAACCATGGTTAGCGATAATCATTGGCCAGATTACTAACGCCCGGTCGAAATGCTGTGTTTCGCCGCCTTCATGATCGCCGACAGGAGCAATACCGGCTCCCGGCCCCCTCAAGAAAAATCGCTAATGTACGGCTGGATGGTGCTGGTGCGAGCGGCGGGGGTCGAACCCGCATGACCGAAGTCGAGGGATTTTAAGTCCCTTGCGTCTACCAGTTTCGCCACGCTCGCAGAGCTGCGGTCAGTGTGCGCCGGCACCTTCCGTCGCCCGCATCGCCCTGAAATCCACGTCCGAGTCAGCGATCAACCAGACCAGACCGGCCCAGGCGGCGACGTTCTGGCTCATCTGCGACGGATCAATCTTGTTCAGGGTGTCGTCGGCCGTATGGTGCAGGTCGAAATAGCGGGTGCCATCCTGGGCCAGGCCGAACACCGGGACCCCGGCTCCGGCCAGCGGTCCGACATCGGCCCCGCCATGCATTTCCGGCTCCTGGGAGGTCAGTACGCCGATCGGATACAGGACCTCGGCCGCGGCCCTGGCGAAATCGCTGCCCTGGGCTCCCGGCGGCAGACCCAGCGCATAGACCCGGTCTGCGCCGAAATCGCTCTCGCCGGCGATGATGTGATTGTCGACCGCGTTCCCGATGCCGCGCAGATAAGCCCCGCCGCCGTTGCCGGTGTCAGTCGGCTGGGCGACCTCTTCCGAACCGTACAGAACCACCCGGATGGTCCGGGCCGGACGGCGTCCGCTGTCGGCGATCGCCTTGGCCGCGCCCAGGGTGATGGCTCCGCCGGCCCCGTCGTCAATGGCCCCGGTGCCCAGATCCCAGCTGTCCATATGCGAGCCGAGCACGATGACCTCGTTCGGACGCGTGCGGCCGACGATGTCACCGATGACATTCTGGGAATGGGTCTCATAGGTGTGGGCGGTCGAGGACAGACGGACCCGCACCGGCTGGCCCCTGGCCACCAGACCCGACAGTTGGTCGGCATCGGGTGCGGACAGGGCGAAGCCCGGCACGGGCACCCGGCCGTCAACGTAGCGGGTCGTGCCCGTATGCGGCATCCGATGGTCGTCGGACCCGGCCGAACGCATGATGAAGGCCAGCGCCCCCTTGGACGCAGCCGCCGACGGTCCGGCTCCGCGGATCCGGGTCAGGGGCCCGTAGCCGGCCCCATCCTGCATCCGCACCATCTGACCCGCGTCGACAAAGGCGATCTTGCCCGCCAGCGATCCGGCCGGGGCGGCATTCAGCGCCTCCAGGCTGGTGAAGCGCACGATCTCGGCCTCAATAACGCCATTGGTGCCCGGAGAATGGCCCAGGGCTGCGACCACCAATCGTTGCGGATGATCGCCGACGACAGAGGCGCTCTCCTCGCCACGCTCCCAGCCGACCAGAGGAAATTCCTCGATACGGACGTTCTGGAAGCCGTGGGCCCGCATATAGTCGGCGGCCCACGCTGCGGCATCCTGTTCGGAGCGCGACCCGGCCGGACGCGGCCCGAAGCGGGTCGTCAGCTGGGTGATGTAGTCCAGGGCGATATTGCTCGCCATGGCGCGATCCCGGACCGTCTCGGCCCGCGCGATGGTCGTCGCGTCCTGTGCCAGGGCCGGAGTGGCGACGAGGCCGAGCGCGAAGGCGCTGACAGCCAGTTTACGAGCGGAAAGAAACACAGGCACGCCTCCAGACTCAGGAACGAGGCGCGAACCCTAGCGAGACATGGGGCCGGCGCAAAGGCCGACGTCGGCTCACTCGCCCTTGATGAAGGCTTCGACCGGTCCCTGCAGCTTGACCGTCAGAGGCTTGCCCTTGCGATCGACGCGATTGCCCAGTGCCAGCCGGACCCAGCCCTCGGAGATGCAGTATTCCTCAACGTTGGTCTTTTCCTCGCCCTTGAAGCGAATGCCGATACCGCGCGTCAGCAGCTCGCCGTCGTGGAACGGGCTGGAAGGGTCCACCGAAAGGCGGTCAGGAAGCGTGTCGGACATGGCGGCCAGCGGATCTGCGTCAGGGGAAGGCGCGGTGATAGCCGTCGCCGCCGGTCCTGCCAATGGGCGCTCTACTGTACCGACTGCCGCGGCGGTGTCGGTGCCGCCGAAGCCGTCGAATCGGCCGCGGTCGCGCCGGACGGTTGATAGGCTCGCGGTCCGGACGGCGGTGGCGTCGCTGCAGGCGTCGCGGCAGGTGTCGCCGCCGGTCGACGGGCGGCCGGACGGGCGGTCGGACGGTTTGCCGAACGATTAGCGACCGGTTCGGGGGTCGACGGGGCAGGGTTGGTCGCGGCGGGTGGAGATGCAGCCGCCGTCTGGACCGGCGTCGCAGCCGCCGGGGCCGGAGTCGCGGCAGCGGCCTCCCCACCGGCAGCGGCGGTACGAACGGCCAGTTGCTGGGACTGGAAGCGATGCGCGAGCTTTTCGGTCAGTTCGCGAGCGGCGGCCGGAGGCATCTGGGCCATAACGGCAGCGAGAGAACGCGGACGCATTGCGGCCGCGACCGGCAGACGGACCTCGTCGTTCAGACTGTTGAACACCGCAGCGGCCTCACGCGGGCGCATGGCGGAATAGACCGCGACCAGACGATCGACCTCAGCCTTTTCACGGTCATCGACCTGGCCCAACAGCGCCTGAACCTCAAGCTTGATCGCCGCCAGCGCCTGGACCTTGGCATCCAGCTTCTGCTCCGCCGCGACCATCAACGGGAGCGTTGTGGCGAAATCAGCGTCACGAGCGTCCAGCTCGGTCCGGCGAGCCGACAGGCTCTGGATGATGCGCAGCTCCGCCGGCGAGATACCGGCCTGCTGGGCCAGCTGGTCAGGTGTCAGGGCGCAGACGGCGGGTGGCGGCGTCGTGCCCGGCGCGCCGGCGGGGGCGGCTTCCTCGGCCCAGGCCTTGGCACCATCGAACAGACCCGGTGCCACGCCGACGGCGCGCACAGCCACCACACCGCCGATGGCGATGGCAATAAGGGGCAGGAGACGCGGAATCTTGCTCATCAGATTTTACTCAAAAGGGGTCAGGCGGCGAAAAGATCTTCGTCCAGACTACGCCGGGCGCGATTTAGACTTTGTTGAGCAGCCTGGTTAGCGGCCAGAGCCTGAAACACAGGCGCGAATGTCCGGGCGGCTTCGGGTTTGGGCTTCACCTCGCCCGCAACCCCGTTGATACGCTCCAGCAGCGAGGCCATACGGCGGGCATGCCCGCCGTCATCCTCGGCAGCGGGGGCTACAGAAACCGGAGCAGCCGGTGCAGCCGGGACCGGAACCGGGGCCGAAACGGTTTCCCGAACCGGAGCCCGGGCAATCAGGACCTCAAGCTCCTGCTTGATCGCGCGGGCCTTGAGAATGCGATCATGCAGCAGGTCGGTTTCCTGACCCGAGGCCCGGAGCGAAGCCAGTGCGGCTTCGGCACGTCCCGCGGCGGTATTGAGCTCCGTCACAGCCCCGGCGAAAGCCAGCTGGCCGGCGCGCAACGAAACCAGCTTGCGTTCCAGTCGCACACCGTAGCCGATGGCCACGACCAGCAACAACATCAGGACCGCGTCGAGAATGATTCCAGTCATGTCAGCGCTTTCCCCGGGTCAGGCTTGTTGCGGCTTCAATATTGATCGGGCTCCCAACCCGCACGGCGATATGCTGACCCTTGCGACCCATCTTGCCGGTCGTGACGGGAATGGAGCCGCAGCGGATCGAAATGTCGGAATCCGGAGTCGAGTTGAGCATCAGTGTATCCCCAACCTTCAGTTCCAGTACGCGTGACAGCGGCACCTGCTGTTCGTCGAGTACGGCCCGGACTTCGGTTTCGGTCGTCCACAGCTCGGTAGCCAGGTGGCCTTCCCAGATATTGTCCCGTCCGAATTTCTCACCCATGAACTGCTGCAGCAGCATCTTGCGGATCGGCTCAAGCGTCGCATAGGGCAGCAGCAGCTCGACCCGCCCGCCCCGGTCTTCCATGTCGATTCTCAGCTTGACCAGGATCGCCGCATTGGCCGGTCGCGCGATCGCAGCGAAACGCGGGTTGGTCTCAAGTCTGTCGAGCACGAAATTCACAGGCGTCAGCGGCTCGAAAGCCGCCCGGGCGTCGGCCAGAACCACCTCGACCATCCGCTGCACCAGCACCCGCTCGATCGTGGTGTAGGGTCGCCCCTCGATGCGCAGGGCCGCCGTGCCGCGACGGCCGCCCAGCAGCACGTCAACGATTGAGTAGATCAGGTTGGAATCGACCGTCAGCAGACCATAATTGTCCAGCTCCTCGGCCCTGAACACCGCAAGAATCGCGGGCAGAGGGATGGAATTCAGATAGTCGCCGAAGCGGATCGAGGAAATGTTGTCGAGTGTCACCTCGACGTTGTCCGAGGTGAAATTGCGTAGCGACGTCGTCATCAATCGCACAAGGCGATCGAAAACGATTTCCAGCATCGGCAGCCGCTCATAGCTGACCAGCGCCGAATTGATGATGGCGCGAATGCCTGACCGTTCGGCCCCGTCGTCATCCCCGAGGTCAAAACCGAGCAGATTGTCGATCTCGTCCTGGTTCAGAACCCGTTCGGACGTGCCCTCGGCACTATTGCCGCCCAGGTCACCCTCGATACCGCCGAAAGGATCGTCCGGATCTACTGCCGTGGCTGTGTCTGTCATCTACTGGACCAGCATTTCTTCGATCAGCACCGCATCAACCTTGCCCGGCGCGGCCACCAGATTCACCCGACGGAGCAACTCGGCACGAAGCTGGAATGTGCCGGCCGACCCGGCCAGATCCTCTGGGCGCAGCTCGCGCAGGAAGCTCTGGAACATGTCCTGCATTCGCGGAGATTCACTCTGCAGGTGCGAAGCCAGATCGGCATCGGCCATTTCCAGGGTCAGCTTGAGCTTCAGGAACGTGGGACGCCCATCAGGAGCCTGTATGTTCACGACCATATCCGGCAGGGTGTAGAAGGTGACACCGTCCGGGCCCTCGCTGATCGTGCCCAGGGCCGGATTGTCCTCGCCGCCGGCAGGCGCGCCGTGACCGCCCCCCTCCTTCTTCTTGGCCGCCTTTTCATGCCCCCCCTTGGGCGCGGCACCATGCTCGTCCGCAGCGGCCTCGGCCGGCTTGGGCTTCATCAGGAAAAAGGCTGCGCCGCCACCGCCGCCCAGCACCAGAAGCGCTACGGGGATGATGATGAACAACAGCGGCAGCTTCTTTTTCTTGGGCGCGTCTCCGTCCTCGCCTTCGCCCTCACCCTCGGTGCCTTCGGCGTCTTTAGCGCCCTTGGCGTCCTTGGCTGCATCCGCGGCGGGCGGAGTCTCCTCGTCATCTGCTTTCGGGGCCTTGTTGCCCTTCTTCTTGCCAAATTTCAGCATTCGCGACGCCCCGGAGAATCTCTCCCTGCAGTAGCGGCCCTTTTGGTTAACGGGACGTTTAGAACCGGCAAATCCTGCCGGGTGCCGCGGGGGTCCAAACCGCAATAATGCCCACCACGACTGGGTTAACCATTCTGGCACGACCGTTGCGTGGAATGATGCGAAGGAGCACGCCCCACGTGGAAAACGCCACCTACATCGGACTGTCCAGGCAGATGACGCTACGCCGCGAACTCGACATCGTGGCCAACAACATCGCCAATGCCGACACAACCGGCTTCAAGGTCGAGCAGCTGCTCGTCGGTGAAGAGATCGGTGCGCGGGCCCGTAACGACAACGTCCGGCCCGGCGTCAGCTTCGTGCTCGACAACGGTGTCGGCCGCAATTTCGGCCAGGGGCCGTTGAGACAAACCAGCCGGCCGCTCGACTTCGCCATCGAGGGGGAAGGAACCTTCTTCAAGCTGAAGGATGGATCAGGCGAAGCCTACACCCGCGACGGTGCCTTCACCCTGGACCCCGAGGGTCGTCTGACTACCCAGGGCGGGGTGCCGGTCCTTGGCGACGGCGGCGAGATCATGCTCAACCCGGCCCTGGGTGAAATCGCCGTGGCCGCCGACGGCACCATCAGCCAGAACGGCCGGCCCGCCGGAAAACTGAGTGTGGTCCGCTTCGATGCTCTCGGAGCGATCGAAAAAAGCGGAGACGGTCTGTACCGCAACGCCTCCAATGCTGTCGCCGTCGATGCGACCGACGCCCAGATCCGCCAGGGGATGCTGGAAGGCTCGAACGTCAACTCGATCCTGGAAATCACCAATCTGATCGAGGTCAGCCGCGCCTACGAAAGCATCACGCGGATGATCGAACAGACCACCGAACTGTCCAAGCGCGCCGTCGAGCGCCTCGGGCGGGTCAGCTAGGAAAGATTGAACCATGCAAGCCCTCAGAACCGCAGCCTCCGGAATGGCCGCACAGGCCCTGAACGTGGAGGTGATCTCCAACAACATCGCCAACATGAACACGATCGGGTTCAAGCGGCAGCGAGCCGAATTTCAGGACCTGCTCTACCAGAACGTCGAACGTATGGGGGCCCAGTCCTCATCGCAGGGAACCGTGGTTCCCACCGGCATCCAGATCGGTGCCGGCGTGAAGGCGGGCAGCGTCTACCGCATCGTCGAACAGGGCACGCCGACCCAGACCGGTGGCCGCTTCGATGTCGCCATCGACGGCCGGGGGTATTTCCAGATCAACCTGCCGTCCGGTGAGACCGCCTTCACCCGGGCCGGTAATTTCTCGCTCAACGGCGAAGGCCAACTGGTCACCGACGACGGCTATGCGGTCCAACCGGCCATCTCCATTCCCCAGGACGCCGTTGACGTGGTCATCTCGAAGTCAGGCCTGGTTCAGGTCATCACCCAAGGGTCGCCCCAACCTCAAACGGTGGGTCAGCTCGAGATCGCCACCTTCTTCAACGAGGCCGGCCTCGAGGCCATCGGCGACAACCTGCTGCTGGAGACGGCGGCTTCGGGACCGGCGACCACCGGGGCACCGGGTGACGCTGGTTTCGGACAGCTACTGCACGGCTTCACCGAGTCCTCCAATGTCGACGCGGTGTCCGAGATCAGCGCCCTGATCATCGCCCAGCGCGCCTATGAAATGAATTCCAAGGTCATTTCCACCGCCGATCAGATGCTGTCGGTGGCAGCCCAGGCGAAGGGCTAGGACCATGCGATTGATCACTGGCACAGTCACACTGGCCCTGACCCTCATGATCGCGGCTCCCGCCCTGGCCGGACCGGTCACGTTGAAGGCCAGTCCGGTCGACGCCGACGGACAGGTTACATTCGGCGATATTTTCGACGGCGCGGGCAGTGCCTCATCCGTCATCGTCGCCTACCGCAGCGGTCCGTCCGTCGTGATGGAGGCCGGGCAGTTGCAGAGTCTGGCCCGGCAATCGGGGCTGGACTGGGACAACCCGCGCGGTCTGCGTCGTGTGGTCATCCGCAACGCCGCAATGGCTCCCTCCGCCCCGGCACCCGTCACCGGCCCGTCAGACAACAGCTTCACCCGGACCGCCGCACCGACCTATGCCGCACGGAGCGAACGGGTCATCTCCCGCAACGATATCGTCCAGGTCGTCTACATCGTCGGTGCGGTAAAGTTGACGATCAGCGGGCGGGCCACGGCCAATGCCGCGGCAGGCGAACCGGTATCCGTACTCAATCTCCAGTCCGGCCGGACCATTGACGCCCTGGCCGTCAGTCCCGGTCAGGCTATCGCTGGCCCGGCCGCCGTTCAGGCCCGCGCCAGTCTCCAGTAGGTCGTCGCCCGTCAGGGCCAGTCGAAAGAATCAGGTTCATGCGTAATACCGTGGTCATCTCCCTCGCCGTCCTTTCCCTGGGGGCCTGCTCGACCGCCATGGAGGCCGTTCGGGGTCCCGAACTGGCTCCGATTGGATATCCCGCCGCCCTGATCCCGGTGCAACAAGCCTATATGCCGCCGCCCCAGGCCCGTCAGGCGGCCAGCTCCAATAGCCTGTGGCGGACAGGTGCCCGCACCTTCTTCGGGGACCAGCGCGCCCGGCGGATCGGTGACATCCTGACCGTGACCATCAACATCGATGATCGCGCCCAGACCCAGAACACCACCGACCGGAGCCGTTCCAACAATATTTCCGGCGGGGTCTCCAATCTGTTTGGTCTTGAAAACAGCATCGGCCGGGCCTTCCCCGGCGGCTTCGACCCCGCGAACATGGTGGGCATGGGCGGATCGTCGACGGCGAACGGCACCGGTTCTGTCAGCCGTTCCGAAAAAGTCTCCCTGACCATCGCGGCGGTGGTCACCGAGGTGCTGGCTAACGGAAACATGGTGATTCAAGGTAGGCAGGAAGTGCGTACCAACCGCGAGGTCCGCGAACTGACCGTGGCCGGTATCGTGCGGCCCGAGGACATCTCCTCGGCCAATACCATCGACCACACCCAGATCGCCGAGGCCCGCATCAGCTACGGCGGACGTGGCGACATCAGTCGCGTCCAGGCCACACCTGCGGCCCAGTCACTGCTCGAGCGCTTCAGCCCGTTCTGATGTCTGCGCCGCCCCGCAGGCCCTGGGTCGGCGGGGTCAGGTGACACCGCGTCAATTCGACCACAGCAGCGGAAGCCTCCCGCTCTCAACAAGCTGTGCCGTGAACCGTTAACGGTGATCCGCGTTTGACCCTCAGACGCGAGTATCCAATGTACAGAATCCTTGTCCCTGCTGTCGCCGCCCTCGGTCTGGTCGCATTCGGTGCCCAGACCAGAACGCCTGTCGACAATTCGCTGACCGAACCGGCCGCAATGGAATGGCTGCGGAGTCAGGAAGGCCAGACGGCCAAATTGGCGTATGGCGTGGCCAATTCCGACCATCTGGCGCTGATGCTTACCTGTGAGCCCGGCCAAAGCAGTGCCACGGTATACGGGGATCTGAAGCCTGTCGGTGCCGGTCTCGTGCCAACCGCCACCAGCCTGACCGAGATCGACCCGCTCAGCGGTGAAGGGGCCCCCGACACCCACATTGCCTTGCGCGACCCTGCCCTGCAGGATCTGGCCCGACGCGGCGTTCTGAATGTCGAAGGCGACAGCGGCAGGTTCCGGATTTCGGCCAGCAGATCTGAACGTCAGGTCGTCGCCGGTTTCTTCGCCTATTGCAGTTCGGCCCGGGTCTGACCATTTCTGTTCCGACGGCTGGGGGGCTGATGCATGAGCGGTTTGTTGGGTATCACCTTGGCGCTGCTGTTGCAGGTCGGCCAACCACCGGCGACGGCCTGGACCTGGACGCTCTACGATGACTCTCCGCTGGTCCTGGCCAATGAGGTCCCCGATACCGCCCGACTGAGATCAACATTCGAATGTGATCCCGGAACCAGTATTGTCAGACTGTCCCTCTATCAGGCTGTCCCGACCTCGGGTTTTGCCCGCGTAGCTGCCGGGTCGGCCACGACCATGGCCCAGGTCGAACGGATCAGGGGCTCCGGTCTGCGCCTCGCGCTGCGCACGGACCATCCTGTTTTCGCGGCCTTCGCCGCCGACGGCCGTCTCTCCGTCAGGATCGGCGAAGAACAGCGGCTCATAGAGGTTCAACGCCCCCACCTGGCCAAATTACGCCGCTTTGCCGAGCTCTGCGCGGAATGAATCGGATAACTGACATGCGGACCCCCGCTCTGCTGATGATCAGCGGCCTGTCACTGGCGATATCCGCCTGTGCCACGCTGCCCACCTCATCGACAGACACGTCCTCGTCCCCGGCCTCGACTGCCACTCCGGCACCCGTGCCTGGCTATGACTGGTTCCTGCACCTGGATGGCAGCGAAGCCCGGCTGGCCTATGGACTGCGCGACAGCGACGATCTGAGGCTGGGCATGGACTGCCGCCGCGGATCCGGACGTCTCGAGCTCAGCGCGACCGGAGCCGCCCGGGCCAGGCCGGAAATCCATATCGAATCCGACGGCGAAACAGGGCGCTACCCCGCGGAATCCGAAACCTCCGAGCTGCATGACGGCGTCTTTCTGACGGCCCATGCAAATACCGGTGCCCCCGTATTCCAGCGTTTCCGCAGCGTCGGCTGGCTGGCGCACTGGCAGGATGGAGACCGCCACGCCTACGCCGCCCAGCGCGGTTCCCGTGAAACCATCGAGCGGTTTTTCGCCTTCTGCGGCTAGAACAGAAGCCCGGGTCCGGACTCACGCCTTGACGTAGCAGGCCCGCTCCGGTGCAGTCAGACCTGCAACGGGGATCCTGACATGACACGACCAACGATGATCGCGGCTGCGGTTCTTCTGGCAGGGCTGGCCGGACCCCTTCCGTCATACGCCCGGGACACGCCCGTCGTCGCTGTCCAGGCCGAAGCGATTGACGCACGACTGGCCCCCATCCTGGCCGACTATGAAGCCTATCTGCGCGCCAATGATCCGGTCACCTCCGGGCTCGACGGCGACCGGCCGGCCCTTTCGCGCCTCCCCGACCTGTCGCGCGCCGGTGAGCTGGCCCGTCGGCAGCCGCTGCAGTCCCTGTTGGCCCGGCTCGACGCCATCGCTCCTGAAACGCTGAACAGCAACGACGCCCGTAACCAGGCCTTTGTCAGCCTTCTGATCCACCGCGAGCTCGACGGCATCGCCCTCGACACCTCGCGACTGGCCTTCAATTCGGAAGGAGGGATCAGCCAGAGTGTCGCCTATTTCGCCACGGTCACCCGGATTTCCACCCTGGCCGACGCCGAGGCCTGGCTGGCCCGCCTGGACGGAACGGCCAGACTCTTCGACGACACCCTGGCCAATGCCCGGCGCGGGGTTTCGACCGGTATGGTCCAGCCGGCATCGGTCGTGGCAAGTGCGCTCAATCTGGCCCGCACAGACGTCAACCTGTCGCCCGACACTGACCCGCTGCTCAAGCCGTTCGCCGACCTTCCCGCATCGATTCCGGCCGAGCGGCAGGCGGCCCTGCGGCAACAGGCCCGGGCCATCGTCGCTGACGACATCATGCCGCGCCGCCGCGCCTGGCTGGCCTTCCTGACCGACGAGGCCCTGCCTGCGGCCCCGACCGCACCGGGCCTGGTCCATCGCCCCGGCGGTCGCGAGCTCTATGCCTATTTCGTGCGCGGCTACACCACCACCGACCTGACGCCGGACCAGGTCCACCAGATCGGCGTCGAGGAAGTCGCCCGCATCCGCGCGCGCATGGACACCGAGATGCGCGCCGCCGGCTGGACCGGCGATTTCGCCGGTTTCCTCGCCTTCCTGCGCAGCGACCCGCAGTTCTACGCCACCTCGCGCGAAGACCTGCTGGAGAAGGCATCGGAGATGGCCAAGCGCGCCGACGACCACCTGCCCGGCCTGTTCGGCACCCTGCCGCGCCTGACCTATGGCGTGCGCCCCGTGCCCCGCGCCATCGAGGACAGCTACACCACCGGTCGCTACAACGGCGGCTCGATGAAGTCCGGGATCGCCGGCGGCTATATGGTCAACACCTCACACCTCGACCAGCGCCCGCTGTACGAGCTACCGGCCCTGACCCTGCATGAGGCTGTGCCCGGCCACCACCTGCAGATCGCCCTGCAGCAGGAGGCCGAGGACCAACCCTATTTCCGGCGCGGAGCCGACGTCACCGCCTTCGTCGAGGGCTGGGGCCTGTATTCGGAATTCCTCGGCGAGGAGATGGGCTTCTACCGCACCCCCTATGAGCGGTTCGGCCGCCTCAGCTACGAGATGTGGCGCGCCTGCCGGCTGGTGGCCGACACCGGCCTGCACTGGATGGGCTGGACCACCGAGCAGGCCCGCGCCTGTTTCCGCGACAACTCCGCCCTGGCCCCGCTCAACATCGAGACCGAACTGCAGCGCTACATCGGCTGGCCCGGTCAGGCCACGGCCTACAAGATCGGCGAGATCCGCCTGCGCGCCGTTCGTGCCCGCGCCGAAGCGGCGCTGGGCGACCGGTTCGACATCCGCGCCTTCCACGATGCCCTGCTGGTCGACGGCCCGCTGCCGCTGGACCTGCTGGACGCCCGCATGGACGCCTGGATCGCCGGACAGGCCGTCAGGTAAGGCCCAGTTCGGCCCGCGCCTTGCGCGTCAGCTTCGCCACGATCAGGGCGTGGGCCGTCTGCAGATGCCCGATCAGTTCCGCATCGTCCCAGTCGCCGGAGTCATCCAGATTCACCCATCTGGCCCGCGCCAGATAGGGAGCCGGCTGCGCGCGCCCGGTCCCGGTCAGCACTTCATAGGCGATGTCCGAGACCTTGAACGACACCCGGCCGGCGTCACCGGCCATGGCAAACATCCTGCCGCCGACCTTGTAGGTGTCGTGGTCATGCCCGAACGGATGATCCAGCGTCACCGCCGGCAGGGCCAGGCAAACTCTGCCGACTTCCGCCCGGTCCATGCTCAGGCCCCCACACCAACGCCGATCGGGCAGACCACGCCGGTGCCGCCGATGCCGCAATAGCCGTCGGGATTCTTGGCCAGATAGGCCTGGTGATAGGCTTCGGCGAAATAGTACGGCCCGGCCGGGGCGACCTCAGTGGTGATGGTCCCCTCCCCGGCCGCCGTCAGCGCCGCCTGATAGGCGTCGCGCGAGGCCTCGGCCTCGGCCCTCTGTCGGTCATTCAGGGTATAGATGGCCGAACGGTAGGTGGTGCCCACGTCATTGCCCTGACGCATGCCCTGGGTCGGGTCGTGGTTTTCCCAGAAGGCCTTCAGCAATTTGGCGAAGCTGATCTCCGCCGGATCAAACACCACCTGCACCACCTCGGCATGGCCGGTGCGTCCGGTGCAGGTCTCCTCATAGGTCGGATTTGGCGTGATCCCGCCGGAATAGCCGACCGAGGTGACCCAGACGCCGGGCAACGACCAGAAGATCCGTTCAACGCCCCAGAAACAGCCCATGCCGAGGACGGCGGTCTCAAATCCGTCGGGATGCGGCCCCTGCAACGGCCGGCCGTTGACGAAATGGACCGCGTCGGTCGGCAGTGGCGTGTCCCGTCCCGGCAGGGCGTTGGCGGCGTCAGGCAGGGCGGCGGCGTCGCGGATCGACATCTCGGAACTCCATTGAACGGTCGCTGTCCATATAGGGACGGCAAACTGGCTTGCCGAGGGGGGCATGGTGGTCTATCAGCCTCGCCTCCGCCGGGACGACCCCCGGCGGCCTCGCCCAGGCGTGGAACGGACAGGTGGCGGAGTGGTCGATCGCGCACGCTTGGAAAGCGTGTGTACGTGAAAGCGTACCGAGGGTTCGAATCCCTCTCTGTCCGCCACGGCCTCACAATTATGTTTATAATTCAACAGTGTAGTTGAAATTGGTCTTTGGTGCCAACAAGAGTCCCACCTCCTGAGGTGGAGTGGAAATGCTGTGGCGACCTGGCGCCAAGTGCGGACATCACCTTGGGTCCGCAGACGCGACGTTCCCAGATCGACGGGTTTCCGCTTTCCGTGCGGACAGTGCCCCAGCCCGCCATCACCACCGGGGGCGGCGCTGATACTTTCGCTTGGAATCAGGAACCGGCGTTCGCCCTCCCCGCCTGTTGCGCATAAGCGGGCCGCCGCGAAACGTCTGCCTCAACTCAGCGCCTGGTGCCTCTCACTGAACTAGGAACGACCATAAATCGGGTTGGAATAGATCCAGGTGACCTCCCGATCAGCACCAAAGGCTGTCGGAACCATGACGACGCTCTCAACGCGATAAACGCCCGGACGATCGTCCCGGTAGGCGTAGGTCGGGGCTCCCGGCCGACTGGTCGCGACGACGACACCATTGCGCAGGACCCGGGTGACTGCGTGCAGGGCCGCAGCCGTGCTGGGCAAGGTCACAGAATAGGTTGTGCCAGAACCGGCGATGAACTCATCGCCCATAACGACCCTGGTTTCACCGCGGGTTCCCGTGAACATGAATCCGGTCGCGTCACCGAGAACGTCAAGAGAAACGTACAGATGGCCGTCGCCGACGGCCCGATAAACCAGAGCCTTGTCGGTTTCGAAATCGCCAGACATCGGCACGTCGGAAACGATATGATTCCGCGCGATACGCATGATCTCGGCGGCAGGCGGAAAGGCCCACCGTTTGTCGGCCCACAGTTCGATCGACTGGTGAATGTCCGGCGCATAGACGCCGACGAAGCGACGGCGTTGCGTCATCGTGTCCCAAATTCTGAGCGTCGGTGCGTTGTCAGACCCCAGTTCGAGATAGGCTTTCATCCGGTTGAAGGGCAGCAGGGCGATCGCCGTCAATTTCGACGACAGGGGTGCCGCATAGAACTGATCCGCCAGATCGAGGATCTCCATACCGCCGACCCGGTCGTCGATCGGCCCCCGCCAGCCCCATTTGCGGTGCGCCGGATGGGCAATCAGGGCCAGTGCCCCCTCGTGGGCTACCGTGTCCAGCAAGGCACCCGTGGTCTCACGGCCGGCCTTGGCCCTGGCGGGGACATTCATCTCCAGCAGGTGGCCTTCGGGCTGTGAATTTTCTGCACCGGCGAGAACAAGCACGCCATCGCGCCAGCCTTCCTCGCCTGCCGTGATCGGTTCAAGCGTACTGTGGTCGGTGACGATCAGGAAGCGAATGTCCTGCTCTGCCGCAGCCTGTGCCAGAGATTCATAGGACGCCGAAGCGTCGTCCGAATAGTCGCTGTGCAGATGGATCAGACCGGCATAGTCATAATGATCTTCCGGGGGGATAGCCGGGAGCGGCAAGCTGACCGCCTGAGCCCGGGTCAAATGCGCCAGCCCTGCGGTCAGGAGAATGCACAGCACAAGACCGACCAAAACGCGCGTTCTCAGCGGATGTTCGGACTGTACCTTGTGTGCGCCAGGCGACCCGGGCGACGACGCGGAGTCCCCGTTCCGCCGGCGCGGATTTGACCAGGGGGCGTTGGGTGTTGCGTCCGCCCTCCCCACACCGAGCCCCGGGCCCTTCGTCAACCGGACAGAACGCGAGTTACGGCACACAGCTGTCGATGCATTCATTTCGCGCTGGTGGCGAAATAGGTCTCGAGCTCGTCGACCAGATCGAGTTCTGCCTTTGCCCTGCGACCCGCATCCGCACTGTCATGGGCGTGAACGGCAGTCTTCAGACCGACAACGGAGGCTCCAAACCGACCCCTTAGCCCGACATCCGAAATCCGGGGTTCGATCTCAGCCCACCGTGCTGCGGCATAGTCTGCGGCAACAACGGCGTCGTCCCACCGGATGGGCGTGGCCGAGACATCAACGGCATACCGGAATCCGGCATAGTCCAGAAGACTGACCTGAACGGGCACGACCGCTGTCCCATCACCGGCGGAAACGAACAGGCGGAAGGCTTCGATCGATGCAATCGCCAGATCGGCGCGTGCCATCGAGCCCCGGGCCCGTTCTATCACCTGGAGATACAGAGCCAGTTCGCCAGCGGGGCGGGACTGCAGCAGATGACTGTCACGGGCCGCTGCGACCTTCGCCTGCGCGATCATGGTATCCAGCTGGCCCGGCGTCGCGGTCGCAGCCTGTTCCGTCAGGGTCTCGAAATACTCCGACGCCGCGAGGGGGGCTGCGACCGGGGCACCGGATGTGGACGCAGCGGCTCCTGGAACGGCGACGGTCGGCTCGGCAGGCGGAGCCGGGTTTGTCTTCTGACAAGCCGTCGCCGAAAACAGGGTCAAACCCGCCAGGGCGAAGAGTGCGACGCGGTGTGCGCCGACGGGGGCGTGAGCTAATGTCATTCCGGAGCCTTTTGAAACAGGGGGTGTCGTTGGATAAACGGCACCGCCAGGCCACCACCTCAAATCGAGGCGGGCAGGAGGCAGTTTCGTGACTCAGGCCTCCATCCGGATCCGGCCATCCTCCATGCGCACAACCCTGTCGGCATAGGCCTCCAGGCGGGGATCGTGACTGACGCAGACCACACCCGTACCCTCATCCAGAGCCGTCGCCCTGAGCATCTCGGCGATCTGCCGTCCATTGCTGGAGTCCAGGGCCGAGGTCGGTTCATCGGCGAAAATCAACCGGGGTCGTTTCGCCAGCGCCCGGGCGATGGCGACGCGTTGGCGTTCCCCACCCGAAAGCGAGTCCGGCCGGTTCTTCAGGCGATGACCGAGCCCCACATCTTCCAGAACACTGGAGGCCCGGGTATCGGCCAGTCGGCGCTTCAGACCCTGCCGACGCAGAACGATGCTCACCTGCTCCATCGCCGTCAGAGCCGGAATGAGATGAAACCCCTGAAAGATGAAACCGAACGAGGCCAGCCTCAGGGCGTCGCCCTGGTGACGACTGAGACCGGTCAAATCCTGCCCGAGAACCTCGACCTGGCCTCCATCCGGCGTCAACAGTCCGGAGGCGATCGCCAGCAAGGTCGACTTTCCCGAGCCCGACGGCCCCGAAACCATGACGAACTCTCCTCGCTCGACACTGAAGTCTGTCGGGAAAAGCGCGGTCACAGGACCGCCGCCCGTGACGTAGGTTTTTCCGATGCCGCGCGCCGTGAGGACGGGATCACGCTTCATGCCGCCCCTCCCCGCGCCAGGCTCAACAACACCCGCTGCCGCAGAAGCTGGGCCTGGGCCTGGGCAACCGCCAATCCGGCATCCTCGAGCGCGACACGAGCAGTCGCCATCGCGACACCATCGATAACCCCCTCATGGTGACGTCGCTCGGCCAGACGAAAACGAGTCTGCGCCCCGTCAAAATGTCGCCGGGCCAGCGCCAGCTCCGCCGATGCAGCGGCATCGTGTTGCACGGTGCTCTGCAGATCGAGCCAACCGTCTACCACGGCCTTGCGCCAGGCCAGTTCAGCCAGGTCTGCGTCGGCCGACGCCTGGGCGACGCGAGCCCGATTGGCTCCTCCGTCTACCACGGCATGAGTCAGGCTGGCCGCCGCCGCCCAGGCCAGGGCACGGACGTCCAGCAGGGCGGCGAAGGCGGCGTCGGGCGTTCCCAGGGCGGCGACAATCCTGAACCCGGGTCGGGTTGCCGCAATCGCTGCAGCGCGATGGGAATCCGCGGCCTGGAGTCGAGCAAAGGCGGCCCGTACCTCTGGTCGGGCGTCTACGTCGTCAGAGGCCACGGTCTCGCCCGGAACGGTAACAACCTCAGGAAGATTACCGGGGGAAATTTCAAGGTCGGCCACACCGCCCAGCAGGGCCTGAAGTCGCAATCGTTGAACAATGGCTTCAACCGATGCGGCCTGCTCGGCGGCAGCGGCGTCTGCGACCATGGCACCGGCCTCAAGGACATCGTCTTCACTGGCGGATCCCGCACCCGCCCGTATACGGATCAGGTCACGACGACTTCCGATGAACCCGGACCTTCTCCTGGCCGAGGCCTCTGCCTGTTGCGCATAGCGAAAATCCACATAGGCCGTCACCGTCCTGGCCGCGACTAGGTGTCGGGCTGCTTCGACTTCGATCGCGTTGGCAGCCGTCTCGCTGTCCGCGGACGCAATCTCCTGCTTGAGCCGGCCCCACAGGTCGACCTCATAGCTCGCCTCCAGGGTCGGCGAAGCGCCGACCCGACTCCGACCGAAGGTTTCCCCGCCGGTCACACCGGAAAGGCCGGTATCGATCTGGATTGACCGACCGGAGCGCGCGAGGGCGGCGTCGGCTTCAGCGCGTTCCAGACGCGCCAGGGCAGACTTTATGTCGAGATTGGTCAGGTCGGCCCTGCGCAACAGGGCGCGCAACTCGGGATCGTCAAAATCCTCGCGCCACGACGTGGGGGCTGTGGGCACCAGAGAAAGGGCCGTGGGCCGCTCTGTCTGGGGCACCCCGGCACAGGCTCCGAGCGCCAGCATCACAACCATCATCGCACAGACAAATGACTTGCTCATGGTGCAATCCGCACGAGGACCCGCTGGCCGAGACGAAGGGCGTCACCCCCCTGCAGGCTGAGGACGATCTCGAGACTGCGGGTGTCAGTCGGTGCGGTTGGGTCACCGGGGATGGTCGACGGCCCGTACATCGCCGCCACCCGCTCGATCCGGGCGGGAAAGGATCTCGACGGATTGGCCTCCAGGCTGACCGTGGCCGTCATGCCTGGATGCAACCGGTCGGCAAAAGCCTCATCCAGTTCAGCCCGCACGATCCGAGCGCCGTCCGGCTCCAGCAGAAACAACGGTGTACCGGCCGCGACCCATGTACCGTTGGAAACAGATCGTCGGATCACCCGTCCGGCGACCGGTGCCGTCAGCCTGCGAGCATCGACTGCATAGGCATCGAGACGACGGTGCGCCCGAGCCGCAGCGGCCGAGCGTCGAGCAATGGCCAGTCCGGCACGAGCCTCTCGGGAGGCCTGCAGGGACTGGTCCGCCTCTTGCTGCGTGCCGGCATCGGCCGAGGCGAGTCTCTGCAGACGGGCTGCGTCTGCCTCGGCCCCGGCGAACCGGACAGCGGCACTCGTGGCCCGGGCATCCGCCTCAGCGATGTCAGCCCCCGAAGCGTCAAGGGTCAGTCGTGCCAGACGGTCGTCGAGTCGAGCCACGACCGCGCCCGCCGCGACCTCATCGCCCTCTTTCAGATCGACGGTCCGGATGATCCCGTCAGTCGGGGCCGCGATGGAGATCAGGCCCGGGTCCGCATCAATGGTGCCCCGTCCCACTGCGATCGGCGGAGGACCGTCATGTTCAGTCGCGGCGGATGCCCGGTCCGGACCATCGCAGGCGGCGAGCGAGATCAGAACGGCGATCAGGAGAGGAATGTGAGGTTTCATAGCAGCAGGCTCGCAGGGTCGGCCAAGGCCACGCGTCGCAGCGCCCAGGCGCCGGACCCGAGGGCCACAAGAATGATGAGGATCCCGGCCGCGACCATCATGGGCAGGGACAGAATGATCGGCACACCCTGGGCCCGGGCGACGAACGCCAGGAGAACGGTCAACACTCCGGCCGCCGCAAGGCCTGCGACGCCGACCCAGGCGCTCTGCTCCAGCACGATGACTCTGAGAGACCCCATCGAAAACCCGAGCGCCCGCAGTGCGGCGTACTCCTTGATCGAGCCCACGACAGCGGCGGTCAAAGTCTGGCTGGTGATGATGACGGCAACGGCGAGAGCAACAATACTGCCGAACAGAAAGGCCACGCCGGCACCGGATTCCGACAACCAATAGCGGGTCGTCCTGTCAGCAAAGGCTCCGGCGTCAAGCGCCTCGAAGCCGCTGCTCTGTCCAATCCTGTTGAGTCGGCGCGCCGCGGTGGTCGCGGCCGCGGACGAGTCAAACCTGGCCAGGACATAGGCGACCATGCCCTCAGGTCCCGCCGCCGGATCGAGGCTTCGGGTCGTGGGCAGGGAGGCGATGACATTGACGCCCCCCAGACCGCGCAGACCGTGGGTCAGCCCGGCCACGCGGACCCGCCGACCGTTGATCTCGACCATGTCCCCCAGACGCACACCCAGCTTGTGGATGTCGCCGTCATCGATCAGGACGGCCCCTGGTTCGGCCAGGCTGGCCCGCTGCTCCGGAGTCAGAGTCGTCGCCAGCGCCAGTGCACCGGGGTCGAGCGAAACACCGACGATATAGACGTTGACCATGCCCTGGCTTTCGGTACGCCACTCGCCCGAACCCCACAGAAAGGGTTCGACCTGGCGCACGCCGGGCTGCATCCACGCCGACATTTCGGCCTGATCACTGATGGGTCGCCCCAGATCGACGCTCTGAACCCCGGGATATCCGATCCACAGATCCGCTGACGAGCGGGTCACATACAGGCTGGACAGCGAGAATATGCCCAGGATCAGTGCCGCCTGCAGAAGGACCAGAAGACCGGAAAAGGCGACGGCGACCACAGCCGGCGAAAACCGGCGCCAGTCATGGATCAGGCTCTTGAGCCCCAGCGACATCATGGGCGATCCCGCCCGATCAGCCAGACTCCAGCGAGGACGGTGAGCCCCCCCAGGACCTGCAATCCACCAATCGGTTCGTGGAAAAGGGTCCAGCCCGCGACCATGACCAGAAGATACCCCAGGGCCAGCATCGGAAAGGCCGCGCTCAGCTTGATCTCGGCAAGGACGATCATCCACGTCGCCATGCTGAGAACTTCGATGACCAGTAGCAGTGGGCCCCATGGCTGACTCAGGGCGGCTATCAGCCAGTCCACGCCGAACGGCATGCCCTGAAGCGCCAGTGCGGTGAATTTGGATGCCACCTGATAGCCAAGGCCCAGCAGGGGCAGACCCAGACACAAAGCAACGAGCGACAGACGGCGACTGACCGTTCCCTGTTCAGTATCCCGGCTCCAGATCGTCATGCCGCCGGCCTCAGCGTGGGGTCCGCCGCGAACAGGGGAGCCACCAGGTTCAGCCCGCGGTTCATCAGGCGATTGCGATGCCGGAAATACAGGCTGGTGCCGATCAGGGTGCTGCCCAGCCGCAGCTTGATGTCATAGGCGGCCGCCCCGCTCTGATAACGCGCGAGGCTCACCTCAAGACAATAGTCTATATTGTTGAACCAACTAAGAAAATATAGATCCAAAGCTCGCCCGCGGTCGCCGTCCATGACGAAGAATTTGTCCGTCAGGATGTCGTCGCCGCGCAGCAGCATATTCACGGCCAGCAAGTCGTTGCCGGACCAGTACAGGCCATAAACGGCCCGTTCTCCCATTGCCGTGGACACGCCAGAAAAATAGTCCGGCGTCAGGTCTTCGAACTGCATGTCGGCGCGGTCACGGGTCTGGCGGTACAGCGCCATTGTCTGGTCGAGCACTCCATTGAGGTCATGCCGCCATTCCAGTCGCACCTTCGCGCGGTTGCGAAGCTTGCGACGCATATCCTTGCGCGTTCCCGGCGACAGGGTCGCCAGATAGGCCTCAAGCGTGTGGAAGGCGATGTCGAGGCTGGCGACGGGCAAACCGGCGATGCCGCGATATCCTCGCGCGCCAGCGACCGCATTCCACAAAGGTGCCTGGTGGGTCGGTACGTCCTTGACGCCCATCAGGTGCGCCCCGCCCCGTGCCGCCTCGGCCTCAAAGGCGTCCAGTATCAGCCGCAGCAGCGCGGGCTGTCGGCCCGGACCGGCCTCGGGGGAGAATCCCAACGGCAGCATCTCAGTGCAGGGCGAGCCAAGGCAGGCCAGAGGCAGGATCAACATATTGGGAAACACACGGCGAACGCCCGCGATCATCCGCCGCCCCACGTCTCCCAAAGTCGTATCAAGTGCATAGGTTGTCAGGAACATCGGCACTGCCGCCAGCAGCCGTCCGGCATCCTCGACGACCACATAGCGCCAATCGAACGCGTCGAGGCCCGCGGTCTCGACCGCTCGCAGATAGGCGAAGGATTCGACTTCATCCGGAAAAAGACGGTCCCACGACTCGCGACCGATATCGGCAATCGAAGTGACGACGCGCGCTTCAGGCATGGGCGGCTTCCAGCGCAGACACTCTGGTTCCGTGGCGGGCGAAAAAGCCGGCCGACAGTTCCGCGACCAGGTCGCGCTCCCGATCCACATGAATCATGTGGAAGCTGTCATTCAGAAAAGTCAGCTCGGTAGAGCCCGCGAGGCAGGCTTGCAGACGGTGCGCGTTCCCGGGGCTGCTCATGTCGTCTTCGCGGGCGTGCAGAATCAAAGTTGGTGTTGTGATGGTAGGCCCGACAACCTCGACCCGGCGCCCCAGACGGTAGAGCTGATAAAGGGCCCCCAGGGGCATGGTGTCGATCGCGCCGTCTATCAGCCCTCCGGTCGAACTGGCGGCCAGTGCTCTCAGCCGTTCATCCTTGAGCCCGAAAGGCGAAGGCTCATTAATGGCGATACGGCGCAGGCCCGGCAGGTTGGCGACCAGTTGAATCACCGGAGCGCCCATGGCCCATCGCGGCATGTTCCAGCCGTCGTACTCAAAGGTCATCGAATAGGCGGCTACGCTGCGGATCGCCGGTGTTTCTGCTGCCAACAGCAACGCCAGGGCCCCACCGGCGCAGATGCCCGCGACATGAACCTCGTCGACCTCCCTGGCGAACGCTTCATGGGCGATCCGGACACTGTCGAGCCAGGCCCGCCAGTCGGTGCGCAGCAGATCGGCTTCCGTGCCACCGTGTCCCGCCAGCTGAGGGCAGAAGCAGGAAAAACCCCGGCGACGCAGGCGCTTGGCCAGAGGTCTCATCTCTCCCGGAGCGCCGGTCATGCCATGCAACAGCAAGACGCCTTTTCCGCTGTCGTGCGATACTGAAAAACTTCGATCGGGAATCCCCCGGCCATCCTCGCGCGACATCGGAAGGCCTTTCAATGTGGAGGGAAGGTCGGTCATGCGGCGGACAGGCCGACGCACATGACGCCTGCAAGGATCAGCACGGCCCCCACCGCCTGTTCGAACGTCATCCGCTCCTTGAGCAGCAGGGCACCTGCCGCCGGGACCCCCGCGTAGGACAGCGTCATCAGCGGGAAGGCGACGACGAGCGGAACGGACTGCAGGACCACGATCCAGATCGCCGTCTGCGCCACCCACAAAACGATTCCGGCCCACAACCAAGGCTCACGGACGAGAGCCATCGCGTAGTTTTCGCGCCCGGCTGCCCGGTTCGCCGCGAGCTTGAAGGTCAGTTCGTGCGCGATCTCCGCGGAGATGCACAGTCCGATCAGTCCGAAAGCGGACCAGCTAAGCGGGCTCACTGGACCACCCGCTCGAAGCAGTCGAGTAGGGCAATGTTCACCGCCTCATTGAGTCGCTTCGCGCCCGGCGACGGTGACGCCCAGGGTTGATCCAGCAGGGCTTCGCCCCGCTTCATCAAGCCGTCGAATCCCTTGCCGCCGTAACGCGGACGCGACCAGTCTCCGGTCACGTCCGCACCGATCAGCCGGCGGCCGCTCGCGACCACGCCGATCAGCGTCTTGAGGTAGTCCAGGCCGATCTCGCCCTGATCCCAGTTGGTCGCGGCGTCGCTGGGTTTCAGAACGTCCTTATCGACGGTCACATAGACGGCGTCGGTCTGGATCCGTTCATAGAGAAGCGAGGCGAAGGCCGACTTTCCAAGGGTTTCAATCGTTGGCCAACGCCGACCGAACAGATCCAGTGCGCCGCCTTGAGGGGCCCGGTAGGCATACATCTCCAGCAGACCATCATGTATCAGGGCCGCATCCGCCGCGTCCGTCCCCGGCACGTCGATATCCGGGCTGCACACGCCGACCGTAATCACCTTCTCGACACACGGGATGCGCGCCGCGGCTCCCACCCAGGAGCCGCAATGCAAGCCGTTTTCAAACCTTACCCAATCGGGATGATTGTCGAAATGAACCACCGTTACAGCTGGATTGCCCGCGGCCTCACACGCATGCCGAAGCAATGAGGGTGTGACATGATGGAAGTCACCCGAGCCGCTGAAGGTAAGCACCGGTTGACCGTCATTGGGCAACGCCTTCCTGAGGCGCGCCTCAAGGGCCAGTAGCGGGTCTGGCCGGCTCCACAACCGGATCGCCGGCCCCAGATCGCGACAGTCCAGCGTTTGACCCGCGCCCGCACCGATCCGGGAGGTCAGCGTCGCCTGACCGATCAGGGCGTCGTCGAGATGTAAAAGGATCGGACGCACGCGCCGCTTCAGATCGCCGTGCATCGGCGCAGCAGGATGTCGAGCAACTCGATCGCCAGATCGATCTCCTCGAAGGTGATTTCCAGCGATGGTGCCAGCGTGATGACGTTCTTGTAGTAGCCACCCACGTCAAGGATCAGCCCGAAGGTTCCGCTCCCGGCCTTGAGGTCGGCCTTCATGCCTTCGTCGGCCATGAGGTCGAGCAGCTTCTTGTTGGGCGTGAAGCCGTCGGCCTCGCAGATCTCGCACCGCAGGGCGAGCCCGAGTCCATCCACGTCGCCGATCTGTGGCCAGCGCGTCTGAAGCTCGCGGAGCCCCTCAAGGAAATAGGCCCCTTTGGCCATGACGGCCGCGCCATAGTCGACTTCGGAGACCATTTTCAGGGCCTCGAGCGCCACGGCGGTTCCCATCGGATTGGAGTTGAACGTCGAGTGGGTCGATCCCGGCGGGAACATCTCCGGGCTGATAAGCTCTTCGCGGGCCCACACGCCTGACAGGGGGTTCAGGCCGTTCGTCAGGGCCTTTCCAAACACCAGAACGTCCGGCTGGACTCCAAAATGCTCGATCGCCCACAACTTTCCTGTGCGGAACATCCCCATCTGGATTTCGTCGACAACCAGCAGAATGCCGTGCTGATCGAGCACCTTCTTCAACTCGGTGAAGAAGTTCGGCGGCGGTATGACATAGCCGCCCGTCCCCTGGATCGGCTCGACATAGAAGGCGGCGAACTCTGCCTGACCAGTCTTGGTGTCAAGCACGCCGTTGTATTCCGTCTCAAACAGGCGAGCGAATTTCTGGACACAGGCGTGGCCGTATTCCTCCTTGCTCATCCCCTTGGGCCCGCGGAAATGATAGGGAAATTCTATAAACTGGGCCCGGTCACCAAAGTGGCCGAAGCGGCGTCGATAACGATAGGATGAGGTGATTGCGGAGGCCCCGAGCGTGCGTCCGTGATAGCCGCCCTCGAACGCGAACATCAGCTGTTTTCCGCCGCTCGCATTGCGGACCAGCTTGAGCGAATCCTCGACGGCCTGGGCACCGCCGACGTTGAAATGTACGCGCCCCTTGCGCCCGAATTTCCGTTCGGCGTCCTGGGCGATCATCGCCGCCAGTTCGACCTTCTCCCGGTGCAAATACTGGGATGCGACCTGGGGCAGGCGGTCCAACTGCCGATGGGCGACCGCATTCAGACGCGGGTTGCGGTAGCCGAAATTGACGGCCGAGTACCACATCTGCAAATCGAGGAAGCGGCGTCCCTCGGCATCAAACATGTAGGATCCCTCGCAGGTTTCGAAGAATTTGGGATCGGCCATGTAGTGGACGGTATCGCCGTGCGAACAGTATTCCGCCTCCAGGCGACGGAGTTCTGCCTCGTCAAGAACCGGAAGAACCGAGGCGGGGGTCAGGGTGTCGTACATGATTGGGGTCCGGCTCTAGAGAATGGCTTGCTGGAGCGATTGGGCATCGACGAGCGCGGCCAGGATCATCGTGACATCGGTGAAACTGTCGAAGGGATGGAAGCGGCGCCCCCTTGCCCTGGCGTAGGTCGCGAGGCGGTCCTTGGCGAAAAGGATGTCGACACGTCGCGACACGCAGAAGTCAGACGTCCCGTCACCGATGAAGACGATGTCTTCGGGGCGAAACGGCACGGCACCGGCAGCAACACATTTGCAGACGCCCGTGCCGCCTGCGCAGCCGTAACGCACCCATGGCTGGTCCAGCTCGCGGCGACCTGGCTCACCGGCCAGTCGGTTTGAGACGACAGGAACCCGCGACAATCCCATCCGGGCCAGTAGCCGACCGATAAAATAATCGACGCCATCGCTGAGAATAGTGACGGAGATGGCATTGGCTTCGGCCCAGGCCACGAAGTCCACGAAGCCGGGGTCGATCTCTACCTGATCCAGAACGGCATCGAGCTCGGCGTCAGTACCGTTGATCATGGCGATCTGGCGTCGCATGCATTCGGCGGCGCTGATCTTGCCCGCCACCCACTCGGCCTCAACATCTTGCCAGGCGGGGTCCGCCAGGGAGGACAAAACAAAATCAGTGGTATCGCTTCGGCTGATCGTTCCGTCGAAATCGCAGAAAATGCGCATTCGGTGACCTCGCAATGAACCGCGTCCATGCGGTCTGATTGGAAGGACGACGCCTGCAATGCCTTGCCTCAAAAATATCCAGACGGCATGAAAGGACTTCACTGGAACGGCGCATCTTCGTCGGCGGGGACAGTACGACGCGTGTCGAATTCAGGACCCAACGATCAAATTGTCGAGCGCCCGCCGGGCCTGCTGGAAACCTATCTCGACCAGCGCGAAGCCATGAGCCGGTTCTTCCGCGCCCGCATGGGCAGTGAAGCCGACGTCGAAGATCTCCTTCAGGAACTATACCTGAAGGTCGCGGGACATGACCCCGGCCATGCGGACATCCAGAGTCCCCGCGCGTATCTCTATCGCCTTGCCTCCAATCTCCTGGTGGACCGTTGGCGCGCCTGGCAGAGGTCCAGAGCGCGAGACAGTGCCTGGCGGATGACCACCCGCACGCCCGGCGTTGCAGAAGACGTCGACGACGCGCCGTCGCCCGAGGCGGTTCTCCTCGACCGTGATCGTCTGAACCAACTCCAACGGATCATAGCCACCCTGCCCCAGCGCACCCGGACCATCTTCCGCCTGCACAAGTTCGAGGGCGTCAGCCACGCAGACGTGGCCAAGCGGTTGGACATTTCGCGAAGCTCCGTCGAAAAACACATGATGGACGCGCTGCGCGCTCTGGCCGAAAAGATGGAACCATGAGCGTCTCTTTTTTGCCGCATACCCCAAAAACACGAAAGGCGATGGCTGCACGGTGTCGTTATGTCGTCAAAGGACGTCGCGAGACGCCCGACGTTGGGAAGACATGACGATGAGACCGCAGATCAAGGAAAAGGCACTGCAGTGGTTCGTCCGACTGCAGGATGCCGAAGCGACCGAGGAAGACTGGTTGGCATTTGTTGACTGGCAGGAGGCTGACGACGAGCATCGCCGGGCCTACAATCTGCTCGAGCAGACTTGGGCCGCCGTCGATCTGACTGACGTCCAGCTTGAACCTGCCAATGACAAATCCTCGCCGCTCGGTGAGCTTGTGACGACGCGACGTCCGCCAAGAAGGACGTGGCTGATAAGCGGGCTTGGCATTGCTGCAGCCATGGTGGTCACGGTCGGGTTATGGCCCCACCTGACCGGCACCGGCGTGACCCAAACCTACCACGCGACGACTGCCCCGATGACCGTTGACCTCGCCGACGGTTCTCATGTCTATCTGAACCGCGACACCGACCTGAGTGTCCGCCTGGGTCGTAAACAGCGCTCCGCGACGATCGAGCGAGGCGAGGTCGCTTTCGACGTGAACCACGACCCGTCCAGGCCCTTTTCGGTCAAGGCGGGGGATCGGTCCGTGCGGGTGCTCGGAACCGCTTTCAATGTGCTGCGCCATGGCGACCAATTTCGCGTCAGCGTCGCGCGAGGCGTTGTCTCCGTGACCGCGCCAGGGCTTTCCGCGCCCGTCCGTCTCAAGGCGGGCCTGCAACTGGACCAAACGCGGTCAGGGCCGGTCGACGTTTCCCGGATCGAACCGGGTCAGGCCTTCTCCTGGCGCGAGGGGGTACTGGTGTATCGGGACCGTCCGATCGGCGATGTTGCCGCCGATCTGTCCCGCTATCTGGCCACCCCCGTCGTGGTCGACCCGTCCGCCCGCGCGATCCGCTTCACGGGCTCGCTTCAGATCGGCGACGAACAGGCGATGCTCGGCAAGCTCGGCGACTACCTTCCGGTAACCGTGAACCGGTCAACGGATGGAATCCGACTGTCCGCGCGAGCCGGCAGCTAGTTGCGGGGGCTACGCGACCCTTCGAGACGGGGTGGCTCCCTGGGTGCGTGCGCGCTGGCAGCGGTCTGGCTGGGATTGAGCCTCTCGCCCGTCCAGGCTCAAACGCCATCGACGCAACTGACGCTGAGGATCGCCGCCCAGCCGCGATCGGATGCGCTTCTCGACCTCGCGCTCCAGGCGCGTCTGTCGATGGGCGGAGATCTGCCGAGGTGCAGTGGCTACAGCCCCGCGATCAGCGGCCGTATGTCTGTCGAGGTGGCGCTGACCCGCTTGCTGGCGGGCTCCGGCTGCGACCACGTGGTCGAGCGGGACGGATCGGTCACTATCCGCAGACTGCGCCAGGCACGACCCCGACCGGCACCGACGGCCGCACCAACAGCCATTCAGACTGATATCGTTTCCCAGGTCAGCGATATCGTGGTGACGGCCACGCGCCGGCCCGAGTTCCCTCAGCGCGCTCCATCCGCCATGAGCGGCCTTTCCGGACTTCAGCTAGAAACGGCACGTATCGACGACATCACCGATCTCTCGACCGTTGTCGCGGGCATGACCGTCACCAACCTGGGTCCAGGTCGCAACAAGGTCTTCCTGCGCGGCATGTCTGACGGCGCCTTCACCGGCCTCACGCAGTCGACCGTGGCGCTGTACCTCGACTTTGTGCCGATCACCTACAACGCCCCGAATCCTGACCTGAAGCTGCTGGATGTGGACCGGGTCGAAGTCCTGCGCGGCCCCCAGGGCACGCTCTATGGAACAGGTCCGATCGGCGGAGTTGTGCGGATCGTGACCCGGCGCCCCGCCTTTGACGCTCCGACCCTGGACATTTCGACGACGCAATCCGTCACGGAATCCGGCGGGGCAGGCAGTGACTATTCGGCGACGGGAAACCTGCCCCTACCTGGCGGAAGGATCGCTGCGCGCGCTACGGTCTACACGGAGACCTTCAGCGGCTATATCGATGATCCGGGGCTGCAGCTTCGCAATGTAAACGGGGGTGCGCGTGACGGTGCGCGTCTGGCGCTCTCGGCCCAGATCACCCCCGACTGGCAGCTTACGGGCGGCCTGGTCCTACAATCGATCAATACCGACGACACCCACTACGGAACCCGCGCGCTCGGTCCCCTGAAGCGCGCCAATCGGGTTCAAGAACCGCACGACAATGATTTCCAGGAATCCTACATCACGCTCGAGGGTCAGGGCCGGTGGGGCCGCGTCGTGGCCTCTGTCGCCGAGGTCGCCCATCAATATGACAGCCGGTTCGATGCGACCGCTGCCCTGCCTGCGTTCGGAGCCGTCGGCGACACCGGCGCACTGGACGAGAGCAAGGCAGTCGACCTTCTCGTGGGAGAGCTCACCTACGCCTCGCTCCAGTCCGGCCGACTGCGATGGCTTGCCGGCGGGTTCTTCTCCACCAGCTCAACGACAGGCGCGACGGCGCTGTCCGTTCTTCATCCGGGGATCGCCAGCGTCTATCGGGAAGATCGGACCGATACGCTCAACGAAACGGCGGTGTTCGGCGAGGTGTCGTACGACCTGACCGACCGCCTCACCGCCATTGCAGGCGTCCGCTGGTTCAGCTTCGACTACGACACGACGTCCGAGGTCGTCCAGGGTCTGGATAGACGCGGGTTCACCGGGAGCGACACGGCGACAGGACTATCGCCGAAACTGGCGCTGGCCTACCGCGCCACGGATGGGCTGAATCTCTACGCTCAGGCCTCCCAGGGGTATCGCGCCGGCGGTTTCAATACGGCCGGGCCAATCGGCCAGCCGTTCACCGGGACGACCGGAACCCCAAGTCGGGAGTATCTCCCGGACGAGCTCTGGAATTTTGAGATCGGCGCCAAGGCGATCCTTTGGGACGGACGCGCAAGTGCGCGCATCGCCGTATTTCACGCCACCTGGAGCGACATCCAGAGCGACCAGTTCCTGCCGAGCGGCCTGGCCTATGCGGTCAATGTCGGGGATGGATCCAACCGGGGCGTTGAGGTGGAAGCGAACTGGAAAGTCTCCGAAGAGTTCGAGCTTCGGAGCAATGCGGTTCTCGTCGATCCCCAGATCACCAGACCGAGTCCGGGCTTTGATTCCCGCGGCGATTCCGGCCTGCCGGGCGTGCCAGGCTTTTCGGCCAATCTGGCGGCAACCTACCGCCACCGCCTCGCGGGCGGGCTACAGGCCACTGCGAATGCCAATCTTGTTTATGTGGGACGCTCCAGCCTGACGTTCGACGCACCGGAACAACTTCGTATGGGCGACTACCTTACGGGCAACCTGTCAGCGGGCCTTGAAGGAGAAAGCTGGACCTTGCTGGCTTTCATCGACAACCCGCTGAACAGCCACGCCAACACCTTTTCCTTCGGCGATCCTTTCCGGCTCATCGACGGTGGTGTCGTCACTCCATTACGCCCCCGGACGATCGGCCTCTCCCTTCACCTGCGGCGCTGACCATCGGCCGACCCTTCGGCCAAGGAGTGTCGTATGTTGAAATGGCTTGTCGAAACGACCCTGGGTCGCCTGGTTCGCACTGGAAATCTGTCGGTAATCCTGCCTGACGAGACACGCGTGACGATGGGCGACGGCACCGGCGAACCGGTGGAAGCTCGACTTGCCGACACGCGCGCAGTGCTGTCGCTTCTGCTGCAACCTGAACTGCGAACGGGAGAGCTGTTCACCGACGGCCGCCTCGTCATGATTCAGGGAACCATCTACGATTTCCTTTGCCTGGTATTGAGCCAACCGCAGGAACGGGCGTCCGGCACCGCCCGGGCGATTGAGCGAATACGACAAACCATTTCACTGTGGGGCCAGCGAAACGACCCCGGTCGATCGCGCCGCAATGTCGCCCACCACTACGATCTCGGAGATGCCTTCTATTCGCTCTTCCTCGATCCTGACTGGCAGTATTCCTGCGCCTATTTCGAGCACCCGGGTCAGAGCCTCGCCGATGCTCAACTGGCCAAAAAGCGGCACATCGCCGCCAAGATGGTCCTGCGCCCCGGTGACCGGGTTCTGGACATTGGCTGCGGCTGGGGCGGGATGGCCCTCTATCTGGCAGGCGTGGCGAAGGTCGGAAGTGTCGTCGGCGTGACTCTATCGGATGAGCAACTTGCGCGGGCTCAGGCAAGGGCGGTCCAACAGGGTGTAGAGGATCTGGTGGAATTCCGGCTTCAGGATTATCGGGCCGTGCCGGAAACCTTCGATCGCATCGTCTCGGTCGGCATGTTCGAACATGTGGGACTGAAATTCTACGAGCCGTTTTTCGATACCTGCCGGGACCGGTTGACCGAAGATGGCGTGATGCTGCTGCACACGATCGGATCCTCCGACGAACCGACCACAACCAACCCCTGGCTGACCCGCTACATTTTCCCGGGAGGCCATTTGCCGTCCTTGTCGGACATGACTCGGGTCATTGAGAGGGCCGGTCTGATCGTGACCGATGTAGAAGTACTGCGGCTCCACTATGCCGCCACCCTGCGGGCCTGGCGGGTTGCCTTTATGGCCAGTCGTACCGAGGCCTGCGCCATGTTTGACGAGCGGTTCTGTCGCATGTGGGAGTTCTACCTCTCCATGGCGGAGGCCGCGTTCCGGTATGAAGACATCGTGATTTTCCAGATCCAGATCGCCCGGAGTCAGGAGACTGTTCCCCTGACCCGGCGCTACATCGACGAAGCCGAAACCCGGTTGAGAGATCGCGAGACATCGGCATCAGATAGCGCGCCTGCGGGACCGGGCGCAGTCGTTACCCGGAGCGGCATGGCCCTGGCGGAATAGCGGCAGAACGCGAAAAGCCCCGGGGCGGGCATTTCAGCTTGTCGATGTCTGGATCGAACCCAACTGAAGGTCCCGCCAATGAGATCTTCGACGCCGTTGTAATGTCACCGCGAGCATCCGCGAAGGTTGGGCAACCTAGTGTGAAGACACACCCGATTGGGGTGAGAGGAGAGACCAGGAATGACTCGCAAGACCTTGATGCTCGGCCTGTCCGCAGCGGCGCTTGTTTCCGCTGCCGCCATCGGCGGGGCGGCCCTTGCCGCAAACCCGATCAACACACACGATGACGAGCGTGGAGAGATCGCGGCGATTACTGCCGCGCGCGTCTCGCTCGCTCAGGCAATTGCCTTGGCCGAACAACAGAGCGGCGGCAAGGCCATGGAAGCGTCGTTTGACGACGAAAGCGGCAATCTGTGGGAAGTCGAAACCCTCGCCAATGGCCAGGTCCAGACCTACACCGTGGATATGACCTCCGGCGCGATCTCGGCCCAGGCGGCTGAAGCGGACGAAAACGAAGGCGCCGAAGACAACGACTGACGAAGACCGGCTCCGTCTCTCTGGAGGCGGGGCCGATTTCAGGGACGTGATGATGAAAATCCTGTTGGTCGAAGATGACCCTGAATCCGCGGAATTCGTGAGCCGCGGCCTCGGTGAAGCCGGCCACATCCTCGATGTTGCCGTTCGGGCCGATGACGGCCTGCATCTGGCGCTTGAGGGCGACCACGATGTTCTGGTCGTTGATCGCATGCTCCCGGGCGGGGACGGGCTGTCGATCGTTCGGTCTGTGCGCGCTGCCGGAATCGCGACCCCGGTTCTTTTCCTGACCGCTGTCGGTGGCGTCGGCGATCGCGTCGAAGGCCTCGAGGCGGGCGGCGATGACTATCTGGTCAAGCCCTATGCCTTCAGCGAACTGCTCGCGCGCGTGAATGCGTTGGGTCGACGACCGCGCGCGATGGACATGCGATGCAAACTGAGGGTCGCGGACCTGGAGGTGGACACAGGCGCGCGTACCGCTCAGCGCGGGCAGACCCGGCTCGATCTGACCCCCCAGGAGTTCAAGCTCCTCGAATTTTTCGCCCGAAACGCCGGACAGGTGGTGACCCGCGCCATGCTTCTGGACAAGATGTGGGGGTTTCATTTCGACCCGCGAACCAATCTGGTGGATGCCCATATGAGCCGTCTGCGAGCCAAGGTGGATCGCCCGTTCGGAAACGACCTGATCCACACCGTCCGCGGCTCCGGATACATGTTGCATGACCGTGCATAAATGGATCGGCTCGGCCGCCCTTCGCCTTGCCCTGATCTATGCCGTGGTGTTCGCCGTTGGGGGCGGAGCATTGTACTGGGCCGTAGACAGCGCCGTTGCCACCTTCGGCACCAATGGGCTCGACTCCGACTTGCAGACCGAGACAGGCGTTCTGCTTTCGACCGATGGAGGACAGGATCGGTCCGGGTTGGAACGACGCGTCGATGCGCGCTCCCGGATTGTGAGCCCCTATGTTTACGCAGTGCTGGACAGCCAGGGCCACCGGGTCGCCGGGCAGTTTCCGGAAGGTTTGATACCGCGGACGGGTCTTGACGAGGTGCAGCTTCCGCATGCGGAAGACGACAGCCCCAACCCCGAAGACGTGCCGGTTCGGACGCTGCTGACCCCCCTGAGAGACGGCTCACTGATCGTCGGAAAGTCCACCTACGCCGTTCTGGAACTCCAGGAACTGGTGTCCTGGATCAGCCTCTGGGCCATAGGCGGCCTGTCCCTGATCGCTGCCATCGCCGGAGGCGTCGCGGGAGCGGCCCTGGCGCAACGGCTCGACCGGATCAACCGGGCGACGGCCCGCATCATGGCGGGCCATCCGGCAGAACGCGTTCCGCCCGTCGGTCTCGGTTCGGAATTCGAGACGCTGCGATCCAATCTGAACGCGTTGCTGGACTGGCAACAGGCGGCGCTGGAAGCCCTGCGTCACGTATCGTCCGATATCGCCCACGACCTTCGCACCCCGCTCAACCGGCTTCGGCAACGCCTGGATCAGGCCCGCACCGCCGCCAAGGGACCCGATGTACCAGCCGCCATTCTGGAGGCCGCGATCACTGACCTTAACGGCGTACTCGAAACCTTTGCCGCGCTCCTGCGCATCGCCCAACTTGAGGGCGGCACCGGGCGTACCGCATTCGAATCCGTCCAACCCTCCGAGATCATCC
This sequence comes from uncultured Brevundimonas sp., assembly GCF_963974615.1. Lineage (GTDB taxonomy): Bacteria > Pseudomonadota > Alphaproteobacteria > Caulobacterales > Caulobacteraceae > Brevundimonas. Next base: position 110,686 of record NZ_CAXBDH010000004.1, read on the forward strand.
AGCGTGTCTACGAGGCCTATCAACCCGTGAGCGAGGAGGCCGGGCACTCCCTGACCGTAAGCATGGACAGCGCACAGCCGGTATTGGGCGACGCCGACCTCCTGGTTCAACTGCTCTCAAATCTGATCGAGAACGCGATCGTGCATTCTGGCGAACCCACGCGGATCAGCCTCGAGTGTTTGGACGAAGGCAATCAGGTCGTCCTGGCGGTCCGTGACAGCGGACAAGGCATTCCCGCGGGTGAACGCGAGAACGTTACCCGCCGCTTTCATCGTCTGGATGCCAGCCGCAACACGCCGGGGTCCGGTCTCGGCCTGGCGCTAGTCCGCGCGATAGCGCAGCTACACGGCGGCAGGCTTGTGTTAGCGTCCAACAAACCGGGACTGCTGGCGCAGATCTACCTGCCACGCCCGGCGGAGGTAACAGGGTGAAGCGACGGAAGATCATCTGGTCGGGCCTGTTGGTGCTCTGCGCCGGGCCGGCGCTGGTATCCTGTGCGACCTACGTCCCGGCTCCCCTTCCGCACGGTCTGGATCCTGACCCTTCCAGCGAGACGCTCGATCAAGCTATTGCGGCGCGATACGGCCGTCAGGCGACCGACGTCCCGATCGATCTCTCCCGCGCCCTTACGCCGGACCAGCTCGGCCTCATCGCCGTTATTTCGAATCCCGACCTTCGCGCGCAGCGCGCCCGACTGGGAGTCGCCGGGGCCCAGGTGTTCGAAGCCGGTCTGTTGCCGGACCCCCAGTTCAGTTTCAGCCTGGACCACCCGGGGGCCGGCCCGGGGCTGGTCGATGCCCTGGCGGCGAGTCTGGGAATGGACATCTCGGCGCTCTACACCCGGCCCCAGACCCTGCGAGGCGCGCGCGCGACCCGCACACAGGTGCGGCTCGATCTCGCCTGGCTGGAATGGCAAACGGCCAATCAGGCTCGGTTGCTGGCGGCACGCGTCATTGGTCTGGAGGCGACGCTTGCTGCGGCTGACGAGGCTCACAGCCTGTCATCCAGCATTCTCGAGCGGACGCTCCGTGCTGTCGCGCACGGCGACCTTTCCGCCAGCGATCTTGAGACCCGCCGGATCGGCGAAGCTGATGCCGGTGATCGGGTTCGGACCGTTGAACGTGATCTTCAGACAGCGCGGATCGCCCTGAACACGACCCTTGGCCTGTCGCCGGCGTTTTCCATAACACTCACCCCGCCGGCGGCTCCCCCCGCCTGCCTCCCGAACACAGCGCGCCTTGTGGACGAGGCCATCGCCTCCCGTCCCGATCTCGCCGCGCTTCGGGCCGGCTACGATGCCCAGGATGCCAATCTCAGGATCGCATTGCTCCGCCAGTATCCCCGGCTGAACCTGTCCCTGAATGCGGCCCGCGACACGGGCGCGATCCGGACGAATGGCGTTGCTCTGGGTTTCGATATACCGCTCTGGAACCGCAACCGCGGCCAGATCGCGGTTCAGAACGCGACCCGTGAACAGCTCCGGGCGGAATATTCAGCACGGCTGTATTCGACGCGGTCCGACCTGGCGACGCTGGTTTCGGCCTATCGAATAGGCAAACGACAACGCGAGGACCTGGCAGGCCAGGTCGTGCCGCTTCGTCTGACAGTCGATGCCTTTGAGCGGGCCGCCGCCAGAGGCGATATCGCCACGATCACATCAGAAACAGCGCGCCTTACGCTACTCGACAAGGAATTCGCCCTGGCGAGCATCGATCAAGGTCTGGCTGAGCAGTGGAGTGCAATCCAGCTCACCACCGGGAGAGCCCTGAGGGAAAACGAATGCGACGAATAATTGCGGCGATCGCGATCGTGACGGCCCTCTCAGCCTGTTCGAAACCAGCGGACAAGGCCGTTGAACCGACCGCCCAGGTGCGAACGGCCGTTGTGAGCCTGCAGGACATCGACGAACTCATCACTGCCTACGGGCGCGTCGAGTTTGACCCCTCGGCGATCCAGATCCTGACTGCGCCGTTTGAAGCCCAGGTCGCCCAGGTCCACGTTCGGGTCGGCCAGGCGGTTCGGTCCGGACAGCCTGTGATCACGCTTGTGGCGAGTTCGAACACCCGGCTCGACCTGAGCCGTCTGGCGCGCGAAGCCGGACTCGCCGATGCCGCGGCCGCTCGACTGGGGCGGCTCCGTGCTGACGGGCTGGCCTCCGACGCCGACGTCGCAACCGCGGCCGCAGCCGCAGCAACGGCTCGCCAGGCGAGCACCAACCTTCAACGACTGACACGCGGAGGTCGGCTGACGCTCGTGGCCCCCGTTGCCGGCGTCATCGATGCCCTTCCGCTCAGTCCGGGGACCCTGGCCCCGTCAGGAACCAGCGTGGCGAACCTGGGGTCGACCGCCCTTATGAACGCCCGACTCGGCGTTGAGGTCGAGGATGCGCAGCGCCTGCGAACGGGGGCCCCCCTGACCCTGCAGGGCCTTCACGATGAGGGCGTCTCGGTTCCGGCGCGGGTGACATCGATCGACCGCCGTGTTGATCCCGCCACGCGACTGGCGGCCTTACTGGTGGCCATCCCGCGGGGAAGCCCCCTGCTTCCGGGCGAAACCCTGAAGGCCCGGATTGTGGCAAACGCCTTGCGAGGGGTAACGACCGCGCCCCGTGCAGCCATCCTCTACGATGGTGATGCCCCATTCGTTTTCGTCGTCCGTAACGGCAAGGCGATCCGACGGGCCGTAACCCTCGGGATTGAACAGGGTGACACCGTCCAGATTCGCACCGGCGTACAGGCGGGCGATCAGCTTGTTGTCGAAGGCGGTCCGGCATTGTCGGACGGCATGGCCGTGCACACCGGCCAACCTCCTCAGGCGGCACACCCATGACCCGCTGGCTGGCGGGTCAGGTTCGCTTCGTTATCCTGGCCTTTGTCCTTCTCGCGCTGGCCGGCTCGGCATCAGCGGTCCGACTGCCGGTCAGCCTGTTTCCCCGGATCGACTTTCCCCGGGTTGTGGTCGCGCTCGATGCCGGCGACCGGCCCGTCGATCAGATGGTCAATCAGGTGACCCGTCCGGTCGAACGCGCACTGAGAACGGTTCCGGGTGTCGTAAGTGTGCGTTCGACCAGCAGCCGTGGTTCGGCGGAGCTCTCGGTCAATTTCGCCTGGGGCGCAGACATGGTCGCCGCAACCCTGCAGGCCGAATCTGCCGTCAACACCGTCATGCCCGACCTGCCGCCCGGTTCACGGTTCGAGGTTCGACGCATGGACCCGACAGTCTTTCCCGTCCTCGGTCTCGCGCTGGTTTCGACCACGCGCGATCCCGTCAGTCTGCGCGATTTCGCCATGCTCCAGCTGGCTCCCCTGATTTCTTCGGTTCCAGGTGTGGCCAGCGTCGATGTACAGGGCGGGCAGCAGAAAGAATACCAGGTCCTCGCCGACCCGGCCCGGCTGCAGGCCCTCGGCCTTTCGGTCGAGGACCTTGCCCGCGTATTGGCTTCCAACAATGTGGTCGTCGCGGCCGGTCGGCTCGAGGACCGCTACAGGCTGTACCTCGTCCTGGCCGACAACCGCCTGGGCAGTATCGATGACATCCGCCACACGGTCGTCCAGACCGGCACGCGGGGCGTTGTCGAACTCGACGACATCGCCGATGTGGTGATCAGCCACACGCCTCAATGGACGCGTTTGACCTCCCAGGGTCAGGACGCGGTGCTGATCAATATTCGCCAGACGCCCGACGCCAACAGCGTCGGCCTGGTCAAGGAGGTCCGTCGCCGGATCGCCGGGTTCAAGGCCGAGACTCCGCCCGACGTGAAAATCGTCACCTTCTACGATCAGTCGCAACTGGTCACCGCCGCGGCCGCAAGTGTGCGGGACTCCATCCTGCTGGGGGCCCTGCTCGCGGGAATCGTTCTGTTCGTCTTTCTGCGAAGCCTGCGCTTCATGCTCATCGTCGCACTCCTGTTGCCGGCGGTCCTGGCGACAACCACACTCGCGCTGGGCCTGATGGGGATGAGTTTCAACATGATGACCCTGGGCGGCATGGCCGCCGCTGTGGGTCTGGTGGTCGATGACGCCGTGGTCATGCTCGAGCATCTGATGCGGCGTCTGCAAGAGCGACGGCGCGGTGCCGATGAGACCGAAGGTGTCCTCTCCGCAGCGGCGGAAATGGCGCGACCGCTGATAGGCTCGACACTGGCGACCATTCTGGTGTTCGCCCCGTTGGCCTTTTTGGGTGGCGTGACCGGCGGCTTCTTCAAGGCCCTGGCCATCACCATGTCGGCCGCGCTCGGCGTTTCCCTCCTGTTCGCTCTGTTTATCGCCCCCGTATTGGCCGATCGCTGGGTGAGGGAGCGGGATGTCGAGCAGGCCGAACGTGCCGGCAGTTTGCTGGAAAAATTCGGAGGTCGCTACGAATGGCTGATGCAGAAAGTCCTGCGCGTGCCCGGGCGGCTGGCCCTGATCGTCGCCCTGATCACGGTGGCCGTCGGTGGGTTCGCCTATACCAAGGTCGGATCCGGCTTCATGCCCAAAATGGACGAAGGCGGTTTCATCCTCGACTACTACGCTGCACCCGGCACCTCATTGGCCGAGACCGATCGGCTGCTGCGGCAGGTCGAAACCATCCTTCAGGCAACCCCCGATGTCGAAAATTATTCACGGCGCACGGGCCTGCAACTCGGAGGCGGGCTGTCCGAAGCCAATGAAGGTGATTTTTTCGTCCGGCTCAAGGCCAAGGGGCGTCGACCCATCGAGACAGTCACGGCCGATATCCGCGGACAGATCGAGACCACCGTTCCCGGCCTGACCGTCGAAACCGCCCAACTCATGGAAGATCTCATCGGGGACCTGACGGCGGTTCCCCAACCCATCGAGGTCAAATTGCTCGGTGCCGACGAGACCGCGTTGATGACCGCGTCCCCCATGGTCGTCGATGCGATTGGAAAAATCCGGGGCGTCGTCGAAGTACGCGGCGGTCTGCGCGTCGCGGGCGACGCCGTTGTGATCACGGTCGATCGCCCGGCAGCAGCGCTTGAGGGACTGGATCCGGAAGCTGTCACCCGTCAACTCGAACTCCTCGTCGGCGGCACAGTGATCGGTCAGATCCAGGAGGGTGAAAAGTTGATCGGCGTCCGCGTCTGGACGGGGGGCTCAACCCGGGACCGCATCAAGGCGCTGGAGATCCTTCCGATCCGCGCGCCGGACGGACACGCCCTCCCCCTCAACAGGGTGGCAAGCCTGTCGATCGCACCTGGCCAACCCCAGATTACACGCGAGAATCTGCAGCCTCTGGTCGCGGTTACCGCGCGTCTGGATCAGCGTGACCTCGGTTCGGCGATGCGCGAGGTGCAACGCACCGTTTCGGGCCTGGCCCTGCCTTCGGGAGTACGTGTCGAATATGGCGGCCTGTATGCCGAGCAGCAGAAATCCTTCCGTGACCTCGCCGTGGTCTTCGTCAGCGCCCTGTTTCTGGTGGGTTTGCTGTTCCTCTATCTGTTCCGTAGCTGGGCGGCGGCCGGCAGTATCGTGGTGACCCTGGTCCTTGCGGCATCCTGTGTCTTCCTGGGCCTATGGGTTACCGGGACCGAACTGAACATCTCGGCAATGATGGGCCTGACCATGGTGATCGGCATCGTCGCCGAGTTGGGGGTCTTCTATCTGGCGGAACTGCCCACGGACGGTCCGGCTGACAACCGAACCCTGATTGCCGCCGGACGGGCACGCATGCGACCGATCCTGATGTCGGCCCTTATCGCCATCCTGGCCCTGTCCCCCCTGGCGCTCGGTCTCGGCGAAGGCTCCGCCATGCAGACGCCGCTGGCGATTGCGATCATCACGGGCCTGCTCGCAGGCGTGCCCCTGATCCTGATCTTCACGCCCGCCCTGCTGGCCCGCCTGTCCACCCCGTTCAGAAAGCCATCAGCATGAGCGTCAGGATCAGGCCGCCCCGGAAACCAACGGGATCATTATCGATGGGGGCGAGGATTGCCGTGCGGGCCGGCATCGTCGCCGGTGGCGCGTTCGCCCTTCTTCTGGGCTACGTGACCCTTGCGGCGGTGACCGGAAATTTCCACACCGTCTCTGACGGCGAAGTCTACCGCTCGGCCCAACCCTCCGCCGAAGCGCTGGCCCGATACCACCGCAGATTCGGGATCCGAACCGTGATCAATCTGCGCGGGAAGAATGAATCCGAGTCGTGGTACCGGGACGAGATCGAGACCTCAGAGCGGCTGGGCATCCACCATATCGACTTCAGGATGTCGGCAAAGCGCGGCATTACCAAAAAAGAGGCCTAGCGGTTGATCGAGATCATGCAGCGCGTGCCGAAGCCGCTGCTGATCCACTGCGAATCCGGAGTGGATCGTTCCGGACTGGCCTCCGCCCTCTATGTGGCCGCCGTGGACCGACTCGGCGAGCAGGCCGCCGAAGACCAGCTGTCCCTGCGATACGGTCACATCGCCGCCCCGTTCGGCAAGGGATGGGGCATGACGGTTACCTTCGAAGAAATGGAACCGTCCCTGGGTTACAGCGACAGCTGAAACGGTACTGACGCCTCAAGCTGCCGGGAGCGGACACCTCGAACGCCCGCAAAGAGTGGTGGGCTCAACTGATCGCCGCGTGACGATGAGCCCCCTACCCTAATCGCGCCCAGCGGAGAAAATTGCCGTTGGACTGACAGCGCCGCCACGGCTCGTGCGCCAGCTCTGAACGATAGTCAGCGACCCGGACTCCGACCAGTCCCGTCACATGCCGCGATGCCGGGTAGCGTCACACCTTCCCGACGCCGACCCTGCGCTTCACTGTCGCACTGGCGCTGGTCATCCGACGTCACTTTTGCCCATAGACGGGATCCCGTGAACCACCACTGACCGTTCGAATGCGGATCCACACCTACCTGGATTGAACGATATCAAGAACGCGGCGTTGGGTCCGGAAGGTCGTTCGCGCCTGTTGCGGGACGCTTCATCGCTGCACCCGGATCTCGCTGACCGGAGTAGCGTTCCAAATGCAGTTGTTGGGCGCGCATCCGTATGTCCAACAAAATTGACAACTCCGCCGAGTTCCACGGTGGACTGGGGCCCAGGGGTGGACATGAGTGATCACAAGGCGGCCACGGCTGACAACTGGCTGACAGACGGCGGAGAGATGGCGGGCGCTATCCGCGCTCATGACTGGTCCGCCTCCCCGCTGGGCCCGCTCCCGACATGGCCGGTCTCGCTCAGGGCGGTCGTGAACCTGATGATCACGTCGCGCTATCCGATGTTCGTGGCCTGGGGACCGGCGCTCACCTTCATCTACAACGATGCCTACGCCCCGATCCTCGGCGAGAAGCATGGAACGGCACTGGGGGAGCCATTCCAGGGCGTCTGGTCCGACATCTGGGACGACATCAACCCACTCGTCGAGCGCGCGCTCGCGGGCGAGGCGACCTTCAACGAGGATCTCCACCTCGTGATGGAGCGCTACGGCTATCCGGAAGACACTTGGTACAGCTTTTCCTACTCGCCCGTCCGGGACGAAACCGGGGCGATCGCCGGCATGTTCTGCGTCTGCGCCGAGACCACAGAAACGGTCCTGACCAATCATCGGATGGGCTTCCGTATCGATCTCGACGACCGTCTACGCGGCCTGGAGGATGCAACGGACCTGCTGACGACGGCCTGCGAGCTGGTCGGTCGGCATCTCGAAGCGGGTCGCTGCGGCTATGGCGAGGTCGATCCGACAGACGAATTCCTGGTCATCAAACACGACTGGACCGATGGCCGGATGCCGCCGTTGCCCGGCAGAATTCGCCTCGCCGACTACGGTCAGGAACTCGTCAAGGAGTTCCAGGCCGGCCGGGCCGTACGGCTGGCAGACCCGTTAACCGACAACCGGACCCAGGGACACGAAGCCGCCTTTGCCGCCATCGGTGGGGTTCGGGCCGGCATGGCCGTGCCGATCCTGAAAAACGGCCGGCTCAGCGCGCTTTTCTACGTCAACCAGACCGTACCCCGGCGCTGGAACGACGCCGACGAAATGCTGCTGCAGGATGTCGCGGAACGTCTTTGGTGGTCGGTACAGAATGCGCGGACCCAGGCCCGGCTGCGTGAAAGTCAGGCGGTGCTGAACTTCACCCTCGATTCCGCCAAGGTCGGAGACTGGGATCTGGACCTTCTGACCGACCAGGCCCGGCGCTCGGCGCGGCACGATGCCTGCTTCGGCTACGCCGAGCCCGTTGCAGACTGGGGCTTCGAACAGTTCCTCGCCCACGTCGACCCTCGCGACCGGGACGATGTGGAAAAGCAGTTTCGGGAAGCGGTCACCAATCTGACCGAGTGGCGCTTCGAATGTCGTGTGGTCTGGCCCGACGGCAGCATTCACTGGATCTCCGCGGATGGATCGATCTATCGCACCAGCGAGGGTCGCGCGACGCGGATGCTGGGCATTGTGTCGGACGTCACGGACCGCAAGCGTTCGGAAATGCTGCAGATGGCCCAGCGGCGGGTCCTCGAACTCGCAGTGCAGGACGCACCGCTGACAGACACGCTCGGCGAACTGCTGACGACCATCGAGGAACAGGCACAGGGCGGTATGATCGGCTCGATCCTGCTGCTGGATCGCGACGGTCAGCACCTGCGCCATGGTGCGGGTCCAAACCTGCCGGACGAGTACAACCGCGCCATCGACGGCGTCGCGATCGGTCAGAACGTCGGTTCCTGCGGCACGGCGGCCTTCCTGAAGGAGCCGGTGTTCGTTTCGGATATTGCCGACGACGTCCGCTGGGCGGACTTCCGCGACCTCGCCCTGTCGCACGGCCTTCGGGCCTGCTGGTCGACACCGATCCTGTCGACCAACGGTGCCGTCCTCGGAACCTTTGCGATGTACTATCGCGAACCGCGTGAACCCCACGCCGGGGACCTGGAACTGGTCGACGTCACGACCCGCTCCGCCTCCCTGCTGATCGAGCGTCATACGGCGGCGATCGCGCTCCGCGAGAGTGAGGCCCGCTTCAAATTCGCCCTCGACGCGGCCTCGGCTGTCGGCACCTGGGACTGGGATGTGAAGGCGGACCGGGTCTATGCGGACCCGCATTTCGCCCGCCTGTATTCGGTGGACCCGGACAGAGCCGCACGGGGCGCGCCCGTGGCGGAGTTCACCTCCAGCATCCACGAAGCCGATCAGGCCCAGGTCGCGGCCGGCATGGAACAGGCGCTCGCTGCCGGGGAAGACTTCCAGTCGGAGTATCGACTGGTGCTGCCGGGGGGGCAGGTCCGGTGGGTGCTGGCCCGGGGTCGCGCCTACCACGACAGTCAGGGCGAACCCGTTCGCTTCCCCGGGGTGGTGCTCGACATCACTGACCGCAAACAGGACGAGGCGGGACGGCAGGCCCTGATCGACATGAATGACCGCTGGCGCGACCTGCGCGATCCCTCTGAAATCGCCTATGTCGCCGCTGAAGTCCTCGGCCAGACCCTCGGCCTCAGCCGGGCGGGCTATGGCACCATCGACCCCGGCACCGAAACCGTCGAGATTCAGCGGGACTGGACTGCTCCCGAGGTGAAATCACTCGCGGGCGTTCGTCATTTCCGGGACTATGGCTCCTTCATCAACGACCTGAAGCGCGGCGAGACCGTGGTATTTTCGGACACCGAAACAGATCCACGAAATGCCTCTGCGGCCAAGGCTTTGAAGGCCGTGGCGGCGCGTGCGATCGTCAACATGCCGGTTCTCGAATCCGGTCGCCTGGTGGCCATGCTGTTCCTCAACGCCGCAGAGGTTCGCGAATGGTCGTCAGGAGAGCTCGCCCTGATCCGCGAAGTCGCGGAACGCACCCGAACCACGGTCGAACGCGCTCGCGGTGCGCTCGAGCTGGCCGCAAGCGAAGCCCTGTTCCGCAGTGTCGCCGAGGCCATGCCCGGCTTCGTCTGGTCCGCCGACACAGCCGGGCAGCTCGACTACACCAGCCCGCGCTGGCTGGACTACTCCGGTGACGGTGGGACCGAAGGACTCGGCGAGGGCTGGGCCGGGTTCGTTCACCCCGACGACCTCGCCGGTGCCCTGGAACGCTGGCAGTCCTCGATCCAGACCGGCGACCTCTATGAGATCGAGTTCCGCCTGCGCCGCAAGGACGGCATCTACCGCTGGTGGCTGGTGCGGGCCGTCCCCGTTCGGGACGATGCCGACGCGATCACGCGGTGGATCGGATCGGCGGCCGACATCGATGAAATCGTCGCCGCGCGCGAGGTCCTTGCCCGGGCCCGGGACGACCTAGAACGCACCGTCGAGGCCACCACCGCGGAACGCGACCGGCTCTGGACCCTGTCGCGGGATCCGTTCCTGATCGCCGATTCCGAGGGCCGCTGGCTCAGTGTGAGTCCGGTCTGGACCGAACTGCTGGGGTGGTCGGAGCAGGAGTTGGTGGGGCGGAACCCGGCGTGGATGGAACACCCTGACGACACGTCAGAGACTCACGAGCAACTGGACCGGCTGGCGTCGGGAGACCCGATCCTTCGCTACGAAAATCGCTTCCGCACCCGCGACGGTGACTATCGCTGGTTCTCGTGGACGGCGGTTCCCGATGGCGCGTTGATCTATGCGGTGGCCCGCGATGTGACGGCGGAAAAAGCAGCGGCCGCCGCACTGCAGGAGGCCGAGTCCCAGCTTCGCCAGAGCCAGAAGATGGAAGCCGTCGGACAACTCACGGGGGGTATCGCCCACGACTTCAACAATATGCTGGCGGTTGTTATGGGCTCACTCGAACTTCTGGATCGCCGGCTCGACAAGGAAGACAACCGGGCGCGCCGCTATGTTGAAGCCGCCAGCGAGGGGGCCCGTCGCGCGGCCCTGCTGACCCAGCGTCTGCTCGCCTTTTCGCGCCAGCAACCGCTCCAGCCGGTACCGGTGGACGCCAACCGCCTGGTCGGCGGGATGTCCGACCTCCTGCGCCGCGCACTGGGAACCGATATCCGGCTCGAGACGGTTCTCGCCGGGGGAGTCTGGGGGGTTCACGTCGACCCGAACCAGCTGGAAAACGTCATTCTGAACCTGGCGGTCAATGCCCGGGACGCAATGCCGGACGGCGGTCATCTGATGATCGAAACCCAGAATGCGCATCTGGATGATCGCTATGTCGCCGCCGAAATCGGTGTCGCGCCCGGCCAGTATGTGCTGATCGCCGTCACCGACTCCGGCTCGGGCATGTCGTCCGACGTCATTGCCAAGGCCTTCGACCCCTTCTTCACCACCAAGGAGGTCGGCAAGGGAACCGGCCTCGGCCTCAGCCAGGTCTATGGCTTCATCAAACAGTCCCAGGGCCATGTACGTATCTATTCCGAACCCGGCCAGGGCACGACCATCAAGCTGTACCTCCCCCGGTTGACCGACACGGACGCCACCACGCCCGAAGAGGACGATACGACGAAACTGGTTCTCGGCGAAAAACACGAGGTGGTTCTGGTCGTCGAGGACGAGCCCGCCGTCCGGCGGTTTTCAGTCGAGGCCCTGACAGAACTCGGTTACGGCGTGCTCGAGGCCGACGGTGCCCCTGCGGCGCTAAGACTCCTGGAACAACATCCCGATATTTCGCTGCTGTTCACCGACGTGGTGATGCCCGACGTCAATGGTGCCAGGCTCGCCGAGGCCGCGCGCCGGCTTCGGCCGGATCTGAAGGTGCTGTTCACCACCGGCTACACCCGTAACGCCGTCGTCCATAATGGTGTGCTCGACCCCGGTGTGGAATTGATCGGCAAGCCGTTCAGCGTGGAAGACCTTTCGGCAAAGGTGCGGAACATTCTGGACAGGGTTCCGATTGGGAGCCTGTCAGATTAACGGCAGAGACGGTCCTGTCGGCCCCAACGGTGTTGTCAGGACATATTCCACCGACGCCGGCCCCGGGATCCGGGATCTCGCCTTCGTCATCGACAGCGCGCTACAAATACATGCGCCTTGCACCGATCCAGCAGACTACCTCGTCCAGATGCCATCGGGGCGACTGAGGCTGAAGCGGAAATACAGCCACACCACGTAGCGGATGACATTCGCCCGAAAGCGATGGTTCCAGGGTCACGCCTTCTTCAGGGTCAGGGTGATGACGGACCCGATCGGCCGGAACGTCCGGGCGACGCTGTCCTGGGCCGCGACCTTGAAACGCGGGCGATCCGAAAGAGCCACCGGCTGGCCGTCAGCGTTCACCGTGGCCACAATGAATCCGAGCGTTTCCAACTTCTGCACAGCGGTCTCGGCGGGATCGTCGAGCAGGGCGGGCACTGGTCGGGACTCGTCGAGCGCCGTGGGCGGCGGCACCGGGACGACCTTGAAGGTCAATTTGGCAGCACCGTTCGCCTGATAGCCATAACGGTTGGCGAAACCCGCATCGACCGGCACCACATAGGTACGGGCCGCGCTGAGACCGCCGCCCGCGCTGCCGTCAGCGGCCCCCGTGCCACCGACCCGCATCGACACCTGCACCTCGCAGGTCGTCTCGGGCAGGACATAGAAGGTCGGGCGGTAGCCGATGTCGCGCAGCAGGGCCATGCCCTCGTCGCCTTCGGCGTCATAGACCGAAAGCGTCTGGGCGAGCGATGCCGCGTCCAGCGCGGCCTGGGCCTCGGCGACACCTCGTCCCACGGCGGCGATCACGGCCCCCAGCGGGGCCGCCAGACCGTCACTCAACAATTCACCCAGCGAGTCCGTCATCCTATGCTCCCGAGCTGCGGGCAAACACGACCAGGACACGACCGCCGCGCGCCATGCCTGTGCCCGGTTCCGGCGTCTGCAACATCGCTTGACCCTCGGCGACATTCGTCCCAAGGCCCGGCGGGCCGAAGCTGGCCTCCAGCATCAGGCCCACGGAGGCCAGGACCCGTCGTGCGGCCGTCTCGGTCAACTGCCGCACATCGGGTGCCACCAGTGCGACTCCGACGGCCGGCGGACGATCGGGGTTGAGGTCGATCTTGACATCGGAGAGGACGCCCGGCGGCAAGGATTTCAGATCGACGGTGTTCAGCAGGTTCAACCGGCTTCCGTCGCCCTGCATCAGACCCCGGGCATTGACCGTGACGCTGCCCAGCGAAAAACCGGACGATTTCAATGCGGTCTGCGCCCCGACGAGCTCGGTCCCAAGCTTGGTCGCCAGGTCGCCGACCCCGATGCTGGTTTCGCTCACCCCGTCTTCGGCAGCAGAGAGACGCGGACCGGCGGCCGCCGCTTCCGTGCGCAGATTCACGAGCGCTGCTTCGCTTTTCGCCAGCTTGAGCGAAACGTCGGCCAGAGCCGCTTCACGTTCGGCCAGGGCCTTGCGCTGGGCCGCCAGCTCGACGTCACGATCAGTCAGGGCCTTGGCGCTATCCGACAGCCGCGCCGCGAACTGGCCCGCCACCTCCTTGGCGATCTCGGCTTTCAGGGTGGCCGCCTCGGCCGCCTGAAGCCCGCCTTCAGCGGCGCGCACCACACCACCCACAACGAACGGGTCGTCCGGAATTCCCCTTGTCGCCGCACGCGGTTGAACGAAACGAGCCGCATCAGGCAATCGCGTCAACTCGCCGAAATCGACATTCAGCAGGGCCGACCGGGCGCGCCGCGAGACGCGCGGATTCGACGACAGGACCACGACGCCGCCGCTTTCGACCAGGCGCAGGGCCGGAGCGAGCGGCACGGTGTCATCGGCGATCACGCCCTTGCCGCGCAGCTCGCCGTTGGCACCGGAGGTCGCCGGTCCGGCGGACACCCAGGCATTGGAGAAGAGATAGAACAGCTGCGCCTCGACCCGCACGCCCGCCACAGGCTTGGCACCTGCATCGACCAGCCGGGCGAACCAGTTGAACGACGTGCTCATCCGACCACCTCCAGCGGGATCGCGGCGCGGGCGCTGAATGGCCCGATCGAGGCCACGACGACCGCCACGCTCTTCCCGGACTGGCCGTCGTCGATCCTGAGCAAGGTCGCGGCGCGACCGTCGGCATCGGTGGTCAGCAGGGCGTCTCGCAACCGGGTGCCGGGCAACCGTCTGAACTCGCCCAGCCCCCGGGCGCGGGACAGGGCGCTCGAGTCCTCATCGTCGATGTTCAGCTCAAGCGGCTGGTCCGCCAGTCGTTCGCCGGCGCTGTTGCTGACGGTCAGGGCCAGTGTCGCCTCTCCGCCGATATTGCCACCGACAGCGATGGCGATCCGCGGAACGGGCAAGCCCTCGCCGGGTGGCGTGGCGATCAGACGCCCGCTGATGCTGCTGCGGACATTCTGACTGCTGCTGCTCTGGTCCCTGGCGGTGAATACCAGCGCGATCGGTCGACCGCCGCTATCGGTCCGGGTTTGCATATCGACCTGGATCGAGAAGTCCAGAAATGGCAGTTCATAGCTCGAAAGCAGCCGACCGCCCGCGTCCATCAAGGGTCCGGCGTTCAGCGCCATCTGCGCCTCGCGCAGCCCATTGGCGAGCGAAACCAGCAGTTCCTCGATCGAATTGCCGACGAACCGACTTTGCTCGGGCATGTCAGCTCTCCTCGGCGCGACGGGCGCGAAGCCGGTCCAGGGCGCGGTCCCGGCGGGCATCGTCATTGGCGGCGTCGGCCTCACGGAGATCGCGCACGTTGCCGGCCATCTCCCTCAACTGGTCGGCCCTGGAGGTCAGTTCATCGATGGAGCCGACCGCCACGGCCAGTTTCCGCGCGGTTTCACGCACATAGGGATCGGCCCGTCCAAGACCTGGAATGCGGTCTGCGGCGCGTGCCCGCCAGTCGCTGGGGATGGCGTCTCGCGCCGCGTCCAGGGCCCGGTTGGCGACCACCTCGGCGGCGCGGGTCCGGCTGACCAGGTCGCGCGCGCGCGTCAGACGGCGGTCCAGCGCATCGCCGACTGGCTGGGGTGGCGCGCGGCGGTTGGTGACCCCGTCGCCCAGGGCGACCGCGTCACGCGCCGCCATCCATGCCCGGGGATCGATCGGCGGCCGGCCGGCCGGCACCGCCTCTCCCGGCGTCGGCCGCAGGGGTAACGGCATTGCGCCCGCAAGGAGAGAGATCTCCGGCGCGACGGTCGGCGGGGTCGATGGTCGATCAGGTGCCGCCTCGCGCGGACGGTCGCGCGCGGCGGCCCAGCGAGCCAATTCGGCGCGTCGCACCGCCATCGGTGTGACGGCATAGCGGGGATCCGCCGGGTCGCCGCCGGTCAGGGCCGCGACCCCGGCCTGCAGTGACTCCCGTTGACTGATGAGGGCGGCCAGGGCCGGTGAGAGCGCTGCGGGATCGAGCGCGGCCGGGTCGACCCCCGCCGGGTCTGGTGCCGGCGCGTCGTCCGGGACCACGGACGACGCGCCCGGTCCTGCGGTTGATGCCGCGCGTCTCAGGGCATCTCGCCACGGTTCCCTCATGCCGGAGTCGCGCGTTTTGCGATCAGGTCGCGCACCCGTTCCTCAAACAAGGCCGGTGGCGGGATCGGCACCAGCTTGGTGCGCATCAAACTGCTGCCCTCGGCGCTGTACTGATATTTGGCGGCAAAGCTGGCGCTGACACTGCTGGTGGCCACCGAACCGCCGCCGCCGAACGGCGTCCAGAAGGCACCGCCCGCTGTCGCGCTGGACGAGCTCTCTACCTTCCTCTCGACATCGGTTTTCATCGAGATCGACATCTTGAGTTCGATGACCGTATCGACGAACTGATAGAAGGTGGGCGTGAAGCCCAGCTCCATCAGGCTGTATTCCTGGCCATCTCCGAACTTGATCAGGTATTTCTTGGAAACATTGCCCTCGCCGGGCGTCTCCTGGTCCGCCGCCTCGTCATAACCCGCCATCAGACGGGCGATGCGCAGACTGACCAGGTCAAGCTGCAACTGGGCCTGGGCGATGCCGACCCCCAGACGCTGGATCATTTCCGGGAAGGGTACGGCGAGCAGTTCGGTACCGACGCTCATCGTTCAATCTCCTGCTGTCAGGGTGCGGGCGGCTAGGGCGGCGGAGGCGGGGGCGGTGAAGGCAGCGGGGTGCGCGCGCTAATTTCAGCGTCGAGCTTCTTGCGACGGCGTTCGACGTCCTCATCCAGTTGACGTCGGATGCGTTCCTCCAGGATGGGCGGCGGCGGCAGCGGCACCAGCTTGGTGCGAAGCAGACTGGAGCCTTCGGCGGTGTAGCTGTATTTGCTCGCATAGGTCGCATCTACCTGACTGGTGGACACCTGACTGCCCCCCCCGCTGGGGCTCCCGAAAAGCGCCCCGAATATGCCTCCGCCCACCTTGAAACTTTTCTGGTTCTGGCCCGTGTCGCGGGTCGTTCGCGTCGTCTCGGTCGAGCGGGTGATCTTGATGGCGATCTTCACCTCGATGATGGTGTCGACAAACTGGTAAAAGGTCGGACTGAACCCCAGCTCAAGCATCGAAAGACGTGTCGGCACACGGATCAACGCCGTCGCGCGCTGTCCCGCAGGGGTGCTCGATTTCTGGTCCGCCACCATCGCCGCAAGAGTTGCGGTGCTCCCCGACCTCAGCGCTTCCTCGGTCGCGACATAGGCCTCCGCCTCGATAATCGTCATCAGATCGTAGCCGAAGAAGATGCGGCTATCGTCGAATGCGATCTGGCCGTCGGTGTCGTGGATGACCTTGAGGCCACCCATCATTTCAGCGACTTCGATGCTGCTGGCATCCAGTTGCATCTGCCCGTCAGCGATGGCGAACGCCATCTGACGGATCATGTCCCCCATCGGGACGTTAAGCAGTTCCTGTCCGATAGCCATGTGTCCGTTCCTTTTCTAGGCGGGCTCGGGGGTTTGTTCGCTCATTCGACGCAGAACGCCCTCGAGGATTTCGGGCGGCGGCAGGCTGACCACGCGCGCCGCGATCGAACTCATGCCTTCGGCGCTCACCGAGAATTTGCGCGCATAGGAGACGCTTACCGAGGCCGCGACCATGACCATACCGGCGTTGACGCCCAGGCTGGCCCCGGCGGTGACACCGAACTCGGTGCCCTCGGTCATCGAGAAGCTGAGCTTGGCCTCCACCGTCGCTTCCGTGAAACTGTAGAAGGTCGGCGTGAAACCCAGCGCCATGAGATTGTACTGCTGCCCCCCCAGTTCGATCTCGGTCGTCGCCATCAGCGCAGCGGTGCGCACGCTGTTTTCGTCCATGGCGCGCTGGGCATCGGCGACAGCGATACCCAGCCGCTCGATGATCTGCGGCAGCGGAGCCGACAGCAGCTGTCGGGTGACGGCGGGGACCTCACTCATGGCGACGGCGGGGTGGGCGTTGGCGTCAGTGAAGGCGGCGGTGTCGGCGTCGCGGGCTGCGGTGCCAGATAGGTGCGTATCTCATCGAGGAATTCGACCGGTGCCGGAACCGCCACCAGGCGCGCGACGATCTCGCTGTTGCCGTTGACAGACTGTTCAAACGTCCGGCTGGTGCGATAATCGACCGCAATACCGACCGCGAGGGCATAGTTCGCACGGTTGGGATCGGCTGTCGGCGTAGCAGGCGCACCACCCGGGGCGGCCGCCGCGGCCAACGGCTGGCTGATGCGCGCGCCCCCATCCGCGGCGAGCGAGATGTCCGCCGTGCCCAGGGTCAGCAGATCCAGCACGATCGCATCATCTGACCGAGCTACAAAGACCACCGAGCCACGTCGCGTGGCGCGCGAGAGATTGGTCGCTGAGCCCGCGTTGATCGCGGCAGCCATGTTGAAGGCAAAGGCCTCGGGACTGTTGGTGCCGAAGACGTTTCCGTCACTGTTGACCGCCGTGCCGCTGGTGGCAACGGCCGTCGCCGCCGTTCCGACGTTGACGGCCGTACCGTCGACCGCCTGGGCGGTCGAGCGCGCCACAGCGACGAAGCCGTTGCCGGTTCCACCGCCCGTCATGTCAGGCGTGGGCGTGGCCTGCAGATTGGTGCCGTTGGCCTCGACCACGATGTAGTTTCCACCGCCCGCAAGGGTCACCTCCGCACGACGGAACTGCGCATTGGCCTCAGGTCCGGGATCCCCCGTCCACCGCAGTTCGCCCGTGCTGGCGGGCGTGGTGATACGGCCGGCCGCGACGCCGAGAGCGATGAGTTGATCACGGACCCGCGCGGCGCGATCGTCGCCGAGACGGCGGTTGCTGGCCTCTGTGCCGGCCCGGTCGGTAAAACCGCTGACGATCACCGGCTGGGTGCCACCACGCAGGAGGGTGGCAATAACCCCAAGCTCGGCCAGACCGTCGGGTTTCAACACGCTGCTGCCGGTGTCGAACAGGCAGATGGCAATGGCACCGAGCGCGTCAGGTGCCGTGGTCGAGCCCGCGGAATCGCGCACCAGGCGGGCGTTAAATCCGCCCAGCCCCTGAATTGCCGTTCGGACGCTGCGCGCGAACGCCAGGGCGTCGGCTTCCGAGTTCACGGTCGCGACCTTGCCACTCGCCAGGGTGTAGACTTCGTTGCTGCCGGCCGTCGGCGTGTTGACGATGCGGATCAATCCCGCGCTGACGGCTGAAGTCGGCAGGAAGGCAATGGCATTGCCGGTTAGCACCGGATTCCGGGCCGTCGCCGGAACCAGGGCCAGGGTCACACTGCGCGCCGTGTTGTTGACGAACACCCGATCAAATCGGCCCGTCGGCATTCTCAACCGTTCCGCCAGATTGTTGGCCGCAGCCTCAAGATCCGTCCCGGTTACATCCAGCCGGGTCCCGGCGACGGTCACACTGGCCGGAACTGCGGTCAGCGTGACCTGAGCCAGCCGGGAACCGGTCCCCGCACCGGCACCCGGACCGTTGTTCAGACCGAAATCCACATGTCCGCCGATCCCGAAGCTTTCAGTATTGCCGACCTTCATCGCCAGCTGGAGCCGCACGGTCAGGTCGGCATGCTGGTAGTGGTAGAACGGTGGCGACAGACCGAGTTGGAGAAGTGACTTGCCGCCCAGTCCCTCTCTCGGCATCACATATTCGCCGACCTGGGACAGGCTGTTGAGATCCAGCTGCAACTGGGCATTGGCGATACTGATCCCCATCGCCTGAATGAAGTTCGATACGCTCGTGTCCGTCAGGATCTGACCCGGCGTCATTGTCTCGATCGGATTAGCCATGGGCCGCGTCCTTGCTCGCTTTCGGGGTGTCCATCATCCCGTCCGCATCGACGATGTCGGCGCGGACGATGAAGTAGCGGTGATGTCGTTGCGCCTCGGTCAGTCTCGTCGGGCTGACGCTCAGGCCGCGTGCCGTCCAGTCCATGACGGCGCGGGCGAGGGACAGTTCCGGGTCCAGCGCCAGAGCGGCCGTCAGCGCGGCGCGCGCGGCGGCGGTGTCGCCCGCCTTCAGCTGGTTGACACCCTGACGCTCCAGCAAATGCGCCCGGTCACGTCGGTGAAACGTCGAAGCATCAGCATCAGCGGCGGCGCTCGCCGCCTCACCGGCCAGGGCCGCGGCCTGTGCATACGCCCCGGAGTGCTCCAGGCTTTCGATGACGCAGTGGAGATAGTGGCGTGGAAACACCTGTGGAGCCGCCGCGGCATATGCCAGACGCAAGGCCTCACGGTATTTCATCAAGGCTTCGTCGTGTCGGCCTTTCAGCGCCAGCCGCTTGCCGGCTTCAGCGACCGCCATATGCATGCGGTGCCGGTTGGGCGCCGCATCGCTGCAGGCGAGAGGGTCGCGCTCGATCTGGACGGGAGTCATGGAACGGCCTCCAGAACCTCAGCCCCCGCAGCCTCCAGTCGCGCACGCATCAGGCGCGCGCGCGGGCGCGACATGACCGCGGTGCGGAACGGCGGTTGGGCTCCGAACCCCGCTGCCGCCAGCGCCTCGGTCGGCGCGTTCATGACATCAAGGGCAACACCGGCGAACGTCGACAGCTCCGCCGTCGCGCCGAAACCTGCCTCCACATAGGCCGCCAGCCGGGCCGGCACCTCGGTGAAGCACACATCCGCCTGCACAGGCACGGGCAAGACCGCAGCCAGCCGGGGATAGTCTTGCGTTGGCACGCCGGCGAGTGCCTCCAGCGCCGCCGCACCGGCGACCGCATCGTCCGGCATCGCGTTCAACAAAATGGTAAAGCGCAGGAACGCCTGATTGAAAATCCGCACCGCCTCGGGCGCTTTCATCCGCCGCCAGATGGCATCAGCCGTTTCCCGGCTCAGGTCGAACACCGTGGCGGAGCCATCGGCTTCAAGCTTGCCCCCGGCCGGCAGATAGGGGCGCAGCACGCCCGCCTGCAAGGGGGTCAGCCGCGAGGCAAACAGGGCATATCGTGAAGACGTCGGGTCGGCGGCGATCAGCGAGACGGCATCGCCGGGCAAGGCCCGCTTCAAAGCGGTATAGGTCGCTGCGCTGACATTGCCGAGCAGTATGCCGGGCGGGGTCAGCAACGCTTCAAGTGCGGCCGCCGGCGTCGTGCCCAGAAATCCACCGAGTATCGCCGCCACTTCATCGGCCCGCGAGGGCTCAATCAGTTCGCCGGCAATATCCAGCAAAGGAGCCCGCGGAGGCGCATGACCCGCTGGCTTGACGGCCGCTTCAAGGCCAAGGCCCGTGATGATCTCCACAAGGCGTTCTGCGTCCTCGGCTGGCACACCGCCCAGTAACCTGGCCGGCGCGCGATAGACGGCGTCCACGACGGTTTCGATCGGTAGTTCCAGCGCCCGGGCCAACGCGGCCGCCGCGCCTGGCGACCCCGAGCCCACGCCCAACATGAGGATATCGGTCCGAGACATGAGTGCCCGTCCCATAACAATTTGATTTGCACCAAGTAGAAGTCCTTACCGCGCGCCAGAACCCGCCGCTCTCGCAGCTTTCGGCATCGGGTAACAGGAACGGCAGGTACTTACGTCTGTAATCAAACTTTAAAGAGAGTATTGAAACGCTACGCTCAAACCACCATCTTAACTAGCGCCAGAATCCGCGGGATGGCAAGCCCTTTGGTTGTGGGCGGCCCGTTATTCCCCTCACCTTGTCCCCGGCAGCGTCTCTGGAATGCAAGGCTTTTGTCCGCCCACGACGCAATGTGCATTCCGGTTACTCATGCTCTTGCGGGACATCAGAATCGTTCCCGAGAAAATTGGTCCTGCCCCCTGCCCTGGCCGTACTGGAGTTCGGCGTTAATTCTGCGCTTACGCCCACACGGGAGCATCTCGTCCAGATGCCGGGGCGATAGCACCGGCCGGCGACGCTTCAAGCGCCGCGCGCTCGGCGGTTTATGACCACCCAAGAAGAGACAAGTTGCCGTTGGACGGACAGCACCGTGTGCACTACGCTGGCCACAACAGGGCGTTGTGAGGGGCATTTGCAAGCGTATATGATGGTATTGTTTCGCTGGGCAGCCAGTGTGCTGATGGTCGTCAGCCTGGTCTTCAGCGCGACCCCGGGCACGGCACAGGTCCCATCGGTGCTCGAGGAGATGACCCTGATCACCCAGGGGGCCGATCAGGCCTCCTTCCTGCTGCGCTTCTCGCCCACCGAGCCACAACATGCAGCGGTGAACCTGAACCCGCGCAGGCCCGAGCTGCTGATGCGCGCAACGCTCCGGGCCCCGCGCGTGTCTCTCCAGGTGACTCCCAACGGCCTCGTCCGTCAGGTGAGCTTCGACAATTCCAACGGCGACCTGCTGGTGCGGTTCGACACGTCGATGCCCTCGAGCGTCAAGGCTGAGCCGGCAGGCAACAGGGGCGTCCAGGTCACCCTGACCCGGATCAGCGAGGAGGAAGCGACGGGAAGTCGTCCACTCGGGTCGGCCGGCGAGGCGGTCGTGCCCGCGACCGACCTTCCGGGCTTTGCCCAGGGCGCTCCGAGAGACACCTATATCCCGGGCGACGCTTACGAACTGGTGCCGCTGAAATACGCCGACGTCAGCGAAGTGATCGGACTGCTGGTCGAAGGCCAGACCATTCAGCCCAACAACGTCTTCATCCGACGTGAGCCGGGCTTCGGATCGGTGGCCTCAAGCAATCAGCAAAACTTCAACAGCTTCCAGAACCGGCCCGAACGCGAAAGCGTGCCGCTCGGCGAGTCCTTCCCCGGTCAGGGCATGGCGATCGACCGTCGCTTGAACGCCATCTGGATCACCGGAACGCCGGAGCGGATCGCCCGGGTCAAGGACCAGATCGCGCTGATCGACATCCCGGTGGACTCGGTGATCCTGGAGACCCAGTTCGTCGAGTTGACCGAACAGGGGGTGCGCAACCTGGGCATCGATTTCAACAATCCGTCCGGCCAGATCGCCGTGGGCACCCTGCAGACCGGCGCGAACCTCCCCTTCGGGATCGATCCCGAGTCGGTTCTCCCTTCGGGTGCATTGCAGGCGTCCCTCTACGCCCAGGTGCTGAGCGGTGAAGGACGCATCGTGTCACGTCCCCGGATCGCCGCCCAAAGCGGCTCGACCGCGAAGATCATCACGGGCGACGCCCTGCCGATCCTGACGTCCATCGCCCTGTCCGGCGTCAACGCTGTTTCCCAGCAGGTCCAGTACGTGAATGTCGGGGTCACCCTGCAGATCGCGCCGCGGGTCAGCTCGGACGGATTCGTGACGTCACAGATCTACGGCGTGGTCTCGTCGGTGACAGGGTTTTCGCAGGGCTTTCCGACGATCAGCCAGCGCGAGGCCGAGACTTCGGCCTCGGTGCGGGATGGCGAGACCTTTGTCATCGGCGGGCTGACACAGGAGAACACGCTGACGACCACATCCAGGGTTCCCCTGCTCGGGGACATTCCGTTCCTTGGTAATCTGTTCCAGGTCAATCGCTCGACCCGCTCGAAGACCGAGCTCTATATCATCATAACGCCCCGTATCGTTCGCCACCGCCGGTTTGAACTTCAGTCCGACGCTGACCCTCTCCCGGCCGGCGGGACTCCGCAGACGCGATAATCCGGGTTCAGCCTGTCACAAGGCTCTGCACACAGATCACCGGGGACCCGCAGGTTCAATTAGCGATGTCTTGCGTCCGATCGACGCCGGGACTGTGAACAGGTTCTTTCAAGCTTAACGAGAAAATTTCGTCGACAAGGCGAAATTGTGTCCATAGCGTGGCCTTGGTTGTGAAGGACGCATTGGCCCCGATCGCAATCCTCAACAAAGGAAATCCAAGGTGAAAAGACTTACTGTTTTAGCGCTTGCGAGCCTTCCGCTGTTCGCTCTGGCACTGCCAGCCCAGGCCCAGGTCGCCGGAGACCTGGTTCCCAACAGCTACATCTGCGTGTTCAACAAGGGTTCGGTATCTCGCGGCAACGCCCAGGCGGAAGCCCATCGGTCGGCCCAGGCCGGCGGGGGTCAGGTGACACACGTGTACAGCGTCGCCATCCAGGGTTTCTCGGCCAACCTGCCGCCGCAAGCGCTCGCGCGGGTCCAGGCGGCCAATCCGAACATCGCCTATTGCGAGCAGGACCAGATTTTCACCATCCCCCCCATCCGGGCAGACGCCAAACCCGGCAGCGGCGGCGGCGTTCAGCCCGCGCAGGAAACCCCCTGGGGGATTGCCCGGGTCAATGGCGGTGCCGCCGGCACCTTCGCAACCGCCTGGGTGATCGACACGGGCATCGACCTCGACCACCCGGACCTTAACGTCGACGTTGTGCGCAGCCGCAGCTTCCTCGACAGGGACACGAACCCGGATGATCAGAACGGCCATGGCACCCACGTCTCGGGAACCATCGCCGCCCTGGACAACGCCATCGGTGTGATCGGCGTTGCGCCCGGCGCTCCGGTAGTCGCCGTCCGCGTGCTTGATCGTCGCGGCAGCGGCACCACTTCAGGTGTCATCGCCGGGGTCGACTATGTGGCGCAATACGGCCGCCCCGGCGACGTCGCCAACATGAGCCTCGGTGGCGGAGTCAGCCAGGTGCTCGATGACGCCGTGGTCGCGGCTGCGGCGGGCGGTGTCCGCTTCGCCCTCGCGGCCGGTAACGAAAGCGACAATGCCAACAACCATTCGCCTGCCCGGGCGAACGGTCCGAATGTCTACACCGTTTCGGCCTTCGCGATCGGCGACAACTGGGCGTACTACTCAAACTTCGGAAACCCGCCGATCGATTATGCCGAGCCGGGCACGTCGATTAAATCCACCTGGATGGGGGCCGGCTACAACACCATCAGCGGCACCTCGATGGCGACACCACACCTTGCCGGCGTGCTGCTGGCCGGCGCGGTCCGCAACGGCGGCGCGGTTATCGGGGACCCCGACGGCAATCCCGATCCGATCGGCGTTCGATAGGATTATTGTGCTGACGTGTTGAACGAACAGAAGGGGCGGCCATGCGGCCGCCCCTTCATTTTTCGCGATCATGATTACCGCGACCAGCCGGAAGTCGCCCTGGCTGAGTGGAAGACGCTCGTCGGATTGTCTCTGCGCACCCTGCCCAACCTGCGCTCCCTGGAGACAGGTTAGCGCTAGACTGACAGCCCCTTCGTCCGACTGCCGACGCAGGAACTCCGGCCCGGTTCAGTAGTTTGGCCGTCATGGAAAAGCTGTTTGTCCGTTTCGCCACTGCCACCGCCAAAGTGGCTGGCAACCCGTGGACCTTTCTGGGCTGCGCCCTGATCGTATTGGCATGGGCCGGAAGTGGGCCGATCTTCAAATTCAGCGAAACCTGGCAACTGGTCATCAACACCGGGACGACCATCATCACGTTCCTCATGGTGTTTTTGATTCAAAACACACAAAACCGGGATGGTGCCGCCATTCACGCGAAGCTGGATGAGCTCGTGTTCGCCTTGAAGCAGGCTGACCCACGATTCATCGGCATCGAGCACCTGACGGAAAAAGACCTGGCTGAAATCCTCGATGAGGTTGAGGCCCGGGGCGTTGCTTCTGGCAAAGGGAAACCCGCTCGCGCTGTTAAGGGCAAACGGGGAGTCAGGGCCTCGGGCGTTGATGCCCAAAAGAAGCGCAAGGCCCCGTCCAGGTAAGCTGGAGCTTCTGACGTCGTGCTCGCATGTCCTCGAAAGTTGCGAAACCATCGCATTCATTAATAGTGATGTTTTTCTGAGTCTTGGTTCAAACAGTTGCCGCTTGAAGCGATTGTAGCCCGCAGCATGGCTGGCAAGGAACCGTGACCCTGAGCCCGGGGATTTGAACCGCTGCTTTCGATCCCGCCGCCGCATCACGAGGCGGAAAGTCCCCCGGTAAACAAATTGCGCCCTTCCCGCCCTTCCTGCGCCGTGCCCCGCTGACGCCCCTCAGCTTCCCGGAAAATCACCCGCGAAAACCCGCCCGATCCGCCGCCGTGCCAGACTGTTTGCACCCCGTCGCACGGGCAGCTCGCCCGGCCGCCACAGCCGAATGGCGAACACTCGCCCTAGCCTTCACACCGCCTGCCAGGGTGCGACCGGTGGAGAAGCGTAGGAGTTGGACTGACAGCATCGACCGACGACAGCCGGCAGCCGGCAGCGACATCCGGCATCCGGCATCCGACAGGGGTGGGAATAAACCGGTGCCCGGCGCGGTCATATCTCCATGAACGTCACGAGACAGGTCCCCACCACATGAACGAGCACACGCGCGACCGCATGGACCGACGCGGCCTGCTTCAATGTATGGGCTGGGTCGGTACAGGTGCCCTCTTTACAATGACGGCGGGTTGCGCGGCCTCTACGAGCCTGGATCGGGCCCTTGCCGCCCAAACATCCCCCCGGGCGACCACGGGTTTTTCCTTCCTGCAAATCAGCGACACCCATATCGGCTTTAACCGGCCGGCCAATCCCGATGCCCGGGCCACCTGTCGCCAGGCCGTCGACATGATCAAGGGGCTCACCGTCAAGCCGGATTTCATCCTGCACACCGGCGACATCAGCCACCTTTCGAAGGACGTTGAGTTCGCGGATGCCGACGATATCCTGAGCGAGGCCGGACTGCCGATCTTCCACGTGCCGGGCGAGCACGACATGCTGGATGAAGGCGGCGGACAGGCCTACCTCGCCCGTTACGGCCGCGGGACCCTCGGTGCCGGCTGGTACAGTTTCGATCATGGCGGCGTGCATTTTGTGGCCCTGATCAATGTCGCCGACCTCCGGCCAGGCGGCATGGGCAAACTGGGAATCGAGCAACTGGCCTGGCTGCGCGACGACCTGGGCGGACAGTCGGACAGCACGCCGATCGTGGTGTTCGCCCACATACCGCTTTGGACGGTCTACGCCGACTGGGGCTGGGGGACTGATGACAGCGCCGAGGCGCTGACGCTGCTGCGCCGGTTTGGCTCCGTCACAGTCCTGAACGGGCACATCCATCAGGTGCTTCAGAAGACGGAAGGCAACATCCGTTTTCACAGCGCGCTATCCACGGCCTATCCGCAGCCGGCACCGGGTACCGCACCTTCACCCGGCCCCCTGGTTGTTCCCGCCGGCCGGCTCCATGCCCTGCTCGGTATCCGCACGGCCAGCGTCGTCAGCGGCGACGGTCCCATCGCCCTGCTCGACACACCCCTCTCCTGATCTCGAACCATCATCGGAACACATCATGTCCAACCGCCTCAGTGATATTCTGCTCCATCGTCTGGCCTTGCCGGGCCTCATCGTCTTCGTTGTGGCCCTGGGTCTGCCCGCGGCCGCAGCCCCTCCTGCAGCCCACCCGCCCAGTCGCCACGGACCGGCGACACCCCGGGCGGCACCTCCCCTGGTGCCGGCGACGAGCCACACCGTGGCCATCCGGAATTTTGTCTTCGTCCCGGCGACACTGACGGTACCCGTCGGCACGACCGTGACCTGGACGAACGGCGATGAGGCTCCGCACACCGTAGTCGCCACGGCACGCGGCTTTCGTTCGACCGCCCTGGATACGGACGATACCTATTCGTTCACATTCACGACCTCCGGCGACTTCGCCTATTTCTGCTCGCTTCATCCCAATATGACCGGCAGAATAATCGTGACGCCGCGTTGAGCCAAGGCGGCCCGGGAGGCTCCATCGTGAATGAGACGGCGACCTCTTCCGGGCCCCGTCTCGCGTTCGACGCTGCAGGCGCAGAGCGTGAGCGGACGGCGTCGTTTCGCGAGACGATGCTGCCCCTGATGGATTCAGCCTACACGCTCGCCCGCTATCTGAGCCGCGATCCGGTCGCCGCCGAGGATATCGTGCAGGATGCCTATCTGAGAGCCTTCCGGTCCTTTCATACACACCGGGGCAAAGCCCCGAAGCCATGGTTGCTGGCCATCGTGCGTAACTGTTTCCTGACGTGGGTGAAGGCTGAACAGACCCGGCACTTGCGTTTCCAGACGCTGGACCGCGAAGCCGAAGACGCAATTTCGTTCATCGACAGACATGCGATCGATCATGACGACCCTGAGGTGCTGCTGCTCCGCCGCCACGACACGGAAACCGTTCGAAGGGCGCTGGAGGGGCTGCCGGAACCCTTTCGCGAATGCCTGATGCTCCGTGAAATCGAAGACCTTTCCTACAAGGAAATCGCACGACTCACCGAGGCCCCCCTCGGCACGGTGATGTCGAGGCTCGCCCGGGGCCGGCAGATGATGGGGAGCCTGCTGCGCATGAACGGCCAGACGCCGGAAGGAAGCCCGCAATGACGTCTTGCTCGGATCGCATCGCCCTCCTCAATGCCCTGATCGACGGTGAACTCGATGCCGTCAACAGTGTGGAGATCGAAGGTCATCTCGAGACCTGCGAGGGGTGTCGGAAAGAAGTCGAGCAGCTTCAGGCCATCAGGGAGACCCTGGCCGATCTCGGCCTACGCAGCCCTGCGCCGCAAGGTCTGCGCGATCGCATAAAACTGGTTCTGGACGACGAGGAACAACCTCACCGGCATCGCAGGCTGGCTCTCGTTCGCCACCCCTGGAGGATCGCCATCGGATCGGTCGCGGCGATCGCTGCAGCCATGACGGTGATCGTCACCCTGCCTTCATTCACGACCGTGGGCCTGCAGGACCAACTTGTCGCCAGTCACGTGCGATCGCTTCTGGCAGCTCACCTTATCGATGTCACCGCCTCTGATCGTCATGTGGTCAAGCCATGGTTCAACGGTCGGGTCGACATCGCCCCGGCCGTCGTCGACCTGGCAGACCTGGGTTTTCCGCTGATCGGCGGCAGACTCGACTATGTCAAAGGGCGCGTCGTTCCGGTCCTCGTCTATCGAGACCGCCTCCACACCATCAACGTCTTTGTGCGGCCTGCGGGCCCGGGTTCGGCCCTGCATGGGCTCACGGCGCGACGGGACGGCTACAGCCTCGTTCGCTGGTCGCGCGACGGGCTGGAGTACTGGGCAGTCTCCGACATCGACCCGCGCGAGCTCGATCGGTTCTCGCGCGCGTTTGAGGCGGCGCTGTCAGCTCCGACCTAGCTGGACGAAAGTATGACCCTGAGCCCGGGGATTTGAACCGCTGCTTTCGATCCCGCCGCCGCATCACGAGGCGGAAAGTCCCCCGGTAAACAAATTGCGCCCTTCCCGCCCTTCCTGCGCCGTGCCCCGCTGACGCCCCTCAGCTTCCCGGAAAATCACCCGCGAAAACGCGCCCGATCCGCCGCCGTGCCAGACTATTTGCACCCCGTCGCACGAGCAGCTCGCCCGGCCGTCGATCCGAAGTGGGGGGGCAGGCTGGAGACAGCTTGGCGTTGGCCTACCGGCACCACGGGACCCTCACAACGTCGTGGCCCGCAACAAAACGCTCGCCACTGCGTTCGCCGCTGGCAGGTGGGCGGTAAATCCACGGTCTCAGAGACAGGGGTGTAAGGACTTGGTCGGGCATTCGAAACCGTCACAACGGCCGGTGCGTCGCGAACGCGCCACCAAACCGGCCGACATTTCCCGCCACGGCTGGATCGAGGTCCTGCGGTCCGCCTGGTCCAACGGTGCCGAGCATCAACTCCCGGCCGCCGCCGCCGCCGCGGCCTTCTACGGCTTCCTCGCCTTCGTGCCGGCGGTGGCGGCATTCGGCTCGGCGTGGGGCCTGATCGGCGATGCCGACGACCTGAGTCAGAAAGTTGATGCCTTCCAGGACATGGTCCCCTCCAGCGTGCTGGAACTCGTCCGGATGGAGGCGCTCCGCTTCACCCACGGCACCCCGGCCCATCTGGTCATGGCGACCGCCTTCTTCACCGTCGTTTCTATCGCGGCGGCCAGCTCCAGCTTGCGCGCCCTGATGATCGGCCTGAACACCGCCTTCCGCCAGAAGGAGACACGCCCCTGGTGGCACCGCCAGGCCCTGGCCGTCGCCTTCGCCATCGCCCTCGCTGCGGCCCTCGCCGGCGAGATCGTCATCGCCTCCCGCGCCAGCAGCATCTCACCGGATCAGGACCTATGGGTCGCGCTCCCGGGCATCGCCTGGCGCTGGGCGGCGCTGGTCGCCGCGTCCGTCGCCTTCCTCTCCGTGCTCTACCGCTACGGGGCCGACCGTCGAAAGGCGCGCTGGCGCTGGGTGACCCCGGGCAGCGTGACCGCCGCCCTTGCGGGTCTCGTCGCTTCGGTCGCAGTGTCCCTCTATGTGGAACACCTCGCCCAGTACGAACGCGTTTACGGTGACCTTGGCCCGGTGCTGGGTCTCGTTATCTGGCTTTGGACAGCGATGATGGTGGTGCTGGCCGGCGCGGAGCTCAACTGGGCCATCGAATGCAAGACCACTGTCGACACCTCCGCCCCGGACGATCCTGACGCGCGTACGGCGGAGACCTGATCGATGCTGTTGAAGGAGGGGACCACCTGTTGGCGCGTTGGCGTCGCCCCGCGCGCCGCATTCCTGCTCGACATGGCTGACTATTTCCTGGCCGCCCGGGACGCGATGTCCAAAGCCAGGCGCTCGGTTCATCTCCTGAACTGGGCCTTCGATCCCGACACCCTGTTCGACCCGCAGCCGGGCTGCACGGGACCGGACTCCGACCGGTTCGGGGCCTTCCTCAGGGATCTGGCCTGCAGCCGGCCGGAGCTGGACGTGCGGGTGCTGTGCTGGAAGTCAGCCCTGCCCATCGCCGCAACCCAGGACTTTTTTCCGCTGAAGGCGCGCAAATGCTTCACGGACACGCCGGTCAAATTCGTGCTGGACGGGGCCCTGCCGGTGGGGGCCTCCCACCACCAGAAGGTCATCATCATCGACGACGCGGTGGCATTCTGCGGCGGCGGCGATATCGGGCCCGACCGCTGGGACACATCCGGTCACCTCGACGACAATCCCCGCCGCGAGAAAACGCCGCGTGATCATAAATGCTTCGACTCCCGCCACGAGGTGATGACGCTGGTCGATGGCGCGCCGGCCCGTGCCCTCGGGCAGTTGTTTCGCGACCGCTGGCTGCGCGCCACGAAGGAAGCCCTGCCCGAGCCTGATGTGACGCCGCCGTCGGCGTGGCCGGCCTGCGTCAAGCCTGACTTTCGCAAGGTCGCGGTCGGTGTGTCGCGGAGCGTGGCGGCCTGGCGCGAGGTTGAGCAGGTGCGCGAGAGCGAGGCGCTCTACCTCGCGTCTTTCGCGGCAGCAAAGCGGTGCATCTATCTGGAAAACCAGTATTTTACCTCACCGATCATGGCCGAGGCCCTTGCCGCGCGTCTGAGCGAGCCGCGCGGGCCGGAGGTCGTTCTCGTCTCGACCCAGCATTCGCCCAGCTATTTCGACCAGATGACCATGGACCGGACCCGGTCGATGTTCCTCAAGCGGTTGAAGGAGGCCGACAAACACGGTCGCTTCCATGCCTACAGCCCGGTGACCACCCTGGGCCGCACGATCATCGTCCACGCCAAGATGGCGATCATCGACGATGTCCTGTTGCGCGTCGGCTCGAGTAATCTGAACAACCGCTCGTTCGGCTTCGACACCGAGTGTGATCTATCGATCGAAGCGTCGCGGGGCCCCCGAAACGCCCCGGAGCGCACCCGCATCGCCGACATAAGAACCGGCATCATCGCCCACTGGTTCGGATGTGAAAGATCCGTTGTGCAGGCGGAAATCGACAGAACAAACAGTTTTGGACGGGCCATAGAGGCGCTGCGTCTGGCCGGTTACTGCCGCCTGCGCCCCCTGGAACCGACGGAGATCGGGCCGGTCGCCACTTTCATCGCGACCTTCCACCTCGGTGACCCGATAACGCCCCGGGACTCGTGGCGACCCTGGAACCGCCGATCCCGACTGAAAGCCAGCCTTGCGGCGGCGGCTCGCAGAGTGGAGCGCGCAGGCCTCCCGACCCCGCCGCGCCGGCTCAGCAAAAAATCGGTCTAGGGGTACACCGTCGCAATCAACGGCTCACCCCACCCTCATCCGCAGTCCGCCGGCCGCAATGCGGTTGCCGCATCAACGCGAAGGCGGCAAAGGGTCGGGCTGCTGGCAGGAGGCAGCCGCTCAGCCGGCCTCAACCGTTCCGGAAGCGTCCGCTTTCATCTGCCTGACAAAATCGACCCAATTCTCATCCTCCATATGGCTATGGTCGCGAACGACACCCTGCTCGTCGATGAAGATGTAGGACGGGATGAGGTTGTTCGGGTTCAGGCGACGCCGTCCGTCAGCCTCCAAATGGAGGACATGGGTCTCAAGCGCAGAGTCCCCGACAACTGCGGAAACACCATGTCTGTCATCGGCTGAGACAATCCAGAAGGTCACGCCGGAGCGCTTCATACCCGGAAGCATGGCCAGAAGGTCGGGACGCTTGGCGACGCACTGCGGGCACCCGGAAGACATGAAGACAAGCACGGTGTTCTTGCCCGCGAGATCATCAGACGTGACCAGGGCACCGTCCGAATTCCTTCGACCCTCGAACGTCGGCAGGACTGTGCCGATTTCAGGTCCTGCGGCCGGAATTGACGCTTCCAGCGTCGCCACGCGCGTGGCCAGGCGCAACACCAGGAAAAGGGTGAGGGCCGATATGAAGAGCAGAAACCCGACGGTGAACTCGAGCACGGTGGTGATCATTCCGGAACAGTCCTCCCGTCAACGAAATGACAGCGACACGATGTCTGACAGCCGAATGGACAGGATCGCCGTGATCAGCGCGACACCGAACATCATGACCAGGCCGGCAACGGAAAGGACGGCCCGACCGTCGAATTGAGCGACGTAGAACGCGCAGGCAGCCAACGAACCGACACTGCGGACCAGATCGGAAATTGAAACCTCGTGCGACGCTCCGCCGAAACAGTTGCAGGCAACCGGTGTCCTGCGGAGCAGGACCATCGAGATCACTCCGGTGAACCCCAGGAAGAGAACCGCCGCCGCTGTGATCCCGACCCGTGCCGCCTCGCCGCCGATCAGCAGCAGGAATGCGACCAGCACTTCCACGGCGACGACTCCGATGGCCACAGCCCCGCTCCCGGCACCGGGAACGTCAAACAGGATCTCGAGCGTACCTTGAAATGCCCGGATGTTCGCGAACTTCCCTGCCGCCCCGGCAAAGAGGAGCAGCATCACATAGAAGCGACACGCCTCGCCAATGTACGCGCCTATGTGATTCATTCGACCACACAAGATTCCCATTGCGGTCCGACTCCCGCAGGGCTGCGCCGACGACACCGGCCTCCCGTACGGGTCGCCACGATCGTATCAGTCCAGCTTTCGTCCGGGTCAACGCGCCCCCCGGCCCCGATCGACCCGCGTATCGTCCGGGCAACTTCCCACGCCAGATCCTCTGTCGCTGCATCTGCCCGCATCGGCAGGCCAAGGGTCGCCATATCTTCTCGCGTAAGCGCGTAGGTATGAGAATGGTGTCCGTAGAGCAGCCGGTCGACCACCTCCGCGCTATCATTTTCCTCCGGCGATCGTGTCGCCAAGGATCGCAATTCGAGGCAGATCCCA
Organism: uncultured Brevundimonas sp.; assembly: GCF_963974615.1. Classification (GTDB taxonomy): domain Bacteria; phylum Pseudomonadota; class Alphaproteobacteria; order Caulobacterales; family Caulobacteraceae; genus Brevundimonas. Next base: position 143,253 of record NZ_CAXBDH010000004.1, read on the forward strand.
CGCGTCTCCAGGCAGGAACGATAGAAGGACGTCAACGTCGTGGGAAAGATGCTCTCACAGAGAATCGTCATGGCCGCGCCCTTGGCCTCCTCACCTGACACACCGAACCATTGCTGGGTCATTTCGCCGAACAACCGGACGTCCTGGGCCGATATCGCGAGAGGCCCCTGTTCCGATGTTGGCGACCCCGCCTGAAGCAAGGGATCGATCGGCGAAAACACCGCGACCTGGCCCGCAATGATTTCATGGGCTGCCAGAGCCACAATCGTGCCGGAGGACTCACACCGGTCCGGAACGATGAGGGTGAGATGGTCTGTGAATTCATGCAGGAGCAAAGCGACCCGTCGCGCGGCGTTCACAATACCACCCCGGCAATAGAACAGGACATCCAGCCTCTCGGTCCGTCCCATCTCGTGCAGAACATCATACAGGGACGGCAGCAGGTCGAGTTCAAGATTGGAAGCCGCCAGAACCAGCACGCGGCTTTGTCGCTGTGTCTCGATCTGTTCGATGAGGGACCCGATCTTCACGGCAACCCTTTCTGCACGGCGTCCGCCAGACATCTGGCGACATGGCTGGTCATATCCAGGCTCGGAACAAGCTGCTCAACGAACAGGAACTGCCCGACCGGATTGTTCTCCAGAAAAACATATCGCCCTTCCGGCGTGACGATCAGATCGATCGCCCCGTATGTCAGCCCGTAGCTATGGACGAACTCCAGGCAGCGACGCGACACTTCTGCTGGCAGATTGTCTGCCTCATAGGAAATTTCCGCCGACATATCTCGACAGTCGATCGCCGTTCGCGGATCGTCCTGTGAGTGGATTTTGGCCGCAAACACGCGATCACCAATAATGGTCACGCGCAGCTCATACGCTTTCAATACATTGGGTTGGAAGAAACTGGGGAGCTCCGCGACGGCGTCGAGCAGATCATCGTCTTCATCAGTGATCAGGGTCGTCGAAAGGTGACCGGCGATCCGGTCTTCAGCGGCGACCTCGTCGGCACCCAGGATCGGCGAAGAGAGCGTCTTGAATATCATCTCGCCACCGATGGTCCGCCGGAACGCTTCGACATCGGCTCGTCGGTTGGTGATCATGGACGGCGGCACGTCGAACCCCATTCTGGCGGCCCGCTGCAACTGTTCGCCCTTCCAGCTCGCGCCCCGCACGGCGAGGGGATGGCTCATCCAGAAACAGTCGAGCGAGTACAGCATGCTGAACAGGATATGCTCCATCTCACCGTCAGCGTAGGCCTTTTCCTGAGGGAGAAGGTCGCCTGATCTGTAGCTGAAATCCGCCTTCTTGCGCATCCAGACGGCACCAATCGTCTCGACCGGCAGAACGTCCCCCGAGGGCAGATGCGTCAATCCTCCGCGCCAGCATCCCTCAGCGAAGCTCAGGGTCATATCAAAATCTCTTGGAAAGGCGTCGAGGTTCAGCCTGAAGGGCGTGTGTCCGACCGCGCCAAGCTTGACCGCCACCTGATCCGCATGAAGGTCAGAGGTGTCCGTAACGATCAGGGCGCGGTTCGCCATACCTGCGCTCTCATGTCTGGATGCCGAGCGCAGGCCGCAGGCAAATCACGGCTCGAAAAAAACAAGGGCCCCACAATGGGGCCCTTGTCTCAGACAGTATGCTGTTCAGCACCAGTAGCCCTTGTCGAGCGGCGCGGGGCGACCGTCGGTATAGACGCTGTCGCGATACATGCCCTGACCGGTGGGGTCGGTGCAGCCAGCCACAGCCACGCCGGCCCGAGCCGTCCATTTGCCGTCCTTCAGGCCGATCGCATTCTGTTTCTTCTCAGCCAACTTGAACGCGAATGTTTTCTTTCCGCTTTCCATAACCAGAGACCCTTCTATAGGTTGAAACGCGACATAGATAATCCACGTCGCAGCGCCACATTCAAGGCGATAGGACAACACTACACCCAGAGGTAGAGACTTCAAGGGTGTCCCATGGTTGATTTTGCATCATGCCCCGGGCACGACAGACCATGAGGCAAAATTCACTTCAGGCTGCATTTCTCTTGAAAGGTGTGCCGTGCCGTTAGGAGGGAGACGGGCCAGTCAGACGACGATTCCGATGCGGCTGCTCTCTTTGCTCTGGCCCCGCAACGAGCCGATGCTGCGACTGAGAGTGGTCGCCGCAGTGTCATTAATCGCCGTGGGAAAGTTCATCACCATCGGCGCGCCGCTGATCTACAAGCAGATCATCGACGTCTTCTCCCTCCAGGCCACCCTGGTCGTGCCTGTCGCCCTGATTGTCGCGTACGGTGTCGCTAATGTCGCCGCCCAGATGGCGGGCGATCTGCGCCAACTGGTTTTCATCAACGTTGCCCAACGGGCGATCCGTCTGACGGCGCTGGAGGTGTTTCAACACCTGCACAGGCTATCGATGCGCTTCCACATCGAGCGTCAGACCGGCGGGTTGTCGCGTATCGTCGAACGGGGCACCGCCAGCATCGAGTTCTTGCTGGAGCTGGTCCTCTTCAGCATCCTGCCGACGCTTCTGGAACTGGTTCTCGTGTGCGCCATCCTTTGGCGATTCTACAGCCCCGACTTCGCCTGGGTGACCCTGGCCAGCATCGGGGTCTACAGCGCATTTACCCTGGTCGTAACCCAGAGGCAGGTGCGTTTGCGCCGCGAGATGAACCAGTTCGACGTGGTCGCCAGCGTCAAGGCCACCGACAGTATCATCAATTATGAGACCGTGAAGTATTTCGGAGCCGAACGTCTTGAGGGCGAGGGTTATGACGCAGCCAAACGCGCCTATGAAAAGGCCGCGGTCCGCAGTCAGACCATGCAGTCCCTGCTCACAATCGGCCAGACGGTGATCATCTCGGCAGGCTCGGTTGCAGTGATGCTGATGGCCGGACGTGGCGTCACCGCCGGCACGATGACAGTTGGAGATTTCGTTCTGGTCAACGCCTATCTGCTCCAGCTCTACGCGCCGCTCAATCTTCTGGCGATGGTTTACAGCAGCGTCCGGCAGTCCGTCACCGACATCGAAGTCATGAGCGATCTGCTCCAGCAACCGATCGAAGTCGAAGACTCGTCCCGCGCGACACGTCTGGTGGTGACACGCGGCCACGTCCGTTTCGACCGGGTCTCGTTCGGCTACGACCCACGCAGGCCGATTCTGAAGAATGTGTCGTTCGAAATTCCTCCCGGCAGCACCGTGGCGCTCGTCGGTCCGACCGGAGGCGGAAAATCGACGGTCGCGCGCCTGCTCTTCCGTTTCTACGATGTTGATAGTGGATGCATCACGATCGACGGTCAGGACGTGCGGCTGGTCACCCAGGAGAGTCTGCGGCAGGCGATCGGCGTCGTGCCGCAAGACACGGTTCTGTTCAACGACACCATCTACTACAATATCGCCTATGGCCGGGATGGCGCGAGTCGGGACGAGATCGAAAATGCGGCTCGCTCAGCCCGAATTCACGACTTCATCCAGAGTCTTCCCGAGGGGTACGACAGCCGGGTCGGCGAGCGGGGACTGAAGCTTTCGGGGGGTGAGAAGCAACGGATCGCGATCGCGCGCGTGATCCTGAAACAGCCGTCCATCCTCGTGTTCGACGAAGCCACCAGCGCGTTGGACAGTCGCACGGAACGGGATATTCAAACCAGTCTTGGAGCGGTATCGGCAGAGCGTTCGACGCTGATCATCGCCCACCGCCTGTCCACCATCGTGGAGGCCGACGAGATCCTGGTGATCGATGACGGGCGTATTGTCGAACGCGGGCACCATGAGGATCTTTTAAGCCAGGGCGGCATCTATGCCGGAATGTGGTCGCAGCAAAAACGGAGAGATGCCGCACAGGACCTGGACAGCGACCAGCCGACACTCACTCGTTAAGCCGGTCGAGATAAAACGCCTCTTCCATCGCTTCCCGCGCTGCCAACCGACTGACTCCCCTCACCTTCCAGAAAAAACACCGGCAAAAACCCGCCCGGGTCCAGCGCCGTGCCAGACTGTTTGGGTCCCGTCGCACCGGGAGGCTCGCTCGGCCGGCGATCCGAAGCGGCGGCGGGAGCGGAAGGGAGCGGGCCGCGACCGGGATCCTCGGAGACCGGGACGCGGGCTGACGGGGCTGCAACGTCCAGTCGGCCAGGGGCGGTGATCGAGTATCCGTCCGGACCAGCAGGCCGTCGTCGCGGCCGCTGCCCGTCGTGTGCAGAAGGGGAACTCGTTAAGAGCGAGGCGTAGCCCCGGGCATGTGGAAGCCCCCTCCGCGCGGAGCGCCAGTCTTCGTCGAAACGGTATTCAACTTCCTGCATCCGGGCGAAGACCCGGACGCTCCGCCCAGCCTCCCATCCCCCTGCGTCCCACCGGCGCGGGATGTATCATCGTGCCGGGTCGGGGGCGGCAGATCTTATCGCCCCTCCCCCTGTGATGAAGACGCCGACCGCTTCCTGCGGCGGCGCAGCAGCAGATAGCCTGCGGGGATCACCAGCATGGACAGCAAAGGTGCCGTCAGCATGCCGCCGATGACCGGCGCGGCGATGCGGCTCATCACTTCCGAACCGGCACCGTGGCCGATCAGGATGGGGAACAGTCCGGCCAGAATGACCGCCACCGTCATGGCCTTGGGCCGCACCCGCAACAAGGCCCCCTCGCGCACGGCGGTCTCGACCTCGTCCGGTCCCGGGTTCAGGCCGCGCGCCGTGAGTGCGGTCTTCAGATAGATCAGCATGACCACCCCGAACTCGGCCGACAGTCCAGCCAGGGCGATGAAGCCGACCCCGGTAGCGACCGACTGGTGATAGCCCAGCAGATACAGCAGCCACACGCCGCCGGTCAGGGCGAACGGCAGGGTGGCCATGATCAGGGCCGCCTCGTCGAAACGTCCGAAGGTCAGATACAGCAGGATGAAGATGATCAGCAGGGTGGCCGGAACCACGACCTTCAGCCGCTCGGCGGCGCGGATCAGATATTCGAACTGCCCGGAATAGGCGATGGTCACCCCCGGACTCGGTTGAACCTGATCTGCCACCGCCTTCTGCAGATCGCCGACCACCGAGGCCAGATCTCGGCCCCGGACATCGATATAGACCCAGGTCGTCGGGCGCCCGTTCTCCGACTTCAGCATCGGAGGCCCGTCCGCGACCTGAATGCCCGCGACGGTACCGAGCGTGATCTGCTGGCCCGAGGGGGTCACGATCGGCAGAGCCTGAAGCTCGGCCAGACTGTCGCGCGTCTCGCGGGGATAGCGGACACTGATCGGATAGCGGGCCAGACCCTCGACGGTCTGACCGATGGTCTCGCCGCCGACGGCCCCCGCGACGATGGCCTGGACGTCCGCGATATTGAGGCCATAGCGCCCGGCCGCCTGTCGATCGATGTCGACATTGACATAGCGTCCGCCCGTCAACCGTTCGGCCAGGGCCGAGCTGACGCCCGGGACGGTCTTGGCCACGTCGGCGACCTGGGCGGCGATCCGGTCGATGGCCTGAAGATCGGCTCCGGACACCTTGACCCCGATCGGGCTCTTGATGCCGGTGGCCAGCATATCGATGCGGTTGCGGATCGGGGGCACCCAGACATTGGCCAGTCCGGGCACCTGTACCGCCGCATCCAGCGCCTCGACCAGCTTCTCCGGGGTCATGCCGGGCCGCCACTGGTCACGGGGCTTGAAGCGGATGGTCGTCTCGAACATCTCCAGCGGTGCCGGATCGGTCGCCGTATCCGCCCGGCCGGCCTTGCCGAACACAGTCTCGACTTCGGGCACGGTGCGGATCATCCGGTCGGTCTGCTGCAGCAGTTCGGACGCCTTGGCGACCGACAACCCCGGCAGGGCCGACGGCATGTAAAGCAGGTCGCCCTCATCCATCGGCGGCATGAACTCGCCGCCCAGCTGGCTGATCGGCCAGGCCGAGGTGGCGAACACGGCCAGGGCGATCAGCAGGGTTGCCCGGGGACGCTGCAACACCCAGTCGAGCGGCGGGCGGTAGATATGGGTCAGCCAGCGGTTGATCGGATTGCTCTGCTCGGCCGGAATCCGTCCGCGGATCAGATAGCCCATCAGCACCGGCACCAGGGTGATCGACAGGATCGCTGCCGCCGCCATGGCATAGCTCTTGGTGAAGGCCAGTGGCGCGAACAGCCGCCCCTCCTGGGCCTGCAGGGTGAACACAGGGATGAACGACAGGGTGATGATCACCAGACTGAGGAACAGCGCCGGCCCCACCTCCGCCGCCGCTTCGGTGATCACCCGCCAGCGGGTCTCACCGGCCAGAGGCTCATCGGGATGGTCGTGTTCCCATCGCTCGATATGTTTGTGCGCATTCTCGATCATGACCACGGCCGCATCAACCATGGCCCCGACGGCGATGGCGATTCCGCCCAGCGACATGATGTTGGCGTTGACGCCCTGAAGATGCATCAGGATGAAGGCTGCGAGCACACCCAGCGGCAGGGTGATGATGGCCACCAGGGCCGAGCGCGCGTGCCACAGGAACAGGCCGCAAACCAGCGCGACGACGATGAACTCCTCGATAAGCTTGGTGCTCAGATTTTCGATGGCGCGATCGATCAGGTGCGAGCGGTCATAGACCGGCACAACCTCGACCCCGGCCGGAAGTCCGGCCTTGAGGGTTTCCAGCCGCTTTCGCACCGCCGTGATCACCGCCTGGGCATTCTCGCCCGAGCGCAGGATCACCACCCCGCCGGCCACCTCGCCCTCGCCGTTCAGTTCGGCGATGCCGCGACGCATTTCCGGGCCGATCTGGATCGTGGCCACGTCACCCAGCTGGATCGGCACCCCGCCGGTGGCCGTGCGGATCGGCACAGCGCGGAAGTCGTCGAGCGTGGTCAGATAGCCGTTGGCGCGGACGACATATTCGGTCTCGGCCAGCTCCAGAACAGACCCGCCCGCCTCGCCATTGCCCTGCTGGATCGCCGCGACGACCTGCTGGTGCGTCACGCCGTAGCCGGCCAGTTTGGCGGGATCGAGCACCACCTGATACTGGCGCACCATGCCGCCGATGCTGGCGACCTCGGCCACGCCCGGAACGGTCTTGAGTTCATAACGCAGGAACCAGTCCTGCAGGCTGCGCAACTGCGACAGGTCGTGCTGACCCGTCCGGTCGACGAGCGCGTATTCATAGACCCAGCCGACCCCGGTCGCGTCCGGACCCAGCGCCGGACGCGCAGTGTCGGGAAGTACGGCCTGAACCTGGCTGAGATACTCCAGCACCCGGGAGCGCGCCCAGTAGAGGTCTGTACCGTCCTCGAACAGCACATAGACATAGCTGTCGCCGAAGAAGGAATAGCCGCGCACCGTGCGGGCTCCCGGCACCGACAGCATGGTGGTCGCCAGCGGATAGGTCACCTGATTCTCGACGATCTGCGGAGCCTGGCCGGGATAGGAGGTGCGGATAATCACCTGCACGTCGGACAGATCCGGCAGGGCGTCCACCGGTGTATTGCGCACGGCCCAGAGGCCCGCGGCGACCAGGGCGAAGGCGGCCATCAGGACGAGGAAGCGCCCCTTGACCGAGGCGCGGATGATGGCGGCGATCATTGGCCTGCCTCCCGCCGGGTCAGACTGCGGATCGTGGCCTTGCCGTCGACCATGTCGAACCCGAAATCGACCTGGTCACCCGCCGAGATTCCTCCAAGTGGCACCGCCCCCGCTACCGGGAAGGTCATCGTCATGGCCGGCCATTGCAACGCCGGGACCGGTCCATGCGCGAGGGTGATCGAACGTCCCTCGATGGCCTGAACCCGGCCGCTTGTCCGGTAGGCCGGAGCCGGGGCCGGAGCCGTGGCCGAGGTTCGAGCTGGGGCCGGCGCTCGCGCCGGAGCTGGAGTCGGAGCCGGGGCCGGAGCCGCGGACGCGTTTCCCGACGGTGCCCGGGCCTGCTCCAGGCTACGCGCCGTGACACCGGACAGACTGGCCTCGGAATCGAACAGGAACTGGCCCGAGGCGACGACGCGCTCACCGTCACGCAGTCCGGAAAGAATCTCCGTCTGCCCCCCGGCTTCGCGCCCGACCCGGACCTCGGCCGGTTGATAGCGCCCGCCTTCTCCGGCGAGCATGACCAGATTACGCTGGCCGGTGCGGATCACGGCTTCGGACGGCACCAGCAGGGCCGGCACCGTCGACCCGCCGAACGTGATCTGTCCGTACATGCCGGGACGAAGACGACCGCCCCGGTTTCGCAACTCGACCCGTGCGGTCAGGGTCCGGCTGTCACCCGCGACCTCGGGCAACAGGGCGGTCAGTCGACCGGTCATCCGCTCCCCGGGAAAGGCGGCCAGCGTCACATCGACCGACCGGCCGACCCGGAGCTGACCGGACAGGGCCTCGGGCACCGCGGCGTTGAGCCAGACGGTCGACAGCCCGTTGATCTCGGCCAGGGTCAGACCCGCCGGCACACTCATGCCGGCGCGCACGCCCAGGGTGCGGATGGCCCCGCCGATGGGACTGTTGATCGTCACCGTCGTGCGCGGACGGCCCGACCGCTCGACCGCGACGATCAGGGACTCCGGCATGCCCAGCAGAACCAGACGCTGGCGCGCCGCCCCGGTCAGGGCCGCGTCATCCGTGCGACGAACCGCGAGATATTCGATCTGGGCCCCGCCCCAGTCCGGCACCAGCAAATCGACCAGCGGGGCCCCGGCGGCGATGACGTCACCGGGGGCACGCGCATAGACCCGCTGAACGAAACCGGCAGCGCGCGCCTGCACCACCGCGACGTCGCGTTCATTGTAATCGACCACCGCACTGGCGGTCAGGTCACCGTCGAGGATACCGGACCGGACCGTGGCGAAACGGACCCCCAGATTCTGGACAAGGGCCGGATCGATGCGAACACCCGCCGCCGCGCCAGACTCCTCGTCGGCGTATCGGGGCACCAGTTGCATGTCCATGAACGGTGACTTGCCCGGCTTGTCGAACCTCTGGCCCGGAGTCATCGGATCATACCAGTAGAGAACCTCGCGCTCACCCACAGTGGCGGCGACGGGATCCGCGCCGCCCGGACCGAAGCGTGCCAGCGCCAGGCCGGCCACACCGCCGATAACGATCAGGCCGGCGGCTGCGGCCGCAAGCCCCATATTTCTACGCTCAAACCGGATCATTGGTCGTTTCCATAAATCAGGGTGAATCGGACGGCGCGGCGCGCCACATCAGCTTCCTTGTCGAGGGTGTCCAGCCGGCCGTTGGCCAGGGCGGTGAAGGCGTCCAGCACCTCCATGACCCCGGCGCGGCCCGCGCCGTAGCTGGCCGTTTCGAGATCGGCACGCGTGCGCAGGTTGGGCAGAACCACGTCCCGCGCCCTGACCCAACGGGTGCGGGCCACCTCGTATTCCGTGAGGTCGCCCTGCAGGGTCGCCAGCCATTCACGTTCCGCAGCCTCCTGCTCGGCCATAACGCGCCGGGCATCGGCAGCGCGGGCCGCGATCACCGGCTCCTGCCGGCTCCCCTGAAACAGGGGCAGACTGACACTGGCACCGACGGAGACAAGATCGCCGAACATCGGATCCCGGTGGGCGTAGCCGGCCTCAAACGACCAGTCGGGTCGGCGTCCGGCCCGGGCCAGATCAAGGTCCGCCTCGGCCCGGTCCTTCACGGCGCCATAGGCGCGCAGGGCCGGCAGCCGACCCAGATCTACGTCAAGGACACCCGGCTCAAGATCGATGGCTGGTGGCGACCCACTGGCGCTTGGTGCCGGATCGCCGGTCCATCGCGACAGTTCCGCCCGGGCCCTGGCGAGGTCGACCCGCAGACCGTCGCGGCGATCATCCAGGGCGGCGCGCAGCTCGACAGGTCCCAGAATCTGCGCCGGTCGGTTCGCGCCCGAGACGAGGCCCGACGGGGCCGCCGCCCACAGCGGGTCAAGCGAGGTGAGCAGATCGTCCAGAACGGCCAGCCGACGTTCCGTATAGAACAGGTCGACCCAGGCCTGGCCGGTCGCGACCCGGACATCCCACAGCGTGATGTCCTCTCGCGCCCGGGCCACGCCGATATCGGCCTCGGCGATGCGTCGTTCAGCACGACGCCGCGCGCGGCTGGGGACATCCTGCTGCAGGCCGACCTGGACGTTGGTCATCTCGATCCCGTTGAAGCGCCCGGCTGCGGGACCCGAAACCGGAAAGCCGTCGACGCCGAACCTGAGCCTTGGGTCCGGCAGACGTCCGGCCGCCACGACCGAGGCCTCCGCCGCCTCCACGCCCAGGGCACCGGCACGCACGGTCGGGGCGTCCGAACGGGCCATGGCCAGGGCCTCGGCGAAGGTCAGGGGCTCGGATTTAACGGGCCCCGCGACAACCAGTGCGCAACAAAGCGCAGCCACGCTGGCCCAGGTCGGCGCGACAACGCGGGCCCGACCGACAGTAGATTTCAACACAATAATGAGCTCCAAACCCTCCCCGTCGCAAAGGACCGGGGATCAGCCGTTCAAAAAGTCCAACGGTGCCAGGCACCGCGGTGGACTCGCGAAGATACGGTCAGGGTCAGGCTTTTGGAGGATCTCGAGGTGGCAACGTGGTGAGGCCGACCAACCGGCCGGTCATCCCATCATAGGTCGGAGTGAGGCCGGAAACCGGCCGTTCGATCGTGGGCCCGAACGAAAATACGGGCGAAACGACCGTGCACCCCATCTTGGCAAGACAGTCGGCCTTCGTATGTTTGCACGGCGCTTGTCCGGGAGCAGACGCGTCATCCATCGCGCCCATCGTCATCTGAACGCAATCTGGCATGTCCGGCGCAGCTGAAAACGGAGTCGCCCTCGCCGTCGTCTGGCCGATAAAGCCGACGAACGCCAAAGACAGGATCAGGATGCGCAGCAAGCTCCACATAGCCCCACCTTCCCATGTTCCGGTCGGCCGCGCAATCGGCTCCTGACGGTGCTGTTCAAGCGCTCCAAGAAAACAGGGGCGGGGGTTGGGGGCGTCTATTCGCCGAAGGCGGGCACGCGTTCGTTGACCGGCTGCACAACGCGATTGGAGATGCCGAGCGCCGCCGCAAGGGCCGCGATCTGCTGTGCCGAGGCCTCAACCGGCGTCGACAGCACGTTCCAGCGCACACCCTCAGTGCACGGCGGCGTGGTCAGGGAACCGACATAGGCGAAATAATGCCTGTCCGCCGGCAACAGCAGGGCGGGATCGACGGTCGGACGGGTCACGCCCTCATCTCCGGTCTGCGTCGGCAGGGCTGCCAGCAACGCCGCAAGAGCGGGATTTGCGGCCCCTTCGGTCAGGAATACGCCGACGACCGCCAGGGCCCCGTCGGCACCCCGGTTCACGAAATGAATTTCGGCCGGATAGGTCTTGCCGTCCAGAGTATGTTCACTGGGGGCATGGAAATGGAACTGCACCAGCGCATAGCCGTCACTACCGATCAGGGTCCGGCCGGCGACGTCGGGCGTGAATTGCAAGGTGTGGCCGTTGTTCAGGAAAGTCCCCGGGCCGGCCCCATAGGTGACAGTCAGGTCCGGCAGATCGGCACCTGCCGTGCTGACCAGCGCCACCGGGGACTGCGCCGCGCCGACCGGACATTCCCCGCCCCAGCCTGCCTGTTCGGTATAGGTCCAGTGAGCCGGATCGGGAGCCGCTGCCCCGTCGCCGGAAGGATTGCACCCACCCAGAGCCAGAACGGTCGCCGTAACGATCAAAATTCTCACATGAACCTCCCCGGATTCGGGCCAAAATCGGCCGACGAACTGAACACCAGCCCGACAGTCCGCGCCAGCTCAATCCAGCCACCCCGCCCCGGTGGCCCGACGGATCAGGACAGTCGGACCACGGCGGTGGCGCATTGACGCCGGTCGGTCGGCCATTTGACAGTTGGCAATTCGAATTGTGGACGCAGGCTGTAAAGGCGGACGGATGAGCCCGCTTCAGGGCGCAGAGGTCACTGCGATTCCATGACGACAGACCCGGCCCGAGAGATCACCCAGACGTATTTCCCCGGCGCGCGGTCAGAGAACGAACGCCGGCTGCGCGACGAGATCGACGCCACGCTCGACCACTGGTTCCGATGGCGTTCGGGCCGGTTCGAGGACAGCGCCACGACTGGAGAACAGCCCGTCCCGGACACCGGTATCGCCACCCGTCACGATGACCGACTGGGGCGTCGACTGCTGACCCTTTGCGACGCCCTGACCGCCGAGACCCCAACCTTCACCCCCCGCTACATCGCCCACATGAAGGCCGATCTGTCGCTGCCAGGCCTGCTGGGCTGGTTCGCGGCCATGCTGCACAATCCCAACAACAGCTCACGCGAGGCCAGCCGCGTCGGCAGCGTCATCGAGACCGAGGCCATCGCCGCCCTGGCCCGGATGCTCGGCTATGACCCGGCACTGGCCCAGGGGCATTTCACCTCGGGCGGGACGGTCGCCAATTTCGAGGCGGTCTGGCGGGCTCGCTACCGGCTGGACCACTGGCTGGCCCTGGCACTGCACATTGCCGAAACGACCGGTACACGCCTCGACCCCTTCGCCGCCGCCCATATGGGCTGGGCCCGGTTCCGCGAATTGTGGAGCGCCCACGACCTGTCGGACGATGTGCTGAAAGCCTGCAGCGCGGCGGCGTCCAATCCCGGCGACATCTGGCGGCGCATCAGCCGGGCCACGGGTCAGAACTATATGGGACCGGTGATGCTGGTCCCCGGCAACCGTCACTACTCCTGGAGCAAGTCGGCCAATGTCTTCGGTCTGGGCGCAGAGGCAATCTGGAGCATCGCCCTCGATGCCTGCGGTCGCCTCGATCTGGCCGATTTCGAACGGCTGGTCGCACGCGCCGAAGCCGAAGGTCGCCCCATCCTCATGGCCGTTGCGGTAGCCGGTGCCACCGAGACCGGAGCCGTGGATCCACTGGATCACCTCTATGACCGGATGGACGACTGGCGGGCAAAACGGGGCTGGCGCATCTGGCGTCACGTCGACGCGGCCTACGGCGGCTTCCTCGGGGCCATGCTGGACGGCCCTTCCGAGGCGGCCCTGACCCCGGCGACCGCCGCCGCCCTGCGCGCCATGCGGCGATCGGACTCCATCACCATCGATCCGCACAAGCTGGGCTATGTGCCCTATGCCTGCGGGGCCTTCCTGACGCCCGACGCTGAACGTTATGCCGTGTCGGCCTTCGACGCCCCCTATCTGGACCGGCCGGAACTGGGCGAGGGCAAATGGTCCTCGACCCTCGAGGGCTCACGCTCGGCGGCGGGCGCGGCGGCGACCTGGTTGACCGCGGAAACCATCGGCTTCAACGCTGACGGTTTCGGAGCCCTGATGGCCGCCACAGTCGACGCTCGTCAGGCCTTCCAGGCTGCGGTCCAGGACGCCGTCCCCGAGGCCCGCTTCCTGCCCGCCGACAGCAATATCGCCTGCTTCACCCTGGCGCATCCCGGCGAGGCACTGAGCCGCTCCAATACCCGGACCCGAGCGGTTTTCGACCATTTCCAGACCTCACCCGATTTCGCCGTATCGAAGACCACACTGGGCCGGGACAATGCCGCCCTGATGGCGTCCGTTCTGGCCGGACATGAAGGTTATGACGACGCGCCGGACGGGCACGGCGGGATGCTGGTGATCCGCTGCGTCTTCATGAATCCCTACTGGTCCGAACCTTCGGTTCGACAGGAGCTGCTCCCGCGCTTTATCAAGGAATTGGGCGAAGCCCTGGCCGATGCCGATCTGGCTCAGGTCGCATGAGATGGAGGCGATGATGACCCGGATCCTGTTCTTCGGCCGCGTCGCGGAACGTCTGGGGGCCGATTGCCGCCTGGACCTGCCCGCAGCCGGAGCCAGTCTGGGTGAAATCCGTCACCTTCTGGCCGCAAGGGACGAGGTCAGTGCCGCCGCCCTGATGCGGACCGACGTCCGTGCCTCGGTCGACCAGATCGTGGTCGGCGACGACGTTTTGGCCCGACCGGATCAGGAAATTGCCTTCTTCTCCATCTTTTCGGGAGGCTGAGGTGGCGCTCGACGTCCGGCTGGAACCCTCAACCCTGTCCGCCCCAAGAGAGCTAGAGCGCTTTCTCGTCGGCCGCACCGGTGACGGGGCGGTGGTGGCCTTTACCGGCCTGGCCCGGGGCATCGGCAAGGACGGTTCGGCCGTCGAATCCCTGACGCTGGACTGGTATCCCGGCATGACCGAACGCTCGATGCGCGACATCGCCGAGGCCGCGGCGGCACGTTTCCCGGTCAGCGATCTGGTCGTGGTCCATCGTTGTGGCGACCTCGTCCCGGGCGAGACCATCGTCTTCGTCGCCGCCGCCGCGCCACACCGACGCGTGGCCTTCGAGGCCGCCGACTATCTGATGGACAGACTCAAGACCGAGGCGGCGTTCTGGAAGCGCGAGACCGGTCCCACCGGCACCCGCTGGATTGAACCCGTAGACGAAGATCGCGCCGCCCTGGCGCGCTGGAAGGACGACACGCCCTGATGGCCGGAATCAACGAAGATCTGCCGTTTCACCCGCTGAATATCGCGGTCCTGACCATATCGGACACCCGCGACGAAACCACCGACACCTCGGGCGGTCTGCTGATCGAGCGCCTGACCACAGCCGGCCACGTGCTGGCCGGCAAGGCCATCGTTCACGACGAGGTCGACGCCATCCGCGCCCAGCTCAAGGTCTGGATCGCCGACCCTGATGTGGACGTGGTGCTGACCACCGGCGGCACCGGCTTCTCGCCACGCGACGTGACCCCCGAGGCCGTCAAGCCTCTGTTCCGACGCGAATTGGACGGGTTCTCCGTCGTCTTCCATCTCAAAAGTCTCGGCACGGTCGGGGTAGCGACGCTGCAGTCGCGGGCCCTGGCCGGACAGGCCGAGGATACCTTCGTCTTCTGCGTACCGGGATCGACCGGGGCCTGCCGCGACGCCTGGGACCTGGTGCTGGCCGAAGAGCTGGACAGTCGCTTCCGGCCCTGTTCGCTGGTCGGCCAAATTCCGCGTTACCGGGGCATCTGCCCGTGAGCGCCCTGACCCATCTGGACAGTGGCGGCCGGGTGCATATGGTCGACGTCGGTGACAAGGCCGCCACCACCCGTCGGGCCGTCGCCGAAGGGCGTCTGGTCTGCGCGCCCGAGACCCTGGCCCTGGTGCGCGATGACCGCGCGCCCAAAGGTGCCGTCATCACCACCGCCGAACTGGCCGGGATCATGGGGGCCAAACGCACTGCCGACCTGATCCCCCTGTGCCACCCCCTGGGTCTGGACAAGGTCTCGGTGACGGTGGTCATGGACGAGACCCTGCCGGGCTTCATCGTCACTGCCGAAGCGCGCGTCAGCGGGCCGACCGGGGTCGAGATGGAGGCCCTGACCGCCGTCTCGGTCGCCTGCCTCACCCTCTATGACATGCTCAAGGCGGCCGACCGCGGCATGGTCATCAGCCAGGTGCGTCTGTTGTCGAAATCGGGTGGGCGTTCGGGTGACTGGACCGCCGGGGACGTCACGGAATCATGATCGATTTCGACGCGGCCGTCGCCCTGATCCTGAGCGCGGCTCGCCCGCTCGAGGTCGAGCCGGTACTGCTGGAGTCCGCCGGTGAGCGGGTGCTGGCCGAAGACCTGAAGGCCCGCGGCGACGCCCCGCGCACCGCGGTTTCGGCCATGGACGGCTATGCCGTGCGTGACGCCGACCTGACGACCCTGCCGGCGCGATTGCCGGTCGCCGAAGTCGCCTTTGCCGGTCGGGCCGATGTCCCTGTCCTGCCTCCGCACAGTTGCGCCCGCATCTTTACCGGAGCGCCCGTCCCGCTCGGTGCGGATCGGGTCATAGTTCAGGAGATCGTCGGCCGCGACGGCGACGACGCCCTGTTCGAGACCGCGCCGGGCGAAGGCCGCCATATCCGCGCGGCGGGTTCGGACTTCGGGGCGGGTGAGGTTTTGCTGCCCGCCGGGGCCGTTCTGGGTTTCCGCGCCATGGTCGCCGCCGCCGCCGCCGACGTCGCCACCCTGTCCGTCGTGCGCCGCCCTCGTGTCATCATCCTGGGAACGGGTGATGAGCTGGCCGAGCCGGGACAGGCACTGGAGACGCCCGGCAGTATCCCGGAAAGCGTCTCGTTCGGCGTGGCCGCCCTGGCGCGGCAGTACGGGGCCGAGGTCATCGCCCGTCGGCGTCTGGCCGACACGCCGGAGACACTGGAAGCCGCCGCCGGTCAGGCGCTCGATGATGCTGACCTGGTCGTGGTCACCGGAGGGGCCTCGGTGGGCGAGAAGGATTTCGCCCGCGCGATGTTCGCGCCCTTCGGTCTGGAGCTGATCTTCTCGAAGGTCGCCATCAAGCCCGGCAAGCCGGTCTGGTTCGGGCGGGCCAATGGAAAATGGATCATCGGCCTGCCCGGCAATCCCACATCGGCGATCGTGACCGCCCGTCTGTTCCTCGCCCCGCTGATCGCGGGTCTGGCGGGTCGGGACGCGGCCGCCTTGCTGAAGTGGCGGGACATGACCCTGACCACGCCGCTCAAACCCTGCGGAGATCGGGAGACGTTCGAGCGTGGACGTCTGGTCGCGGGTGGGGTTGCGGTTCTGAACACCCAGGATTCCGGATCCCAGAAAGCGCTGGCGACGGCCAACGTCCTGATCCGGCGGCGTCCCGGTGCCCCGGGCCTGTCCGTGGGTAAGACCGCCACCGTTCTGGATTTCTGACCCCGTCAGATGAGTCGCGGACGAGGGAGGTCGCCTCTCTATCGGACACGTTCGCACTGCCCTCCACTTGATACCGGTCAAGCCCTGCCTTGATGGTAATCTTCGCCTGCGACACGCCCGCGCGCCTTCCGCGCGCCGCAGGGAATCACCGAGTCTGACCTTCGTTTTCAAGGGGGACAGACATGGCGTTCGACAGTCCGCTGGCCGGAGAAATCTGGAGCAGCAAATATCGCTTTCGGCCGGTCGACGGCGAGGGCGACAAGACCGTCGAAGCCACCTGGGACCGGGTCGCCACGGCCCTGGCCGAGGCCGAGCCCGCCAAGTCACGCGGACGCTGGCGGACGCGCTTTCGCGAGGCGCTGGAAGGGTATCGCTTCCTGCCCGCCGGCCGGATCATCGCCGGCGCGGGCACCGGTCGGGCGGTGACCCTGTTCAACTGCTTCGTCATGGGCACGGTGCCGGACGATCTGGATGGCATCTTCCAGCACCTGCGCGAAGCGGCGGTGACCATGCAGCAGGGCGGCGGGGTCGGCATGGATTTCTCGACCGTCCGACCGTCCGGCGCGCCGGTTCGAGGGGTCGGGGCCGAGGCCTCGGGGCCGCTCAGCTTCATGGATGTCTGGGACTCGATGTGCCGCACCATCATGTCGGCCGGCCAGAGGCGCGGTGCCATGATGGGCTGTCTGCGGATCGATCACCCGGACATCGAAGCCTTCATCAATGCCAAGCGCGATGCCACCCGGTTCCGGAATTTCAATCTGTCGGTACTGGTCACAGACGCCTTCATGGCGGCGCTGGATGCCGATGCCGACTGGCCGCTGCTCTTCGAGGGCAAGGTCCGCCGCACCGTCCGGGCCACGGACCTGTGGAACCGGCTGATGCGCGCCACCTATGACGCCGCCGAGCCGGGGGTGATCTTCATCGACCGGGTCAACGCGGCCAACAACCTGGCCCACTGCGAGACAATCTCGGCGTCCAACCCGTGTGGCGAGCAGATGCTGCCGCCCTACGGAGCCTGTTTGCTGGGATCGCTCAACCTGGCCCGGCTGGTGACTGCCCCGTTCGAAGCGGGTGCCGCCATGGATGAGGAGGAACTTGGTCTCCTGACCCGCACCGCGGTCCGGATGCTGGACAATGTCATTGACATCTCGCGCTTCCCCCTGCCCGCCCAGGACGCCGAGGCCAAGGCCAAGCGTCGCATCGGCCTTGGCGTGACCGGACTGGCTGACGCCCTGATCTTCTGCGGGGCGCGCTACGGCGAGGACCAGGCCGTCGCCCTGACCGAACGCTGGCTGGGTGTGATCCGGCGGGAAGCCTATCGCGCCTCGGCCGAACTGGCGGCCGAGAAGGGCCCCTTCCCGCTTTACGACCCAATCATGCTGGAGCAACCCAACCTGGCCGGACTGGATCCCGAAACCCGTGAGCTGATCGCCCGCCACGGCCTGCGCAACGGTTGCCTGACCTCGATTGCACCGACCGGCACGACCTCCCTGCTGGCCGGCAACGTTTCGTCGGGCATCGAGCCGGTGTTCGCCTTCGCCTATAATCGCAAGGTCTTGCAGCCGGACGGCAGCAAACGCGAAGAAGCCGTCGAGGACTATGCCCTGTCCCTGTGGCACCGGCTCAAGGGGGCGGATGCGCCCTTGGAGAGCGCACCGGGCAATGCCTTCGTCAGCGCCCAGACCCTGACCCCCGAACACCATCTGCGCATGCAGGCGGCGGCCCAGAAGCAGATCGACAGCTCGATCTCCAAAACCATCAACTGCCCTGAAGACATCCCCTTCGACGCCTTTTCCCATGTCTATCGCCAGGGGTACCGTATGGGCTGCAAGGGGCTGACGACCTATCGGCCCAACGCCATCACGGGGTCCGTGCTGAGCGTGGAGCCGCAAACTACGCTACCGCCTCCGCCCGACGGACCGGTCCTGACTCCAAGGCCGCCGCGACTCGAGGGGGCGACCTACAAGGTGCGCTGGCCACTGGACGCGCATGCCGTCTACGTCACCATCAATGACTCCGAAGATGAGGACGGCGGCGAACGGCGACCGTTCGAGATCTTCGTCAACTCCAAGAACATGGCCCACTATGCGTGGACCGTGGCCCTGACCCGGATGGTTTCAGCGGTGTTCCGACGCGGCGGTGACGTCAGCTTTGTGGCTGAGGAATTGAAGGCCGTGTTCGATCCCGGCGGTGGAGCCTGGATGGACGGGAGCTATACGCCGTCGCTGCCGGCGGCCATCGGCGCGGTAATCGAACGTCATCTGGGACTGCCGACCGGAGACACGACGCATCCGGCCGCCCCCTCCCCTGTGGTCGAAACGGCACCGACCGTCGCGCGCGCACCTTCAGCCTGCCCGCGATGCGGCACGCCCGGACTGGTGCGCAAGGAGGGTTGCGACAGCTGTCTCGACTGCGGCTATTCCCGATGCGGATAGCGCCTCTGCGTCGCTCGCCGTCCCGCCGCCCCTGGACGGAGGTCTTCTATCGCGCCCGGCGGCCGGTCGAGATTCTGCTGACGGCCTCCCTTCGCAGTATCGCCCGTCGCCAGCCCGAGGCGTTCGACCGGTTGGGTTCGGTCCGCGATGCCACGATCCGGATCACCCCCGTGGACCTGCCCGTCGCCTTCGAGATGCGACCGGACGGCGAAACCGGGTCCATCCGGGTAGTGCGTCCGAACGACGATGCCGGCGAAGCCTCGGCGCGCATCAGCGGTCCATTGCTGACGCTTCTGGCCCTGTTTGACGGGCGCGGCGACGCCGATGGGGCCTTCTTCCAGCGCTGCATCGATGTCGACGGCGACACCGCCGCCATCCTGACTCTGCACAATGCGCTGGAGGCATCGGAATTGACAATGGCGGACATCCTGGGCCTGCCGCGACGGTTTGATCCACCGCTGCAGACCGTGCTGTCGATCGCCCGTCGCTGGCGCGAACCGGGGGGGGCGGCATGATCGCCGCGGCGGTCCCGGCGCTTGAACTGGTCTGCCCGGCCGGGTCGCCGGCCATGCTGAAGGCCGCGGTCGAGGCCGGAGCCGACAGTGTCTATTGCGGCTTCCGCGACGAGACCAATGCGCGCAATTTCCCGGGCCTGAACTTCTCGCCTGAGGAACTCCGGACGGCGACAGACTGGGCCCATGAACGCGGAGTCCGGGTCCTGCTGGCGCTCAACACCTTCGCCCGGGCGGACGCCACCGACCTGTGGCGCGCCTCGGCCGACGCAGCGGCCATGGCGGGTGTGGATGCCATCATCGCCGCGGACCTGGCCGTGCTGTCACACATGCGCACTAATCATCCCAACACCCGACTGCACCTGTCGGTTCAGGCCGCTGCGGGTACGCCGGAGGCGATTGCCTTCTACGCGCGTGAATACGGGGCGAAACGCATCGTCCTGCCGCGCGTCCTCAGCGTCGAGGAGATCAAGGTCCTGCAGCGAGAGATCAGCGTCGAGACCGAGGCCTTCGTCTACGGCGGCCTGTGCGTCATGGCCGAAGGCCGCTGCGCCCTGTCGTCCTATGCCTCGGGACGCTCGCCCAACCTGTCGGGAGTCTGTTCCCCGCCCGAGGCGGTCAGCTTCAGCGAGGCCGACGGCGAACGCACCACCCGGCTGTCCGGATTCGCCGTCGATCGCCTGCCGGCGGGCGAAGCCGGCGGCTATCCAACCCTGTGCAAGGGCCGGTTCCGCGGTGGCACGTCGGACGAGGCCGGCTATCTGTTCGAGGATCCGGTCAGTCTGAACGCCATGAGTCTGCTGGCCGGTCTGGCCGGTGCCGGGGTCACCGCCGTCAAGATCGAGGGCCGCCAGAGGGGGAGAGCCTATGTGGCGCGTGTCACCGCCGCCTTCCGCGCCGCCATCGATGCCCTTGGCCGCGGCGAATCCCCGGCCCCCTATGAGTCCCTGTTGAACGACCTCGCCGAAGGCGCGCGCGAGACGACGGGTGCCTACCGGAAGCGCTGGCGATGAGCGGGCCAATGGAACTGGCGATCGGGCCGCTGCTGTTCAATTGGGCCGCGGACCGGGTCGAAACCTTCTATGCCCGGATTGCCGACGAGGCCCCGGTCGCGACCGTCTATCTCGGCGAGGTGGTCTGCGGAAAGCGTCAGCCCCTGCTCCAGAACGCCCTGGTCCGGGCGGCCGGGCGACTGGAGGACGCCGGCAAGACCGTGATCTGGTCCACGCTCGCCCTGCCGGCCACGCCGAGGGAGCGCCGGCTGGCGGCGGACCTGGCCGCCGACCCCGATCATCTGATTGAGGCGGGAGACATGTCGGCGGTCTGGAGCCGGGCTCCCGCCCCCTTCGTCGCCGGGCCGTTGCTGAACGTCTACAGCGCGCCCGCAGCGGTCGAACTGGCCCGAATGGGCTGTGTGCGTTTGTGCGCCAACGTTGAACTCCCCCTGTCCTCGATCACCGAGATCGCCCGGGCCTGCCCCGAACTGACCCTGGAGCTGTTTGCCTTCGGCCGGTTGCCGCTGGCGCTGTCGAGCCGCTGCGCCCAAGCCCGAATGGAAGGCCTGCACCGGGACGCCTGCCGCTACGTCTGCGACCGCCACCCCGACGGCATGGATGTGGCCACGATCGAGGGCCAGACCTTCCTCGCGGTGAACGGTTTGCAGACCCTGTCGCATGGATGTCAGCTGGTCGATGTCCCGATCGAGGCCCTGACGGCGGCTGGCATTTCAGCATTGCGCCTGTCGCCGCATACGCTCGACATGGTCGCCGTGGTCGAAGCGTTCCGGGTCTATGCGGACGGAAACATCACCACAGACGAACTGGCCTGTCGCATCGAGGCGCTGGGTCCGCCTGGCCCCCTGGTCAGCGGCTATCTGCATGGCGCTGCGGGTGCCCGCGCCATCGGCGAACGGTCGGCACTGTGAGCACCGACGAACTTGCGGCGCGGCGAGCCCGGATCGACCGGATTGACGCCATTCTGGTGCGGCTCATGGCCGCGCGGCAACGCGAAGTCATGCAGATAGCCCGCCTCAAACGGGATCCGGACGCGATCCGGGATCCGCAGCGGATCGTCGTCATCCTCGACCGTATTCGCGCCGCTGCGCACCGCTATGGGCTCGACGAGGCCGTGGCCACTCCGGTGTGGCGCGAACTGCTGGAGCGTTCGGCCCAGACCCAGCAGTCTCTGCTGCGTCAGGAAGTCGGGAGCGCTGCTCGCCTTGACGAAGGGCAGTACGCGGCCGGAAGTCCGTCAAGTTCATCTCGCGGCACATCGCCTATGCAGGGCGGGTCAGCCGTACGGAACCCATCATGAGCACTGCCGCCGCCATCCGCGCCTATCGCGGGCCTGCCCTCTTCAGCGTCGGTCTACGCCCCTTTTACCTGTTCTCTGCCCTGTGGTCGGCGATCGCCGCGCCGCTCTGGGTCTACGCCTTCCTCAGCGGTGGACCGGTGGGGCTGGGCTGGCACGTCCATGAGATGCTGTTCGGCTACGCGGGCGGGATCATCGTCGGCTTCCTGCTGACCGCCGTGCCCAACTGGACCGGCAGGTTACCGGTGGTCGGCTGGCCGCTGGCCCTGCTGTTCAGCCTGTGGCTGGCGGGACGGGCCGCCATGCTGACGGTCGCGCTGAATGCGGACGCCGCCGCAGCGGCCTGGCCCGCAGTGATCGACAGCTTGTTCCTGTTCGCCATGGCCGGAGTCATCTGGCGCGAGGTCCTGACCGGACGCAACTGGCGCAATATCCCTGTCGCAATAATGGTTACCGTGCTGGCACTCGCCAACGCGGGTTTCCATCTCGAAGCCGGTGCCGGCGGCGTCGCCAATCTGTCGACCCGCCTGGGTCTGGCCGTCGTGACCCTGCTGATCGCGTTGATTGGCGGGCGGGTCACGCCCAGTTTCACCCGTAACTGGCAGCTCAAGCGTGGTGGCCCGCTTCCGGCGGTCACCGGCCGTTTCGACATGATAACCTTGATCGTCACGACGGCTGGACTGGTTGCCTGGAGCTTCGCCCCGACGCATCCGGCGGCGGGTGCGACCCTGCTAACTGCGGGAGTGTTGAACCTGATCCGGCTGGCCCGCTGGCGTGGCATGGCGACCCTGGCCGAACCGCTCGTGTGGATCCTTCACCTCGGCTATCTGTGGCTGGCTTCGGGTCTGGTGCTGCTGGGGCTGTCGGTCGGGATGCCAGCTCATGTCCTGCCCTCCGTGGGTGTCCATGCCCTGACCGCGGGAGCCATTGGCGTGATGACCCTGGCTGTCATGACCCGTTCCGCCCGGGGTCATACCGGACGACCGTTGACCTCCGGCACCATCGAGATCGTGATCTATGGACTGATCAACGCCGCAGCCCTGACCCGCGTGGTGGGCGGCTTGGTGCCATCCGCCTACCATCCCCTGCTGATTGTCTCGGTCGGGCTCTGGTCCGCGGCCTTCCTGGCCTTTGTCGTCGGCTACGGCCCGATGCTGCTGACCCCAAGGTTGGGCAAGGCCTGATCACCATCAGGCATAGCGCGCTGAAGCCGTCGCCTTGACCAGGGCGATCACCCACCGGCCCGGTTCCAGGGCCAGTTGTTCAACCGCCTGCCGGGTCACCAACGCCTTCAGTCGCAGCTCGCCCGCCTTAAGCCGTACCAGAACGCCGTCAGGGCGGGCCTCGAGCGCGGCGACTCGCATCGGCAGCCGGTTCTGGAAACTGGCACCGACCGGGTCGGTCAGGGCCAGGGCGACGTCGCGGGCGTCAACGATAACCCGCACCCGTTCACCCGGCGCGACGTCCAGAAGCGGTGACAGAAACGAGGTTCCAGCGAGGTCTATGCGGGTCGCGTTTCCCGCCGGATCGTGCGTGATCACGCGGCCGTTGAGGATCGATAGCGGCGCGCTCAACCCGGCGGCGGCCTCGGCCTCCGGGCGATCGAAGGCCATGTCCGGAGGTCCCGCTTCAATGGCCCGGCCTTCGCCGACCAGCACCACCCGGTCGGCCAGACGCGCCACCTCGTCGACGGCATGGCTGACGTAGAGGATGGGCGGTCCATCCTGGGCCAGACGATCGAGATACGGCAACAGATCACCGCGCCGCGCACCGTCCAGTCCGGCCAGGGGCTCGTCCAGGATCAGCAGGCGCGGCCGGGTCAGCAGGGCCCGTCCGATCGCCACGCGACGGGCCTCGCCGCCGGACAGGGATCCCGGACGACGCTCAAGCAGACCCTCGAGCCCCAGCAGGGCCGTCGTCTGATCCAACTCCGGACGGGTATCCCCGGCCCGGCGCGCGCCATAAAGCAGATTGTCCCGCACGGTCATGTGCGGGAACAGTCGGACGTCCTGAAACACATAGCCGATCCGCCGCCTCCAGGTCGGGATCGACACACTGGCCTCACTGTCGAACAGCGGCTCTCCGGCCAGGGCCACCCGGCCCCGGCTTGGCCGGATCAGACCGGCGACCAATTCAGCTACGGTGGTTTTGCCGGAGCCCGACCGGCCGAACAGGCAGGTGATGCGGGCGTCGCTCGCAAACCCGACCTCGAGAGAGAAGTCACCGCGAGCGATATGGGCCGAGACTTCCAGCATTACACTGTCCTCCCGACCCGACGCGCCGCCGCCCGTGCGACCCATTCCGAGACCAGCAGGGCCCCGATCGACACCGCGACGGAAATCAGCACCAGTCTCAGCGCTACTACCTCACCGCCCGGGACCTGAAGCAGGCTGTAGATCGCCAGAGGCAGGGTACGGGTCTCGCCGGGTATGTTCGAGACGAAGGTGATGGTGGCTCCGAACTCGCCTAACGCCTTGGCAAAGGCCAGCACCATCCCGGCCGCGATTCCGGGCAGGGCCAATGGCAGGGTGACGGTCAGGAACCGGACGGCGGGTGTCGCCCCGAGGGTCTCGGCCACCCGCTCGATCCTGGGATCGATCATGTCGAACGACAGACTGACGGCCCGCACCAGCAGGGGGAAACCCATCACTGCGGCCGCCAGCGCCGCACCGGTCCAGTCAAAGGCAAAGACGATACCCATGGGCTCGAGCCAGCTACCCAACGGACCGTTGCGGCCGAACAGCAGCAACAGGGCATAGCCCGTTACCACCGGCGGCAGGATCAACGGCAGGTGGGTCAGACCCGAGACCAGCGCCTTGCCGGGAAAATCATACCGCGACAGCAGATAGGCCAGGGCGATCCCCGGCGGCAGGCTGAACAGGGTCGCCGTCAGCGCCACCTTCAACGACAGGCCGATGATCTGCAGTTCTTCGGGACTGAGTGGGGTCATGACGAGGTCGACCCGGTCGGAGGCGACGCGAACCCGAAGCGACGGAAAAGGGCCTGACCTTCATTACCGGACAGATAGTTCAGAAAGGCCACGGCGGCGGCAGGATTGCCGAAGTCATCCAGACGCTGGACCGGCGCAGCCGAATAAACGATCGGCGCATGGCTTGAAGCCGGAAAGGTCGCCAGCACCCGCACCCGGGGCTCGGCGAGAGCATCGGTCGCGTAGACCACGCCCAACGGCGCTTCCCCGCGTGCGACCAGGGCCAGGGCCGCACGGACACTGTCACCGGGAGCCAGCCGGTCCTTGACCGCAGGCCACAGGCTCATTGCGGTCAGGGCCTCCTGCCCATAGCGGCCTGCGGGCACGGCCGGCTCAGCGATGGCCAGCCGTCCCTCGCCCAGCCGCGTGACAAGGTCGGTACCGGAGGTCAGGTCCACAGAGGCGGCGGGGGATGAAACCGGAGAGATCAACACCAGACTGTTGGCGGCCACATCGCGCCGCCCGGACGCATCGATCAGTTCGCGTTCATCGAGCCAGTCCATCCACGCTTCATCGGCCGAAATGAACAGATCAGCGGGCGCGCCCCGGTCGATCTGTCGGGCCAGCTGGGCGCTGCCCGCATAGGTGACCCGGACCGTCAGATCCGTCAGCTGCCGGTAGCTGGCGACGGCGGCATCAATGACCTCGCGCAGACTGGCCGCCGCGAACACATCAACCCGGGCACCGTTCCTCGACCGTCCGGAATCGCAGGCCGACAGGACTCCCGCCGCAAGCAGAATCAACCATTGCCGGCGCCCCATGCCGGAACCTGCCTCATTCATCGGACACGGCCTCCTCACATCCCCGGCCTGTTCGACCCTCGCCCCTGTCTAGCATGGCCGACCAGCGTGGCGCACAACGACGGTCGTCACCAATCTTGACTTTCATCAAGCATTTTCAGACGACCCGTCAAAGAAGATGGCGTCCGGTTCAGCTATGGCTCAGGGTGAGTTCGCTCCGAGCTGACCGGCCTACCGCGCATCCGCGCCACGGCCTTTCAGCCGGATCCGCAAGGATCGAGGGCGACGGGAGAAATCCCCTCGCCTCCCGTATTTGGAAAGGAGCTTCCATGGCATTCGATGCCGCCCCCGCGGTCGACGGCTTTGGCCGCCGATTCCACTACCTTCGCCTCTCGGTGACGGAAGTGTGCAATTTCAGCTGCACCTACTGCCTGCCGAACGGGTGGAAAAAGGACGGCCCGCTGTCGTTCCTGACCGTCGATGAAATTCGCCGGCTGGTCGCCGGATTTTCAGACCTGGGACTCAGCAAGGTTCGGCTGACTGGCGGTGAGCCGTCCGTTCGCAAGGACTTCAACGACATCATCGCCACGGTCGCGAACACCCCCGGCGTGGCCAAGGTCGCCGTAACTACCAATGGCTGGAACCTGGCTCGACACGTCGCCGACTGGCGCGCCGCCGGCCTCAGCCACATCAACATCAGTATCGACTCGCTGAACCCCGAGACCTTCCATCAGATCACCGGCCATGACCGGCTGCACCAGGTGCTCAACGGACTGGACCAGGCCGTGGCCGAAGGGTTTTCGGCGGTAAAGGTCAATGCCGTCCTGCTGCGCCAGACTGCCGAAGCGGGCTTCGATGACTGGGCGCGGTTTGTCCGCGACCGCCCGGTATCTGTCCGCTTCATCGAGCTGATGAAGACCACGGACAATGACGACTATTTCGCCCGCCATCACGTGAAGGCCCAGGGCCTGCGCGACTGGCTGGACCACAACGGCTGGACTCCGGGCGCGCGGACTTTCGACGCAGGGCCGGCGCTGGAATACCGCCATCCTGATCATGCCGGGTCCATCGGCCTGATCGCCCCCTACGCTCCGGGATTCTGCGACAGCTGCAACCGGCTGCGGGTCACCGCACGCGGCAAGCTGCGTCTGTGCCTGTTCGGCGACGGGGGCGTCGATCTGCGCGAGCTGCTTCAGGACGACGCTGACCGCGAGGCCCTGACCGCCGGCATCGTCTCAGCCCTGACCGGCAAGGCCCAGGGTCATCAGCTGGCCCGCGGCCTGTCAGGGGATCTGCGAAACCTGGCCCAGCTGGGCGGCTGATCAGCTCGAGACGTAGCCGCAGCTGCGACCTGTCGCCGAACTCCAGCGCTCACTCTCGGCCTTGCCGACGACCCCGTCCCGGGGCGGCATGTGATTGTCGATCAATGGCGATGGGCGCGCCAGCCGTTCCAAGGCCTCGGGGCGGCTCAGGGTAACCTCGCCCCCCTTCACGACCACACCGTACTTGGCTAGGCTGGCGAAGGCCCGTGACAAGTTTTCCGGCGTCATGCCCAGCAGGGAAGCCAGCACCCGCTTCTCATGCGGCAGGACAAGGGTCTCGACCATATCCTGACGTACCCGCTGGGTGATCAGATAGTTGGCCAGCCGCTCGACTCCGCCGCGCAGCTTCTGATTTTTCACGGCGCGAACCAGACCGCGGTAACAGCCGGACAACTCCTGGGCCACGGCGAAGCTGAAATCAGCGTCCTGACGCATCGTGCGGCGAAGCGCCTCGCCTGACAGCATCAGAATCTCTGACCGCTCCAGGGTGCGTGCCGACATCAGGGCGTCGGCATCCAGAACCACGGCGGCAAGGATGAAGGTCGACACCGGACGCAACAGCGCCAAGGTGGTCTCCTTCTCCTTCCAGGAGCCCTGGAGTTCGACCATCCCGTCCAGCAGGACATAGAGAAAGTCGACAGTGTCGCCTTCCATCAGCAGGGTGGTGCCTGCGGGAAACCGCTGCAGAAATGCACCCGCCGTAACGTCCCGAAAGACCTCGGGCGAAGATTTGGCGAACAGGGGGAGCGCCTTGACGCGGTCGAGGTCGGACGCGCGCATAGTCATATTGCACTCCAGGTCTGGGTCAGGATCGCGCCGCCTTACTTGATGGAATCAACGTCGCAAGCCCAGCCGCCACGCTGAATGACGTACCATTTGACGAACATCAAGTCCAGCCCCGACTATAAGCAACCACCAACCACAACAACGCCGTTTTGCTTACGCTTATCAATCAAATACATCTAATAATCTGCAACTAACTTCGACAAATTGACCAAGATCAAACAACCCGGAAATTCTCCCGGATAAGAACCATTGAAGACGGGCCGATAGACGGCCTCATTCGATGGAGATGGCCGGCATGGTCCCCGTTTCAGAATCCGCGGCCCCGGGGGCCAGAACCGCCCTGTGGGTCAGCACTTTCGCGTTCACAGCCTGTTTTGCCGTCTGGACAATCTTCGGGATCATCGGCGTCCAGATAAAGACTGACCTCAATCTGACCGAGGCCCAGTTCGGCCTTCTGGTCGGCACACCGATCCTGACCGGATCGCTGTCACGGATCTTTCTCGGCGTCTGGACCGGTCAGTTTGGCGGACGCATCGTCAATCTGATCGTCATGACCCTGGCCGCCGCAGCGACATTCCTGCTGTCCTACGCCGAGACCTATGGCCAGTTTCTGATCGCGGCATTGGGGGTCGGTCTTGCGGGCGGAGCCTTCGCCGTCGGCGTCGCCTATGTTTCGAAATTCTACCCGCCCAACCAGCAAGGCACAGCCCTGGGCATCTTCGGCGCAGGCAATGTCGGTGCCGCTGTAACCAAGTTTGCCGCTCCGTTCGTCATGCTGGCCATGGGCTGGGAGGCGGTCGCGCAAATATGGGCAGCGGTGCTGCTGGCCATCGCGGTCCTGTTCTTCCTGCTCACCCGTGACGAACCCGATGTCGTTGAACGCCGCCGCTCGGGCCAGAAGCCGGTTACGGCCTGGATGCAGCTGGCCCCGCTTAAGGACATCAGGGTCTGGCGCTTCTCCCTCTACTATTTCTTCGTCTTCGGCGGGTTTGTGGCCCTGGCCCTGTGGCTGCCCCACTACCTGACCGGTGCCTATGGTCTGGGTATCGGCGCAGCGGGCATGCTGGCCGCCGCCTATTCGATCCCTGGATCCCTGTTCCGGGTGTTCGGCGGATGGCTGTCGGACCGGGTCGGCGCGCGCAAGGTCATGTATCTGACCTTCGCCCTCAGCGCCGTTTGCGCCTTCATCCTCGCCTATCCGGCCACGACCTATGTGGTCGACGGTATTGAGGGTCCGATCCAGTTCAGACTGGCCCTGAGCCTGCCGGCCTTCACGGTCCTGGTCTTCGTGCTGGGCTTCGCGATGAGCCTGGGCAAGGCCGCTGTCTACAAGCACATCCCCGTCTACTACCCCGACCATGTCGGCGCGGTCGGCGGTCTGGTCGGGATGATCGGCGGCCTCGGTGGCTTCATCATGCCGATCGCCTTCGGGGCCCTGAATGATCTGACCGGCGTCTGGACCAGCTGCTTCATGTTGCTGTTCCTGCTGGTCACCGGGGCCCTGATCTGGATGCACCTGGCCGTAGGCCGGATGGAGCACCGTCGCGCCCCCGATCTGGCGACCCTCCCCGAATTTCCCGAACTGGCCGGCGTCGGTCCCGACAGGGCTGCCGCCTCCGCCTCCCCTCGCTCGAGCTAGAGAAAGACACCCATGTCCCGTCATGTTCTGAACGACTGGCGTCCGGAAGATCCCGATTTCTGGGCCTCGACCGGCAAGCAAATCGCCGCCCGGAATCTCTGGATCTCGGTACCCAACCTCCTGCTGGCCTTCTCGGTATGGATGGTCTGGTCGATGGTTGTGGCCAAGCTCGGGCTGATCGGCTTCAAGTTCGAAACCTCGCAGCTGTTCTGGCTGGCGGCCCTCCCTGCGCTCTCGGGCGCGACGCTGCGAATCTTCTACAGCTTCATGGTGCCCATCTTCGGCGGACGCCGGTGGACGGCATTGTCGACACTGTCCCTGGTCATCCCGGCCTTCGGGATCGGGCTGGCGGTCCAGAACCCCGATACGCCCTACTGGATGTTCGTCATGCTCGCGCTGCTCTGCGGACTGGGGGGCGGCAATTTCGCCTCGTCCATGTCCAACATCGGCTTCTTCTATCCGAAGGCTGAAAAGGGCAATTCCCTGGCGCTGAATGCCGGGTTCGGCAATCTCGGCGTCAGCGTCATGCAGTTCGCCGTTCCGCTGGTGATCACGCTTGGTCTGTTCGCACCCGTCGTCGGTGCCCCCCAAATCGCCGTCAACAAGGGCGTCGAGAGCCAGATCTGGCTGCAAAACGCCGGCTTCGTCTGGATCCCCTTCCTGCTGGCATCGGCCGCCGCCGCCTGGTTCGGCATGAACGACATCACCTCGGCCAAGGCCTCCTTCAAGACCCAGTCGGTGATCTTCAAGCGCAAGCACAACTGGCTGATGTGCTACCTCTACATCGGCACCTTCGGCTCCTTCATCGGCTTCTCGGCAGCGTTCCCCCTGCTGGGCAAGACCCTGTTTCCGGACGTCAACATCCTGCAGATCGCCTTCCTCGGCCCCCTGGTCGGCGCGGCGTCACGGGCGATGACCGGCTGGGTCTCGGATCGCTGGGGCGGCCAGAACGTCACCCAGATCGTCTTCTATGCCCTGATCGCAGGGGTGCTGGGCGTCCTCTACAGCGTCGGTGCCTTTGGCGCTGAGCCGACCTTCAACCTGTTCTTCGCCAGCTTCATCTGGCTGTTCTTCTGGACCGGCGTGGGCAATGCCTCGACCTTCCAGATGATCCCGGCCCTGGTGCGGACCGACATGCCGCGCCTGATGCCCGAAGCTTCACCGGGTGAACGCCTGAAACAGTCAGAACTGGAATCCGCGGCCATCGTCGGCTTCTCGTCGGCCCTCGGTGCCTACGGCGGATTCTTCATCCCGCTGGCCTTTGCCAACTCGATGAAGGCGACGGGCGGTCCGGTGACGGCCCTCTACATCTTCTGCGCCTTCTACGCGACGTGCGCGATCGTCAACTGGGTCTACTACGCCCGGCCCCGTTCGATCCTGAATCTCTCCCTCAAAGCGGCAGTCTGATCATGAGCCATACCCTCGACCGCCTCGCCTTCTTCACGCGCAAGACCGAGCTGTTCTCGGACAAACACGGCGTCATGAATGACGACGACCGCACTTGGGAAGAGGCCTACCGAAACCGCTGGCGGCACGACAAGATCGTGCGCTCGACCCATGGGGTGAACTGCACGGGCTCCTGCTCCTGGAAGATCTACGTCAAGGGCGGGATCGTCACCTGGGAAACCCAGCAGACCGACTATCCCCGCACCCGCCCCGACCTGCCGAACCATGAGCCGCGCGGCTGCGCCCGCGGGGCCAGCTACAGCTGGTATCTGTATTCCGCCAACCGGGTGAAATACCCGCTGATCCGCTCGCGCCTGCTCAAGCACTGGCGCGCGGCGCGCGCCACCCTGCCCCCGGTCGCGGCCTGGGCCTCAATCCAGAATGATCCGGCGGCACGGGCCGACTACATCAGCATGCGCGGCTCGGGCGGCTTCGTCCGCGCCGAGTGGGACGAGGTCAATGAGATCATCGCCTCGGCCAACGCCTATACGGTGAAGACCTGGGGCCCGGACCGGGTGTTCGGCTTCTCGCCGATCCCGGCCATGTCGATGCTGTCCTATGCCGCCGGGGCCCGTTACCTGCAGCTGATGGGCGGCGTCTGCGGCTCATTCTATGACTGGTACTGCGACCTGCCGCCGGCCTCGCCCCAGACCTGGGGCGAGCAGACCGACGTGCCGGAATCGGCCGACTGGTTCAACTCCGGCTTCCTGCTGCTCTGGGGCTCGAACGTACCGCAGACGCGCACGCCCGACGCCCATTTCTATACCGAGGCCCGCTATCGCGGGGCCAAGTCGGCGGTCATCTGCCCCGACTATTCCGAGGCCTCGAAATTCGCCGACCTCTGGCTGGCAGTGAAACAGGGAACCGACGCGGCGCTGGGCATGGCCTTCGGTCACGTGATCCTCAAGGAATTCCACGTCGACCGGCAGGTGCCCTATTTCCGCGACTACCTGCGCCAGTATTCCGACCTGCCCATGCTGGTTCGCCTGGTCCCGCAGGACGGCGGCCTGGTCGCCGAACGCCAGCTGCGTGCGTCCGACTTCAGCAAGTCGCTGGGCGAGACCAACAATCCGGAATGGAAGACCGTCGCCCTCGACGAAAACACCGGCAAGGTGGTGGTGCCGAACGGCTCCATCGGCTTCCGCTGGGGCGAGGACGGCAAATGGAATCTTGAGGAGAAGGAAACCGGCGGCAAGGAAACCCGCCTGCGTCTCGGCCTCAAGGACGACCACGACGAGGTTGTCGGCGTCCGCTTCCCCTATTTCGCCAACGCCGCCACCAACGGCTTCGCCTCCAGCGACCACCCCGACGTCCTCGTCCGGAACGTGCCGGTCAAGCGCATGAAGCTGAAGGACGGCGAGGCCTTGGTGGCCTGCGTCTATGACCTGTTCCTCGCCAACTACGGTGTCGACCAGGGCTTCGGCGGCGATCACATGCCCAAGGACTTCGACGATCCGGAGCCCTATTCGCCCGCCTGGGGCGAGGCCATGACCTCGGTGCCGCGCGACCAGATCATCGCTGTGGCCCGTGGGTTCGCCGGCAATGCCGAAAAGACCAACGGCAAGTCGATGGTCATCATCGGCGCGGCGATGAACCACTGGTTCCACATGGACATGAACTATCGCGCGGTCATCAACATGCTGGTCATGTGCGGCTGCGTCGGTCAGTCCGGCGGCGGCTGGGCCCACTATGTCGGCCAGGAAAAGCTGCGACCGCAATCCGGCTGGGCCCCCGTGGCCTTCAGCCTCGACTGGTACCGTCCGCCGCGCCAGCAGAACTCGACCTCCTTCTTCTACGCCCACACCAATCAGTGGCGTTATGAGACCGTCACGCCCGCCGAAATCCTGTCGCCGACGGCCCCCGCCGGTGACTGGGGGGGCTCGTTGATCGACTTCAACGCCCGCGCCGAACGCATGGGCTGGCTGCCGTCCTCACCGGCCCTGAAGACCAATCCGCTCCAGGTCGCCCGTGACGCCATCGAGGCCGGGGTCGATCCGAAGGACTACACGGTCAAGGCGCTGAAAGACCGGTCGCTCGAAATGTCCTGCATGGACCCGGACGACCCGGCCAACTGGCCGCGCAACATGTTCGTCTGGCGCTCCAACCTGCTCGGTTCGTCGGGCAAGGGGCACGAGTATTTCCTCAAACACCTGCTGGGTGCGAGCCACGGTGTCCAGGGCCTCGACCTGGGCGAGTCCGGCGGCGTCAAGCCGACCGAGGTGACGTGGCGCGAGGAGGCTCCGGAGGGCAAGCTGGACCTGCTGGTCACGCTGGACTTCCGCATGTCGACCACGGCCGTCTATTCTGACATCGTCCTGCCGACGGCCACCTGGTACGAGAAGAACGACCTCAACACCTCGGACATGCACCCGTTCATCCACCCGCTGACGGCGGCGGTGGATCCGGCGTGGGAAGCCCGCAGCGACTGGGACATCTTCCGCGGTCTGGCCAAGACCTTCTCGGAGGTTTGCCCGGAAGTGCTCGGCGTCGAAAAGGACGTCGTCCTCACCCCGATCCAGCACGACAGCCCGGCCGAACTGGCCCAGGCGTCGGAGGTGCACGACTGGTGGAAAGGCGAATGCGAGCCGATCCCCAACCGCACCATGCCGCAGATCACCATCGTCGAGCGGGACTATCCCAACCTCTACAAGCAGTTCACCTCCATCGGTCCGTTGATGGAAAAAATCGGCAATGGCGGCAAGGGTCTGGCCTGGAACACCGAACACGAGGTCGAGCTGCTGCGGGCCCTGAACGGCGAGGTCCTCGAAGAGGGCGTTTCCCAGGGCCGGGCCTCGATCCACGATGTGGTCGACGCCTGCGAGGCCGTGCTGATGATGGCCCCGGAAACCAACGGTGAAGTCGCCGTCAAGGCCTGGGCTGCCCTGTCCAAACAGACGGGCCGCGACCACACCCATCTGGCCCTGCCCAAGGAGGAGGAGAAGATCCGGTTCCGCGACCTCGTCGCCCAGCCGCGCAAGATCATCTCCTCGCCGATCTGGTCAGGTCTGGAGTCCGAGCACGTCTGCTACACGGCCAACTACACCAATGTGCACGAACGGATTCCGTGGCGCACCCTGACCGGTCGCCAGCAGCTGTATCAGGATCACCTGTGGATGCGGGCCTTCGGCGAGGCGCTGTGCGTCTATCGTCCGCCGCTCGAT
The DNA here is from genome assembly GCF_963974615.1 of uncultured Brevundimonas sp. Taxonomy (GTDB): domain Bacteria; phylum Pseudomonadota; class Alphaproteobacteria; order Caulobacterales; family Caulobacteraceae; genus Brevundimonas. Next base: position 177,192 of record NZ_CAXBDH010000004.1, read on the forward strand.
ATGAAGACCCTGTCGGTCAAGGGCCTCAAGCCGAACGGCGAGCCAGAAATCGCGCTGAACTTCATTACCCCACACCAGAAATGGGGTATTCATTCAACGTATTCCGACAATCTGATGATGCTGACTCTGAATCGGGGCGGCCCGGTCATCTGGATCTCGGAGACGGATGCCCGCCGTATCGGCGTGGTCGACAATGACTGGGTCGAGCTGTTCAACGCCAACGGGGCGATTACGGCTCGGGCGGTGGTGTCCCAGCGGATCCGTGAAGGCACCACCTTCATGTATCACGCCCAGGAAAAGATCGTGAACACGCCGGGGTCCCAGATCACCGGCCGGCGCGGCGGCATCCACAACTCGGTCACCCGGATCGTGCCCAAGCCGACGCACATGATCGGTGGCTACGCCCAGCTGTCCTACGGCTTCAACTACTACGGCACCGTCGGCTCGAACCGCGACGAGTTCGTGATCATCCGCAAGATGACCAAGGTCGACTGGCTCGACGAGCCGCTCGGCGACTTCTCTCAAGCCAAGGAGCCAGCCCAATGAAGGTCCGCGCCCAGATCGGCATGGTGCTGAACCTCGATAAATGTATCGGCTGTCACACCTGCTCCGTCACCTGCAAGAACGTCTGGACCAGCCGCAAGGGCGTCGAATACGCCTGGTTCAACAACGTCGAGACCAAGCCCGGCATCGGCTATCCCAAGGACTGGGAAAACCAGAAGCGCTGGAACGGCGGCTGGCGGCGCAAGAAGAACGGCGACATCGAACCGCGGATGGGCCCGAAATGGCGCATCCTGGCCAAGATTTTCGCCAACCCGGACCTGCCCGAGATCGACGACTATTACGAGCCGTTCGACTTCGACTACGCCCATCTCCAGAACGCACCGGAGATGAAGCATTTCCCGACTGCCCGTCCGCGCTCGGCCATCACCGGCCAGCGGATGGAGAAGATCGAGTGGGGTCCGAACTGGGAGGAGATCCTTGGCGGCGAGTTCGCCAAGCGCTCCAAGGACTACAATTTCGCCGACATCGAAAAGGAGATGTACGGCGAGTTCGAAAACACCTTCATGATGTACCTGCCCAGGCTGTGCGAGCACTGCCTGAATCCGACCTGCGTCGCGGCCTGCCCATCGGGCGCGATCTACAAGCGGGAAGAGGACGGCATCGTCCTCATCGACCAGGACAAATGCCGCGGCTGGCGCATGTGCGTCTCGGCCTGCCCGTACAAGAAAATCTACTACAACTGGGACTCAGGCAAGTCCGAGAAATGCACCTTCTGCTTCCCGCGCATCGAGGTCGGCCAGCCGACCGTCTGTTCCGAGACCTGCGTCGGACGCATCCGCTATCTGGGCGTGCTGCTCTATGACGCCGATCGCATCAGCGAGGCCGCGAGCGTCGACGAAAAGGACCTCTACCAGGCCCAGCTCGACGTCTTCCTGGATCCGCACGATCCGGCGGTGATCGCCCAGGCCAGGGCCGACGGCGTGCCCGACGCCTGGATCGAGGGGGCCAAACGCAGCCCGGTCTACAAGATGGCCATGGACTGGAAGATCGCCTTCCCGCTCCACCCCGAATACCGGACCCTGCCGATGGTCTGGTACGTCCCGCCGCTGTCGCCGATCCAGAATGCAGCCGCTGTCGGGGCGCTGGAAATGGACGGCGAGATGCCGGACGTGAACAAGCTGCGCATCCCGGTCAAATACCTCGCCAACCTGCTGACCGCAGGCGTCGAGGCCCCGGTTACCCTGGCACTTCAGCGGATGCTGGCCATGCGGGCCTACATGCGGGCCAAGACCATCGACGGCCGTATCGACCACACCCTCGCGGCCAAGGTCGGTCTGACCGCGGCCCAGATCGACGACATGTTCAAGATCATGGCCATCGCCGACTACGAGGACCGTTTCGTCATCCCCTCGGTCCACCGCGAGACCGCCGAGAACGCCTTCGATATCCGGGGCGGCTGCGGCTTCACCTTCGGCAACGGCTGCTCCGGCGGCCGGACCGAGCTGGGCCTGTTCGGGCCCGACAAACGCTCACGCGCCAAACCCACAGCAGAGGTGGCTTGATCATGGCCCTGACCTATCGCGCCCTCGCCCTGATGCTCAGCTATCCGACCGCTGAGATCAAGGCCGCCGCCCCCGAGGCCATCGACGCCATCCGCGCCGAAGACCTGGTCCCTGACCCGATCGTCCGCTCGCTGGAGAAGCTGGCCGGGATGCTGGAACACGACGACCTCTATGACCTGCAGGAGGGGTTTGTGCAGCTGTTCGACCGCACTCGGTCGCTGTCGTTGAACCTGTACGAGCACATCCACGGTGAAAGCCGGGACCGGGGTCAGGCCATGGCCGCCCTGGTCGAGCTCTACGCCTCCTACGGGCTGGAGCTGTCGGCCAAGGAGCTGCCGGATCACCTGCCGGTCTTCCTGGACTTCCTGTCCACCCTGCCGGACGCTGAAGCGGCCTCCCTGCTCGGTGAAGGGGCCCACGTGCTGGCCGCCCTGACCGAGCGACTGCACAAGCGCGACAGTCCGTATCGCGCCGTCTTCGGAGCCTTGTCGAACCTGGCCGATGCCGTGCCCGATACCGACGCCGTGGCGGCCCTGATGCAGGAACCGGACGAGGACCCCGACGACCTCGAGGCCCTCGACAAGTCCTGGGAGGAAACCGCCGTCAGCTTCGGACCGGGAGAGGTCGGCTGTCCCAAGGCCGATTCCATCCTGTCCGCAATGAACGCCGCCCCGCCCCCCGAAAAGAGTCGCCGCTCCGGCGCGGCTGCGTGAGGAATCCGTCATGGACCTGAATTTCATCGCGTTCGGGGTTTACCCCTATGTCGCCCTGGCGGTGCTGGCGCTCGGCTCGATCGTGCGGTTCGATCGTGAGCAATACACTTGGCGTACCGGCTCATCGCAGCTGTTGCGGCGCAAGCAGCTGGTGCTCGGCTCCATCCTGTTTCACCTCGGCATTCTGGCCATCTTCGGCGGCCATTTCGTCGGCCTTCTGACGCCGGTCGCCGTGTGGGACTTCCTCGGGGTCACCCACAGTTTCAAACAGATGCTGGCCATCATCGCCGGCGGCGTCGCCGGAGTCTTCTGCCTGGCCGGCGGTCTGCTGCTGCTACACCGGCGACTGTTTGATCCCCGGATCCGCAATACCTCCAGTTTCGGCGACATCGCCATTCTGGTGATCCTGCTGGTTCAGCTGAGTCTCGGCCTGGCGACCATCCCGCTGTCCCTTGGGCACCGTGACGGTTCCGAAATGATCAAATTCATGAGCTGGGCCCAGGGTGTCTTCACCTTCAACCCGTACAGCGCCGGCTTCATCGCCGACGTTAGCTGGGTGTTCAAGACCCACATCACCCTCGGCCTGACCATCCTGCTGGTCTTCCCGTTCACCCGGCTGGTCCACATGCTGTCGGCACCGGTCTGGTACCTGAACCGTCGTGGCTGGCAGCTGGTGCGCAGCAAGCGGCCGATGCCGGTGACGCGCCGGACCGTGGAGCGCACAAAATGAACCCCGTCATCGTTGTCGACGGGGTTGAACTTCCGGAACGTCTCGTCGCCGAGGAGGCCCAGAACCACCCGGCCCCCACGGCCGAGGCGGCCCGAAACGCCGCGGCCCATGCCCTGGCTATCAAGGCCCTGCTTCTGGACCGGGCGCATCAGCTGGGTCTGACGGCCGAGGCGGAGATGGACGAGGACGGTCGGGAGGAAACCCCCGAGGAAGCCCTCGTCCGCGCCGTTCTCGACACCGAGATCACGGTCGAGCGACCGGACGAAACCGAGTGCCGTCGCGTCTACGACGGCGCGCCGGACCGGTTCCGGACGCCGCGCCTAACCCAGGCCTCCCACATCCTGTGCGCGCCCAAGGGCACCGACGAGGCGGCCTGGACCGACGCCCGGGCCGTCGCCCTGGCGGCCATCGCCGAACTGGCTGATCATCCGTCGCGGTTCACCGCCCTGGCAGCGACGCTTTCGGACTGTCCGTCCAAGGGAGTCGGCGGCTCCCTCGGCCAGCTCTCCCCCGGTGACCTCGCCCCCGAGGTCGAGGTCGGGCTGGACAGGCTTCTGGCCGGCGAGACGGCGACCGAACCGGTCCGGTCCCGCTTCGGCTGGCACATCCTGCGTCTCGATCGGCGAATCGAAGGCCAGCGGCTGCCGTTCGAACACGTCCAGCCGCAGATCGCGCTCCATCTGGAAAGCCGCGCCTGGACCGCGGCGGCGACCCGCTATGTGTCCGGACTGGCGGCCGAGGCCCGTGAACGTGGCGTCGCGCTCACCGTCACCATCGACGGGGCCGTATCCAACGGGGCCCTGTCCCTCGGCGACCTGCTGAACAACCAGACCGCCGTCGCAGCCCGGCTCGAAACCTGGCTGGACGAGGCCGACCCCGCCCTGGCCACCCGGGCCCGTGAGGTCGCTGAAGCGGCCGGGATCGGATTCGCGACCTTTGTTCAGCGAGAGATCTCCAACTTTGCCCAGGGAGCCGGCGACGAAAGCTGGACCCGGCTGATCTCGGCTGCCCAGGGCTCGGAAGACCCGGCCCTGGCCTGCGTGCGGGCGATCCTGAAATCGAAACTGACGGTGCCGGTGAAGACCTTCACCCTCATCCGGAGAAACTGAGATGAAGACGCTTTCCCGCCCCGCCCTGCTGGCGCTGGCCCTGACGGTGACCCCCGGCATGGCCCAGGCCCAGACCCCCGCCACCGGCCCGGCCGTCGCCTCGACCTTTCCGGGCGACATCCTGTTCGACAGCCGCCTGCGCTATGAGGGCGTCAGTCAGGACGGGCTGGACGATGCGACGGCCGTGACCCTGCGCGCGCGTCTGGGCTGGCAGAGCCCGGATTGGTCGGGTTTCAAACTGCTGGTCGAAGGTGAGGCCGTCACCGCCCTGATCGACAACTACAATGACACCATCCACGGCCCGTCCCGCTATCCGGTGGTGGCCGACCCGGAGGGCATCGAACTGAACCGGCTGCAGCTCAGCTGGACCGGCCTGCCGGACACCGAGGTCGTCCTCGGCCGCCAGCGCATCATTCTCGGTAATGCCCGCTTCGTCGGCAATGTCGGCTTCCGTCAGAACGAACAGACGTTCGACGCCGTCAAGGTGACGACCCGGGCCCTGAAGCCGTTGACCGTGACCTATGTCTGGATCGACCGGGTCCACCGGATCTTCGGCGACGACAGTCCCGTCGGCGAATGGAACTCCGACAGCCACCTGATCAATGTCGAGGCCCCGACTCCGTTGGGACGGCTGACGGCCTATGGCTATCTGCTCGATTTCGCCAATGCTCCGGCTCAATCCTCGGCGACCTGGGGCGTTCGGCTTGAGGGCAGCCACGCCCTGGCTCCCGACTGGTCGGCCCTGTATGCCGTCGACTATGCGCGCCAGTCCGAATACGGAGCCAATCCGGCCAGCTTTGATCTCGACTACGGCCTGATTTCCGCAGGACTGAAGCACGGTCCCCTGAGCGGAACCCTGGCGGTGGAACGGCTGGACGGAAACGGAGTTCAGGCTTTCCAGACCCCGCTGGCGACCCTGCACGCCTTCCAGGGCTGGGCAGATGTGTTCCTGAACACGCCCCGGGACGGGCTGCGCGACGTCTCCGCCACGCTCAGCTATGCCGTCGCCCATCCCCCCGTGGGTCGCAGCGCCACCCTGTCTGCCTCATGGCGCGACATCCAGGATGCGAACGGAAGCAACCGCTACGGCCGTGAACTGGACCTGTCAGGACGGCTGGTTCTGGACCCGCGCCGGGCCATCGAGATCAAGGCCGCCCGGTTCGACAGTGCGCAGGTCGCCTTCCCCGATCGCAACAAGGTCTGGGTCGCCGCGGAATACCGGTTCTAGATATCATGGCGGGGCAAGAAGGTTATCCCGGATGAGCCAGAAGCCGCAAATCGAGCCCATGACGGCAGAGCTGATCCGTGAACCGCTGAACTGGCTGTTCGCCGAACACTATCGCCACCGTCAGCTGTGCCGCCTGATCGACCGCGTCGGCACCGCGACGGTCCTGCTGCGCGATGAGGTGGACGAGATTCTGACCTTCCTGCGTCAGGACATGCCGCTGCACGTCATCGACGAAGAGGATGACCTGTTTCCCCTGCTGCGCCGACGCTGCCTGCCCGAGGATGAACTCGGCCCGTTGCTGGGCGCGCTGTCGGCAGACCACCAGGACGACATGGAGCATACCCGCGTCCTGATCAGCCTTCTCGAACGCGCCCTGGCCAATGGCGGCGCGCCGGGTCATGATCGGGAGACCCGACGTCTCTTCACGGATTTTGCCCTGCACGAGCGACGACACATCGCGCTGGAAAATGCCGTGATCCTGCCCATCGCCCGCCTGCGCCTGACTGCCGAAGATCTGCGGGCTCTCAGCAATCGGATGGCCGCGCGACGCGGGGTGGTGCTGGAAAAGGTAGAAAGCGGAGCCCTCGTGATTCCGTTCCGGACACCCGGAGCGAAGCCATGATCGAGACCTTGCTTCACAATAATCTGGAATGGGCGGCCGCCAAGGCCCGGATCGATCCGGAGTATTTTCGTCGACTGTCGACCCAGCAGACGCCCGAGTATCTGTGGATCGGCTGTTCGGACAGTCGCGTCCCCGCCAACGAGATCGTCGGGCTGGAACCCGGCGAACTGTTCGTTCATCGCAATGTCGCCAACCTGGCCCCGGCCCAGGACATGAACCTGCTGGCCGTCCTTCAATTCGCCCTCGAGTCCCTGAAGGTTCGCCATATCATCGTCTGCGGCCATTATGGCTGCGGCGGGGTCCGGGCCGTCCTCGACGGACAGCGTCACGGAATCCTCGACCACTGGATGCAGCGCGTCCAGCGACTGTGCGAGGATCATGACAGCGAGCTCGCGGCCATCCACGACGCTGAGGCGCGCGTCAATTTCATCTGCGAGAAAAACGTGCTGGCCCAGGTCCGGGCCCTGTCGCGTAACCCCTTCATCACCGACGCCTGGAAGCGGGGCCAACCCCTGTCGATTCACGGCTGGATCTACTCCATTCGCGACGGTCTGGTTCGGGATATGGAGACCACGATCTCGGGTCCCGCCGACGTCAGCCGCCTTGAACAGATCCGCTCGCAACCCCGCTCCCGGCCACGCATCCCGGGCAGGGGTCGATCATGAGCATCGTCACGGCGGTTCTCGCCGGCGGGGCCGGACAGCGGATCGGCGGCGCCAAGCCGGATCGCCGGCTGGCCGGGATCAGCCTTCTGGCCCATGCGCTCAAGGCGACCCACGGATGGGGTGCCCCAACGGTTCTGGTCCTGCGCGCCGCGGAACAGGTCAACGAGATCCATGATCCTGTGATCCTTGACGATCCGGACATCCCCGGTCCCCTCGGCGGCCTGGCCTCGGCCCTGGCCTGGGCTGATGCCAACGGCGCGGACCGCGTCCTGACCATCCCGTGCGACATGCCCTTCCTGCCCGCCGACCTGCGGATCCGCCTCGATCACGCCCTGACAGGCGGCAAAGGTGTCACCGTCGCCGCCAGCGACGGGCGACTGCATCCGGTCTGTGCCCTGTGGCGCACGTCCGCCCTGCCGGTTCTTCTCCAGCGGGTCCATGCCGGACAGTTGTCCCTGAACGGTCTCAGCGAGGCAGTTGGCCGCGCTGTCGTCGACTGGCCGACTGATCAGGGGGACCCCTTCCTCAACATCAACACGCTCGATGACCTGGCGCGTGCGGAAGCGATGACGATATGACCGCCCTTTCCGACCGCCTACTGGCCCACGCGACCCGGACCCTGCCGCGCTACACCAGCTATCCCACAGCCCTGGCCTTCGAACCGGCACCGGATGACGCGGATGCTCGTCGCTGGCTGGGCGATATCCAGCCGCACGACACCCTGTCGATCTATGCTCACATCCCCTTCTGCGAGCGGCTGTGCTGGTACTGCGGCTGCCATACCAGCGTGCCTAACGGCTATGCGCGGGTCGCCAGATTTCTGGACCAACTGAAGCGTGAGATCGACCTGTGGGGCGAGGCCCTGCCCGCCCATGCCGGCACGGCCCACCTGCATTTCGGCGGCGGCAGTCCGAACAGCCTGAACACCAAAGACTTCGCCGAACTGCTGGCACTGCTCGCCCTGACGTTCCGGTTGCGCCCCGGTGCCGAGGTGGCGGTCGAACTCGATCCCGGCACTCTGGACCGCAGCTTCGCCCGGGGTCTCGGCGCTGCCGGCGTGACCCGCGCCAGCCTGGGCGTGCAGACCTTCGACCCCGGGGTTCAGCGTCTGGTCAACCGGATCCAACCCGTCGAACAGGTCGCCACGGCCGTTCGTGACCTGCGCGACGGCGGGGTCGAGGCGATCAATTTCGACATGATGTACGGCCTGCCGGGCCAGAGTTGCGCCAATGTCGCCGCCAGCATGAAGACTGCGCTTTCGCTGGAGCCCGACCGGGTCGCCCTGTTCGGCTATGCGCATGTGCCCTGGATGAAAAAGCACCAGGCGGTCATCCGCGATGCCGACCTCGCCGACGTGTCCGGACGCTGGGCCCAGGCCGAGGCCGCCGAGGCGGTGCTGTCGGCGCACGGCTATGTCCGCATCGGCATGGATCACTTTGCGCGCCCGGGCGACCCCATGACGGCTCGCCTGGCCGATGGAACCCTGCATCGCAATTTCCAGGGCTATACGGACGATCCATCGGCGGTGTTGATCGGCGTCGGACCCTCTGCGATCAGCAGCCTGCCCTATGCCTATGCCCAGAACCAGCTGAGGATCGACGACTGGACGGCCGACATCACGGCAGGGCGACTGCCGGTTGGCCGTCAACTGGAAACGACGTCGGACGACCGACTGCGCCGGACGGTGATCGAACGGCTCATGTGTGATCTCGAAGTCGACGTCGGGGCCGTATGCCTGGACCAGGGCCGCGAGGTGTCGACGCTCGATCCGGCGATTGCGAGCGCCCGTACCCTCACAGTGGACGGCCTGTGTCAGGTCGATGAACGCCTCGTCCGCGTGTCGACCGACATGGCCCGCCTGGTCCGGGTGGTGGCCGCCTGTTTCGACAACCGCTCCAGCCCGGCCCCGAAACGGCACAGCGCGGCAATCTGACGGTCGCTTTCCATTTCGGCGGAGACAAGTCGCATTAGCCTGCCAGCGGCACCACGGGCTCGCTCAGTTTGCGTCTGTCGCCCACATTCGCTGGGCGCGCAGGAAATCATCATGAGGCATCATTTCCTCTGCCGTCCGCTCCCACTGTTGCCGCAGGCTCGCGAGGCCGGCCGCCGTGCGGTCAAGGTTCTGCAGGGCGTAAAGGGGGTTGAACCCCTCCGGTACGATGTTCTGGCCGATCATCACAGCCAGCCAGGACCCCTGGCTGAAATATTCGTCGGCCCCGACCTGAAACAGCAGCCCCCGATCCCGGAACGCCTCGACGCGCTCGGTCAGACTATCGGGCACTGACATGGCCGCAGCTGCCCGCCAGAACGGCGAGTCGTCCCTCTGGGTGGCGTGATAATGAAGGATGACAAAGTCGCGGATCAGCTCCAGTTCGCGCCCCAGTCGGCGATTGTAGGCGGCGATGTTGACCGGGCTGAAGCGCCGGTCGGGGAAATGCTGAAGCAGCCGGGTAATGCCCGCCTGGATCAGATGGATGCTGGTCGACTCCAGCGGTTCGATGAAGCCACTGGACAGACCCAGGGCGACCACGTTCCGGTCCCAGAAGACCTTTCGCCGGCCGGTGGTAAAGCGCAACGGACGCGGGTCGGCCAGGGGGGCTCCGTCCAGATTGGCCATCAGTGTCTGGTGCGCGGCGTCATCGGACAAATGGTCCGAGCAATAGACATAGCCGTTGCCCGTCCGGTGCTGCAGGCCGATGCGCCATTGCCAGCCCGCTTCCCGGGCCGTTGCCCGGGTGTAGGGCAGGCTCGGGCCGGACCGGGCGCAGGGGACGGCGAGCGCCCTGTTCATCGGCAGCCAATGGCTCCAGTCCTCAAAACCCGCCTTGAGTGCGCCCTCGATCAGCAGAGCCCTGAAGCCGGTGCAATCGATGAACAAGTCGGCTTCAAGCAGGCGGCCGTCGTCCAGCCTCACCCCCGAAACAAAGCCATCGTCCTCACGTTGAACGACGTCCACCACCTTGCCCTCGAGCCGCTCGACGCCGCGGGCCTCGCAAACCCGACGCAAATACCCGGCGTATAGGCCGGCATCGAAATGATAGGCCGTGAACAGACCGCTCAGCGGGGACCGTGGATCCGACGCCCGCAGTCCGGCCCGACCGCGTCGGGCCGCCTGGGCCGCGATCGAACAGGATTCGAGATCCGTCACCTCGCCGCGGGCACGGAGCGCCAGCCAGGCCTGATGGAATTCCGACAACGTCGGTCCCGGGCCGAAGGTGCCGAACGGATGAAAGTAGCGCTGCCCCTTTTGGCCCCAATCGACGAACTCGATCGCCAGCTTGAGGGTCGCCCGGGTTTCCCGCATGAACTCGGCCTCGTCGAGGTCGATCATGGTGTTGAAATCGCGGATCGGCGGAACCGTCGCCTCGCCCACGCCGACAATACCGATATCGTCGGACTCGACCAGCCGGAC
>NZ_CAXBDH010000005.1:0-170929 GCF_963974615.1 uncultured Brevundimonas sp.
TATCAGACGATCAACACACAAGGTGGGCGGCGGAGCCGCTCGGATGAGGGGGCTGCCGAGGTGGAACCGGCTGTCAGCGGGTCCGCAGTTGCCATCCCCCTCAACCGTCTCGCTCCGCGAGCCACCTTCTCCCCCAAGGGGAGAAGGAAGTCATGGCATCAAGGGCTATCCCGCCCGTGCCCCCGCCATCACCCCCGCCAGCCGGATCGCGGCAATCAGGCTGTCGGCGCGCGCCACGCCCTGTCCGGCGATGTCGAACCCCGTGCCGTGGTCGGGTGAGGTGCGGATGATGGGCAGGCCGAGGGTGGTGTTGACCCCGCCCCAGAAGTCCAGCGTCTTGACCGGGATCAGCGCCTGGTCGTGATACAGGCACAGCACCGCGTCATAGGTGGCGCGGGCGGAGTCGTGGAACAGGGTGTCGGCGGGCGTCGGGTCGCTGATGGTCAGGCCCTCGGCCCGCAGGGTCTTCACCGCCGGGGCCAGCACCTCGATCTCCTCCAGGCCGATGGCCCCGCCCTCGCCGGCGTGGGGGTTCAGCGCCGCCAGCGCCAGTCGCGGGCGTTTGATGCCGAAATCGCGCTGCATCGCCTCATGCACGACCCGGGCGGTGCGACAGACCCGCTCGGCCGTGACCAGTTCCGGCACCTCGGCCAGCGGCGCATGGATGGTGACCAGACAGGCGCGCAGGTCGCGTGCCGTCAGCATCATCACCGGGCCGCGCGTGCCGCTGAACGGCTGGTCGGCGGTCAGTTCGGCGATGAATTCCGTATGGCCGGGAAAGCGGAAGCCGGCGGCATACAGCGGTGCCTTGGCGATCGGGGCGGTGACCACGCCCGAGGCTTCACCCGACATGGCCAGATTGACCGCCTGTTCGATCCAGTCGGCGACGGCCCCGGCATTGGCCGGTTCGGGGTGACCCGGACGCACCGGGGCGGGCAGGGGATGGTGCAGCACCGGCACGGCGCGGGCGAACACGCCCGGCGCGTCGGACAGGGCGGTGATCTCGACCACCGGTATGTTCTGGGCCCGCAACAGGGCAGCGTCGCCGATGACGGCGAACACCGGCCCTTCGGCCTTCAGCGCCGTCCAGGCCGTGGCGATGATCTCGGGCCCCACGCCGGCCGGCTCGCCCATGGACAGGGCCAGCGGCGACAGGGGCCCGGTCATTATTTCATCTCGATCAGGGCGTCAGCGCGCAGGTCGCGCAGATAGCGGCGGCCCAGCATCACCAGATTCTGGCTGTGCAGCCGCGCCTCGACCGCCCGGAAGGACGGGGCCTCGGCTCCGCCGACGCGACGGCCGCAGACGGCGACCAGATGCACGCCCAGCGGCGTGCGGACCGGCGAGCTGACCGAACCGATGGCCCCCGAGCGGGCGATCTGCTGGAACTGCGGGGCCAGATTGGCCACGTCGCTCTCGCCCAGATCCGAGCCCAGCAGCCCCTCTTCCGAGGTGGCGCGTTGCAGGATGGTGTCGCAGCTCAGCTGCGGCCGCAGGGCCTCCAGCCGCGCCGTCGCCGCCGCCACCACGCTGTCGGCCGCCCCCTCGGGCACCTGAACCATGACCTGCTTCAGCTGCACCAGATTGCTCGCCGCCCCGTCCCGCTTGTCCCGCATGTAGATGATGTACACTCCCCCATCCACCGGAATTGGCCGCGAAAGTTGACCAACTTCAAGCTGATCGAGCGCGGCCTGCAGGGCGGGTTGAACTGTTCCCTGAACGATCCATCCAGCGTCGCCGCCGCGTACCGCCGACGGCGAGGCCGAGAACTGCTGGGCGACGGCCTGGAAGGGAGCTCCCTGCACCAGTTGCTGGACCAGCTGGGCGGCTCCATTGAGCGCGGCCTGCTGGCCACCGACCCGGGCGGCCTCGATATAGACTTCGCCGATCAGATACTGGGGCTTGGACGCCGATTCTGCGATCTGCCGCATGGCCTGGTCAACCTGCCCGCGGCTGACGCGGGCGCGGCTCGCGAAGCGACCGCCGACCAGAGCCCGCCAGCCCAATGAAACGCGCGTGGCTTCCCGTAGTGTCTGGGGCCGGATTCCCCCCTGGGCAAGGAAATCCAGATAGTTCGCGGCCGTCGTCCCGACTTCCTCGGCCATGGAGGCGATTTCGGCGTCGACCTCTTCATCCGAGATTTTCAGGGTCTTGTAGGTCGCAATTTCCTGCGCCTGCAGACGCTCCTCGATCAGGGAGTTCAGGGATTCCTGCTGTATCGCCGGAATATTTTCTTCGGTCGGGCGAACCTGGGTCGTGGCGATGAGCAAAAGCATGCGCTGACGCAGGTCATAGCCGGTGATGATGCTGTCATTGACGGTCGCGACGATGCCGTCGGCCATCCGGAACTCGGGAGGAGCCGCAACGCGCGCCGGCGTTTCCTCATTGGCAGGATTCAGGGATCCGGCGGCCAGCGGGGATTGGCCGGCAGGGGTTTGGGCATAGGCCGAACCGGCCAGGAGCGCGGCAATCGCGACGCCCGTCGTATAACGCTTAAAACCCATCTTCAGTCCTGATTCCTTGCAGCGCCGCCGCGTCGATCCGGGGAATATCCAACGGTCGGCACGCCCCGTTTGCGTCGTTACCAACGCCTGTCGCTCTGTCCATAACCTGAACCTCCGAAAGTGGCGAGGTTTAGGCGAATATACAGACCTTCGGACGGACCGCTCGGCCGCACCCGCGTATTGTCACGGCGAAAGCCCAGTTCGAAGCGGAAACAATCGTCGTCAAACAGCAAACCGACTTCAGACCGGGTGATCACGCCAGCCTCCAGATCGGCGATACCGGACACGGTCACTCCCCAGTTTCCGCGAATGAACTGCTGCCCGGTCAGTTGAATGAATTCATAGTTGCGGTTGTTCGGTCCGTTCAGGGGATTGGACCGGTCGACGATATAGCTGATCGTGGCCGCGTTACGACCGCTCCAGCGCCCTTCGAACGATGCCTCAGCCCGGCGAACGTCACCTGAACTGTCAACGGTTGCATGACCCCAGCCCCGAACGCGGTCCGAAGGTGAGAAACTGCCCTGGACGACCCAGTCTGACGTTTTTGCGGCCAGGCCGGTTGGGTCATAGAGGGCCGCAGGCGCGTCCGGGATGGGCGTGAGGAAGGCCGGTTCCTCATTGGCGCGGAGGCTGCGACCGACGAACAGGCTCGCCTGCCGGCTTTCGCCCCAGTGCAATGTGGCCCGTCCCCCCGCGGTGAGCCGCAAGCCGCCCTCATACAGATCCTGCCCCGGGAACCGGTCGATTCGAAACAATGAGCTTTCGGCCAGCTCGAGGGTCTGGCTGTCCTCATTCGGAATGCGTGGGTCGAGGTCTGCGTCGGTCGACAGGGACAGCTGGGCGAGGGGCTCCAGAATCAGATCGGTGTTTTCCCCCAAGCGACGGATCAGGGGATAGCTAACATCAACGCCTGCCGTCGCGCGATTGCGAGTGATTGCATCGCTGTCGACTCCCATCATCGGGGGTAGATCATTGATCCAATAGGCATCCGCTCTCAGGTCGACGAACGGTTCCCACCGGACGCCGGCGAGGCTCGTGAGTACCCGACGCCATTCGACCTGACCGCTGATGCGGCGACTGTCGACGCCGGGCAGGTTGGTGAACGGTCCCGGCGGAATCATTTCCGGTCTTAGGACCGGCCCGCCCACATAGGCGTCGCGGACGAGTGACACGGCCGAGCCGTGCAGACGCAGCCGTCCGCCGAGAATCGGCCCTGACGGTTCCCAACGGGCGTCGATCAGGGGCGCGACGATCGGCAGTTGATTGTCATTTTCGAAGATGTTCAGGCCTGGAGCATTCTGGTTCGGAACACTGACTCTCAGGCTCTGAAGCGTGAAGGCGGCGACAGACAGATATGATCGATCAGTCTGGCGCTCGGCATACAGCTGGCTGATCAGACGGCGCTGGTCACCATAGTAGAGGCCGTTGTCCTGATAGGGAGAGAGGATATCATAGCGATCGAACAGGGTTTTGTCCGAGGTCCTTTCGGCGGTGAATCCCCAGCGCCATGGGCCGTCGGGATCGAATCGACCGTGAGCCAGCAGATAGCTCCGGTGTTCTTCCGCCAGAGGTGTGAGTGTGTCGTTGATGCCATCATTGTTGGCGTCGAAATCACCGAAATTCTTGGCATAGGTATAGCCGCCACGAGCGATGACTGTGCCGTCCGAGAACCGTCTGCGCCATTGGAGATTAAGCAGCGGGGCCACGCGGGAATTGATCTGCGGGCTGATTAGCCAGTCCTCGGATGGGGAAACCACCACCAGATAGGGCTGTTCATAGCTGAGGCCACGACCATCGGCATAGTTGATCAGGGGAACGAGGAAACCGGATGCCCGCTCAACCGTCGGATCAGGGTGCGCAAAATAGGGCAGGTAGAAAACCGGAACGCCGCCGACCCTGAAGATCGCATTACGATAAAGGATGGCTCGCAGACCTTCATCCTGGATCACCTTTTCAGCCTGGATAGAGATGCTCGGAGTCTTCCGGTTTCCCTCCGCGTCGCACAGGGGGCAGGGGGTGAAGATGGCGTAGTTAAGCTCGTTGACGGTCTCGCTCCGTCGCACAGCCGTAGCGGCCATCAGGCTGGCACCATTGGTAAGGCGAGTGGCGAAGTCGACCGCAACCCCGGCCTGCAGACCGGAGTTCAGTTCCAGCAGGTTGGCGTAAACGACATTGCCGGAGGGGTCGACCAGCTCGGCATGATCCGAGGCTGAGGCCAAGCCCTGGGCCAGGTCGTAGGTCACGGTTCCGGCACGCAGCGTATGCTGGCGGAACCGGGCCAGCACGCGGCCGCCCTGATAGCTGCTGGCGGTAATCACATCACCTTCGCGGCTGAGAATGTCAGCGTCGAAATAGGCACCGTCCGGCGACAGACCGTCAGGACCCGGGGTGGTGGAAGGCGGGGCGGACGAAGCCTGGGCCAGGGCGACATCTGCTATGGCCAGAGAGCTACAGGCGATCGTCGCCACGCTGGCCAGAAGCCGGAGACGCAAGGCTCCCTTGCTCAGGACGCTGCGGTCACGCTGCATTCGATATCTACTCTGGGAAACGGGTGAAGGTCCGCTTAGCCGTCTTCGGTATAGAACAGCAAGGTGAGAGCGGCGAGCGCCGTCAATGTCGGGGGTAGCCAGGCGGCGACGAACGGCGGGATCACCTCGGCCGAACCGAAGGCCGCAGCGGACTGGTTGAAGAAGAAAAAGCCGAATCCCAGCACCACTGCAGCCGCGCTCATCTTGGCCAGGTCACCCAACCGCATCAACCGGAGGGAGAAGGCGGCAGCCAGAATCGACATGGCGGCGAACATCAGCGGTGTCGCCAGAAGTTGTTGCAGACGCAGCCGGTAGGCCGTCGAGGAGAAGCCCGCGTTCTCGATTCGGCGAATCTGTCCGGGCAGCGACCAGAACGGGGTCGACTGCGGCCGCGCGAATCGCTCGAACGCCTCCTCGTCGGCGAGGCTGGATGGCAGGTCGAGCGTGGCATAGCGGACGGCGCGCTGGCCGGTCTGGGCCCCGACCGCATCGATCAGGTGCCAGCGTCCGGCGCTGAGACTGGCCGAGGCGGCGTCGAGTCGCTCGGTAAAGGCGCGATGGCCGTCAGGGGCCGTGGTGTAGATGAAGAAGGTCACCCCCAGCAGTCGGGCGTTGGCTCGATCCTGATGGGCGGCACGGATGACGATCTGACGTTGGTCCTCACCTTCTCGCAACCAGATGACGCCGTCGGCATCGACCCCGTTCGCCGATCCGGACAGGCGTGTGCGTTCGCGCTGGAACAAACCATCGGCCGAGGCGGCGGCGGGGCCCAGCGCTGTGACGGTCAGCACGCCCAGGACGAAGGCGGCTCCCGCCGCCGGCAGCACGAAGCGCCAGGCCGAGACCCCGGCAGCCCTCATGGCCACCAGTTCACTGCGCCGGTTTAGCCCGACATAGGCGGCCAGAGTCCCGAACAGGAAAACGAAGGGCAATAGCTGGATGATCACCGCCGGCGATTTGAGCAGCATCATGCCGACGATACGAATGGCTGATAGATCGACGTCCGAGCCGACGCCCCGGGAAATTTCGACAAAATCGATCAGCATGACCAGTGAGGAGATCACCGCCAGGGCGATGCCCAGGGACCGGACCTGCTGGCTCAGTACATAGCGTTCGATTCCGCCCAGTCGCAGGCGTGAAACCGGAAGAGTGATGGATTTCGGGGCCTGAACAGTCATGCGAACCGCGCCCTTATGCGTGCATAGGTCGGCCAGATTCGACGCCGGCGGGGCTTCAGCGCCATGAATACCAGCCGCAGGGCAATGGCGGTGGCAGCGAGCGGCAGCAGGTACTGGAAGACGTTTAACCAGACGTTCCAGGTGCTGGCGGCGACGATGGTGTAGCCGAGGACGCGCACGATCAGGAAGGCGGCGGAGGCCTTGGCGATTCGCACCCCGTATCCGGTACGGCTGAATGCTCCCCCGACGATCGCTGCCAAGGCCATGGCCATGGCGGTCAGGGCGTACAGCGGCGAGGAGAGGCGCGAATGAGCTTCGGCCAGGAGTTCATCGCGAGGTGCGACCCGGGCAAGTACCGCCGGTGACGGCATCAGCAACTGGTTCAGCCAGAGGTCGGATGGCTTGTAACGGATCTTCTGATCGGTGTCGGTAAAGGGTGTCAGCTCAAAGACATTGTTATCCCACGACAGATACTCCAGCACCCCGTTGGAGGAATAGCGCTGCCATGACCCGTCCTTCATGGTCAGGACAGGTTGACCGTCGATCTGGCCGAAGCGCGCTTCGGCGGCGTCCCAAGTAGTGATGGTCTTGCCGTTGTCCAGATAGACGAACAGGTTTTTGAGCAGGCCATTCTGTTCGATCTGCTGGACATAGACGGTGAGGCCGTTCGGCCCCTGGACGAACCGCCCTTCCTCGACCAGCAGGGCGGCCAGGTCGGTACGGATGGCGAAGGCCTCGGCCCGGGCCTGTCGCTGGGCTGCCGGCTGCAGGAACAGGGTGGTCACCAGGGTCAGCAGGGCGACGATTATGGCCAGCATTACGGCGGGACGAATGACCGCCCAACGCGTCATGCCGCTGGCAAAGGCAGCGGTTAGTTCCTGTTCGCGTTGCAGTCGGGTCAGGGCGATCAAGGCTCCGACAAACAGACCGATGGGCAGAATTACGGCCAACAACTGCGGCACGGCCAGCAGGGTCAGCTTGACCATGACCCAGACGCTCTGTCCGCGCTCCACAATCACCTCGAGCTGGTCGAGGCTCTGGCTCAGGATGCCGATTCCGATCAGCGCGGCGCACGCTGCCAGGACAGGCAGCGCGATCTGGCGGAAAAGGTATCGTTGGATCAGGGTCATGGCCGAAAAAAATCGCCCGGTTGCAGGCGAGCGAGAGAGGGACTCTAATACACGCCGTCCTGCGTCATGGACAACCGGGCGCGTGCCCTCCAGTTAATTGTAACCAAGACCGGGGTGCGAAGCTCCGGCTGGAGTAGATTTATGAAGGTCGAGTTTGTCTCAGCGGCGGGTGCCGCGGAAATTCTTGTGGTTCTTGTCCATGAGGGCCGCAAGCTGGCCGGCACGGGGGCCGGCCACGACAAGGCTGCTTCCGGAAGCCTGGTGAAGGCCATGGCTGCCAGTCGTTTCACCGGACGCTCTGACAGCACCCTGACCGTTGCCTCGCCTGTGGGTGTCGACGCCGGCTCGATCGTGCTGAGTGGTTTGGGTGAGGCGGACAAGGTTGATGATGCCGCTGTCGAGACCGCTGCCGGCACTGCCTATCACGCCGTCAAACTGTCGGGTTCTGCGGCCCTGACCTTCGACGCTACGGCTCTTTCACCGGAACAGGCCGCACGGGCAGGCTTCGCCGTTCGTCTGGCGGCCTACCGATTCGACAAGTACCGGACCAAACAAAAGCCGGAAAAAATTCCCTCGCTCGAAATGATTCGCATCATCACGACCGATGTGAAAGCGGCACAGGCGGCCTTCGCACCGATGTCGGCCGTGGCCGATGGCGTGCTGTTCGCCCGCGATCTGGTCGCCGAGCCGGCCAATGTTCTTTACCCGGTCGAATTCGCTCGACGGGTCAAGGCGCTCGAAAGTCTCGGCCTCGAGGTCGAAATCCTCGGTGAGGCCCAGCTCAAGAAGCTGGGCATGCGAACCCTGCTGGCCGTCGGCCAGGGTAGCCGTCGTGACAGCCAGGTGGCGATCATGAAATGGAATGGCGGCAAGAAGGGCGACCAGCCGATCGCCTTCGTCGGCAAGGGCGTGACCTTCGACACCGGTGGCATCTCGCTCAAACAGCCCGAAGGCATGGAAGACATGAAGTGGGACATGGGCGGCGCGGCCGCAGTGTCCGGCTTGATGCACGCTTTGGCGGGGCGCAAGGCCAAGGTGAACGCCGTCGGCGTCATCGGCTTGGTCGAGAACATGCCTGACGGCGACGCCCAGCGTCCCGGCGACGTGGTCATCTCAATGTCGGGTCAGTCGGTCGAGGTCATCAATACCGATGCCGAAGGGCGTCTCGTCCTGGCCGATTGCCTCTGGTACACTCAGGAGCGTTTCAAACCGAAATTCATGATCGATCTGGCGACCCTTACGGGGGCGATCATCGTGTCCTTGGGTATGGACTATGCCGGGGTGTTCTCGAACTCGGACGAGGTTGCCAATCCGATCCTCGCTGCCGGCACCAAGGTCGGCGAGAATTTCTGGCGACTGCCGCTGCCGCCCCAGTACGAAAAGCACATCGATAGCCCCATCGCCGATGTGAAGAACATGGGTAACGGTCGCGCCGGGGCCTCGATCACCGCCGCCCTGTTCCTGCAACGCTTCGTCAACGAGACCCCGTGGGCCCACCTCGACATTGCTGCTACCGCGTGGGTCAACAAATCGACCCGGGCCACGGTGCCGGACGGGGCCGTCGGGTTCGGCGTCCGGGCGCTGGACCGGATGGTGGCGGACACCTACGAAGCGGGATGACCGACTGATGGGCTGTGAGACCTGGTTTTACCATCTCGAACGCTCGACGCTGGATCAGGTGCTGCCCGGTCTGCTGGAAAAGACACGCGAACGTGGCTGGAAGGCCATGGTTCGCGTGTCGGATCCGGCGCGGCTGGATGCCCTCGACGAGCATCTCTGGACCTGGCGGGATGACAGTTTCCTGGCACACGGCCGTGCTTCGGAGCCAAATGCCGAACGCCAGCCGATCCTGCTCGGCGAATCAGACGAGAACCAGAATGCCGCTCAGGCGCTGTTCATAGTCGACGGCGCTGAAATCAGTGTCACGGATGGACTGGAACGATGCTTCATCATCTTCGACGGACGGGACGATCAGGCTCTGGCCACCGCACGCGAGCGTTGGAAGACGTTGAAGGCCCAGGGGGCCGACCTGGCCTACTGGAAACAGTCGCCCGAGGGGCGCTGGGAAAAGGCAGCCTGATCGCACTGGTCGTCCTAACCGGTTGTTCCACGCCGGCACCCAATCCGCGGGCTGCTCGGGTCGTCGAGGCCGCGCAGCGCAGCCAGCCCGTCGGGTCACACATGCCGGACCGCACTGACCTGTGCCGTGCCGGCGAGTTTCAGTGGTTGGTCGGCAAGCCCCGGACCGAAATTCCGGTTCCGGTGGATGTGGTCAACCGGCGCGTGGCCTGCACGACCTGTCCGATCACGCAGGATTATTCACCTTACCGTTTGAATATATTCTATAATCATCAAACAGATTTGATTGAGCAGGTGCGCTGTGGCTAGAATCGGGAACGGTAGTCTGATGAAAACTGCGGCCGTCTGTCTGGGCGTAAGCACAGTCATTCTGGTGTCCGGGTGTGCGCCCGTGCTGCCCGGTGATGGTCCTGGACCGCAACGCTGTGACGCCGCAGCGTCACAGTCTCTGATCGGTCGCCACGTCGGGGCGGTGACCTTCCCGCGTGACGCCAATGTCCGCGTGGTCTGCACCACCTGTGTAACGACGATGGACTACAATCCCGACCGCCTGAACGTTCGTTTCGATCAGGCGACGGGGATCATTGAAAAGGTCGATTGCGGTTGATCAGTCGACCTGCCGGTGCTCCCGGCAGGAGATGATCTCGACGATTTCGACCGCTCTCACGAGGGGCGGCTTTACGTCACTGCGGCCAAGGCTTCCTCAGCGGCGACCCAGGCCAGTTCGGCCACGTCCAGATCCGCCTGGGTCTTGCCCCGGGCCCGGGTCAGGCCCTCCAGGGCCTTGGGGTTGCTGAAGGCGGCATTGGCCAGGTCGTCATCAATACGGGCGATCTCGGCTGTCAGCTGGGTCATCCGTTCTTCGGCCTTTTTCACTCCGTGACGGAGGGTCGAGGGCGAGGGGCCGGACTTCTTGTTGTTTTTCTTGTTTTTGTTCCCGCCACCGCCGGTCGATGCGGCCGTCTCGTCTTTGACCTGGGTTGGGCGCACGGAGGCCTGTTTGGCACGGTCGAGGACGAATTTGGCATAGTCGTCCATGTCGCCGTCATAGGGTTTGACGGTCCCGTCCGCAGCCAGCCACAACCGGTCGGCAACCAGCTCCATCAGCGAGCGGTCGTGGGTGATCAGGATTACCGCGCCATTGTAGCGGTTGAGCGCGTCCAGCAGGGCGCGGCGGCTGTCGATGTCGAGGTGGTTGGTCGGCTCATCGAGGATCAGGACGTGTGGCGCATCCATCGCCACCATGTTCAGCAGCAGGCGCGCGCGCTCTCCGCCGGACAGGCTTTCAACGGTGGTTTCCTGCTTCTCATAGCCGAGCCCGAACTGGGCCAGTTTCGAGCGGCGGCTGCTTTCGGTCGAGTCCGGCATGGCGCGGCGGATGATCTCCAGCGGCGTGTCGGTCGGGTCCATGGCCTCGATCTGGTGCTGGTGGAACCAGCCAACCCGCATCTTGCGGTCGCGGTGCAGTTCGCCTTCGGACACCTTCAGCGCCCCGGCGATCATCTTGGCGAAGGTCGACTTGCCGGCACCGTTGACGCCGAGCAGGCCGATCCGGTCGTCGAGGTCCATGCGCAGGTTGAGATTGCGCAGGATCGGCTTGCCGGGCTCATAGCCGACATTGGCGCGTTCCAGCCGGATCAGCGGCGGGGCCAGCGGACGCGGCGGCGACGGCAGGGTGAAGGGGGCGACGCGCTCTTCGATCGTGGTCGCGACCGGTTCCATCTTGGACAGGCGCTTCATGCGCGACTGGGCCTGGGCGGCTTTGGAGGCCTTGGCCTTGAAGCGGTCGACGAAGGCCTGCAGGTGGGCGCGCTCGGCATCCTGTTTGGCCTTGGCTGACAGTTGCAGGCGGGCCTTCTCACCGCGCGTCTTCTCGAACGTGTCGTAGTTGCCCGTGTAGAGCTCCATCGTCTTGTTCGCGAGATGCAGGATGTGGGTGCAGCAATTGTTCAGCAGCTCACGGTCGTGGCTGATGATCAGGGCCGTGTGCGGATATTTGACCAGTCGCGACTCCAGCCACAGGGCCCCTTCCAGATCGAGGTAGTTGGTCGGCTCGTCGAGCAGCAGCATGTCCGGTTCGGCGAACAGGGCTGCCGCCAGGGCCACACGCATGCGCCAGCCGCCCGAGAATTCAGACATCGGCCGTTGCTGGTCGTCCTGGCTGAAGCCCAGACCGGCCAGAATTTCAGAGGCCCGCGACGGGGCCGAGTCGGCGTCGATATCGATAAGTCGGGCCCAGATCTCGCCAAGCTCTTCCGGCGGGGCTGTCTCCAGCCGGCCCATCAATGTGTGGCGTTCGACGTCAGCTTCCAGGATCGTGTCCAGAACGCTGAACGGCGTGGCCGGGTGTTCCTGATCGACCGAGCCGATGCGCGCGGTCTTCGGCAGGCTGATCTCGTCGCCGCCCGCGGCCAATTCGCCCAGGATCAGCTTGAACAGAGTGGTCTTGCCCACGCCGTTGCGGCCCACAAGGCCGACCTTGGCTCCCGGGGGCAGGCTCACGGAGGCGTTTTCCAGGAACTTGCGTCCCCAGGCGTTGAAGGTCAGGTCAGTGATCTGAAGCATGGCAGGAGAGACGATTCGGACAGCAGTTGGAAACCGGGAAGGGCGCCGCTATAAGCCCGCCACCTTCAAACTCCCACAGAAGAAGTCCTTTTCCATGACCGAACGCACCTTCTCCATTATCAAGCCCGACGCCACGCGCCGCAACCTGACCGGCGCGATCAACGCCGTCATCGAGGGTGCCGGCCTGCGGATCGTGGCCCAGCGCCGCATCAAGCTGACCGAGGCCCAGGCGAAAAAATTCTACGAAGTTCACGCCGAACGCCCGTTCTACGGCGAGCTGGTCGGTCAGATGATCGCCGAACCGGTCGTGGTTCAGGTGCTGGAAGGCCCCAACGCCGTCGCCGCCTATCGCGACGTCATGGGCGCGACCAACCCGAAGGACGCCGCTGACGGCACCATCCGCAAGCTGTTCGCCCTGTCGATCGGCGAGAACTCGGTCCACGGTTCGGACTCGCTGGAGAATGCGGGCATCGAAATCGCCCAGTTCTTCACGGCTGATCAGATCGTCGGCTAGGCGATCGTCTCCAGATCGAACGATTGACGGCCGGATCGGTAACGATCCGGCCGTTTTCGTGTCAGGTTGGGGCATGAAGAGGGGACGGGCGTGAAGGATTACGGTCATCGCGGGGTTTTGCTGGCCGCCACCCTGTCCGGCATGGCCGGCTATGTCGACGCTGTCGGCTATCTGACCCTGGGTGGCTTCTTCGTCTCCTTCATGAGCGGCAACTCGACCCGGTTCGGCGTTGGGCTGGCGACGGGGCAATGGGGTCAGGCGCTGACGGCGCTGGCGCTGATCCTGCTGTTCGTGGTCGGGGTTGTGCTGGGCGCGACGGTGGCCCGGCGGGCCGGCGAAGGCCGGCGCTGGGTCGTGCTGACGGTTGAGGCCGTCCTGCTCGGGATCGGGGCGGTCCTTTGCCTGCTCGGCTGGCGTCAGGCCGGTATGGTCGCTGTCGTCATGGCCATGGGGGTCGAGAATGCGGTGTTCCAGCGCAACGGCGATGTCGGCGTCGGTCTGACCTATATGACCGGCACTCTCGTACGTATGGGTCAGAGGATCGCTACGGCCCTGCATGGCGGGGCGCGGTGGGACTGGTTGCCGTTCCTGATGCTGTGGGTCGGGCTGTCCGCGGGAGGGGCCGTCGGTGCGGTGATGTTCCTGCGCTTCGATGTCCTGGCGCTCGGGTTCGCGGCGGTCGTCGTGGCCCTGCTGGCCGTGGGTGTCGGCGTCGCTGAAGCCCGGGTCCGCGCCGTGTCCTAGTCGGGGCGGTCCGTTCGCACGGCACAGAATTCCGACAGAACTGCCGGATACAGCGCATGCTCTGCGAGCCGGACCCGGTCGGCCAGGGTCTCGGGCGTGTCGTCACCCTGCACCGGCACCCGGGCCTGACCCAGGATCGGCCCCTCATCCACGCCCTCGGTGACGAGATGGACAGTACAGCCGGCCTCGCTATCCCCGGCGGCGATGGCCCGAGCATGGGGGTCCAGTCCCGGATAGAGGGGTAGCAGGCTGGGGTGGATATTGAGCATCCGCCCGGCCCAGCGGCTGACGAGCCAAGGCGTCAGCAGCCGCATGTAACCCGCCATGGCGACGACCTCGACGCCGTATTCGTCCAGCATGGCGGCGATCGCCTGTTCATGGGCCGCCCGGTCCTTGCCATAGGGACGGTGATCGATGGTCAGGGCGGGTATGCCGGCGGCTTCGGCGATCGCCAGGCCCCCGGCGTCGGGATTGTTGGAGATCACCAGCACGACCTCAAACGGGGCGTCGGCGGCCTGGCCCGCGGCGATCAGGGCGGCCATGTTCGAACCGGCACCGGAGATCAGCACGGCAACGCGACGCCGACCCGGCATCTGGATCGGCATCAGCGCCCCGGCTGCGGTGCGGGATCACCGACCGAGACGAAGGCTCCGGCCGGTCCCGGGAACACCACCGGGCTTTCGAAGCCGTCCGCCGACACGGACGAGACCCCGAAGAAATAGTCGTCGATCGGCACCCCGGGCAGAACCAGTTCAGTGGCATTTCCAGCCCAGCGGCTCCAGGTCCATTGCGGGGCGGTGGTCGCGCGCCACCAGACACGATAGCCGGCTGCGCCCGGCGCAGCGGTCCAGCGGATCGTGGTGTCCGGCTTGACCGCCCCCTCGATGGTCACGCCGGTCGGCACCGTCGGGGCCGACGCCAGGGCGGCCATGGTGGCGATGTTCAGACGCGCCACCTGTCCGAGATAATCGAAGTCGATCCCGTTGATCGTATCGCCATAGACGACGCCGTTTTCAGTGCGCAGGTCCTGGTGTTGCCGGTCGTAGTTCTCGGCTCCCTCCGATATCCGTATGGCCGGGAAGCCCGCCCGCAGCATCTCGACCTGGTCGCCCCCGCGGCCGTAGCGGTCGGTGCGATAGATCATCTCGACGTCGAAATTGGTCAGGTAGCGGTCGGCGATGCCGTCGACGAACCGGGCCAGATTGCGTGACGAGGAATCCAGCTCGCCGCCGTTGTAGCGACGGCGTTCGGCCTGGGCGGCGGTTTCGACCGTCTTGGTCCCTTCCGAGAAGACCCGCACCCGCGTCGTGTCGCGTACGCCGCTCTGACCCTGGGAATTACCGACGATGTCGTTGTTGAGATTGGCCTCGACCTGCCAGCCTTGGGCTGTGGCGTAGTCGGCCAGGATCTTGCCGCCCAGCAGTCCCTGTTCCTCGCCGGACAGCGCTGCGAAGACCAGGGTAGCGTCAAACCGGTACCTCGACAGCACCCGTGCGGCCTCCAGCACCGTGGCCACGCCCGAGGCGTCGTCATTGGCTCCGGGGGCGTCGGCGGTGCTGTTCATGACATCGGTGACGCGGGAATCGAGGTGGCCGGAAATGATGATGACCCGATTGGGATCACCGGTGCCGCGCTGGATGGCGAGAACGTCCACCACCTCGGTCGGCACGGGGACGCGCGGGCCGGTGATGGTATCCGACGGGGTGACGATGGTCAGGCAGCCGCCGCAGTCACGGCTGATGGCCTGGAACTCCCGCGCTACCCATCGGCGAGCAGCTCCGATACCGCGTGTGCCCGAGCGGGTCTCGGACAGGGTGTGGCGGGTTCCGAAACCCACCATGGACTCGATGTCGGCCCGCATCCGACCGGTCTCGACCGCGGCGGCGACGGCATGCAGTTTCGGTTGTTCAGCAGCGACCGGGGTCTGGGCAACAGCCGGTGAGGCGGCGGCCAGGCTGAGCCCGATGAAGGCGGCGGACAGAACACGCATGACGAACCTCATTCTCACAGGCGGCGGACCTTGCCGTGCGAGGTTGGGAAGATCAACGGGCTGTCCGCGCATACCTCCGCCTGTGGTTTGACAATGTCCTTGGCGTCCTGCCGATCCCGGCTGTAACGTCGCGCCGGCGATCGATGCCGGGCCGTTTCAGAAGGCCGGACGATCTGTTTCCTGGGGGGGATCCGCTTATGCGTCGTATTTTCTGGCTTGTGGCTCTGTGCGCCCTGATCACCTGTCCGGCTCCGGTGCTGGCACAGGACACTGACCGGCCGCCGCCCGTCCGTTCGGCTGCGGACCGGTTGCGCAACACCACGGCGGGCGAGATCGAGGAAAACTGGGCCCGGGCTCCGGTCGCCGAGACCGAAGTCACCACCAGCCATTCGATCCAGGCTCATGGCCGGACCCTGCGCTACAAGGCGACGGCCGGGACCCTGACCATTCGCAATGACGACGGCATGCCGACCGCCAGCCTGTTCTATACTGCCTACACCCTGGACGGTCAGGCTTCAGCCGGTCGGCCGGTGACCTATCTGTACAATGGCGGTCCCGGCTCGCCGACGGTGTGGCTGCACATGGGGTCTTTCGGACCCATGCGGGTCCAGACTGACGAACCGACCGTGGTGCGTCCGGCTCCGTTCGCCTTCGGTCCCAACGATATGACCCTGCTGGACCAGACTGATCTGGTCTTCATCGATATGGTCGGGGCCGGTTATTCCCGCCCGCTGGGCGCGACGCCGGGATCGAGCTTCTGGGGCGTCGATCAGGACGCTGACGCCTTCGCCAGGGCCATCCTGCGTTACACGACCAAAAACAGCCGCTGGAGCAGTCCCAAATATATCATCGGTGAGTCCTACGGCACGCTGCGGACCGGAGCCGTCGCCTTCCAGCTCGAGGACCGCGGCATGTCGCTCAACGGCGTGATTCTGTTGTCTTCGATCATGAACTACGGTGTGCGCCAGCCGGGCTATCCGCAGAACTACGTCATTCTGCTGCCGACCTATGCGGCGGCGGCCTGGTATCACCACAAGATCGCCAACCCGCCGGCCGACGTCGAGACCCAGGTGGCCCGGGCCCGGGCCTTTGCCCTCGGACCCTATGCCTCGGCCCTGGCCAAGGGATCGATGATCTCCGCCGCCGAGCGCGCTGACATCGTGCGCCAGATGAGCGAGCTGATCGGGATTTCACCGGCCTTCATCGACAACGCCAATATGCGCATCGGGCTCAGCGCTTTCCGCAAGGAACTGTTGCGCGACCGGCGCCAGACCATCGGCCGGCTCGATATGCGCTATCTCGGCATCGACGCTGACGCGGCGGGCGATGCACCCGAGGAGGATCCGTCCAGCAGCGCCGTCACCGGGGCCTATGTCAGCGTCTTTAATGACTATGTCGCCAATACCCTGAACTACCACACCGACATGAATTACCGGATGAGCGCGCGTGGACCGGGCTTCGAGTGGGACTGGAATCACCGGCCGCCGGTCGGCGGGCCCCAGACCACGCCCAACACCGCCATCGATCTGGCCACGGCGATGCGGCGTAACCCGTATCTGAAGGTACTGTCACTGAACGGCTATTACGACAGCGCCACGCCGTTCCTCAGCACGGAGTTCGACCTCGCCCAGATGATGCTCGAGCCCCAGCTGCAGCGGAACCTCGAGTTCACCTACTATGAGGGCGGACACATGATGTACCTGAGCCATCCGGCCCTGGTGGCGCTGCACGGTGATCTGGTGCGGTTCTACGCCGAGACCGTTAACGGCGGTGCCCGATAGGAACTGTCGCCGGTCTCAGCCTGCGGTCAGCTGGCCGCAGGCGAAGGCCGTCTCACCGGCGTTGAGCAGGGCCGCCAGCACCGCTTCAGCGTTTTCCGGAGCCACGATCAGGATGAAGCCGACGCCGCAGTTGAAGGTGCGGCGCAGCTCATGATCGCTGATGCCACCGACCTCGCCCAACCACTGGAACACGTGGGGCAGGGGCCAGGCGTTCCAGTCGAACTCGGCCTGCAGGCCTTCGGCGATACAGCGGGGTGGATTCTCGATCAGGCCGCCGCCGGTGATATGGGCCGCGCCCTTGATCAGACCGGCCTTCATCAGCGGCAGGACCGGCTTCACATAGATACGGGTCGGCTCCATCAGGGCCTGGGCCAGGGTGCGGTCCTTGGCGAACGGAGCGTCGTCGCCCCAGGCCAGACCGGACTTCTCCACGACCTTGCGGATCAGCGAATAGCCGTTGGAGTGGGGACCGGATGACCCTAAGGCAATGATTACGTCGCCTGCGGCCTGGCGGTCCAGATACGGCAGGGCATGACCCCGCTCGACCGCGCCCAGCGAGAAGCCGGCCAGGTCATAGTCGCCGCCCGAATACATGCCCGGCATTTCGGCCGTTTCGCCGCCGACGAGGGCGCAGCCGGCCTGACGGCAGCCTTCGGCGATTCCGGTCACAACCCGGCGCGCGGCGTCGATCTCCAGCTTGCCGGTGGCATAGTAGTCGAGGAAGAGCAGGGGCTCGGCCCCCTGGGCCAGCAGGTCGTTGACGCACATGGCCACCAGGTCGATGCCGACGCCGTCATGGCGGCCGGTCTCGATGGCGATCTTCAGCTTGGTGCCGACGCCATCGGTGGTGGCGACGATCAGCGGATCGACGAATCCGGCCGCCTTCAGGTCGAACAGGGCTCCGAATCCCCCAAGCGACGCCTCGGCACCGGGCCGTCGGGTCGATTTCGCTAGAGGCTTGATCGCGTCGACCAGCATTTCGCCGGCATCGATATCGACCCCTGCATCTGCATAGGTAAGGCCGTTACGGGGGGCTTCCGGGGTGTCGCTCATCGGTCACGGCCTGAATCAGGGGGGCGGAATTCTGTCGTAGCTCTTGCCACAACCGGCTCGCGCGGGGCTATAGCATCCCAATGACGCCAATCACCACCAATGACGCACTCGTTGAATTCTGTGCACGCCTGGCCAAGGCCCCGTTCATCGCCGTCGATACCGAGTTCATGCGGGAAACGACCTACTGGCCCAAGCTGTGCCTGATCCAGGCCGCCTCTGCCACGGACGAGGCCATCATCGATCCTCTGGCCGAGGGGCTGGATCTGGCCCCCTTTCTCGACCTGCTGCGCGACCCTGACATCATCAAGGTGTTCCACGCCGCGCGTCAGGACACCGAGATCTTCGTCAAACTGGGGGCCATGCCGGCTCCGATGTTCGACACCCAGGTGGCCGCAATGGCCGCCGGATTCGGTGATCAGGTGAGCTATGAAGCCCTGGTCCGCCAGATGCTGAAACAGGAGATCGACAAGGGCAGCCGTTTCACCGACTGGTCGCGTCGGCCCCTGTCGGAGGCCCAGCTGGTCTATGCTATCGGCGACGTCACCCATCTGGCCACCCTGTACCCCAAGCTGCACGATCGGCTGGAAAAGGCCGGGCGTCTGGGCTGGGTGACCTCGGAAATGGCCGGGCTGATCGACCCGGACCTCTATGACACCACGCCCGACAAGGCGTGGAAGCGACTGAAACCCAAGAAATATTCGGCCAAATATCTGGCAGCTTTCAAGGCTGTAGCCGTCTGGCGCGAACAGGCAGCCCAGGAACGCGACCAGCCGCGCGGGCGGATTCTCAAAGATGACGCGATCGACGAGATCGCCGCCCAAGGCCCGACCGACGCCGAGGCCTTCAATCGGCTGCGCTCGGTGCCCAAAGGCTTCGGCGGCTCGCGTCTCGGGGCCGAGCTGATCGTCGAGCTGAAACGGGTCCTGGCCGATCCCGAGGCCCATGCGCCCAAGCTGGACCGTCCGTCTCACAACCAGCCGGCCCCGCCCTCGGTGGTTGAACTGCTGAAGGTGCTGCTCAAGGCCAAATCGGACAATGCCGGCGTGGCCACCAAGTTGATCGCCAACGTTGCCGACCTCGAGAAGATCGCCCTCGACGACAATGCCCCGGTTGACGCCCTGAAGGGCTGGCGCCGTGAGCTGTTCGGTGAGGACGCACTCAAGCTCAAACGCGGCGAGTTGGCGCTGGTCCTGAACGGGGCCCGGGTCGAGGTCGTCGAGATCGAAGGCTAGGCGGGCGGTTCTGCCGGTTGCCAGAGCTCGATCGCATTGCCTTCCGGGTCATGGATGCGGGCGAAGCGGCCAACCTCGGGCATGGCGTCCCA
This sequence comes from uncultured Brevundimonas sp., assembly GCF_963974615.1. Lineage (GTDB taxonomy): Bacteria > Pseudomonadota > Alphaproteobacteria > Caulobacterales > Caulobacteraceae > Brevundimonas. Next base: position 19,391 of record NZ_CAXBDH010000005.1, read on the forward strand.
TTCGGGCTTGGTAATCACGTCGATGCCGGCGGCCTTGAGACTGGCCATCAGACCGTCCAGGTCATCGACGCGCAGGTTCTGCATGTAGCCCTTGTCGGCGGGGAAATAGTCGCTGTCGGCTTTGACGGGCTGGAACACCGTCGGCCCCGCCTGCTGATTCCAGATCCAGACGCTCTCGGGCGCGCCAACGCCGAGGTGGGTCAGATACCATTCCGCCTGGGCCTTCGGATCCTTGCAGCGGAAGAAGAGCCCGCCGATTCCGGTCACCGCCATTTCGCTTCCCCCTAGGTTGAGTCAGCTTGCCTCGGTGTTGCGGCCCATGTCGAGCTTCAGTCCCATGGCGTCGGCCAGGGCCTTGGCCCGGCGACGCGTTTGCTCGCCCAGCAGCACATCGGCATAGCCGTCGAGGGCGGTCAGCTTCAGTACCCCCTTGTCGACCGCGGCTCCGGCATTGGCCAGCAGATGCGGCGAACGGCCGGACAGGTCACAGGCCAGCCGGATGGCCAGACCCAGGGTTCGGGCCCGCAGGCGTTGATCGTCGTTGAGAAGCCGCGACACTGTGACGGGCTGGGGTGTGGCCGCCCCACCGCCGTAGCGGGCGTTGAGGGCGCAGGCCAGAAAGGCCCGCTCGGCATGAGTTTGTCCCGGAATTGGAGCTCGCAGGATCTGGTCGAATACCAGTTCGGTCCGGTGATCCGGATGCAGACGCGCCCCCAGATCGGCCAGGTGGCAGGCGGCCGCCGTCAGGATGGCGTCCCGGTCGTGATCGCCCTGATCCGGTGCGGCTTGCATCAGTCGCTGGATCCAGCCGTTCAGGGCACCGGGCAGTGTAGGCGAGATGCCCTGGCGCGCGCCCAGGGCCTGGCAGCCGGCCAGCAAGGGATCAGCTGCGGCCACATCACCGTCCAGGGCCTCGAACAGCAGGCCCTCGCGGACGCCCCAGGCCGAAATGGTGATTCGCTTCAGGCCCAGACGGTCGATCAGGCCCTCCAGCACCAGGGCGGCGTAGGGCAGGGTGTCCGCCCGCTTTCTCGACACGCCGGCCATCTTGTCCAGCGAGGTGCGCGACTGGCGGGCGATCAAACGGGCGGTGTCGCGTGCGGCGGAGGCGCTGATCTCATACTGATGGACGATGTGCAGGGGGTAGTCGGTCAGGTCCATATGTACCTGGGCGATGCTGCGCCAGGCTCCCCCGACCGCATAGAGGTGTGGGCAACGATAGTCCCCGGCCGCTTTCAGTCGCTCGGCAATGGTTTCGCGCAATCGTCCGGCATCAAACCCGTCGGGATCGATCAGGGCGAAGGGACCCAGGGGCAGGGTGATACCGGGCCCGGCCTCGCCTCCGGAAATGCGGGCCAGCTCCAGACTGGCACCTCCCATGTCTGCCGTGACCCCTTCGGCATCCGGAATTCCGGCGAGCACGCCCCGGGCTGAATAGCGGGCTTCCTCGGCACCGCTCAGAATTCGCACCACGAGGCCCGTTTGCGCGGCCACCAGATCGCAGAAATCATGGCCGTCCACCGCCTCCCGCACAGCTGCAGTGGCGACGGCGAATGTGTGGGCGGGGCGCACGCCCTCGATGACCGCGGCAAAGCGTTTCAGCGCGGCCAGGGCCGCTGTCATACCGTCTTTGGACAATCGGCCGGTCGCGGCCAGATCACGGCCCAGTCCGGCCAGGACCTTTTCGTTGAACACGGCCCAGACGGCCCGGCCTTCCAGACGATACAGCACCAGACGAACCGAGTTGGAGCCGATGTCGATGACGGCGATATCACGCGATGCCAGCACCGGATCCTCGAAACCCGTCATTTGCGCCGGACGTCATAGTGCAGTTCGCGTGGCCGGTTCTTTACCTTGCGCCCGCGGCCTGACAGGCTGGGATTGGTCATGAAATATCTGTGGGCCGAGAAGGGCCGTTCCGGGTCGACCGCCTGAACCCGATGGTAGTGCCCGTCCGAGTCGAGGACCCAGCTCTGGGTGTCGTCCTTCAGATTGGCGACCATGATCTGATCCAGCACCTGATCGTGGACTGTGGCGTTGCGTACCGGCGTCATTAACTCGACCCGCCGGTCCAGGTTGCGGTTCATCCAGTCGGCCGATGAAATATAGACCTTGGCCTTGTCGTGCGGCAGCTCATGGCCGTTGGCGAAGGCAACGATGCGGCTGTGCTCAAGAAAACGGCCGACAATCGACTTGACCCGGATGTTTTCCGACAGACCGACAACCCCCGGCCGCAGACAGCAGATGCCCCTGACTACCAGTTCGATCCGGACCCCCGACTGGCTGGCGCGGTACAGGGCATCGATGATCTCGGGATCGACCAGTGAGTTCATCTTGGCCCAGATGGCCGCCGGCTTGCCCCTGGCTGCGGCGGCCATTTCCTTGCCGATCATGTCGACCAACTTGGCCTTCATGTTCAGCGGCGAGACGATCAGGGCTTCAAGTTTGTCGGGCTGGGCATAGCCGGTGATGTAGTTGAACACCCGCGTTGCATCGCGCCCCAGCACCGGGTCGCAGGAGAACAGGCTCAGGTCGGTGTAGATTCTGGCCGTCACTGGATGATAATTTCCGGTGCCGAAATGGCAGTAGGTCTTCAACCCGTCGCCCTCGCGGCGCACGACCACACTCAATTTGCAGTGGGTCTTGTACTCGACGAAGCCGAAGACGACGTGGACGCCCGCTCGCTCCATGGCCCGGGCCCAGCGCAGGTTGGCCTCTTCGTCGAACCGGGCCTTGATCTCGACCAGGGCGGTGACGTTCTTGCCATTTTCGGCTGCCTCGATCAGGGCCGCGACGATGGGGCTGTCCTTGGAGGTCCGGTACAGCGTCTGTTTGATGGCCAGCACGTTCGGGTCCCGCGCGGCCTGTCGCAGGAACTGCACGACCACGTCGAAACTCTCGAACGGGTGGTGGATCAGCATGTCCTTCTCGCGAACGGCCGCGAAGATGTCGCCGCCATTGTCGCGCACCCGTTCCGGATAGCGCGGCTCATAGCCGGGGAATTTCAGGTCCGGATGGCCGGTCGGAATCAGTTCCGACATCTGGGCCAGGCCCAGTATTCCGGCGACCAGCACGATGTCCTTGGGAGCCGCGTTCAGTTCCTCGGTGATGAAGTTGCGCAGATCGGCCGGCATGTCGGCTTCGATCTTGATGCGGACCACCGAGCCCAGGCGGCGCTGCTTCAGCGCTTCCTCGAACTCCATCACCAGATCCTCGGCCTCCTCCTCGATCTCGATGTCGGAGTCGCGGATCAGACGGAAAACGCCGCGTTCCAGCACCTCGCATCCGGGAAACAGATGATCGATAAAGATCGTCAGCAGACTTTCCAGCGTCACGAACCGCCGCTTGCCCGGTGTCGAGCGCCCGTCGGTGGCCAGCGGCCAGAACCGTTTCACCTGGGTCGGGATCGGCACCATCGCATAGAGGGTGCGATTGTCCCTCTGCCGACGCAGTTTCAGCGCCAGTGAAAATCCCAGGTTGGGCAGAAACGGGAAGGGGTGGGCCGGGTCGATCGCCATCGGGGTCAGGACAGCGAACAGCCGGTTGAGAAACTCCGGTTCCAACCGCTCGCGCTCGGTCTTGGTGATACGTTCGGCGTCGACCACCTCGATTCCTGCCGTGGTCAGCTCCCGGCGCAGCCTGCGCCAGCGCCGCTGCTGCTCGTCCATCAGCTCGCCGGCGGCGACATTGACCTTTTCCAGCGTCTCGGCGGGAGTCAGGCCGTCAGCCGACAGGACCCGCACCCGTTCGCGCACCTGCCCCTTCAACCCGGCGACCCGGGTCATGAAGAATTCGTCGAGGTTGTTGGCGGAAATGGACAGGAAACGCAGTCGTTCCAGTAGCGGGTGACCCGGATTTGCGGCCTCTTCGAGTACGCGTGCGTTGAACTTTAGCCAGGAGAGCTCGCGATTGAAGAAGCGCTCCGGCGACGTCATCAACGCTTCGGACAGTTTCATCTGCGGCGCGCGCGATGACGGCACCTCCTCGCCGGTGGTCGAGTCCCTGATCGCCGCGATTTCGTTCATGGTGCGGTTCTGACCTGAGGGTGCCAAGGCTGCAACCTCGGAGTTGGAGTCAGTCCTGTTCGAACAGGTCGTCGGTTTCGTCGGCGGCTCCCAGCACCTGGCGAGCCAGGGCGCGGGTCACCGGGCGATGTTCGGCGTCCAGCCGCTCGACCACGGCCTCGACTGCGGCAGCCGACCGGTCGATCCGTCGCACCAGATAGTCGATGATTTCGTCACCGGGCACGATACTGCGGGCGGCAAAGCGGGCCCGAAGAATGGCGGCCAATACCGCATCGTCGGGTTCCTGCAGGGGCACTGTCCGTACAATGTCCAGGCGCGAGCGCAGATCAGGCAGGGCAACCTCCCACGTCCGCGGTGCCGGTCGTGACACCAGCAACAGGGCCCCGCCGCCGGACTGGGCCAGGTTGATCAGATGGAACAGGGTCTCGTCATCAGCATCCTGGGCCCGGTCCAGCAGAACCGGACGACCCTCAAGCTCCAGTGGATCGGCCAGACCGGCCTCGGCTCCGTGCAAAGCAACGGCCCCGACCCGCTCGGCCCAGATCCCGGCCAGGTGGCTCTTGCCGCACCCCTCCGGTCCGCAGATGGCCAGCACGGCCTCGTCCCCGTCCGGCCAGCGTTCGAGGGCCGCCACGGCCTCATCGTTGCTGCCCGAGCGTACGAACTCGGCCGCCCCAGCGGGCACGTCGCGTTGCAGCGGCAATTTCAGCTGATCGCGGGAGGGCGGGGCGGACATGATCGAACCCATAGCAGATCACCTTCCAAGGTCGTATCCGCAGCGCACGCGCGCCGTGGACAAAACCTCCGGGTTGTGGACGGTGGACCGGTGTCGCCCGATCTTGACTTTCGGGGACGATAATGCGCCCTTCCGGCCTCCTCATTTTCGCTGTTTTACAGCCGTTTTCCAAGACGAACGCCTCCATGCACGCCTATCGCTCACACACCTGCGGTGCCCTACGCGCCACCGATGCCGGTTCGTCCGTCCGCCTGTCCGGCTGGGTCCACCGCAAGCGTGACCACGGCGGTCTGCTGTTCATCGACCTGCGTGACCACTATGGCCTGACCCAGCTGGTGCTGCATCCCGAGACGCCCGGATTCGCCGAGGTCGAACGGCTGCGCGCCGAGAGCGTGATCAAGATCGACGGAGAGGTCGTATCCCGCTCGGCGGAGACGAAGAACGCCAACCTGCCGACCGGCGAGATCGAGATCCAGGTCAAGGCGATCGAGGTCCTGTCCGAGGCCGCCGAGCTGCCCCTGCCGGTGTTCGGTGAGCCAGACTACCCCGAGGACATCCGCCTCAAGCACCGCTATCTCGATCTGCGCCGTGAGACCCTGCACAAGAACATCGTCCTGCGCTCGCGGGTGATCTCCTCGATCCGCCAGCGCATGGTCGGGCAGGGCTTCCTTGAGTACCAGACGCCTATCCTGACCGCGTCCAGCCCCGAAGGCGCGCGCGACTTCCTGGTGCCGTCGCGGCTGCATCCGGGCAAATTCTACGCCCTGCCGCAGGCCCCGCAGCAGTTCAAACAGCTGTTGATGGTCTCGGGCTTCGACCGCTATTTCCAGATCGCCCCCTGTTTCCGCGACGAGGACCTGCGCGCCGATCGCTCGCTGGAATTCTACCAGCTCGACGTCGAGATGAGCTTCGTCACGCAAGAGGACGTGTTCGCGGCCATCGAGCCGGTCATGCATGGCGTGTTCGAGGAATTCGCTGACGGTAAGACGGTCGATGCCTATCCCTTCGTCCGCATCCCCTATCGCGAGAGCATCGCCAAATACGGCACCGACAAGCCGGACCTGCGCAACCCGATCGAGATGCAGGACGTGTCCGAGCATTTCCGCGGCGGCGGCTTCGGCCTGTTCAACAAGATTCTCGCGGCCGACCCCAAGAACGCCATCTGGGCCATTCCTGCGTCCGGTGGCCAAGCAGGATCACGTGCCTTCTGTGATCGCATGAATTCGTGGGCCCAAGGGGAGGGGCAACCCGGGCTCGGCTACATATTCTGGCGCGCAAAACCTGAGGTCGAGGCTGAACCCGATCTGATGGCACGCTTGGCAGAGTTCTATCAGACCGATCGAGGCCAAGCCGTGGTCGCGGAATCTGGCGGGCAAGTTACCACCGTTCCACGACTCGTTTCGGAGCTGGATGGGAAAATTCTCAACTTGATGATGAGTGACCTCATCGCACGAGGTTTGACCGATGAACTCGGTGCTCTTTGGAGCAAATACTTTGAAGATGCTGGCCCTATCGCCAAGAATCTTGGCGCGGAACGGACGGAGGCTCTTCGGCAACAACTTGGCTTGAATGTGGGCGACGCGGCCTTCTTCGTCGCCGGCGACCCGGCCGTGTTCCACAAATTCGCCGGCTCGGCCCGCACCAAACTGGGCCAGGACCTGAACCTGATCCCGGAGGACGCATTCAAATTCTGCTGGATCGTCGACTTCCCGATGTTCGAATGGTCCGAGGAAGAGAAGAAGGTCGACTTCTCGCACAACCCCTTCTCCATGCCGCAGGGCGAGATGGAGGCTCTTGAGAGCAAGGACCCGCTGGATATCCTCGCCTACCAGTATGACATCGTCTGCAACGGCTATGAGCTGTGTTCGGGCGCGATCCGGAACCACAAGGCCGAGATCATGCTCAAGGCCTTCGAGATCGCCGGCTATGACGCCTCAGTGGTCGAGGAGCAGTTCGGCGGCATGCTCAACGCCTTCCGTTATGGCGCGCCGCCGCACGGTGGCCTGGCCCCCGGCATCGATCGCATCGTCATGCTGCTGGCCAACCAGACGGCCATCCGCGAGGTTATCGCCTTCCCGCTGAACCAGCAGGGTCAGGATTTGCTGATGAATGCCCCTTCGGACGCCGATGATCGGCAGCTGAAGGAACTGCACATTCGCACGACCCCGCCGCTTAAGGCCTGATCAGGACTGCAGCGGCGTCAGTCGCTGCTGGCCATCGCGAAATTCCGCTGTGGCGGGGTGGGCGGAGACGGTGGGGCCGGGATGCGGATCATCGACACGCCGCGGCAGATGCGGCTGGACAGTCCACGCGGCAGCCGGGTTGTGGAGTCGCCACAGGCCCGCCCGACCTGATCCTGACTCAGGCCGCGGGCATCCGACAGATCGACGCCGCGGATGTCGGCGCGATTGAGCGACGCGCCCGAGAAATCGGCATTGGCGAACCGGCCGTTCAGCAGGCGCGCGCCGTTCAGACTGGCCCCGCGGAAGGAGGCCGAGCGAAAATCGCCATTGCTCAGGTTCGAGGCGTCGATCGCGGCATTGGTGAAGGTCGCCGATCGTGCGTCCACATTGGCCAGGGTGGCTCCGAGAACCTCTGCTCCGGTGAAATTGGCGCGGATCAGGACTGCCCCGTTCATATTGGCACCGCCCAGTTCGGCTCCCGAAAGATTGGCGTCGCGCAAACGGGCCCGGATCAGGGTGACGCCGGTGGCTTCAACCCCGGACAGATTGGCGTCAGTGAAATTCGCTCCGGTGAAATTGGCACCGAGGGTTCCGGCACCACGGAGGTCGGCGTGGCTGAAGTCGCTGCGGGTGAAGTTGGAACCGATCAACTCGGCTCCGCGCAGATTGGCTCCGATCAGCGTGGCGTTGATGAAGGTCGCGCCGCTGAAGGTCGCGCCGGAGAGGTCACGGCCCGACAGTTCGCAGCGATTGCATGAGCCACCCAGCGACACCATTCTGGCGATGTCACGGTCCTGGAAATAGAGCTGACCCCGGGCGAGGGTCGGGGCCGCCACCAACAGGGCGGTGACGGCGACGCACGCGGCCAGACCGGCGGAACCCGGACGGCGGGACAGGGCGGAGACAAGCTGTTTCACCTTCTCTCCATGCCGACAAACAGGCGAAAACCCTACTTAAATCGTCGTAACCAAGGGGGCGCTCAGCAGGCCGGAATGCGAAGGCCTGAAGGCAGTTCGGTGCTGTTGTCGCCGCAGGCCTGATTCAACTGACGCTGCGAAAGGCCCGTCGAGCGCGCCAGCTGGGCTCCCGAGAAATTGGTACCGGACAAGGTTGCGCCCGCGAAGTTCGCGCCTTCGAGAAATGTCCCGACGAAACTGGCGTTGGTCAGGTTCGCTCCCGAAAAATTGGCGCTGGAGAAGACCGCGCCATAGGCGTCCACATCACGCATGTCGGCATTGCTGAACCGGGTTCGGTTCATCACCGCCAGGCTCAGGTTGGACTGTCGCAGGCGTGATCCAGACAGGTTCAGGCCGCGCGCCTGCAGACCCGAGAAATCCCCCTGGAACAGATTGCAGCCGGGGCAGCTGGCTCCGCCCCGTACCCGGGCGATCTGGCCGGGGTTCTGGGCGGCGGCGGGCAGGGCGGTCATCGCGATACCTAGGGCGACAATGGCGGTCAGGATCGGTTTCATGGCGTGACGGTCTCCGGTCTTTGATCTCGTCGTTGCAAGACCCAGACCATTCTAACGCCCCGACCCTTACTTAACCCTGCATCGACGGTGCCACACCACAGCTGTCACACAGCCAGCCGGATCCGCGCTGTTGCAGGGTGAAATCACCACAGGCCGGGCAGGCGACCGCCTCGGTCGTGATCGGAGCGGGCGTCGAGGGGGAGTCCCGTTTCTGCCCGAACGGCAACACCACCAGATTGTCTGGCGCGGTTCCCCGGGCGAACCCCTTGGAGATGAAACGCGCGGCGGGGACGGTGTGGGCTTCCTCGTCCGGCGTACCGCCCAGCCCGTCGGGTGGCAGCAGATCGGACCCGGCGCTCGCCAGTTCGTTGCGGTTCAGATAGGAGACGCCCAGTTCGCGGAAGATATAATCCAGGATCGAGGTGGCCGAGCGGATTGTATCATTGCCCGTGACCCGTCCCGCCGGCTCGAACCGGGTGAAGACGAAGGCATCGACAAACTCATCCAGCGGCACGCCGTATTGCAGGCCGATAGAGATGGCTATGGCGAAATTATTCATCACACTGCGGAAGGCGGCTCCTTCCTTGTGCATGTCGATGAATATCTCGCCCAGCTCGCCGTCGTCATATTCGCCAGTGTGAATATAGACCTTGTGGCCACCCACGGCGGCCTTCTGGATATAGCCCTTGCGGCGGTCCGGAAGCTTGCGGCGGGTGCGATCACGCTCGACAACCTTCTCCACGACCCGGTCGGGACCGCGGACGTCGGTGTCATGACGACGCCCCCCGGAAGCCTCAACCTCCGGCAGGATCAGCAGTCGGCCGGCGGGCGGGGTACCGCGCCTTATCCGTACCGCCCGCTGTCCCGCTGCGGCAGCTTCGCCCAGCAGACGCGTGGCTGCGGTGGGGCTGGTGCGCCAGTCCAGTGTCTGCAGTGCCGTGTCCGCCACTTCGCTGAACGGTTCCAGGGCGGCCCGTAGCCGGGCCTCGAACGCCGCCGGATCGTTCAGTAGAGGTTTCAGGCTTTGCGGGGCCTCGGGCCAGTCGGCCAGGGTTCCATGCCCGAACACCCAGGCGCGAGCGGTGGCGACGGCCTCGGTGCTGATACCGATATGTTTCAACAGGTCCGGCGTGCCGTCTTCGGTCACACCGAGAACATCCCGCAGAAAACCGGCGTCGAGGACCGGGGCGCGAAAGGCGTCTTCGAACCGGGAAACATGGGCCAGGGCCGCCTCGATGGCGTCCAGTTCGACATCTGTGAAGCCGAGTTCGCGCAAGGTGGTGTGATCGAATCCGGTCGCACCGTCCAGGGTCCTGTGCCCGAACAGCCAGCGTTCTGCCGCCTCGATCTCGACGTTTGAGCGGCCGATCGCGGTCGCCAGAGCCGGATTCAGCCGGCTGGCGATCTCGCCGTCGCCGGTCTGGTAGTGGTCGACGGCACTGAAGGCCTTGGCCCCCAGGCGCAGGGCCGCGTCGGCGTTATCGACGAACAGGGACAGGGCCGTCGGTCGCGGGGAGTCGGTCGTACTGTCGCGTTGACCACCGTCCCGGGCGGATGCCGACAGACTGGCTATCTCCAGCGTCGTGCTCTTGATCGCGGCGACGACCAGCCCGCCGATTCGGCCGGCTTCGGATTCGCGGCGCGCATTGTCGGTCCGCTCGATCACCAGATACTCGGCCAGGCCGGACAGGCCGAGGGACGTCACCGACCCGGCATCGGCCAGGCTGAGGGCTATCGTCCACAGCCGAGTGATTTCTTCGAGGACCTCGTCTGAACAACCATCGGGCAGGGCCGCGATGGCCGGCAGGTGCAGGATCGCCGCGCCGCAGCGGGTCGCGTCGCAGATCCGTCTGGCATCCCCTGAAGAGAAGGTCAGGATCAGATCGCCGTCCAGCGCAGCCTCGGCGGCTGCAAGAGCCTCGGTCCCGCCGCTTTCGATCAGGCCCCGGTCGGCGAAGGCCACCAGCGGCGGCAGGGTCCGGACCGGGCGGGGGCGGGCCAGGAATCGTTCGCCGGCGATAGCTCGCAGGATGTCGGCGTCCCCGGCTCCGGCGCGACGAGCAGCCAAGGCGACGCGGGCCAGGGCCGGGTTGCGGGCCGGGTCGGCGCAGTCACTGCGCGGACCTTCACAGCGCAGCACGGCATCGGTCACGGCCTCCAGGGCTTCGGAGACGGCCTCGACGGCCCCCGGGGCCAGTCGATCAGCCCGTCGGCCGGCGAGAACCTCGGCCAGCTGCCGTCGGGCACCGGCGTCGGTCAGGTCCAGCGGGTCTTCGTCGATCGCCGCGGCCGATGTGGCAGGTACGGCGAGACCCAGTCGGATCGTCGCTGACAGTTCTCCGGCGAAGGCGACCGCCTCGATCCGGGAAAATAGTCCCAGCGTTTGTCCACGCTCGGCCAGCCCGGCGGCCCATCCGTGCACGGATCCGTTCATCCAGACGCCCGGCGACCGGCCCCGGTCCGGCTGGGCGTCAGCCCAGTCAAGCCAAGCTTCGATGCGCACGTCTGTCCAGTCTGTCGGTGCCAGCACCGAATCAAGACTGTTGGCGCGCTCGATTTCGCGCGTCGAGACGGGGGCGGTCTTCGCCAGGGTGGCGAAGCGGGCCGTGAAGCGCATGCGGCTTTCCCTGCTTGGCGTTAAGGGATTGTAGAGGAAGATGTCGGGTGCTCGCAATAAATCTGGCGTGCTGTAACCGGGTTACCCCCAACATATTGATTCATTCCTCAAGCACCCGACGCTGGACGGACGGCCCGCCGGTTTCTATGATCGCGCCTGCGTCGCCGGACCTCCCCGGGCGTCGGATAATACGGGTGCTAGACGTGCTGAGCAGGATTTTCGGTTGGTGGAACGGGGCGACGATCGGGACCCGGTTCACCGTGGCCAAGCGTGGCCTGCTGGTCGGGACCGATGACTACGGCAACCGCTATTACCAGTCGCGCGACAAGGTCAGCTACGACGGACGCCAGCGCCGTTGGGTTATTTATGACGGCTATGCCGAGGCCACCAAGGTCTCGCCTGACTGGCACGGCTGGCTACACTACACTTTTGATGAACCGCCGACGATCGAGCCGCTGCCGCGGCAGAGCTGGGAACGGGATCATCTCCCGAATCTGACCGGCACGCCCATGGCCTGGCTGCCGCAGGGGTCGATGGCGGCGGAAGGACAGCGCCCCGCGGCCACCGGCGATTACGAAGCCTGGAAACCTGAATGAACCATCGTGGTCTGATCCTGACTGCCGTCGTCGCCGTAACTCTCTCGGGTTCCGGTGCTGTGGGGGCCAGGGCCTTGCTGGATGTACCGCAGGACGCCACACCGGCGTCGGACCCGATCGCGGATCTGCTGCGCCAGACTCCGCAGCGTCCCGAGACCCCTGCCGTCAAACCCGTTGCCGCTCCGGTTCCGACTCCGGCTCCGACTCCGGCCCAGACGGGGGTCCCTGCGGGGCCCGGCGCGGCCGCCCGGCCGCCGGCGGCAGTGGTCCCGGTCGCTGAGGAGAAGGCCGAGCCGAAACCCGAACCGGTCGAGGAAGCGCCGGTTGTCGAGATTTCCGAAGTGACCCGCACCGAACCCGAAGTGCCCGCGGGACCTCGTCAGAGACGCCGTATCGCCATCATTCAGGCCATCGACAAGGTCACGGCCGACACCATGCGGTTTGAAGTCGAGGTCGGCGGCCGCCCTGTGCGGTTCAACAATACCCTGATCTTTAAGGCCCGGGCCTGCGAGCTGTCGGCTGGAGATGAGCTGACCGACGATGCGATCGCCTATCTGGAAATCAGCCTGCAGCCGCGCGGTGTATTGCCGGGGACCGAGCCACGCCAGCTGTTCCGCGGCTGGATGTTCGCCTCGTCACCGGGCGTCAGCGGCCTCGAACATCCGGTCTATGACGCCTGGGTCGTGGGCTGCAAGGCATAGGTCACGGCCTCTGTCCCGCGCAGGGAACGGGTCAGGGCGCACTTGTCCGGCGTTATGCCCAGCACGGGTTTCAGCATTTTCAGATAGGCGGCCTGCGGTGTTTCCACCGCGCCGAACTGTGACAGGTGCCCGGTCAGGAACTGGGTGTCCAGCAAGCGCCAGCCGCCCTGTTTCAGCCGCGCCACCAGATGCACCAGGGCCACTTTCGAGGCGTCACGCTCGAGGCTGAACATGCTCTCGCCGAAAAAGGCTCCGCCCAGGGTCACCCCGTACAGACCACCGACCAGCCGTTCGTCACGCCAGCATTCAATACTGTGGGCGTGACCACGGGCATGCAGCGCCAGATACAGGGCCCGGATCGGGGCATTGATCCAGGTGTCCTCGCGCCCCGGCATCGCCACGGCGCAGGCATCCAGCACGGCGGGGAAGGCAGTATCGACCTGCACGGTGAAAATTTCGCTGCGCACGGTACGGCGCAGGCGGGTCGGGATATGAAACCGGTCCAGCGGAAGGAGGCCACGTTGATCCGGTTCGACCAGAAAGACCCGCGGGTCGTCCCGATCCTCGCCCATGGGAAAGACGCCGTCCGCGTAGCAGCGCAGCAGTTCGTCCGGCCCGAAGCCGCCTGAAGGGTTCGATGCGCTGAAATCCGGTTCAGTCATCCGATCCTCTCGCGTCGAGGGCTCGTCCGATCCCGTCAGCCCTGGCCGTTCTGGCGCTTGGCCCAGTTTTCCAGCCAGTGGATGTCATAATCACCGGACAGGATGTCCGGCTCCTGCAGCAGTTTCTGGAACAGGGGGATGGTGGTGTCGATTCCTCCAATCACCATCTCGCCCAGGCTGCGCTTGAGCCGGGCCACGCATTCGGCACGGTCGCGACCGTGCACGATCAGCTTGCCGATCAGGCTGTCGTAATAGGGCGGGATCGCATAGCCGGTGTAGATGGCGCTATCCAGCCGTACGCCCAGCCCGCCGGGGGCGTGGAAGTCGGTGATGGTGCCCGGCGAAGGGGTGAAGGTCTCGGCGTTTTCGGCATTGATGCGGCATTCGATGGCGTGGCCGTGGAAGCTGACCTGGTCCTGGGTGAAGGACAGGGGCTCGCCGGCGGCGATGCGGATCTGTTCGCGCACGAGGTCGACGCCGGTGATCATCTCGGTGACCGGATGCTCGACCTGCAGGCGGGTGTTCATCTCGATGAAGAAGAACTCGCCGTCCTCCCACAGGAATTCGATGGTGCCGACGCCCAGATAGCCGATGGCGGCGATGGCCTTGTTGACGGTCGCGCCGATCGCGGCCCGCTCCTTCGCCGACAGGGCGGGCGAGGGGGCCTCTTCCATCATCTTCTGGTGGCGGCGCTGCAGCGAACAATCGCGCTCGCCCAGATGAACGACATTGCCGTGGGCGTCGGCGACGACCTGAATTTCGATATGGCGCGGCTTCTGCAGATAGCGTTCCAGATAGACGGTGCCGTCACCGAAGGCGGCGGCGGCCTCGGACTGGGCAGTCTGCACCGCCTCGGCCAGGTCGCCGGGGGTCAGGGCCACCTTCATGCCGCGCCCGCCGCCGCCCGAGGCAGCCTTGACGATCAGCGGGAAGCCGATGGATTTCGACGCCTTGATCGCGTCCTCGACCGTGGCCACGCCGCCGTCCGAGCCCGGCACACAGGGAATGCCAGCCGCCTTGACCGTCTGTTTGGCGGTGATCTTGTCGCCCATGACCCGGATATGTTCGGGCCTGGGACCGATGAAGGTCATGCCGTGGGCCTCGACGATCTCGGCGAAGCGCGCGTTCTCGCTGAGGAAGCCATAGCCGGGGTGGATGGCCTGGGCCCCGGTGATCTCCGCCGCAGCGATGATTGAGGGGATGTTCAGGTAGGATTTGGCCGCCGGAGCCGGGCCGATGCAGACGCTCTCGTCGGCCAGCCGGACCCACATGGCCCCACGGTCAGCTTCCGAGTGCACAGCGACGGTGGAAATCCCCATCTCCTTGCAGGCGCGATGAATCCGCAGCGCGATCTCGCCGCGGTTGGCGATCAGGACCTTGGTGAACATGGTCAGCCCTGGGCCTCGAGCACGACGAGCGGCTCGCCGAACTCGACCGGCTGGGCGTCGCCGACCAGAATCTCTTTCACCACCCCGTCGCGGGGCGACTGGATCGGGTTCATCGTCTTCATGGCCTCGACGATCAGCAGGGTCTGGCCCTTGCGGACCTTGTCGCCGGGCGAGACGAAGGTGTCGGCCTCGGGGGCCGGGCGCAGATAGGCGGTGCCGACCATCGGCGATTTCACGTCTTCGCCCGAGCGGGCCACGATGGTGGCCGGGTCCGAGGGCATTGCCGCCGGTGCGGGCGCTGCTGCAGCCGGAGCATGGGCCACCGGGGCCGGGGCGGCGGCGTACTGGACCGGGGCGGCCATGGTCAGCTCACGGGCGACGCGGATACGCAGCTCGCCGCGCTCGACCTCGATCTCGGTCAGGCTCGTGTCGTTCAGGATGTCGGCCAGCTGGCGCACCAGGGTGGTGTCGATCTCGCCGGCCGGATCGTTGTCCAGCTTGGGCGGGGATTTCTTGGGGGCGTCGGCCATACGAGTGTGCCTTTTCTTCTTATGCGTTTTGCGAACGGCCCGGATCTGATGCCTTGTCACGCACCAGGTTCAGGGCGGCCTTCACGGCCAGTTCGTAGCTGAAAGGGCCGAAGCCCGAAACCACGCCGGTCGCAACCGGCGAAACGAAGGATCGATGCCGGAACCGCTCGCGCGCCGCCGGGTTTGACAGATGACATTCGACGATCGGGATCGTCAGGGTCTTCAGGGCGTCGAGCAGGGCCACCGAAGTGTGGCTGTAGCCCGCCGGGTTGATGACGAGAGCCGAGGCCTGTTCGCGGGCCTCCTGGACCCAGTCGATCAACTCGCCCTCATGGTTGGTCTGGCGGAATACGATCCGGGCTTCTCCGGCGGCCGACTCGCAGCGCGCCTGAACGTCGGCCAGGGTCTCGCGACCATAGACCTCGGGCTCCCGAACCCCCAGCAGGTTGAGATTGGGGCCGTTCAGGACGTAGAGGGTGAGTGTTCCGGGCATTCGCTCTGACAAACAGGGACCGACCGCTTCCGGCCGGGGCGTTCTTTTAGCTGACGGACGGCGCGGGTCAAACCGTGCCGGAGATAAGGTTGACGTAACGACATGCACATTCAAGTCAACGGCGATATCCGGACCGTGACCGCGCGCACCGTGCTGGACCTTGTGACAGAACTGGGCCTCGACCCGCGCAAGGTGGCGGTCGAGCGCAACCTCGCGATCGTGCCCCGCTCCCTGCATGGCGAGACCGCCCTGGCTGAGGGCGACCGCATCGAACTGGTGCAATTCGTCGGTGGCGGGTGATTTCTGGCAACAGGGCCGGGAACCCCGACCCGCGTACGGCATCAAAGAGGACCGCGCTCATGATGAGGACTTCTCGATGCTCGTACTCAGCCCAACCTCTGCCGACGTCCATGGAGCGCCTGCCGGTTCGACCTGCCTGCCGTATCGCCGGCCCAGCCGGACCGAGGCCGAGGCGGCGGTACAAACCCTGATCGGCTGGGCCGGAGACGACCCGCGCCGCGAGGGGTTGCAGGCTACGCCGGGTCGGGTCGTGCGCGCTTATGAAGAATGGTTCGCCGGCTATGGTCAGGACCCGGCCGCAATGCTGGAGCGCACATTTGGCGAAGTGGCCGGCTATGACGAGATGGTGGTGTTGCGCGATATTCCAGTGGATTCGGTGTGCGAGCATCACATGGCAGCGATCCGGGGCGTGGCCCATGTCGCCTATCTGCCGCGCGACCGGGTGGTCGGCATCTCCAAACTGGCCCGGTTGGTTGATGTCTATTCCCGGCGACTGCAGATCCAGGAGCGATTGACAGCCGAAATCGCGGAGGAGCTGGAGCGCACCCTGAGACCGCGTGGCGTGGCGGTGATCATCGAGGCCACCCACGCCTGTATGTCGTCGCGAGGTGTCCGCAAACACGGAGCATCCCTGGTGACGCGGCGCTTGACCGGAGTGTTTTCGACCGGCGAGCTCCGGCGTGAGGTGCTGGCGGCGCTCTCCGGTGGCCTGGCGGGCTGAAGACCGGGAACCTTGCGTCGGCTGCCGCATCCAACCGATATGGACATCAGGAGTTCGCCATGCGGAAATTGAAGCGGGGTGATCACGCCACGCTGGATGAAACCGAACTGGTGCGTCTGGCTCGGGCCGGTGACGGCGACGCCTTTCGCGTCATCATGCAACGCGGCAACCAGCGCCTGTTTCGGGTGGCGCGCGGTGTTGTTCGTGACGATGCCGAGGCCGAAGACGTGCTGCAGGAGGCCTATGTCAGGGCCTTTACAGCCATTGGCGGGTTTCGTGGCGAGGCCGGGATCATGACCTGGTTGACCCGGATCGTCCTCAATGAGGCGCGTGGACGATTGCGTCGGCGGCGGCCGATGGTGGCCCTGGACCAGCTTGAGGCGGCGCATATGGATGGTTCCCGGGTGATTCCCTTTCCCAACGCTTTTGGAACCGCCAGCCCGGAGGCAGATGCGGCTCGGGCCCAGATACGCGCCCTGATCGAGCACGCCGTCGACGACCTGCCCGAAGCCTTCCGGATCGTCTTCATCATGCGCGACATCGAAGAATGCAGCGTCGATGAGACGGCGGCCACCCTTCAGATCAAGCCCGAGACGGTGAAGACACGACTGCACCGTGCCCGGCGTCTGTTGCGTCAGGCACTCGACGCCAGACTGGCCTCAACGATGGTCGAGGCCTTCCCCTTCATGGGTATGCGCTGCGAGCGGATCACCGAGGCGGTGCTGGCGCGACTGGACGCCGGCGGCTGTCTGGACCGGTCCTCGGGAACCTCTGTGGTCGACTGACATCCAATGGGTAGACGGTCGGATCCCCGGCCGCGAATCCCAAGGAGTCCCGATATGTTCAGAACCCTCACGATGGTCGCCGCGCTGGCGCTCGCCCCGGTTACGGCCGTTTCGGCCCACGAGGGCGGTTCGACCGACGCCCAGATCGCCCACATCGCCTATACCGCTGGCCAGCTGGACGTCGCCGCCGCGGAACAGGCCATCGAGAAGTCCACCAATCCCGAGGTTCGTGCCTTCGCCGAGCTGATGGCGCGCGACCATGCTGCAGTAAACGACCAGGCCGTGGCGCTGGTCACCCGCCTGCATGTCGAGCCCGAAGCCAATCCGACCAGTGAAGCCCTGACCGAGGCCGCCGCAGCGACCCACGACCGCCTGCAGGCCCTGCACGGCGCGGCCTTTGATGCCGCCTATGTCGCCAATGAGGTCGCCTATCATCGCACCGTCAATCAGGCCCTGAGCGACACCTTGATCCCGGGGGCGCACAACGCCGAGCTCAAGGCTCTGCTGGAGACGGGATTGAACCTGTTTCAGTCGCATCAGGCCCACGCCGAACACCTCGCCCAGTCGGTCCGGTAGGGCCTGTCATGCAAACTCCTGATCAGCCGCGCCGCGCGCTCCTGTTGGCCTTTGCGGCCGCCGCCGCCGTCACCGCCTTCCCGGCGGTGGCGGCGGCGGCGGCGAGGACCCACACGATCGTCATGGACAAGATGAAGTTTGGACCTTCGCCCGCCGGCCTGCGGGTCGGCGACACGATCCTTTGGGTCAACCGGGATGCGTTCCGCCATACGGCTACGGCCGGGAACGGGACCTTTGATGTTGATCTGGCCCCCGGTGCCAGCGGTCGGACGACCCTGCGGACGGCGGGGACCATCCCCTATGTCTGTCGCTTTCATCCGGGAATGACCGGGGTGCTGACGGTCGCGGCCTGACCCGGCCTTCTCTCGGGCAGGGAGAAGGTCTATCTGGCGATCATGACCACGCCTCAAGACACCTGGACCGTCGCCGGCCGCACCTTTTCGTCACGTCTAATCGTCGGCACCGGCAAATATGCGGACTATGCCCAGAACGCGGCTGCGGCCGAGGCGGCGGGGGCGGAGATCGTCACTGTGGCCCTGCGTCGGGTTAATCTGTCCGATCCGTCCCAGCCGATGCTGGTCGACCATGTGAAGCCTGACCGCTTCACCTATCTGCCCAATACGGCCGGCTGTTTTACCGGCGAGGACGCGGTGCGCACTCTCAGGCTGGCGCGCGAGGCCGGGGGCTGGGATCTGGTCAAGCTGGAGGTGTTGTCCGACACGCCCCACCTGTATCCCGACATGGTCGAGACGCTGCGGGCGCTGGATTTGCTGGTCAAGGACGGCTTCGACGTCATGGTCTACTGCACCGATGATGTGGTCATGGCCAAGCGGCTGGAGGAGGCCGGGGCCGCCGCCATCATGCCTGCCGCCGCGCCGATTGGTTCGGGTCTGGGTATCCAGAACCGGGTCAATGTCCGGCTGATTGTCGAACAGGCCACGGTGCCGGTTCTGGTCGATGCCGGGGTCGGCACCGCGTCGGACGCCACCATCGCCATGGAACTGGGCTGCGACGCCGTGCTGATGAACACGGCCATCGCCGGCGCGCGCGACCCGATCGGCATGGCCCGGGCCATGAAACACGCGGTCATCGCCGGTCGTGAGGCCTATCTGGCCGGTCGTATGGCCAAACGCATGTACGCCGACCCGTCCTCGCCCCTGGCCGGGCTGATCTAGGCCAGACTCCTAGCCCTGTTTGGCCTCGGCGATCACCCGGGCCAGATCGGCCGGATTGTTGGTGCCGGTGACCTTGCCGTTGATGAAGAAGGTCGGTGTGCCTTCCAGACCCATGGTTGCGGCCCCGGTATGGATGTCGGCCAGCAGGCGTGAGGTATCGGTGGCCGCGATGGTAGCCCGGGCCCGGGCCAGATCGACGCCGTTGGCGACCAGAATGCGGTCGACGTCATCAATCGACAGGGCTGACTGGGCCATCAGGGCCTGGTGTACCGCCAGATATTTGCCCTGGGCATGGGCCGCCAGGGCCGCGCGGGCGGCATAGTGGGAGGTGACGTCGTCGCCCTGGTCCAGCACCGGCCATTCGCGGAAAACGAAGCGCACATCGGGATTGGCGCGCATGAGCTCCAGATATTCGGGTGCGGCCATCTTGCAGTAGGGGCAGCGGTAGTCGAAGAATTCGGTCACCGTGACCCGGGCGTCGGTCGGACCGAACGCCGGCTCTCCGGCCGCCGGGGCCAGGACGCCGGGATTGCGGGCGACGGCGGCGTTGATTCCCGAGGTCCGGTCAGTCCGGGCAGCGACGTCGCGGGCAGCGACCACCTCGTCCAATACCTGCGGATTGGCCAGCAGATAGGCCCGCACCCGTCCGCCGAAATCGCCGCCGGTCAGATAGGGAGCTCCGGCGACCCCGAGGGCCAGGACCGAGACCGCCAGGGCGACCAGTCCGGCCCGTCCGTTGCCTAACCAGCCGCCGACCCGTTCGGTCGGGCGTTCGGGACCCGGGGTGGGGGCGTTTTCGGGGGCGTCGTCGGGCATGGAATCTCCTGAAGGCAAAGGTTTAGTCGGCGTTGGCGGGGATCACGGTCGTCCGCCGGGTGCGTTCATAGCGGGCGTCGGCGGCATCGACATCGGCCTGGGTCGCACCCGAGGCGAAGACGATGTCCATGGCCCGGATCCATTGCGCCGACCCCCGGGGCAGAAGGTCGCGGGCGCGCAGGGCGAACTGGGTGGCCTCGTCCTGCCGGCCGCTGGCGAAATAGAGTTCGGCAAAGGCCAGGCGCGCCTCGCCCTCCTTGCCCTGGCTGGCATAGGCTTGGGACAGCAGCCGCCAGGCCAAGGTGTTGTCGCCTTCAATGGCGGTCGCACGCTTCAGTTCGCTGACCGCCTGCTCCAGTCGTGCAGGATCATTGGTCTCAATCAGGGCATGGGCCAGATTGATGCGCAGCAGGGGGGCCTCGGGCATGAGGTCGACCGAGCGCTGGTGGGCCTCGATGGCCTCGCCCGGCCGTCCCTCCTCGAACAGGATCTGACCCTTCAGCTCCTGAAAATAGGGATTGTCCGGCTGTTCGGCGATGAAGGCCTCGACCGCCGTCAGGGCCCGTTCTGTCTGGCCGCCACGATACCAGGCAATGGCCCGCGCATAGCGGGCGGGCAGGGTGGTATCGCTTTCGGGATAGTCGCGCAGGGTCTGGTTGGGGCTGTCCATGAAGGCGTGGATCTTGGCCAGGATCAGAGCATGTTCCGCCAATCGTTCGGGACTGTCGACGTGACCATAGTGCGGAGCCTCGCTGACCAGTCGCCGCAGGGTCTGGATCCGGTCCGACGACAGGGGATGGCTGCGGAAATAGGGATAGCGCCGGGCGTCCGAGAAGACTTCCTGTGAGCGGAAATTCTCGAAGAAATCGACCAGCCCCTTGCCGGACTCGCCGGCACGTTCGAGGGCCCGCGCTCCGGTATTGTCAGCTTCACCCTCCTGCTGACTCATGTAGTGCAGTGCGCCCAGGGCCCCGAAATACTGACCCGATCCCAGCAGGGCCGCCCCCGCCGTGGGAGCACCGGCAGCAATGGCCAAGGCTCCCAGTGCCATACTCATGATCATCGGAGGCATGGCTGCATCCTGGGCTCCGCTACGCAGGGTGTGGCGGTTCTTGATGTGACCGGCCTCGTGCGCGATCACCCCCAGAAGCTCGCCCGGTGTGCGGGTCTTGAGGATCAGGCCGGTATTGATCCCGAGGATACGCCCGCGCGTGGCGAAGGCGTTCAGGTCCGTGTCGTTGACCAGCAGTATCTCGACCTCGGACGGCTCCAGACCCATGGCCGTGAAGACCGGGTCGGACCATTCGTGAATGATGCCCTCGATCTCGGTGTCGCGGATCATGCTCTGGGCCAGGGCAGGCCCGGCCAGAGCGGTCGCCATCGCCGCTACTGTGGCGGCGACGACAGATCGGGAAACGATGCGGGGAAGCCAGGTCAAGGTATGCTCCTAACGACTGACGCCCCCGTCTTCGTATTCACCAATCTAGCGCTGACCGCTCAGCGACGCCACCATCCACGCTTGGGCTTGGCCGGAGGGGCACCGATCTGGTTCGGATCCTCGTCGACGATCGTGGCGATATCAACCTCGACCACGGGCTCGGTGGCCTTTTCCGGTTCCGGTACAGAGGCAACTGCGGCGGCCCTGGCCGGAGTGACGTCCAGCTCGACTGCGGCACCGGCCGGTTCGACCTCGTTCGGTTCGACGACCGTCTCGTCAATCGTCGTCGTGGCGCTGGCCGGGGTCTTGCGACGTACGCGGCGACGCTTGGCCTCGGCCACGGCGACCGGGGCCTCGTCCTCGCTGGCAACGGTGGCCATCGGTGTTTCCGGTGAACCTTCAGGCGGCATGCCTTCGCCCGTGGCGCGGGCCTCGACCCTCACCTCCCGGGTTTCGTCACCGGCAGCCGTGCGGTCACGCCCGCGACCCCGTCCGCGCCGCCGCCGCGAGCGGCCCCCTTCGCGCTCGCCTTCGGGACGCTCGCCTTGCGGGGCCTCGCTGTCCCGGGCCGGACGACCGTCGGTCGCGGCCTCATCATCATTTTCGGCGCGCGGAGCCGGATTGATCGGATCGAACCACACATAGGGGTCTTCCAGCGACGGTGTGCGCCCGCGAACCCAGGTAAAGCCATCACGGTCGCCTTCCTCACGGACGCGACGTCCGCCACGGCGGCCGCGGCGGCGCCGCCGGGCTCCCTCGCTGTCGTCATCCTCGGTACCGGCGGCGGACGGCTCGTCCGTTTCGACGCCCTCGGCCGGTGCGGTCTCCTCGTCCCGACGGCCACCGCGACGGCGGCGACGACCGCGGCCGCGACCGGAGTCACCATCGCTACGGGCGCTGTCGCTGTCATGGCGTTCGGCGCGGGCGCGGGGGGCGTCGTCGTCGGTGTCTTCGGCGGCAAGGGCCTCTTCGTCGAAGAGGTCGTCCTCGTCCTCCTCGTCGTCATAGGCGGTGTCGTCGAAATCATCGACCAGGTCCGACGGCGCGATCCTGGTTTCAGCCGGCGTGAAATCGGCATTGGTTTCGGTGCGCTCGATCGCATGCTCGCCCTGACCCAGGCTGTCATCGATCAGCACCACCACCTCTAGGCCGCGCTGTTGCGCCAGACGCTGCAGGTAGTCGCGCTTGTGGTTCAGGATGTAGAGGGCGACGGCGGTGCAGACGCGCAGGTTGATCGATCCCGCGCCCTTGCCGGCTTCGATGTCGACGGCTCGCAGGATCATCAGGGCGGCGGATTCCGCCGAACGGATACGGCCGGAACCCTGGCAGTGAGGACAGGCCTCGGTGGCCCCCTCGATGACACCCAGACGGCGACGCTGGCGACTGATCTCCATCAGGCCGAAGCCGGAGATGCGGCCCATCTGGATACGGGCCCGGTCGTGGGACAGGGCGTCCTTGAGAATCTTCTCGACGGTGCGGTTGTTCTTCGATTCATCCATGTCGATGAAATCGATGACCACGAGGCCGGCGAGGTCGCGCAGGCGCAGCTGGCGGGCGGACTCGACGGCGGCTTCGGAGTTGGTCTTGAACGCGGTCGCCTCGACGTTGCGTTCCTTGGTCGACTTGCCCGAGTTGACGTCGATGGCCACCAGGGCCTCGGTCTGGTTGATGACCAGATAGCCGCCGGACTTCAGCGGTACGACCGGCTGGTGGATCTGCGTCAGCAGCTCCTCGATGCCATTGGCCGCGAACAGGGGCTTGGAACCCTGGTAAAGGTGCACCTTCTTGGCCTGGGACGGCATCAGCACGCGCATGAAGTCGCGTGCCTCCTTCCAGCCCTCGACACCCTCGACCTGGATGCCGTCGAAATCCTTGTCGAACATGTCGCGCACGGCGCGACGGACGAGGTTCTCTTCCTCGTAGATGATCGACGGGGCGCTGGAGCCCAGGGTGGTCTCGCGAATCGTCTCCCACAGGCGCAGCAGATATTCGTAGTCGCGCTTGATCTCGGCCTTGGTGCGCTTGGCACCGGCGGTGCGGATGATCAGACCCATGCCCTGCGGCACGTCGAGGGCCTGGGCCGCGGCCTTCAGGCGCTTGCGGTCGGTGGCCTGGGTGATCTTGCGCGAAATGCCGCCGCCCTTGCCGGTGTTGGGCATCAGCACGCAGTAGCGGCCGGCCA
Source organism: uncultured Brevundimonas sp. (assembly GCF_963974615.1). Taxonomy (GTDB): domain Bacteria; phylum Pseudomonadota; class Alphaproteobacteria; order Caulobacterales; family Caulobacteraceae; genus Brevundimonas. The sequence continues at coordinate 42,786 of NZ_CAXBDH010000005.1, forward strand.
GCGACAGCCAGGTCGTCAGGGCCGCGCCCTTGCCGCCACGCTCGTCCTTGACCACCTGGACCAGCAGGATCTGGCGGCGCTTGATCACGTCCTGGATCTTGTAGCGGCGCATCAGGCGGCGCTTCAGCCGCTCTTCGTCGGCCAGCTTGCCTTCGGAATCGTGTTCGTCGTCCTGGCTCTCGCGGCCCAGATCGTCGTCGTGTTCGTCGTCGGTGACCGCTTCGGCCATGATGGCTTCGCGGTCGGCGACGGGGATTTGATAATAATCCGGGTGGATTTCGTTGAAGGCGAGGAAGCCGTGGCGGTTGCCGCCGTACTCGATGAAGGCGGCCTGCAGGCTGGGCTCTACGCGGGTGACCTTGGCGAGGTAGATGTTGCCGCGAAGCTGGCGACGGGCCTTCGACTCGAAGTCGAATTCCTCAATCTGGCGTCCTTCGACGATCGCAACGCGGGTCTCTTCCGCGTGTGCCGCATCGATAAGCATGGTTTTTGACATGGAAATTCTCTCTCTGGCGCGCGCGGCCATACGCCAGGAAACGGGTCCTGGCGGCTGAGGCGGCTCGCCGAATTGGATGGGGGACCCACGCAGGCGTCATCCCTTCGCCGCAGCCCGAAACGATGTCGGAGCCGAAGGCGAGGTCGGTCAGGTCAGACCGGATGGGATCGCAGGCGGAAAGGCCCATGGGGTTCAGTACGGTCCTGGGCGCGGACGCGCCGGTAACGGCGGTATCCCGGGCCCGGTCGTCGAATCGTCGGGTCAGGCCCGGCCAATTCTCGGATAGGTGAAAAGTCAGCGCCGCGAGGAGGGCGCGTCCGGACCTGGAATCCAGGGGACGCGATCAATCGCGAGCGCCGGGGACCATACCGACGCCGGACCGGAATGAAAAGCCGCGAACGTCTTAACGGAATCCAAGGAAGCCGCGGGGCATGATGGGGGCAACCAATAAGGTGGGTAGCCGTCAGAATGTACGGATCGATGCGTATGGATTTGTCCCGGTGGGGCGTGCGTGAGTGGACGATGACGGCCCTGGCCTTCGTCGTGTTTTGCGTGTGCGCCCTGACCGCCGGCCGCGGCCTGGCCTCGGGCGCGAACGGCGAGGTGCTGCGCCTGCGGTTCGGGGGCGATGCCGCCCGGACCCGGGTGGTCGTGGATCTGGACCGGAGCACACGCGGCAATGTGGTTTCGGCCGGCGACGACGGCCGGGTGATCGTGACCCTGTCCGGGGTCGTGCCGCGCGACCAGTTGAGCGGCGCGGGCCTGGGTCTGGTGCGGGGTTACCGCGTGGCCGTGTCGGGCGGGGCGTCGCGGATCGAGCTGAGCCTGGCCTCCGGGGCCGAGATCGAGCGCCGCTTTCTGCTGCCGCCGGGCGACGGCGTATCCCACTATCGCTATGTGATCGACCTGAAGACCACGGGCCGGGCCGCCGCCCGCCATACGCCTTCGGCACCCGTGCGCCATGCGACGGCCCGGACCGAGCGGCCGCTGATCGTCATCGACGCCGGCCACGGCGGGCGCGATCCGGGGGCCATGGGCGCCCATTCGCGCGAGAGCACCATCACGCTGGACGCGGCCCTGATGCTGAAGGCCGAGCTGGAGCGGGGCGGTCGCTACCGGGTCCGCCTGACCCGGGACAGCAACACCTATGTCGACCTGTATCGCCGGGTGCAGATCGCCCGCGCCGCCGATGCCGACCTGTTTATCTCGCTCCATGCCGACGCCGGCAGTGATCCGGCCACGCGCGGGGCCAGCGTCTATACCCTGTCGGAACAGGGCGCCGGTCGCGCGGTGCGGGAGTTTACCCGCGGCGACGACTGGTCCCGCGAACTGCGGCTGCCCGGCCGCGATCCGTCGGTCGACCGCATCCTGCTGGACATGACCCAGCGGGTGACCCAGAACCGCTCGGCCCAGCTGGCCCGGACCCTGCTGGGCGGGCTGGAGGCGGCCGACCATCCGCTGCTGCGCCGCAGCCATCGCGACGCCGGCCTGGCCGTGCTGCTGGCCCCGGACGTGCCCGCCGTGCTGCTGGAGATGGGCTTCATCACCAATCCCGAGGATGAGCGCACCCTGACCGATGACCGGGCGCGCCGCCGCCTGATGCGCGCTGTCGCCGGCGGCATCGACCAGTATTTCCGCGATCCGGTCGGCCCGATGCAGATGGCCGCGACCGGCGCGACCGGTGCGACCGGCCAGCCGTAAGGGCTACCCACCGGATTCGTCATCCTCGATCCACGGCATCTCGACGCCGCGGGCCCGCAGCGTGCGGACGGCGCGCACGGCATCGTCCGCATCGGGTTGGTCCCGGCCGTCGGCGCGCGCCTGCCACCGGGCCTCGCGGTCGACGGCCGTTCGCCACTGTTTGAACGCCCGGACCCAGGCGACGGCGCGACGGCGCAGCACCGGATCGGGCGGGCGGGGGGATCGCGGTCGGGGCATGAAGACCTCTCTTTCGTTGGCCCGCGGTCAAAAGGCTCCGCCTTTTCGACCCGACGCGGGCTGATTCCTGTTGGCCCGCGGTCAGGGGGCTCCGCCTACTGGCTGCTACGCGCCGCCCTTCGGGTCGACCCGACGCGGGCTGATTGTTGGCCCGCGCTCAGGAGGCTCCGCCTACTGGCTGCTACGCGCCGCCCTACGGGTCGACCCGACGCGGGCTGATTGTTGGCCCGCGGTCAGGGGGCTCCGGCATTCTTTTGGCCCGCGGTCAGGCGGCTGAGCCGCCTCGACCCGACGCGGGCGCGTGGAAACGACCCCGGGCCGGGTGGCGCGAGGGGCGGGGAGGCGGCGGAGCGCCGGACCGGAGCCCGGAGACAATGCAATTAACCGTTTCGGCCCTGGCCGGACGCTCCGCGCGGAGATTGGGCGGAAGCGTGCGGCGGGTGGCGGTCTTATCGCCTTACCGCAGGGCCCCCGGCGGGCGGGCCGGGCTTGCATCCCCGGTCCCCGGACCGGACGGGTATCCCCCCCGCCCCTGACCCCGCTTGTCCGCATCCCGCCGCCAGAACACGCAAGGCCTCTGCGCCTCCCCGTGCGACGGAACAGGGGGAGTCTGGCACAGGCCTGGACCCGGGCGGGTTATTGGGGGCGAAAATTGGGGAAGGGGCGAGGGATCAAGGGGTTGGGGCGGGGAGGGGTGCGAGGTTCAGAGGGAAAAGGTAGCGGGGGTGGGGTATGAGTTAGGTCGCTGGCAAACAGCGCGATTGCGCCGGGAGGAGACATTGATCTCCAGCCGGAAAACGAACCCTCGCACTTAGACCTCGGTAGTCCGCTTGCGAGAAGCCCTCCAATGGCTAAGGTTGCTCGATGACCGCCCCACAACTCCGCAAATTGGCGAAGACAGCCATAGAAGCGCATGCTTCCAATGGTGCGTCGTGTCTCACTCGGAAACATGCTGGCCGCGCGAAAGATTTGGCATTAATTTTTGGGACTCAGGAATAACTTGCGGGAATTCTTCACTAGCATAGCGAGTCTGTTCGGACGCTTGACCGAAGCGGATCTCGAGCAATCCAAATTCATTGACCTTGCCCCCACCGACAAGGCGGACGAGGCTGGTGTATATTCCGATGCGCTTTCGTATGCGACGAATAATCCTCGAGTCTCAAATATTGCACTTACGGGTCCGTACGGCTCTGGAAAAAGCAGTATTATTAAGTCTTTTTTGAAGAAATACAGACGCCCCGTCTTGCAGATATCTCTTGCCGCATTCTTGCCTGAAGCGACTTCCACTGGCGGTCAAGTAAGCAAACAGGAGATAGAAAGAAGCATTCTACAGCAAATGCTTTATGGTGCTGATGCTAACAAGCTGCCACTATCAAGATTCAAGAGAATACAATCGCCCGGCAAGCGTGCTATATTTGTATCTCTGTATATCGTTATTGGGCTATTCACTTTCTGGTATCTTATAGGAAGCGGTAGCAAAATTGTTACTGGAGAATACTTCCTACCTTTCGCACTAAGTAACTGGTTCAATATAGCCTGTTTTGCATGGGGGGGCTCATTCCTCTGGCTGGTATCCCACCATTTCTACGTCGCGAGTTTCGGCGTCTCGTTGAAGAGCATATCGCTGAAGGACATTGAAATAACGCCCGTAGCTGCAACCCAAGACTCAATCCTAAACCGCCATCTGGACGAGATCATATATTTCTTTCAATCAACACGATATGATCTGGTCGTCATTGAAGATTTAGACAGATTCAACAACGCTGAAATATTCGTAACTTTGCGCGAAATCAACAGTCTTGTGAATGAGAACTCGGGTGTAAAACGAACTATCCGTTTCCTCTACGCCCTTCGTGATGACATGTTTGTCAACATAGATCGTACCAAGTTTTTCGAATTTATCATCCCCGTTATACCTATCATTAACAGTTCGAATTCAATCGACAAGATTTTAGAGCAAGAGAAAAGGTTATCTCTGGATGGTAGGCTTGATCGACAGTTTCTTCGTGATGTTTCGCGATATCTCAATGACCTTAGGCTCATCCAAAATATATTCAACGAATACGCGATCTATATCGAAAATCTGGAGACCGATGACGAGAAAGTGTTGGATCCGAACAAGCTGCTAGCGATCTTGATTTACAAGAACGTATTTCCCAGAGATTTTGAGAACCTGCATCGTGGCAATGGTAATCTTGCGCAAATCCTAGATCGACACGATGAATTTATCGCCAAGGGTGAAGCGAAATATAAGGCTGAGATACTCCGCATCGAAGAGGAGGTCGATATTGCTAAACGGCAGATCCCTTCAGATCTGCACGAACTGCGCAGAATCTATGCGATGGCCCTAATTGAGAGGCTGCCCGCATCGCCTTCTCACGCCGGCCTCGATGGGCAACATCTCATAGAGCTGTCATCTCTCGCGAAGCATGAATCGTTCGATCAAATTGTCGAAACACAGCGCATTACTTATAGAAACATTCATGGTAATCAGCAATCGGTCGACATCTCAGGGCTTCAAGCTGACGTTAGTCATCTCAAAACCTATTCGCAGCGCAGGGATGAGATCCAACGTAAATCTGTTGAATTTACTAGCGATGCCTCGAAGAGTATCCTCAGTTTGAGAGCGAGTATCTCTGCTTTGCGGATTGATAAATTCAATGAACTAATCCGACTCAATTCGGGAGATTTAGAGGATCATTTCAAAGCATTTGGCGACAATGACGAACTGGCCAGGTTCTTGGTATTAGAAGGTTATCTTGATGATACCTATTACCAATATACGTCACTATTCCATTCTGGAAGACTTTCTCCAAACGATAACAAGTTTCTCATCCAGATACGCGGATTCATTAATCCCGAACCTGACTTTCAGATAGATAATCCTAAAGAGGTCATCGCTGCGATGCGCGATGAGGATTTTCGTCAGAACTACGTCCTCAATGTGAAAATCGTGGACTGCCTTCTTGGCAATTCCGCTACTTATTCGCCTCAAACGGCAAAATTGTTTGAATTCGTCGCTGCTGACTTTGAGAACTGTGAAGCGTTCTTCACCAGCTATTACGCGACTGGCACCGAGATATCGGCCTTGATAGCCGGGTTGCTAAAGACGTGGACGGGGTTCGTTCCCGCTGCGCTCGCCAGTTCCAAGAACCTGTCGCATGTAGCGCATATCATTACACACTTGCCGCCGAGGACCCTTGAAACACTACCCAGGAAACATCCCGAACTGTCCGGGTTTGTCTCGGTCAATCTGCCGCAGTTGCTCGGATCGGGGAATGTTGTCGACCCCGCTGGGCTGAAGCTCCTGAATATCGAGATAGCAGACCTTGCCGCCATTGCGGACTTTGCTGGCACTCCCCGTTTCCTCTTTGAGGAGGGGTTCTACAAACTTACCATCGCCAACGTAGAGTTTATATTCCGAGCCGTCCTGGACCTGAAAGATCCGCAGCTTTTGCGCACCCAACACTACACCACGGTTCTAAACGCCGCGAATGACGCGCTTATATCCAGAATTGAGCGCGACTTCGGCAGGTATGTTAAAAATATCCTTCTGATACTCGAGGAGAATTCACAAGAGAGTATTTCAGCTATCGTCTCTGTAATTGCGCGTGAGGAAATCGGCATTGATGACATCAGTACCTTCCTCGAGATGCAATCGGCACTCATTCCGTCTCTTGATCAGGTCCCAACGCGTCTCCACGCTTTGGTTTTCCAGCTCGCTAAAATCGAGGCATCTTGGGACAATTGCCTCGCGTTTATTGTCAGCGAAGACTTCGATGCTGAGAGCCTGACTGCCTACCTGAATACGGGCGGGACGCTGACTGCACTCGCGAGGCATACCGTTCCTGATGGCGAAGAGGCATATGCCTTGCGCAGGTTCCTCATCGAAAACGACGCTCTGCAGGACGACGTGTACCGCGCTTATGTCCAAGGTTTGCCGAAGGCCTTCTCCAAGTTTCCGGAGAATCTCGCGGCGGGCAAGTTGAAGGTCTTGATAGAAGAGGGAAAGGTCACCTTCTCTGATGCCAATCTGACTTTCCTGGCGATCAACAGCGATCTCCAAGTTCTGTTTATAGCCAAAAACATCGAACAATATCTCGGCGGTGGAAGCACGTTTGCCATTGATGATGAGTTTCGTGAAAAGCTACTCGCCTCCGACATCCGTGATGACCATAAATTGGCGATTATCCGGTCAATGGATATCACCCTGCTCTCCAGCCTGCCATCTCGTGCGGGTGCCGTGGGGGTGATACTGGATCGCACCGGGGCAGACATGAGCATGCTTGATGCCGGATCGGCGCGCGCAGTTGTCGTGAGCTCCGCGCCGATCTCCGTACAGATATCGTTGTTCAACAAATGCCAAAGTATCCTGAGCGATTTGGATGTTCGCGAAATCCTCGCATTACTCCCCGAGCCGTTTTCTGACATCAAAATTGGATACAATATTCCAAGGATTCGAAAGGCAGACGAAAATATTGAACTAGTAAAATGGCTCGACTCCCGAGACATCATTTCGTCGTGGGGTGAGGCGTTTTTCACGGATGAAATTCGTATAAATCTATACAGACGCTGAGGCGCGGGACGCATGGCTAGAAGAGCACAGTAGCGGCGAAGACCACAGACCAGCTTGACCCGACGCCTGATTAGAGAAGCAGGCGTTCTGAGTGCCGCTTCGAGTCAGAAGCGGGTCCTCACGCCCTCCCACTCGCCCTCGCGTCGCAAACTCCCTGTCTCCGCCCCCCGGCGCCCGCACATCGTCGCTCCGCCCCCCCTGACGGCGACCTGTGCCCGGAAAGCCGCGCGGTCTGAAGCGCCGAAGCGTCTGACGGCGGATACGGTCTAGCCCCGTCCGGCGACGCGGGCTAAACCCTCTCTTGTGTGGGTTTGTCGGAGTTTGCGGTGAAGATTGCCGAACGCTGGTTCGTGATGGCGGGCATTGGCCTGCTGGGCGCGATTGCGCTGGTCGGGCTGGTGGTGGCCGTCTATGCGGCGTGGCTGTTCCACGACCTGCCGGACGCGTCGGACCTGGCCGACTATCGCCCGCCGACGGCGACGCGGGTCTATGCCGGGGACGGGACCCTGATCGGGGAATTCTCGGACGAGCGCCGCATCTATGTGTCGTACGACCAGATCCCGCTGCCGGTGATCCAGGCGTTTCTGGCCGCCGAGGACCGGAACTTCTTCCAGCACGGCGGCATCGACGTGGGCGGTATCGGCCGGGCCGTGTTCAAGAACCTGTTCAATGTGGTGTCCGGTCGCCGTCTGGAGGGGGGCTCGACCATCACCCAGCAGGTGGCCAAGAATGTGCTGCTGACCAATGAGACCAGTCTGAACCGCAAGCTGAAGGAGGCGATCCTCTCCAGCCGGCTGGAAGCGACCCTGACCAAGCAGCAGATCCTGGAACTGTATCTGAACGAGATCTTCCTCGGCTATCGGTCGTATGGCGTGGCGTCGGCGGCTTATAACTATTTCGGCAAGTCGCTGAGCCAGCTGACGCCGGACGAGGCGGCGTTTCTGGCGGCCCTGCCCAAGGCCCCGAACAACTATCATCCCAAACGCTATCCGGAAGCGGCCAAGGGACGGCGCGACTGGGTGCTGGGCGAGATGGCCCAGAGCGGCTGGCTGACCGAGGCCCAGCTGGTCACGGCGCGGGCCCGGCCGCTGGTGACCCAGGACGCGCCGCGCCGGGCCCAGTATGCCGACGCCGACTTCTTCGTCGAGGAGGCCCGGCGTCAGGCCATCGCCCGCTTCGGCCGCGAGGACGTCAACGGCGGCGGCTATTATATCCGCACCACGCTGGACCCGCTGCTGCAGTCGGCGGCGCGCAATGCCCTGATGAAGGGGCTGGAAAACTATGACCGCCGCCACGGCTGGCGCGGGGCCTGGGGCACGACCGACTTCGCCACCGGCTGGCAGGCCGAGGCGCTGAAACAGACCAAGCCGCCCGAGCGCCGGGCCTGGCAGGCCGCGGCCATCGAAAGCGTGAGCGGCAATACGGTACAGATCCGCACGGCGCGCGACGACCGCACCGGCACCCTGGTGACCAGCGACGCCGCCTGGGCCAATGCCAATCGCCAGCTGCGGCGCGGGGACCTGGTGTTCGTCGAGCCGGTCAGCGGCCAGTTCGGCCTGCGCCAGGTGCCGGCGGTCAACGGGGCGCTGGTGGTGATCGAACCGCAGTCGGGCCGGGTGCTGGCCATGGTCGGCGGCTATTCCTACGTGCTGTCCAGCTTCAACCGGGCGACCCAGGCCAATCGCCAGCCGGGCTCGGCCTTCAAGCCGTTCGTCTATGCCACGGCGCTGGAGGGGGATTTCACCCCGGCCTCGGTGGTGCTGGACGCGCCGATCAGCTTTGCCGGGGGGCGCAACGGCGAACGCTGGACGCCCGAGAACTACAGCCGCCAGTATTACGGCCCGCAGACGCTGCGGCGCGGGCTGGAGCTGTCGCGCAACGTGATGACGGTGCGGCTGGCCGAACAGGTCGGCATGCGCAACATCGTCGACCTGTCGCGCAAGATGGGCGTTGCCGATAATCTGCAGCCCAATCTGTCGGTGTCGCTGGGGGCAGGAGAGACCACGCCCTATCACCTGACCGCGGCCTATTCCGCCTTCGTCAACGGCGGACGGCGCATCGATCCCTATCTGATCGAGCTGGTCCAGGACCGGAACGGCGAAACGACCTTCCGCGCCGACGATCGCACCTGCCGCGAATGCAGTCGCGGGTTCAGCGGCCAGGAATCGCCCCGGCTGCAGCCGCGCGGGGAACAGGTCCTCGATCCGATCACCGCCTATCAGATCAGTTCGATGCTGGAGGGGGTCGTGCAGCGCGGCACCGCCGCCAGTGCCCGCGGCCTCGGTCGCTGGATCGGCGGCAAGACCGGCACGACCAATGAATACCGTTCGGCCTGGTTCGTCGGCTTCACCACGGACATGGTCGTCGGCGTCTTCGTCGGCTTTGATGACAACCGCTCGCTCGGCCATGGCGAGACCGGAGCCGGGGCCGCTGTGCCGGTGTTCATCGATTTCATGCAGGAAGCCCTGAAGCATCGCCCGGCCCGGCCGTTCGTGCGCCCGGCCAATGCGGTGTTCCGCACCGTCAACGGCATCGAGGAGGCCTTCCGCCCCGGGACCGAACGCCGTCGCGAGGAAGAACGCATCCCCGAACAGATCACGCCGGTCGGACCGCAGAACTATAACGAAGTGCTCCGTCACGAGCAGGAACTCGCCCGCGTCCCGGTCCCGTCCGGTCCGGCGACACCGCCCACGCCCACGCCGCCGCCGAAGAAGGAACCGGCCGAGGACTTGAGCGGACTCTACTAAGGCCCTAGACAGGCCTCCCTGCGGCGCGCCCCGAAAGCGGCGCGCCGCTTTGTTTTTCTGTCGCGTGGAGATTGCGATGAGACCGGATGTCGAGGCCATGAAGGCCGACATCGAGCAGAGCCTCGCTCTGCTCAGGAGGCGTCTTTGACTGGGACCCTGCACTCCGCAAGCTCGATGAGCTGAACGCGCGGGTCGAGGACCCGACCCTGTGGGACGACGCCGAGGCCGCCCAGGCCCTGATGCGCGAGCGCACCCGGCTGCAAGGCCAGGTCGACACCGTGCTGCAGATGGAATCCGGTCTGGAGGACGGCGTCATGCTGGCCGACATGGCTGATGAGGAAGGCGACGAGGCCGCCCTCGCGGACGCCCGCGCCTCGCTCAAAGCCATCAAGGACCGCGCCGCCCGCGCCGAGCTGGAAGCCCTGCTGTCGGGCGAGGCCGACGGCAATGACGCCTATCTGGAAGTGAACTCCGGGGCCGGCGGCACCGAGTCCTGCGACTGGGCCGGGATGCTGCTGCGGATGTATTCGCGCTGGGCCAGGGCCCATGGCTATGAGGTCCAGCTGGAGGCCGAGGAAGACGGCGACCAGGCCGGGATCAAGTCGGCGACCATCCTGATCAGCGGTCCCAATGCCTATGGCTGGCTGAAGTCGGAGTCGGGCGTGCACCGGCTGGTGCGGATCAGCCCCTATGACGCGGCGGCCAAGCGCCATACCTCGTTCGCCTCGATCGGGGTGTCGCCGGTGGTGGATGACACCATCGAGATCGACATCAATCCGTCCGACGTGCGCACCGATACCTACCGGGCGTCCGGTTCGGGCGGTCAGCACATCAACAAGACCGACTCGGCCATCCGTCTGACCCACACGCCGACCAATACCGTCGTGGCCTGCCAGGCCGGCCGGTCCCAGCACCAGAACCGCGAACAGGCGTGGAAGATGCTGCGGGCGCGGCTGTACGAGCTGGAGCTGCAGCGGCGCGAGGCCGCGGCCCAGGCCGTGGCTGACGCCAAGACCGACATCGGCTGGGGCCACCAGATCCGCAGCTACGTCCTGCAGCCGTACCAGATGGTCAAGGACCTGCGGACCAATGTGGAGACGTCGGACACGCAAGGGGTGCTGGACGGGGACCTCGATGCCTTCATGGGCGCGGCCCTGGCGGCCCGGGTGGGCGAGACGCGCGACGCCAAGGGCGAATAGAAAAGGGCCCCGGATCGCTCCGGGGCCCCTTGTCTCTGAAATTTGACGTCGATCTAGTGCGGCTTCATGTCGATGACCTGTGAGGTCGGGGCATGCGGTGCCGTCGGAGTCGGAACCACGGTCGGCCGCGGCGGAGTGGCGGCCGGGGCGGCATCGCGACGTCCCTGGACACAACGGCCCTGGAAATAGGCCCCGATGTCGATCGACAGCTGCTCGGCGGTGATGTCGCCGTCGACATAGGCGGTCGACACCAGCTTGACCTGTTTGCCCGAAGTGGTGCCGACGATGCGGCCACGGACCTCGACGTAGTCGGCGTTGACATTGCCTTCAATGGCACCGGTCTCGCCGACGATCAGACGGCCGACGCGAACGTCACCCTTGATCTGGCCATCGACCTGCAGGTCGCCGGCACCGGTAATGGTGCCTTCGAACTGAAGTTCGGAGGACAGGGTCGACAGGCCGCGCGACGGAGCCGCGGACGACGTGGCCGCTGCGCTTGCGCTGGCTGTACCGGCTGCGGGCATGTCCGGCAGGGGCGGAATGGCGGGGGTGGCCGCGGGACGGGTCTGCGGCGACGGAGCGGGGGTTTTAGTCTTGTTGAACAAGTTGGTCTCCAGCTTTCATAAAGCGAGCGGGGTTCTGGGGGCGGCCATTCATCCAGACTTCGTAATGCAGATGAACGCCCGTAGAGCGACCGGTCGTCCCCATGGCACCGATGCGCTGGCCGAGCGCAATCTGCTGGCCGGGGCGAACGGCCGTTGAGTTGAGATGAGCAAAGCGCGTCTTGAAACCGCGTCCATGGTCTATCTCAACGGTGTTGCCATACCCTGAACGAACACCAACAAAAGAAACAGTCCCCGGTGCGGTCGCGTAAATCGGGGTGTTCAGCGGCGCAGCGAAGTCCTGACCCTGATGCAGGGCGGGATGGTGGTTGAAAGGATCGAAGCGCACGCCAAAGCTCGAGGTGGTCCGGGCCTGGGTCGGGCGCCGGAACGGCAGACCCTCGGCAGCGTCGGCGAGGCGACGCATGTCGGACAGATTGTCGGCGGCATGGCGGATACGAACCGCAAAGGCTTCATCCACATCCAGCACGGCGGCCAGAGCTTTCGGGTCACTGGCCTCGACCAGGGGACCGCCCAGTCCCGGGCCGCTGGCGGAATAGGCCGCCGGATTGAGACCGGCCAGACGGAAGGCCAGACGCAGACGCTCGGCCCGGGTCTGGGCCACGGCCTCGGCGCGGGCGATCAGACGTTCCTGGTCCAGCCGGACGGCCAGAATACGGCGCAGGGGGGTCTGGGTCGCCGAATGCTGGGGCAGGGCCGGACGCAGCGCCGTTTCCGCGCCGTCAACGCCGCGGAACATGCTCATGACAGTGGTCAGGGCGGCGTGGCGTCGCTCGACCATCAGGGCCATGTCGTCCAGCGAACCGGTCGTCGCGCTCATTCGCACCACGGCCGTATCCAGCCGGGCCTGAAGGTCGGCATTGACCCGTTCAGACGAGGCACGGGCCCGGATCACGGCCTCATCGGCGCGCGCATTGGTCACCAGATCCAGGATCAGCCCGCCGGAAGCGATCAGGGTCCAGCCGGAAAAGAGCACGGCGACGACGGCGATCATGCACTGCCGGCCACTGCCCAGGGCACAGGCGCGAACATCATCCCCGTTGCGGAGATACAGATAGCGGACCGGAAACCACCGCTCGATCAGTGAACGTTTTCTGACAGTCTCTGCGTCATTCATACACGATGCCCCCACAGCTCGGTGGGACATATGCGGCAACTAAGACGCGGGTATCAAGACGATTCACCCATTGTTAACCACGGAAGCAAGGATTCACGCGAATATCGCCGATATAGACGCCGAAATTCGCCCAGCGGGAGAAAAGGCGAATCTGGGATCAACTTGCTTTTGATAGAAATTGGCGTGCGATCACTACCCTAGAGAGAACTTATGACTTCAAGGACCGCCGCGGCGTGACCCTTGACGGACACCTTGTGCCAGATCTGGCGGATCATGCCCTGACCGTCGATCAGGAAGGTGGCCCGCTCGATGCCCATATATTCGCGACCGTACAGCTTCTTCTGGACCCATGTGCCGAAGGCCTCGCAGACGGTGCCGTCTTCGTCCGACCCGAGGATGACTTTCAGGTCGTATTTGGCCTTGAACCGGTCCAGCTTCTTCACCGGGTCGCGGGATACGCCGATGACCACGGCATTCGCCGCGGCGGACTCGGCCGAGAGGGCTGAAAAGTCCTGGCCCTCGGTCGTGCAGCCGGGGGTGTCGGCCTTGGGATAGAAATACAGGACCACGGTCTTGCCGGCGAAGTCCGACAGACGGGCGCGTCCACCGCCATCCGTGGCCATGTCGAAGGCGGGGGCCTTGTCACCGGTTTCGAGAGTCATCAGCATTCCTCAGACAGGGCGAACGAGAACGATCTTCTTCTTGCCGGCGGCCAGTTTGAACACGCCATCGGCATTGACGTCGGCCTCGGTGATCAGCTGGGCCCCGTCGGCGACGACCACATCATTCAGGCGCAGGCCGCCGCCCTGGGCCAGACGCCGGGCCTCGCCGTTGGAGGTGCTGAGACCGGCCCGGGTGGTGACGGCGGCGATCATGGCCCCGATCACCTCGTCGCGCGGTAGCTCGACGGTCGGCAGGTCGACGCTGAGTTTGCCCTGCTCGAAGGCCGCCTCGGCGGCCCCGCGCGCATGGGCGGCAGCGTCGGCCCCGTGCAGCATGGTGGTGGCGGCGTCGGCGAGGGACTTTTTGGCGTCGTTGATGGCGGCCCCGTCGAGGGCCTCGAGTGCGGCGACCTCGTCCAGCGGCAGGTCGGTGAACAGGCGCAGGAACCGGCCGACGTCGGCGTCGTCGGCGTTGCGCCAGAACTGCCAGTATTCGTAAGGGCTGAGCTGTTCGGCGTTGAGCCAGACCGCGCCCTGGGCCGTCTTGCCCATCTTGCCGCCCGAGGCCGTGGTCAGCAGCGGCGTGGTCAGGCCGAAGGCGGCCTTGTGGTCGACGCGGCGCACCAGATCGACGCCCGAGACGATATTGCCCCACTGGTCCGACCCGCCCATCTGCAGGGTGCAGCCGTAGCGGCGGTTCAGCTCGAGGAAGTCGACCGACTGCATCAGCATGTAGTTGAACTCGAGGAAGGTCATCGGCTGCTCGCGCTCGAGCCGCAGTTTCACCGAGTCGAAGGCCAGCATCCGGTTGACGGTGAAATGGGTGCCGTAGTCGCGCAGGAATTCGATGTAGCCGTATTTGGACAGCCATTCGTCATTGTCGATCATGATGGCGTCGGTCGGGCCGTCGCCGAAGGTCAGGAAGGTCTCAAACACCGTGCGGATCGAGGCGATGTTGGCGGCGATATCGGCCTCGGTCAGTTGCGGGCGCGAGGTGTCCTTGCCGGTCGGGTCGCCGACCTTGGTGGTGCCGCCACCGATGATGACGATCGGCTTGCCACCGGCCTGCTGCAGACGGCGCAGCATCATGATCTGGATCAGGCTGCCGACGTGCAGGCTGGGGGCCGTGGCGTCGAAGCCGATATAGCCGGTGACGATCCCTTCGGCGGCTGCCGCGTCCAGCTCGACCGGGTGGGTGACCTGATGGATATAGCCGCGCGCCTGCAGCGTGCTGAGGAAGTCGGATTTGAACACGGGATCAGTCATCGGGAACGGCTTTGCCTGAAGAGAGGAGGGCGTGTAGCACGAGCCTATGCAAGCGCGAACCACCGGTGCGCCGGGGCCCCTTCACGAGCTGATCTGCCATCCCGCCGGGGCCACAGGGCCGGTGACGCGGCTGACGGTCAGCGTCTTCCGGCCCGAGCCGTCGGTGCTGGCGCTGGACTATGTCCTGACCGGCGATTTGTTCAGGGTGCTTGTGCCCGGCCCGACAGTCCCCGGCCGGGCGGACGACCTGTGGCGGCACACCTGTTTTGAGGCCTTCATCCGCACGGGTGCCGGGCCCGGCTATCATGAGGTCAATCTGTCCCCGTCGGGCGCATGGGCCGTCTATGGCTTTGACGACTACCGGCAGGGCCGAACCTCGCCGGACGGGGTGGCAAGCGAGTCCGTCCTGCGGGCATCGGATGACGATCATCTGGCTCTGACCGCGATTCTTCGTCTGGACGACCTCGATCCCGCCATGTCCTGGTCCGTCGGTCTGTCGGCAGTCGTTGAAGACGCCGACGGCGGCATCGCCTATTGGGCCCTGACCCATCCGTCGGCCAAGCCGGACTTTCACCATCCCGACTCCTTTACCCTGACCCTGCCGCCTCCGGAGCCCGCATGAAATTCGGCCTCGACCGCCTGCTGTCCGATCCCGCGCTGCGCGCGCCCCTGAAGGGTCGCCGCGTGGCCCTGCTGGCGCATCCGGCCTCGGTCACGGCCGACCTGACCCATGCGATCGACGCGCTGACGGCCTGTCCTGACCTGACGATCACGGCGGCGTTCGGGCCGCAGCACGGCATGCGTGGCGACCTGCAGGACAATATGATGGAGTCCCCGGACTTCACCGATCCGGTACACGGCTTTCCGGTGTTCAGCCTGTACGGCGAGGTGCGGCGGCCGACCGACGCCGCGATGCAGACCTTTGACGTGATGCTGGTCGATCTGCAGGACCTGGGCTGTCGCATCTACACCTATGTCACGACCCTGCTCTATGTGCTGGAGGCGGCGGCCAAACACGGCAAGACGGTCTGGGTGCTGGACCGGCCCAACCCGGCCGGGCGCCCGGTCGAGGGGCTGACCCTGTTGCCGGGCTGGGAGAGTTTCGTCGGGGCCGGGCCGATGCCGATGCGGCACGGCCTGACCCTGGGCGAGCTGGGCCACTGGTTCATCGATCACTTCAAACTGGACGTCGACTATCGCGTCATCGCGATGGAGGGCTGGCAGCCGGAGCAGGGGCCCGGCTTCGGCTGGCCCTCGGGCGAGCGCAGCTGGATCAATCCCAGCCCCAATGCGCCGAACCTGTCGATGGCCCGGGCCTATGCCGGGACGGTGATGCTGGAGGGCACGACCCTGTCGGAGGGACGGGGCACGACCCGGCCGCTGGAACTGTTCGGGGCCCCCGACATCGACGCCCGGGCCGTCATCGCCGAAATGCAGGCGTTCGCGCCGCAGTGGCTGAAGGGCTGCCGGCTGCGCGACTGCTGGTTCGAGCCGACCTTCCACAAACACGTCGGCCAGCTGTGCAGCGGGGTGCAGATCCATGTCGACGACCCGGCCTATGACCATGCGGCCTTCCAGCCGTGGCGGGTTCAGGCGCTGGGCTTCAAGGCGATCCGGCGGCTGTATCCCGACTACGACCTGTGGCGTGACTTCCCCTACGAATACGCGTTCGGCAAGCTGGCCATCGATGTGATCAACGGCGGGCCGGGGCTGCGCGAATGGGTCGACCGGGCCGATGCGACGCCGGACGAGCTGGATGCGCTGACGGTGCCGGATGAGGCGGCATGGGTGGCGGGGCGGAAGCCGTATCTGCTGTATTGATCGCCCCTCTCCCGCCGGGAGAGGGAGTCTTACGCCGGGCGTTCTTCGAGGCGCTTGTCGAGATAGAGGCCGACGCGGCGGTCGACGGCGTCGATATGGTCCTGCCAGAAATGGCTCGCGCCGTCTTCCAGCTCATAGTCGATGACGATGCCCTTTTGGGTCCGCAGCTTGTTGACCACGCGCTCGACCTCGACCGGCGGCACGACGGTGTCGTTGGTGCCGTGCAGGAACAGGCCCGAGGCCGGGCAGGGGGCGAGGAAGCTGAAGTCGTACATGTTCGAGGGCGGCGACACCGAGATGAAGCCGTCCGTCTCGGGGCGGCGCATCAGCAGCTGCATGCCGATATAGGCTCCGAACTGGTAGCCGGCGACCCAGGTCTGGGTGGCGGCCGGGTTGTTCGACTGCAGCCAGTCCAGCGCCGTGGCGGCGTCGGCCAGCTCACCGATGCCGGAATCGAACTCGCCCTGCGACTTGCCCACGCCGCGGCTGTTGTAGCGCAGCGTCGCGAAGCCGCGTTTCTGGAACAGCTGGTACAGGGTGACCGTCACCGGGTTGTTCATATGCCCGCCCGCCTTGGGGTGCGGGTGCAGGATCAGGGCGATGGGGGCGTTCGGGCGCTTGCCGGGGGAATAGCGGGCTTCGATACGGCCGGAGGCGCCGGGCAGGATGACTTCAGGCATGGGGGCTCGAAAAATCCGTTCAACTGTCGTTTCGCAGCTGCGTAATACTTGACCGCGCTAGTAGGACTTTCTATGTCCGCCGGGCGCGTTGCAGCCTTCTTGAAGGCGCGGGTTCTAGCACAGCAGCCCTGAAAAGCGCGCGATTTTTGAGGTTTCACGATGCGTCTGTCGACCAAGGGACGATATGCAGTGATGGCGATGGCCGATCTGGCCCGCAACGGCGGCGATCGCGCGGTCTCCCTGTCCGAGATCGCCACGCGGCAGGAGATCTCTCTCAGCTACCTCGAACAGCTGTTCGCGCGGCTGCGCAAAAGCGGTCTGGTCAACAGTGTGCGCGGCCCCGGCGGCGGCTATCGCCTGGCCAAGGGGGCCCATGAGACGGTGGTGGCCGAGATCGTCATTGCCGTCGACGAACCGATTCGCGCCATCCGCTGTACCGGTCAGATGGCGAAGCGCGGCTGTATGCAGGCCGGGGAACGCTGCATCACCCACAATCTGTGGGCCGACCTCGGCGACGAGATTCACCGCTATCTGGCGCGGGTATCGCTGGAAGACGTGGTGCTGAACAGAACGGGTGCGCGACGACGCGCAGCCGGAGACGACAATGTTGGAGCGGCGGCGTGAGCGCGATCTATCTGGACTATAACGCGTCAGGCCTCGTGCGCCCCGAGGTTCAGGCCATCATGGCTGCAGCCCTGGCTGACAACGGCAACCCGAATGCCGTCCATGCCGCCGGCCGTCGCGCCCGTGCCCGCATCGAGACGGCCCGGGCCCAGATCGCCGATCTGGTCGGGGTCGATGCGACCGCCGTGGTCTTCTCCTCGGGCGGGACCGAGTCCAATGGACAGGCGCTGGTCAGTGCGCTGGCCGCCGGTTGCGAGCGGCTGATCGTCAGCGCCACCGAACATCCCTGTGTCGCCGAGACGGCCCTGACCCTCGGTCGTCCGGTCGAGATCCTGCCGGTCGACGATCAGGGGGTCATCGATCTGGTCTGGCTGGCCGAGGCCCTGCAGCGGCCGGGTCGCGCCGTGGTCGCCGTCCACCACGCCAATAACGAGACCGGCGTGATCCAGCCGATCGCCGAGGCCGCGCGTCTGGTCCATGCCGCCGGGGGCTGGATGCATGTTGATGCCATCCAGTCGGCGGGCAAGATCCCGGTCGATATGACGGCACTGGACGCCGACACCCTGACCCTGTCCGGCCATAAGCTGGGCGGGCCGCAGGGCGTCGGGGCCCTGATCTCACGCGAGGGTGTGGCCGTCGTACGCATGGTGCACGGCTCCAGCCAGGAGCGCGGTCTGCGCGCCGGCACCGAGAACACCCCGGGCATCGCCGGCTTCGGTGAGTCTGCTGTCTGCGCCGCACGCGACCTGACCGAGATCATGAGCCACGCCGCCTGGCGCGACGCGGCCGCTGCCGCCGTCACCGCTGCCGGGGCCACGGTGCTGGGGGCCGGGGCCGAGCGCCTGCCCAACACATTGTTTATGGCGGTCAGCGACTGGGACAGCCCGCAGCAGCTGATCACCCTCGATCTGCAGGGGGTGATGGTCTCGGCCGGATCGGCCTGTTCGTCGGGCAAGACCAAGCCGTCCAAGGCCGTCTCGGCCATGGGCCTGCATCATCTGGAAACCGGTGGCGTGCGCGTTTCCGGCGGCTGGGGTACGACCGAAGCCGACTGGCAGCGTTTCGCCGACCTGTGGGTCGCCGCCTATGCCAAATACCGGGCCCGCCAGAGCGAACGCGCGAAGGAAACCGCCTGAGCCATGGCCGCTGTTCAGAAAACCATCGATGCCGTCGCCGCTCTCGAGAAATACGAGCACGGCTTCACCTCGGACATCGAGACCGAATACGCGCCCAAGGGGCTGAGCGCCGACATCGTGCGCTTCATCTCCGAGAAGAAGGGCGAGCCGGAATGGATGCTGGAATGGCGTCTGGCCGCCTATGAGCGCTGGCTGGCGATGGAAGAGCCGACCTGGTCGTCGGTCAAATACACGCCGGTCGACTATCAGGAGCTGTTCTACTACGCCGCGCCGAAGAAGAAGGACGGACCCAAGAGCCTCGACGAGGTCGATCCCGAAATCCTCGCCGTTTACGCCAAGCTGGGCATTCCGCTGGGCGAGCAGGCGGTGCTGGCCGGGGTCGAGGGCGCGCCGAAATACGCCGTCGACGCCGTGTTCGACAGCGTGTCGGTCGTCACCACCTTCAAGGCCGAACTGGCCAAGGTCGGCGTCATCTTCATGCCGATCAGCGAGGCCCTGCGCGAATACCCCGATCTGGTGCGCCAGTATCTGGGCTCGGTCGTGCCGGTGTCGGACAACTATTTCGCCGCCCTGAACAGCGCGGTCTTTTCGGACGGGTCGTTCGTCTACATCCCGCCGGGCGTGCGCTGCCCGATGGAGCTGTCGACCTATTTCCGCATCAATGCCTCGAACACCGGCCAGTTCGAGCGGACACTGATCATCGCCGACAAGGGGGCCTATTGTTCGTATCTGGAGGGCTGCACCGCCCCGATGCGTGACGAGAACCAGCTGCACGCCGCCGTGGTCGAACTGGTGGTGCTGGACGACGCCGAGATCAAATATTCGACGGTGCAGAACTGGTACCCCGGCGACGCCGAGGGCAGGGGCGGCATCTACAATTTCGTCACCAAGCGGGCTGACTGCCGCGGCGATCGCTCGAAGGTCAGCTGGACCCAGGTTGAGACCGGGTCGGCGGTGACGTGGAAATACCCGTCCTGCATCCTGAAGGGCGAGGACAGCTCGGGCGAATTCTATTCGATCGCCATCACCAACGGGCATCAGCAGGCCGACACCGGCACCAAGATGATCCATCTGGGCAAGAATTCGAAGAGCCGGATCATCGCCAAGGCGGTCTCTGCCGGCCAGTCGGACTCGACCTATCGCGGTCTGGTCTCGGTGCATCCGAAGGCGACCGGGGTGCGCAATTTCACCCAGTGCGACAGCCTGCTGATCGGCAAGGACTGCGGCAGCCATACCGTGCCCTATATCGAGGCGCGCAACGGCTCGGCCCAGCTGGAGCATGAGGCGACGACGACACGCCTGTCCGACGACCAGATGTTCTACGCCCAACAGCGTGGCCTGTCGCAGGAAGAGGCCGTGGCCCTGCTGGTCAACGGCTTCGTCCGCGACGTGATGCAGAAGCTGCCGATGGAGTTCGCCGTCGAGGCCCAGAAGCTGGTGGCGATCTCGCTGGAGGGCTCCGTTGGCTGACCTCCCTATCCCGCCATCCTCGGGCTTGTCCCGAGGACCCATCGTGCCGCACATTCTGACCCATGGGCAGAGAGCGCGTCCTGATCGCCGTCTACATCCTGACCAACGGGCCGTACGGCACGCTGTACGCCGGCGTGACCAGCAATCTGTATCAGCGTGTGCAGCAGCACCGCGACGGGACTTTCCCGGGCTTTACCAGCGAGAACGGGCTGAAGCGGCTGGTCTGGTTCGAGATCTTTGCGTCGATGACCGACGCCATTCAGCGCGAGAAATCGCTCAAACGCTATCTGCGCGACTGGAAGATCAATCTGATCGAGCGGAACAATCCGCACTGGGACGACCTGTCGCTGCAGCGGGATCGGCCGCCGGTCTGGAAACACGGGCCGACGGACGAGTAGCGTACTCTTGCACCGCCCCCACCCCCCGTCATCCTCGGGCTTGTCCCGAGGACCCATCGCACGGGGGCACAGCCGGTCGGAGTGCCGTTCGGGCACTGATTGGTCACGATCTGACCTCCGCGTCTGCTGACAAATGGGTCCTCGGGACAAGCCCGAGGATGACGGGAATTAGGGAGGCGGTCCGCCTTGAGGGGAGCCTCGGATGAGCGACACCGCAAGAAAAGTCGGGATGACAGGTTGGTTCACCGGCTCGTTGTTTTTGAGCACGATCGACATCGTCCGACTCGGACCGCGTGTGTTGGTCAGACCAAAGTGGCGCTCGCCTGAACCCGACGAACGATCATGGGTCTCAAGTCACCGCCGGCTTTCAAGATTGGGCAATAGCTTGGCGGCCGTCGCTAGTCGGGGGAAGGGCGTCTGGCTGATCCTCGAAAGTGATTGGTACGGATTTCCTGACGGACCGCGCTGGCGGTTGGTGTCGGTGAAAAGCGGCGGTCGCGTTCGTTCTGTGATCGGCTTCAATAAACTTCCGCAGGCCTGGTACCTGCCTTCTACGAATTCGGACTTCTGATGCTCTCCATCCAAAACCTCCACGTCGCCATCGGTGACAAAGCCATCCTCAAGGGCCTGACGCTCGACGTTCCCGCCGGTGAGGTCCACGCCGTCATGGGGCCGAACGGGGCCGGGAAGTCGACGCTGGGCTATGCCGTGGCCGGGCGGCCCGGCTATGAGGCGACGCAAGGCTCCGTCACCTGGAAGGGCGAGGACCTGCTGGCGCTCGAACCCGCCGACCGCGCGGCCAAAGGCGTGTTTCTGTCGTTCCAGTATCCGATCGAGATTCCCGGCGTGCCGGCCCTGACCTTTGTGCGCACGGCGTTGAACGCCCAGAAGCGCGCCCGGGGCGAGGACGAGGTCTCGGCTCCGGCCTTTCTGAAACTGGTGCGGACGGCTGCGGCGGCGCTGAAGATGGATTTCGACATGCTGAAGCGGCCTTTGAACGTCGGCTTCTCGGGCGGCGAGAAGAAGCGGATGGAGATCCTGCAGATGGCCCTGCTGGAGCCGTCGCTGCTGATCCTCGACGAGACCGATTCCGGCCTCGACATCGATGCGCTGCGCATCGTGTCGGAGGGGGTCAATGCGATGCGCTCGCCCGACCGGACCATGCTGGTCATCACCCACTATCAGCGGCTGCTCGACTACATCAAACCTGACCGGGTGCATGTGCTGGTCGACGGGGCCATCGTCGCCTCGGGCGGCCCGGAGCTGGCGCACAAGCTGGAGGCGGAAGGCTACGACAAATACGCAGCGGAGGCGGCGTGAGCCCCGCTCTCGACGTTCTTCCCCCTTCACGGGGGAAGGTGGGCGGCGGAGCCGCTCGGATGGGGGCTCTGTTTGCGCCACCGTTCGACGGATCAAGCCCGCATCCGGCAGCCCCCATCCGTCTCGCTGCGCGAGCCACCTTCCCCCGTGAAGGGGGAAGGCGCGCTGTTGTCGGGGGAAGGACATGAGTGTGGCGATCGATCTGAACGACGCTTCCACCTTCCCCTCGAAGCGGGTCGAGGCGTGGAAATATACTGACCTGAAGCGCTGGCTGCGCGATGCGCCGCCGCCGTCACCGCCGGGATCGATTCCCGGGGGCGGACCCTTCTTTGCCCTGGCCGGTGACGGCATCGCCTTCGCCAACGGCCGGGCCGTGGGGGCGGACGCCTATGTGGCCCGGGGCGACAAGACGCTGCGTCTGCGTTTCGTTTCGGACGCGACCGGCACCGGCCATTCGACGGCCGTGCGGATCGCCGTGCGGCCGGGCGCGACTCTGCTGATCCTCGAGAGCCATGAGGGGCGGGGCTCGGCCTATGCCGCCCACAACCGCCTGACCATCGACGTTGCCGCCGGGGCCAGTGTCACGCGGGTGGTGCTGGTCGACGAGCCGGAGGATGCGGTTTCGATCACCGAGGCCACGGTCAATGTCGGGGAGGGGGCCGTCTATCGCCAGACCGTCCTCACCACCGGAGCCCGGCTGCAGCGGCTGGAGACCCAACTGATCCATGATGGCCACGGGGCCGATGTGCGGCTGGACGGCCTGTATCTGCTGTCCGCCGGCCGCCAGTCCGACCAGACGACTGTGGTCGATCATGTCGGGCCGAACGGCCTGACCTCTCAGCTGACCAAAGGGGTGGTGCGCGACACGGCCCGCGGCGTCTTCCAGGGCAAGATCATCGTCGAACGCGGAGCCGATGGCACCGACGCGCGGATGGGCCACCACGCCCTGATCCTGGGCGAACGGGCCGAGGTCGACGCCAAGCCGGAACTGCAGATCTATGCTGACGACGTGCAGTGCGCCCACGGCAATACCGTCGGCAATCTGGACGAGGCGGCCCTGTTCTATCTGCAGCAGCGCGGCCTGCCGATCGATGAGGCGCGCGCCCTGCTGACCGAGGCTTTCCTGCGCGAGGTAACCGACCGGATCGAGCCCGAGGCGGTGCGGGATCTGGTTAATCAATGGTTGACGGAGCGGTTGTGATGGATGCGAATTCATCTCCTCTCCCCCTTGATGGGGGAGAGGCCGGGAGTGGGGGTGACCCTGTCGACCGTGCTCACACGGCTGGCGCCGTCACCCCCAACCCAACCCTTCCCCCATCAAGGGGGAAGGGCTTTGATGTGATGGCCGCCCGGGCGCAGTTCCCGATCCTGTCGCGACAGGTCAACGGCAAGCCGCTGGTCTATCTGGACTCGGCGGCGTCGGCCCAGAAGCCGCGCGCGGTGATCGCCGCGATGACCGGACTGATGGAAGGGCATTACGCCAACGTCCATCGCGGCCTGCACACCCTGGCCAATGAGACCACCGAGGCGTTTGAAGGCGCGCGCGAGATCGTGGCGCGGTTCCTGAACGCCGAAAGCCCCGAGCAGATCGTCTGGACCAAGGGCGGCACCGAGGCCATCAATCTGGTCGCCGCCGGACTGGGCCAGTCGATCAAGCCGGGCGACGAGATCATCGTCACCGAGATGGAGCACCACGCCAATATCGTGCCCTGGCATATGCTGCGCGAGCGCTTCGGGGCGGTGCTGAAATGGGCCCCGGTGCGGGACGACGGATCGCTGGATATGGCGGCGCTGGCCGCCCTGATCGGGCCGCGCACCCGGCTGGTGGCCGTCACCCATATGTCGAACGTGCTGGGTACGGTGAATGATGTGCGGGCCGTGGCCGACCTGGCCCATGCGGCCGGGGCGCTGGTGCTGGTCGACGGCTGTCAGGGGGCGGTGCACTGCGCGCCCGACGTGCAGGCGCTGGACGCCGACTTCTATGTCTTCACCGGCCACAAGCTGTACGGCCCGACCGGCATCGGTGGGCTGTACGGCAAGCGCGCGGCGCTGGAGGCCCTGCCGCCGTATCAGGGCGGGGGCGAGATGATCGCCACGGTCGAACAGGACCGGGTCACCTATGCCGGCGTGCCGCACCGGTTCGAGGCCGGGACCCCGCCGATCATCGAGGCCATCGGCCTGGGGGCGGCGCTGGACTGGCTGTCCGAGTTCGACCGGGCCGCGATCGCCGCGCACGAAGCCGCCCTGTACGCCCACGCCCGCGACCGGCTGGCCGAATTCAACTGGCTGCGGATCATCGGCACGGCCGAAGGGAAGGGGGCGATTCTGACCTTCACCGTGGCCGACGCCCATGCCCATGACGTGGCCCAGATCATGGATCGCTACGGTGTGGCGGTGCGCGCCGGGCTGCACTGCGCCGAGCCGCTGGCGAAAAGGTTCGGCCTCATGTCGAGCGCCCGGGCCAGTTTCGCCCTATATAATACGACGGAGGACGCCGATGCCTTCGTCGATGCGCTGATCAGGGCGCGCGAGTTCTTTGTATGACGGATAAAATGGACGACGGAACCATCACCACCAGCAGCACCTTCGCCGAGTCCTGGGACGAGCCGAAGAAGAGCGCCCTGTCGCAGGTCGAGCTGGACAAGCTGACGGACGACCTGATCACCGCGATGAAGACGGTGTTCGATCCCGAGATCCCGGTCGACATCTATGAGCTGGGCCTGATCTACAAGGTCGACGTTTCCGACGACAAGGACGTGTTGATCGACATGACCCTGACCGCGCCCGGCTGCCCGGTCGCCGGCGAGATGCCGGGCTGGGTCGAGGATGCGGTGATGACGGTGCCCGGCATCAAATCGGCGCGCGCCAGTCTGGTGTTCGACCCGCCGTGGGATCCGTCCAAGATGAGTGACGAGGCCAAGCTGGCCCTGAACATGTTCTGAGGATCAACCATTGACCGAACTTCAGACCACCCCGCGCCCGCGCCGTCCGCGCCCCAAGGCCGTCAACCTGACGGAGGCGGCGGCCGCGCGCGTGCGCGACATCATGGCCAAACCCAGGACGGACGGGGCCGAGACGCCCTATGTCGGCCTGCGCGTCGGGGTCAAGAACGGTGGCTGCGCCGGTCAGGAATATACCTTCGCCTATGCCGAGACGATCGCGCCCCTCGACGAGGTGGTCGAGGACAAGGGGGTCACCATTCTGATCGACCCCAAGGCCATCCTGTTCCTGATCGGCTCCGAGATCGATTTCGAGACCACGACCCTGTCGTCGAAATTCGTGTTCCGTAATCCGAACCAGACCGACGCCTGCGGCTGTGGCGAGAGCGTCACCATCATACCGGTCACAGCCCTCGAGGACTGACCCATGGCCTATGACCGGACCTTCGGGGAATGGGTGTACGAGCATTTCGCCGCCCTGGGACCGCTGGAGATCAAGCCGATGTTCGGGGCTGCCGCGGTCTATTCCGGCGGCCTGATCTTCGCCCTGCTGGATGACGGTGTGGTCTGGCTCAAGGCAGACGGGGAGAACGAACCGGCCCTGCGCGAGGCGGGCGCGCGCCAGTTCACCTATTCGTCCAGGGACGGGCGAACCATGGCGATGACCTACTGGAGTCTGCCGGATTCGGCGTCGGACGACACCGATGAGGCCGTACGCTGGGCCCGAACCTCGATCGCCGCGGCAGTGCGCAAGGCCGCGACGAAAAAGCCCCGCAAACCGAAGACCTAGGCGGATTCCGACGGTGTTCGCGCCGCCCGGGCGATCTCGTCGGGGGCCAGCACCCGTACGGCCGGCGTGACCGGTTTGCCCGTCGCTTCGGCGATCAGTTCCGCGGTGCGATCCTCGACCGCCGCCTCCAGTCGCGCCAGAAATTCCTCACGCGGCAGGCCGGTGGGGATGGGGTCGAGGAACTCCAGCGTCGCCGTGCCCGGGGTCTTGGCATAGGCCTCCTGTGGCCAGAACAGGCCCAGATTGCTGGCCAGCGGCACCACCGGCATGTCGAAGTCGCGATACATGTGCCAGACGCCGGTGCGATAACGGAATTTCTCACCGACCCTGGCCAGATTGCCCTCGGGATAGATCAGGATGCGCCGGCCCTGGGCGTGGGCGTCAGCGGCGCGCTGGCTCAAGGCTTTTCGGGCTTCGTCACCGCCGCAATTGTTGACCACGATCGCCCCCAGCTTGCGCAGCACCGTGCCCAGCAGCGGGAATTTCTCCAGGTGGTCACCGGTGACGAAGGCCAGGTCGTCGAACTGGTCATAGGTGGCGAAGCCGTCGCCCCACGACTGGTGTTTCGAGGCGATGATGAAGGCCCCGGCCGGAAGGCGTTCGCGGCCACGCGCCTCAATGCGGATCCCGGCGAAGATCCGCATGGCCTGCACCATCCGTTTCACATAGCCGCGAATGATCCAGCGGGTCGCGCCACGTCCCGGTGACAGGGCGGCGAAGGCGGCCGCGACCGTATAGAGGATGGACAGGGTCCAGTAGGCGAGACTGAAGCTGAAGTTGCGCATCGGGCGACTATGGCATCGTCAGGCGCGATCGCGCGGCCATTCGGTGCCTGAAGGCTTCAGGCGGCGGCCCGGTCGAGGGTCTCGGCCCGGGTCAACCGGTTCCGGCCACCGTGCTTGGACGCATACAGGGCACTATCGGCGCGTTCCAGCAGGGCCGTGGCCTTCTCGCCCTCGCTCAGCTCGGCGACGCCGATGGAAATGGTCACAGCGCCCAGTTCGTCGTTGGTCGACCGTCGACGCAGGCCCCGGGATCCAATTTCCTTGCGAATG
This sequence comes from uncultured Brevundimonas sp., assembly GCF_963974615.1. GTDB lineage: Bacteria > Pseudomonadota > Alphaproteobacteria > Caulobacterales > Caulobacteraceae > Brevundimonas. The sequence continues at coordinate 69,643 of NZ_CAXBDH010000005.1, forward strand.
TCTTCCAGCGCGGCCTCTACGGAGTCGATCGCTTCGGCCGGGAAGATTATGGTGAACTCCTCGCCGCCGTAGCGGGCGGCGAAACGGGGTTCACTCGCGATACGGGCCATGACGCTGGCGACATAGCGCAAGACCTGGTCACCGGTCTGATGCCCCCAGGTGTCATTGAACCGCTTGAAATGGTCGATGTCGATCACGGCCAGGGCCAGGCTGCCACCGGTGTTCCTGGCCTGGGTGCAGGCGCTTTCAAGGTATTCGTCGAAGGCCTTGCGGTTGGCGAGATTGGTCAGGGCGTCGGTCATGGCGTCGCGCCGGACCTGCTCGAGGTGCTCACGCAGCCGGACAACCTCCTGGGTCGAGGTCTCCAGCCGTTTCTCGAGGCTGGCATTCTGAAGCTTGACCCGTTTCGTGGCGGTCGAAAGGCCGGACACCAGCACCTTCAGTTGAGCCGGATCGCCAGACGTCTCCATCGATTGCGACGCGTCGGCCAGGGTGACTCCATAGGCGACGCTGGATTTGTGGGCGTCGGAAATCGCTTCGGCAACACTGCTCAGTTCATTGTCGAGGACACGTCCGGCGTCGCGGATCTGTTCCGTCAACTGGCCACGGGGCAGGTGTTCTGTTGCCAGCAATTCCGATGTGGCGTCGCTGAACGGTTCTCTTGCCGCCAGCAGGCGTCGGATCTCGTCCGAAAGCGCGCTTCCCGGATTGTCGAGATAGTGCAGCCAGAGTTCGAAATTGACGGGGGTCGGCCAGACTCCGGCGGATTCCATCTCCTCGATGGCACGTCGTGCCAGCGAATAGGAATCCGGGCCCCGAAGTACGGTGTCGACCTTTGTCGTCATTCTCTTCTCCCGACGCACATTTCAGCGCAGCCATGTCGGGGGGGAAGCTAGGCCGATGATCCGTAACGCCGAGTTAAACCGTAAGAATAATTTGGTCCGGGGAAGCCGTTTCAACCCTTGATCATTGAGCTCCGACGCAGGAAGGCCGGGACGGCAGACTCGCCGAACGGCTTGCCCGGGTTCGACCGGTCATCCGAAGGTGTGCTGGCACCGGCCCCACGGTCAGCCTGACGCAGACGGGGTTCAGGTATCGGTCGCGACGGTCTGGGCGGCGTCGGTACTGACGAAGTTTCGGCCACGGGTTCCGGGGCCGCAACTGTCACGGGAGCGGTCGGAGTCTCGACTGCAGCCTTGCGCGGGGTGCGGCGGCTGCGGGCGCGACGTGGTGCGTCTTCGGACGTGTCGGTTGCGGTCGCGGGAACGGGTTCGGCAGCTGCGACGACGGCTTTCGGAGCTGGCGCTTCCACGGCCTTGTCGGCGGCCCTGGCACGGGGGGCACGTGAGCTGCCACCTTCGCTGCGTCCGCGGCCGGGGCGGCTCTCGTCGCGCCGGGGCGAGCTGCCCTTGCTACCGCCGAAGTCGATATCCAGCACCAGCTCTTCCGGGGCCATCTTGATCAGTTTCAGGACCTTATCCAGCGACTTGTCGTCGCCGGGGGTTACGATCATGAAGGTCTGGCCCTTCTTGCCGGCCCGGCCGGTACGGCCAATGCGGTGCACATAGTCGTCGGCGTGATGCGAGACGTCGTAGTTGAACACGTGGCTGACGTCGGGGATGTCGAGGCCGCGGGCGGCGACATCCGAGGCCACCAGAATCTTCAGGTCGCCCGAGCGGAAGTCAGCCAGGGTCTTCATGCGCAGCGACTGGTCCAGGTCGCCGTGGATCGGCGCGGCGTCGAATCCGTGCCGTTTCAGCGACTTGGCCACCACATCGACTTCGGATTTGCGATTGCAGAAGACGATGCCGTTGCGGACGTCGTCGCGTCCGATCAGGGCCCGCAGCGCCGCGCGCTTGGTCTTGGGGTCGCTGTTGGGGACACGCACCAGATACTGGGCGATGGTTTCGGCGGTCATGGCCGGACGTGAGGCCTCGATCCGGGTCGGATCCTTCAGGAACTGGGTCGTGAGCCGGGTGATCTCCGGCGGCATGGTGGCCGAGAAGAACAGGGTCTGGCGCCGCGGCGGCGTCAATTTGAAGATGCGCTCGATGTCGGGAATGAAGCCCATGTCCAGCATGCGGTCGGCTTCGTCGACGACCATCAGCTCAACGCCGGTCAGCAACATCTTGCCGCGTTCGAACAGGTCGAGCAGCCGGCCCGGGGTGGCGATCAGCACGTCGACGCCCTTGTTCAGGGCCGCGACCTGCTCGCCCATGGAGACGCCGCCGATCAGCAGCACCCAGGTCAGCTTGGTGCCCTTGGCGTATTTCTCGAAACTGGAGGCGACCTGGTCGGCCAGTTCGCGGGTCGGAGCCAGCACCAGGGCGCGTGGCATCCGGGCCCGGGCCCGGCCCTTGGACAGGCGATCGATCAGCGGCAGGGTGAAGGCGGCCGTCTTGCCGGTGCCGGTCTGGGCGATGCCCAGCACGTCACGCCCGGCGAGGGCGACCGGAATGGCCTGGGCCTGAATGGGGGTGGCTGTGGTGTAGCCGGTATCAGCGACCGCTTGCAGGGTCGTGGGCGAAAGGCCCAGTTGATTGAAATCTGTCATGAATCCTTGGGAACAAAAGGCGACCCACGAGAGTGGGGCGACGGCAAATGCACGGAACCGCCCCTCAGTGGGCGAGCGGGCGGCGCGGATTCGCCAGACCTGTTCCGGATAGGGCGGAACATAGAAGCCCATGCGTCCAAGTCAAGTATTCCGGGGATTTGGTCTTTCAGGCGGGGTCTCGCCTGCACGCATTTTGGCTGCGTTCAACGAATCGGGTCGGCCCGCCGCTGCACACTGTCGATCCGCTTGGCAAGTCCTGACAAATCGTTAACAATGACCTGTCGGAACGGAAGTGGGGCTCTATCCATGCGCTTGTTCGCCATTGCCATTGCCATTGCCATGACCGTGGCCGGTTGCCTTGCCGCATCCGCCGCCCAGGCCGAGATCGACACCGCATTCGGCAATACGGTCGTGTCGCGTTACCCGGACGGGGCCTGGGTCAAGCACTGGTTCAACCCGGACGGCACCTATCAGGCCCATTTTTCGGACGGCCGGGAACTGGTGGCGCGTTGGACCGTCGACGGCGACCGTGTCTGCCTCAGCCAGATGCGGCCGAGCATGCTGCTGCCCCGCTTCTGCACCCCGTTGATCGAAGCCGAGGTCGGCGAGACCTGGCGCTCGCGCGACCCGCTGGGGCGCACTGTCCAGAACGTTCTGCAGGCAGGACGCTAGACCATTTTTGTTTCAGGTCGAATCGACCTGAATCCAAAAAATGGTCCAGATTCAAACTGGAGCGAAATCTAAGCCGGGTTGGACTGCGTCCAACTCAACCGATTTCGCTCTAGCCCCACCCGACCGATCTCATGAAATCACCCGGGTAATATTGACGATCCTGTTTTACCCGGGTAAATCCACGATCGTCCGGCACGAACAGTTCGCGTCCGACCTTTCTGGACAGACCCGATGCAACAAGACCTGACCCACGGTTCGATCACCGGTCGCCTGCTGTCCATGGCCGCCTTCATCGGCATCGGTCTGGTGTTCCAGACCGCCTATTTCCTCATCGATCTGTATTTCGTCGCCGGCATTGGGCCGACGGCGATCGCCGGTGTCGGCCTGGCGGGGACCAGCTTCTTCCTGTCCATGGCCGCTGCCCAGATGATCTCGGTCGGGGCCCTGTCGCTGATCGCCCGGGCCATAGGGGGCAAGCGGCCCGAAGAGGCCGAGGCCGTCTATCACCAGTCGATGATCCTGGCCCTGATCCTGACCGTGCTGACGCTGGTCGGCGGCTATCTGTTCGCGCGCCAGGGTCTGGCCCTGCTGGCCGCCGATGCCGATACGGCCGGGCAGGGGGCCGCCTATCTGTACGGCTTCCTTCCGGCTCTGGCCCTGATGTTCCCGACCAACGCCATGGGCGCGGCCCTGCGCGCCGCCGGGGTGGTGAAGCCGACCATGCTGATCCAGACCGGCACCGTGGTGCTCAACGCCCTGCTGGCTCCGGTACTGATCGCCGGCTGGGGCACCGGAATACCGCTCGGTGTGTTCGGGGCCGGACTGGCCAGTTCGATCGCGGCCGTGGTCGGCTTTCTCGGGGCCCTGTGGGTGTTCAACCGGGTCCAGACCGTCATCGTCGGCCCGTTGCGCCTGCCGCGGCCGGATTTCGCCATCTGCCGCCGCATCATCGGTATCGGCCTGCCGTCGGCGGGCGAGTTCCTGCTGATGTTCGTCACGGCGGGTGTCGTCTATGGGGTGATCCGCCATTTCGGCAGCGAGGCCCAGGCCGGCTATGGCGTCGGCACCCGGGTCATGCAGGCGGTGTTCCTGCCGGCCATGGCCGTCTCGTTCGCCGTGGCCCCGGTCGCCGGCCAGAATTTCGGGGCCGGACGGGGCGACCGCGTGCGCGAGACCGTGCGTCAGGCGGCCCTGATCAGCACCGGCCTGATGATCTGCCTGACCCTGTTGTGCCAGGTCGAGGCCGAGACCCTGATCGGCCTGTTTGCCCGCGACCCCGAGGTGATCCACATCGGCGCGACCTTCCTGCGCATCATCTCGCTGAATTTCGTGGCCACCGGCCTGATCTTCACCGCCTCGGGCACGTTTCAGGCGCTGGGCGACACCCGTCCGGCCCTGTTCGGCAGCGGGTCGCGGCTGATCACCTTCGCCGTCCCCGCCATCTGGCTGTCGACCCAGCCCTGGGCGCGGCTGGAGCACGTCTGGTGGCTGTCCGCCGCCTCGGTCGCCCTGCACATGCTGATCGCCCTGTGGTTCCTGCGGCGCGAGCTGCGGCTGAAGCTGGCCCATCTGCCACCGTCGGCGGCCGTGGCCGTGGCCGCTCCGGCGGTCTAGACGTCGAGGTCGGCTACGACGAACTGGGCATTGTCCTGGATGAAGCGGAAGCGGGCGTCGGCCTTCTTGCCCATCAGCCGCTCGACCAGATCCTCGATGTCGTCCTCGCTCTCGGGCAGGGTGACGCGGGCCAGGGTGCGCTTCTTCGGATCCATGGTGGTCTCCTTCAGCTGCGAGGCCATCATCTCGCCCAGACCCTTGAAGCGGCCGATCTCGACCTTGCGACCCTTGAAGGTCGTGGCCAGCAGTTCGTCGCGGTGGGCGTCGTCGCGGGCATAGTCCGACAGGGCTCCGGCGCTGAGGCGGTAGAGCGGGGGCAGGGCCATGAACAGGCGACCCTGACGGATGACCTCGGGCATGGCGCGATAGAAGAAGGTGATCAGCAGGGCCGCGATATGGGCCCCGTCGACGTCGGCGTCGGTCATGATGACGATCCGCTCATAGCGCAGGTCATCGATGTTGAAGCGCGGTCCCGTCACCACCCCCAGCGCCAGCTGAAGGTCGGACAGTTCGATGTTCTGGCGCAGCTTGTCGGCGGTGGCCGACGCAACATTCAAAATTTTGCCGCGCAGGGGCAGGATGGCCTGGGTGGTGCGGTCGCGCGCCTGTTTGGCTGAGCCGCCGGCCGAGTCGCCCTCGACGATGAACAGTTCAGTGCCGTTGGCCGACTGACGCGAACAGTCCGACAGCTTGCCCGGCAGGCGCAGCTTGCGCGTGGCCTGGGCTCGCTGGACCTCCTTGTCCTTGCGGCGGCGCAGCCGGTCCTCGGCCCGGTCGATGACGAAGCCCAGCAGGGTATTGGCCTGTTTCGGACTCTCGGTCAGCCAGTGATCCAGCGGATCGCGCAACAGTTGTTCGACGAGACGCTGGGCATCGGGTGAGGACAGCCGGTCCTTGGTCTGGCCCTGGAATTCGGGGTTGCGCACAAAGACCGAGATCATCGCCCCGGCATTGGCGATGACGTCTTCGGCCGTGATCTGGGTGGCGCGCTTCTCGTTGCTCAGCTCGCCATAGGCCTTGAGCCCCTTGACCAGCGCCGCGCGGAAACCGGCCTCATGGGTGCCGCCGTCCGGCGTCGAGACGGTGTTGCAGTAGGAGGCGACGAAGCCGTCGGATTCCCCGAAGCCGATCGGGGACCAGGTCACGGCCCATTCGACCGCCCCGGCCTCGCCCTTGCGCTCGACCCGGCCTTCGAAGGCGGGGGTCACCGTCTCGAGATCGCCGACCCGTTCGGCCAGGGCGTCGGCCAGACCGTTGGGGAAGTGGAACACCGCCTCGGCCGGGGTGTGGTCGGTGATGCGCTCGGGCGCGCAGGTCCATTTGATCTCAACGCCGCGGAACAGATAGGCCTTGGACCGGGCCATGCGGAACAGGCGTGCGGGCCGGAAGGCCGCCCCGGTGCCGAAGATCTGCTCGTCGGGCCGGAAGCGGATCAGCGTGCCCTTCTTTTTCGACGTCACGCCGCGTTCGATCGGGCCCAGCGGCAGGCCGCGACTGAACGACTGCTTCCACTCGTGGCCGTCGCGCCAGACGGTGACATCCAGCCGTTCGCTCAGGGCGTTGACGACACTGACGCCGACGCCGTGAAGGCCGCCCGAGGTCTCATAGGCCTTGCCCGAGAATTTGCCGCCCGAGTGCAGCACCGTCATCACCACTTCCAGCGCCGACTTGCCGGGGTGTTTGGGATGGGGGTCGACCGGGATGCCGCGGCCGTCGTCGCGCACCGACAGGAAGCCGTCGGCGTCCAAATCAACGGTGATAAGCTTGGCATGGCGGGCCACGGCCTCGTCCATGGCGTTGTCGAGCACCTCGGCGAACAGATGGTGCATGGCCCGTTCGTCGGTGCCGCCGATATACATGCCCGGCCGTTTGCGGACCGGCTCCAGCCCTTCCAGCACCTCGATCGACGAGGCCGAATAGCTGCCGGAGACAGGCGGGGCAGAGGGGGGGCGCGCGACCGCCGCCGCCGCCGCTGCCGGCTCGGCCGTGGATGCGGCTAGCGGCGCATCGGCCCCGGCGGGCTTCGGCGTCGGCTGGTCGTCATCAAAGGCGGAAAAGAGGTCTGCGGGCTGGCCCATGAACATACTGTGCGGCGATTCGGGAACGGGTCTGGTAGGCCGCGCGGGGGTTTCGGGCAAGCGGTGTGGATATCGGCAAGGTCTCTGAGGTCAGGGCCCGGGCCAATATCGCCAGGAACAGCGTCCACGGCAGGCTGGCGTGGCTCAACAACACACTCTCCGACAGGCTCAGTAGCAGGAAGACTCCCAGATAGGCGATGGCCCAGTAGCCCTCGCGCACCCCGGCCGATCCCAGCCGGACGAGGGTCATCAGCGTGGCGGTCACGAACAGACTGCCCACGGCCAGAGCCCCGGGCCAGCCCAGCTGGACCAGCAGGTCGATCCAGCCGTTGTGGGCCGACGGCACCAGCCAGCCGGTCTCCTGTCGCACGAAGGCGGCCGGCACCGAGGTCCTGCCCCAGAAGGCACTGTAGCCGTAGCCGGTCCACGGCCGTTCGCTGACGCGGCGCATCAGACTGTCCCAGATGTGGGTCCGGCCGGTCAGGGACGGATCCTTGCCCAGGGCGGCCAGGATCGACTCCGGCTCGGTCAGGAAAATGTAGACGCCGATGCTGGCCATCACGATGCCCAGCCAGACACAGACGACGGTGAAGGCCGCGCCGCCGCGCCGCATGGCCCACAGGGTCGAAACCAGCCCCAGGCCGACCATCAGGCTGAGCAGCGAGGTCTTGGACTGGGTCGCCAGCACCAGCACGGTGGTCAGCACCAGGGTCAGGACCGGGGCCCACCGGCGGGGATCGCCCGAGGCCAGACAGGCCGCCGCCGCCGTCGCGCCCGCCACCATGACGATGCCCATCTGGTTCTTCTCGTACCAGAGCCCCCGCCACAGACCGGCATTGTCGGTCTGGTGCACGCCGATGGCGGGGAAGGCGAACACCATCACCAGACTGCCCAGCGCCAGCAGCAGGGCCGTCTGCATCAGAAGCCGGGGCAGGTGAGGGCCACGAAAGCTTGATCCCAGATACAGGGCGAAACTGCCGGTCATGGCCATGGCGATGACGCGCCGCCCGGTCACCGCCGGATCGATCGACCAGTATTTCGAAACATAGGCCAGGATCACCAGCCCCAGCAGCGCCAGCCACGCCGGCCAGGCCCGCATCACTCGATCGAATCGCGCCGCGATCAGGCCGAAAATGATCGCATAGACCGGCAACCAGATCAGCCGCAGCATCGGCGTCTCGCCCTGGTTCGGCGCGAACACCGGCCCGATCAGGGCCCCGGTCAGCATGACGATACAGATCATCGCCCCGACCCGCTCCCACAGGGGCGGTTCGCGTTCGGTCAGCACAGAATCGGAACGGGACGGGCGCACCCATGCAGGGTGCGCGGTCGTGCTTAACGAAGGGTTGGGATGGGGTTCAGCCGCGATTCTGACGTGAGTGCTTGAACCGGACGACGAACACGTCCTGACGCCGGACGACATAGCAGATCACATAGCCGTCCCGGCCGAACTTCACGGCCTTCTCCCGCCAGCCCCGTTCCGTCTCCGTCCCGATCAAGGGATTCTCGTTCAAGAGGTCGAAGACGCGAAGGATGTGCACCGTCGCCTTCCGAGCCGATTGCGGTGACCGCTCGGCCAACCACCCGATCTGCTCCGCCAGATCGCGTTCGGCCCGCGCCGAAAGCGTCACCGTCATCTGGATTTGCTGAGCTTGCGCTCCAGAAGGGCTTTCATCTCCGGTCGGACTTCGCTCCAGGGACGTCCGGTCTCGTTCAGATCATAGTTGGCGGCGTTGTCCTCGGGCGGATCACGGTCTTCGTCGGTCGCGCGCGCCCCGGCGCGACCCGGCTCGGCGACCACGGGAGGGGCGTGGTCCGGGGCCGAACTGCCATCGGCGGTTTGTGCCCAGGCCTCGAGCCTTGTCTCGGCCATGTGCTCGGGGGTCACGCCAGCCAGCCGTGCTGCCTCGGTGAGCTTTCGGAGCGTTTCATCACTCATGTTGAGGGTGAGTTTCGCCATGTTCGCCAATGTCGCACAGCGTCAGCGAGAGGACCAGAGATTACAGCTCAAGATTGACGTCTGCCAAATCTCTTCCCGTAAGGTTGAACGGGCCAACCGCCACTCAGGCGAGTGTGATCGTAGAAGGTTTCACCCCGTCTTCTCCACGAAACTGTCGATGACCCGCTTTTCGCCGGCCTTTTCGAAATCGACCAGCAGCTTGTTGCCCTCGATGATGCGGACCGCGCCGTAGCCGAATTTCTGGTGGAAGACGCGTTCGCCTTTCGCCCATTTCGAGTCGGCCCTGGGGTCGGCCGTGGCGATCAGACGGCCCTGGCCCTCGATCACCGTCTTGCGGGCCTGGCGGTCGCGCGGGGTCGTGCCGGCGGTGAAGCTCTGGGCGCGTTTCCAGCCGGGCGAGGCATAGCCGGCTCCGAAGCTGGGGGCCTCGTCCCAGCGGCTCCTGGCCTCCTTCATGCCGTCCGACGCGCCGTAGTAGCCGGTCTCGCTCTGGGCCTCGACGTGGGCCATCGGCAGTTCATCGACGAAGCGGCTCGGCAGCTGGCTGGTCCAGCGTCCGTAGACCAGCCGGTTGGCGGCGAAGCTGATGCGGGCGCTGGCCTTGGCCCGGGTCACGCCGACATAGGCGAGGCGGCGTTCCTCCTCGAGGCCCTTCTCGCCCTTCTCGTCGATCGAGCGCTGTGACGGGAACACGCCTTCCTCCCAGCCGGGCAGGAAGACCAGCGGGAATTCCAGCCCCTTGGCCCCGTGCAGGGTCATGATCTGGACCGCGTCGTCGCCGGCCCCGCGGTCGATCTCCATGACCAGCGACACATGTTCGAGATAGGCCCCCAGCGTCTCGAACGCCTGCATGGCCTGGGTCAGTTCCTTGAGGTTGTCGAGACGGGTCTGGCCGGTGGCGCGGTCGGCCTTCTGCATGTCGGTGTAGCCGCTCTCCTCAAGAATGGTTTCGGTCACCTCCCAGTGGTGGGAGTCGACGGTCATGGCGCGCCAGCGGTCGATGTCGCGCACGAAATTCGACAGGGCCGTGCGGGTCCGGGCCTGCAGTTCGTCCGAGGTGATCAGGTCGCGCACCGCCGCCATGGCCGACACGCCCGACTGGCGGGCGATGGCCAGCACCTTCTGCACACTGGTGTCGCCGATGCCCCGCTTGGGCACATTGACGATGCGCTCGAAGGCGAGATCGTCGTCCTCTGACGCGATCAGGCGCAGATAGGCGTGGGCGTCGCGGATCTCGGCCCGTTCGTAGAAGCGCGGCCCGCCGATCACCACATAGGGGATGGCCAGCATGACGAAGCGTTCCTCGAACGCCCGCATCTGGAACGAGGCCCGCACCAGCACGGCCATGTCGCTGTATTTCATGCCGGGCTCGCCCGCGTGGGGGCGGCGGGCGGTCTCGATCTCGTCGGCGATCAGCCGGGCCTCGGCCTCGCCGTCCCAGACGCCGCGCACCTGAACCTTGTCGCCGCTGTCGTCCTCGGTCCACAGCGTCTTGCCCAGCCGGTCGCGATTGGCCGCGATCAGGCCCGAGGCCGCGCCGAGAATGTGCCGGGTCGAGCGATAGTTGCGCTCCAGCCGGACGACCTTCGCGCCCGGGAAGTCGCGCTCGAAGCGCAGGATGTTGTCGACCTCGGCCCCGCGCCAGCCATAGATCGACTGGTCGTCGTCACCGACGCAGCAGACATTGCCGGTCGACGACGTCAGCAGCCGCAGCCACAGATACTGGGCCACGTTGGTGTCCTGGTACTCGTCGACCAGGATGTAGCGGAATCGCTTCCGGTATTCTTCTGCAATATCCGCATGTTTTTGCAATATCGTCAGGTTATGCAGCAACAAATCGCCGAAGTCGCAGGCGTTCAGGTTGCGCAGCCGGGCCTGATAGGCGGCGTACAGGCCATGCCCCTTGCCGTTGGCGAAATCCTCGGCCGGGGGCAGGGTTTCCGGCGTCCAGCCGCGGTTCTTCCAGTGGTCGATCAGCCCGTTCAGCGACTTGGGCGTCCAGCGTTTGGTGTCCAGATTGGCCGCTTCCAGCAGCTGTTTGCAGACCCGTTCCTGATCGTCGGTGTCGAGAATGGTGAAGCTGGACTTCAGCCCCACCAGCTCGGCGTGCCGACGCAGGATCTGCGCCGCCACCGAGTGGAACGTGCCCAGCCAGCGCAGCCCCTCGGCCGAAGGGCCGATCAGATGGGTGATGCGCTCGCGCATCTCGCGCGCGGCCTTGTTGGTGAAGGTGACGACCAGCAGGTCCCACGGCCTGGCCCGGCCCGTGGCGAGGATGTGAGCGAGGCGCGTGGTCAGCACCCGGGTCTTGCCGGTCCCGGCCCCGGCCAGCACCAGCACCGGCCCGTCGACCGTCTCGACCGCTTCGCGCTGCTCGGCATTCAGCCCGGCCATATAGTCGCCGGGACTGCCCGCCGGGGCCCGGGCACGGGCGAGATCGGAAATCTTGGGAACAGGCAGGTCAGTCACAGGCGGCGGGTATCCGAAGGGTCAGGAGCGGTCGGGGAGGTGTAGAACATAATGAGCACAGCCGTCGACGCCAGCGGCACATCCGGTGCCGCCCCGGCGATCTCACGACAGCCGGGACGGAACCGTAACGCTTGACTGCCGTTTGCCTGTCTTCTGCACCTTGAGGACGGAGAGTTCCCATGACCGAGAATACCAGTGGCGGCGGCGGCAATGCCGCTCTTGCGTTCATCGTCGGCGGCATCGTCGTGGTTCTGGCCGTGATTGCCTATTTTGTCTTTGCCGGTGGTGGCATGACCCCCAAACCCAAACAGGTTGATGTCAATGTCAGCCTTCCCGAAGTGCAGGCTCCGGCCGTGCCTTCCCCCAACTAGGCCGGACTGATGACGGAACCCGACGTTCCGCCATCCGGGCAAGCTGATCCCGTCGTCGATAACCGTCCGCCCGTCGGCAAGGGCGGTATCGGCGACGGGGCAGCCCTGCTGATCGGGGGGCTTGTGGTTGTGGTGCTGGCGGTCATCGTTGCCGTCATGATGTCCAGCGGACCTGATCGTCGGCAGATCGACATCGAGATTGACCTGCCGCGACCGGTCATGCCTGACGGGCCGACCCTGCCCGAAGGGCCGCGCCTGCCGCCGGTCGAGCCGCCGACCCTGCCGCAGCCGGGCCCTGTGCCGTCCGGCCCGCCCCCGGTAGCTAGCGCAGCCGGTAACTGATGGCGGTGACCACCCGGATCTTCTTGTTCACGGACGTGGACTTGTCGCCGGTCTGATCCCGGGTTCGGGTGTCAATCCGCCGGGCGCGCGGCGTGTTCCAGCGCCAGCAACCGGCAGGCCGAGGCCAGCGGCCGCCGTCCCCGGGTCGCGTCGACCCAGGCCAGCAGGGCCGCATGGCTGAGGCCGCGCTCGCCGGCGATCCGGTCCAGCACGTCCCAGAACTCCGGCTCCAGCGCCACGGAGGTGGCGTGGCCCGACAGCATGACCGACCGTTTCTTCAGCATCCGTCCCGTTCCGACAGCGCGCTTTCCTCGACGCGCACGCGATGGCGCACCAGTAGCGCGTTGGCCAGGCTCCAGACCAGCGCGATCCAGATCTGCCCGAAGGCCAGCGGCAGGACCGCAAGCTCCAGCGAGGCGATCCAGTAGTTGGGATGGCGCACGAACCGGTACGGACCGCGCCGTACCAGCGGCGCGCCCGGCACGGTGATGATCCGCGTCGTCCAATAGCGCCCCAGGGTGGCGATGACCCAGACCCGCCCCAGCTGCAGGAGCACGAACACCCCGATCAGCCAGGGGTTCGGCACCGTCGTCCACGGGGTGAGCACCACCAGCACCGCCAGCCAGCTGGCGTGCAGCAGCACGAACAGCGGATAGTGGCCGGCCCCGACCTCGATCCCGCCATCGGCCTTCAACCGCGTGGTGTTGCGCCGGGCCAGACCCAGCTCGCCCATCCGCTGGATCGCGACCAGAGCGAGGATCAGCGGCATCCACATCAGGGATGCACCAGCATCAGCGCCGTGGTGAAGCCGGGCCCCAGGGTGGTCAGCAGCAATGGCCCCTCGACCCCGTCCTCCAGCATGGCCTGCAGCACGAACAGCACGGTGGCGGCACTCATATTGCCGTGGTCGCGCAGCACCTGCCGGGTATGGACCAGCGCGCCCGGCTCCAGCGCAAAACAGGCCTCCAGCGCCTCGATGACCTTGGCTCCGCCCGGGTGGCAGACGAAGCCGCCGACCCCGGCCGGGGTCAGCCCCTGCCGTTCGAGAAAGTCCACGGCGATCGGGCGGAACTCATTCTCGACCAGGGTCGGGATGTCGCGACTGAACACCACCTTCAACCCGTCGTCGGCCACGTCCCAGCCCATCACATCCAGACTGTCCGGCCAGGTGTGTTCATGGGCTGCGCCGAGGGCCGGGCCGGCGACGTCGTCGCGGCACGAGATCACCGCGGCGGCACAGCCGTCCCCGAACAGGGCGGTGGCCACCAGATTGCTCTTGGACCGGTCCTGGGCCCGGAAGGTCAGGGCGCACAGTTCGATGACCAGCAACAATACCCGGTCGTCCGGATGGGCCCGGGCCATGTCGGCGGCTCTCGCCAGCCCGACTACGCCGCCGGCGCAGCCCAGACCGAACACCGGCAACCGCTTCACATCGGGCCGGAACGGCATCACCTGCATCAGCCTGGCGTCCAGCGCCGGGGTGGCGATCCCGGTGGTGCAGACCACGACGATACTGTCGATCAGGTCGGCGGTCAGACCCGCCTGATCCAGCGCCTTGCCGGCGGCTTCAGCCAGCAACACCACCGCATTGTCCAGGAACAGGTCGTTGCGCTCTGAAAAGCTGTGCGGCTTCAGATACCAGTCGATCGGCACGCAGGAATGCCGGGTCTCGATCAGGGCATTACGATAGATCGGGGCCAGCCGTTCGAACCCGCCATGGGTCGTGGCGAACATTTCAGCCCCGTTGGCGGCTACGTCCTCCTGTCTCAGAACGTGCGGCGGCCAGGCCACGGCGAGGGAAGCGAGACGGGCAGGGGACTGGGGCAAACGGTCGAATCCTGAAGTGGACGATGATGCCTTAAGGTCCGGCGATAATGCGCCGTTCCCGACCGCAGCGAAACCGGCTATATTGTCAGTGATCAGGAAGACATCCGCCATGACCATGACCACGACGACCGGTTCTGATGACTTCATGCGCCAGCGTTCCGAACGCCTGCGCCCGATCGTGGCGTTCAAGGCCTTCCGGCGGCTGATCCGCGACAAGGAGGACACCGTCCAGGTGTTCGAAATCATGAAGGCCCTGAGTGGCCGGTCAGTGTCCCGGGGCTATTACCGGCTGCTCAAGACCGGCGAGGGCGGCCGTCAGGCCTTCCTGCACGACGAACTGGCGCACAAGCTGGATGACCCCGTCTGGCTGGCCCGCTTTCCCGAGGGCAGTGTCGGGGCCACCTACCGGACTTTCCGTGAGGCGCGCGGTTTCACCGCCGACGGCCTGGCGGCGGTCGAGCGCGAGGTGGTGCCGTTCATCGATGCCCCGCATCCGCTGATCTGGTATTCGCGTCGCCTGCGCGACATTCATGACATCTGGCACGTGCTGACCGGTTATGAGACCGATGCCCTGGGCGAAGCCTGTGTCGTCTCCTTCTCCTACGGTCAGACCCGCAATCTGGGTTTCGCCTTCATCGGCTGGGGCGCAGCGCGCGAGATCCATCGCGAAAACCACACGGTCCCGGCCCGCAAGGCGGTTTTGCAGGCCTGGCGCAACGGCCGCGCCGCGCGCTGGCTGCCGGCGCTCGACTATGAGGCCCTGTTCGCTCGCCCCCTGACCGAGGTCCGTCAGGCGCTCGGTATCCAGCCCCCGACCGTCTATGACGCCGTGCCGGTCGAGACGCGCCGGAACCTGCGGCTGCGCTCGGCCTGAGTCCTTCGTCGGCGGGGCCGGGCCGCGACCACGGGGACACGACGCTTGCACCGCTCCGCCTGCCGGTCCATCGCTGCCCCTTCTGATCCTTTCTGTGAGCGCGTCTTGACCCTGTCCGGTTTCCGTCGACCCTCGGCCGGTGTTCTGGCGCTGCTCGGCGTGGCGATCTGTGCCCTGATCTGGGGGACGACCTGGTTCGCCATCACCTTCCAGCTGGGCAGGGTCGATCCGGTCGCCTCGGTGGTCTGGCGTTTCGGCCTTGCCGCGATCGTGCTGTTCGCCGGCTGCCTGCTCACCGGACGTTCGATCCGCCTGAACCGGGTCCAGCATCTGGCGGCCCTGGGGCAGGGGGCCTTCGTCTTCGCTCTCAGCTATGCCTTCGTCTATGCCAGCGAACAGCGCGTGGCCTCGGCCATCGTCGCCGTCATCTTCGCTGCCCTGGCCTTCCTCAACCTGGTGCTGTTTCGCGTCGTCGCCGGCCAGAAGGCCGCGCCGATGGCCTGGGCTGGCGCGAGTCTGGGCCTGATCGGGGTTGCGGTCCTGTCAGCCAGCGAGATCGTCGGGGCTCATCTGGGGGTGGTGGCGCTGGTCGGGATCGGCTTCGCCGTCATCGCCGTCTGCAGCTCGACCGTCGGCAACTATTTCGCCTGGCGCGGTCAGGTCGCCGGGGCGGCAGTGATCCCGGCCACGGCCTGGGCCATGGCCTATGGTACCGGCATCCTGATCCTGTACGGGGTCGCCACCGGGGTACACTGGCGTTTCGAGCTGACCGCCGCCTATCTGGGCTCGCTGTTCTACCTGTCGATCTTCGGCTCGGTGATCGCCTTCGTGATCTATTTCACCCTGGCCCGGTCCCGCGGTTACGCCCTCGCCAGCTATATCTCGGCCCTGACCCCGCCCATCGCCATGCTGGTGTCTGTGATGTTTGAAGGGGCCCGTTTCGGCTGGCCTGCCTTCGCCGGACTGGGGCTGGTGCTGGCTGGTCAGGCCCTGCTGATCCGCGCGCCCCGGATCGTGACGGTCTAGCCGCCGAACCAGCGCCGCCAGCCGCGCTTGCGTGGCTTGTCCGCCGGTGTCTCGTCTGATTGGCGCGCGGCCTGTTTCTCACGCTCTTCACGTTCAGCCTTGACCCGCATCGCCACCAGCACCGGGATCAGCCCGTGCCGCATACGGGGATCCTTGCGTGGATCGGCCATGGCTCAGTCCTCCAGTTTCTGCCCGTCCAGCGCCTGTGTCTCGCGTTTGCGGGTCTTGTCGGCCCTGGCTTTCTCGGCCTTTGTTCGCCCGTGGGCGACGCGTTTCGTTGCGGCGGTGGCCTTGGCCTCGATCTTCGCCCGCGCCTTGCGGACCTGATTCAGGTTGATGATCTCGGCCATTCATTCCTCCGCTATCCGGGACGGGGAGAGAGTCTGAAACTGGTCGCAGTCCCCGCCAGGATCAAGTTTTGCCCTGAAACAGACGACCGAAGCCTTAATTTACCGCGAATTCATGGAGGCCGGCGCTCCGCCCATGCAATTCTGGGCCGTCGCGCGAGCGACGAAAACGAGGAATCTGCCGTGATCCGCCTGATCCTGAACATCCTGTGGTTCATCATGGGGGGCTGGCTGTCCGGTCTGCTGTGGCTGCTCGGCGGGGCGATCCTGGCCCTGACCGTGGTCGGCCTGCCGTGGACCTTCGCCGCCTGGCGTATCGCCAGCTATTCCTTCTGGCCGTTCGGTCGCGAGGTCGTCTGGGCCGGCGAGGCGACCGGCAAGGATGTCGGTTGTTTCGGTATCGGGCTCAACGTCATCTGGTTCGTCTTCGCCGGCTGGTACATTGCCCTGTCGCACATCCTGATCGCCGTCGCCGAGGCCATCACCATCATCGGCATCCCGTTTGCGCTGAAGGATCTGGAACTGGCCAAGCTGGCCATGTTGCCGGTCGGGGCGACGATCCGCGACAAGCCCTAGGGCTCAGAAGCCGGTGAACAGCCGGTCGAGGGCACGGCGAATGTCGTCCTCGTGAGAGAGCAGTGAGCCGACCCGCAGACGCAGGCCTTTGCGCTCGATATTGGCGACGAGGGTTACATCGAGGAGGTAGTTCACGTCGTTAAACAGGATCGGAACTGCCGCTTGGGAGGATGTACGTGCCGCTGTCGCCAGGATGAGCGGTGCGACCACGACTGTGTTTAGTGTCTCGAGATGGTGCGACTGGAGGACACATATCAGCGGTGCCTCTCCTGAGCCGCGAGATGCAGGAGTCGGAAACACGTCAAACTGACGAATCACCAGCTACGCCATTCCTCACCAAAGCAACCGTGCTTCTCCACGAACTCGTTATGGATTCTGATCGCTTCCGCGTTCTCTTCGGCCCAGCGCCTTGCCCGCGCCTCGGCCCCGGCCGGGTCGACCTTCTGCAGGTGCAGCCGCAGCTGGACCTCGCTCATGCCAGCGATGGCGATGCCCAGCCGCTCGGCCTGTTCGACCAGCTCCGGCTCGATGCCGACGTTGAGCTCGACCTTGTTCATGGTTAGAGATTACCGCGAAACAGGATCGCTCGCCACCAACCTGAAGTTGGTACCCTTCACCCCGGCGAGATCATCTTCCCGGGCTGCACCGCCTCGTCGAACTCCGCGTCGGTCAGATAGCCGCCACCGACGGCTTCCTCGCGCAGGGTGGTGCCGTTCTTGTGCGCGGTCTTGGCGATTTTGGCGCAGGCGTCGTAGCCCAGCTTGCCGTTCAGGGCGGTGACCAGCATCAGCGAGTTGTCGAGGCCGCGCTTGATGTTGTCCTCGCGCGGCTCGATGCCGACGACGCAGTTGTCGGTGAACGACACGGCGGCATCGGCCATCAGCCGGACCGACTGCAGGAAATTGTAGGCCATCACCGGGTTGTAGACGTTCAGTTCGAAATGGCCCTGGGAGCCGGCGAAGGTGACGGCGGCGTTGTTGCCGAACACCTGGACACAGACCTGGGTCAGGGCTTCCGACTGGGTCGGATTGACCTTGCCCGGCATGATCGAACTGCCCGGCTCGTTCTCGGGCAGGGCCAGTTCGCCCAGACCCGAACGCGGGCCCGAACCGAGGAAGCGGATGTCGTTGGCGATCTTGAACAGCGACGCGGCCACCGTGTTGATCGCCCCGTGGCTGAACACCATGGCGTCATGGGCGGCCAGGGCCTCGAACTTGTTGGGGGCCGTGGTGAACGGCAGGCCGGTGATGGCGGCGATCTGTTCGGCGACCTTCTTGGCGAAGCCGACCGGGGCGTTCAGCCCGGTGCCGACGGCAGTGCCGCCCTGGGCCAGTTCCATCAGTTTCGGCAGGGTCTGTTCGATCCGCTCGATGCCGTTGGCCACCTGCTGCGCATAGCCGCCGAACTCCTGGCCCAAAGTCAGCGGGGTGGCGTCCTGGGTGTGAGTGCGGCCGATCTTGATGATGTGGGCCCAGGCCTTCGCCTTGGCGTCCAGCGCGGCGTGCAGATGCTTCAGGGCCGGGATCAGATCGTTGACCACCTGTTCGGCGCAGGCGACGTGCATGGCGGTGGGGAAGGTGTCGTTGGACGACTGGCTCATGTTGACGTGGTCGTTGGGGTGGACCGGCTTTTTCGAGCCCATCTCGCCGCCCAGCATCTCGATGGCCCGGTTCGAGATCACCTCATTGGCGTTCATGTTCGACTGGGTGCCCGACCCCGTCTGCCACACCACCAACGGGAAGTGGTCGTTCAGCTTGCCCGAGATGACTTCGTCGGCAGCCTTGACGATGGTCTGGCCCAGTTTCGGATCCAGCTTGCCCAGCGCCATATTGGTCTCGGCCGCGGCGCGCTTGACGATGCCCAGCGCCCGCACGATCGGCAGGGGCTGTGTCTCCCAGCCGATCTTGAAATTGCCGAGGCTGCGCTGCGCCTGCGCGCCCCAGTAGCGGTCGGCGGCGACCTCGATGGGGCCGAAGGTGTCGGTTTCGGTGCGGGTCTTGGTCATGGCAGGGCACTCTTCGGGCATGGCGATGGTTTGCGCGGCGGTGTAGCACGGGCAGACGGGTGAACAAGGCGGAGACCACTCATGCAGCGCAGACCTTCCCTTGTCGCCGTCGCGGCCGGCCTCGGTCTGTCGGCCTGTGTGCCGACCCTGAACATGACCGATCAACGGGTTGATCTGGAAACCCCGCAGGGCACTATCGGCGTGGCCGTCAATGTAAGGGCTGCGCCGCTGAGCGCCTGCAATTTCCTGCGCTATGCGGATGCGGGCGACTACGACGGTGGCAGTGTCTTCCGCACCGTGATCCGGGAAACGAATACCGCCAGCCCCCATCCCATCGACGTGATCCAGGCCGCGACACCGCGGGGGTCTGACGATGACGCCCATGCACCGATCCCGCTGGAGCGGACACGTGACACGGGGCTTCGCCATGTCGCGGGTGCCGTGTCGCTGGCCCGGGACGGTCCGGACACGGCGACCTCCAGTTTCTTCATCGTCACCCGCGACACGCCCGATCTCGACTATGGCGGCGGTCGCAATCCGGACGGACAGGGATTCGCGGTCTTCGGTCGGGTGGTCCACGGCCTGGATGTCGCCCGTCGCATCCAGCATTTGCCGGCGGATGGCGACGAGTTGCTGACTCCGCCCGTGCCGATCACCCGGGCGCGTCTGCACTATCCGCTGCCGGTCCGTTGCCGGGGTAATCCGTGGTGAAGGCCGACTGGGTCGGCATCGGCAAGGTCCGGGCGCGTGAGACCGGCGATGTCGTCGAGATCACCGTCGACGGCCTGACGACCCAGTCCAAATACTACAAGCCGTTGATCTATGAGTTCTTTCGCAAGGAATGGCATGGCGCGCGGCCCGTCTGGGGCGACTTCACCGTCGAAATCGTCATGGAGCACATCGGTGATCCGCCGTGGATGGACCTCGACAATCTGGCCAAGGCCCTGCTGGACGCGATCAAGGGCTATCTGTTCCACGACGACAGTCAGGTCGCCCGTCTGCTGGTCGAACGGCATCAGGGCGAGCGCGAGCGCATCGCGATCCGCGTGTTCCCGCGCCCGGCACCGGACGCGTGACGGGCCCCTATTTCTTGCGGAATTGATCCAGCGAGATGACCTTGGGGCCGTCATCGTCACCGTCGGGCGGTGAGGTCTCTGCACCCGTTTCGGCCTTTGCCGAGGTTTCGTCGGTCGTTTCCAGGGCCTCGAACTGCAACAGGAACTGCACCGACGGGTCGTAGAACCGGGTCACCGATGCATAGGGAATCCCCAGGACCTTGGGCATGCCGCCGAATTTGAGCATGACGCTGAACCGCTCGGGTTCGACGCTCAGATCCCAGTACTGGTGCTGGAGAATGACCGTCATCTCATCCGGATATTTGGCCAGGATGTCCGGCGGTACGCTGACCCCGGGGGCCCGGGTCTTGAAGGTGATGTAGAAATGATGCGCCCCCGGAATGCCGTCCGGCGTGGCCGCGCGGTCGAGCGCATAGCGGATCACGCCGCGCAGGGCGTTTTGCGCCAGCTGCTCGTAGTGCATCTCGTCGACGGGGGGGGGCTCGTCGGCCATCGTCACCTCGGTTGTTGGATGCGACTGATAGCGGTGCAGGCGCGCGGGCGAAAGATGGTGTCGAAAGGAAATGTGCCGGAAGAGGTCGCGTGCCCTCCGATTCCGCCCGGCAAAGTGCCAGGGGTTCTGTTGGCAGGCCCCCTGGCGGCCCCGCCTGAGGAACTGATCCCCCAGGACTTAAGTGTTCGAAATCACACGAACCGCTTACGCGGCGAGAGCGACTTCTCCAGCGAAGTTATCGTTCGCAGTTAGAAAATGACCCGATACGGTGGGTCAGGACGGGCGAAAGAAACCTTTTTACACGTCCGTCGATGCTAGTCGGCCCCATGCTCGCTCCGCCGATAACGCGGGGAAGGAATGGTGGAGCCGCCGGGAATCGCACCCGGGTCCGGTCCGCTTATTACAAGCACGTTTATCGCCATATCCGGAGCAAGCCCCGGCACCCCCAATATAGGCGCATTGCCCCCGGCTTCCAAGGGGTTGGGGTGGCCGGGTCGTCGGTGGCATCATTCGGATCGCGACCATCGCATTATCAGGGGGGTGGACGGTCCCGCCCGTGCCCCATAGTCAAGCTTTCATGTCCGCACCTCGCCCATCCTCCCGTCTGGTTCTGATCTACGGCCTCCTCGCCCTGCTGACGGTGGCGCTGGGCTGTCTGGTCTGTGGCCTGTCAGGGGTGGCGGCAGCTTCCTGGCTCCGGAATCTGATCGCCTGGACCGTGGGTGCCGTGGCGGCGGGCGGCCTGGCCGCCATGGCGGGTCGACGCACAGCGATGATCCTGCTCGGCGTCGCGGTCGTCGTCGTGGGGGCCAGCCTGGCTGGTGCGCCGCAGCAGGGCGTCCATCGCTGGCTGGATCTCGGTCCCCTGCACATCAACGTTGCCTTTGTCGCGCTGCCCGCAGCGGTCGTGGCCCTGGCCTGGCACCGGGAGCGGCGGCTCGCCTGGGGCCTCGTCCTGGCAGTCCAGGGATTGCTGGTCGTTCAGCCCGATGCGTCCCAGGCGACGGCCTTCGGACTCGCGCTCGGCGTCGTCGCGCTCCAGGCCCCGCTATCGACCCGGCTCCGCTACGGGATCATCGGATTGGCAACCGCTTTGGCTGCCGCCAGCTGGCTGCGTCCGGATCCGCTCGAGGCGATCCCGGAGGTCGAGGGGATCGTCGGGCTGGCCTATGCCGTCAGCCCCGTACTGGCCCTGCTGGCGGTCGTCGTACTCGTCGCGACCCTGCTCGCGCCGGTCCTCGTCGCCGGTTCGGCCGATCGACAGGGCCAGACCGGCGGCCTGGCCCTGTCGGCCTATTTTCTGACCGCGGCGGCGACCACCCTGTTCGGAGCCTTCCCGATGCCGCTGCTCGGGGTCGGCATGAGTCCGATCCTCGGCTTCTGGCTGGGTGTCGGTCTGCTGGCCGCCACGCTCAGGCAAAGCCCGGGTGGCGCGGCCAGTCCGGCGTCTGGTTCCTGAACCAGGTCAGCTGGCGCTTGGCGTAGTTGCGGGTCGCCTGCTGCACGGCGGTGACGGCCTCCCCCAGACTGACCTCGCCGCGCAGGTGGGCGGCGAAATCGCGCACGCCGACGGCCTTCATTGCCGGCAGGGTCGGGTCCAGACGCCGGGCAATCAGGGCGCGCACCTCATCCAGCGCTCCGGCCTCGACCATGGCCCCGACCCGGGCGTCGCAGGCGGCGTACAGTTGGTCGCGCAGCGGCTCGACCACCACGGCCTCCCAGCTGCCCTCGGCCAGCAGGGGGCGGGTATCGGCGCGCCAGACGCTGAGCGGGCGGTCGGTGACGGTCAGCACGGCCAGGGCGCGGATCAGCCGCTGCCGGTCGCCGGGGGCGATGGCGGCCTCGGACTCCGGATCGGCCTCGACCAGACGGCGCCGGACGGATCCCTCGCCGGCCGAGTCATAGAGCGCGCCGATCTCGTCGCGCACGGAGTCGGGAATGTCGGGAATATCGGCCAGGCCGCGGGTCAGGGCGTTGAAATACAGGCCGGTGCCGCCGACCAGCAGGGCAGGGCGGCTCTCGGCGGCCAGTTCGGCCAGCACCGGCATCACGGCCCGGCTCCAGCGCCCGACCGACCAGGCGTCGGCGGCGTCGGCGATTCCGTACAGCCGGTGTTCGGCGCGGGCCTCGTCTTCCGCCGTGGGCCGGGCCGACAGGATGCGCAGGTCGGCATACAGTTGCTGGCTGTCAGCATTGACGATCACCGCCCCGGTTCGTTCGGCCGTTTCCAGCGCCAGCCGGGACTTGCCCGAGGCGGTCGGGCCGGCGATCAGCTGGATCAGGGGTTGGGTCAAGGCGGCTCTCGGGACAGGGGAACCCGGCGATAGAACGCGCCTCCCGTTCCCGCAACCCGCGTCGCTCAGTCGTAAGGACGCTCCCGCCCCAGGGCGTGACGGGCCAGCAGGGTGTCGATGGTCCGGCCCGGCGTCCCGACCGGCCGTTCCCACGGCGCGAACGGCAGCATCAGGGCTGCCAGTGCCGCGCAGGCCTCCAGCGTCTCCGCCGCCGACATCGGCCAGTCGTCCGGGGCCGAGACGTGCCGCTTCAGCAGGGCCCCCAGAGACTCCTTCTGCACGCAGGTCTCGCCCGTGAATGCCCTCAGGCAGACAGCGTAGCCGCCTCGCAACCAGCCGCGCCACTGCGTATCTGCGGCCACAGACGCCATCGCCGGATCGACCCGCCCTTCGGCATCAAAACAGTCGGGGAAGGCGATCCGGGCAGGCAGGATCGTTGCCAGCGCCGCGGTGAAGTCCCGCCCGAACGACTCCTGCGCGCGGCGGGCGATCACGGCGTCCGACACCCCCTCGCGTCCGGCCAGCTGCGCCGCGCGCAAGCTCCACACGGCCCAGGGCGAGACCCACGCCTCGGCCCCGGCGTCGGGGGTGCCGTCGCCGCCGTCGACCCAGCCCGCGAGGGCGCTCCACCAGCCCCGCTGTGGGTCACGTCGGTAGATCGGCCCCGGAATGATTCCGGCGGCGGCCAATTCCGTGACCCGTCCGGGCTCGACGCCCGCCGCCTCGGCCAGCGCCGCGGGGGTCCAGAAATGGGCTGCGACATAGGCCCGGGCGGCGGTATCAAATGGTTCGGCCTGCATCGAAACTTCCTCTGGTGATCGGGATCAGTTTAGCTGCGGCGACGAGCGGTGGCTTCGACGGAGATCGAAACATGGACACAGGACGGGTTCTGGCCAATGTCGGATGGGCGGTCGGCGATCCCTCGCGCGCCGCCATGCTCGCCGCCCTGATGTCGGGCCAGGCCCTGACGGCCGGCGAGCTGGCGCAGGAGGCAGGTGTGACGCCATCGACCGCCAGCAGCCATCTGGCCATCCTGTCCGATCGCGGCTTTCTCACGCCGGTACGGCAGGGGCGACATCGTTATTACCGGCTGGCGGGTGCCGGGGTGGCCGAGCTGTTGGAGCGGATGTCGCACCTCGCGCCCGTCGGGCCGACTCCCCGAGGCGCAGCGTCGTCGGCCCTGCGCCTCGCGCGGACTTGCTACGACCATCTGGCGGGGGAGCTGGGCGTGCGGGTGTTTGACGCCATGGCCACGGACGGCCGGCTGGTCGTGGGGGCCGGCGGCATCGCCCTGTCCAGCCAGGGCCGTGCCTTTCTGGTGGGCTTGGGGATCGAGGCGGGCGAGGGCGACGGTCATTCCCTGGCCTGCCGTCCCTGTCTGGATTTCACCGAGCGACGCCCGCATCTGGCGGGGCGCGCCGCCGCCGCCCTGCTGACCGTGCTGACTGACCGACGCTGGCTGACGCCCGGGCCGGTGCGTCGCAGTCTGCGCCTGACCCCCGCCGGCGGCGCGGCCTTCGACCTGTATTTCCGCCCGGCGTCCTGAACTGCGAACATTTGTCGCTCGCCGGGGCGGGGCGATCGGCGATAGTAAGCGCCCATCCTTCCTCTTTGCGAAAAGACCCGCCTTGCCCGATCGCGCCGCCGTCATCGCCGCCCTCGACTCCGTCATCGATCCGAAGACCGGGCAGGGACTATTCGAGGCCGGTCTGGTGCAGGGACTGGTGGTGGCCGAGGACCGGGCCGGATTCGTCATCGAGGTGCCGTCGGCAGAGACCCGGCTGTACGCTCCTGTTCGCGACGCGGCCGAGGCGGCACTGGCGGCGCTGCCCGGCATGGCGCGTGTGTCCGTGGTCCTGACCGCTGAGGCGGTGGCGGCCCCCGCCCGACGCACGGCCGGCCTGTCGCCCCAGGCCATGGATCAGTCGCGGGCCAGGGCCCCGGTGGCGACCGAACGCCCGGCCCACGTGCGGCAGGTCATCGGCGTGGCCAGCGGCAAGGGCGGGGTCGGCAAGTCGACGGTGGCGGTCAATCTGGCCTGCGCGCTGGCGGCGCGCGGCCTGCGCATCGGCCTGCTGGACGCCGATGTCTACGGTCCGTCGCTGCCGACCATGCTCGGCGTCTCGGGCAAGCCTGACTATGAGGACGGCGCAATGGTGCCGCATGAGGCTTTCGGCATGAAGGTCATGTCGGTGGGTCTGCTGACCAAGGCTGAGGACGCCATGATCTGGCGCGGGCCGATGGCCTCACAGGCCCTGACCCAGATGCTGACCCAGACCCGCTGGGGCACCGAGGCCGAGCCGCTGGACATCCTCGTCGTCGACCTGCCGCCCGGCACCGGCGACGTGCATCTGACGCTGGTGCAGAAAACCCTGCTCGACGGCATGGTCATCGTCTCGACCCCGCAGGAGGTGGCCCTGGCCGACGCCCGCCGGGCCCATACGATGTTCGAGAAGGTCGGGGCGAAAACCCTGGGCCTGATCGAGAACATGAGCGGCTTCCCCGATCCGGTCAGCGGGGATCTGATTCCCATCTTCGGTCACGGCGGGGCCCGCGATGAGGCCGAGCGTCTGGGTGTGAGTTTCCTCGGCGATCTGCCGCTCAGTCAGGCCCTGCGCGAAGGCGGCGACGCCGGGCGGCCTCTGGTCGCGACCGAGCGGGACGGGGACATGGCGCGGCGTTTGGGGGCCGTGGCGGCCGCCCTCGTCGAAAAACTCGACCTCTGAGGGTTTCCAAACGCAACTCTAATCGCCACCTTGTCTGTTCCAGTATGCAGCGAGGAAGCCCGATGAGCGTTAACGCCCTGTTCCAGCCCTTCCAGGTCAAGTCCCTGAAGATGCCCAACCGCATCGTCATGGCCCCGATGACCCGATCCTTCTCACCCGGCGGTATCCCGACCGGGGACGTCGCTTCCTACTACCGGCGCCGGGCCGAGGGTGACGTTGGGCTGATCGTCACCGAGGGTACGGTCGTGGATCGCCCTGCTGCCCGCAACGATGCGTCTGTCCCGGTCTTTCATGGCGAAGCCCTGCCGGAATGGAAGAAGGTCGTCGAGGAAGTTCATGCCGCAGGGGGTCTGATCGCGCCCCAGATCTGGCACGTCGGTTCGGCGCGCGGCCGCGGCCGCGGCGACGACTGGTCCCCGTTCGGCAAGGTCGACAGCCCCTCGGGCATGACCGCGCCGGGCAAGCGCGACCTCGAGCCGATGAGCGACGAGGACATCGCCGACACTATCGCCGCCTTCGGCCGCTCGGCCCGGGCCACGCGCGAGCTCGGCTTCGACGCCATCGAGATCCACGGGGCCCACGGTTATCTGATCGATCAGTTCTTCTGGGCCGGCCTCAATGACCGCGACGACCGCTGGGGCGGGTCCACGATCCGCGATCGCGCCCGCTTCGGGGCCGAGGTGGTCAAGGCCGTGCGCGAGGGCGTCGGCCCGGACATGGCCCTGATCATGCGGTTGTCGCAGTGGAAACTGCAGGACTACGCCGTCCAGAACGCCCTGACGCCCGATGAGCTGGCCGACTGGCTGGCCCCGCTGGCCGAGGCCGGGGTCGATGTCTTCCACTGCTCGCAGCGCCGCTTCTGGGAGCCGGAGTTCGAGGGCTCGGAGCTGAATTTCGCCGGCTGGACCAGGAAGCTGACCGGCCTGCCGACCATCACCGTCGGCTCGGTCGGTCTCGACGGTGAGTTCATCGCAGCCTTCGGCGGCGCGGGCTCCAAACCCGCCTCCCTCGATGGTCTGGTCAAGCGTCTGGAGGCCGGGGAGTTCGATCTGGTCGCCGTCGGCCGCGCCCTGCTGGCCGATCCGCAGTGGGTTCAGAAGATCCGCGACGGACGTCTGGACGAGCTGAAGGATTTCGATCGCTCGGCCATGGCGACGCTGAGCTGAAGCAAGGGCTTAGGGAGTAGGGCTTAGGTCTTAGGGAAGCGCACGACGCTGGAGCCTAAGCCCTAAGCCCTAAGCCCTAATTCCTACGACCTATTCCGCCTCAACCACCACGGCCGTGCCATAGGCCAGCACCTCGGTGATGCCGTCCATGATCTCGTTGGCGTCATAGCGCATGGCCAGGATGGCGTTGGCGCCCTGTTCGGCGGCGTGTTCGATCAGGTGATCCAGCGCCTCCTGCCGCGCCGTCTCGGCCAGGTTGACGTAGATCGACAGCTTGCCGCCGAACACCGACTGGATGGCCCCGCCCAGATTGCCGACGATGCTGCGCGAGCGCACGGTGATGCCGCGCACCAGCCCGACCTGTCGCACGATGCGATAGCCGGACAGGTCATTGGTAGTCACAACGATCATTGAGGGTCTCCCAAGACTTAGCGCCGTTTCAGGACGCGGAAGGTGAAGGCGTGGTCGTCCTTTTCGCCGGGTTCGTGGCGCTCTGACGTGACCTCCTCGAAGGCGGATTCGTCAAAGGGCGGGAACAGGGCGTCGCCCACGGGCTCGGCCTCGACCTCGGTGATGTACAGGGTCCTCGCCCGCCCCAGCGTCGCCGCGAACAGGGCGGTGCCGCCGATGACGCAGATCTCGTCGACCTCATCCTCGGCCCCGTGCTCGCGGGCGATGTCCAGCGCCTCGTCGAGGGTGGTGCAGACCAGGGCCCCGCGCGACTTGCCGTCGGCCTCATAGCCCTCGTCGCGGGTCAGCACGATGTTGAGCCGGCCGGGCAGGGGCCGCAGCGGCAGGCTCTCCCACGTATTGCGGCCCATGATGCACGGCTTGCCCACGGTGATGGCCTTGAAGCGTTGCAGGTCCGAGCGCAGCTTCCACGGCAAATCCCCGTCGCGGCCGATCACTCCGTTGCGGCCCCGGGCGACAACGAGGGCGAGGGTGGGGATGGGCATTCAGCGCGGCTCCAGCCAGTGCAGCCATTTCCGCTGCATCGCGGTCTCGAGATCGATGCCCGCGCGGTCACAGTATAGCAGCAACATCCCCAGCACGTCCGCCGCCTCGTCGCCCAGCTTGTCCTTGTCCGGCGTGCCGCGCGCCCGGCCGGTCAGGCGCAGATGCTCGGCCGTCAGCTCGCCCAGCTCCTCCTGAAGTTTGAGCAGGGCCCAGTCGCGATCGCGGTCGATGGAATGCTCGGCGGCATAGAGGTCGGAGATGCGCAGGACGGAGGCGGTGAGGTCGGAGAGGTGCATGAAACCGCTTCTATACTGTCGTCATTCCGGGCGCAGCCTCGCATCGCGAGGCGGAGACCCGGAACCCAGCGGCGCGCGAGAGCGCGAACCTGTCGCGAACGCAGGTGTTGAAAGATCGCCTGCGCTTCGCTTCGGCGCCGCTGGGTTCCGGGTTCGCTCTGACGAGCGCCCCGGAATGACGACGGGAGGTCATCAAACCGCGACCGCGGCCTTGATGTGCGGCCAGGGCGCATAGGCGCTGAGCACGAAATCGGCGGGCGCATAGGCGAACAGGTCGTCGTGCGGGGTGATGGTCATCACCGGCAGGGGCAGGGGCTGGCGCGTCAACTGCAGCTCGGCCTGTTCGACGTGGTTCAGATACAGGTGGGCGTCGCCGAACGTATGGACGAACTCGCCCGGCTCCAGCCCGCACACCTGGGCCACCATCAGGGTCAGCAGGGCATAGGAGGCGATGTTGAACGGCACCCCCAGAAACACGTCGGCGCTGCGCTGATACAGCTGGCAGCTCAGCTTGCCGTCAGCGATGAAGAACTGGAACAAACAGTGACAGGGCGGCAGGGCCATGTCGTCGATGTCACCCGGGTTCCAGGCGCTGACGATGTGGCGGCGGCTGTTGGGATTGGTCTTCAGCCCTTCGATCAGCCGGGTGATCTGGTCGATGGTCTCGCCGTTCGGCGTGGCCCATGAGCGCCACTGCTTGCCATAGACGGGCCCGAGGTCGCCGCTGTCGTCGGCCCATTCGTCCCAGATCGAACAGCCGTTCTCCTTCAGCCAGGCGATATTGGTGTCGCCACGCAGGAACCACAGCAGTTCAACGAGGATGGACCGCAGGTGCAGCTTCTTCGTCGTCAGCAGCGGAAAGCCCCTGGCCAGGTCGAAACGGATCTGGCGGCCGAACACGCCCAGCGTCCCGGTGCCGGTCCGGTCATCGCGCCGCACGCCGTTGTCGAGGATGTCGCGCAGCAGGTTCAGATACTGGAACTCGGGATGGTCCGCCGACGCGGCCGGGACGGCCCCGGTGCGGGTCTGCAGGTCAGCGATCTGGGCCAGGGCGTTCATGCTGCGAATGATGCCGCTGATTCGAGCGCGCGATCAGCCGTCTGATTCGCTTGCCCACAGAAAGGTGACCGGTTTCCGGGACGGTTGGGGGCGATTCTGATCCTCAGCCGCCGAAACCGCCGCTGTCGAGGAAGGTCTGCTCCTCCGGCGTGGTTTCGCGCCCTAGGGCGGCGTTTCGGTGCGGGAAGCGGCCGAAGCGGACGATGATGTCGCGGTGGATGCGGCCCCATTTTTCGGAGTCGGCGTTACCGGCGACCAGGTCCATATAACGATCCTGATCCTCCAGCCGCTCGGAATGTTCGAACGGCAGCAGCAGGAAGTTGCGCAGGGCAGGGTCGACCGCGTCGTGATGACCCCGGGCCACGGCCTCGCGGGCCAGACTGCGCGCCAGCGGGTCGGTGGCGAAGGCGTGGCCGGTGCCGCGAAACACATTGCGCGGAAACTGGTCCAGCAGGATCAGCAGGGCCAGCGCCCCGTCGGGTGTCTCGATCCAGTCGTCCAGATCACGACGGGCGGCGGCGAAATGTGTGGTTTCGAAGCGTCGCCGGAACTCGGCGTCAAACGCATTGTCCTTGGCGAACCACTTGCGGGGACCGGCATCTTTCCAGAAGGTGATGACCTCGTCGGGTGTGATCCTGGCGCTCATGACCGGAGGATGATCGAATGTCGTCAGACTTTCCATCAGATATCACCGGACCGGTTCCGGCGGACGCACCGCTGGAGGCCGAGGTCAGCGTCGCCGGCCATCGCGTCGAAGCCCGGACGGTCGCCTTCAGCCAGTTCAATTTTGGCCGACAGTCCGATCCACCCCTGACGACATACCCGTTCGTTCTGGTCGCCGAAGAGGCCCCGTTCCTGCACCGCTTCCGGCCCCGCTTCGAGCAGGTCATGGCCGAACTGCGTGAGGACGACGCGGACGTTGGCTTCGAGCCCCTTTACGAGGGCGCGACCGGCCATCCGTCGCTTGATGAGATGTTCACCCTGCCGCACGACAAGCGAAAGCGGGTGCTGGCGGCCTTCTTCGCCTTCGATATCCTCGACATGTACGTCAATGTCGCCGGCGGCGACCTGCAGTGGGTCGGCATGAGCCTGGACGACATCACCATGACCGATGGCGAGCTTCGTATCGAGGGAACGGTGCGCCGCCCGGTCGGGTGGGCCCCGGGATAGGACCGCGGGCCGGGCCTGTCCGGCCGCTTCGCCGGTCCGATCCGGGGGGGAACCCGGATAAATGGTCGGAGTGAGAGGATTCGAACCTCCGACCCCTGCCTCCCGAAGGCAGTGCTCTACCAGACTGAGCCACACTCCGACTTAAGGACGCGGCTTATAGCGACGGGGTTTGACCGCCGCAAGGCAGGATGTCGGTAAGTCGAAATTAGTCTCAAAGGCGGGTGTTGCATCGCCCGCAACGTTCGCGTATCTCGACCGCCTCCTGAGGCAACGCCCTCGGGCGTGCCGGACCTGCTGGGGAATGGTGTAATGGTAACACAGCGGTTTTTGGTACCGTCGTTCAAGGTTCGAGTCCTTGTTCCCCAGCCATCCGTCCGCGCCGTCGGGCGGTCGTCCGTTCAGCTCCTGCAGTGCTGGTCAGCGCACCCGGGTCGCGCCCTCAATTGACCAGCCAGCCTGACCCGGCCGGAGGCGCGCTGTCCGGTGCCAGATCCAGCTGCATCAGGGTCACGTCCAGCCAGCGCCCGTGTTTCCAGCCGACCTGGCGATAGGTCCCGACCTTACGAAACCCCAGGGCGCTGTGCAGGCCGATCGAGGCCGCACCGGTCGCGCCCTCGCTGATCGCCGCGATCAGATGGCGTAGCCCCGGCTGGTGACTGCGGTCGATAATGGCCGCCAGCAGCGTGCGACCGACCCCGCGCCCCCGCGCCGACTCCTCGACATAGACCGACTCCTCGACGGCATAGCGATAGGCCGGACGCGGACGAAACGGGGTGGCATAGGCATAGCCGGCGAACGCACCGTCGACGGTGGCGATCAGCCACGGCAGATCAAACCCACGCACTGCCCTGAAGCGGCGGGTGATCTCTTCGAGCGACGGGGGATCGGTCTCGAACGTTGCCGTGCCCAGCTCCACTTCGCGACCATACAGGGCCGTCACCAGCGGCAGGTCGGACTCGACCGCGTCGCGGATCGTGATCACGGGGTCTCCCACCCCCGGTCGATGGCCCAGACGGCGAAGGTGTAGTCGTGGGCGACCTCTTTCAGATAGTCGAACCGGCCCGAGGATCCGGCATGCCCGGCCTCCATGTTGATTTTCAGCAGCACCGGCTTGCCCGAGGTCGTGGCCGGCCGCAGCCGGGCGACCCATTTCTCGGGCTCCCAGTAGGTCACGCGCGGGTCGGACAGGCCGCCGGTGGCCAGCACGGCCGGATAGGCTTTCGGCCCGACGTTGTCGTAGGGGCTGTAGCTCATCATGTAGTCGTAGGCTTCGGGATCCTCGATCGGATTGCCCCATTCAGGCCATTCCGGCGGCGTCAGCGGCAGGCTGGTGTCTGACATGGTGTTGATCACGTCGACGAACGGCACCTGGCCGATGACCCCGGCCCACAGGTCGGGCCGCATGTTGTTGACGGCCCCCATCAGCAGACCCCCGGCCGAGCCGCCCTGGGCGACGATATGGCCGGCCTTGCCGTGGCCGCTGCCGATCAGGTGTTCGGCCGCCGCGACGAAGTCGGTGAAGGTGTTCTTCTTGGTGAAACGACGCGCGTCGAGGAACCAGCCCCAGCCCTTGTCCGAACCACCCCGGATATGGGCGATGGCATAGATCCAGCCCCGGTCGACCAGCGACAGCCGGTTGGTCGAGAAGCTGGCCGACATCGGAATACCGTAGGAGCCGTAGCCGTACAGCAGCAGCGGTGCCGAGCCGTCGACCGGAGTCGATTTGCGCCGCAGGATGGTCACGGGCACCAGTGCGCCGTCGGCGGCGGGGGCGTTCAGTCGCTCGACCACATAGTCGGCCGGGTCGTGGCCGGACGGCACCTCCTGCACCTTGCGCAGGGTCCGTTCGCGTGTGGCCAGATCGTAGTCATAGGTCGAGGTCGGCGTCGACGGCGAGCTGTAGCCGTAGCGCATGATCGTGGTGTCGAACTCCGACGCCCCGCGCAGCGACAGGGCATAGGCGGGTTCGTCGACGGCGATTCCGTGCTCGGTGCCCGACCGGTCGCGGATGACGATGGTGGTGTTGGCGTCGGCCCGCTCCTGGCGCGCGATATGATCCTTCACCAGCGCCACACCCTCGATGTAGCGGCCCGGGGCATGGGCGACCAGATCGGTCCAGTGGACCTTGCCGGGCGTCGCGGTCGGGGCCTCGATGATCTTGAAGTCGATCGAGTCGTCGGCATTGGTGCGAATCACCCAGCGGTCGCCCCAGTGGTCGGCGTCATACAGGCGGCCGGTGTGGCGCGGTTCCAGCACCACCGGCGCGGCGGTCGGGGTCGCGGCCGGGATGATCCGCGCTTCCGACGTCTCCTGGTTGGCGATCGAGATCATCACGAAGGCATCGTCGGACGTCCGGCCCACACTGATGAACATGCCGTCGTCGGCCTCTTCGTAGACCAGCGTCGCATCGCCCCCGCGCGCGGGGCGGCGGAAGATCTTGTCAGGGCGGCCGTTGTCGTCGCGATTGGTCCAGAAGAGCCACTGGCTGTCGGGCGAGAAGGTAAAATCGCCGGTGGCCGAACCGATCGGATCGGGCAGCAGGTCGCCGGTGGCCAGATCCCGGACGAAGATGTGGTGTACCTCCGAGCCCTGGGCGTCCTCGGCATAGGCGAACAGGGCATGGTCGGGGCTGTGCTCGGCGGCCGAGACCTGCGAATAGGCCTTGCCTTCGGCCAGGGCGTTGGCGTCGAGCAGGAGCCGGGGCTCGCCGGAGCCGTCGCGGGACGTGCGCATGTAGCGCGGATGCTGATCGCCGGTGCGGTATTCGACATAGTAGGCCCACGGCCCGTCGGGGGCCGGGACGCTGGAGTCGTCCTCCTTGATGCGCCCCTTCATCTCGTCGAACATCATCGCCTGCAGCGGCAGGGTCGCGGCCATCATCGCCTCGCGATAGGCGTTCTCGGCGGTCAGGTGTTCCCTGACCTCGGCCTTGATCAGGGTCGGGTCGCGCAGCACGGCCTGCCAGTTGTCGTCCTTCATCCACTGATAGTCATCGGTCCGGACCCGGCCCAGCTGTTCGATGGTCACCGGGATCTTCTTCGCGACGGGGGCTTGGGGACGGGTCATTGAGGCTCCGGTAGACGGGTGGGCGAGGGCGGGACCGGCCACGGCGGTCGCGGCGGCGGTGGCGATGAGTTCGCGGCGATTCATGGCGGCAGGCTCCGGTCGGTTCGGCCAGACCTTGTGCGCGCGGCGTGCGCGCCGTCAAATGAAGTTCAGCCGCTGCGCCAGGGAGTGTCCATGTTCGCGATCCAGATCCCGCCGGAGCCACCGTCGCAACCCGCACCGGCCTGGGACCTGACCCTGGGGCTGATCAATGCCACGGTGCAGCTGGATCAGCCGGACGGAAACGGACAGCGTACGGTCGGCACCGGCTTTCTGGTCGAGGCCCCGCGCCCGGACGGGACCCCGCGCACCGTGCTGGTCACCGCCGCCCATGTGCTGGAACGCATGCCGGAAGCCGAGGCGCGGATCGGCTGGCGCGTCGCCCTGCCGGACGGGAGCTGGCGGTTCACCCCGGAGCCGCTACGCATCCGTGAGGCCGACCTGACGCCGGTCTGGACCCGCCATCCCGAGCGTGACGTCGCGGTGATGGAGATCGTCGCGCCGGAGACCTTTGCCCGGGCGGCGATTCCGCTGGGCTGGCTGGCCGGGCCCGACGCCTTTGACACCTGGCAGGTGGGGCCGGGCGACGAACTGCTGTCGTTGGGCTTTCCGCGCGGCCTGTCCGCCAACCGGGCCGGTTTCCCGATCCTCAGGGTCGGACGGATCGCCTCGTGGCCGCTGACGCCGATCAGCGCCTTTCCGACCTTCCTGCTGGATTTTCCGGTCTTTGCCGGAAACTCGGGAGGGCCGGTGTTCTGGACCCCGACGGCGCGCAAACGACCGGACACTGTCCTGCCGCCCCATCCGTTCATCGCCGGGGTGCTGGTGCAGGAGGTGCTGGTGGCGGGCGAACGACTGGAGATCGGGGTCGTGACCCATGCGGACTACGTCCGCGAGGCGATCGCGCTGCTGGATGCCGCCCCGGGGCCGTGAGCAAGGGACGGGCCGAGGGACACTCAGCCCGCCAGGACCTCGGCTGACATCCGTTCCAGAAGGGCCCCGCCCTGACCGACGGCGGCGAGGCGGCTGGAGGCGTGGCCCAGCACATTGGCGGCATAGACCTCATAGAGGGCGATCTTGCCGTTGAGCCAGACGGTGTCACCGTCGCCGGCGTCGAGCCGGGCCTTGGCGGCCAGAGCTCCCTTGGCCAGCAGCCAGCCGCCGATCACGTCGCCCAGCAGTTTCAGATAGGCGTCGGCGGCGGCCAGCACGTCAGCGGCCCCGTCTTCGGCAGCCTTGCGGTCGAGGATCCAATACGTCGCGTCCTGGACGGCCTCAACGGCATTGGCGAAGCGTTCGACGGGCTTGCCCTCATACAGGCGCGGCAGGTCCAGCAGGGTTGTTTTCAGGACGAGGATCAGGGCCCTGGCCGAGGCCCCGCCGTCCTGACCCAGTTTGCGACCCACCAGATCCATGGCCTGAATGCCGTTGGTACCCTCGTAGATCGGGGTGATGCGGGCATCGCGATAGTGCTGGGCCGCGCCGGTTTCCTCGATGAAGCCCATGCCGCCGTGAACCTGGACTCCGAGCGAGGCGACCTCGCAGCCGATGTCGGTCGACCAGGCCTTGGCGATCGGGGTGAACAGGTCCTCGCGACCCTTCCAGGCCAGCCGCTCCTCTTCGGTGGCCGCGTGCCGGGCCATGTCAGCCGCGACCCCGGTGGCCAGACACAGGGATCGTGCGGCGGCGATCTTGGCCTTCATCACCGACAGGGTACGGCGCACGTCGGGGTGGTCGAGGATCGGGGCGTTCTTTTCGCCGGTCCAGACCGAGCGGCCCTGGCGGCGGTCGGATGCATAGGCGAGGGCATGCTGATAGGCGCGTTCGGCGATGCCGACCCCCTCCATGCCGACGGCGAGCCGGGCGGCGTTCATCATGACGAACATGTGCGACAGCCCCTGATTGGGTTGGCCGACCAGTTCGGCGGTTGCCCCCTCGTAGCTCATCACACAGGTCGGCGACGCGTGGATGCCCAGTTTGTGCTCGAGGCCGACCGGCTTGAAGCTGTTGCGCGCGCCCAGTGAGCCGTCGGCATTGACCGCATATTTCGAGGCCAGGAACAGGCTGATGCCCTTGGGTCCGGCAGGGGCGTCAGGCAGGCGGGCCAGCACCATGTGAACGATGTTGTCGGTGGCGTCGTGGTCGCCCCAGGTGATGAAGATCTTCTGTCCGGTCAGGGCATAGGTACCGTCGCCGTTGGGCACGGCCGTCGCCGTCAGGGCTCCGAGATCGGACCCGGCCTGGGGCTCGGTCAGCACCATGGCCCCGGTCCATTCGCCCGACACCAGCCGGGTCAGATAGGTGGATTTCTGATGGTCGGTGCCGTGCGCCTCCAGCGCCTCGATCGTCGCCAGTGACAGCATCGGGCACAGGCCGAAGGCCATGTTGGCCGAATGCACAGTCTCATAGGCGGCCAGTTCCAGCGCCTTGGGCAGATGCTGGCCACCGGCTCCGGTCGAGGCCGTCAGGCTGGTCCAGCCGCCGGCGGCGAATTGGCGATAGGCGTCGGCGAAGCCGGGGGCGGCGGTAACGTCGCCGTCGACGAGGGTCGCGCCCTGCAGGTCACCGCTGCGGTTCAGCGGGGCCAGCACGCCTTCGGAGAACTGGCCCGCGGCCTCAAGCACCGCGCCCATCAGTTCGCTGTCATAGTCGGGAAAGGCCCCGGTGGCGGCGATCTGGTCGATGCCCGCGATGGCTTCGAGGGTGAAGGCGAGGTCGCGAACGGGCGCGCGGTAGGTCATCAAGTGAATCCTGGACGATTTCTTCTGTGTATCGACGGCTATGTGCCGGTGTAGACGGGAGCGACGCAAGCGCGCTTGGCAAACCCGGGCGTACGCCGCAATCTGACGCCCTGCCGTCGCGGAATGGAAGAGACATGGCTGAACCCCGTCACCGCTATTCAACTGTATCCCTGACCCTGCACTGGGGGATCGCCCTGCTCGTCGCGGTCCAGATCGGGCTGATCACCGTCTTTGAGCAGTATGACGCGGTCAAGGACCCGTTGGCGGCGACCTATATCGGCCTGCACAAGTCGGTCGGGTTGAGCGTTCTGGTGCTGACAATCATGCTTCTGCTGTGGCGGATGATCAATCCGGCCCATCCGTTACCGGAAACGGCACCGCGCTGGCAGAACCTGCTCGCCCGGACGACCCATGTGCTGTTCTACGTTCTGCTGATTGGTCTGCCCCTGCTGGGCTGGGCGGCGTCTTCGGCTGCCGGACGCGCCGTCGAATGGTTCGGTCTGTTCACCTGGCCGGGATTGCCGATCCCGCTGGATCGGGCGATGGCCAAGACCTTCATCACGGCGCACGGGGCAGGAGTGAAGGTTCTGTACGTGCTGGTTGCCTTGCATGTGATCGGCGCGTTGAAGCATCATTTTGTCGATCGCGACAATGTCCTGCGCCGGATGTTGCCGTTTATCCCCCGTCGACCGTGAGGCGTCGCGCTCTCCTTGCTCTGAGCCTGCTGGCCTTCGCGACCATGGGGGTGTCGTCACCCTCGACCTGGACGGCGGGCCCCTGGGACTCAACGATTGATCTTGAGGTGCAGGCTTTCGGCGGTGTGCGAACGGGACGGTTCGAGGCGTGGCGCGGGGACATCGTCTTTGACCCGACGGTCCCGGCGCAGACGCACGCGACGGTGATCGTGCAGGCGGCCTCGTTGAAGATGCGGCCGGCGGTGGCGACCCGACGCGCGACCGGGCCCGAGTTCCTCGATGCGACGCGCTATCCGACCATCCGGTTCGAGCTACGGTCCCTGGAGCCGGAAAGAGGCGACCGCTTCACCGCCCACGCTGACATCACCATGAAGGGGCGCACCCGGGCGGTCCGCTTTCCGGTCGATCTGCGTGTCGAGCCCACCCGGGTGCGGATGGCCGGGGCCTTCGCCCTCGACCGCTCCGATTTCGATATCGGCACCTCGGGTCTCATGAACCGGATGGTGGGCCGACAGGTCATGATCCGGATCGGTCTGCAGATGCGTCAATCCTGATGCGCGGGTCCGACCCGGCTGCGGTGGCGGCCCTGAAGGCCGGAGGACTGGTGATTCTGCCGACCGAGACTGTTTACGGACTGGCGGCGGACGCCGGTAATCCGCGAGCGGTGGCGGCCATCTTCGAGGCCAAGGGCCGGCCGCGCTTCAACCCCCTGATCGCCCATGTCGCCGATGCGGTCGAGGCCGGGCGTATCGCCGTGTTCGATGATCGCGCCCGCGCCCTGGCCGCGGCCTTCTGGCCCGGTCCCCTGACCATCGTCGCCCCGGTGCGTGATCGCGAGCGGGTCTGTGATCTGGCCCGGGCCGGGCTGGACAGTGTGGCGGTGCGGGTGCCGGGCCATGATCGTGCCCGCGCGGTGATCGCGGCCTTCGGCGGGCCGGTCGTGGCCCCTTCGGCCAACCGTTCGGGGCGGCCCAGTCCGACCACCTATGCCGATGCGGTGGAGGAGACCGGTTTCGCTACCGCTGAGGCCGTTGACGGCGGCGATTGCATCGTCGGGGTCGAGAGTACGGTCGTGTCGATGCTGGACGGGCGCGTGACCCTGTTGCGGCCGGGGGCGGTGACCCGGGCCGAGATCGAGGCCCTGATCGGGCCGATCGACACAGGCGGGGACGGGCATCGCTCGCCCGGACGACTGGCGCTGCACTATGCCCCCGACGCCCCGGTGCGGATCGAAGCGATGCAGGCGCGCGACGGTGAAATCCTGCTGGGCTTCGGCCCGGGCAGTGGCGAGGCGCGCTGGAGCCTGAGTCCGTCCGGCGACCTGCGCGAGGCGGCGGCCAATCTGTTCCGGCGACTGCGCGAAGCGGACCGCGAGCGCCCGACCGGCATCGCCGTGGCCCCTGTGCCCGATCAAGGGCTGGGCGAGGCGATTAATGACCGGCTGCGGCGGGCAGCGGGGTTTGTGGGCTAGAGTCTCCTCCCCATGAAATGGGGAGGGGGACCGCGAAGCGGTGGAGGGGCTCTACTGCGCCGTCCAGCCGCCGTCGATCGAGAAGCTGGCCCCGTTGGCCGAGGCTCCCAGATCGCTGACCAGATACAGGAATATCCCGGCCAGTTCGTCGGTGGTGACGAACCGCTTGGTCGGCTGCGAGCCGAGGATGATGTCCTTGAGGACGGCCTCTTTCGACATGCCACGGGTGCGGGCCTGATCGGCGATCTGCTTCTCGACGATCGGGGTTTCGACGAAGCCGGGGCAGATGGCGTTGCAGGTGATATTGTCCTGGGCCAGTTCCAGCGCGACGGTCTTGGTGAAGCCGAGGACCCCGTGTTTGGCCGCGACATAGGCCGATTTGAACGGGCTGGCGACGAGGCCGTGGGCGCTGGCGATATTGACGATGCGGCCGCGGCCCTGGGCCTTCATGATCGGGATCGCCGCCCGCGTCGCATAGAAGGTCGACGACAGGTTGATGGCGATGATCTGTTCCCATTTGTCGGCCGGGAAATCCTCGACCGCCTCGACGTGCTGGACCCCGGCGTTGTTGACGAGGATGTCGAGACGACCCAGCTCATGGGCGGCGAAGGCGACCATGTCGGCGACTTCGTCGCCCTTGCGCATGTCGGCGGCATGATAGCGGACGCGGACACCGCAGGCGGCCTCCAGCTCGGCGCGGGTGCTTTCGATTTCGGCCGGGTCGCCGAGGCCGTTCAGCACCACATTACCGCCGCGCGCGGCCACCGACCGGGCCAGGGCCAGGCCGATCCCCGAGGTTGAGCCCGAGATCACCGCCACCTGGCCCTTGAGGTCGCCGATATCGCGAAAAGGTGCCTGTGCGGCGTCGGAGCCGTCGCCGCGTTTGGGCCACTGAAACATGGAGGTGTCGTCCGTCTTGTCTTGAGAAGTCAGCCTAGCCCTTCGCAGGCGCGAAGGCGACAGGTCGGACTAAGAATTTCCCGATCGGATGAATATCCAGTCGGTGTCCGTTGAGGCGGCCTTGTCGAAGCGATAGCCGTCGCGGTCGAAGGCCTTCAGATCGGCGCTACGGTCGATCCGCTCGTCGATGGCGAAACGAGCCATGCCGCCCCGCGCCTTCTTGGCAAAGAAGGAGATGATCCGGCTCTCGCCGTCCTTTTCCTCGCGGAAATGGGGGGTGATGACCGGCAGTTTCAGCGCCTTGGCGTCGACGGCTCCGAAATATTCCTGGCTGGCCAGATTGATCAGGACCGGGTCGGCCTGGCCCTCGGCGTCGGCATTCAGCTGTTTCGACAGCCGGTCGCCCCAGAAGTCGTAGAGGCTGCCGCCGCGCCGGGTCTTAAGCCGGGTGCCCATCTCGAGCCGGTAGGGCTGGATCCGGTCCAGCGGGCGCAGCAGGCCGTACAGACCCGACAGGATGCGCAGCCGGTCCTGGGCCCAGGCCAGGGCGGTGGCGTCGAGCTCACGCGCGGCCAGCCCCTCATAGGTGTCGCCGGCGAAGGCCAGGGCGGCCTGGACCCCCAGATCGGCGGCAGGCTCGGGGTCGAAGGCCTGGAAGCGTTCGCGGTTCAGATCGGCCAGCTTGTCCGAGATCGACATCAGCCGGCGCAGGTCAGCCCGGGTCAGGCGACGGGTGGTCTTC
Source organism: uncultured Brevundimonas sp. (assembly GCF_963974615.1). Classification (GTDB taxonomy): domain Bacteria; phylum Pseudomonadota; class Alphaproteobacteria; order Caulobacterales; family Caulobacteraceae; genus Brevundimonas. Next base: position 109,249 of record NZ_CAXBDH010000005.1, read on the forward strand.
GACAGGGTGGCCGTGTCCTCGGCGAACCGCGGAGCCGTCGCGGGCAGGGCGGGATCGGCGTCGGCGAAATCCAGCCGCTTGGCCGGGGACAGGACGATCAGCAAGGCGAAGACTCCGTGCGGCGAGGGCCGTCACATAGGCGGGTTTGATGACGAATTGAACTGGGGGTGCGACGTCGTTGCGCCGGAACGCCCCGGGACGGGGCGGGTTGATCCTGTATCCCCACAGCAAGGAGCGCGTTCCATGACCAAGGGCAAAGAGACCCCGACAGAGACCCAGAAGGACCTGGCAGAGAAGGCGATGGCCCTGAAGGCCAGGGCCCCTGAACCGACTCATCCCGATTCCGGACGGACGGCGGACGACGGCATGACCGCCACGCCGCGCGCCGGCATTGCCCCCTCGGGGGCGTTCGGCGCGGAGGGGCAGCGCCCCGTGCTGGAACGCTCACGCAAGGTCCGCTGACCCGGTCCCGCGACGACAGATCAACCTTCCCCAGAGCGACGGAGACATCATGCAAATCCAGATCAATACGGCGAACAATATCGACGGCCGCGAAGCCTTGGTGACCGCAGTCGAGGCCGATGTCCGCGCCGGCCTGTCGCGCTTCGGTGACCGGCTGACCCGGCTCGAGGTTCATATCGGTGACGAGGCCACCGGTCACAGTGGACCCGCCGATACCCGCTGCATGATGGAGGCCCGCCCCCAGGGGCAGGAGCCACTGACCGTCACCGATCACGCCGCCACCCCCGACAAGGCCGTCAGCGGGGCCTTGCGCAAGATGACCACCGCGCTGGACCGGGAATTCGGCAAGCAGGACGCGCGTGCCGGGCGTTGAAGCTGGGGGGCTGAGCCAGACCCGAAAATGTTACGTCGATTCAGCGTGCTCAAGGATGTTGATCAGGCGGTTGAACGGGTCGCGAACGTAGAAGCGTCGCACGCCCCAAGGTTCCTGGTGTGGTCCGTATTCGATGGCTAGGCCGGCCACCCTGGCGCGTTGAAGCACGGTGTCGAGATCGTCCACCTCGATCGACAGATCCGGAACCGGCGTACCGGAACCGCCTTCACTGGCGAAGCTGACTTGGGGCATCGTCAGGAGTTGCGGTGCGCCAAAGGTCACGATCCAGCCGTGATCCATGACGGGGTCGAGGCCAAGTATATCACCGTAGAAGGCGCGCGCGGCTTCAGGGTCCGGCGCAGCGATATTGGCGACGATGCGCTTTACGACCATTTCGTTCTCCGTCTCTAGACCTGCTGGTACGCTCGATGTCCGGATCGGGTTCCGGCTCTAGAACAGCACCGCCGGGTTCATGATCCGCTGCGGATCGATGGCCCGGCGGATGGCCTGCATGGTGGCGATCTCCAGCGGCGACTTGTAGCGCCGGGCCTCATCGGTCTTTAGCCGGCCGAGGCCGTGTTCCGCGCTGATCGAACCGTCGTAGCGCGCGACGATGTCGTGGACGATCTGCGAGCCTTCGGCCCAGCGGGCGATGAAGGCGGCGTGGTCGCCACCCTTGGGGCACATCACATCATAGTGGAGGTTGCCGTCGCCGACGTGGCCAAAGGCGCTGACCCGGGCCCCGGGGTGGAAGCGTTCGACCGCGGCCGTGGCTTCTTCCAGAAACTCGGCGATGCGCGACACGGGCACGGAGACGTCGTGCTTCCAGCCGCCACCCTCGGGCTTCTGGGCCGCGGACTGTTCTTCGCGCACCTTCCAGAAGGCGACGCGCTGGGCGTCGTTCTGGGCCAGGGCGGCGTCGATGATCAGGCCGGTCTCGAAGGCGTGGGTCAGCAGCCGCTCCATCGCCGCATCGGCCGCACCCGGCTCGCCTGACACGAGTTCGATCAGCACGGACCAGGGCGGGGCGGACTCCAGCGGGTCGCGGGTGTCGGGGATATTGGCCAGCACGAGGTCCATGCCGATCCGCTTCATCAGCTCGAAAGCCTCGACCCCGCCGCCGGTCTCGGCCTTGGCCCGGGCCAGCAGGTCGATGGCGGCGGCCGGATTGTCGAGCCCGACCACGGCCGTGGCCCGGCTGCGCATCACCGGGAACAGCTTCAATGTGGCGGCGGTGACCACCCCCAGCGTGCCCTCGGCCCCGATCAACAGCTGTTTCAGGTCATAGCCGGTGTTGTCCTTGCGCAGCCGTTTCAGGCCGTTGAACACCTGACCGTCGGGCATCACCGCCTCGATGCCCAGCACCAGATCGCGCATCACGCCGTAACGCAGCACCGCCGTGCCGCCGGCATTGGTCGAGATGACCCCGCCGATGGTGGCCGTGCCCTCGGCGGCGAGGCTGAGCGGAAACATGCGGTCGACGGCAGCGGCGGCTTGACGCGCCTCCAGCAAGGTCACGCCCGCCTCGACCGTCATCGCGTCATCCAGCGGCGTGACGTCACGCACCGTGCGCAGCCTGCGGGTCGACAGCAGCACCTCGCCGAACGGAATCTGGCCACCGACCAGACCGGTGTCGCCACCCTGGGGCACGACGGCGACGCCGTGTTCGGCACAGACAGCCACGGCGCGGGCGACCTCGGCCGTCGAGCGCGGCATCAGCATCAGCGGCGTGTGACCGTTCCAGCGACCGCGCCATTCGCTTAGCCACGGCGTGATCTCGGACGGATCGTCGGTCCAGCCGCCGTCACCGAGGGCGGACTTCAGGGCAGCGAGCGCGGCGGGCGAGGGGGAGGCCATGCGTCTGTTGTGCCAAGGCCCGGCGGCTTGCGCCAGTCCGGACCGTGATCAAGGCGACAGGGCCGGGGATGACGGGCTAGAGGAGAGGGATGACATCCACCTTGCCTCCCCCCGTGCCCGCCGTCGGCGTTGTCTGCCTGCGCGGCGAGCAGGTGCTGCTGATCCGGCGTGGTACGCCGCCGATGGTGGGCAGCTGGAGCCTGCCGGGCGGGCGGGTCGAGCCGGGCGAGCGGGTCATGGACGCGGCCCTGCGCGAACTGCGCGAGGAAACCGGGGTTACGGCCGAGCTCACCGGCCTGATCGATGTGGTCGACGGCATCTTTCCCGACTCCGGCCGCCACTATGTACTGATCGATTATGCGGCGCGCTGGCTCTCGGGCGAGCCGGTGGCCGGGGATGACGCGCTGGAAGCGCGGTTCGTGCCCTTGGCGGATGTCGACCGCCTGGTCAGCTGGTCCGAGACCCGGCGGGTCATCGCCGAGGCGGTCCGGCGGGCGGGCGGCAATTCCAGCCCGGGACGTTGAGCGGCCTCATCGGGCTTGCGTAACAGGCCTGTTGAGCAGGGATCATAGCGAGTAGAGGTTGGGCTTGGGCCTCGAAAGCCGGCGCGTAAAACGAACGGAATCCCCAGTGAAAAGCATGCTGAACAAGGTTCCGGCCGTCACGGTCATCTTCTGGCTTATCAAAACGCTTGCGACGACGGTTGGCGAAACCGCTGCCGACTATCTCAACATGACCCTGAAGATGGGTCTGCTGGCCACGTCCGGCCTGATGGCCGTGCTGTTGGTCGTGGCGCTCGTTATCCAGCTGTGGACGCGTCGTTATATCCCTGCCGTGTACTGGCTTGTCGTGGTCCTGATCAGTGTGGTCGGCACCCTGATATCCGACAATCTCGTTGATAATCTTGGCGTAAGCCTGGGGGTGTCCTCGGCGCTATTCGCCGCAGCGCTCGCGGTGGTTTTCGGGATTTGGTACGTTGTCGAGCGAACCCTGTCGGTGCACACGATCACGACGACACGGCGTGAGCTGTTCTATTGGGCTGCGATCCTGTTCACGTTCTCGCTCGGCACGTCGGCCGGCGATCTCATCGGTGAGCAACTGGGTCTGGGCTACGCCTGGTCTGTCGTCCTGTTCCTGGCGCTGATCGCCATGGTCTACGCCGCCTGGCGTTTCCTGAAGATAGACGCCGTCCTGGCGTTCTGGGCGGCCTACATCCTGACCCGCCCGTTGGGAGCCTCGACCGGAGACCTTCTGTCCCAGTCGCGGCATGATGGAGGGCTCGCGTTGGGTTCGACGTGGACGAGCGTTATCTTCCTGGTGGTCATCATCATCATGGTCGTGCTTGAAACCCGACGGCAGGCCCGTGGCGAAGCGAACGGCCCCTCGGGACTGACGCAGTAGGCCCGGAGGGCACCGCCTGCGACTCGTCGGAAAACCATAACGGGTTGGCATCACCCCGGCGCGTGACGCGAGGAAACTCGAGCCGGTGCCAAGGGAGTCGGCCCACTTCATTACGGCGATGTCATCTTTGTCCGATCCGGTTTCGGTAGCGTGGCCGTCGCCCGGGGGATACCCTTGGTCGCAACTGGAGGACGACATGAGTTATTTCGCTATCGCCTTGGTGGTTCTGGCCATTGTACTGCTGTTCAGCGTGGTCAAGATCGTGCCGCAAGGCCGTGAATTCACAATCGAACGCTTCGGACGCTACACCCGCACCCTGAAGCCCGGCATCACCTTTCTGGCCCCGTTTATCGAGCGCACGGGCCGGCGCATGAACATGATGGAGCAGGTCCTGGACGTGCCCCAGCAGGAGGTCATCACCAAGGACAACGCCATGGTGAAGGTCGACGCCATTGTCTTCATCCAGGTGATGGATGCGGCCGCTGCCGCCTATCGGGTCGAGAACCTGCCCTATGCCATCACCCAGCTGTGCTCGACCAACCTGCGGACCGTGGTCGGTTCGATGGACCTGGATGAGGTGCTGTTCCAGCGCGACAACATCAATTCGCGCCTGCTGACGGTTATAGACGCCGCCACAGAGCCGTGGGGCGTCAAGGTCAACCGCATCGAGATCAAGGACCTGACCCCGCCGGTCGACATCACCAACGCCATGGCGCGGCAGATGAAGGCCGAGCGCGAGCGCCGTGCTGTCATCACCGAGGCCGAGGGCGAGAAACAGGCCGCCATCGCCCGCGCCGAGGGGGCCAAGCAATCGGCCATCCTGCAGGCCGAGGGCCGCAAGGAAGCTGCCTCGCGCGACGCCGAGGCGCGTGAGCGTCTGGCCCAGGCCGAGGCCAAGGCGACGGAGATGGTGTCCAACGCCATCGCCGCCGGTGACGTCAACGCCATCAACTATTTCGTCGCCCAGAAATACGTCGAGGCCTTCGGCGAACTGGCCCGCAACACGACGGCCAAGACGGTCATCGTTCCGGCCGAAATGGGGGCGCTGGTCGGCTCCATCGCCGGGATCGGCGAACTGGTCGGTCTGGCCCGTGGTCAGCAGGCGTCCCAGTCCCAGGGGCGTCGCGAGGCTGCCCCGGCCCCGGCTCCGGCCACCCCCCGGTCGGCCCCGCCGGCCCAGCCCCGCGCCCCGCGCCGCCCCGGCGGTTCGGTGCCGTCAACGGAGTAGGTCATGACCCCGATCATCGATCTGTATGTGGCCCAGCCGTTCTGGATCTGGCTGGGCCTCGGCGTCCTGTTGCTGGCGGTCGAGTCGGCCTTCTCGACCGAATGGCTGTTGTGGCCCGCCGTCTCGGCCGGCGTTGTGGCCGTGCTGACGGCGCTGGGTCTGCGGCTCGGCTTCGGCGTTGAACTGGGCATATTCGCCGCCCTGACCGTGGCCTCGACCCTGCTGTCGCGGCGCCTGATCCAGCGCGTCAATCCGACCGATTCGCCGGACATCAATGACCGCGACCTGCGTCTGGTCGGGCTCAAGGCCCAGGTGGTCGAGGCCTTCGTCGGCGGCCGCGGCCGGGTCTTCATCTCGGGATCAGAATGGCCGGCCCTGATCGAAGGCAGCCAGCCCCTCGCCGGCGAAACCGTCATCGTCGAATCAGTGGCGGGCCCGATGCTGAAGGTGCGGGGGGTCTAGGGCGCGTCCCGACAACCTTCGACTTCAAGCGGACCCTGGCCGCTTTCGTACCGACGTCGTGGTCGGCCGCCTTGCTCGAGAACAGCAGGGGCGCGGGGCTTTCAATCGGGCGCACCCGAATTGTCGGCTCCACGCACCGGGCCCATTGCGATCAGACCCTTGTCGCCGCCTGGACGAGGGCGGTGTCAGTGTACTGGACGAAGCGGTTGATGCGTCCGTCGGCGACGCGCCAAAGATGGGCAAACCGCGCGTCGAGTATCCGCCCCGTCGTGCGGTTGGTGCCGCCGTAGGTACCGAAGGCCACCACTTCGCCTCCTTCGCTGACGAACGATTCCGCGCGCGCCGAAAAATCGTCCCAGTCGCGGGCGAGAGGCACGAACAGGCCGTCGACGATGGCCTGGGGACTGCGCCACGTGCCGGCATGGTAGGGAAATCCCTCGGCCTCGGTCCATTCGAGCGGAGTATCGAGCAGCGCGATGACAGCGGCGACATCGCCGCGACCGAGCGCAACATAAAAGGCTTTGACTGTATCCAGCGGTGACATGGCATTCTCCTGGGTCAGGGGGGGCAGGCGGCAAGGCCGCCGATCTGGAGGAGGCCCGTCGTCTACGCCGTCTGGCGTCCGGCGAGGGCCGCGAGCGCACCGAGTCCCAGACCGTCGACGACCTGGCGCTGGACGGGGGCGACGGCGATATTGACCGCGTCAGACCCGAAAGCCTGGCCGACCACGACGCGGTCGGGGCGTCGTCCCCTGGGCGCGGCGACCAGCCTGGCTATGGCCTCGGCGACGTCGTGCGGGTTGGGCGCGTCGGCGGCGGCGAACATCCCCATGAAGGTTTCAAACATCTTGCCCGGGATGGCACCGATTTCGCCATAGGCCGTGCCGCGTGCAGGGTCGACGGGCTGCTGGATCGCCGCATACATGTTGGTCGGATAGGCGCTGGGTTGAACCAGCACGACATCGACGCCGAGTTGGGACAGCTCATAGCGATAACTGTCGGAGAGCGCCTCGAGCGCGAATTTCGACGCGCCATAGAGACCGAAGAAGGGGAAGGTCACGCGGCCGAGGATCGAGCCGATGTTGACGACGAGGCCATCGCCCTGTTCGCGCAGTGTTGGCAGCACCGCGCGCAGCACGCGCTGGACGCCGAAGACATTGACCTCGAACAGGTCACGCAGCTGTTCGGGCGTAAAGCTTTCCGACACGCCCGCCGAGGCGATGCCGGCATTATTGATCACCACATCAAGCCTGCCCTCCGATTTGGTGAGCAGTGTGGCGACCGCGGTGTTGACGCTGGCATCGCTCGTGACGTCGAGCTCGATGGTCTCGATTCCTCTGGCACGCAGTTCGCCGGCGACCGCACGGTTGCGGCCGGCGAGGTCGCGAACACCCGCGAAGACCTTGTGTCCGGCAGTGGCGAGCGTTTCGGCGGTGTCCCGGCCAAAGCCGCTCGACGCGCCGGTGATGAGGATGGTTTTGATCATGGGCTGTTTCCTTCGAAAGAGGCTGAGGAGATTCATCGGGAATTATCCTTGTGCCCCGCGGGTCGTGTCCGACCGTTTCCGCCTGCGGCCCGAAGGGGACATTCTTGCCCCGGACCCCGAACAGAGCCGTCGACGGAGGCGGCAGGGGGATGTGTGGTCATGAGAATCCCGAGGCAGGGTGGGTTTGTAACTAATTAAGCATCAAATAATAGGTTACATAATATGTAACTTGTCAACCGGCATTTATCTGGTTATTTACACGCATGCCGACCTTTCCTCCTCCCGGCCGTGCCGCTTTCGGGCCGGCCGCAAACAGTCGACCGCCGCCGATGCAGGTCGGCGATCATCTCGCTCTCGATTTTCTGAACACGACCGCTGCTCCACGGGGTGCGATGATCGAGTGGATTGGAACCGGCCCTGACTTTCTGGACTGGCTGGTGGGTACCGGAACGCTTGACCGGAACGACGCCACGCGCATTGCGACGGAGTGGCCACCCGCGGACCTGGACAGGGTGGCGGAGGAAGCCATCGAATTTCGCGAATGGTTCCGGGGTGTCGTCGCGCGTACCAGCGCTGGCGAGCCCAATGTGCCTGGGGTCAAGGACGTGGAACGACTCAACAGTGTGCTCGCGCGTGATGCGGTCTTCCAGTGGATCGAGCCGGTGGACGAGGGCGGGCACTTGCGCCTTTTCACCGGGCGGCGTTGGCGCGATCCGGGCGAGTTGCTCGCGCCCGTCGCAGCGGCCATGGCTGACCTTCTCTGCGAGGGGGACTTCCGTCTGGTCCGCCAGTGCGAAAATCCACCCTGCACTTTATGGTTCTATGACCGCACCAGGGGTCACCGTCGGCGCTGGTGCAGCCCGGCGGTCTGCGGCAACCGCGCCAAGGTCGCGGCTCACAGGGCGCGCGTGAAGCTGACACGTTCAGGGATGTGAGGGCGTTCCACCCGGGTCAAAGGTCGGGTTCCGTCGTCCCGGTGTCGGGGCCTCTGCAAGCATCACCGGGACCAGGCCTTTCTGACCCCGTTACCGCTGAAACCTTGCCCTGATTTCCTCCGTGAACCCGTCACGATCGGTCTTGATGCGGTTCAGGACATTTTTGTTTGTCTGTGTCGCAGGGTCGTATTTCGCGCTCCAGCGGATCATCTCCAGGACGACCGGTACCAGATCACAGCCCTTGGCGGTCAGGGTGTAATTGATCTTCCGGTGGTTCCCGGGGTCGCGGGCACGGGTGATGATGCCTTCCGCCTCAAGTGTACGCAGCCGGTCAGCCAGGACATTGGTGGCGATACCTTCGCGGCCGCCGAGAAACTCGCCATAGGTCGTGAAGCCTCTGAGCGCCATGTCGCGAATGACGATGAGGCTCCACCGGTCACCGAACGTGTCGAGGGCGAAAGCGACCGGACAACCGGTGTCGCGCTTCTTGTCGGGCTTGGCCCGGCATTTCCTCTTCAGCCAAGTTCCTGGTTCCGGATCCGGTTCAGAAGTTGGGGGTCTTGCCGGGTAAGTTCTCGTTCCGCATTCGGATCGACCGCAAACACCGGTTCGCCCCTGTTTATCCGAAGGCTCAGGCGATACCAGGTCTCCAGAACACGCCGTTGATGCTCCGGCCGTTTGCAGTTGTTCATGTAGCGAATTCGTCGAATTGCGAAGTAGTTGGCCAGCACACGATCGACGCTGGGATCGCCCTCTTCGAGCAACTTAAGTGTGTTGTGGCTGCATTTGGCAGTTATCCGATGGTCCAGCCGGATGATCACCGAACGTCCGTTTCGACCGTGTTGTGGAGCCAGAACGATGGTGTCGTTATAGGCGTTCTGACCCTCCGCATCGCCGATAGTGACACGTGCCGTGGTCGCGGCAGTTGGAATAGGTACCGAAAACTGGAACCGCCCAGTGTCATTGGCAGTGAAGATGCGTTGGGACCCACCATCGTCATAGATCACAGTCTCCGGTATTTTTTTACCGGGATTATTGAACACCTTGACGATTACCTGGAATTGAGGCGGCGTCTGAGCATGAGTATTCGTTGCGAGGCCGCACGCGATTACGGCTGCAATCAGACCGAGATGATATCTAATCATCGCCGTCATCCGTATCTGCTGCACGAAGTCCCAAGAGTACGCCGACGACTGTCGCCAGGGCAACAATCGCCCCACCCAGAAAACGATCTTTAAGGATACCGAAGGCTTCTGCGCTGTCGACTCCCGGCGACGCGCGAAACCACATGGCCTCCGCGGCTAACGGGTCGCTCAGTCCGTACCAGAGGATTACGGCAGCCAGCACCCCGGTCACGGACACTGCAATAGCTGTGTAGGCCCAACGCCGGTTCGTCCGTGACCACAGTGTCGCGACCGTGAGGCCCGCAATCAGCGGCGTCATGAGAGCAGAAGATTGGCCATATGGACCATCGTCGGTCATCAACATCAGGAGCAGCTTGCCCGGGCCCGTCTCACCGGTAAGGGTGCCGAACAATGCCGGCCCGGCGGCCGCCACGAGAGGGGCCACGTAGAGGCCGAGCAGTCCGATCAGGATGTAGATGGCCACGCGTATCTGATTGGCGGTCATGCCCGCGGAGGACTGGCGTGGGGTTCTAACAGCTCGCACCATGGTGTGTTTCCACTTCAAGGTCGCTCTCTCGCCCGAGAGCCGGGGTAAGCTCTGGTATCAATGGCGGCACAGGTGTGTTGGTGGCGGCCACTCGCCATCAGGGGGCCGGGAGGTTCGGCTGAGGCACGTCGTTACTGCGTCGCTACCGGCGATATTGAGGCCGCAGTCGGTCCGGAACCGTTTCGCCTCGACTGGAACCTCATCTGTCATGTCTGACTCAATCTGAAACCTTCGACATGGCCCCTTCGCGTCGGAGCCAATTGCATATCAAGGTTGTGGGAGAGTCAAATTTACAGGTACGACGTTCGTCGAACTACGGTTCGATCGATGTGGCGACATACCTTGTCTCCTGGAGGGCGGGAGGCGGGATGGATCCGATCCGTTCCAAATGTCACCGGTTTCCCGACGGCGCTTCACCGGGCGGTCGGCTGTATGTTCACATCAAGCTCGGCATCCGGGACGTCGAGGCGTTGATGTTGCCGCGCCAGATCGAAGGCAGCCAGCTCCTGGCCGGCGAGACCGTTATCGTCGAATCAGTGGCGGGCCCGATGCTGAAGGTGCGGGGGATCTAGGCTCTGAACCCGCACAGTTGGCGGGAGTGACGGCTGATTGAGCCGTTGCTGCCGCGCAAACCGCAAGGGGTGGGAAGAGTGTACGACCGTTAGGTCATCAACGGCATTTCCTGTGTGCTGCGAACGGGATCGTCGTGGTCCGGATCACGGCGGGCACGGGCTTTTACTGCGTCAGCACTGTTACGCCCAAGCCTGAGATTCGGCTGATGGGAATATAGTATAGCCGTGAACCACCTTGGCATTGTCCGTTGACGTCGCCTCGCGATGTTATGCCATGCGCCTGATTGCCAAGGAAAATTGGGCCACCGCTGTCGCCACACTGGGCGATGTTGCCCGATGTGCCGCCGAGCTCGACAATCGGGCCAATGATATTTCCAGCGGCATCCGTGCCGCGGTAACTGTTGTTGGTGACGAGGATGCAGGCGTATCCGGTTGATCTGCCATACTTGCACATGGTCGAACCGTTCGCGGGGAGGGCCGTCGCGGTCGAGGTGACGGCACGATCGCCTTGCCCATCATAGAAGAGATTGGTGCCGGAATGACCGGTGCCTGCCGCCCACATGAAATCCCGCGTTGAATCCCACAGAGCATTACGGGTGGTTAGGGATGCCCCCTGAGTCGTGACGGTGGTGCCCGTCCAGCTTCCGCCGGGCTGAAGCTGGACGCAATGTCCTGCTTGGCTAACTCCGGTGATGCCACTGCCGCTGACTCCAAAGGCCGTCGTGCACCCGCCCGATGTTCCGTCGAATCGGAGGTTGGTCGAGGTCTGCCCGCCCTTAATGGCCACCGTAGCCAGTGGAAATTGGGTTTCTCGCTGCAATCTGATCAGTCGACTGAGCTCCAGTGTCTCGACCAGGGGAGCGACCCGCGTGGGGTTTCGGACCAAGCCGATCACGGCACCTTCTCGGACGTCTATGCGAATACCCGTATCCTGCTGCAAAGTGGCGAAGAGAGTGAGGAGGCTTTCTTGCGCCGCTTCGAGCTGCGACAGCGGGACCAGAGCTGTTTCTGCCTGCACCACAGCTAATAAGGAAGGATCGGTTACAAGCGCCGAAACCTTGGCGGATGGGTTGGCCGTGAACTTCACGACGACGCGGTAAGATGATGGCGAGGCGTCGATATAGAGTCCGCCAAATGTTGGATCGGATTTGAGTCTGGCTTCAAGTTCTGCGACTTGGGCTTGGAGCTCCAGACGCCGATTGACCTCTTCGGTCGAAAGTCCTTGGGCCGTAGCGATCGCCGCGACATCCTTGGCGAGGTCGGGGCTCGACTCTTGGGCGCGGGTGGTGCCCGCGCCCACCATTGCTATCGTCGCGAGAACGACAACCGTCGTCCGGCGGATATGATGGGGACGTCGCATGTCAAACCTTTCGAACGCCGAGTCTGTTGACGAGGAAGGCGTTCATCGCTCGGCACCCCTGTGGAATGGTCACGCCGTGAATTGTGCTGACGCTTGGGGGGGGAGAGCCGGTCCCGCCGAGTTCGAGATCGTCGCCGATCATGACGCGGCGACCGTTGCTGTCGGTCAGGACCACCTCCTCGCCGCTGACCGAGAGCGTCGTTTCCGGAGGCCATATGATGAGCCAGCGCTCACCACGGCTGGAGAGATACAGGCAGCCTTCCGGCGAAAGGGCCAGAGTCCCACGCATTGTGCTTCCGACAGAGGGTGCCAGATCGTTGTCGCCTTGGCGGAGGAACACGGGGTGTGGATTTTGCGCAGTGCGTCTCGCCATCGACGTTGTCTCGCTCATCGTGTTTCCCGATGTTGGCACCGGTGCAGCGCAACCCATGACGACAAGGCTTCCGACAATCGCACCAATCCAGGGTTCATGCCGTGTCATTGCGCAGGTCCTCATTCATGCTCGGTTTTCGAGCGGCATGAGGCCGCCCGTGCAACGACGTAACTCTCCTTAAGCGAGAAAGTTGCAATGGTTCACGCAACCCAAGTGAAGGCTCTAGGTGAGGGCCCTCAAGCAAGCACTATTCGAACATTACGGCTTTGACTCAGCGCCAAGGACCAAGGGTTCAGTCCTCGTGCAGGCTTGGGTTAAAGGGTCGCGCCGTCGTCCTGCTCGTCTCTACGCGACGGTCACTCGGGCTTATGAGTCTGAAGCCTACCCCGCTTCGCTGCCAGCACCTCGTCGACGCCGCGGTTGGCCAGGGCGTCGGCGCGGTCGTTCAGTTCGTGGCCCGAGTGGCCCTTGACCCAGCGCCAGTGGACATTGTGCCGCGCGCGGGCGGTGTCGAGCCGCTTCCACAGGTCCTCGTTCTTGACCGGCTTCTTGTCCGCCGTCTTCCAGCCGCGTGCCTTCCAGCCGTGGATCCACTGGTCGATGCCCTGCATCACATATTTGCTGTCGGTGTGCAGCTCGACCTTGCAGGGGCACGACAGGGCCTCCAGCGCCATGATGGCGGCGGTCAGTTCCATGCGGTTGTTGGTGGTCAGGGCCTCGCCGCCCCACAGGGTCTTCTCGTGGCCCTGGCCGGTCTGCAGGATCGCGCCCCAGCCGCCGGGGCCTGGATTGCCCTTGCAGGCACCGTCGGTGTGGATGATCACGTGAGACAAGCGGGAACTCGCATTTCGTTATAACGAATGTTATATAGAGCGTTGGAAACGAGGCCAGCCATGATTGCGCTCAAGATTACCCAGGTCGGAAATTCCGTCGGCGTCGTCCTGCCGAAGGAAGCCCTGACCGAACTCGGCGCGGGCAAGGGCGACACCCTGTATCTGACCCGGGCCCCGGACGGCTCCATGCGGGTCACGGCCTATGATGACAAGGTCCAGCAGCAGATCGCGCTGGGCGAACGGTTGATGGATGCGCATCGCGACGTGTTCCGCGCCCTGGCCAAATGAGCCCGCCCGAGCCTGTCTGGCTCGAGAAGGACGCGCTGATTGCCCTGCACGACCGCACGTTGGCCCTGCATGGCGGCCCGGCTGGTATTCGTGATGAGGGCTTGCTGGACTCGGCCCTGCAGCGCCCGATGCATCGTCGCCTCTACGACAACGAGACCAGTCTGGCTGTGCTGGCCGCGACCTATGCGGTGGGCGTGGCGTCGAATCACCCGTTCGTCGACGGCAACAAGCGCGCGGCCTGGCAGGCGTTGATCCTGTTCCTGGCCCTGAACGGCGCGCCGCTCGAGCCGGACCCGGTGGAGGCGATCCGGACCATGCAGGCCGTCGCGGCCGGAGAGATCGACATTGACGCGCTCGCCGCGTGGGTTCGAGCCAACAGCGCGGCGACCTGACGCGGCATTCTCTTGGCGTGGCGCCATCAGGTGGCCTATATGGCGGGACAGGTTTGATGCGGGCCGGGTTGGTCCGTCTGAGGAGAGCGTTACGTGGGCAGTTTGAGCATCTGGCACTGGGCCATCGTGATTATCGTCGTGGCCCTGTTGTTCGGCGGGCGCGGCAAATTGTCGGGCCTGATGGGCGATGCGGCCAAGGGCGTGAAGGCGTTCAAGGACGGGCTCAAGGACGACGACGACAAGGCCGGTCCGTCCGGCGGTACCAGTTCGCTGCCGCGGACCGATGCCGAAAAAGAAGACCTGAAGAACTAGTCCCATGAACGTCGGAGTCTGACGCATGGGTGGTCTCGGCCCCGGTCTCGGTGGCACTGAAATTCTTCTGATCGGCCTGGTGGCACTGCTTGTGGTGGGGCCCAAGGACCTGCCTGTGCTGATGCGCAAGCTGGGCAAGCTGATGGCCAAGGCGCGCGGCATGGCCAATGAATTCCGTGCCAGCTTCGACGAGATGGCGCGCCAGTCCGAGCTGGACGAGCTGCGCAAGGAGGTCGAGGCGTTGCGGACCAACCAGGGCATTCATGCGCTGGGAGCCGACGCCGACGCGGCCTTTCGTGACATTGGCCGGGATCTGGACTCCGGCCTGACACCGCCTCCAGTCCCGTCGATGCTGTCCGCTCCCGATGAGTGGCCCGACGCCGGACCGGCGATGACGCCACTGGAAGTCGAGGCCCCGACCAAGGCCAAAGCCAAGACCAGAACCAAGGCGAAACCCCGGGCCGTGAAGGCCACCAAGGCCTCCGCGCCCAAGGCAACGACCAAGGCGGCGGGGACGTCCGGGGCGAAGCGGACGACGGCGTCCAGGGCCAGGGCTGCCGCCAGACCGCGGACGGCCCGAAGCCGGAAGGTGGACCCGTGAGCGCCCCCGACCGCGACGAGGACGAGATCGAGGCCTCGCGTGCGCCGCTGATGGATCATCTGATTGAGCTGCGCGGGCGGCTGCTGATCTGCGTTATTGCCTTCGTCATCGGCTTCATCGGCTGTTTCGCCTTTGCCGAGCCCCTGTACATCTTTCTGGTCAAGCCGTTCGCCGTGGCGGCGGCCTTCCACCAGAGTCTGGCCCCGGGCACCCATGTGTCGCCGCTGGACCTGATCCTGGGCACGGCCGGTCTGAAGGCGCTGCCGATCGTCGACGGCCAGATGGTCAAGCTGATCTACACAGCCCCGCTGGAGATCCTGTTCACCAAGATGAAGCTGGCCGGGTTCGGGGCCTTCATCGTGTCGTTCCCGGTTCTGGCCTGGCAGATGTACCGGTTCGTGGCCCCGGGCCTGTACCGCAACGAAAAGGGGGCCTTTCTGCCCTTCCTGTTCGCCGCGCCCCTGCTGTTCCTGCTGGGTACAGCCCTGGTCTATTTCGTCATGCTGCCGTTCGTTATGTGGTTCTCGCTCAGCCAGCAGATCGCCGGCGGCGGGGTCTCGGCCGAGCTTCTGCCCAAGGTGTCGGACTATCTGAGCCTGGTGACGGCCCTGCTGCTGGCCTTCGGCCTGTGTTTCCAGCTGCCGGTGGTGATGACGCTGCTGGGGCTGGCCGGGATCGTCAATTCGAAGATGATGGCCCAGGGCCGGCGCTATGCGGTCGTGGCCGTGGTGGTGGTCGCCGCCGTGGTCACCCCGCCCGATCCAGTCAGCCAGCTGATGCTGGCCGTGCCGCTGGTGCTGCTCTACGAGGTCAGCATCTGGTGTGTACGCATTATCGAGCTGCGCAAGCGGAAGGCCGGCCCGGCCGATAGGTAGGCGTGCGGGAGGAAGGAACCGGGTTCGGTTCCTTCCCGACCCGGATCAGGCCTGGCAGTTCAACTCGGTACACAGCGTCAGGCACTCCTGCAGCTCGTCACTGTAGTTGCTGCCCCATATGGCGGTGCAGGTATTCCAGCAGATTTGCAGACAGGAGTCAGCCAGCATCGGCGTCGCCGCTGGTGCCGTCGTCGCTGCGAAAATCAGACTCAAGGCGGCCAGGCTCGCGAGTCTGGCTTTCAATGAATTGACCATCTCATTTGCTCCTCAGGGGATCAGTCCCCATACGGGAGGTTGCATAATACAATCATTGAGCGCAATCCTGAAACTGTGACCCAGGGGTATGCTTCAACGAAGAACCAGGGGACGGTCTTCCTCTGGTGCGTGCGGATTATCGAGCTGCGCAAGCGGAAGGTCGGCGCGGCCGGGGAACGGGCCTGAGCGGAACCGACGTCGAGCTTGACCGTTCTTGCTGGACATCATTCTCCAGGAGTCCAGCCATGAACCCTCGCCATTTCGCGATCGTCGCCGCCTCGCTCGCCGCCGTTGCCCTCGGAACCGGAGCCTGCACCCAGCCGGCTGAGCCCCAGGCTGCGGCCCCGGCGGACACGGTGACCCACACGATCGTTGAAGCCCAGCCGGCCCCGACACCGCCGGTCGTGATCGAATACCGTGACGGCCAGCCGGTGACCCAGGACTCCACGACCGTCCGGGCCGACAAGAACGGCATTTCGATCGAGACAAAACGCTAGATCGATACCCCGACCGCCCCCTTGAGGGCGGGCTGAATTAGAAAGGCCCCGGACGGGAAACCGTCCGGGGCCTTTTCGTGTCGCTCAGCCGCCGGTCAGCAGCTGTAGTACATGTCGAATTCGACAGGATGCGGGTGCAGTTGCAGGCGCAGCACCTCTTCCTTCTTCAGCGCGATATAGCTGTCGATGAAGTCGTCATCCATGACGCCGCCCTTCTTGAGGAAGGCCCGGTCCTTGTCGAGGTTGTCGAGGGCCTCCTGCAGGCTGCCGCAGACCTCGGGGATGTTGCCGCGCTCTTCCGGCGGCAGGTCGTAGAGGTTCTTGTCGGCGGGTGCGCCCGGATCAATGCGGTTCTCGATCCCGTCCAGACCGGCCATCAGCAGGGCTACGAAGGTCAGATAGGGGTTGCCCATCGGGTCGGGGAAGCGCGCCTCGATACGCTTGGCCTTGGGTGAGGACACGTGCGGGATACGGATCGAGGCCGAGCGGTTACGGGCCGAATAGGCCAGCTTCACCGGGGCTTCATAACCGGGTACCAGGCGCTTGTAGGAGTTGGTGGTCGAGTTGGCGAAGGCGTTGATGGCCTTGGCGTGTTTGATGACGCCGCCGATATACCACAGGCACATGTCCGACAGTCCGGCGTATTTGTCACCGGCGAACAGCGGCTTGCCGTCGCGCCAGATCGACTGGTGCACATGCATGCCCGAGCCGTTGTCGCCGTACATGGGCTTGGCCATGAAGGTGGCCGACTTGCCGTAGGCGGCGGCGACGTTGTGGATCACGTATTTGTAGAGCTGCAGCCGGTCGGCCATGGTCAGCAGGTCGTTGAATTTCAGACCCAGCTCGTGCTGCGCCGGGGCGACCTCGTGGTGGTGCTTCTCGGGGTCGAGACCCAGTTCCTTCATCACGCCCAGCATCTCGCCGCGCAGGTCCTGGGCGCTGTCGACCGGATTGACCGGGAAATAGCCGCCCTTAGGTCCCGGGCGATGGCCCATATTGCCTTCGGAATATTCGGATCCGGTGTTGGCGGGCAGCTCGATCGAATCGAAGGCGTAGCCGGTGTCGTGGGCGGCGGTGTTCCAGCGCACGTCGTCGAAGATGAAGAACTCGGCTTCGGGGCCGAAGAACACCTGGTCGCCGACGCCCGAGGACTGGACGAAGGCCAGGGCCTTTTTGGCCATCGAGCGGCTGTCGCGGTTGTAGGGCTCGTTGGTGTCCGGGTTCAGCACGTCGCAGAACAGGAACATCGTCGTCTGCTGGTAGAAGGGGTCGATATAGGCGCGCGTCAGGTCCGGCTTGAGCAGCATGTCGGACTCATTGATGGCCTTCCAGCCGACGATCGACGAGCCGTCGAACATCGTGCCCTCCTCGAGGAACTCCTCGTCGACGAGGTCGATGTCGAAGGTCATGTGCTGCAGTCGACCCTTGGTGTCAGTGAAACGGAGGTCGACGTAACGCACGTCCTTGTCCTTGATCTCCTTGAGGATCTTGCCGGCGCTCATGATCGAATTCCTGTTCGTAGGGGGGAGAAAGGGCAGACACCGTCCTGACAGGGCGGCGGGGGACGGTTCAGACGGCCTGGGGGCCGGTCTCACCGGTACGGATGCGAATGACTTCGGACACGTCGGAGACAAAGATCTTGCCGTCGCCGATCTTGCCCGTGCGGGCGGCGGTCTGGATGGCCTCGACCACGGCCGGAGCCATGTCGTCGGGAACCACAACCTCGATTTTTATCTTTGGAAGGAAGTCGATAACGTATTCGGCTCCGCGGTAGAGTTCGGAATGGCCTTTCTGACGACCATAGCCCTTGGCCTCCAGAACGGTCATGCCCTGCACGCCCACATCCTGAAGCGCTTCCTTCACTTCATCGAGCTTGAACGGCTTGATGACGGCTTCAATCTTCTTCATGGCGACCCCGGGACGGGCTTGCGAATGGCCCCGTCACTCGGGCAGCAAGGGGACATTGCATTGCACAATAAGGCAAGCCTCTTTTCGCTTTTGTCGTCATCCGTGATCGGAAAACATTGATGGACGGTGACAAAACACCCCACGACTGGCGGGCGGCGATGCCGTGGCCGGGGCCGGATACGCACAAACACGCGCGGGGTCGGCTAGGGGTCGTCAGCGGCCGCGCCGGCCAGACCGGGGCGGCACGGCTGGCCGCCCGCGGCGGGCTGAGGATCGGGGCGGGTGTGGTCAGCCTGCTGTGTCCGATCGAGGCCGTGGCGGTGCTGGCCCCGGCGGTTGAGGCGGTGATGTTGAAACCCTTCGCCGACCCGGAGGTGCTGGCCGAACTGGTCGACGGCATGGACGCGGTCGTGGTCGGGCCGGCGGCCGGAATCAATGATGCCACCGTAGCCAATATCCACGCCCTGGCCGGGACCGGGGCGGCGCTGGTCATCGACGCCGACGGGCTGATGGTGTTCGAGGGCTGGCCCGCCGATCTGTTCGCCCTGCTGGACCGGGACGATGTGCTGACCCCGCACGAGGGGGAGTTCAAACGTCTGTTTCCCGGTCTTCTCGAAAAGGGTCGCCTGCAGGCCGCGCGGGACGCGGCGGCAACGGCCGGGGCCGTGGTGGTGCTGAAGGGGCGCGAGACGGTGATCGCCGCCCCGGACGGCCGGATTGAGGTCAACGGCAACGGCTCGCCCTGGCTGGCCACTGCCGGAACCGGCGATGTGCTGGCCGGGATGATCGGCGGCCTGCTGGCCCAGCGTATGGACAGTTTCGAGGCGGCCTGTGCGGCCGTGTGGATCCACGCCGAGGCCGCGGCCGGGTTCGGCCCGGGCCTGATCGCGGAAGATCTGCCCGGTCTGCTGCCCGCCGTTCTGGCCCGGCTATGGCCAGGCCAGTGACCGTGATCTAGTCCGCGGCTGCGGCCTTTTTCGTCGCCGGCTTCTTCGCTGCTGGTTTCTTCGCGGCCGACTTTTTGGCCGCCGGCTTTTTCGCCGCGGGCTTCTTCGGGGCCGCCTTTTTGGCCGGAGCCTTCTTCTTCGGCCCGGCGGCCGCCTTGGCGGCGATCAGGGGCAGGGCCTGCTCCAGCGTCAGGTCCTCGGGCGTGGTGCCCTTGGGCAGGGTGGCGTTGATCTTGCCCGATTTGACATAGGGGCCGAAGCGGCCGGCCATGACATGGATCGGATCGCCGGTCTCGGGGTGGGCCCCCAGGTCTTTCAGCGGGGCCATGGCGGCTCCGCGGCCACCGAATTTGCCGGCCCGTTTCTCGGCCAGCAGGACCACGGCGCGGTTGAGCCCGACCTCGAACACCTCGTCGATGTCGGCGACATTGGCATAGGTCCCGGCGTGCAGGACGAAGGGCCCGTAGCGGCCGAGGCCGGCGGTGATCATCTTGCCGTCCTCGGGGTGTTCCCCGACCTCGCGCGGCAGGGCCAGCAGGCGCAGGGCCTGCTCCAGCGTCAGGGACGCCGGTGACCAGCCCTTGGGCAGGGACGAGCGTTTCGGCTTTTCCTCGCCCGGCGGGGTGGTTTCGACATAGGGGCCGAAGCGACCGATCTTCAGATTGACCGGCTGGCCCGTGACCGGGTCGACACCCAGGTCGCGATCTCCGCCTTCCGCGCCGCCGCCGTCGGCGTCAGGCGCAGCCACCGGCCGGGTGAATTTGCAGTCCGGATAGCGCGAACAGCCGACAAAGGCCCCGAAGCGGCTGGTCTTCAGGCTGAGTTGCCCCTGTTTGCACAGTGGGCATTCGCGCGGGTCAGCGCCGTCTTCCCGGGCCGGGAAGATGTGCGGGCCCAGCGACTCGTTGAGCGCGTCGAGAATGGCCGTGGTGCGCAGCTCGCCGGCGGCCTGGGTGGCGACGTGGAAGTCGGTCCAGAATTCGCGCAGCAGCACCTTCCAGTTCAGCTTGCCGGCCGAGACCTCATCGAGACGGGTCTCGAGGGCGGCGGTGAAATCGTATTCGACCCATTTGCTGAAGAACTGCTCGAGGAAGGCCGTGACCAGCCGGCCCTTGTCCTCGGGATAGAAGCGATTCTTGTCAGTGCGAACGTATTCGCGGTCGCGCAGGGTGGTCAGGATCGAGGCATAGGTCGACGGCCGGCCGATGCCGAGCTCTTCCAGCTTCTTGACCAGCGTGGCTTCCGAGAAGCGCGGCGGCGGCTCGGTGAAATGCTGGTCGGCGCGCACAGCCTCGACCTTGGCCGTGGCCCCTTCCTTCAGGGACGGCAGACGGGTGGAGTCGTCGTCCTCGTCGGTCTCGGTGCCCTTCTGGCGTTCGTCGCGGCCTTCCTCATAGACGGCGAGGAAGCCGTCAAAGGTCACCACCTGGCCGGTGGCGCGCAGGCCGGTCTGGCCGTCCGGGGTTTCGACGTCGACCGTGGTGCGGTCGATGCGGGCCGATTCCATCTGCGAGGCGACCATCCGCTTCCAGATCAGCTCGTACAGCCGCTGCAGGTCGCCATCGAGCCGCAGGGTGTCCGGCGCACGGGTGATATTGGTCGGACGGATGGCCTCGTGGGCCTCCTGGGCGTTCTTGACCTTGGTCTTGTAGTAGCGCGGCTCGGACGGGACGAAGGCCGGGCCGAAACGGTCGGCGATGACCTCGCGGGCCTGGGCGATGCCCTCGGGACTGACGAACAGGCCGTCGGTCCGCATATAGGTGATCAGACCGCCGGTCTCGTCGACGCCCTCATACAGTTTCTGCGCCGCCTGCATGGTGCGCTGGGCGGTGAAGCCCAGCTTGCGGCTGGCTTCCTGCTGCAGGGTCGAGGTCGTGAAGGGCGGGGCCGGGCTGCGCTTGATCGGCTTCTTCTCGATCGACTTGATCGTGAACTGGCCGGAGTTGATTGCGTCGCGGGCGGCGAAGGCCACGGCCTCCGACGGGATGTCGAGACGCTGGATGCGCTTGCCCAGATGCTTGACCAGCCGGGTGGTGAAGGGCGGGCTGTCGGCGGCCAGATCGGCCTCGACCGACCAGTATTCCTGGGCCTTGAACTTCTCGATCTCCATCTCGCGATCGACGACGATCCGCAGGGCGACCGACTGGACCCGACCGGCCGAGCGGGCCCCCGGCAGCTTGCGCCACAGGACCGGTGACAGGGTGAAACCGACCAGATAGTCGAGCGCGCGGCGGGCCAGATAGGCCTCGACCAGTTCCATATCGAGCTGGCGCGGCGCGGCCATGGCCTCGAGCACGGCGTTCTTGGTGATGGCGTTGAAGGTGACCCGTTCGACGTGGGTGTCCTTCAGCGCCTTCTTCTTGGTCAGGACCTCGAGCACATGCCAGCTGATGGCCTCACCCTCGCGGTCGGGGTCGGTCGCGAGGATGACGCGGCTGGCGCGTTTGGCGGCCTCGGCGATCTCGGACATCCGCTTGGAGGCGCGGGCATCGATCTCCCACGACATGGCGAAATCGTCATCGGGCAGCACCGATCCGTCCTTCGACGGCAGGTCGCGGATATGGCCGTAGGAGGCCAGAACCTCGAACTCGGGTCCCAGATATTTGTTGATGGTCTTGGCCTTTGCGGGGCTTTCGACAATGACGAGATTCATGATGGACGGGTTCTCGGAAAGGGGCCGGGAACGTGGTTGGCCGGACGGCCCGTGTCAATCGGCCATCTGAAACCGGGTCCCGGAAGCGGGGTGGGAAGGGCGGTCAGAGCGAGGCCAGGCCTCCCGGAAGCAGGGTGGCGCGTCCGGCCAGACTCAGCTCCAGCAGGGCAGCGGCGACCGCGCCGACCGGGGCATTCACGGCCCGCGCCAGTTCGTCGCGCGGGGTCGGGGTCGGGGACAGCAGGGCTGCGATCCGCTCGATCAGGGCCGCATCGACCCCGTCGGTTCCGCCCCCGAACGGGCTGTCGGCCGCGGGCTCGTCCAGCTGGCGCAGGGTGTCGAAGGCGCGCTCTATGTCCTCGATCCCCTCGCACAGGATCGCGCCCTGACGCAGCAATTCATTGGGCCCCTTCGAGCGCGGGTCCAGCGGCGATCCGGGCACGGCGAACACGTCGCGGCCCTGTTCCGCCGCCAGCCGGGCGGTGATCAGCGAGCCCGAGCGCAATTCGGCCTCGACGACGATCACGCCGCGCGACAGGCCCGAGATCAGACGGTTGCGACGCGGGAAGTCACGGGCCTGGGCCCGGGCCCCCATCGGACTTTCCGACAGGATACAGCCACGCTCGACGATCTGATCGTAAAGCTCGGCATTCTCCGGCGGATAGACGTCGTCGACCCCTCCGCCGAGCACAGCCACTGTCCCGGTCGGCAGGGCCCCGGCGTGGGCGGCGCTGTCGATGCCCCGGGCCAGACCCGAGACCACCACATGCCCGGCCTCGCCCAGCTGACCGGCCAGCCCCCGGGCGATCCGCAGCCCCCCGGCCGAGGCGATGCGCGCCCCGACCACAGCGACACAGGGCCGCGACAGCAGCTCGACGTCACCTCGCGTCCACAGCACCGGCGGCGGCGGATCGGTGGCGGCCAGGGTGGCGGGAAAGGCCGCGTCGCCGAGCACCAGCAGGGTGGCTCCGGCATCGGCTCCGGCGGCTATCTCTGCCTCGATGCGGCTGACCGGGGGCACGACGCAGGCCTGACCGCCTGCGCGGCGCGCCATGTCGGGCAGGGCCTCCAGCGCGGCACCGGCGCTGCCGAACCGGTCGAGCAGTTGCCGGAACGAGACCGGGCCGACCCGTCCGGTGCGGGCGAGCCGCAGCCGGTCGAACCGCTCCGCCTCGTCCGGCGGGCTCACGTCTTCCGGGTGCCCAGCCGGGGCTCGGTCCCCTTCAGCAGCCGGGCGATGTTCTGATGGTGACGGATCCAGATCAGGATGGCGGTGAAGGTCGAGAGCAGCAGGATCGGGGCCGGGGCGGGCAGGCCCAGGGCCGGGATGGTCAGGGTGGCGAAGATCGGGGCCAGCGCGGCCGCGACGAGCGCGGCCAGCGACGAGAAGCGCAACACGAAGGCGACAATCAGCCAGCAGGCTCCGGCCAGCAGGCCCAGCGGCCACCAGGCGGCCAGCAGCAGGCCGAAGAAGGTGGCGACCCCCTTGCCGCCCTTGAACCCCAGCCAGATCGGGAACAGGTGACCGAGGAAGGCCGCGCCGCCGGCGATGGCGGCCAGCGCCGGCACGCCCGGGAACAGCCAGCGGGCCAGCAACAGGGCCGCGGCCCCCTTGCCGGCATCCAGCAGCAGGGTGGCCAGGGCCAGGTCCTTGCGACCGGTGCGCAGGACATTGGTTGCGCCGATATTGCCCGAGCCGATGGCCCGGACATCCCCGGCACCGGCCGCGCGGGTGATGACCACGCCGAACGGAATGGAGCCCAGCAGATAGCCACCGGCCGCCACGAGGGCGAGCGTCAGAAGGGTCGGAGCAACCAGGTCCTGCAAGATATTATGTTCCCGTCCGGCGTGCGTCGTGGATGATGCGTCCACCGACGAGGGTGAGCAAGACCCGCCCTTGCAGGCGACGGCCGTCGAACGGCGAGTTTCTGGATTTGGACTTCAGCGTATCGGCATCGACGACGACCGGAGCCCCGGGGTCGAACAGGATCAGATCGGCGGGCGCATCAGCCACAAGGGTCCCGGCCTCGAGGTCCAGCAGCGTCGCCGGTCCCTGGGTCAGGGGGCGCAGGACGTCGAGCAGGTCCAGTCCATGTTCGTGATGCAGGGTCAGGGCCGCGGGCAGCAGGGTCTCGAGGCCGACGGCCCCGGGTGCGGCCTCGGCGAAGGGGCGACGCTTGTCCTCGGCCGGAGCCGGTGTGTGGGCCGAGGTGATGACGTCGATCAGGCCGTCGCGCACGGCCTCGATCAGGGCCTGGCGATCGCTTTCGGGACGCAGCGGCGGATCCAGCCGGTAGAAGGTCCGGTACTCGCCGATGTCGAGTTCATTGAAACACAGGTGGTTGATCGACACCGAGGCGGCGACCTCCAGGCCACGGGCCCGGGCCCGGGCCAGACTTTCCAGCGCCCCTTCGGTCGAGATCTGGTCGACCAGAAAGCGCACGCCGGTCTGTTCGACCAGGGCCAGATCGCGGTCCAGCTGGATCCGTTCGGCGATGGCGGGCACGGCCGACAGGCCGAGGCGGGTGGCCAGTTCGCCCGAGGTTGCCACCGTACCCTCGCTGAGCCAGGGCTCGCTGGGGCGACAGGCGATCAGGGCGTTGAAGGCGGCGGCATAGCTCATGACCCGCAGCAGGGTGCGGGTGTTGACGATGGTCCGGTCGCTGTCGGTGAAATACAGGGCTCCGGCCTCGGCCATCAGGCCGATCTCGGCCATGCGTTGACCGTCCAGAGCCCGGGTGGCGGCTCCGGCCGTGCGCACATTGACCAGATTCAGCGCCGCGCCGCGTTGCAGGATGAAGTCGACCATGGCCGGATCATCGACGGCGGGGTCGGTGTCCGGCTGGATGACGATGGTGGTCACGCCCCCGGCCGCGGCTGACAGGCTGGCTGACTTCAGGGTTTCGCGGGGTTCGGCCCCGGGTTCGCCGGTCTTGACGCGAATGTCGATCAGGCCGGGCGACAGACAGGCCCCGCCGGCGTCGATGGTCTCGATGCCGTTCGCCAGTCCGGTCGTGGCCCCGCGCACGACTTCGACGATGCTGCCGTTCTCGATCAGGACCGTGCCCGGACCGTCATAGTCGCTGGTGGGGTCCAGCAGGCGGGCATTGGTGATGGCCAGGACGCTCATTGTGCGGCTCCGTCGAGGCGGGCGGACAGGGCGGCCAGCACCGCCATGCGGGCGGCCACCCCCATCTCGACCTGGTCCTGGATCAGGGACACGGTCAGGTCGTCGGCGATCTCGGAATCGATCTCGACGCCGCGGTTCATCGGCCCCGGATGCATGACCTTCGCTCCCGGATTGGCCCAGGACAGTTTCTCGCGGTCCAGACCCCAGAAGCGGAAATATTCGCGGGTCGACGGGATCAGCGCCCCCTCCATCCGTTCCAGCTGCAGGCGCAGCATCATCACCACGTCGCAGCCCTTCAGGCCCTCGCGCATGTCGTGGAAGATCTCGCAGCCCCAGCGGTCGGCATCGCCGGGCACCAGGGTTGCGGGGCCGATCAGGCGAACCCGTGCCCCCAGCATCGACAGCAGGGCGACATTGGAGCGGGCCACGCGGCTGTGGGCGACGTCGCCGCAGATGGCGACGGTCAGGCCGCCGATGTCACCGAGGGCGCGGCGCAGGCTGAGCGCGTCCAGCAGGGCCTGTGTCGGATGCTCGTGACGGCCGTCGCCGGCATTGACCACGGCACACCCGACCTTCTGCGACAGCAGGTCGGCGGCCCCCGAAGCCCCGTGGCGGACCACGAGGATATCGGGCTTCATCGCGTTCAGGGTCACGGCGGTGTCGATCAGGGTCTCGCCCTTGGCCACGGACGATGTCCGCGGGCTCATGGTGACGACATCGGCCCCCAGCCGGCGCGCGGCGATTTCGAACGAGGCGCTGGTGCGGGTCGAGTTCTCGAAGAACAGGTTCATCACCGTGCGGCCGCGCATCAGGTCCAGCGTCTTGGCCGTCGAGCGGTTCAGGGCGACGAAGGCGTCGGCCAGATCCAGCAGATCGCGCGCGGTCTGGGCGTTGAGATCGCCGGCGGACAGGAAATGGGGGCGGGGGAACGGCACCATCCGTTCGGAAATCAAATCGGTGACGGCGGAGAGCTGGGTCATCGAGGCCCGGCTATAGGGCCGAGTCAGAGGAAATGGAACACCGCCAGCAGCATCGGGATGGTAAAGGCGCTGCCGACGGTGGTGAAAGCGACCACCCCGGCCATCAACGGGGCATCGCCGCCCATCTGCCGGGCCAGCACATAGGAGGCGGCGGCACCGGGTGCGGCCCCGGCCAGCAGGGCCACGCCCTGGGCCAGCCGGTCACCGCCCAGCAGGCCTGTCAGATAATACATCCCGACCGGCAGCAGGATCAGTTTGATGGCCGAGATGGTGATGATCAGCAGCGGGCGGGCGGCGGCGTAACGGAAGCTGAGTCCGGCCCCGGCGGTGATCAGGCCCAGGGCGATGGCCCCGGGCCCCATCAGGCTGAAGACCTGGCCCAGCAAGGGTGGCGGCACCAGCCTTGTCAGGTTCAGCGCCGCCCCGACGCCACAGGCCCAGATGATCGGATTGCGCGCCAGTGACCCCAGGGCCAGCCGCCAGCCGCCGCCCTGACCGGCCCCCCAGCGGGCCAGCACCAGCACACAGATGACATTGAGCGCCGGGGCCAGCACGCCGAAGGCCACGGCGGCCGTGCCCAGACCTGACGGACCGAACACGGCCCCGGCCACCGGCAGGAAGACGAAGCCGTTCCAGCGGATCACGCCCTGGAAGACGCTGGTGAAGCCGGGATCACTGACCTTCAGCCAGGGCTTGGCCGCCAGCGTCAGGGCGGCGACGGCGAACGAGACGGTGATGGTGGCGATGGCCACCGGCCCGGCGGTTCCGGCCCCGAAGTCCGCGCCCCAGACAGCCGGGACCAGAAAGGCCGGATAGAAGACGAAATAGGTCAGTCGCTCGACCGCGCGCCAGCCGTCGTCGGCCAGGAAGCTGCGCATTTTCAGGCCCCAGCCCAGCGCGATCATGGCGAAGACCGGCACGATGCCGGTAAGCAGACCCGTCACGGGCGTTCGGCGACGCGGATCCGGTCCAGCGCCCCTTGCAGGATCCAGGCGGCAGCTGTGCGGTCGACGACGTCGGCGCGACGCTTGCGGGTCAGGTCCAGCTCACCGATCAGGAAGCGTTCGACGGCGCTGGTCGACAGCCGTTCGTCCCAGAAGGCGATGGGAATGTCGCGCAGCCGCAGCAGGTTGCGGGCGAAGGCGCGGCAGGACTGGGCCCGCGGGCCCTCGGTGCCGTCCATATTGCTCGGCAGGCCGATGATCAGGCCGCTGACCTTGCGGTGGGCCATCAGCTTGAACAGCTGCTCGGCCTCCAGTGTGAATTTGCTCTTGCGGATCAGCTCCAGCGGGCTGGCGATCAGCCGGGTGGCGTCCGAGGTCGCCACGCCGATGGTTTTTTCACCCAGATCCAGGCCCATCCACGGCGTATCCGGGGGGCAGGCGACGGGCAGGTCGAGGAGGGGAACGATTGACACAGGGTGGCGGTAGGGCTGGCATGGCCGTGTGTCAAAGGTCATGATGCGGCAAGCTCGAAGGGGAGGTTCGAAATGATCAGACATCCATTGCTTCTGGTGGGGATCGCCACCCTGCTGTCGGCGTGCGACGCCGATGTGGAAACCCGCAGGGCGGCGGTTGCGCCCGTGGAGGATGGTCCGGCACTGGCGGCGGCGACCGTTCCGGCGACGCCGGCCGGTCCGGGCCGGACGGTGCGGCCCCAGGCCGATGACTATCTGCAATCGGCGGCCAGTGTGCTGGCCCTGACGCCGCTGGCTGACCATGACGTCGACGCCAAGGTGTTCGGCACCGCCGGCGGGGATCCGGCCCTGAACGGCAACCACGCCTGGCTGGCCTTTTTCGCCGGACCGGCCGAGGGCTGGACCGTCTATGCACTGGGGGATTTCGAGGACTGGAGCGTCACCGAACAGGCCGGCGGCCGTTTCGTGCTGGACACCACCCAGGGGCGGATGGGCGACACCGGCGACATGGTCACCGGCGAGCGCAAGCGGTTCATCATTGCCTATTCGCCGGGTGGCGATGCCAATTCGCCACCGACCTCGATCACCATCACGCCTGCCAGCTAGACGACAAGGCGGTCTCCCGTCTTGTGAAAGACCCGCCGGGCGGCTAATCCCGCCCGCTTGACCTGTCACGTCTGGAGAGCCGCATGGCCATCGACGCAGCGACGGTGCGCAAGGTCGCACACCTCGCCCGTATCAAGACCCCGGAAGACCGCCTCGAGCCCCTGGCCCGGGAGCTGAACGGTATTCTGGCGTGGATCGAGCAATTGAACGAGGTCGATGTCGACGGCATCGAACCGATGACGTCCAACGTCGCCCAGGCCCTGCGCCTGCGCGATGACGTCGTCAGTGACGGCAACAAGGTCGCCGATGTACTGGGCAATGCCCCGCAATCGACCGACGGCTTCTTCGTCGTGCCCAAGGTGGTCGAATAGTCATGAGCGACCTGACCAAACTTACGCTGAAAGCGGCTGTCGACGGCCTCAAGGCCAAACAGTTCTCGTCCGAAGAGATCACCCGCGCCTTCCTGACCGGGATCGAGGCCGCCAACCCGACCCTGAACGCCTTCGTCACCGTCACCGCCGACAAGGCGATCGACATGGCCCGCGCCTCTGACGCGAAACTGGCCAAGGGGGAGGGCGGTGCCCTCGAAGGCGCGCCGCTGGGGATCAAGGACCTGTTCTGCACGGACGGGGTCCAGACCACGGCCGGGTCCAACATGCTGCGTGGCTTTGTGCCGCCCTATGAATCGACCGTCAGCGGCAATCTGTGGCGCGACGGGGCGGTCATGCTGGGCAAGCTGAACATGGACGAGTTCGCCATGGGCTCGTCCAATGAGACCAGCGCCTTCGGTCCCGTGGTCAATCCATGGAAATCAACCGGTTCCAACGCAGACCTGACCCCCGGTGGCAGTTCTGGTGGTTCGGCCTCGGCCGTCGCCGCCGACCTGTGTCTGGCCGCCACGGCCTCGGACACCGGCGGCTCGATCCGCCAGCCCGCCGCCTTCACCGGCACGGTCGGGATCAAGCCCACCTACGGCCGCGCCAGCCGTTTCGGCATGGTCGCCTTCGCCAGTTCGCTGGACCAGGCCGGACCGCTCACCAAGACGGTCGCCGACGCCGCCCTGATGCTGCAGTCGATGTGCTCGTTCGACGTCCGCGACTCCACCAGCCTCGACGTTCCGACCCCGGACTGGACCGCCTCGCTCGGTCAGTCGGTCAAGGGTCTGCGCATCGGCGTGCCCAGGGAATACGTCGTCGACGGCATGCCGGCCGAGATCCAGAAGCTGTGGGATCAGGGTATCGCCTGGCTCAAGGACGCCGGTTGCGAGATCGTGCCGATCAGCCTGCCGCACACCAAATACGCCCTGCCGGCCTATTACATCATCGCCCCGGCCGAGGCCTCTTCCAACCTGGCCCGCTATGACGGCATGCGGTTCGGCCACCGCGCCGAGGGCACGACCAGCCTGACCGACCTGTACGAGACCAGTCGCGCCGAAGGCTTCGGCGGCGAGGTCAAGCGCCGTCTGATCATCGGTGCCTATGTGCTGTCGGCCGGATTCTATGACGCCTACTACGTCCGCGCCCTGAAGGTGCGTCGTCGCATCGCCGAGGATTTCGACAAGGTCTGGGGCCAGGTCGACGCCATCCTGACGCCCTCGACCCCGTCGGCCGCCTTTGCCCTGGGCGACAAGCAGATCGACCCGCTGCAGATGTATCTGAACGACATCTTCACCGTCACCGCCAACCTCGCCGGCCTGCCGGGCATCTCGGTCCCCGCCGGCGTCGACTCGGGCGGCCTGCCGCTCGGCCTGCAGGTCATCGGCAAGGCCCTCGACGAGGCGACCGTGTTCAAGGTCGCCAGCGCCCTTGAAGATGCGGCCGGGTTCGCCGCCAAACCGG
Source organism: uncultured Brevundimonas sp. (assembly GCF_963974615.1). Lineage (GTDB taxonomy): Bacteria > Pseudomonadota > Alphaproteobacteria > Caulobacterales > Caulobacteraceae > Brevundimonas. The sequence goes on from NZ_CAXBDH010000005.1 coordinate 138,960, forward strand.
AGAAGTGGTGGTGATTTTCCTGATCCCTCTCCCATAGGGAGAGGGCGGGGCCCGCGCGCATCGCGCGTGGGAGGGTGTGGGGTTACGGTCTGGCCGGGGGGCGTTGACGGCCACACCGTAACCCCTCATCCGGCCCTTCGGGACGACGTCTACCGGTTCGCCAGAGCAGGCTATCGTGCTTTCAGTCTCTCGTTTTCTTCGGTCTGTCCCGGTCCTCAATACCCTTCAGCTTGCCTGGCGGTAGGGCAGCGAACATTTCATCGACGTGTTTTGGGGTCGAGATCATCGCTTCAGCGATCAGGTTGACCAACCGGAAGAGTTGGCTCGCTGTGTGCTGATCGTCGCGGATGTCCATAGTTCCGGGGTGAAGAGCTTCATTCCCAACAACTCGAACGACATCCAAAGCCCGCTGAATTTTGACGCTAAGGCCTTGTTTGACCAACTCTCCAATCATCTCGTTGATGTCGCCGGGTCGATCTAGGATGTGCGAACAAAGTTTTTGGATCGCCAGTCGAAGAAGGGCCGCAGCAGCCCTGGGGGAGTGCACCAGAAGGGCGGCGGCTTCGTCGTAATCTCGCGCAATGTCGCTCGGAATATCAGGATTCACCTCATCTACCTCGGCCGCTGTGATGGGGTAGAGAATTCGCTGTCCGAGCCAGACCGCCTCCTTTTCGCATACGAAGCACAGCGAGAGATGCATGTTCCAGACGTTATAGTTGCAGTTTTCCCATTCAGAGCCGGACTCGATCGAGAGAAGCGCCGGTAGCTCGAACTTCAGGGCTCGATCTACCGCTTTATACAAGCGTAGAACGTCGGGTTTGCGGTCCGCTTCTTCTTTGCCAGCCTCACTTTGGATCAGTTCAGTCAGGCGCTTTGGGTCGAAGCCAAGTGTCTTTTCAGTTTTGTGGGCTGCCAGTATGAACCACTGTTGTTGAGTGTAGGCTCGACAGTGCGGACAGACGAACGCCGATAGGCCCAGTTCAGGAAGAGTCTTCATCGGTCTCTCATTCGTGTGTCGAACGCAGGTGGGTGAAGCGTAGGCATAGCGCCAGTGCACGACTTAGACGAGCGTCTCCCTCTCCCATCGAGAGAGGGGACGCGAAAACCCTTCACGCCAAAGCCCCATCGTCCTAGATACCGATCATGACCGACACCAAGCCTGACACCCCCACCAATCTCATCCAGGGCCGCACCGGGGCCTGGGAAATCGTCATGGGGCTGGAGATCCACGCCCAGGTGGCCTCGAAGGCCAAGCTGTTCTCCGGCGCGGCCGTCGGTTTCGGCGCGGGTCCGAACGCGCAGGTGTCGCTGGTCGACGCCGGTTTCCCCGGCATGCTGCCGACCCTGAACGGCCATTGCGTCGAACAGGCCGTGCGCACCGGCCTCGGCCTGAAGGCGCAGATCAACAAGCGCAGCCAGTTCGACCGCAAGAACTATTTCTACCCCGACCTGCCGCAGGGCTATCAGATCAGCCAGCTGTATTTCCCCATCGTCGGGGAGGGCGAGGTTGAGGTCGAGGCCGAGGACGGCACCTTCTTCACTGTCGGCATCGAGCGGCTCCATCTGGAACAGGATGCGGGCAAGCTGATCCACGACCTGTCGCCCAGCGAATCCTATGTCGACCTGAACCGCGCCGGCACGGCGCTGATGGAGATCGTCTCCAAGCCGCACATGCGTTCGCCCGAAGAGGCGGTCGCCTACGTCAAGAAGATCCGCACCATCCTCGTTTATCTGGGCACCTGCGACGGCGACATGGAGAAGGGCAACCTGCGCGCCGACGTCAACGTCTCGGTCTGCCGCGCGGGCGGCTACGAGCAATTCCGCGCCACCGGCGACTTCAGCCATCTGGGCACGCGCTGCGAGATCAAGAACGTCAACTCGTTCCGCTTCATCTCCCAGGCCATCAACTATGAGGCCCGTCGCCAGATCGAAATCCTCGAGGACGGCGGCAAGATCGATCAGGAGACCCGCCTGTACGACCCGACGGCCGGCGAAACGCGCTCGATGCGCTCGAAGGAAGAGGCCAACGACTATCGCTATTTCCCCGACCCCGACCTGCTGCCGCTCGAGCTGGAACAGGCGTGGATCGACAACATCAAGGCGTCCCTGCCGGAACTGCCCGACGAAAAGCGCAAGCGCCTGATGGCCGACTATGGCCTGTCGCAGTACGACGCCGTGGTGCTGATCTCGGAACAGGCCAAGGCCGACTATTTCGAGGAAGCCGCCAAGGGCCGCGACGCCAAGCTGGTGTCCAACTGGGTCACCAACGAACTGTCGGCCCGTCTGGCCGCCGACAATCTCGACTTCTCGCACAGCCCGCTGCCCGCCGCCCATGTCGCCGAGCTGGTCGCCCTGCTCGAGGAGGGGGTCATCTCCTCGAAGATCGCCAAGGAGGTGTTCGACCACGTCTGGGCCGGCGAAGGCTCGCCGCGTCAGGTGGTCGAGGCCCGCGGTCTGGTCCAGGTCAATGACACCGGGGCCATCGAAAAGGCTGTCGACGAGATCATCGCCGCCAACCCTGACAAGGCTGCCGCCGTCGCCGAAAAACCCCAGGCCATCGGCTGGTTCGTCGGTCAGGTGATGAAGGCCACCGGCGGCAAGGCCAACCCGGCCTCGGTCAATGAGATACTGAAGGCGAAGCTGGGCATTTCCTGAGGGCGCTATCGCTCGACGCGCGGCGGCTCGCTGTTTGAGCGGCGCATATGAAAAAGGCCCCGCGGATCGCTCCGCGGGGCCTCATTCATTCGGGTCCGATTACCAGTTCCAGGCGTCGTAGATGACGTCGATGATATAGCCGTCGGTCTGGTCGATCAGATAGATCTGGTTGTCGACCACCACCCAGCGGGTCCCCGGCGGCGGATAGCCCAGACCGAAGGTGCGCCAGTCGCTCAGCTGATAGCGCCAGAACATCGACGGCAGATAGCTTCCAACCCTCCAGCGCTGGCCCCAGTAGGAGCGCGGGACGTTGTAGTAGCCGTAGCCCGGGGCGAAATAGAAGCCCATGCGGAAGCCGGAATAGTTCCGGAACCGATGATCATCGCGCCACCAGTCGGAATGGTGGTTCCGGTACCAGTTGTGGCTCCATTGACCGCTGTCGAAGCGGTCGCGGAAGTCCCGGTACTCGCGCCGGTCGTGACGTCGCTCGTAGCGGTCGCCGCGATGATTTTGCCGTCCGTCGTCCTGCTGGTAGCGGCTACCGTTGCGTTGATCCTGAGAGGATGTCCGGCCACTGTCCGTACGGCCCTGCCAGCCACTGCCGTCCGACGGCCGCGTATGCCTGTCCGGACGGCTCGGGGCATCCGGCTGGGCCGGACGATCCGGTCGGCCCGGGCGTTCCTGTCGTTCAGGTCGCTGGGGCCGGTCATGTGAGGTCGGCTGCTCCTGGCGAACAGGCGGCGACGGCTGTTCGTTGCGAGCCGGCCGTTGCGGACGCGCCGCCGGTGCGTCGGGCGCGGCGCTCTGGTTGCTTCGGGGCTCCTCGCGGTTCGGTCTCCGCTGCGGTCGGGCCTCGCCTTCGGGTTCGGCGGGCCGGTCCTGATAGCCGCGGTCCTGGGCATGGGCGACCAGGGGCGTGGCCATCGGCACAGCCAGGGAGGCGATCGCGGTGAACACCATCAGATTGCGTGTCATGGTCTCTTTCCCCGCACGCCCGGAACGGGCGGCTCGCGGTCATGTTCCGTCGCGCTGGATGAACCTTAACTGAACGTTAAGCCTGATCCCGGTGCCGGGCCATGAAAAAGGACATGCAAGCCACATGCCCGGCGGCCGGACGGCGGCCCGGTTGCGCCGTGGGCGGCCGGTCCCCAGATCAGGGGCCGAGACAAGGATGAACGCATGCCCCGACCGATCGAACTCTGGTACTGGCCCACCCCCAACGGCTGGAAGGTCTCCATCGCCCTGGAGGAGATGGGCCTCCCCTATGTGATGAAGCCGGTCAATATCGGCGCGGGCGACCAGTTCGAACCGGCGTTCCAGGCGATCAGCCCGAACGGACGGATGCCGGCCATTGTCGATCCGGACGGTCCGGACGGTCAGCCGCTGTCGATCTTCGAATCCGGGGCGATCCTGCAGTATCTGGGCAACAAGTCCGGGCAATTCTATCCGACGGACGTCCGGGCCCGGGTCGAGGTGGACCAGTGGCTGTTCTGGCAGGTCGGCGGTCTGGGGCCGATGGCCGGACAGACCCACCATTTCCGCCAGTACGCCCCGGCCCTGATCGCGGACCAGCGCCAGATCGCCTATGGCGTGCGCCGCTATACCGACGAAACCAACCGGCTGTACGGGGTGATGGACCGCCGTCTGGCTGATCGCGACTATCTGGCCGGAGACTATTCGATCGCCGATATGGCGGCCTGGCCCTGGATCCTGCCGGAGTACCAGGGGCAGTCCCTGGACGACTTCCCCAATCTGAAGGCCTGGATGGATCGCGTCGGCACGCGTCCCGCCGTGATCGCCGGCCGGGCGGTCGGTGATGAGATGCGGCGCAATCTGGCGGCGTCAGGCAAGTCGGCCGAAACGGCGCGCTCGGTTCTGTTCGGTCAGCGCTCGCGCCCTGCGGCGGCGAGAGTGTGACCAAGACATTTCCACGAGATTTCAAAGTCATGAATCACGGATTTAGTATTCACATTCGCTTTACTTAAAAGTTCGGGCGGTCCCGGCCGCCGTTAACTTTAACTTCAAACCGCGGGTATTTGATCAGCCTTCAGAAGGCGGAACCAGAACGGTTCGTCCGGAGGATGAAGTGATGATCGCGCAAGAACTGGCGCCTGAAGTCGGGATCGAGGCCGAGGCCCCGCTGCCCCTGCCGACCGCGGAGATGGACGGCGACGCCCTGTTCCAACTGGGCATGATGTACTCGACCGGCCAGGCCGGCTGCCCGATGGATCGGGTTTCGGCCCATATGATCTTCAACCTGGCCGCCATGAAGGGCTCGGCCGAGGCCCGGGTCTATCGCCGCGAGATGTCGCAGGAGATGGAGCGGGAAGAGATCGCCGAGGCCCAGAAGGCCGCCCGTCACTGGATCGACGCCGGGATCGTCACCCTCGCCGCCTGAGCGAAATCGGTTTGGACGCGATCGCGTCCAAACCCAGATATTCGCTCCAGGATGAAGCTGGAGCCTGATTTACGGCATCGAGAGTATCGCGAAGCGATTCCTTGCCTCAACCGATCAGGCTGAGCGGCCTAGAATCTCTGATACTGCCCGTTGATGGCGTAGGTGAAGCCGACGGGCAGGGCGTTGCGGATCTGGGTCACGAAATTGGCCACCTCTCCCAGCGTCGTTCTCGGCACGAACAGGATGTCCCCGCGACGCAGGGCGATGACCTCGCCGCGACGCGGCCGAAGATCGACAGCGCGCAGCATGCGCCGGCCACCGGGACCGCGTCGGATCAGTGCCACTTCCTGTATCCGCCCTGTAGGCAGGAACCCTCCCGCCATGACGATCGCCTGATAGGCGTCGATATCGCCCGGCATGTCATAGACGCCCGGCGTGCGGACCTCGCCATCCACCCAGATTTTCAGCGGACCGGCCTGTTTGAGGGTGACCTCGACCACCGGACGTAGCAGCTGCGCGGCATAGGCCGTGGCCACATCATGCTCCAGTTCGGCGATGGTCCGGTCCGCGGCCATGACCTGACCGATCAGCGGCAGGGACACGCGGCCGTCGGGTCCGACCTTCTGGGTCCGGGTCAGTTCGACCGCCGTGGGCATGGCGATCTCGATTTCGTCCCCCGGATAAAGCAGATATTCCGGCTCGGCTTCGGTCCAGTCGGCAAAGGCGATGTCGGGAAAGCTGCTGTCGCTGACCCGCTGGACCCGCCCGACGTCGCCCCCGCGTGAGGGCAGGGGCATGCGGCCCCCGTTGTCGCTCGCGCAGCCGCCCAGGGCGGCGACGCCGAAAGACAGCAACAGCAGGCGACGATCGATGGTCATTGAAGTTGAAAACCGTTGCGGATGAGCGTGATGACGCAGCCTCGCCGCTTATGGGTAACCAGTGGTTAACGCCGCTGGGCCAAGTCTGGACTGATCAGTCACCGGTTTCGATGGAATCACCTGCCGCCCATGCGTTCGTCGGTCCATGCCACAGCCCGTCCACGCTACGGACTCCTCGACATCGTGGGGCTGCTTTTCCGCGAGCTGGGGCTGATGATTCTGGTCTTTCTGGTCATCGTCGCGATCGGAACCGCGGCGATTCTGACGCTGAAGAAGTCCTATACGGCGACCGGCAAGATCTATGCGGGGGTCGGTCAGGAATATGTCTATCAGCCCCGGGTCGGCACGTCGGAACGGGGACAGGCCCCCAATGCCGACGCCGTGGCCCAGTCCGAGGCTGCGATTCTGAGCAGTCTCGAGGTCAAACAGCGCACCGTCCGGGCCCTCGGCGTCGAAAGCTTTCTGGGGTCGAAGCCATCGACCGATACGGCCGCCAGGCGCGAGGTCGCGGCGCTGAAGGTGATCGATGCGGGTCTGGGGGTCGGCACCACGCCGGGCAGCGCCATCATCGGCATCAGCTATCAGAGCGACAATCCGCAGATCTCGGCCCGGGTGCTCAACGCGGTGATCGCCCAGTATCTGACCTATCGCCGTGAGGTGTTTCAGGACAACAAGACGCCGGCGATCGAACAGCAGCGGCAGGTATTTGAGGACGAGCTGGCCGAGGCGGACTCGGCCTATGAGGCCTTTCTCGCCTCGAATGACATCGGTGATTTCGCCACGCTGAAGGCCACGCTGGCCGCCACCTATCAGACGGTTTTCGCGGAACGCCTGTCGGTTCAGGCGCAACTGGACCAGGCTCGGCAGCGGCTGGCCAGTCTGGTGGCGCAACAGGCCGCGACGCCGGCCCAGGTCACCCTGCAACAGGACCTGAACATCTCGGCCCAGGATCAGATCCTGCAGCTGCGCACCCAGCGTGAGCAACTGCTGTCGCGCTACCGGCCCGACGCCCAGCCGGTCCGGGACATCGAACAGCAGATATCCCAGTTGCAGGGCTTCGTCGGCACCGGCACGGCGGTCGGGGCCAAGGAGATTCGTACCGGCCCCAACCCGATCTGGCAGCAGACCGAGAACAACCGCATCGCCGCCGACGCCGACGCCTCGTCGCTGGCCGCGCGGCTGGCCGTGCTGGATCGTCAGGTCGGTGAACTGCGGTCGCGGCAGTCGCTGCTGACCCAGATCGAATCGACCAATGCCACCCTGGCCGGCGACCGTGAGGTGCTGACCACCAACATCCGGGAATTCCAGCAGCGCGCGACCCAGAGCCGCGCTGACAGCGCCCTGGTCAAGGCCGGGGCCGACAATGTCACCGTGATCGAGCGGGCCCAGGCCCCGACACGGGGCAAGAGTCTGAAGCTGCCGTTGCTGATCGCGGTCATCCTGTTCGCCGGCTTCACAGCCCTGTGTGCCGGCCTGTTGCGTATCTTCACCCGGCGCGGTTTTGCCACGGCGGGATCGGCGGGACGAACCCTGGACATGCCGGTTCTGGCGGTCGCCCCGATGAAGTCCCAATGAGCGAGTCAGCCACCATGTCAGGCTGCAGATGGAATGAGTTAGGCGCGTAACCGAACGATGGTCGATCTGACATCCGAAATGGCCGGTCTCTGGGCGGCTCTGGGTGCATCCCCGGCACATCGCGGGCGTGTGATTCAGATCGTTTCCGCCAATGGAGGCGAGGGGACTTCGACCGTGGCGCGTGAATATGCCCGTCTGGCGGCTGTTCGGGCCCGGCGACCGGTGTGGTTGATCGACGGGGATCTGGTGCAGCAGGGACAGCTGGAACACATCGCCGGGGAACCGGACCGGTTCGGCCGGATCGGACGTCCGGCCCAGGCGTCTCCGGACGGATCCAGCTTTTTCGTCGTCACCCCCCGGGTGAAGGACAAGGACGGCCGACCCGTGTCACCGGCGCGGTTGATGACGGCCCGACCCTGTCTGGGTGGGCGGCTGTGGGTCACACGGTTCGCGATCGAACGGCTGCGATCAGGCCAGCGTCCTGAGGCGCTCGGCAATGCCCGCTACTGGGATGCGATGCGGCAGCACGCGGACACGATTGTGATCGACACGCCCGCGGCTGACCGCAGTGACATGGCGGTCATTCTGGCTCCCTTTGTCGACGCCACTGTATTGGTCGTTTCGGAGCGCACGCCCGCCAGCGATCCGATGATTCTGCGCGACGGGATCGAGGCTGCAGGGGGACGGATCGCCGGGGTGGTGGTCAATCGCTCGACCTATCGGCCACCGGGTTTTCTGCGACGCATGGCCGGCTGAACCGCTCAGGCCGGGGTCGAGGCGTTCAGTCTGGCCAGTTCGCGTGTTCCATAAAATTGCGGCTCCAGACCCTTCATCCAGAACAATTTTCCTAGTCCACGGGCGGTGCGGTCCATAGCGATGGCACGGCGCGGACTGCGGATCAGCAGATAGGTGGCCGCGGCGCAACTCCACGCCAGGGTCTGGGCTGCGCCGATCAGCATCCAGCGCCCCACGGCCGGCCAGTCGCGTCGCGCGGCGGCGGTCTGGCTGGGTCCCTGTCCATAGGCGAAGGCGCGAGCCAGCGCATAGGCCAGGGTGGCCCGGTGCGCCGGCGCGAATTCGTCCGCCCAGGCTTCGGCGGCCCAGCCGAAGCGGCCGCCACGTGCTGCCAGGGCCGCGAACAGGGCGTCATCCTCCCCTCCGGTCTGGTCTGACGCCGTGTCGAACGGGGCCGGGCCGGGCAGGGCGGTACGACGCAACATCAGCGAATTACCACAGCCGTAGGGATGGTCGATCAGACCGCTGTGGACCGGACCACTGCGCCCGAAAAACGCCTCCAGATAGGGGCGGATCCAGTCCGCCGCGTCCGGGGCCTGTCCACGTATGGGGCCGAATACGACATCTGCCCCACAGTTTTCCAGGGCGTCCAGCAGAGCGTGGAGCCAGTGTGGTTCGGCCGCCTCGTCGTCGTCAAGAAACGCGATCAGGGGGGCGTCCGTGGCCTGCAGTCCGGTATTGCGGGCGGTGGCCACCCCGGGCCGGGGGGCATGCCGGTAGAGCAGCGGCCACGGCGAGTCGGCTGACAGGTCGCTGACCGTCGCGGCCGCCGAGCCGAGCGGGTCATTGTCGACCACGACGATCTCCCGGACCCGGTCGGCGACCCTGCCCTGGGCGAACAGGGACAGCAGGGCGCGCCTCAGGCTTTCGGGGCGACGCAGGGTCGGCACGATCACCGCGACGTCTCCGGACACTACGTTCATCGGTCCAGCACCTGACCGACCGTGTGAATGTCGCAGCCCGACTCCCGGGCATAGGCGGCCAGACGATCGAGGGCCTCGGGCGTGCAGCCCCAGGGCGACGGACTGTCGCGAACGTCATGGGTGAACAGGATCAACCAGGCCTTGCGTAGCGCCGCCGCCGCGATCCAGCGCCGCGCCCGCGCCTCGCCGTGGGGGCCCTCGATCCCCACCGCCGGCAGCTGGTTCAGATCCGATCCGTTCAGGACCAGTCCGGACTGGACACCTCGCAGGGAGCCGTAGCGATCTGACAGCACGCTCTTGGCCCGGGGCGAGACCTCACCAAACGGATAGGCGAAATGTTTCGGGTGTCCGCCCAGCGCCGCCAGGGCCGCGACATTGCGGGCACTGTCGTCCACCAGCGTCGCCGCGTCGGCGCGATGGCAGTCGATGTGTCCCGAGGTATGGCAGGCGATCTCGTGACCGCGTTGCGCCAGATCAGTGACCTCGGCGGCATTGGCGTAGCGGCCCATATGCCCGTCCTGATCGAACAGGTCGGTACAGAGATAATAGGTGCCCCGGGCCTCGTGACGCTCGAGGATCGCGCCGGCCGCCGCGGCACTGGCGGGGGCGTCGTCGAAGGTGAAGCTGATCACCGGTCGCTCGAGCTGAAGGCGCACGGGGCGGCGGCAGGTCAGACGCGCATAGCGACGTCGCAGCTTGCCCGCGAGGCTCGGATCGGCGCTGTAGGTCGCGGGGCTCATCAGACCACTCCGGCATAGAGGGCGGCGCGATACAGGCGCAGGGAAAAGGCCCGGGCCCGTATCGGCAGCCAGTGGGTCTCTGCGACCCGCCGCAGCAACGGGCGTAGCATGTCCAGTCCGGGCAGGCGTTTCAGCAACCGCGCCGCCCTGTAGCTGGGATACTGGCTGACGATTTCCGGGTGGTGATGAACCACCCGACCGAAATTCGGCACGGACTGCTCGTACTTGCCGGCCAGTCCGGCGACGGTGTCGAGCCCCATATGGGTGGCGGGATTATCGAGGTGCAGAACCCCGTAACGCGCCGACACCCGCATGGCCCATTCCACGTCCTCCCAGCCCCAGCCGGAGAAACCGGGGTCGAAGGCTTCGGCGGTGAACACGTCACGCCGGACCAGCAGGTTGGAGGTGTAGACGTATTTTTCCGGCTGGCGGGCCCGCGCGTCGAACGGCACGCAGTCGGACCGGGCGGCCATCGCACGGTGCACCGCGAAACAGGCGTCTGTGGGGGCCTGCAGCAGCGAGAAACCACCGAAGGCGACGGCCGGATCCTCTCGCGAGACCAGCGCGGTCCAGTCGCGCAGGAAATGACTGTGGTCGGGCCTCATGTCGCTGTCGAGGAACAACAGGCTGCCGCCGCGCGCGGCCGTGGCCAGACGATTGCGGCCGATCGCGCGGCCCTCGTTTCTGGACAGGGTGATCAGCTGCGCCGGGAGGGCCATGGCCTTGATCAGGGCCCCGAGCCGGGCTGTCAGCTCCCGGTCACCGGTGCCGTCGTCCAGCACGACGATCTCGACCGAGCCATCGACCGGCGCGGCCTCCCTGTCGAGCCGCTGCAGCAGGTCGGTCGGATCGTCCCGCAGGAAGGGGATCAGCACCGACAGGGCCGGGCTTGCGACCTTCCAGCAGGCGTTGTCGAGGATCCTGGCCTGTCGGGTCATGACGTTGCGCTCCGGGTGCGGGCGGTGGCGATCAGCCGGATGGCGACATCGCGGACGCCGGCCGCGTTCAGGATCAGGGCGGCTCCGGCATAGAGGCCGACCCCGGTCGTGGCGTCGAGCGCCAGTTCGCCCAGCCCGCCGATGGACGGCAGGGCCAGAACCCCCACACTCATGATCCCGGTGGCCAGCCCACATCGCCAGACCACGGCCCACGGCACCGGCAGGGCCAGCACGCGCCGGCCGAGCAGGATCGAGGCCGCCAGACCGATACCGAAGCTGATCGCCGTGGCCCAGGCCGCCCCCATGACGCCGAAACGCGGGATCAGCAGCAGGTTCAGGCCGACATTGGACAGCGCCGGCACGGCCATGGCCGCCAGCAACAGGCCTGTACGGTGTCCGAGGGTGAAGGCCTGATGGAAATAATAGGTGGTGACGCCCGACAGCAGGGCTGCCAGCGCGATCCACGGCGTGATCGCCCCGGCCATCGCCCGCAGGTCCTCGCCGATCATCACCTCGGTCAGGGGCCGGGCGACCAGCGCCACACCGGCGGCGGCCGGCAGGCCGATCAGCAGGAAGGTCGAGGCCTGTTCCCGCGCGGCCTGTTGCAGCCGCTCGCCGCCGCCCCGCTCCAGCGCCATGACCAGGGCCGGGGTCCCCGCGGCCCCCAGCCAGATGAACAGCACGTCCAGCGTCCGGTTCGCGAGGCTGTAGCCGGCATGATAGGCCCCGACTGCCGCCTCGTTCATGAAGGCAGCCAGCAGGAACCGGTCGGTCGAGGACAGCACCACGGCCAGGGCCAGCGACGCCGCGATCGGATAGCCGTACACCGCATAGCGCTTCAGCCGGGCGGAATCGGCACGGCCGCCCCGGGCCTGTTTCAGCTCGCCGGGCAGGATGAAGGGCAGGGCGATCAGCGGGGCCAGCATCAGTCCGGCCAGCGGCGCGGCCCCGCCGGCACCGCCCAGCGCGAAGCCGACGCCGATCAGCAGCCCGCCGATGGCCGTGGCCATGTCGAGACGGGCGGCCTTGGTCACCTCCCCGGCGGCGCGGTAACGCTCCATGGCCAATTTGGCGAAACAGCGCACCGGGATCCCGGCCACGCCGACGGCGACGGCGATCTTGAAGGCGGGGTCCATTGGCCACAGCCAGATGGCCACACCGGCGATCGGGAAGAACAGCAGCGTCAGCCGCAGGGCCGCGCGGTACAGGCCGGCGAAATGGTCGGCGAGGCCCGCCCCGGTCTGTTCGGCGGCCCAGAAGCGGGCCATGGCGGCTTCAAGCCAGCTGAACACCGCCACATGGCCCAGGGTCAGGACCGAAAAGGCCAGGGCATAGCGCCCGAAATCCTCGGGACTCAGCAGCCGTGTGAAGATGACGATGGCCAGAAATCCAACCACGCCCTGCACGATATTGGCCGGCAGGTAGCCCCAGACCCCGCGCCAGAACATCAGCTGGCCCCCGTCAACGGACCGTGCGCCGGTCACCCAGCAGCACGGGGATGGTCACGGCCATGATCCACAGGTCCAGCCAGAAGGACTGACGCTCGATATAGTCGACGTCGAGCTGGACCCGGCGGCGCACGTCCTGCGCCGAATGCAGCGGTCCGCGCGAGCCGTTGACGGCGGCCCAGCCGGTCATGCCCGGCTTGATGCGGTGGCGATGGGCGTACTCGGCGACCAGACGCGCCGATTCGATATGGCCGGTCTTCATGCCGATGGCGTGCGGCCGCGGTCCGACCAGCGACATCTCGCCCTTCAGCACATTGAGCAGCTGCGGCAGTTCGTCGAGACTGGTGGCGCGCAGCAGGCGGCCGATGCGGGTGACCCGCTCGTCATCGACCGTGACCTGTCGTGACGCGGTGGCGTCGGCGGCGTCGTGGCGCATTGAGCGGAATTTCCACACCACGATCTCTTCCTGGTTGAAGCCGTGGCGACGCTGGCGGAACAGGGCCGGCCCGGGACTGTCCAGCCGGATCAGCACGGCGATCACGGCCAGGACCGGGGCCAGCAGAACGGCCGCGACCAGACCCACGGCCAGGTCCTGGATGCGTTTGTTGAAGGCGCGGCGGTCATCATCGACCGGTCCGTCCAGCGCCGCCAGCGGCGCGCGGGACAGGCGCTGGACGACCATGGCGTATTCGGTGTCGTCGTTCGGCTCAACCAGCAGGGTGACCTCATTGGGCAGGGTCCGGAGCCGGGCGGTCAGGTCGCGGACCCGCGCTTCGGCCCGGGGGTCGATGGCCAGCACGATGCGGTCGACATAGGGCGTCATGTGATGGGTCAGCAGGTCGTCGGCCCGGCCCAGCACCGGTACCCCTTCGATCGCCCGCGGCGAGCGGGCCATCCGGTCGTCGAAAATGCCCAGCACATTCAGGTCGCGGTGCTTCAGCGCCTCACGGATCAACTGTTCGGCATGGCCGGTGGCCCCGACCAGCACGACATTGGGGGTCAGGGAGCCGGACGCGCGCCAGCGCCCGACCAGATCGCTCCAGCCCATATGCAGGGCATGAAGGCTGATCAGCACCAGACCGGTCCAGACCAGATAGGCCGACCACAGCCCCTGGCCTCCGCGCATCAGGGCGCCGAGGCCGATCACCGTAACCGCCCCTGCAGCCACGATCCCGGAGACGGCGGCCAGATGGATCGGCACACTGCGGGTGCGGACGAAGCGATAGAGGCCCAGCGACCGCATCAGGGCCAGCACGACCGTGGCCCCGGCGACAAAGGGCAGGACCAGCGACAATTCGGCCCGCGCCAGGGCACCCGGCGCGACGGCCCAGGCGCTGAGCAGGGTGATGGCCGTCACCGCCAGCACATCGAAGGCGCGGAAATAATGCACGGCCAGACGCGAGGCGTGGCGCTCCCGCGAATTGAGCCAGACGTCGGGCCGGAAGGGCCCGCGCCGCGCCGCAGTGTCCGTTGGCCGGGACATGGCCCCCGTCGCCAGGGCCTGCAGGCCGGACGCATCCATGACCGCGCCGTCGCCGACGGACGGGGACGGGTTGGCTGGACGGGATCGGCGGGCGGCTGGGGTCATCGGACTCGGGCACAGAAAGAGACCCGGGGATCATGCACGACCGCCCTGACTGTCGCGTTAACGACGACGACCGCCGTCACGCCCGAACCCGGTTGCGCCGCGCCCCGCCCTCCGCTATCTGCAGCCCCTGCCGGAGACGTGGCCGAGTGGCTGAAGGCAACGGTTTGCTAAATCGTCGTACCCTGTAAGGGGTACCGAGGGTTCGAATCCCTCCGTCTCCGCCAGACCTTCCCGAATATCGCGCGCCAAAACCCCCGCTCATCCCGGCACCGCAGGATGACGACAACAGGGTCCCGCCCGTTTGGCTCGCCGAAGCTGACGACATACGCCACGGTTGTGTGCCCCTGTGTCTTGAACTGAGCTGCCCGCAGATCATAGTGTACCGGAAGAACAACACACCGAGGCTCAATCAAAGGATTTTTCCATGCTTTTGAGAACCCTGACGGCGCACCTGTCGATACTCTTGCTGGCCGGCTGTGTCTCCGCAGAGATCACGCCGTCGTCTGTCGAAACTCCGGCCCCCACACGCGCACCGGTCGTGTCCGACGGGCTTGCGGCACAGCACCTTGCCCGGCTGAACCGGAACATGCCCGCCTGGCTCGCGGCCGAAAACGTGCCCAGCGCCGCGGTCGCCTGGCTGGTGGATGGCGAGATCGCCTGGACGGCGACCTGGGGCGAACAGGCCCCGGGGATTCCGGCCAACGACCGGACGCTCTACAATATCGCCTCACTGACCAAGCCGATCGTCGCGGAAACCCTGCTGCGTCTGGCGTCGGCAGGACGTCTGGACCTCAACGCGCCCATGGCCCCGGTTTTTGTTGACGGGGACCTTGCCGCCGATCCCCGGCACAGCCTCCTGACCCCCGCCCTGGCCCTGTCTCATCGCATGGGGTTTTCAGTGAACTGGCGTGGCGACAAGCCCCTCGAGATCGCCTGGGAGCCGGGTTCCAAAGCCTTCTACTCCGGCGAGGGCTACGACTATGTGGCCCGTTATGCCGCGCTTGCGACGGGAACGCCGATGGAGGCGCTGGCCCGGGAAATGGTGTTCGCGCCGGTCGGCATGACCGACACCTGGTTCCGGCCCGATCCGGCATGGGAAGGCCGGGTGGCCATGGTGCGGGGACCGGACGGTACCCTTCGGCTTCCCGACAACAGCCCGCAGGGCAGTGCGGCAGACAATGTGCACACCACGATCCGGGACTATGCCCGCTTCGTGCGCAGCGCCATGCAGGGCCAGGGCCTGACGCTCCCCATCCGTGAGGCGCGGGGACGCATCTACGATGATCAGGTGGCGATGGCCTGCCCGCCAGGCATTATTCCAGCGGACCTTTGCCCCCGACATACCGGCTACGGGCTGGGGTGGATGATCTATGAGACCGCGGACCAGCGGCTGTTCATTCACAACGGCAAGGGCTGGGGCGAAAACACGTTTGCGATGTTCGATCCCGACCGGCAGACGGGCGTGGTCGTGTTCACCAGCGGCGCTTACGGACGTGCCGTGATCAGCGATGTTCTGAAACTGCTTGTCGACAATCCGCAGCTGAACGCCCTGGTGGCGGCCGAGGCCGCGTTTGAAAAGCGGCGGCTTGCGAGCAGCCAGTAAGATGGCCTGAGATTTCGGACGGTACCGGCACGACAGGTCTGCTCCGCCCCCGCTTATCCCTACGCAGGCGGAGACCCAGGTTTGCGCCGCGCCTCCCGTCCTTCTTCCCTTGCGGGAGAAGGTGGCTCGCGTAGCGAGACGGATGAGGGGGATGCATCCGCCGCGCCCCGACAGCCGATTTGACCCTGACAGCCCCCCTCTGCTTTCGTCATCCCGGGGGCGCGTAGCGAACCCCGGGACCCAGCGGCGCGCGATAGCGCGATCTGTTCAGGCAGGGACCGGCCCCACGTCCTTCTCCCCTCGAGTCCCCCAAAAGCTGTCGTCATTCTGCGGCGCTCGCAGAGCGACCGGAGAACCCAGCGGCGCGGTCGCGTCAGCGATCGCGAAATCTGTCCACCGCATCGTGCGGACCCTTTCGCGCTGCCGCGCGCCGCTGGGTCCCGGGGTCTGCGCGGCTGCGCCGCTTGCCCCGGGATGACGAAGGCGGGGAGGATGCGAGGTATGCGCGCACAATCCGCCTGATTCCTCTCCCCAATCCCTTGCCCCGCACCACCTTCCCCATTTCTCCAGCCCAATCACCCGCCCCGGTCCAGCCCCATGCCATCCTGCCTGCGTCCCGTCGCAAGGAAGGGCCGCCTGGCCTGCGACCTGGTGTGCGGCGGGAGTGGAGAAGCGGGGTCAGGGGTGCGGGGGATACGCATCCGGTCCGGGGACCGGGTCACAGGCCCGGCCCGCCCGTCAGGGGCGCTGCGGTAAGGCGTCAAGAGCGCCACCGGACGCAGGCTCCTGAAAACTCGCCACGCGGAGCGTCAGTCTTCGTCGAAACGGTAAAATCAAAGCACACCGGGCGAAGGCCCGGCGCTCCGCCTGCCCTTCCATTCCCGCCGCCGGTCCGGCGCGGCGCGTCGCCGTGCCCGCCGGCAATCAGATATGACCCAACTTGACCTCGGGTGATCTTGGCACCGGGGCGGGGGCGGTCTAGGTCTGGGGTTCAATCCTCAGGAGACATTCCATGGCTGATCTGGCTCAGGTTACCGAACACATCCGCGGCGCCGTCGGCGACGATTCCGGTCTCGGCAAGACCGTCAAACTCGACCTCGGTGATGTCGGCAAGATCTATATTGATGGCGCGTCCAGCCCCAATACCGTGACCAATGAGGACAAGCCCGCCGACGCCACCGTCTCGATGAGCTGGGAAGACTTCATGGCGCTGTCGGACGGCAATCTGGATCCGATGATGGCCTTCATGCAGGGCAAGCTGAAGATCGCCGGTGACATGATGATCGCCCAGAAGCTGGCTCCGCTTCTGAAGCGCTGATTTCGACCCGCCGCCCGCTGCGGGGGGCGATCAACCGCCACAGGCGGTGAGGGCCGGGCCCCGGCGTCGCCGGGGCCGCGGTCGTCGTCGTCCGGAAGGATGAATGCCATGGACTTCAAGCCCAGTGATCGCGCCCTTGACTGGCAGGAGCGGGTCCGCCGCTTCCAGGACGATCGGGTCCTGCCGCGCCAGACCGAATACAAGGCCCAGGTGCGTGAGGATGCGACGCGCCAGCCGCCGGTGATGGAGGAACTGAAGGCCGAGGCCAGGGCCGCCGGACTGTGGAACATGTTCCTGCCCGGCGAGCACGGGGCCGGGCTGACCAATCTCGAATATGCACCCCTGGCCGAGCTGATGGGCCGGGCCCTGTGGTCGGCCGAGGTCTATAACTGCGCCGCCCCCGACACCGGCAATATGGAGGTGCTCCATATGTATGGCGACGCGGCCCAGCAGGCGCGTTGGCTCAAGCCCTTGATGGACGGCGACATCCGCTCGGCCTTCCTGATGACCGAGCCCGAGGTGGCCTCCTCGGACGCCACCAACATCCAGACCCGGATCGTGCGCGACGGCGACCACTATGTGATCAACGGCCGCAAATGGTGGTCGACCAACATGGCCCACCCGAACGTGGCCGTGTCGATCGTCATGGGCAAGACCGACTCTGAGGCCGCCACCCACGCCCAGCAGTCGCAGATCATCGTGCCGACCGACACGCCCGGCTTCCGCATCGACCGGATGCTGTCGGTGTTCGGTTATGACGAGGCCCCGATCGGTCATGCCGAGGTGGTGCTGGAGAATGTCCGCGTCCCGGTCGAGAACCTGATCGCCGGCGAGGGCCGCGGTTTCGAGATTGCCCAGGGGCGGCTTGGCCCGGGCCGTATCCACCACTGTATGCGCGTGATCGGGGCCGCCGAGGTGGCGCTGGAGCTGATGTGCCAGCGGCTGCTGAGCCGCACCGCCTTCCGCAAGAAGCTGGCCGAACATTCGGTCTGGGAACAGCGCATCGGCGAGGCCCGCACCAATATCGAGATGTGCCGCCTGCTGGTGCTCAAGGCCGCCTGGATGATGGACGAGGCCGGGGCCCGGAACGCCAAGTCCGAGATCGCCCAGATCAAGGTCGCGGCTCCACGCATGGCGCTGAAGATCATCGACGACGCCATCCAGGCCTTCGGTGGAGCCGGGGTTTCCAGCGACACCCCGCTGGCCGAGACCTATGCCATGATCCGCACCCTGCGCATCGCCGACGGTCCGGACGAGGTCCACAACCGCACCATCGCCCGGCTGGAATATGCCAAATACGGCGGTCGCGGCGGCTGATGCCCGCCACGTCGGGCCTTTCGGTCCGGTGCGGCGCAGTCCATATGACGCCGCATGACGATGCATGGTGATCGCTCCGGACGTCACCGCAGTGACCCCGGGGTCGCAGTGGCGACCGGGGATTCTGGACTGAAGCCCGAGGGCCCGTCGACGTTTCAGGCGCTGGCCGACCTGATGCGGCTGGTCGGGCGCTCGAACGCGCCCCGGCTGAAGCTGCGCCTGATCGCCGCCGTGCTGCTGACCCTGGCAGGCAAGGCGCTGGGCGTTCTGGCCCCGCTGGTGCTTGGGGCCGCCGTCAATTCGCTGGCTGCGGGGCAGGGCACCGCCGTGGCCGTCGGCTGGGGCTTCGGGGCCTTCGCCGTGGGCTGGGCCCTGGTGCGTCTGCTGTCCTCGACCGCGCCGCAACTGGCCGACGTCGTGTTCGCGCCGGTGCGCTCCGCCGCCCAGCGCCGGGCCGCGACTGAAACCTTCGCCCATGCGCTGAGCCTGTCGCTCGACTTCCACCAGACCAAACGTTCGGGCTCGCTGTCGCGGACCATGGATCGTGGCGCGCGCTCGGTCGACTTCCTGCTGCGGATCCTCGCCTTCAACCTGGTCCCGACCGGGGTCGAACTGGTACTGGCCGCCGGGGTGCTGGGGGCCCGCTATGACTGGCGTTTCGGGGCGGTAGCCGTGGTCGTGGTGCTGGTCTACACCGCCTCGACCTTCGCCCTGTCGAACTGGCGGCTCGAGCATCGCCGCACCATGAACACGGCCGATACCGAGGCCGCCGGGGTCTCGGTCGACGCTCTGCTGAACTATGAGACGGTCAAATCCTTCGGGGCCGAGAGCCGTTCGGCCCAGGTCTATGACCGGGCGCTGGGCGACTACACCCGGGCCGCGCTGAAGGCTAACAGCTCCCTGGCCCTGCTCAACACCATCCAGGCCGGGATCATGAACCTGGGCCTCGGCGTCATGGCCGTCATGGCCGGGTTCGAGGCCGCCGCGGGTCGCATGGGCCCGGGCGACGTTATGGCCGCGGTGCTGATCATGATCTCCCTGTACGGGCCGCTGAACATCCTCGGCTTCGCCTATCGCGAGGTGCGCCAGTCGTTCATCGACATGGAAGAGATGCTGAAGGTCACGCGCCAGACTCCGCAGGTCGCCGATGCGTCCGATGCGGTGGCTCTGGAGAAGGACACCACCCACCGCGGCGGGACCATCGCCTTCGAGGGGGTCGGCTTCCGTCACGACGCCCGGACCAGCGGGCTGGAGGACGTCAGCTTCACGGCCCTGCCGGGCACCACGATCGCCCTGGTCGGACCGTCCGGGGCCGGCAAGTCGACCATCGTCAAATTGGCCCTGCGGCTGCTGGACCCCCAGCAGGGACGGGTGTTGATCGACGGCCATGACGCGCGTCAGGTCACCCAGGCCTCCCTGCGGGCCGCGGTCGCCCTGGTGCCCCAGGACGTGGCCCTGTTCAACGACACCATCCGCGCCAATATCGGCTTCGCCCGCCCTGATGCCGACGAGGCGGCGATCTGGGCCGCGGCAGAAGCGGCCGAGCTCACCACCTTCCTCGGCGACCTGCCCGAGGGACTGGACACGCGCGTCGGGGAGCGTGGGCTGAAATTGTCAGGCGGTGAACGTCAGCGCGTCGGCATCGCCCGGGCCCTGCTGGCCGATCCCAGTATCCTGATCCTTGATGAAGCGACCAGCGCCCTCGACAGCCGCACCGAGGCGGCGATCCAGAAAACGCTGCGCCGGGCCCGGACCGGACGTACGACGCTGGTGGTCGCCCACCGACTGTCGACGATCGCCGATGCTGACCAGATTCTGGTGCTCAAGGCCGGACGGATCGTCGAGCGGGGCACGCACGAGGAATTGGTGGCCCGGGTGGGCGGAGAATATGCGTCGCTCTGGCGCAAACAGACCCGGGGTGGTCGCGGTCAGCCGTTGCGGCCGATGGCGTAAAAACGATCGGCCCGGGCCTGACGCAACTGATCGGGCGACAGACCCGCCAGGGCGGCCAGTTCCTCGCTCAGCGCATCGCCGACCGCAGAAATCGCCGCCTTGTGATCCGTGTGCGCCCCGCCGCAAGGTTCGGTGATCAACCGGTCCACGATCTTGAGCCCGATCAGGTCGGGCCCGGTGATCTTCATGGCCATGGCCGCGTCGCGGGCCCGGGCTCCGTCGCGCCACAGAATACCGGCGGCCCCTTCCGGCGAAATCACCGAATAGATCGAATGTTCCAGCATCAGCACACGGCTGGCCGCGGCGATGGCGATGGCTCCGCCCGACCCCCCTTCACCGGTGATGGTGGTGATGGACGGAACGCCGAGCGTCAGTCCGCGCTCGGTCGAACGGGCGATGGCCTCGGCCTGACCGCGTTCCTCGGCACCGAGACCTGGATAGGCTCCGGCCGTGTCGACGAAGGTGAAGACCGGCAGGCCGAAGCGCTCGGCCAGATCCATCAGACGAACCGCCTTGCGATAGCCTTCTGGCCGGGCCATGCCGAAATTGTGGGTCAGACGCGAGTCGGTGTCATTGCCCTTTTCCTGACCCAGGATGACCACGGCCTCACCTTTGAAGCGAGCCAGACCGCCCAGAATAGCCTGATCGTCGCCATACTGGCGGTCCCCGTGCAGCTCAACGAAATCGGTGAACAGCCCGTCGATATAGTCCGACAGGTGGGGCCGTTGCGGGTGGCGAGCCACCTGGGTCTTCATCCAGGGGTCGAGCGAAGCGTAAATCTTCGTCCGCAACTGTTCGGCCTTGCCGCGCAAGCCCTCGATCTCGGTCTCGAACGAACCCGATGTCGTCGACAGCAGGCTCAATTCCTCGATCTTGGCCTCCAGGTCGGCGATCGGCTTTTCGAATTCGAGATAGTGGGTGGCCATGAAGGCGTCCGGACAGCTGGTGCGCAAGGCACCGGGGAGGCGGCGGAACCTAGTGGCCCCGGTGCCGGTGAGCAAGCGGCGGATCAGTCGTCGCGTGCCAGCGGGTGATTGCGACGCACCGCCTGGGTGAGCCGGTCGACGGCCACATGGGTGTATATCTGGGTCGTGGCGATGTCGGCATGACCGAGAAGGGTCTGGACCACCCGGAGATCGGCTCCGCCTTCCAGCAGGTGGGTGGCGAAGGCATGACGCAGCACGTGCGGGCTGACCCGGGCCGGGTCGATCCCGGCGTCTACTGCCGCTTGGTCCAGTAGTTGGGCGAACCGCCGCGGGGTCAGTCGGCCGCTGGCCCCACTCGAGGGAAACAGCCAGACACTGTCGGGTGCACCGGGGGTACGCCGTGCGTCGCGAACCTGAAGCCAGGTCCGGACGGCCTCGCGGGCGGCGGGGTTCAGCGGGGCGAGACGCTCCTTGCCACCCTTGCCCCGGACAATCAGGAAGGCGGGATCGCGCCGGACCGCCTCGACCTTCAGCCCCAGCAGTTCCGACACCCGCATGCCCGAGGCATAGGCCAGCTCGACCAGAGTCACCATGCGCACACCGGCCGCGCCGTCCCGGGCTGCTGAGGCCCGAAGCAACCGGTCGATTTCGTCGCGGGACAGGGTGCGCGGCAGACTTCGCCCCTGTTTCGGAGCGTCCAGCCGGCGCGACGGATCATCGGGACGCCAACCCTCAGCGAGGGCGAAGCGGTAGAATTGCCGGATCGACGAGCGTCGCCGTGCTGCGGTCGCCGCAGACAGACCCCGTGCCGCCAGTCCGCTGAACCAGGCCTCCACGCTAGTTTCGTCGGCATCCATCAGGCCGCCGGAGGCGGTAAGGGCGCTTTCGGCATCGGCAAGATCGCGACCATAGGCCGAGAGCGTATGGGGCGAGGCATCTCGCTCGACCGCCATCATCTCCAGAAAGGCCTCGACCTGTGGAATGCTCATCAATTCGTGGGAGCTGCACCGACGGCGGACCTTGCGGCCACCGGGGTTGATGTAGAGGGTGAAGCCATCATGTCGGCCTGTCTGTCCCTTCCCGAAACTTGTGTCTGCCTGTGTCGCCGTCCGGAAGGTCCGGCATGAGCGATGTCGTGGCGATTCCGGTTCACCAGCGCACCATAGCCCTGGTCGGGTTGATGGGGGTGGGAAAATCCACGGTGGGACGTCGGCTGGCCCGGCGTCTGAACCTGCCGTTCGCTGACGGGGATGTGGAAATCGAGGCCGCAGCCCATATGTCCGTTTCGGACATTTTCGGACAACTGGGTGAGCCGGAATTCCGTGCCGGAGAGGCGCGGGTGATGAAGCGCCTGCTGCTGGGACCGCGGCTGATTCTGGCGACCGGAGGAGGAGCGATTCTGAACCCGGACACGCGAGATCTGATGAAAGCCCGGGCGACCACGGTGTGGATGCGGGCAGATCTCGATGTGGTGGCGCAGCGGGTGCAGCGCCGCGATACCCGGCCGCTGCTGCGTGGTCGGGATCCTGTTGAGGCGCTGAGAGCCATGGCCGAAGTCCGCTATCCTCTCTATGCCACGGCCGATGTCGTGGTCGACGTTGCCGGCGGCGGTCACGCCGATGCGGTCGAGGCGATCGTTTGCGGACTTGAGGCCTTCGGGGCCGTGGAGACGACCAGGTGAGCACCACGATCGCTGTGTCCGGTCACGGGTTCATCCCCTACGAGGTGGTCGTCGGCCGTGGTCTGCTGGACCGGTTGGGCGAGCGAATCAGACCGCTGGTGCCGGGGCGACTCGTGGTCATCAGCGACGAGACGGTCGCCGCGATTTATGGCCCGGCGGCGCTGGCATCGCTCGAAGCGGCCGGACTGAAAGCCAGAATTCTGACAGTGCCTCCGGGCGAGGCGTCAAAATCCTTCGCAGAGCTGGAACGGGTGATCGACCGGCTGCTGGCCTATGAGCTGGATCGCAGGGATACGGTCATAGCCCTGGGCGGTGGGGTTATCGGTGACCTCGCCGGGTTGGCGGCGGCACTGTACATGCGCGGGATCGACTTCATCCAGGTGCCGACGACGCTGTTGGCCCAGGTCGATTCCTCGGTGGGGGGAAAGACCGCCATCGACACGCCGCGCGGCAAGAATCTGGTTGGTGCATTTCATCAGCCGCGCCTGGTGGTGGCCGACATTGACGTGCTGGCGACCTTGCCTGACCGCCAGTTGCGCTCGGGCTGGGCCGAAGTACTGAAGCACGGCCTGATCTGTGATCGGCCCTTTTTCGACTGGCTGTTGGGTGATGGGGCTGTGGGGGCTGCGGGCGATCCCGCGGCACTGGAACGGGCCGTGATTCGCTCGGTGGAGATCAAGAGCGCTATCGTCGGCGAGGACGAACGGGAAGCGGGGCGACGGGCCTTGCTGAATCTGGGACACACCTTCGGTCATGCGCTGGAGGCGGAGCTGGGCTTCGACGAAACCGTGCTGACCCATGGCGAGGCGGTGGCGCTGGGGTGTGCCCTCGCTTTCCGTTTTTCCGTGACCCTGGGGCTGTGTCCAGCGGAGGACGCCACGCGGGTTGTGGCCGGACTGGCGGCGGCAGGCCTGCCGACGGAGCTCGTCACGGCCGGAACATTCGCCGCCGGGGCGCTGGTCACTCGCATGGCCGGAGACAAGAAGGCGGAGGGTGGGCGACTGACACTGGTATTGGCGCGAGGGATCGGCGCGGCCTTTGTCCAACGCGATGTCGATCCGGAACAGTTGCTGGCCTTTCTGCGCGAACAGGGGGCCTCGTGAAGCTGGAGGCAGTCGTTCTGGAGAATGCGTTCGTCCGGCTGGAACCGTTTCGCCCGGAGATGGAGACCGAGGTGCGGGCGACGCTCGACTGCGATCCGGCCTCGTGGGACGTGATGGTCGCAGCGGCCTATGGACCTCATTCGGCCGGCTGGTGGTCGGCGGCGATGATGGCGATGGCTGGCGGGACTCGTATTACCTGGGCGGTCCGACGCAAAAGTGACGGGGCGCTGGTCGGCACCACCAGTCTCTATGAGATACGACCGGAGCACCGACGTTGTGAAATCGGATCCACCTTCTATCGACCCGAGGCGCGGGGCGGCGCGATCAATCCGGCGTGCAAGCGATTGCTGCTTGGTCATGCGTTTGATGCCAGGGCCGTGCGGGTCGAGATCATCACCGACGCGCTGAACCCGGGCAGCCAGGCTGCGATCCGCAAGCTGGGGGCGCGGGACGAAGGTGTGCTGCGCAAGCACAAGATCACCTGGACCGGGCGGGTGCGGGACACGGCCCAGTTCGCCATCCTGGACGAGGATTGGCCGGGAGTGCGGGCGCAACTGGACGCGCGTCTGGCGCAGTTCGGTCAGCGGGACTGAGGTCGGTCAGTCGATCGCCCGGCAATCGGTGATCGGAAGTCCTTCTGCGGTCCAGCTGGCCATCGCGCCCTTGCCGCGCAGTTCATAGCCGCTGGCGCGATACCAGATGCCGTCGGCGGCGCGTTCCTGGTGCAGGTCCACGGCGATGCCGCTGGAATTACGCACGGTGGCCATCATGCGTGGGTTGTCGAAATCCACCGACAACCGTTCCCCGTTGTTGCAGAGATAGAATGCGCGAACGGAGCGGTTGAGCACGCCGTCCTGCCGTTCAGCCCCGGTGAGGTGCCGCGCGGTCTGCTGGGCCAGAGCCTTTTCCTGTTCGGACCGACTGGATCGACTGTCAGACGATTCAGCCCGGGAACGCCCGTCACAGGCCGCCACCATGAGCAGCATGCTGATCATGCAGGACAGGTGGACGGGTGAGAACTTCATCAAGGGTCTCCGACATTATCATCGACTGGTTCTAACGGGCGGGTGCGGCGACCGTTCCTGTGCGGCGACGGCGAAAGAAATTACGCAACAGGGTCGCGCCCTCGTCAGCCAGGACTCCGCCTTCGGTGCGGGGTTTCCAGTGACAGGTCGGCAGGTCGAAGACCCGGGCTCCGTGAATGACTGCGCCGCCCTTGGGATCGTCGGCTCCCCAGACCACGCGGCCGATTCGCGCATGGCTGATGGCCCCGGCGCACATGGTGCAGGGCTCAAGCGTCACATAAAGCGTCAGATCGGTCAGACGGTAATTGCCCAGAGCCAGGGCGGCGGCGCGCAGGGCGACGATTTCAGCGTGGGCCGTGGGATCATGGGCCCCGATTGGACCATTGCTCCCGCGAGCGATCACGGTTCCGGAGGTCTCATCGACCACGACGGCCCCCACGGGCACCTCTCCGGTGTCCGCTGCCGCTTGCGCAAGGTCGAGTGCCATGCGCATGAACCGCTCATCATGGTCCGCCATACAGACGACAACGACAAGAAGCCCCGCCCCCGTCAAGATGACCGGGCGCGCAAATCCAATTCCGACCCCGCCACCAGCGGTCCACGGTACTCGGTCGCAAGGCCGAGGATCGTTGACGAGCGGCCGGAACGGCCCGGCGGCAAGGGTGCCTTCGCCAAGGACGGCCCCCGCAAGGACGGTTCGCCCCGCAAGGATGGACCGCGCAAAGACGGCAAGGAGGCCAAGACTCCGGCCGAACCCAAACGCGCCGAGCGGATCGCCAAGGCGATGGCCCGGGCGGGGATCGCCTCGCGCCGTGAGGTCGAACGACTGATCGGTCTGGGCAAGGTGGCCCTGAACGGCAAGATTTTGGCGACCCCGGCGGTGCTGGTGACGCGCGACGACGTCATCACCGTCGACGGCAAGCCGATCGGCTCTGCCCAGGCGACGCGGGTGTGGCGCTATCACAAGCCAGCCGGTCTGGTGACCTCGCACAATGATCCGGGTGGCCGTCCGACTGTGTTTGATGCCCTGCCGGGGGGGCTGCCGCGGGTGATTTCGGTCGGGCGACTGGATCTGAACACCGAAGGCCTGTTGCTGTTGACCAATGACGGCGAGCTGAGCCGGGCGCTGGAACTGCCGACCTCGGCCCTGGTGCGCCAGTACCGGGCCCGGGCCCGGGGTCGCGTCACCCAGGACCAGCTGGACAAGCTGCAGGACGGCGTCACCGTCGATGGGGTCCGCTACGGTCCCATCGACGCCAGGCTTGAAAAAGCCAAGGCGCTGGGCGAGGGCGAGCGCGCCGGTGCCAATCTGTGGATCGGCGTTTCGATCACCGAGGGCAAGAATCGTGAAGTCCGCAAGGTGCTGGAGTCGCTGGGTCTGACCGTCAACCGGCTGATCCGCCTGGCCTACGGGCCATTCCAGCTGGGTACCCTCGCGGTCGGTTCGGTCGAGGAGGTCGGTCCGCGGGTAATCCGCGAGATGCTGTCCGAGCACATCCGGCCGGAGAACCTGCCGCAGGGCAATACAGTCTCGACCCCGACCCCGGTGCCGGGACGGCGCAACAATGCCCCGATCGTCAAGGGCAACTCCGGGTCGGCCATCTCCGATCCGTCGCGCAAGCCCAGCCGAATCCGCGCGGCCCACGATGCCGCGACCGAGGGCAGCGCCCGGGCCGAGACCGGCAAGCGTCCGGCCAAGAAGGCGGGCTGGGCCAAGGCGGCACCGCGCACCGCCGCGCCGCGCAAGACCTGGAAGCCGCGCGAGGGCGAGGACGACAGGCCCAAACATTTCTTCAAGGCCGGGACCAGTCCGTCCGCGCCTGAGGGCGAGCGGCCCAAGCGGGTGTTCAAGCCGCGCGAGGAGCAAATGATCGGGCCCAAGGGAACGTCGCGAGGCCCTGGTGATCGCCCGACCCGCAGCTTCGCTACACGTGATAGTGCTGCCCCACGCGGTGCCGACGGTCCCAAGCGCGACTTCAAGCCCCGCACCGGACCGCGCCCCACCGGCGGCAAGCCGACCGGACCGCGTCCGGGTGGTCCCCGCGGACCCCGCTCGGGCGGCTGATCTGTGCGGATCGTCGCCGGGGCCCTGAAGGGGCGCGCCCTCGTCGCGCCGGAGGGACAGGGCACACGGCCGACGTCCGACCGGGCGCGGCAGGCGGTGTTCAATGTTCTGGAGCACGCGGCCTGGGCCGGGCCGTTGGTTGGGGCGCGGGTGCTCGACCTGTTCGCGGGCTCGGGGGCCTTGGGCTTTGAGGCGATTTCGCGCGGCGCGGCCTTCTGCCTGTTCGTCGAGATCGACGATGCGGCGCGCGGGGCCATTCGCGAGAATGTCGACACCTTCAGCCTGTTCGGCCAGACCCGGGTCCATCGGCGCAGCGCAACCGATCTGGGCGTACGCCCGGGCTCGGCGGGTGAGGTGTTCGATATCGCGTTTCTCGATCCTCCTTACGGCAAGGGACTCGGCGAGCAGGCGCTGGCGCGGCTGGTCGAGGAGCACTGGCTGAAGCCGGGGGCCATCGTCGTGTTCGAGCGTGGCGCGGGCGAACCCGAGATCGAGACCCCCGGCTACGAGCGACTGGATGCCCGCGACTATGGCGCGGCGCGGGTATTGTTCCTCAGGGTTCAATAGGGGGCTCGTCACGGAGCGCCTCGAGCGTGGCTGAATGGATTTTCATGCGGTCGCCGCAACGACGCGCGTGCCGCAGGTAGAAGCCGATGCAGACAGCCAGACCGGCCGTTATTGCGATCAAAAGGGCTTCGGAGGGGCCCCTTGACGGGTCCAGCATGGTCATGCTGGCCACAAAGGCGAAGGCGGCCACACTGTTGGCGACGCCGGCCCAGGCCCAGCGCCGCCCGTGCCGCGCCTGGGCGATCGCGGACAGCAGGACGGCCTCGGGTGTTTCGGTCAGGACGCCCGGATCGCCGCGCCGGGACCACAGGGTCATAGCCACCGCGAATCCTGTGAAAGCCAGGGCCGCGACGGCAATGGACCAGGGCAGGTCCCGCGCCAGTAGAGCCCAGACGAGGACGCCGATAACCACGGCGGCCCCGGCGATTTCTCCGACGAAATTCAGACGGGCCAGACGGTCCCGTCGCAGGACCGTTCTGATCAATGCGGGATCCAGGCCGGGTCCGCTCCGGGATGTGTCGACCCATGTCCGGGCCAGATCAGACCAGTCGTCGGGTGTGGGAGTCGTCATGACGGTTTCTCCGGATTGAGCGCCTCGCGCAGCGCGGCCTTGGCGCGCGTCAGACGGATGGAGACGGTGTTGGCGTTCAGTCCCAGCATCTGGGCGATCTCGGCGGGAGTGAAGCCTTCGAGGGTCAGCATAGCGGGTTGTCGCAGGGACAGGGGCAGGGCGCGAACTGCGGTCGTCAGATGGTCCTGCATGTCGCGCTGCTCGACGGTGTCGTGGGGTGTCGGCCCGTCGAAAGGTGCGGCCTCATCCAGCGGTTGACGGCGCGGTTCGGCGGCTTCGCGGGCCACATGGGTCACGGCACGGTTGTGGGCCACGCGGGCGATGAAGGCACGGACGGGGGCCTCACCGCGATAGCGGGGCATGGCCCGCCAGACGGCCAGCAGGATGTCCTGCTCGAGTTCATCGCGACGCTCGCGGCCGGCCTCATAGGTCGAGGCGATCCGGCGCAACATTGCCCCGTGCTCGGCCAGCAAGGCTTCGAATGTCTGGTCGCGTCCCAAGCGGTCTCCAAAAAAAATGAACGTCGGGATGAAAGACTCCGCTCCCGGGAGAGACTTTCAGATCAGGTGCCAATAATTTGAAAGGGGTTCACCATGACAACGCAAATCGAAACCGCAAAGCCGGGCCTGCTCAACAGGGGGAAGGGGTTCCTCTGGTCCCTGGTGATGTTGCTGGTCGTCGCGGCGGTGTGCGGCTGGGTCGCGCTCGGTATCGGCCTTTGGATGGATGTGAGCCGGGGAACCCGCTTCGTTCTGGCCGTGGTTGCCGCGCTCTCGACCGAGGCCCTGTTCTGGACCGTGGCGGCGGCACTGGGCGTTTCGGTACTGGAGGCCCGCAAGCGCATCTGGCGGCGGATTACCGGGCAGGACCAGGCCGCGACCGGGACTGTCGGGTCGGATGGCGTGGTTTGAAAAACAACGCTTGACCCTGACGCGGCGTGAGGCCCGATAGGGATGTCCATGCGGAACGATGCGAGCCTCAGAACCTATACCGTCAGCCAGCTGGCGCGGCTGTCCGGAACTTCGGTCCGGACCCTGCACCACTATGACGAGATCGGCCTGCTGAAGCCCGCGTCGGTCGGCGAAAATGGATATCGCTACTATGGACGCGAGGAGATGCTGCGATTGCAGCAGATCCTGTTGCATCGGGAGTTCGGCCTCGCCCTCGGCGAGATCGGTGCCCTGCTGGACCGCGTCGGCCACGATCGTCTGCAGATGCTGCGTGAGCAGCGGGCGCGGATCGAGGGGGAAGCGGACCGTTTTCGCCGACTGGCCCGGACGATCGACCGCACGATCGCCGAACTGGAAGGACGTGACAGCGTTATGGACAAGCAACTCTACGAGGGCTTCAGCCCGGAAAAGCAGGCCGAACACGAGGCCTGGATCATCGATAGATACGGCGAGACGGCGCGGGAGCGGATCGAGTCCGGGCGGGCGGCGATGGCGGCGATGTCGCCGGAACAGCGCGGCGACTGGATGGCCGAGGTGGCGGGGCTGGAGGGCGATTTCGTCCTGGCGATGCAGGCCGGTACGGCGGCCGAGGACCCGGCTCTGGACCCGATTCTGTCCCGTCACCACGCCTGGGTCGAGCGGACGTGGAAGGCACCCCCGACTGCGGCTGCCTATGCTGGTCTGGGACGGCTCTATGTCGACAATCCCGAATTCAATGCCCGTTACGAGGGGCTGAATCCGGGGCTGGCTGCGTGGATGGCGGCAGCCATGGCGGCCTATGCCGCCCGGGCGCTGGCGGACTGAGGTCGGGGGTGTCCCGCCCGGCGGGGCACCCTCAACGCCGCCCGAACAGTTTCTCGAGGTCATTGAGCTTTAGCTCGACATAGGTCGGGCGGCCGTGGTTGCACTGGCCGGAGTGGGGCGTGGCCTCCATCTGGCGCAGCAGGGCGTTCATCTCGGGGGCCGAGAGCACGCGCCCGGCGCGGACGCTGCCGTGGCAGGCCATGGTGCCGCACACCTCGCCCAGCCGTTCGCTGAGGGCCAGGGCCGCGCCGTGTTCGGACAGGTCATCAGCGATGTCGCGGATCAGGCCCTGGACGTCGGTGTCACCCAGCAGGGCCGGGGTCTCGCGTACCAGCACCGCGCCGCCGCCGAACGGTTCGACGATCAGACCCAGGGCCGCAAGTTCGTCGATCCGGGCGACGACGCGCTCGGCCTCGGCCGGGTCCAGCTCGACCACCTCGGGCGTCAGCAGGGCCTGACGGGCCACCGAACCCTGGGCCATCTGCACCTTCATTTTCTCATAGACGAGGCGTTCGTGGGCAGCGTGCTGGTCGACGACGACGAGGCCGTCGCGGGTCTGGGCCACGATATAGGTGCCGTGCAGCTGGGCCCGGGCCGCGCCGAGCGGGAAGTCAACGGGGTTGGGTCCCGGACCGGCGGTCATCAATGGTTGATCGGTGAACGATGGCCCCCCCTCAAACCGGGCCGAGCGCTCGTTGAGGCCGGGGATGACGCCGGTCACACTCGTCGTCGGGGGCGGGGTCGATTCCCAGCCGGTCCAGCCGCTGAAACCGGCGGCCGAGGGTGAGGACGGGCTGTACGCCGACGGGGTTCCGCTGTGGGCCTGGAAGCCGGCGAGGGCGTCGGCGGCGACCGTGGTCGAGGCGCGGTGTCCGGCGGCGTGCAGGGCGTGACGCAGGCCGCCGACGATCAGGCCGCGCACCATGGCCGGGTCGCGGAAGCGGACCTCGGCCTTGGCCGGATGGACGTTCACATCGACATAGAGGGGGTCGACCTCGAGGAACAGGACGGCGGCCGGGTGGCGGTCGCGAGCGAGGAAGTCGGCATAGGCTCCACGCAGGGCCCCCTGCAGCAGCCGGTCCTTCACCGGGCGGCCGTTGACGAACAGATACTGGTGGGCGGCATTGCCCCGGCTGTAGGTGGGCAGGCCCGCGAAGCCGCTCAGGCGGACCCCGTCGCGTTCCTGATCGATCAGCAGGGCATTGGCCTCGAAATCGCGGCCCAGCAGGGCGGCGAGGCGTTTGAGGCGACCTTCGTCGCCGGGGTGTTCGGCCGGCAGGCGCAGCGTGGTCTTGCCGTCGAGGTCGAGGGTGAAGGCGACCGTCTCATGGGCCATGGCCTGGCGTTTGATCTCTTCCGAGATGGCCATGGCTTCGGACCGTTCGGACTTCATGAATTTGAGCCGGGCCGGGGTGGCATAGAACAGGTCACGGACCTCGACCCGGGCCCCGTGCGGGCCGGGGAAGCCGGCGGGGGCGACCGGGCGCTGGTCGCCGCCCTCGACGGTGACGGCCCAGGCCTCGGCCGGAGCGGCCCCGGTCTCAGGGCGGGCGCGGCTGGTGATGGTCAGGCGGGCGACCGAGCCGATCGAGGGCAGGGCCTCGCCGCGGAAGCCGAGGGTCGAGATGCGCAGCAGGTCGACGTCGCCGGCGTCGTCAGCCTCGAGCTTGGAGGTGGCGTGACGCTCGACCGCCAGGGCCAGTTGGTCCGGGGCCATGCCGTGACCGTCATCGGCGATCAGGATGCGGGTCAGGCCGCCGCCGTCGGCCTGGATCTCGATGCGCGCGGCCCCGGCGTCGAGCGCGTTCTCGACCAGTTCCTTGATGGCACTGGCCGGACGTTCGACCACCTCGCCGGCGGCGATGCGATTGACGGTTTCGGGGGGGAGGCGACGGATGGGCATGGGATTCGCAAGGATAGGCGGTTGTCGAGGGCGGGGCGAGGGGAGAGTGATCACCCTTCTCCCCTTGCGGGAGAAGGTGGCCGAGCGCAGCGAGGTCGGATGAGGGGTCATACCGGTGGAGCCGGTGACGGGCCATCGGCGGTCGTTGACTCATGCCGCCAGGGAAACCCCTCATCCGTCATGCTTCGCATGCCACCTTGTGTGTTGATCGTCTGATAGTCTGGCTTTGATCCGGGATGCCCGTCT
>NZ_CAXBDH010000006.1:0-170338 GCF_963974615.1 uncultured Brevundimonas sp.
TGAGGCTCCACAACTAGAGCGAAATCGGTTGAGTTGGACGCAGTCCAACTCGGCTTAGATTTCGCTCCAGTTTGAATCTGGACCATTTTCTGGATTCAGGTCGAATCGACCTGAAACAAAAATGGTCTAGCCGCCCATCGCGCCGCGGACGGCGTTCATGGCCCCGTTGAACAGGCCGCTGGTGGTGTTGCCGAAGGCGGTCAGGGCACCGAGAAAGACCAGAAACATCAGCGAGATGATCAGGCCGTACTCGAGCGAGGCCGCACCGCGATCATCGTGGTGGAAGCGGGAGGTGAAACGTCGCATCAGCCCCTCCATCGACGGGCGGTTTCAGAGCAGGTCGCGCAACCAGGCGACCAGGGGTTCGTCGGCCGGGGGCATGGGATAGTCCGACAGCTGGTTCGGCCGCACCCATTTCAGCGCCGCATGCTCGCGGTTCTGCACCACCCCTGACCAGCGGCGGCACAGATACAGTGGCATCAGAAGGTGAAAGGTTTCGTAAGCGTGACTGGCGAAGACGAACGGGGCCAGACAGGCTTCGTTGACATCGATGCCCAGTTCCTCATCCAGCTCACGGATCAGGGCCGCCTCGGGCCGCTCGCCCGGTTCGACCTTGCCGCCCGGAAACTCCCACAGACCGGCCAGCTGCTTGCCCTCGGGCCGCTGGGCGATCAGCACCCGGCCGTCGGCATCAATCAGGGCCACGGCGACGACGAGAACGGTGGGAAGGGTGGTCATAACTGGCCCAGATACTGGATACGGCCCACAATCACTGCTGAAGATGAGACCCGGTAGATCACCCGGACTTTTCGGTCGAAGGTGATGCGAAAGATGCGACCGTTGTTCGACCTTCCCATGCCGGGAAAATCCGCCAAGGGCTCGCACTGCCGACGGATATCCTCAATGAAGGCGAACCCCGCCCGCGGCGAGTCTTCCGCGATCAGATTATAGATGGCTTGAAGGTTTTCTTCCGCAGTCGGGAGAAATATCAGCCGCAAAGTCACCGGGCGTCGCGTCTCATACGGGCCTCATGGTGATCCCGGAGTCGCTGCCCCAGTTCGTCAGAGGTGAGGCGTGGCCGCGGATCGGCTTCCGCGCGCGCCATCGACGATTCAAGCCATTCCAGCGCATCCGGCGACGGGGTTTCGCTATCGAGATCAGCGTTCAGCTCAGCACTGACGAAGGGCGAGACTTCGTTGGCATACCGATTCAAGGCTTTCGGCTTGGCGCTCATCTTCAACCCTACCACAATCAGCTGCGATAATCGCCGTTGATCTCGATGTAGCCCTTGGTCAGATCGCAGGTCCAGACCGTGGCCGAGGCGCGGCCGGATCCGACCTCGACGGTGATGTCGATCTCGGCGTTCTTCATATAGGCGCTCATCGCCGCCTCGTCGTAGTTGGGCGACGGGGCTCCGTCGACGGCGGCGACATGGGGCCCGAAACGGATGGCCAGATGGTCGCGATCGACCGGCTCCTCGGTCTTGCCGACGGCCATGACCACCCGGCCCCAGTTGGCGTCCTCGCCGGCGATGGCGGTCTTGACCAGGGGGCTGTCGGCGATCGACTTGGCCAGCTTGCGGGCCGAGGCGGGCGAGGCTGCGCCCTCGACGGTGATCTTGACGAATTTCGAGGCCCCCTCGCCGTCACGCACCAGCTGGTGGGCCAGATCGAGCATGACCCGGTCCAGGGCCGCGCCGAAGCCCTTCAGGCGACGGTCACCGACCCGGCCGATGCGCGGCGCGGACGAGGTGCCGGTGGCGAACAGCAGGCAGGTGTCATTGGTCGAGGTATCGCCGTCGACGGTGACGCTGTTGAAGGTGGTGCGCACATGCAGGCCCAGCAGGGCCCGCAGTACCGGCGGGGCGATGGCCGCGTCGGTGACAATGAAGCCCAGCATGGTGGCCATGTCCGGAGCGATCATGCCCGAGCCCTTGGCGATGCCGGCGATCCGCACCCTGTGGCCCTCAATCTCGCACTCGGCGAACGACCCCTTGGGGAAGGTGTCGGTGGTCATGATGCCGCGGGCGGCCCGCTCCCAGGCGTCGGGCTCGAGCGTCTCCTCGATCTGGTGCAGCCGGGCATTGATCTTGCGGTCGTCCAGCACCACCCCGATGACCCCGGTCGAGGCCAGCATCACGTCCCTCTGGCGGCAGGCGAAGCGTTTGGCGACCTCCGAGGCGGTGCGACGGGCGGCGTCGGCTCCGGCCTTGCCGGTGAAGGCATTGGCGCAGCCGGCATTGATCACCAGGGCGCGCACATCCTCGCCGCCGCCCTGGGCCCCGAGCTGGCGCTTGCACCAGTCGACCGGGGCCGAGCCGATCTTGTGGCGGGTGAAGACCCCGGCACAGGTGGTGCCCCCGGCGAACCGGAACACCACCAGATCGTCGCGCTCATGCTTGTAGAAGCCGGCCCGGGCCGTGGCGATCTCGACTCCGCCGATGGGCGGGATGACCGGGAACGGCACGGCCAGGGGCGAAATCGCCAGTCCGGGCTTGCCCGGGGCCACCGGCGCGGCGTCGGCCGGAACGCGGGAGGCGCGCTTCAGCGCGGACGAGAACGGGTCCAGCGCCTTTTCGATGGCCGTTTCGATCTTCTGGCCCGCACCCGAACGCGGGGTCTTCGGCGCGCGACTCATGATTTGGTCGCAACCCGGGCCGTGGCGGCGACGGGGGCCGGCGTCACAGCGTCGGCCGGCTCTTCTTCCGGGCGGGCCGAGTCGGCCGGCAACAGGTTTTCGACCTTCGCCTTGCCACGCAGTTGTTCCAGCAGTTGACGCACCCCTTCATAGGTCAGGTAGCGAACGATCTGGGGGCGGGCCTGATCGAGCGTCGGCGGGCTTTCCTTGCGACGGTCCTCGACCCGCAGCACGGCCCAGCCGCCCTCGGTCTGGAACGGACCGACGGTCGAGCCGGCGGGCTTGTCCCTGAGCGCATCGGCATAGGCCTGGGGCATGACATCCAGGGTCGAATAGCCGAGGTCACCGCCGGAGAACCGGGTGGCGTCATCGGCCGAGCGTTCCATGGCCACAGCCTCGAAGGAGGAGCCCTGGGCCAGAATGCCGATGACGGCGTCCGCTTCCTCGCGGGTTCGCGACAGGATCAGACGCACGCGGATTTCTTCCGAGGTGCGGGCGAGACGCAGCTGCTCCTGATAGAGGGCCTGCACCTTCTGATCGGAAATCTGGCCGTTAACGACGTTCTCGACCAGCATGTCGCCGAGGATGCGTTCGCGGGTCGCCTCCAGCCGGCGCTGGGCCAGGGTAGAATTGTGCAGTCCCCGACGCTGGGCCTCGCGGGCCAGAAGTTTCTGGTCGATGACCTCGTCCAGCACCCGGCGGAACAGGCCGGAGGTGACGTCGAGCGGCTCGCCCTCACCCACCAGCCCCTGGGCCACGGCCTCGCGTTTGACGTCAGAGGCCCAGATGGTGCTGTCCTGGACCCGGGCCACCACGCGATCACCGGGCTGGGGCGGACGTTCCTCGCCGCCGCCGCCGGAACAGCCGGCAAAGGCCAGGGCGGTGACCATCAGGGCGGAGATCATAAACATTCGCGAAAGGGGCATTGGGCCGCTCCGTCCTGCTGTTGCGGGGCGAATCCAGTATGGGCCTAAAGCCCCTCGCGTTGACAGGGATAAGGTCGGTGCTTAAGTCCCGCCTGCGCCCAAGTCGAGGGGTTTTCGACCGTTGTGCTGACTTCACGCGTGCCCCCGGGGGTGCCGGGGTCGCCGTCGGATCGGGCCTCTCTCGCGGTGCCTACCGCCGCCCCTTCTCGGGTCCTGTTCAGAGCCTTCAGACGCTCGACCGCCTTCGGATCGCCCATGCTCGGCTTCGCCAAGAAAATTTTCGGCTCTTCCAACGACCGCAAGGTCAAGGATTTCATGACGCGCGTTCAGCGCATCAACACCCTGGAAGACAAGTTCGCCGCCCTCAGCGATGACGAACTGCGGATGATGACCCAGGCCTTCCGCGACCGGATCGCCGCGGGCGAGACCCTGGACAAGATCATGAACGAGGCCTTCGCTGTCTCTCGCGAGGCGTCGAAACGGGTCCTGGGCCAGCGTCAGTACGACGTCCAGCTGGCCGGCGGCATGATCCTGCACGAAGGCGGAATCGCCGAGATGCGCACCGGCGAGGGCAAGACCCTGGTCGCCGTCGCCCCCGTCTATCTGAATGCGCTCGCGGGCAAGGGCGTCCACGTCATCACCGTCAATGACTATCTGGCCAGGCGCGACGCCGAATGGATGGGCCGGGTCTATCGCTTCCTGGGCATGGAGGTCGGGGTCATCGTCAACGGCCTGAGCCAGGGCCAGCGGCAGTCGTCCTATAATGCTGACATCACCTACGGCACCAACAACGAATTCGGTTTCGACTATCTGCGCGACAACCTGGTCTACGACCGGCGCGAAATGGTCCAGCGGCCGCATAATTTCGCCATCGTCGACGAGGTCGACTCGATCCTGATCGATGAGGCGCGCACACCGCTGATCATCTCGGGGCCGACCGAGGACCGGTCCGACCTCTACAAAATCGTCGACGCCATCATCAAGGAGCTGATCAAGGACGAGACCACCTTCGATCTCGACGAGAAGCAGCGCCAGGCGCTGCTGACCGAGGAGGGCTCGGAGAAGATCGAGGAGATCATGGAGGCCGCCGGTCATTTCGCCGAAGGCACCACCGGCATGTACGACGCCCCCAACGTCACCCTGGTGCACCACATCAACCAGGCGCTGCGGGCCAACACCCTGTACCAGAAGGACAAGGACTATATCGTCAAGGCCGGCGAGGTCGTGCTGATCGACGAATTCACCGGCCGGATGATGACCGGACGCCGGCTGTCGGAAGGCCTGCACCAGGCCATCGAGGCCAAGGAAGACGTCAAGATCCAGCCCGAGAACCAGACCCTGGCCTCGGTCACCATCCAGAACTATTTCCGCCTCTACACCAAGCTGTCCGGCATGACCGGCACGGCCGCGACCGAGGCCCAGGAATTCCTCGACATCTACAAGATGGACGTGCTCGAGGTGCCGACCAACCGGCCGGTCCTGCGCATCGACCATGACGACGAGGTCTACCGGACCTATGCCGAGAAGAACCAGGCGATCGCCCACCAGATCGCCGAATGCCATGTGAAGGGTCAGCCGATCCTGGTCGGCACGGTGTCGATCGAGAAGTCCGAGCAGCTCTCGGAAATGCTGAACACCTACGATTACAAGGTCGAGATCTCGCGCACGCCCAAGGCTGAATACGCCGGGCGCGAAAAGGAAGCCGCCAAGATCGGCGACGAGGCCTTCGACATCCAGTACGCCACCGGCAAGGGCATTCCGCACAATGTGCTGAACGCCCGCCAGCACGAACAGGAAGCCTTTATCGTCGCCGACGCGGGCCTGCCCGGGGCGGTGACCATCGCCACCAACATGGCCGGCCGCGGCACCGACATCCAGCTGGGCGGCAACCTCGAGATGCGTCTCGAGAAATGGCGTCTGGACCAGCGCAATATGGCCGTCGAGATCACGCCCGAGGCGGAGGCCGCCGAAGAGACGCGCCTGAAGGCCGACATCGCCGTGCACAAACAGACGGCGCTGGCCGCCGGCGGCCTGTTCGTTCTGGGCACCGAGCGCCACGAGAGCCGCCGTATCGACAATCAGCTGCGTGGCCGGACCGGCCGTCAGGGCGACCCCGGCACCTCGCGTTTCTACCTGTCCTGCGAGGACGATCTGCTGCGCATCTTCGCCGGTGACCGGCTGGATTCCATCATGCGCAGCTTCGGCGTGGCCGAGGGCGAGGCGATCAGCCACCCGTGGCTGAACCGCGCCGTCGAGACCGCCCAGAAGCGGGTCGAGACCCGCAACTACGACATCCGTAAAAACCTGCTGAAGTACGATGACGTCGTCAACGACCAGCGCAAGGCAGTGTTCGAACAGCGCCAGGAGTTCATGGACTCCACCGACCTGTCGGAACTGGTCGGCGAATTCCGTCAGGATGTGGTGACCGATCTGGTCGACCGTTACCTGCCGCCCAAGGCCTATGCCGAACAATGGGATATCGACAGCCTCGACGAGAAGGTCCGCTCGACCCTCGGTCTCGAACTGCCGCTGCACGACTGGGCCGCCGAGGAAGGCGTTTCCAACGAGGAGTTCGAGGAGCGCCTGCAGGCCGCCGCCGAAGCCCGTGCCGCCGAGCGGCTGGAGCAGATCGGGGCCGACCAGACCCGGGGACTGGAGAAGCAGTTCCTGATGCAGATGATCGACATGTCGTGGCGCGAGCACCTGGTCCATCTGGACCATCTGCGCGGCATCATCGGCCTGCGCGGCTACGGCCAGCGCGATCCGCTGAATGAGTACAAGACCGAGGCCTTCAACCTGTTCGAGACCCTGCTGACCGACCTGCGCCACAATGTGACGCGCTGGCTGATGACGGTCGAGTTCCGCTTCGAACGGCCGCCGGAAATGGAAATGCCGGAATTCCAGGAAATCCACCTGAACCCCGGTACCGGCGAGAACGAGATGGGCAACCCCAACGCCCAGCTGCCGGAAGGCCGGCTGGACGGCGACGACCGGTCGCGGATGCCGGTCGAGATGCTGCCCGCCGGATGGGAACGCACCAGCCGCAATGCCGACTGCCCCTGCGGCTCGGGTCGCAAATTCAAACACTGCCACGGAGCCCTTATCTAGGGCATCCGACGACCCCAGCCGTCGCGGGAGACGACCTTGAGCCACAAGCCCCTGTTCTCACGCGCCCTTGCCCTTGACCCGGAGCGGCTGCATTTCGCCGCCCACAGCCACCATCTGTGGCCCGACGCCTCGTTCGACGGCCATGTCCAGGCCTGGATCGAGGCGAACCGGTTCGCCGACCGCAAATGGGACCCGATCTTCGAAAAGGTCGTGCCCGAGGCCCAGCGGCATGTGGCCGCCGAGCTGAACCTGCCGTCGCCCGACACGGTGGTGTTCGCGCCCAATACCCACGACTTCCTGCTGCGCATCTTCTCCGGTCTGGCGCGCAAGCCCGCCCGCATCCTGTCGACGGACGGCGAATTCCATTCATTGCGACGTCAGGCCGAGCGCTGGGAAGAGGCCGGAGACGCCGTCGTGACGCGGGTGCCGCTGGCCCCGTTCGACACCTTCGACGCGCGCTTCCTCGAGACGGCGCGGACCGGGCAGTTCGACCTGATCGTGATCAGCCAGATCTTCTTCAAGACCGGACAGGTGTTCGGCGGGATCGCCGGGCTGGCGGCCCTGGCCGACCCGGCGGGACCGTGGGTCGTCGTCGACGGCTATCACGGCTTCATGGCGACCCCGACCGATCTGTCGGCGGTGGCGGACAGGGTCTTCTACGTCACCGGCGGCTACAAATACGCGATGTCCGGCGAGGGGGTCGGAATCCTGCATGCGCCGGACGGCTTCTGCGAACGACCGGTCGCGACCGGCTGGTTCGCCGAGTTCGGCAATCTGATGGGACCGCCCGAAGGTGTGCAGTATCGCAGCGACGCGGGCCGGTTCTGGGGCGCGACCTTCGACGCCACGCCGCTGTACCGGTTCAACGGCGTGCGCCGCATGCTGGACGGAGCCGGACTGAACACCGGCGTCATCGCCGACCACGCCC
The DNA here is from genome assembly GCF_963974615.1 of uncultured Brevundimonas sp. Classification (GTDB taxonomy): domain Bacteria; phylum Pseudomonadota; class Alphaproteobacteria; order Caulobacterales; family Caulobacteraceae; genus Brevundimonas. The sequence continues at coordinate 7,600 of NZ_CAXBDH010000006.1, forward strand.
GCGACCTGATGCAGCGGTTTCAGCAGGCCGTTATGCGCGGTGAAGCCGGCCCCCTGGACCAGGCCGAACTGATCAATCCGCTGACCAATGATCCGGGCCGGGCCCGCTTCCTGGCCTTCCGCCACCCCGAGGCCCAGGCCTGGCGGGCGCGGCTGGTGGCGGCCAATGTCATCACCGATGTGCGCGACGACACCATCCGCTTCGGCTTCGGCCTCTATCAGGATGCCGAAGACGTCGACCGGCTGATCGCGGCCTGCAAACAGGCGCTCTGAAACCGCTGGCGACCCTTTTCGGGCCGACCGCCCCCGTCAGAAGAAGGTGGCGTCTTCCTGCTGCTTCGCCTTGGGCGGAGGACGCGGCGTCGTGCGGGTCGCCGGCCGGGGCGGCGTCCCAGCCGGGTTCGCGGCATCAGCGGGGGGTGTATCGGTCGGCAGCGGCGGCAGGGCCGGATAGGGCAGGCTCTGGGCCGCGCCGTCACCTGCTTCGGGGGGCACCGCCCCGCCGTCTGCTGTCGGAGCCGCCAGGGTCACCCGGTCCGGCGCATCGAGATCGTCGCGAATGAAGGCCCAGGACCGGGCGTCATCGCAGGCACAGGCCTTCATGAAGCCCTCGCGATCACGCCAGACGACCAGCGGATAGCGGGTCTTCAGGCCCGACGATCTGAGGGCTGCCGACAGATGGGTGGCGAAGGCCCGTCCGGCCTCGACCACGGCCGCGCGGGCCAGGTTGCCGTCCGCGACGGGAATACCGGCCGCGCTCCAGGCATCGGCGGGGGTCGCGGTCCAGCGCTGGTACAAGGTCCAGTCCCGGGTCAGCCACAGCTCGGCCACGGTGGCGCGTTCGCTGGCGGTGGACTGGGCCAGCCCCTCGAGATCCGGCCGGGCAAAGACGATGGAACGAACCTCGACACCCGCGGCGCGCAGCTTGGGCGCTTCTTCGTGCTCATAGCGCTGCATCGCCGCCGAGGCGCGATAGCCGATGATGTAGAGCGGCTCGCCGCCGCTGCCGTCGGACACCCATGAGGCCTCATCCAGCAGGCGCTGGATCTCGGCCTGGCGGGTGGTGATCACCACCGGCTGGAAGCGGGCGTAGTAGTTCCAGTAGGCCCAATAGCCACCGCCGGCGAGGATCAGGCCGATCAGGGCCGCCAGGGCCGACCAGATGAAAAAACGACGCATACGAGGAGCACTCCAGCTTCACGGTTCAGTCCGGCCAAGCTCTACCACCGAATGAGCCGCCGCCGAACCCCGGGGGGTGATCCCCCCGGGTTCAGACCCTCACCCCATGGTCGGGATGACGAAGCTGGAGTCGGTGTGCTCCAGCTCGCTGTCGGGCCAGCGGGCGGTGATGGTCTTGACCTTGGTCCAGAATTTCACCCCTTCGACCCCGTGCTGGTTGGTGTCGCCGAAGGCCGAGCGCTTCCAGCCACCGAAGGTGTGATAGGCGACCGGCACCGGGATCGGCACATTGATACCGACCATGCCGACATTGACCCGGCTGGCGAAGTCGCGGGCGGCGCGGCCGTTCTGGGTGAAGATGGCGACGCCATTGCCGTACTGGTGCTTCGACGGCAGGCTCAGCGCCTCCTCGAAGCTGGCAGCGCGGACGATCTGCAGCACCGGGCCGAAGATCTCTTCCTGATAGGCGCTCATGTCGGGCGTGACGTGGTCGAATAGCGACGGGCCGATGAAGAAGCCCTTCTCGTGGCCCTGCAGGCTGAAGTCACGACCGTCGACGACCAGTTCGGCCCCTTCCTTGACGCCGGTGGCGATCCAGTTGGCGATGCGGTCGCGATGCTGGGCCGAGACCACCGGGCCGTAGTGGGCCCCGTCGTCGGTGGAGACGCCGACGCGCATGGTCGGGATTTCGGCGACCATCCGCTCACGCAGTTCGTCGGCGGTCTTCTTGCCGACCGGCACCACCACCGGCAGGGCCATGCAGCGTTCGCCGGCCGAGCCGAAGGCGGCGCCGGACAGGTCCTTGATGACCTGATCCATGTCGGCGTCGGGCAGGACGATGCCGTGGTTCTTGGCCCCGCCCATGGCCTGGACCCGCTTATGGTTGGCGGCCCCGGTCTGGTAGACATAGTGGGCGATGTCGGACGAACCGACGAAGCTGACGGCATGAACCAGCGGATGGGTCAGGATGGCGTCGACCGCGACCTTGTCGCCATGGACGACGTTCAGCACACCCTTGGGAGCGCCGGCCTCCATCATCAGTTCGGCCAGACGCAGCGGTACGGACGGGTCCCGCTCGCTGGGCTTGAGGATGAAGGTGTTGCCGACAGCGATGGCCACGCCGAACATCCACATCGGGATCATGGCCGGGAAGTTGAACGGGGTGATGCCGGCGACCACGCCGAGCGGCTGGCGCATCGAATAGACGTCGATGCCGGGGCCGGCCCCGTGGGTGTATTCGCCCTTCAGCACATGCGGGATGCCGCAAGCGAACTCGATAACCTCGAGACCGCGCTGCACGTCTCCCTTGGAGTCGGCGACGACCTTGCCATGCTCGGCCGAGAGCATCTCGGCCAGCTCCTGCATATTGGCCTCGACCAGACGTTTGAACTCGAACATCACCCGGGCGCGGCGCTGGGGGTTGGTCGAGGACCAGCCCTCGAAGGCCGTCTGGGCGGCCTGAACCGCCTTGTCCATCTCGGCGACGGTGGCCAGCTGCACCCGGGCCTGAACCTCACCGGTGTTCGGATTGAACACATCGCCGAAGCGACCCGAGGCCCCCGTGAAGGACGCACCGTCGATGAAATGGTTGATGTCGCGCATGGTGAAGCGTTTCCCTGAAGGCGTTGCGAGCTCGATTGAGGCGCGGTTTAGCGCCCGGCGGCGGCGGACGCCAGCCTAGAGCCTGATCGGCATCGGCATAAATCCGGAGCGAAACCCGGACCCGAACGCGATCGTGTCCGGGTCAATTTCGCTCTAGACGGCCGCCTCGAACAGGGCGTCGCGAGCGATGTCGGCCCGCAGCATGGGGAAAAAATGGGTGCCGCCGTCCACGATTCCGACCGTGACCTGCGGCAATCCGCGTGGTTTTTCGGTCAGATGGCAGGTCGATCCGCTCCCGGCCCTGAGGATCAGGGCCGGGCAATCGAGCCGTTTCATCGCCTGCCACGGGTCATGGCCCTGGGCCCCGTAGTTGGACGCCTCCCAGTCCGGTGCGCAGGTCAGGGTGAAGCCGTCGTCCGACTCCACCAGGCCGTCGGCCAGATAGTCGGCCAGCATCATTTCGGGCCAGCCCCGGAAAGCTCCGCGACCACTGTAGGCGGCCATGGCCTGTTCGCGACTGTCGAAGACGGCGCGGCGTTTCAGCGCATTCCTGACCATGGGGATACGCGCGGCGAGCCGGTTCAGCAGGGGCAGGTGGAAGGCGGCCACAGCCCAGCGACTCCAGATCACAGGATCGAACAGGACGAGTTTCGATACACGCCCGGGGCGTTCCGCGGCGGCGAGCAGGGCGCTGGTCGCGCCCATCGAATGGCCGGACAACACCACCGGCGGTCCGTCGATGGCATCAAGCAGGGCGATCAGGTCATCGCGATGATCGGCCCAGCCCCGGCGCCCCAGGGGATCAGCCGGCAGGGTGGTCGCGCCATGTCCGCGCAGGTCCGGCACCCAGATCCGCAGGGACCCGGACAACGGAGCCAGCAGGGCGCGATAGGTCATGGCGTTGAAGCCGTTGGCATGGACGAAAACCATATCCACCGGCCGCTTGGGATCGCCGAAATCGAGCACGGCCATCTGCCCCTCGCCCCAGCGATTGGCGATCGGCACGGTCAGACGACGGGGCGGGGAGAGCCGGATGGCATCCATGGGCGTTAATTAGGGTCTCGCCGGGCCTTGCGCCAGCTCACCCGGGAGCAATCTTACCGGCGTCCCGGCAGGCGGGGCAAAGCCCGTGTGCCTCGATGGTGGTGCGCTCGATGGCATAGCCGGCGTCCGCGGCGGCCCGCGCCAGACCGTCGGCCGCGCCGGGTGTGACCTCCCGGGTGGCCCCGCAGCAGTCACAGATCAGAAAGGCCGCGGCATGGGCCTTGTCACCGCCGCTGCAGGCAACATAGGCGCTGATCGAAGCGATGCGGTGGGCCAGTCCCCGGCGTTCGAGAAACTCGAGCGCCCGGTAGACGGTCGGGGGCTTGGCCGGCTGACCGTCCTCACCGAAACCGGCGATCAGGTCATAGGCCTTCATCGGCTCCCCGGCGGCCAGCAACAATTCCAGCACGCGCCGGCGAGGGGGCGTCATCCGCTCACCGTCGGTCCGGCAGCGGGCCTCGGCCGTGGTCACGGCGGTGCGGACGGCCGCAGCGCTCCGCCCGTGTGTCGCATGGTCATGATGGCAGGCGTCACCCATGTGCCACAGCTAGTCGGTCGTGCCCGGTCCCGCAACCGCCGGCGCTTGACCTGCCGTGATGTTATCTCATAACAGAAGGGTCCCCGTTGATCGTGAGCCGTCCATGCGCCAACCCCTGAATTTCCGAACCCTGTTGCTGACTGCCGTCGGCTGGGCCGCACTGGGCGGGGTCGCCATGGCCCAGACCCCGGCCCGGACTCCGCCCCAGCCCGCGCCGGTCACCCTTGAGGACGTGATCGTCACCGGTACCCCGTTCGGCGTCTCCGACCGCGCCAGCCTGCTGGCGGTCGAGGTGTTGGGCGAGGAGAAGCTGGCCGTGGCCCCGGCGGCGACCCTGGGCGATCTGGTCAACGGTCTGCCGGGCGTGCGCAGCTCCGGCTTTGCGCCGGGAGCCAGCCGACCGGTGATCCGGGGCCTGGCGGGTCCGCGGGTGCAGGTGTTGACCAACGGTCTCGGTCTGATCGACGCCAGCTCCGTGTCGCCGGACCATCAGGTCGCGGTCGACCCGGCCGAGGCCAGCCGTATCGAGATCGTGCGCGGCCCCTCGACGCTGGTATTCGGCGGTTCAGCCATCGGCGGGGTCGTCAACATCATCGATGAACGCGTGCCCACGACCCGGGCCGAGGACGGCCTCGACGGCCATCTGTCGACCCAGTATTCCAGCGTCGACGACGGACGCGGTGGCGGGGCCAGCCTGAAAACCAATATCGGCCCGCTGGTTTTCACCGTCGACGGTTACCGGCACCAGAGCGACGACTATACGATTCCGGGTCCGGCAATGTCGCAGCGGCTGGCCGACACCCTGGCCGTGCCGCGCACCGGCCCGTCGACCGTCTTCAACAGCGCCTCCGAGATCGAACAGGCCGGGGCGGGTCTGTCCTGGGTCGGCGACGCCGGCTATTTCGGCGGCTCGGTGAAGACCACCAGCTCGACCTACGGCACCGTCGCCGAACCCGATGTGACCATCCAGCTGGCGCAGACCCGTTACGACCTGCGCGGTGAGCACAACCTGGCCGGGCCCTGGTTCGACAAGGTCCGGATGGGGGCCGCCTACGCCGACTATACCCACACGGAATTCGAAGGTCCGGACGCGGGGACCATCTTCTATTCCAACGGCTACGAAGGCCGGCTGGAGCTGATCCAGCGACCGCGCAACGGCTGGCAGGGGGTGATCGGGGGTCAGTTACTGGACCGCGATTTCGACGCCACCGGCAATGAGGCCTATGTGCCCCGCACGACCACGCGCGAGCACGGCCTCTATACGGTGCAGCGCCTCGACCGCGAGACCTTCGGCGTCGAGGGCGGCATCCGCCTCGACCGCCATACGGTGGACAGCCCCACGATCAGCCGCGCCTTCGACAATGTCTCGGCGTCGGCGGGCCTGTTCCTGCGACCGTCGAAACCCCTGTTTCTGGGCCTGACCATCGCCCGTAACGCCCGCGCGCCCAGTGAGGTGGAGTTGTTCGCCGACGGCGCGCATGTCGCCACCGGAGCCTATGAGCGCGGCGACCCGACCTTTGACAGCGAGTTCGCCACCTCGATCGAGGGCACGGTCCATTTCACCTCCGGACCGGTCACCGCCGACCTGCATGTCTACAGGGCCCGCTACGATGGTTTCATCGACCTGCAGCCGACCGGCACCGACGATGTCACGTCCGGGCTACCCATATTCGCCTATGTCCAGACCGGTGCTGATTTCCGGGGCTTCGAGGGCGAGGTCAGCTATGATCTCTGGGCCGACGGCGACCGGACCCTGACCCTGGTCGGCGCGGCGGACATGGTGCGGGCCCAGACCGATTTCGGCCCCGCCGCCCGCATCCCGCCGTGGTCGGCCACAACCCGACTGGAATGGGCCTCGCGCCTGTTCGATGCGGGACTGGAGGTCCGTCATGTCGGCGCACAGGACCGCGTCTCGGACTTCGAACTGCCGACCGACCGCTACACACTGGTCAATCTGACCGGGGCGATCCGGCCCTTTGCTGACCGCAACGTCACCGTCTTCGGCGAGGTGCACAATCTCACCAACACCGAGGCCCGTGAACATGCCTCGTTCCTGAAAGACATCGCCCCCCTGCCCGGCCGCAATATCCGGGTCGGCATGACCTACCGCTTCTAGGCGGGGTCCAGAAGGGGAGCCGTATCCGGCCGCCGGGGGCCGGTCCCCGATCTCCCTTTACGGGTGCACGGATCACCGTGTGGGAGACGCGGTTTGCCGCCCGCACAGGTCTGGGCTAGAACCCCGCCTTCCTTCCATTCCGGGGCCTCATCGCGTCCATGACTGACACCACCTCAAATGAATCCGGCGGACTCGCCGGCAACGTACTGTTCTATGACAAGCCCGAGCCGCTGTCGGTCGAGGCCCACGGCAAGCTGGGCGTCAATCCCATCTCCCAGCCCTATGCCTTCGTGGGCAAGAGCCATGTCGTTCCGCTGACCGTGACCGAGTTCGCACCGGCGGCGCTGACCTATCCGGTGATCTTCGTCGGCGAAACGCGCCAGCCGGTCGCCGTCATGGGCCTGCGCCCTGCGGAAAACCTGTTCATCGAGGCCAACGGCGAATTCCGCGCCGAAGCCTATGTGCCGGCCTATGTCCGTCGCTATCCGTTCGTGTTCGCCAATGACGATGCCCAGAAGCGCATGATCCTGTGCATCGACCGCAGTGCGTCATTTGTCGCCGAAGGCGGCGAGGTGCCGCTGTTCGATGGTCAGGAGCCGAGCGCCTACACCAAGCAGGCGATGGAATTCTGCAACAATTTCGAACAGGAGCGGATGCGCACCGAGACCTTCATGGCCCTGTTGCAGGAGCTCGATCTGCTGGAAACGCGCGACGCCGTGTTCACGCCCCGCAATGCGGACGGCTCGGCCGGCGAACCGCAGAAGCTGGCCGAGTATTTCGCCGTGTCCGAAGAGAAGCTGAAAGGCCTGTCGGCCAAGAAGCTGGCCGAACTGCGCGACAATGGCGCACTGGGTCAGATCTACGCCCACCTGGTCTCGCTGCTGGGCTGGGACCGACTGATCGCCATGGCCTTCCAGCGCGCCGCCGCCACGCCGGTTGCCGCCAACGCCTGAAGACGAACGGGCCGGCCGCAGTCTGCGCGGGTCGGCCCCTGATCGACAGAACACCCCGTTCCGGTTCGCCGGGCGGGGTGTTTTCGTTGACCCCTCCGGCCGTCAGCGGCGGGCGAACAGGGCCCGGGTCAGGCAGGAGAAGACCAGTCGCCCGGCCTCGTCGAGCAGATCGTGCTGGGCGATGACGATGCCCTTGCCGTCTCCGACCGGGTCCTTGCCCATCACCGTCATTCGGCCGCGCATCAGTTCACCCGGTGGCGGATTGCGCATGAACCTCAGCCCGTCGACGGCCAGAACCTTGCTCTGGGCCCAGCCCGCCGACTTCTCGGCCGCGAGTCGACTCCACAACGCATAGATCATGGCGTCAGGTGCGCCATAGGCGACGTCCCATCCCGGCGCGAACCGGTCGACAAAGAGATCGAGCGCCGCCTCGTCCACGGCGCAGGCTCCGAGCGACACGACCTCGCCGACGTCGATATCCTCGAAATGGACGTGCAGCGGATCGCTCATCGGTCGCCCTCCCGTCAGCTGGCCGGCTCTTCGGAGACCCGCACCAGCAACTTGCCGTCATGATCGCCGGTGAACAGGCGGTTCAGGGAATCGAGCGCCCCTTCCAGACCGTCATCCACATGGACCTTCCACTTGATCGTCCCGTCGAGCAGCCAGGGGCCCATCTCCTCGACCATTTCACGGGCGCGCGGCACATAGTCCAGCACCAGGAACCCCTGCACATTCAGCCGGTGGGTGATGATGCGCGAGAAATTCGGCGAGGGCGGCGGCCGGGTGGCGTTATAGGCGGAAATCAGGCCGCAGACGGCCATCCGGGCATGAGGCTTCAGCCGGTTCCAGACCGCGACCATGATGTCGCCGCCGACATTCTCGAAATTGAGATCGATGCCGTCCGGCGCGTGACGGTCCAGCGCCTCGCCCACATCCTCGTTCTTGTAGTCGATGGCCGCGTCGAAACCGAGCTCCCCGGTCAGCCAGCGGCATTTGTCCGGGCCGCCGGCGATACCGATGACCCGGGCCCCGCGCTGTTTGGCGATCTGCCCGGCGATCGACCCGACCGCACCGGCCGCCGCCGAAATGACGAGGGTCTCGCCGGCCTGGACCTTGAGCACATCGGTCACACCGAAATAGGCGGTCATGCCGGTCATGCCGATGACCGACAGATTGGCGGTCAGGGGCAGGCCGGCGGCGCGGTGCACCTGACGCAGACCCTGTTCATGCACCGCGGCATAGTCGGCCCAGCCGCCCGAGACGGGGGTGACGATATCGCCGAGACGAAACCGGTTCGAGCGACTCTGTTCGACAACACCGAGGGTCAGGCCCCGCATCACCTCGCCCAGGCCCACCGGCGGCAGATAGCCCTCGGCGTCATTCATCCAGGTGCGGTTGGTCGGGTCCAGCGACAGGTAGATGGTACGGACCAGAACCTCATTCTCGCTGAGTCCGGGAATGGGTCCCTCCACCAGCTCGAGGTCACCCGGCTGGATCAGCCCACTGGGCCGCTGGCGCAATACCCATTGACGGTTCACCGGCGTCATAACAGTTCTCCCGGATCGCCCCTGAGGCACCCTTGCTCGAATCTTGTATTGTGGCGATGCGACCGCCTGTGTCGAGGGGGACCGTGCCGCCAGACCATTTTCACGTCGGGTTGAACCGGCCTGAGGTCAGGAAAAAGGGCGAACCCTTTCGGATTCGCCCAATGTCATCATTCTGACAGGAGGCGCGGAGGCGACCGGCGGATTTGCATCAGCCTCAGGTCGGGGGGGACGTTGCCGCCTCCGCATTTTCGTAACGGGACGACCGGAGGAAGGTTCCTGAGATCGTCCTGCGACGATTCGCCCCGGAGCCGGGGCGGGGACTCCGGTCAGGCGGCGACCCGATCGCGTGACGGATGGAAGAACAGGGCCTGGCTGATCGCCGCCTTCACCGTCTCCGGCTGGAACGGCTTGGTGATCAGGAAGGTGGGCTCGGGCCGTTCACCGGTCAGCAGCCGTTCCGGGAAGGCCGTAATGAAGATCACAGGCACGTCGATGCGCTTGAGAATGTCCTTGACCGCGTCGATGCCCGACGAGCCGTCGGCGAGCTGAATATCGGCCAGCACCAGTCCCGGCCGCTGACGGGCCACAGCGTCCACCGCCTCGTCATGGGTGGTGGCGATGCCGGTAACCCGGTGACCGAGTTCCGTGACCAGACTCTCGATGTCCGCTGAAATAATGGCCTCGTCCTCGATGATGAGGACATCGGTGGCCAGCTCGGCGTCGATGTCGTTCTGGGCGTCACCGATCAGGCTCTCGACCTCATGGGCATTGGTGCCCAGCACCTGGGCGGCCTCGGACGGAGTAAAGCCCTCGAGCGCGGTCAGCAGGAAAGCCTGACGCGACCGCGGTGCGATACGCATCAGCCGGCGGGACGCCTCGTCTCCCGGCTCCGCGCTGTCAGGGGTCTCCAGCTGCGCGCCGGTGGAGGACCAGATGGCGTGAAACACATGATACAGGGCGACCCTGGGAGTCATCTCCGCAGGCAACTGGCGTTCGCCGGCGGCCAGGGCCTCCAGGGCGACGCGCACATAGTTGTCGCCGGTGGATTGATCCCCGGTGAGGGCGCGTGCGTAACGACGCACATAAGGCAGATGCGGTGCCAGTCTGGCCAACAGGCTCATTCAAAATCCCCGACAGTTTGGCATTCCGGATCCCGGAAGCTCGGCAGTTGTTCAAAACGCTTCAGGCACGGGACGGTTCCCACCCCACGACAAAGCTTGAGCATTCATCGCCCACAACATAGGAACTCACTGGGGCGCATGGCGTTATCAGCATCCTGACACCCAATCTCGCCTGGGCGGTGACGTATTTTTATGAATGAAACCCCGAACTCCCCCCGCCGCAAGCCTCCTTTTCCTCCAGGAGAGGCGGGGCTGGAAGAATCACGCCTCCGGCAGCAAGCGATCGGGGTCAAACTGCGACACATGTTTGACGAGGTGGTGAACGAGCCTGTTCCGGACGAATTTCTGGCCATCCTCCGTCGCGCCGACCAGGACGCGCCGGACGGGGGCGACGAATGAGCGGGTCCGGGTCCATGTCCGCGCCACCAAAACCTGACTCCGCCGACGACAATGCGTTCAAGCGAGAGCTGGTGTCACTGATTCCGCATCTGCGCGCCTTCGCCCGCACCCTCGCCGGCGATCCGACCGCCGCTGACGACCTGGCCCAGGACGCGATGATGAAGGCCTGGGACGCGCGCGCCAGCTATCAGCTCGGCACCAATATGAAGGCCTGGACCTTCATGATCCTGCGCAACCAGTTCTATTCCGAAAAACGGCGGTCCTGGCGACAGTCGCAACTTGACCAGGAGGCCGCCGAGCGCACCCTGGTCGCGGTCGATGATCCTGAAGCGCCGGTGGCGCTGGACGAATTGCGGCTGGCGCTTGCCACCCTGCCTGAAGAACAGCGCGAGGCGCTGGTCCTCGTCGGGGCCGGTGGCTTTGCCTATGAAGAGGCTGCGGCGATCTGCCAGTGTGCGGTCGGAACCGTTAAAAGCCGCGTCAGCCGGGCCCGCAAGGCGCTGCTGGCCACCCTGGAACGGGGGGGCTACGCTCGTGACGGCAGAGCCGCCGGAGACGCCATGCGCTCGATCCTGGCCGATGCCGATCGTTTGAGCGGCGTCCGGCAGACCTAGCGGATGGTACGGCTGGGACGAACGCTCGGCAGGGGGGGACGTCTCCGGCGCTTTGAAGGGATCCGTTTTCGCCTGGGTCTGGCGATGTCGGTGGCTCTGCTGCCGATCGTTATCCTCGGCGCGATCCAGACCCAGTCCGACTTCCGTACCCAGGCCGAGGACCGTCGGTCCGACCTGCAATTGGCAGCCCAGCGCAGCGCTACCGGGGCCAAGTCATTGCTCGACAGCACCGCCGTGCTGCTCCAGACCCTGAGACCCGAAGGGCTGCAATTTTTCTGCGAACCCCGACTGACCTCGGTCGTAGAACGCCTCGACAACCTGACCGGCCTGGTGCGGATCAGCGCCACCGGACAGCCCGTCTGCGCGTCCAGCAGCCTGGCCGAACCGCCCCCCTGGCTGACCGATATCCGTGCCAGCGACTGGTACCGCCGGCTACGCGCCGGCGAGGCCATGACCCTGGCGCAGACCCCGGCAACACCCGCCTCCGAACCGGGCCTGATCGTCGCCATCCGCCTGGAGCGGCCGTTGGGCACGTTCGACGGAGCCATGCTGGCCCTGATTCCGCTGTCGAGCCTGCGGCCCGACACGGCGGACCCGGCCCTGCCCGAGGGGTCGGAAGCGGCCCTGACCGACGGCCGGGGCCGGATTCTGACCGCGACCGACCTCGAGGCCTTCAAACTGGGCGGCGGTATGACCCTGCGGGACTGGGTGCTGCGCACCCGTAACGGGGATGCGGCCATGTTCGAGGCGAAAGACCGGCTGGGCCAACCACGCGCCTATGCCGGGGCCGCCCTGGCCGGTCGCGATGTCTATGTCCTGCTGTCAGCCCCCGCGCCGGGCCTGTTGTCCTGGGCCCGGCTCAACCCTGTCGGTATCCTGCTGCTGCCGCTGGCCGCATGGCTGACGGCCTTCGCCGCCGTCATGCTGGTATCCGAGCGGATCGTCATCCGCTGGCTGGACTACCTTGAACGCGTGGCGGCGATCTATGCCCGGGGCCGGTTCTCGGTGCGTCCGTTGCAGGCCATGAACGCCCCCTCCGAAATCCGCATTCTGGCCACAACGCTGGACACCCTGGCCGAGACCATCACCACCCGGGACAAGGCCCTGATGGACTCCCTGACGGAGAAGGACGCGCTGATGCGCGAGATCCATCACCGGGTGAAGAACAATCTGCAGATCATCTCGTCGCTGCTGTCGATGCAGCAGCGGGCCCTGACAGATGCCCCGGCCCGGGCGGCGGTCGGCGACACACGCAGACGCATCGCCGCCCTGGCCCTGATCTACCGAACCCTCTACCAGAGCGACGATCTCCGCTACGCCGACGCCCGCATCTTCCTGACCGAACTGGTCGGCCAGCTGGTCTCCGGAGAGGCGGGCCGGGGCCATGTGGTGACCAGTTCCATCGAGGCGGATTCCCTGGTCGTCGATCCCGACAAATTGGCCCCGCTGGCGCTGTGGTTGGTCGAGGCCGTGACCAATGCCCAGAAGCACGCCTTTGGTGATCGCGGCGGCGATCTCAAGGTCCGCTTCCGGGTCGAGGGCGAAACCAGCGTGCTGGAGGTCGAGGATGACGGCGTGGGCGTGGACGACTCGCGCCAGGCCGGTGTCGGCCGTACCCTGATGACCGCCTTTGCCAAACAGCTGCGCGGCACGACCGAGATCGTTGCGTCACCGGAAGGCGGCTCCATCGCCCGCATGACCTTCGCCACGCCGGAGGCGGTGACACCGATCGACCCCACGGATCTGGGAACCGCAAGATTTGTGCGACGTTGATCCTCCTGCAAGACACCAACCGGTCGTCAGGAGTTTTCTAATGCGCAAATTATTCGTTCTGTTCGCCGCCGCCGCCGCCCTCACCACGGCGGCATGTAATACGATCGCCGGAGTCGGCGCGGATGCCCAGGCTGCCGGTCAGGCCGTCGAGAACTGTGCTGAAGGCCGCGCCTGCTAGGTCCGAATTTTCGTCACTGAACCCGCGCAACCGCCTGGCGGTGCGATGGAGGAAAACCCCGCCGGCTCACGCCGGCGGGGTTTTCCATGTCAGGCCTCCTGCCTGTTCTTGCCCTTGCGCGGTCCGGCAGGGCCGTTAGCATTGGCCGGGCAAGTGTCCGCCAGACGACGCTGTCAAAACAATGCTCCGGGGGGATGACTGATGACCACAGACGCGACCACGACGGACGACAAATCCGGACCGAACCTGCGCACTGTGGTGGTGGCCTCGGCCGCCGGCACCGCCTTCGAATGGTATGACTTCTTCATCTTCGGATCGCTGACGACCATCATCGCCCGGCATTTCTATGCCGATGTCGGCGAGGCCACCGGCTACATCCTGGCGCTGCTGACCTTCGGGGTCGGCTTCGTCGTGCGCCCCCTCGGGGCCCTGGTGTTCGGCTGGTTCGGTGACAAGACGGGACGCAAGACCACCTTCCTCGTGACCATCACCCTGATGGGCGTGGCCACGGTGTCGATCGGCCTGCTGCCCGACTATGGCCAGATCGGCATCCTCGCCCCCATCCTGTTGCTGACCATGCGGGTGCTGCAGGGGTTCGCCCTGGGCGGGGAATATGGCGGCGCGGCCATCTATGTCGCCGAACATTCGCCGCCCGAAAAGCGCGGCGGCCTGACCGGCTGGATCCAGACCACCGCCGCCTTCGGCCTGATCGGGGCCCTGACCGTGATCCTGGTGACCCGCGCCCTGCTGGGCACGGAGGCCTTCGACGCCTGGGGCTGGCGCATCCCGTTCGTGATTTCGTCCCTGCTGCTGGGCGTGTCGTTGTGGATCCGGTTGAAGCTGAACGAAAGCCCGGCCTATGTGCAGATGGAGGCCGAGGGCGGGGCACGACGTGCGCCCTGGCGTGAAGCCTTCCTGACCTGGAAGAACGGCCGCTTCGTCCTGATCGCCCTGTTCGGCATCATGGTCGCCCAGGGGGCCGTCTGGTACTGCGGCTATTTCTACACCCGCTTCTTCATGGAGCGGGTGCTGCGGGTCGATGTGGCCCTGGTCGACCAGCTGGTGCTGGCCATCACCGTGGCCTCGGCCGGCCTGTACGTCTTCTTCGGCTGGCTGTCCGACAGGGTGGGGCGCAAGCCGGTCATGCTGTTCGGCATGATCCTGGCGCTGGCCGCCTTCTTCCCCGGTTTCCATGCCCTGACAAAGGCGGCCAACCCGGCCCTGGCCGAGGCCCAGATCAGCGCCCCGGTCACCGTGGTCGCCGACCCCGCCACCTGCGCGGTGCAGTTCGATCCGATCGGCAAGACAGCCTTCGCCTCGGCCTGCGACCTGGCCAAGGGTGCGCTGGCCAATGCCGGTATATCCTATGACAATGAGACCGCGGCTGCGGGAGCATCCGCCGTCGTGCGGATCGGCGGGGCCGAGGTTGCGTCGATCGAGGGCATCGGCCTGGCACCCGCCGATCTCAAGGCCGCCCGCCTCGAGGTCGACACACGCATCAAGACCGCCCTGGCCGCCGCCGGCTATCCGGATCGCGCCGATCCGGCGCGGATGAACCTGCCGCTGGTGTTCGGAATCCTGATGATCTTCATGGTCGCCGCGACCGCCCTGTACGGCCCGCAGGCGGCGGCCCTGGTCGAGCTGTTCCCAACCCGGGTGCGCTATACGGCCATGAGCCTGCCCTACAATATCGGCACCGGCTGGGTCGGCGGCCTGCTGCCGGCGGCCAGCTTCGCCCTGGTGGCCTGGTCGGGGAATATCTATTTCGGCCTGTGGTATTCGGTATTCTTCACCGCCATCGCCGTGGTCGTGGCCCTGATCTGGCTACCCGAGACCAAAGGTCGGAACCTGCACACCATCGGGGACTGAGGGCGGGCGGGGCGATCAGGCGAAGGCCCAGACCGCTCCACCTTCGGCATCGTCGGCGCGGGACGGCTTGCGAGCGGGACGGCGTATGGCGCGCACGCTGCGCCGGACCCCGCTCAGCCGGATCGACAGCTCTGCATGTACGGCCTCAATGCGCCGGACGATGCCCGCCCGGATCGGGGCCAGCCGGGTGTTAGCGGCGATCAGGCTGACGGCCGCCACGACCTCGACATAGGCCAAGACGTCGCCGGCCATCAGGAAGGCCAGCTCAATCCCCACCAGCTGCCAGATCAACGCCACGCCAACCGCAATCAGAACAAGGCGAAGGGTCGACCCGGCGAGAACCTTGCCGATCATTTGCATGACACAATCCCGGCTGGGTCCGTGGGCGGCGCAGGCCAGGCACAGGCCGCACAGAAACAGGGGCAACAGCGGCGCGCCGCCCGTAGCAAGGCCGGGCCCGGTGGCCAGTCCGGCCAGAAGGCCGAACCCCAGCCACACGATTGTTTGTCGGTAATCCATACGCGTCCCCCCGGGTTGTCCGCCGATTGACATGGGCAGTCCCGGGGTCGGGAACAAGATTCACACCGGCAAGGCCCCGCGTTTGACCACGGTGCGCATGGCCACGCTGGAGGAGACGCGGGTCACGCCGGGGATACGGGTCAGCTCCTTGGAATGGACCCGTTCCAGATCGTCGACGTCGCGCACCACCAGCCGCAGCAGATAGTCGGAGCCGCCGGTCATCAGATAGCATTCGACCACTTCCGGCACCGTCGAGATGGCGGTCTCGAACGCGGTGAGCGTGGCTTCCGCCTGGGAGGCCAGGGTCACGGTGACGAACACGCTGATCGGCAATCCGACCGCCCGTTCATTGATGATGGCGGCATAGCGGCTGATGACCCCCGTGCTCTCGAGGGCCCGCAACCGACGCAGGCAGGCGCTCTCGGACAGGTTCACCGTCCGGGCCAGATCGGCGTTGGTCATGCGGCCGTCACCCTGAAGGGCGCGGATCATGCGACGGTCGGTCTCGTCGAGGGTGACAGCAGAAACGGTCTTCAATTGTGGAGATCCTTCGCAGATTCTGCGACTGTATGCCGTTCAGTTAGTGAAAAGAACAGGAACCTGCGCGCGATTGCTCGCTAGATTGCCGGTCGCAACGCGGCCCGCCAGCCTAGGCGCGGCCGTCCCGGTTCAGAGGAAATACGGTCATGCGCGTCGGCGTCCCCACCGAGATCAAGAACAACGAGCACCGGATCGGCCTGACGCCGACCGCCGTGCGTGAATATGTGGCCCACGGCCATGCCGTGTCGGTCCAGCAGGGGGCCGGCCTCGGAGCCGGCTTCACCGACGCGGACTACAAGAAGGCCGGCGCGAAGATCGTCGCCACCGCCGCCGAAGTCTTCGCCGGCAACGACATGATCGTGAAGGTCAAGGAGCCGCAGAAGGTCGAGTGGGAAATGCTCCGCGAGGACCAGATCCTGTTCACCTATCTGCACCTGGCCCCCGACCCGGCCCAGACCAAGGGTCTGCTGGCCTCGAAATGCGCCGCCATCGCCTATGAGACCGTCACCGACGCCAAGGGCGGCCTGCCGCTGCTGGCCCCGATGTCGGAAGTCGCCGGCCGCATCGCCGTGTTCTCGGCCGCCGAGACCCTGCTGAAGCACAACGGCGGCATGGGGCTGCTGTTCTGCGGCGTCCCGGGCGTGGCTCCGGCCCGCGTGCTGGTACTGGGCGGCGGCGTCGTCGGCCTGAACGCGGCGCGCATGGCCATGGGCCTCGGGGCCGAGGTCGTGGTGCTGGAACGCTCGATCCCGCGCATGGCCTATATCGACGAGGTCACCCAGGGCCGGGTCATCACCCGCTATTCCTCGATCAATGCGATCGACGAGGAGATGGTCAAGGCCGACGTCATCATCGGGGCCGTGCTGGTCCCGGGGGCCTCGGCCCCGAAGCTGATCAAGCGCGAAGATCTGAAGGCGATGAAGAACGGCTCGGTGCTGGTCGACGTGGCCATCGACCAGGGCGGCTGTTTCGAGACCTCCAAGGCCACCACCCACGAGGACCCGACCTATGTCATCGACGGCGTGGTCCACTATTGCGTCGCCAACATGCCCGGCGCGGCCCCGCGCACCAGCTCCGAGGCCCTGAACAACGCCACCCTGCCGTTCGGCCTGGCCCTGGCCAACCACGGTCTGGAGGCCCTGAGGAAGGACCCGCATCTGGCGCGCGGCCTCAATGTGCTGAAGGGCGAGATCACCTATCCGGCCGTGGCCGAGGCCCTGGGCATGTCCTGGTCCGACCCGTTCGGGGTGTGGCCGCAGGGCTAGAACTTCCCGTCTCCCCCTCCCGCCCGGAGGGGGAGGCGACCTTCCGCGCGGTCCGCCTGTAAATTGCCTCGCAGTTGCGGCATAAGCCGCGCATGAAGTTTCTCGACCAGGCCAAGATCTATATTCGTTCCGGCAACGGCGGCGCGGGTTCCGTCTCGTTCCGGCGCGAGAAATTCATT
Organism: uncultured Brevundimonas sp.; assembly: GCF_963974615.1. Classification (GTDB taxonomy): domain Bacteria; phylum Pseudomonadota; class Alphaproteobacteria; order Caulobacterales; family Caulobacteraceae; genus Brevundimonas. The sequence continues at coordinate 25,035 of NZ_CAXBDH010000006.1, forward strand.
CCCAACGGTGGTCCCGACGGCGGCGACGGCGGCAATGGCGGCAGTGTCTGGATCGAGGCCGTCGACGGGCTGAACACCCTGATCGACTACCGCTACCAGCAACATTTCAAGGCCCCGACCGGCACGCACGGCCAGGGCCGGCAGATGCACGGGGCCAAGGGCGAGGACCTGGTACTCAAGGTCCCGGTCGGCACCCAGGTTCTGGACGACGACAAGGAAACCGTGCTGCTGGACATGGATGAAGTGGGCAAGAGCGAATGCCTGCTGCGCGGCGGCAACGGCGGCTGGGGCAATACCCGGTTCAAGGGGCCGGTCAACCAGGCTCCGCGCCACGCCAATCCCGGCCAGGAAGGCCAGGAGCGCTGGATCTGGCTGCGACTGAAGCTGATCGCCGACATCGGTCTGGCGGGCCTGCCCAACGCCGGCAAGTCGACCTTCCTCGCCGCCGCCTCGGAGGCCCGGCCCAAGATCGCCGACTATCCGTTCACCACCCTGGTGCCCAATCTGGGCATGGTCGACCTGTCGCCGTCCGAGCGGTTCGTCATCGCCGACATTCCCGGCCTGATCGCCGGGGCCAGCGACGGGGCCGGTCTGGGCACCCGCTTCCTCGGCCACGTCGAGCGCAGCGCCTCGCTGATCCATCTGGTCGACGGCACCCAGGACGATGTCGCCGCCGCCTGGCGCATCATCCGCACCGAGCTGGACGCCTATGGCGAGGGCCTGGCCGAGAAGAACGAGATCCTGGCCCTGAACAAGATCGACGCCCTGACCCCGGAAATGCGCGAACAGAAGGCCGATGAGCTGGAGGCCGTGTCCGGTCGCCGGCCGATGCTGGTCTCGGGCGTGTCCGGCGAGGGCGTCACCGAACTGCTGCGCGCCGCCTGGGCCGAGGTCCGCAAGACGCGCGGCGAGATCACCCCCGAGGGCGACCTCGTGGTCACGACTGCCGAGGAGTGGGCCCCTTGACCCTGTCTGATCCGCCGCTGGCGGCCACCGCCATCGCCGCCGCCGACCGCATCGTGGTCAAGATCGGTTCGTCCCTTCTGGTCGACAAGAAGTCCAATGCCGTCGATCTGGTGCGACTGAAGGGGCTGGCCGCCGACATCGCCGGCTGGAAGGCCGAAGGCAAGCAGGTGATGGTGGTCTCGTCCGGGGCCGTGGCCCTGGGTCGCCGCCGGCTGGGTTCGAAAGCACGCGGGGCCGGCCTCGAGAAGAAACAGGCCTCGGCCGCCGCCGGCCAGTCGATGCTGATGCATGCCTGGGAATCGGTGTTTGACCCGCATGACATCATCACCGCCCAGATCCTGCTGACCCGCGACGACACCGAGACCCGCCGCCGCTGGCTCAACGCCCGGGCCACGGTCGGGGCCCTGCTCGACATGGGGGCCGTGCCGATCCTCAACGAGAACGACACCGTCGTCACCGAACAGATCAAATACGGCGACAATGACCGGCTGGCGGCGCGCGTGGCCCAGATGATCAGCGCCGACCTGCTGATCCTGCTGTCAGACGTCGACGGCCTGTATACCGCCGACCCGCGGGTCGACCCGGACGCGACCCACATCCCCTATATCGATGTCCTGACACCCGAGATCGAGGCCATGGCCACCGGGGCCAATGCCGAGGCCGGGGTCGGTACCGGCGGCATGGCCACCAAGCTGATGGCGGCGCGCATCGCCGCCGAGGCCGGTTGCGCCACCCTGATCGCCGCGGGCCGGCCCAAGGCCAAGGGCTCGCTGACACTGGAAGAAGGGCGCAAATGCACCCTGATCGCCGCCTCGACCACGGTGAAGGCCGCCTACAAACAGTGGATCGGCGGCTCGCTGGCGACCCGGGGTGAACTGGTCGTCGACAAGGGCTGCGCCCGGGCGCTGGCGCGCGGCAAGTCCCTGCTGGCGGTTGGACTCATCTCGGCGAGTGGAGATTTCGGCAAGGGCGATCCGGTCGAAATATTCAATGAAAAGGGCGTCGAGATCGCCCGCGGACTGGTGCGGTTTGACGCTAACGACCTGTCGAAAATCATCGGCATCCGTTCGACCGGCCTGAAGGCGGCGCTGGGCTATGAGGCCGGAGCGGAGGTCGTGCATACGGCTGATCTGGCCCTGCGCTAGAGGCTCCTGCCCTTGAATTTGCGGCAAAAGAGACAACCTTGAAGGCATGACAATGACACAGATCGCCGCCGCCACCACCGCCCCGACCCCGCCCGAAGACGCCCTCGCCGCCGAGATGAGAGCCATGGGCCACAAGGCCCGCAAGGCCGCCCGGGCCCTGGCCCTGGCCGGCCCCGAGGTGCGCACCCGCGCCATCGCCGGCATGGCAACGGCGCTGCGCAAGCGGGCCGACGAGGTACTGGCTGCCAACACCGCCGATCTGGAGGCTGCCCGGGCCAAGGGCATGGCCACGGCCATGATGGATCGGCTGGCGCTGGACGCGACGCGTCTGGACGGCGTCATCGGCGCGCTGGAATCGATCGCCGCCATCCCCGATCCGGTCGGCGTCGAAACCGCGCGCTGGACGCCCGAGAACGGGCTGGATATCGCCCGGGTCCGTACCCCGATCGGGGTGCTGGCCATCATCTATGAGAGCCGCCCCAACGTCACCGCCGACGCCGCCGCCCTGGCCGTGCGGGCCGGCAACGCCGTGATCCTGCGCGGCGGCTCCGAATGTCTGAGGTCCAACCTGGCCATCCACGCCGCCCTGGTCGAGGGCCTCGAGGACGCCGGTCTGTCCGCGGACACGGTTCAGATCGTCACCACCCGCGACCGCGCCGCCGTCGGCCATATCCTGACCGGACTGGACGGGTCGATCGACCTGCTGATCCCGCGCGGCGGACGCTCGCTGGTCGAACGGGTCAAGGCCGACGCCCGGGTATCGGTGCTGGGCCATCTGGAAGGCGTCAACCACGTCTATGTCCACGAAAGCGCCGATCCGGCCACGGCCCGGGCCATCGCCGTCAATGCCAAGATGCGCCGCGTCTCGGTGTGCGGCGCGGCCGAGACCCTGCTGATCGACCGGGCCGTGGCCGACAGCCTGTTGCCGCTGATCGCCGCCGACCTGACCGCCGCCGGCTGTGAGCTGCGCGGTGACGCGACGACCAGCGCCCTGGTGCCGAATGCGGTTGCCGCGACCGAGGCGGACTGGAGCACCGAGTTTCTGGCGGCGGTCATCGCCGTGCGGGTCGTCGACGACATCGACGCCGCCCTCGACCATGTGGCGCGTTACGGCTCGGGCCATACGGAATCGATCATCGCCACCGACGACAAGGCCATCGAACGCTTCCTCGCCGAGGCTGACGCCGGCATCATCCTGGCCAATGCCTCAACCCAGTTCGCCGACGGCGGCGAGTTCGGTTTCGGCGGCGAGATCGGTATCTCGACCGACCGGCTGCACGCGCGGGGCCCGGTTGGAGCCGAGCAGCTGACCAGTTTCAAATACGTCATTCGCGGCAAGGGCCAGACCCGGCCCTGAGACCCCGCCTTCCGGCGTGATCGCCGGACGAAGATAGAGACGCGACAGGTCGCCGGGCGCGTGTTAGCTCACATGTGAGCATAAGTCCGCGCGAGCCCCTCTTGACCTTCTTCCACGCCGGTCCAGCCGCAAGGGCTTTCGGTCCCCGCCCGGGGGCTTTGCGGGACGGGCTCGACCTGGCCCCGGGGATGCGCGTCGGCCTGTTCGGTGGCTCGTTCAACCCGGCCCACGACGGCCACGCCCATGTCGCCGAAACAGCGATGCGTCGGCTCGATCTGGACCGGGTCATCTGGATGGTCTCGAAACAGAATCCGCTCAAGGACGCCGCCGACACGGCCCCCCTGGCCGAACGCATGGCCTCGGCCCGAACGACGGCGGCCACGGCAGCCTCGGGCCAGGCCATGGTGGTCTCGGACGTCGAGAGCCGCATTCGCACAGGGTGGACCGTGGATACGCTGCGGGCGCTGACTGCCCGGCACCCCGGCGTCCATTTCGTCTGGCTGATGGGGTCGGACAATCTGGCCAGCTTCCACCTGTGGCGCGGCTGGACCGACATCATGCGACTGATGCCGGTGGCGGTGGTCGCCCGGCCCGGCAGTTTGCTGAACAGTCGCACGGCCCCGGCGGCGCGGCGCTTCGCCGCCTTCCGGCTGCCGGCTGAACAGGCCCGGTTGCTGCCGACCACCCCGGCTCCGGCCTGGACCTATCTGCCGGCCCCGCTGAACCCCCGGTCCTCGACCGCGATTCGGGCCCAGCGGGCTGCCGCGCACAGCGGGTGACGTCACGCGCGGTTCGTGCTAGAAGGCCACTTTATTGAACCTCCCCGGAGCCCTCCGCTGACCCCCTCGCCCGCGCACGATGCGCAAGACAGCGCCGTCCCGAACACGGCGCATGAGATGGACCCGATCGAATCCATCCCTAATGCAGACGGTCCGCAGGCTCCCCTTCCCGTCGGCTCAACCGCGCTGGAAAAGGCGATTCTGGCCAAACTCGACGACGACAAGGCCCAGGACATCGTACTGATCGACCTGAAGGGCAAAAGCCCGATGGCCGATACGATGATCGTCGCCTCGGGTCGCTCGCACCGCCACGTCGGGGCCCTGGCCGACCATCTGCAGCGCACGGTCAAGGAATTCGGAATGGGCAAGGCCAAGATCGAGGGCCTGCCGCATTGCGACTGGGTGCTGATCGACGCCGGTGACGTCATCGTCCACCTGTTCCGCCCCGAGGTCCGCACCTTCTACAATATCGAGAAGATCTGGTCGGTCGACAGCGGCCACCGCGTTTCCTCGACCTGATCCCGACCGCATGAAGCTGGCCATCCTCGCGATCGGCAAGCCGGGCCGCGGGCCCGAGGCCGCGCTCGCGGACGACTATGCCGGACGTGCAACCCTGGCCGGGCGCGCCCTCGGCCTGGGTCCGCTGGAGCTGCTGGACCTCGAGCCCCGCAAGCCGGGCAAGGCCCCGGAAGGGGAGTTGATCCTCAAGGCCGCCGAGGGAGCCCATCTGATCGCCTGCGACGAACGGGGCAGGACCTGGGGGTCGCGCGCCTTCGCTGATCATATCGCCGAACTGAGGGATCGCGGCGAACGCCGGCTGATGTTCGCCATCGGCGGGGCCGACGGGCTCGACCGCAGCGTACTGGACGCGGCCGCCTCGACCCTGGCCTTCGGTCCCCAGACCTGGCCCCACGCCCTGGCGCGGGCGATGCTGGCCGAACAATTGTATCGGGCCGTGACCATTCTCGCCGGATCACCCTATCATCGCGACTGATGCGTCGCGCCCTCCTCATCACCGCCCTCGCCCTGTTCGTCGCCGCCCCGGCGACGGGACAACCCGCGCCGGCGAGCGGCATACCCCGCCTGCAGGCCGAGTTCCGTGACGAACAGGCCCGCGCCCGGCGACTGCGGGCCGAGGCCGCCGAGGCCACCGCCGAGATTGCCGATCTGGAACGGGAACTGGGTCGCCTGCGCACGACCGTCGCGGCCGACGATCTGCAGATTGGGGCCCAGCGAGCCCGGCTGAACCAGCTGGGCGCGCGCGAAGCGGCCCTGACCGCCGACCTGTCGCGCGTTCGGGGACGCCAGGCCCGACTGCTGTCCGCCTTGCAGCTGATGAGCCGGCGACCGCCGCCGCCACTGCTGATCCCGGCCGACAGGGCCACCGACACCGTGCGCGCCGCCATCCTGCTGCAGGCCATGGCCCCGGAGCTGCAGGCGCGGGCCCGGAAACTGGCCGATCAGCAGACCGAGATCGCGCGCGTCCGGCGACTGGCGGCCCTGTCCAGCGAACAGCTGTTCACCGTCGAGAGCGCCCAGGGCGACCGCCGGGCCGAGATCGAGAGCCTGTCGGCGCGGAAATCCGCCCTGCAGACCGTGCTGCGCACCGAGGCCCAGCAGGCCGAACGTGCCGCTGGCGTGCTGGAAGCCCGGATCCGTAGCCTCGGCGGCACCGTGCCCACGATAGACGTCGAGGCCACGACCGAAACCGCACGGCTGCCGGCCGGTCGCAGTCGGCTGACGTCGCCGATCGCCGGCGCGCCGTCCGAGCGTTTCGCCGACAGGACCGGCGGCTGGCGCTGGCGGGCCGACCAGGCCTCGGTGGTGGCTCCCGCCGCGGGTCGGGTGGCCTATGCCGGGCCGCTCAAGGGCTGGGGTCTGGTCATCATCCTTGATCTCGGCCCGGGCTGGCGCGCCATCATCGCCGGACTGGAGGAGATTTCGGTCGAGGCCGGGGCCCGGGTCAGTGACGGCCAGACCCTCGGCCGCAGTGCCGCTGACGGAGAGGTCTATTTCGGACTGCGCCGCGACGAACGCCCGATCGACCCGGCTCCATGGTTGGGGTAGCCGCCACCCGATACGACCGGTCCGGGCGAAAGCCCTTTCCAAGCCGGTCTGACGCTGATTTTATCGAACTAATCATCGGCGGCCACGATTTGGTCGCCAGCCCGTCCTCATCTGTCCGCCTGTCGACTCCGCCTCCCCGAGTTTCCTGCGTCGCCTGAAAGAAACCGAATGCGTAAATTGCTTCTCGTCGGATGCGCCGCCATCGCCCTGGGCGGTTCGGTCATGGCCGTATCGGGCCAGACCCCGCGCAATGAGACCTTCCGGATGCTGGAGCTGTTCGGGGACGTGCTGAGCCTGGTTGAACAGGCCTATGTCGTGCCGGTCGACAACAAGAAGCTGATCGAGGCCGCCCTGGCCGGGATGATGACGGCGCTGGACCCGCACTCCAACTATCTGCCGCCGGCCGGTTACGGCGATCTGCGCGAACGCACCGAGGGTCAGTATTCGGGTGTCGGCCTGACCATCACCGCCGAGGGTGGGCTGGTGAAGATCATTTCGCCGATGGACGGCGGCCCGGCCGCGCGTGCCGGCGTGCAGGCCGGCGACGTCATCTCCGTGATCAACGGCCAGAACGCCTCGGGCCTGACGGTCTCCCAGGTGTCGGAGAAACTGCGCGGGGCCATCGGTACCTCGGTTTCCGTCACCTTCCTGCGGGACGGCGAGGATCCGCTCGAGGTCGTACTGACGCGCGAGGTGATCAAGGTCGAGTCGGTCACCGGCCGGCTCGAAGGCGATTTCGGCTATCTGCGGATCTCGACCTTCAACGAGAATACCGGTCGCGAGCTGACCGAAACCATCGCCCGTCTGAAGCGTGAAAAGCCTGGCATCAAGGGCTATATCCTGGACCTGCGCAACAATGGTGGCGGGCTGCTGACGGCGGCCACGGACGTTTCGGACGCCTTCCTGGAGCGCGGCGAAATCGTCAGCCAGCGCGGCCGCAAGCCCGACCAGATCCTGCGCTACGCGGCCCGGCCGGGCGACCTGACCGGCGGCCTGCCGATCGTGGTGCTGATCAACTACGGCTCGGCCTCGGCTTCCGAGATCGTCGCCGGGGCGCTGAAGGACCAGGAACGGGCGACGCTGGTCGGTCTGACCAGTTTCGGCAAGGGGTCGGTCCAGACCGTGATCCCGCTGCGCGGCGGCGCGGACGGAGCCCTGTCGATCACCACGGCGCGCTACTACACGCCGTCGGGCCGCTCGATCCAGAAGATCGGCATCGAGCCGGACCTCGAGGTAGCCCGCTCGGCCGCCGAGGCGCGGATCGTGTCGCGGTCCAGCTTTATCTATTCCGAGGCCGCCTACGCCACCGCCCTCGACGCCTCGATCGGGGTCGAGCGGGCCGCGGCCCACACGCCGCGCGAGGCCCCCGGAGCCGAGTTCGACGCCGACACCGACTACCAGCTGGCGCGGGCACTGGACGTGCTTCGGGCCAATGGCGACCTGACCCGTCTGGCCGCCGCGCCCGAAGGCATTGTCGTGACCCTGCCGGGCCAGACAACGACCGAACTGGCGGCCGTTGTGCCCCCGAAGGACTGAGGCCGCAGCAAAGGGCGTCATGGTGAACGTGGCGTTAGGGTTTCTTAACGGACATCGTTCAATCTGGGTGCCGAAGAGATCCGTGCGCACGCGATCTCCGAGTCGAGCGTCCCGTCTTGTCCCTATTTGCCAAACGCCAGTCTGCCCTCGCCGCACGCGCCGGTACGCCACCGGCGCGACGGAGCCTGCGCGACACCATGGCCCCGCTTCTGGCGGCCCTCAAGAAGCCGCCCGCTGCCGTGACCGGAGCCGGTCTGCTGGTGCTGGGGGCTGCTGCCCTGTTCATCACCGTCCTCGGCGATCCACGCGCCGGGATCCCCTCGGCCAGGGTCAGTCTGACTCGCGAGGTCGAGGCTCCGCCCCCGGCTCCGACCGGGTTTGAGGCCTTTTCCGCCGGGGCCATGGGTCTGTATCAGGACCTGACCGGAACCGGGGCCGAGTTTGGTCCGTCCGGCGCGGCCGGCGGCGAAGCCCTGATCACCCTGCCCGACGGGGCCACCGTGGCCGGAGGCTCCACCGTCACGGTCCCCCGTCACGAGGCCCAACCCCTGGCCCACGCGCCGATCGCCGGCCTCAGCCAGCCGGGCCCCAACGGCCCCCTGCCGGTGATCGCCACCGACGGCCGGGTTCCGGCCCAGGCCTATGCCCGTCCCTTCCGCCCCAACGGCAAGCCGCGGGTGGCGATCATCGTCGGCGGGCTGGGGCTGAATGCCGTGACCACCCGCGCCGCCATCGAACGCCTGCCGGCCGAGGTGACCCTGAGCTTCGTGCCCTATGCCGAGGGCCTGCAGGGCTGGATCGACCAGGCCCGGGCCCAGGGCCATGAGGTGATGATCGAGATTCCGATGGAGCCGACCGGCTATCCCGAGAACGACCCCGGTCCCTACACCCTGCTGACCGCATCCACCGCCGAGGACGTCCAGTCCCGCATGGCCTGGCTGCTGGGCCGGGCGACCGGCTATTTCGGGGTGACCAACTATCTCGGTGACCGGTTCATGACCTCGGAAACCGGCATGACCGCCTTCATGGGTGTGTTGCGCCAGCGCGGCATCGCCTTCCTCGACGACGGCTCGGCCTCGCGCCGCCCCGGGGCCTGGTCCCGGGCCAGCGCCGACCGCATCATCGACGAGACCCAGTCGCCCACCGCCATCATCGGCCAGCTCAACGCCATCGAGGCGCTGGCCAAGGCGCGCGGCCAGGCCATGGGCACCGGCTTCAGCTATCCGGTGACGGTCGAGGCCGTCGGTCGCTGGACCGCCGGTCTGGACGCCCGCGGCCTGCAACTGGCTCCGGCCTCGGCCATGGCCCAGCGCCCGGGACGCTAACACGCTCGACCGGATCGACGCCGGGTGATCTAGAGCGAAATCGGTTGAGTTGGACGCAGTCCAACCCGGCTCAGATTTCGCTCCAGTTTGAATCTGGACCATTTTTTGGATTCAGGCCGATTCGACCTGAAACAAAAATGGTCTAAGGGGGGCGTATGACCGCCCCCGCCCCCGACCTGTCCCGCTATCGTCCCAATGTCGGGGTGGTGCTGTTCCATCCGGACGGCCGCGTCTGGTACGGGCGGCGCGCCGGCAGCCAGAGCACACACAGCTGGCAGTTCCCCCAGGGCGGCGTCGACGACGGCGAGACGTTCGAGGTCGCGGCCCGGCGGGAACTGTACGAGGAGACCGGCGTCACCACCGTCGAACCGCTGGGAACCACGGACGACTGGATCGCCTATGAATTTCCGGCCGACTACAGTGGCACCAAACGGGCGCGCGGCTGGCTGGGCCAGAAGCAGAAATGGTTCGCCTATCGCTTTGCCGGTCCCGAGAGCGAGATCGATCTGGAAGCCCACGGCGAGATCGAGTTCAATGCCTGGCGCTGGGGTCGGCTGGACGAGGCCTGCGACCTGATCGTGCCGTTCAAACGCGCGGCCTATGAACAGGTGGTGGCGGCCTTCGTGAAATTCTCCGGCTGATGCCCTAGGCACAAAAGGGCGGTCGCGCACCCTGCGCCCGGAAGGCGTTGGCCAGAAAGGCCACGCGGCGGCCTGACGTCCGGCGCAGCAGGGTCACGACGTAGGGCCGTTGAGCCTCAGGCGTGCACCAGGCGATGCGTTCGGCGTTTCCGTCAGTGCTGGGCTGCGGCACCGAGGGTGCGAAGGCGGCGCGGGCCTTGAGCATCTCGATGGCCACAACGTTCAGAGCGTCCGGGTCACCGCCTTCGACCGAGACCGAACAGGCCCCGTCGGGCAGGGCCATCACGAACACATTGGAATAGGACGCCAGCCGCCATGCGGCCGTTGCGGTAGGCGACCGGGTGCTGCGAGGGCTGACCGGAACCAGATAATGCCGCAGCGCCAGCTGTTCGAGCCCCCCGCCCTCCATCACCGCCGCAACGCAGACCTCGTCGAAGGCGACCTTGAGCGCGGCGGTCGGTGAGGTGAGGGCGGCCCACGGCGCGGGGGCACGGTCAGGCCGCGGCCCCGGGGCGCAGGCCGAAACCGTCAGGGCCAGAACGGCGAAGAGGGCCGTCGATCGCATGAAGCCGGTCATGAGAGGCTCTCCTTCCAGAAGAAGGACGCTAGCGTTTCAACCTTTGGAAGGCCAGACGCCCCAGACCCACCACGGCCACCAGGGCCCAGGCTCCCTCCATCAGCACCGCCGACAGGTTGAAGTCGACATAGAGCGACACGAGGATCAGCAGGGCCCCGGCCAGGTTGAGCAACAGGGCGGGCGCGTGCCGGGCGTCGAGCCTGCCGCTGGTGGCCCCGGCATAGGCAATCAGGATCAGCAAAACGCCGACGACGCCGAGGGCGTCGACCGGGGTCAAGCGGCGGAGACTTCCGAGGCCTGTTCGGCCAGGATGGTCAGGCCGTCGGCATTGACGTCGGCAAAGCCGCCGTGGACATCGAACACACGGCGCGAGGCCCCGTCGATGACGGTGACCACGCCTTCGCGCAGGGCGGTCATGAACGGGGCGTGATCCGGCAGGACGCCGAAATCGCCCTCGACGCCGGCCGCGTCAACCTGATCCACGAGGCCGTTGAAGACCTCGCGTTCAGGCGACACCAGCGAGAACTGCAGCTTGCCGGCCATGGATCAGGCCGCCTCGGCGGCGAGTTTCTGGGCCTTCTCGACGGCCTCTTCCACCGTGCCGACCATGTAGAAGGCGGCTTCCGGCAGGTGGTCGTATTCACCGGCGACGATGCCCTTGAAGCTGCGGATGGTGTCCTTCAGCTCGACGAATTTGCCCGGCGAGTTGGTGAACTGCTCGGCCACGAAGAAAGGTTGCGACAGGAAGCGGCTGATCTTGCGGGCGCGGGCCACGGTCAGCTTGTCCTCTTCCGACAGCTCGTCCATGCCGAGGATGGCGATGATGTCCTTCAGCGCCTTGTACTGCTGCAGCACTTCCTGGACCGAACGGGCGACGCGGTAGTGTTCCTCGCCGATGACCAGCGGGTCCATGATCCGCGAGGTGGAGTCCAGCGGATCCACGGCCGGGAAAATGGCCTGGGCGGCGATGTCGCGGTTCAGCACGGTCGTCGCATCGAGGTGGGCGAACGAGGCGGCCGGGGCCGGGTCGGTCAGGTCGTCGGCGGGGACGTAGATGGCCTGGACCGAGGTGATCGAGCCCTTCTTGGTCGAGGTGATGCGCTCCTGCAGGTTGCCCATCTCGGTGGCCAGGGTGGGCTGATAGCCCACGGCCGACGGGATACGGCCCAGCAGCGCCGACACTTCGGAGCCGGCCTGGGTGAAGCGGAAGATGTTGTCGACGAACAGCAGGACGTCCTTGCCCTCCTCGTCGCGGAAATATTCGGCCTGGGCCAGGCCGGTCAGGGCCACGCGGGCACGGGCACCGGGAGGCTCGTTCATCTGGCCGTAGACGAGGGCGCATTTCGAGCCTTCGCCGCCGCCGGCGACGTTCACGTTGGACTCGATCATCTCGTGATACAGGTCGTTGCCCTCGCGGGTGCGCTCACCCACGCCGGCCAGCACCGAATAGCCGCCGTAGGCCTTGGCGATGTTGTTGATCAGCTCCTGCATGGTCACGGTCTTGCCCACGCCGGCACCGCCGAACAGGCCGACCTTGCCGCCCTTGGTATAGGGGCAGAGCAGGTCGATGACCTTGATCCCGGTGACGAGGATTTCCGACGAGGTCGACTGCTCCTCGAAGCTCGGGGCCTCGCGGTGGATCGGGCGACGCTCGGTGGTCTTGATCGGGCCGCCTTCGTCGATCGGGTCACCGACGACGTTCATGATGCGACCCAGGGTGGCCGGGCCGACCGGGGCCATGATCGAGGTGCCGGTGTCGGTCACAGCCTGGCCGCGGGTCAGACCCTCGGTGGTGTCCATGGCGATGGTGCGGACCATGTTCTGACCCAGGTGCTGGGCGACTTCCAGAACCAGGCGGAACGGCGCGCCGGTCTTCTGGTCGGTGTTGGTCGTTTCCAGCGCGTTGAGGATGGCCGGCAGGGCTCCCTCGAACTCGACGTCGACGACGGCGCCGATCACCTGGGCGATCTTGCCGGTGCCGGCAACGCGGACGGCGGCCTTGGTGGCCTTGGGTGCCTTGGGCGCAGCCTTGGTGGCGGGCTTTTTGGCGGCGGTTTTCTTGGCGGTTGTGTCGGTCATCGGGTGCGGGTCCGTTGTCGTCGTGTGCGTGTCGGGATCAGATCAGAGGGCTTCGGCGCCGGAGATGATCTCGATCAGCTCCTTGGTGATCTGCGCCTGGCGGGATCGGTTGTACTGAAGGGTGAGGGCGGAAATCATGTCGCCGGCGTTGCGGGTGGCGGCATCCATCGCGCCCATCTGGGCACCGTAGAAGCCGGCCTGGTTCTCATAGAGCGACGCCAGGATCTGGGTGGTGATGTTGCGCGGCAGCAGCGTCTCGAGGATCTCTTCCTCGGACGGCTCATAGTCATAGACCGCACCGTTCAGATCGATCGGGGCGGCACCGCCCTCGACCACGGCCGGGATCAGTTGCCGGGCGGTCGGGATCTGGCTGATGACCGACTTGAACTGGCTGTAGAACAGGGTGACCACGTCGGCGCGGTCAGCCTCGAACTCGGCCGCGATCAGCTCGGCGATCGGCTGGGCCGACGGCAGGCCGATGACCTTGTGGTCGCTCAGCTCGAAGGTGTGAATGATGCGATCACTGAACAGACGGCGCAGGCCGTCGCGCGACTTACGGCCCACGGCGATAATGCGCACGTCCTTGCCATCCTTGACCAGGGCGTTGATGCGGTCGCGCGCGGCGCGGACGACATTGGTCGAAAAGCCGCCGGCCAGACCCTTGTCGGCCGTGGCCACAATGATCAGGTGGCGCTTGTCCGAACCGGTACCGGCCAGCAGTTTCGGCGCGCCGTCGCCGGACACGCCGGCCGCCAGATTGGCGATGACGGCGGCCATGCGTTGGGCATAGGGCCGGGCCGCGATGGCCTGGTCCTGGGCGCGCTTCAGCTTGGCCGCAGCGACCATCTGCATGGCCTTGGTGATCTTCTGCGTCGCCTTGACGCTTCCGATCCGGTTCCGCATTTCCTTGAGGCTGGCCATGTCAGGCGTCCGTCTTTCTGAACAGCCACCAGGTGCTGTCGTCCATGACCGTCATCCGCTTCCAGAAGAAGCCGTAATCCACCAGCTCGAGGTCGGGGAAGGTGTCGAGGTAGAGCCCCCCGAAGTCCCGCTTGAACAGCAGACCCTCCTCACCGCGATAGGTGATCGTTTCCGGCGTTGATGAAAAATATTCGATGCAGAGAATGTATTTCGAGGCGACGCGGTGAATCTCGCGCATCGTCGCCTCGAGCAGGGTGGGGTCGACGTGGATCAGGACACCACTGGTCATCGCCAGTTCGACCGCACCATCGGCAAGCGGTACCGAATGGCCGAAGCCTTCCAGCATCCGGTTCGCCGGCAGGACATGATCCTCAATGACCCGGGCCCGGGCCGAGGCATTGGGCTCGACCGCCCACAGTTCGGCTTCGGCACCCAGCACCTTGGGCAGGGCCCGGAGATTGAGCCCCAGGTTCGAGCCGACCTCCAGCAGGCTGCGCGGCCGGTCGGCACCGAGCGCGGCCAGCGCCGTTTCCAGCACGCGCACGCGTCCGTCCACGGCACCGTCCGATACGGCACAACGCACCGTATAGGCGTCACCGAAACTTCCGGCCCAGGCCTTGAGGGGCTTGGGGTCGGATCCGGCCGGGGGCTGATGGGCGCTGTCGTTCATTCGTCCTGGCTTAGGCGAAGGTCTTGGCGAAGTCGGCGATGGCGGCCTTGAGCTCGGCTTCGAGCTCGGGCGTCAGGGCCTTCTTGGTGCGGATACCATCCAGCAGGCCGGCGTGCTTGGAATGCACCCGGGCCAGCAGTTCAGTCTCGAAACGACCGATGTCAGCCACGGCGATCGCATCCAGGAAGCCGCGCGTACCGGCGTAGATGGAGACGACCTGCTCTTCGACGGTCAGCGGCGAATACTGCGGCTGCTTCAGCAGTTCCGTCAGGCGCGCGCCACGGGCCAGCAGGCGCTGGGTCGAGGCGTCGAGGTCGGAACCGAATTTGGCGAAGGCGGCCATTTCCCGGTACTGGGCCAGCTCACCCTTGATCGAACCGGCGACCTGTTTCATCGCCTTGATCTGGGCCGAAGAACCCACGCGCGACACCGAGATGCCGACGTTCACGGCGGGGCGGATGCCCTGGTAGAACAGGTCCGATTCCAGGAAGATCTGGCCGTCGGTGATGGAGATGACGTTGGTCGGGATATAGGCCGACACGTCATTGGCCTGGGTCTCGATCAGCGGCAGGGCGGTCATCGACCCCGAACCGTTGTCCTCGTTCAGCTTGGCCGAACGCTCCAGCAGGCGGCTGTGCAGGTAGAAGACGTCGCCCGGATAGGCTTCACGGCCCGGCGGGCGGCGCAGCAGCAGGGACATCTGGCGGTAGGCCACAGCCTGTTTCGACAGATCGTCATAAACGATCAGGGCGTGCATGCCGTTGTCGCGGAAGAATTCGCCCATGGCGGTCCCGGCGAACGGGGCCAGAAACTGCAGCGGAGCCGGCTCCGAGGCCGTGGCGGCGACGACGATGGTGTATTCCAGTGCGCCGCGCTCCTCGAGCGTCTTGACGATCTGGGCCACGGTCGAGCGCTTCTGCCCGATAGCGACATAGATGCAGTACAGCTTGTCGCCTTCGCTCTTGGCGGCGGCGTTGGTCGTCTTCTGGTTCAGGATGGTGTCGATGGCCACGGCCGTCTTGCCGACCTGACGGTCACCGATGATCAGCTCGCGCTGGCCGCGGCCGATCGGGATCAGGGTGTCGATGGCCTTGAGGCCGGTCTGCATCGGCTCGTGCACCGATTTGCGGGGGATGATGCCCGGAGCCTTGACGTCGACGCGGCGACGCTCAGTGAATTTGATCGGGCCCTTGCCGTCGATCGGCTCGCCCAGCGGGTTGACGACGCGGCCCAGCAAACCCTTGCCGACCGGCACGTCGACGATCTCGCCCAGACGGCGGACCTCGTCGCCCTCGGCGATTTCGCTGTCCTGACCGAAGATCACGGCCCCGACGTTGTCGCGCTCGAGGTTCAGGGCCATGCCCTTAACCCCGGCCTTGGGGAATTCGATCATCTCGCCGGCCTGGACATTGTCCAGTCCATGGATGCGGGCGATGCCGTCACCGACGGACAGAACCTGTCCGACGTCTGACACGTCCGCTTCCACGCCGAAATTGGCGATCTGCGACTTGAGGATGGCCGAAATCTCGGCGGCGCGGATGTCCATGATGGGCTCTCTGGCTTTCGTCTCTTGGGTCCGGACCCTCGGGCCCGGTCGTCAAATGGTGTTGGGTCAGGCCCGCTTGAGGGCGAATTTCATCTGGTCGAGTTTGGTCTTCAGCGAGGCGTCGAACAGGCGCGAGCCGACTCTTACCTTGAGGCCACCCAGCAGCGACGAATCGACGCGGGCGGTCATTTCGGGGTCCTTGCCCAGCGCCTTGGCCAGGGCGGCCTTGATGCTGCGCAGCTGGCCGGCATCGAGCGCAGCGGCCGATACGACCTCGGCGGCGACGACTCCGGCCTGTTTGGCATAGAGGGCGTCAAAGCCGGCGATCACACCGGGCAGATCGGCGGCACGATGGTTCTGACCGAGCAGACCGAGGAATTTCACGGTGGTGGCGTTGAATTTCGCCTTTTCGGCGACGGCGACCAGGCCACGGCGCTGATCATCGGCCGAAATCACGGGGGACCGGGCGAGACGGCGCAGGTCCGCGCTCTCGCCCCACGCTGCCTTCAGGGCCGCCAGATCGCTGCGCACAGCGTCCAGACACCCGGTCTCGCCGGCAAGGTCGAACAGCGCCCGTGCATAGCGCTCGCCGACTTCGGTCGTCCTGAATTCGTCAGCCACTTATAAGGTCCGCCAATGGATAAAGCGTAGATCGAAGCGTTCGGGTCGCGACCGGCCACGGAACCCGCGCCAGCCAAAGGCTTGAAATGCTTAGGAAAGCACGCCTAGGGACGTTTCGCGAGAAACGCCCCCTGGAAGCCGGGCGCCTGATAGCATGGGCTTTTCCCGCTCGCAACCGACGCGAACGGAACGATACAGTCGTCCCTGCGCTCCGAACGACCACCGCTTCATTTCACGGGATCGAATTCTCACCATGGCGGCCTCCACGTCCAAAAATGTCATCTTCGCCGCCCTTGCCGGCAACAGCGCCATCGCGATCACCAAGCTGGCGGCCGCCCTGTTCACCGGCAGCGCTGCAATGATGAGCGAGGCGATCCACTCCGCAGTCGACACCGGCAACCAGATTATTCTGTTGATCGGGCTGAAGCGCGCCGCCCGTCCCTCCACGCCGAGCCACCCGTTCGGCCATGGCCTGCAGCTCTATTTCTATACCTTCGTGGTCGCCGTGCTGATTTTCGGGGTCGGGGCGGTGATTTCGATCGTGCACGGGATCGAGCGGATTCGTGCGCCCGAGGCGATCGAAAGCCCCTGGGTCAACTATCTGGTGCTGAGCCTGGCGGTGCTGTTCGAGGGAGCGTCCTGGTACGTGGCCCTGAGGGCTTTCAACCGGGAGCGGGCCGGGCGACCGTTCTTCTCAACCGTCCGGAGCAGCAAGGACCCGACGGTCTTCACCATCCTGTTCGAGGATACGGCCGCACTGGCCGGTCTGATCGTCGCCCTGATCGGGGTCGCGGCCAGCCAGTGGTTCGGGCTGCCGGTTCTGGACGGCGTGGCCTCGGTAGTGATCGGCATCATCCTGGCGCTGACGGCGGGCTTCCTGGCTTACGAGAGCCAGAGTCTGCTGACCGGCGAGGCCGCCGACCCCGACACCCGCGAGGGGATCGCCGCCATCGCCCGCGCCGAACCCGGCGTGGTCGGCCTCAACGACGCCAAGACCATGCATTTCGGGCCCAATGAAATTCTCGTCGTGCTCAGTCTCGATTTCGACGATGCCCTGACTGCGGCGCAGGTCGAAAATACCGTCGCCCGGCTGGAGCACCGCATCCGCGCCGCCTATCCCCAGGCCGGTCGCATCTATGTCGAGGCCCAGAGCGCGGCCAGCCATGCCGCGGTGCGGACGGCCGTCCTCGCCGGCGGGGGGCCGGGCTCTCTGGTCAGCGAGGTACCGGACGGTCAGGGGGGCGACGTTCCTGTCGCTTGATGGCGGGTCGCCCTGCCGTTACCAGACGCACAGATCATCTGATCCGGAATCCCCTTCATGTTCGACAGCATCACGCCCCTGTTCACCGACCCGACCGCCTGGTTGGCCCTGGCCACCCTGATCGTCATGGAGGTGGTGCTGGGGATCGACAATCTGGTCTTCATCTCGATCCTGTCGAACAAATTGCCTGAAAAGGACCGCGCCCGGGTGCGGCGCATCGGTATCGGTCTGGCCCTGATCATGCGCCTGGCCCTGCTGTCGGTGATCGGCGTCATCGTCGCCCTGACCCAGCCGGTCTTCGACCTCGGCCTGACGGGGCCCATCGAACACGGTGCCCCCCTGTTCGAAACCGCCTTCAGCTGGCGCGACCTGATCCTGATCGCCGGCGGCCTGTTCCTGCTGTGGAAGGCGACCAAGGAAATCCACCACGCGGTCGACCCGACCCCGAACCATGACATTCTGGACGCCAAGAACGCCGTGATCGCCAACGCCGGGGCGGCGATCGTCCAGATCATCCTGCTGGACCTGGTCTTTTCGGTCGATTCCATCCTGACCGCCGTGGGCATGACCGATCATGTGCCGATCATGATGGTGGCCGTGATCGTCGCCGTCACCGTGATGTTGCTGGCCTCAAACCCGCTGGCCAATTTCATCGAGAAGAACCCGACCGTGGTGATGCTGGCGCTGGGTTTCCTGCTGATGATCGGCATGGTGCTGATCGCCGACGGCTTCGGCGTGCATGTGCCCAAGGGCTATATCTACACCGCCATGGCCTTCTCGGGCCTGGTCGAGGGGCTGAACATGATGGGTCGCCACTCCGCCGCAAAGAAACAGGCGGCGCACGACGCGCATCAGGAGACCCTGAACCGGCGCGAGACTGCCGGGCCGGGCGTGTGACCGTGCGACGCGCGGCGCTCCTGCTGGCCCTGTTGCTGTCGGCCCCGGTCGCGGCGGCGCAAACACCGGCTCCGCCGACGACGCAGGGCGCGGACATCCCGGTCTATGGCTTCGAGATCGTGCACGTCTATCCCCACGACCCTGCCGCCTTTACCCAGGGACTGGTGTTCCGTAACGGCGAATTGCTTGAAAGCACCGGCCGACACCCGTCGACGGTACGCCGGGTCCGGCTCGAGGACGGCGTCGTCCTGCAGCAGCGGACCCTGGACGAGGCCTATTTCGGCGAAGGCCTGACCGACTTCGGCGACCGCGTACTGACCCTGACCTGGAAAAGCGGCAAGGCCTTCGCCTGGAACGGCGACACGCTCGAGCCTGAAGGCGAATACGCCTATCCAGGCGAAGGCTGGGGCCTGACCCATGACGCGACGCGACTGATAATGTCGGACGGTACCGCGACGCTGCGCTTTCTCGACCCCGACACCCTGGCCGAAACCGGCCGCGTTCCCGTCACCCTGCGGGGCCGGCCGGTCCCCCGTCTCAATGAGCTGGAATGGATCGACGGTGAGGTCTTCGCCAATCTTTGGCAGACCGATTTCATCGCCCGCATTGACCCGGCGACCGGTGTAATCACCAGCGTCGTCGACCTGACCGGGTTGATGCCCGACCGCAGCGGACTGGACCCGACCGACGCGGTCCTGAACGGCATCGCCTGGGACCCGGAGGGACGCCGCCTGTTCGTCACCGGCAAGAACTGGCCGACCCTGTTCGAGATCCGGCTAACGGGGCCGCACTAGCGTCGGAAGGCGACGCTAACGCTTTCTCTTGTGGCCGCGGTCAGAAGGCTCCGCCTTCTCGACCCGACGCGGCCTGCGCTCAAGCAGCGAGCCGCCGCGCGGTGAGCGATAGCGCCCTAGAAGGAGCGATAGCACCCTAAAGAAAGCTGTAGGGGTCCACGTCGACGGTCAGTCGCACCGAGCCCGGCACCTTGACCCGTGCCAGCCAGGCCCGGAGGAAGCCCTGCAGGTCGACATCGCGATCGGCCCGCACCAGCAGCCGCTTGCGTCGCCGCCCGCGGATCAGGCCCAGTGGCGCATCGGCGGGACCATAGACCTCGAGCCGTTCAGCATTGGGAATGGCCTGGGCCAGGGCCTGGGCCGTGGCCTCCACCGCCACGGCGTTCTCACCCGACAGGATCAGTGCCGCCAGCCGGCCGTAGGGTGGCAGGGCCGCCGCCTCGCGCTCGGCCAGTTCGGCGGCGACGAAACCGTCCCGGTCGCCGACCGCCAAAGCCTGAAGCACCGGATGGTCGGGCGTCCAGGTCTGCAACAGGGCGCGACCGGGGCGTTCGGCCCGGCCGGCCCGGCCCGTGGCCTGGGTCAGCAGCTGGAAGGTGCGTTCGGCCGCGCGCAGGTCGCCGCCACGCAGGCCGAGGTCGGCATCGACCACCCCGACGAGGGTCAGGTTGGGGAAGTTGTGGCCCTTGGCCGCGGCCTGGGTGGCCACCAGGATGTCGATCTCGCCGGCGACCATGCTCTGGATCAGGGCCCGCGCCGATTTCGCATCGGGTACGGTGTCCGAGCTGAACACGGCGGTGCGGGCTTCGGGGAACAGGGCGCGCACTTCTTCCTCGACCCGTTCGACCCCGGGGCCGACCGCGACCAGGGAGTCGAGCGCCCCGCACGACGGACAGGCCTTGGGCCGGGCCATGGTGAAACCGGTCAGGTGACAGACCAGCCGGCCGGTATAGCGGTGCTCGACCAGCCAGCTGTCCGTGTCGGGGGCCGTCAGCCTGTGGCCGCAGGCCCGGCACAGCACGACCGGTGCATAGCCGCGACGATTGAGGAACAGCAGGGTTTGTTCGCCCCGGGCGAAGGTCTCGCCGATCGCCTCGCGCAGCGGCTGCGACAGCCAGGTCTGGGGATCGGGCGGCGTCTGGCGCAGATCCAGCAGGGCGATATCCGGCAAGACCGCCGCACCGTGCCGGGTCGCCAGCCTGAGCCAGCCGTAACGCCCGCCGTGCGCGTTCCACAGGGTTTCCAGCGACGGGGTGGCCGAAGCCATGACGACCGTCGCCCCCTCGATCCGGGCCCGGGCCACGGCCAGGTCGCGACCGTGATAGACCAGACCGTCTTCCTGTTTGAACGAACCGTCGTGCTCCTCGTCGATGACGATCAGCTTCAGGTTCGGGAACGGCAGGAACAGGGCCGAGCGCGCGCCCACGACGATATGACAGCGTCCGGCGGCCACCGCCTCCCACACCCGTCGCCGACGCGGCGGGGCCACGCCCGAATGCCATTCGGCCGGGGCCGTGCCGAAGCGAGCGGTGATCCGCGCGATCAAATCCTGGGTCAGGGCGATCTCGGGCAGCAGGATCAGCACCTGCGCCGCCGGGTCGCGCCCCAGGGTTCGGGCGACCGCCTCCAGATAGGCCTCGGTCTTGCCCGAGCCAGTGACCCCGTCCAGCAGGAAGGGCTCGAACCCGCCCCGGGCCGTGGCCGCGGCGATGGCCCCGGCCGCGGCGATCTGGTCCGGATTCAGGGTCGCCGGGGCATGGTCGGGGTCCGGGGCGGCGAAGGTTGCCTCGGCCGAAATCTCGATTCCCTCAAGCACGCCCTCGTCCATCAACCCTCTGACCACACCGGCCGAGACACCGGCGGTCCGGGCCAGATCGGCGGCCGACAGTGTCTTGCTGCCCAGCGCCTCCAGTACAGCCGTCCGCGCCGGCGTAACCCGGGCCGGGACACGGCCCTCGACCCGCCGCACCCGACGCTCGGGCCGCGGCCGCGGCGCGCGCAGCCCCTTCAGGGCGGCCGCAGCCATCTCGCCCGGCGGGCTCAGGGTCCAGCGCGCAGCCCATTCGACGAAATCGACGGTCCGGGGCGGCAGGCGCGGATCATCCAGCACCGCCAGCACCGCCTTGAGCCGCCGGTTCGAGCCGGTAGTCTCACGCACCTCGGCGACGACCCCCCGCAGCAACCGCGGCCCCAGGGGCACCGTGACCTGATCACCGCGCTCGACCGTCAGACCCTCCGGAACCTCGTAATCGAAGGCTTCGGCCACCGGCAGGGGAATGAGCACCGAGGCGACTTTCACAGTCTGCGCTCCTCGGCTAGAACCAGCGACATGAAACTCTTTCTCGATACAGCCGACGTCACCGTCATCAAGGACATGGTCCCCACGGGCATGGTGGACGGCGTCACCACCAATCCGTCACTGATCGCCAAATCCGGTCGCAACATCGCCGAGGTCATCGCCGAGATTTGCGCTCTCGTCGAGGGGCCGATCTCGGCCGAGGCCGTGGCGACCGATTTCGAGACCATGGTCCGCGAAGGCGACAAACTGGCCGCCATCGCCAAAAACGTGGTGGTGAAGCTGCCCCTGACCTGGGACGGTCTACGCGCCACGCGGGTCTTTGCCGACAAGGGCATAAAAACCAACGTCACCCTGTGTTTCTCGGCCGCCCAGGCCATGCTGGCGGCCAAGGCCGGGGCGACCTTCGTCTCGCCGTTCGTGGGCCGGATGGAGGATGTGGGAGCCGACGGGATCGGTCTGCTGGACGAAATTCGCGCCGTGTTCGACATTCACGACTTCGACACAGAAATTCTCGCCGCCTCGCTGCGCAACCCCGAGCAGGTCACGGCCGCTGCCCTGGCCGGGGCCGACGCCGCCACCCTGCCCGCCGACACCTTCAAGGCCCTGATCAAGCACCCGTTAACCGACAAGGGTCTTGATGCCTTCCTGGCGGACTGGGGCAAAACCGGTCAGTCGATTCTGTAGCCTCGCCCCTGACGGGGGTCCCGGGAGAGATCTTGTTGAACGGTTCACCCGATCTTTCCACCGGCACCGACGGCCCGCACTGGCCCGAAATCCGGGCATGGCTGCAGGCCAACCCGCAGATCCTGCTCGACGACCGCTCCCTGCTGGAAGAGATCGGCCTGAAGCCGCACGGTCGCAATGTGGTCGAGTTCGGCCGCGCCGCCCTGACGCGGCTGGAGGCCGCCGCCGAGCGCGAGGCCGACGCCCGCAAACGTATCGAGGCCGTGGCCCGGGCCAATTTCGCCGCCCAGACCCAGACCCATGTCGCCGCGCTCGACCTGTTGGAGGCCCGCAACCCGTCGGACCTCGCGCGCCGGCTCGACGCCGTGGCCCAGGGCCGGTTCGGTCTGGCCGGGGCCGTCATCGCCCTGGAAAAGCCCGGCGGGATTCCGTTCGGCTGGCGCGGCCTCGACAGCGGCGGCGTCGACGGGTTGCTGGGCGAGCACGGCCTGGCGTGGCTGGGAGCCAATTTCGACGGCCTGGACCTGTTCGCCTCGGCTGCAAACGAGGTGCGTTCGGTCGCCCTGATTCGCATGTCCCCACAATTCCCCGGCACAGGCACCCCGACCCGACCGGCCCTGTGCGCCTTCGGTTCGGCCGAGGACGACGGTTTCACACCGGAGATGGGCTGCGAGCTGGTCGCCTTCATCGCCCGGGTCGTCGAACGCACGGCGGAACGATGGCCGATCCTCAACTGACTGCCGCCGGGGCCCTCTCGGCCTGGCTGGAGCACCTTGCCCATGAGCGGCGACTGTCGCCCCGGACACTGGAGGCCTACGGTCATATCGGCCGGCACTATCTGACTTTTCTCGAACACCACCGTGGCGAACCCATCCGCCTTGCCAGCCTGGGCACGGTCAGCGCCGCCGAGGTGCGCGCCCATCTGGCGGCGCGGCGCGGGGGGGACCGGCCACTGAATGCCCGGTCGCTGAGCCAGACCCTGTCAGCGATCCGGACCTTCCACGGCTTCCTCGACCGGCGACTGGGCACACCGGCCCCGCAGCTGGCCCTGGTGAGAGGCCCGCGGGTCAACCCCTCGCTGCCCCGTCCCGTCAATGAGGATCAGGCCAGAAGCCTGCTGAACGAGCCCGGCGACGATCCCGATCTGCCCCCGTGGGAAGCCGCGCGCGACCAGGCGGTCCTGACCCTGCTGTACGGCTGCGGGCTACGCATCTCCGAGGCCCTGTCCCTGACCCGCGCCGATGCCCCGCTGGCCGAAGCCCTGCGCATCACCGGCAAGGGTGGCAAGACCCGGATGGTCCCGGTCCTGCCCGTCGTGCACATCGCCGTGGACACCTATCTGGCCCTGCTGCCCTTCCCGCTGCAGCCGGCCGACGCCCTGTTCCGGGCCCGACGCGGCGGCCCGCTAAGCCCCCGCCACCTGCAGGCGACGATGCAGCGCCTGCGGGGGCGACTGGGCCTGCCCGCCAGTGCCACGCCCCACGCCCTGCGTCACAGCTTCGCCACCCACCTGCTCGGGGCCGGCACCGATCTGCGCGTGATCCAGGAGCTGCTGGGCCACGCCAGCCTGTCGACGACCCAGAAATACACCGCCGTCGACGCCGCCCATTTGTTGAGCGCCTACTCCGCAGCCCATCCGAAGGGCTGACAGACGTCAACTGGCCGCAAGGACGAAGCCGGCCTAAAGTGGCTTCACAGTCATCGTGGAGGCCACGCTGAACCCGGGTCCAGACCATGATCGTCGTGCGGTTATCGCCGGCCTCTGTGCCGTTACGGCCGGTTGGGGAGGACAGACTGCAGCACAGGAGCCGGAGGCACCGTCCGGGCCCCCGCAGATCCGGCTGCTGTCCAATCTGTTCACCCGGGTCGGAGCAGCTGTCACCCTGAACAACCAGGGCCCCTTTTCCTTTGTCATCGACACCGGGGCTGGAAGCACGGCCGTCGCCGATACAGTCGCCGAACAGCTCGGTTTGCCTGCACGCGCGCCCCTGCTGGTGCATGGCATCGCGTCAGCCACCCTGACGCCGAGTGTCGAGGTGGAACGGCTGGCGATCGGCGGTTTCGGCTTCCATGACCTGCGCTGTCCGGTGTTGCCGCGCGCCCACCTGGCCGCTGACGGCCTGCTGGGGCTCGATGTGCTCGACCGGTTCCGCCTGAGCTTCGATGTAGTCCGGCAAACCGCAGATCTGAGCTTGCGCGGCGTTCGCGTGGTCATGGGCGGCGATGCCGATACCGGCTCACGCCTGACGCGGCTGACCACCCGCTCGGTGCGCGGACGCTATGGCCAGATGATCCTGACCCAGACCGAGGTCGACGGTCAGCGCGTCGACTCCTTCATCGACAGCGGCGCACAGTATTCGATCGGCAATCTCGCCCTGCGGCAAGCGATCGGAGCGCGACGACCGGACCGACGGCTTCAGACCCGGCCTGTACCGGTCTACAGCGTCACCGGCCAACGCGTGCTGGCCGAACTGGGGCTGGTCCAGGAACTGCGGCTGGGCGGGTCACGACTGGGGGTGACGCCCCTGCTGTTCGCCGACCTTCATGTTTTCGAGACGCTCGGGCTGGCGGACCGGCCGGCGCTGCTGATCGGGGCCGACCTGCTGAGCCGCTTCCGTCTGGTGACGCTGGACTTCCCGAACAACCGGGTCTCGCTGCGCGGATTGCGTCGCCAATCAACCCGTCCCCTCGATTTGCCGAACGGCTAGGTCAACGTCGCCTGTGACGGACCCGGTCAGAACTCCCAGGACGCTTTAGGCCTGCATGGTCCAGTTCTCGACACCCATGGCCGCCTGTTTGACGGCCTCGGACCGGGTCGGGTGCGCGTGGCAGGTCCGGGCGATGTCTTCGGAGGCTCCGCCGAAAGCCATGGCGATACAGGCCTCGCCGATCATCTCACCGGCCTGGGGGCCGAGAATGTGGACGCCCAGAATCCGGTCGGTGGTCGCGTCGGCCAGCACCTTGGCATAGCCATCGGTCTCATGATTGATCTTGGCGCGACTGTTGGCGGCGAAGGGGAATTTTCCGACCTTGTAGGCCACACCGGCGGCCTTGAGCTGATCCTCGGTCTGACCGACCCAGGCCACTTCGGGGCTGGTATAGACCACGCTCGGCACCAGATTGTAGTCGACGTGCCCGGCCTTGCCGGCGATCAATTCGATGACCGCGACCGCGTCTTCCTCGGCCTTGTGCGCCAGCATCGGACCGGTGGTGACGTCGCCGATGACCCAGACCCCGTCCTTGCCGGTGCGGAAATGATCGTTGCCGATCACGCCGCGCTTGTCGGGCTCGACACCGACCGTCTCGAGGCCGAGGCCCTCCGTGTACGGACGACGCCCGATGGCGACCAGAACCACGTCACCCTTCAGCGTCTCCGCCGGACCGCCGGCAGCGGGCTCGACGGTCAGTTCGACGCCGTCCTTGCCGGATTTCGCCGCCGTAACCTTTGACCCCAGCTTGAAGGTCATGCCCTGTTTGGTCAGCACGCGCTGAAAGGCGGTGGCCAGATCACTGTCCATGCCGGGGCTGATGCGCGGCAAGTATTCGACCACCGTCACCTGGGCCCCGAGACGACGCCAGACCGAGCCCAGCTCCAGACCTATGATCCCGGCCCCGACCACGATCAGATGTTTGGGCACGGACGACAGGGACAGTCCCCCGGTGGAGTCGATGACCTTGCCCGGCTCGAAATCCACGCCCGGCAGGGGCGTCGGCTCTGACCCGGTGGCGATGACGATGTTCTTCGCCGACACGATCGAGGTCGTACCGTCGGCGGCCGTGACCTCGACCTGACCCGGACCGGTGATACGGCCGCGGCCACGAACCCAGTCGACCTTGTTCTTCTTGAACAGAAATTCGATGCCCTTGGTCAGGGCCTCCACGCTTTCGGCCTTCTGTTTCATCATCTGGGCCAGATTCAGCTTCGGGCTGACCTCGATGCCCAGGGTGGCGAATTCCGTACCCGCGGCCTCGAACAGTTCCGACGCGTGCAGCAGGGCCTTGGACGGCATACAGCCGACATTGAGGCAGGTGCCGCCGAGCGTGTCGCGCATTTCGATGCAGGCCGCCTTCAGGCCCAGCTGCCCCGCCCGGATCGCGGCATTGTAGCCACCCGGTCCGCCACCGATGATGACAACGTCGTAGCGAACGGCTTCAGCCATAAAATCCTCTGGGTCTCGAACGGGCGCGGGGGGAGCGCGCGGAAACTAGCGTTCACCCCGCCGGGGTCAACCGCCTCGTCCGATATAGGTGTGCACCCCGGGCCCGAACAGGGGAGGGGGCCTTGCCGGGCCTGAACGGTTCAGATCGCCAGTTGACCCGGAATGCGGTTGCGTCGCCGCCGACGGCTGGTGACGATGACCAGGACGCCGATCAACAGCAGTCCGGTCAGGATCGGCCAAACAGGATCCAGGGTCAGGCCGGTCACAGCCGGAGCCAGAACCTCGCTGGAGCGGGCGGCGATATCACCACCGCTCCCGTGATCCATGGCCAGACGCAGGACCGCATCGGCGATGAAGCCGAGGAAATAGGCTATCGCCGCCCGGGGGTTACCCGCCCCCAGCATCAGGGCCGAAATCAGATACAGGGCGACAGCCCCGACCCACAGGGCCGCAGCGGGCATGCCCGCGAGGCCGTCGGCCCCGGCGCGCACGACGGCGATGTTCGGAGACCCGCCATCGAGGAAGGGCGAAATAAACGGCCAAGCCAACCATCCGGCATAGGCAATGACCGTCAGAACGAGAACGAAACGCAGCATCTTCATGGTCGGACCTCCCGCTTCGGGACCAAGCCTAACCACTGTTTACAGGCCGGGAAAGGGCCGGAACCGGTCAGGCTGCGCTGGGCAGGGAGATGGCCACCTCGGCCCCGTCACCGGGACGGCTGTCGATCGACAGCACCCCACTGGACTGGCGCGCGAAGGCATAGGCCTGGGACAGACCCAGACCGGCCGAGCCGGGGCGGGTGGTGAAAAAGGGCTCGAGCGCACGCGCCGCCAGATCGCGATCCATGCCAGGACCGGAGTCGCGCACGCTGAGCCGCAGGCCTCCCTCCATCATGGCCTCCAGCCTGACAGCGATAGATCCCTGCCCCTCGACAGCCTCGACCGCATTGGTCAGCAGGGCCCGGACGGCTCCGTCGAACGCGACGGGATCGAGACGGACCGGCGCATCACCTGACGGTCCCTCGATCATCAGGTCGATACCCGGACCGGCCATATCCCTGAGCCGCCCCTCCATCGCCTTGAGCAAAACGCCGGCATCAAGGACCTGCAACACCGGGGAATCGTCGCCCTGGGAGAAGGCGGTCAGCCGGCGGGTCAGCAATTCGCCTTTGCGGCCTGCGGCCAAAGCTGCCTCGCCCAGACGCCGGACCCGGGACGGGTCGTCAGCCTGATGCAGCATCATATCCAGCGCGCCGGTCATCACCCCCAGCAGGGCGTTGAAATCATGGGCCACGCCGCCGGTCAGCCGGCCGACACTTTCCATCCGGCGGACACCCTCCATCTCCGTTCGCGCGTCCTGCTCGGTTTTCAGGGCTGCGGCGCGGGCGGATTCGGCCTCGGCGCGGGCCAGTTCGACCTCCTGTCGCGCGGCCTCGACGTCGGCAATCAGCGTCGCCTCGCGCTCGGCCACCACATCGGGTCCGTCAGTGACGACCTCGATCACCGGCGCTTCCGGACCGGCCCGTTCACCTGCCAGCAACAGGGCGTCAATGCGCCCCTCGTCATCGGCAAGCGGCAGCAAGGCCCAGCGGATCGCCTGGTCAGAGCCCGCCCGAGATACAAACGGCTCCGCCTCGCCCGCCGGTACCGTCAGGGCCGCATGAAGCGCCTGTCGCCCGGCCCCCTGCTCGTCCTCGGTCAGAAACAGGCTGGCGAAATCGGATCCGGCGACATCATCGGCCCGACCCAGCACAGCCAGGGCTGTGTGATTGGCTTCCCGGACCGCGCCATCCGCATCGACCACCACCAGGGCGCTGGCAGCCGCCTCGAACACGCGACGGGTCAGCTCCCCCGTCGTGGTGGCGACAGCAGCGGGGTTGACCGGATCGGGTACGATTGTTTCCGGCGTGGTCAGGCTTTCGGTCTCGACCAGGGCGGCGATCGAGCCGGTGACGTTTCCACGAGCGTCCTCGATCGGCATGGCGGTAACCGACACCAGCATCTTGCGACGGGTCGCCGGATTGGCCAACAGGTGCTGAAAGCCCTTGACCGTCTGGCCACGCAGGGCCCGGGCGCTGGGCAGCAGGTCGGGCGGAATCGGGCGGCCGTCAGGATAGGTGATCCCCCAGGTCGCGGAATGAAACCGCAGGCCGATCAATTCGGCGTCGCGGCGACCCAGCAGCTGGTGGGCGGCCCGGTTGGCGAAGACGAACTTCCCCGCCCGGTCCGTTTCAACCAGGGCAACCGGGATGGCGTGCAGGGTTTCAAGCAGCCGCCGGTCGGCAATATCGGCGGCCTTCTGCACCATATCCAGCTGATCGCTGGTGCTGACGTGCCGGACGCGGTGGGTCAGGGCGAAAAACAGCGCAACCAGGGCGACCACGGTCATCAGGGCGGAAACCGCACCCAGAACCAGTACCCAGTTGACCTCGCCTTCCATGAACATGCGCGATCCGTCCCAAATTGGCGCCTTGCGCGCCCTGCCGTCGATGGTCTGCAAAAGACGAACCGCGGGGTTGTTACGCGCCCGAAGGGCGAGTCGCCATATTGGACACGCGCCCGCCCGACTATCGCGCGATCATGACATTCTGTCCGAGGACCGCAAAACACGACCGAACGGCCCAAACCCTGGCAAACTCAAACCGCCCATGGGGTGGCCGCGCTCAAGCCGCGAGCGACCGCGTCGCGAGCACCAGCGCCCCAAACAGGTAAGGTCTCGACTGGAGCGGGCGAAGAGATTCGAACTCTCGACCCCAACCTTGGCAAGGTTGTGCTCTACCACTGAGCTACGCCCGCACTCCGCGACGGGCCCTGCACGGGCAATCCGTCTCGTCGAGAGGCGGGCGTATAGC
Source organism: uncultured Brevundimonas sp. (assembly GCF_963974615.1). GTDB lineage: Bacteria > Pseudomonadota > Alphaproteobacteria > Caulobacterales > Caulobacteraceae > Brevundimonas. The sequence goes on from NZ_CAXBDH010000006.1 coordinate 54,214, forward strand.
GGACACCCCCGCCCCCTCGCAAGTCCCTTTTTCCTTTCGCCGCGATCAGAAGGCTCCGCCTTCTCGACCCGACACGGCCATTATTCGTTTCGCCGTGGTCAGAAGGCTCCGCCTTCTCGACCCGACACGGCCTAGCGCTTCGCGCATGCGCTCAGGTTGGGAGCGACCGCGTCGCGACCGTAGCGCCAAAAGGAGGCGCTGATCGCCTCGGGGCGATCAGCGCGGGGCCAGCCGGATCGCCCCGTCCAGACGAATGCACTCACCGTTGATATAGACATTGCGCACCAGCTCCAGCACCAGCGACGCATAGTCGGCGGGCGTGCCGAGACGGCTGGGGAAGGGAATGGCGGCAGCCAGGGCATCCTGAACCTTCTGGTCCATACCGGCCATCATCGGCGTCCACATGATGCCGGGCAGGATGGTGTTCACCCGGATGCCTTCCTGGGCCAGGTCGCGGGCGACCGGCAAGGTCATGGCATAGACGCCGCCCTTCGAGGCGGCATAGGCCGCCTGGCCGATCTGGCCGTCCTGTGCCGCGACCGAGGCCGTATTGACGACCAGGCCCCGCTCACCGTCGGCCATGGGCTCCAGCGTCATCATGCCGGCTGCCGACTGGCTCAGTACCCGGAATGTGCCGAACAGATTGATGCGCACGGTCCGCTCGAAGGCGGCCATATCATGGGCGCGGATCTCGCCGGTGTCGCGTTTGCGCGAGACGGTCTTCTGGCCGATGGCGATACCGGCGCAGTTGACGGTCAGCCGCTCCTGACCGTGAGCGGCACGGGCCTTGGCAAAGGCGGCGGCCACATCCTCATCCGACGTGACATCCACCTTGCAGAAGACACCGCCGATTTCGCTGGCGATGGCCTCACCCTTTTCCTCATTGAGGTCGAACAGGGCGACCTTCGCGCCCGTGGCGGCGATGGCCCGGGCCGTGCCCTCGCCCAGGCCCGAAGCCCCACCCGTCACCACCGCTGCGATCGAACCGTCGAGTTTCATGGCCGGAGCCCCTATATTGGAGTGAACGAATTCGTATCGCCGGGCTTTAGCCGCCATGACCGACAATGCCAAACCCACCCATCCCAGGGACGCGCTCGACCCGGCGAGGGCGCTCGTGCCCTCGGTCCAGCGCGTCAATGAGACGCGGGTCTCGCGCGGCTTCTGGCCCAAGATCCGGCGCACCGCCGCCCGCATCCCGTTCGCCGGCCAGGCGCTGAGCGTCTGGTTCGCGGCTCGCGACCCGGAGACGCCGGCGGCGGCCAAGGGGCTGATGCTTGGGGCGCTGGCCTATTTCGTGATGCCGATTGATGCGATCCCCGACGTCTTCGCCGGTATCGGGTTCACCGACGATGCCGCCGTAATCACGGCCGTGATCGCCATGCTGGGTGCCAATATCAAACGTCGTCACCTCGACGCGGCGAAGGCGGCACTGGAGCGGCTCAAGTCGAACTGAGCCTGCCCCCCGGAGTCACGACCCGACCCTCACCACCACCTTGCCCAGAACGCTGCGGTCACCCAAGGCCTGAATGGCCTCATGCGCCCGTTCCAGCGGGAAGGTCCGGCTGACCCGCGGCTTGATCCGGCCTTCACTCCAGAACCGCATCAGGTCGCCCATGTTGGCGACATGAGCTGCTGGGTCGCGCATCACGGCTGCGCCCCAGAACACGCCGATGACCGAGACCGACTTCAACAGGGTCAGGTTCAACGGTAGGGCGGGAATACCGGCCGGAAAACCGACCACCAGATAGCGTCCGTTCCAGGCCATGGCCCGCAGCGCCGGTTCGGCATAGTCGCCGCCGACCGGATCATAGATCACATCGGCACCGTCGCCACCGGTGGCCCGTTTGAATCCGCCCGACAGGTCCTTCTGCACATCCCGGTCCATCTTGCCGGACGGATAGACAAGCCCGTCATCCGCCCCCAGGTCCCGGGCGAATTCGACCTTTTCAGCGGTCGAGGCCGCCGCCACGACGCGCGCGCCCATGACCTTGCCCAGCTCGACCGCCGCGGCCCCGACGCCACCTGCCGCCCCCAGCACCAGCAGGGTCTCACCCGCCTGCAATCCGGCCCGGTCCTTCAGCGCATAATAGCTGGTGCCATAGGTCATGATCAGGGCCGCGGCGGTTTCGAAATCCATGCCGTCGGGCATGGGAACCACCGCAGCCGCCGGCACGGTCAGATACTCGACCAGCCCGCCCCAGCCCGGCACGGCGATGACCCGGTCGCCCTCGCGAACATGTTTGACCCCGTCACCGACCCCCACGACCACGCCGGCGACCTCGCCGCCCGGCGCGAAGGGTCGCTGCGGCTTGAACTGGTAGCGGTCCTCAATGATCAGGGTGTCGGGGAAATTGATCCCCACCGCCTTCACCTCGATCATCACCTCCCCCTTCATCGGGGTCGGGGCCGGGATATCCTCTACCACCAGGGTTTCGGGGCCGCCGGGGATCTTGGAGAGCACTGCGCGCATGGAGGGGTTCCTGGGTCGTGGGTCAAATCGGAAGACCTGGAATCGCCGATATTGGACGACACCAGAGGGCTCCGGAGCTTGCGCACACCGCCGGATCACGCGCATGGACGGGTCAGGATCACAGTACGCGCGGCGGAGAGGCAAGATGCGAAATACGACGCTAGCGGTCGCCGCCGCACCAGGGAAGAGCCAGTCATGACCCGCCACGCCCTCATTCTGCACGGTGGTGCCGGAGCCCGGCCCGAGCGCAACTATGATCGTGAAGTCGAGAATATGCGCGCGGTGGTCGAGGCCATGAAGGCGCGGCTGGATGCCGGTGCGTCCGCGATCGACGTGGCGGTCGAGGCCACGGTGATGCTCGAGGACGCCGGACTGTATGTGGCCGGTCGCGGAGCCTCCCCCAATCTGGCCGGGGCCTATGAACTGGACGCCAGCCTGATGGACGGGGCCACGCGCAAGGCCGGGGCCGTAGCCGCCCTGCAGGGGTTTCGTAACCCGATCCGCGCCGCCCGGGCGGTGATGGATCATACGCCGCACGTCATGCTCGCCGGCGAGGGTGCTGCCCTGTTCGCCCATGACCAGGGGCTGGAGACGATCAACGACGAGGCCGCCTGGTTCACCCATGCCGGCAAGGGCGAGGACAATCATCCGCCGGGCACCTCGCCTGACGTGCTGGCCGGGGCGCTGTCCCACGGTACGGTCGGCTGCTGCGTGCTCGACTCCGCCGGTCGCCTGGCCGCCGCCACCTCGACCGCCGGCGTCTTCGGCAAGATGCCGGGCCGGGTCGGTGACGCCCCGATTCCCGCCGCCGGCACCTGGGCCGACAGCCATGTCGCCGTCTCCGGCACCGGCCAGGGCGAATATTTCATCCGCACCGCCGCCTGCGCCCAGGTCAGCTGGCGCGTGGCCGCCGGGGCCACGCTCGAGGCGGCGACCCGCGCGGTGATCGCCGAAATCGGCGAAATGGGCGGCGACGGCGGCCTGATCGCGCTGGACCGCGAGGGCCGCATCGCCCATCCGTTCAACAGCCAGGGCATGAAACGCGCCTGGCTGACCGCCGACGGCGAGATCGGTGTCGAGGTGTTCGGCTAGACCCCGGTCGACATTACAGCTCCGTAACGTGCGTGGTCGCACGGCCCTGATAGGGTCGCGAAAAGCCCCTGTCCGGGCCATCCGGGAATCTCGCGCATGAAACTTCGTCTGATCACCACCGCCGCCGTGGTCGCCCTGCTGTCATCCAGCCCCGCCTGGGCCTTAGAGGTCGCCGCCCCGGCCTCCGCCGCGCCCGTCGCCACCACCACCCCGGCCGGTATCGAGGTGCCGCCGCTGGGCTTCACCCGGCGCACCCTGGCCAACGGGCTGGAAGTCTATTCCGCCCTCGACCCCAACACCTCGAACGTCACGGTCCAGGTCTGGTACCGGGTCGGCTCCAAAGATGACCCGGCCGGTCGCTCGGGCTTCGCCCACCTGTTCGAACACCTGATGTTCAAGGCCACGCGCAACCTGCCGCCGGAGACCTTTGACCGGCTGACCGAGGATGTCGGCGGCTTCAACAACGCCTTCACCGCCGACGACATGACCGCCTATTACGAGGTCGTTCCAGCCAATCATCTGCAGCGGATGCTGTTCGCCGAGGCCGAACGGATGGGCTCTCTCGTCGTCGATGAGCCGACCTTCGATTCCGAACGCGACGTGGTAAAGGAAGAATACCGCCAACGCATCCTGGCTAGCCCCTACGGGCGGCTGTTCGGCCTGTTCGCGCCCCAGACCATCTATCAGGACTCGCCCTACCGTCGCCCCGGCATCGGCTCGATCGAGGAGCTGGACGCGGCGACCCTCGACGACGTGCTGCGCTTCCACCAGACCTACTACCGGCCCGACAACGCCATCCTGATCGTCGCGGGGAATTTCAACCCGGCGCAGATGAACGCCTGGATCGACCAGTATTTCGGCCCGCTGAAACGGCCCGCGACGCCGATGCCGGTCAACAATGTGATCGAACCGGAACCGACCGGTCCGCGCGAGGCGACCTTCTACGCCCCCAATGTGCCGCTGCCCGCCGTGGTCATGGCCTGGCCGACCGTCGCCTATCGCAACGATGACCGTGCCGCCCTGACGGTGCTGGACGGCATCCTTTCCACCGGCGAGAGCAGCCGCCTGTACCGGTCACTGGTCTATGAACAGCAGATCGCCGCCCAGGCCGGCTCCAACCCCGACTTTTCCCAGCAGGCCGGCAATCTGACCGCCTATGCCATCATGACCCAGGGCCAGTCGCCCGAAGTCGGGATCGCAGCCCTGAAGGTCGAGATCGCCCGCCTGCGCGATGAGCCGGTGACCGCCGCAGAACTGGCCGAGGCCAAGAACGAGCTGGTCGCCAACGCCCTGCGCGGCCGGGAATCGGTCGATGACCGCGCCACCACCCTGGGCAACGTCCTGATCATGACCGGCGATGCCACTGTGGCCGACCGTGAAATTGCCGATATCCAGGCGGTCACCGTCACCGATGTGCAACGCGTGGCCCGTCGCTATCTGACCGAGAACCGCAGCGTCACCATGCGCTATCTGTCCACCGACGACGACCATCCGACCTCGGTGCAGAACATGAATGTCGACGCCCCGGTGACCCTGGCGTCCCTGGCCCCGGCCGGCACGCCGGCGACGCTGCTGCCAGCGGACCAGCGGCTGTCCCTGCCCCAGCCGGGGACCGAGATCGCGCCGGTCACGCCGCTGGTCTCGGACTTCCGCCTGTCGAATGGCCTGCGTGTCCTGGTCGCCGCCACCGACGGCCTGCCGCTGGTTTCGGCGCGACTGAGCTTCGATGCCGGCTCGGCCGAGGATCCTGCGGGCAAGGCCGGGGTCGCATCCCTGACCGCCGCCCTGCTGACCCAGGGCACGGCCGAAAAATCGGCCCCCGAAATCGCCACCGAGATCGAACAGCTGGGGGCCACGGTCGGGGCCGGGTCCGGCGTCGACTTCTCCAACGTCTATGCCAATGCCCCGGCCGACGTCTTTCCGCAGGCCGTCGCCCTGATGGCCGACCTGGTCCGCAACCCGGCCTTCGCCGATGAGGAGCTGGAACGTCAGCAGACCCAGACCCTGGACGGCCTGCGCGTGGCCCTGAGCCAGCCCGGCACCATCGCCTCCCAGACCGTGGCGCGGGTCATTTACGGGGGGGCTCCCTATGGGGCCCCGTCCGCCGGCACGGTCAACAGCATCCCGACCATCAATCGTGAGGATGTGGCCGCCTTCCACCGGGCCCACTACCGGCCGTCAGACGCCACCCTGGTCTTCTCGGGCCGCATCACTCCGGCCGAAGCCCGGGTGCTGGCGCAGCAGGCTTTCGGCGACTGGCGCAACCCGGCCGACACCGCCACCACCGCCGCCCATCCCGCCGGCACGGCCTTGAGCCCGCGCATCATCGTCATTGACCAGCCCGGGGCCGGTCAGGCCGCCGTCGTGGCCGCCATCCGGGGCGTGTCTCGGACCAATGCCGACTATTTCCCGCTGACCGTGGGCAACACCCTGCTGGGCGGCGGCTTCTCGTCACGACTCAACCAGGAAATCCGCATCAAGCGCGGCCTGTCCTACGGGGCCGGATCGTCACTGGGGGCCCGTCAGGACGCCGGGGTGTTCACCGCCTCGGCCCAGACCCGCAACGATGCCGCCGTCGAGGTGTCGGACCTGATCCTCGCCGAGATCGCCCGCCTGGGTGAAACCCCGGCCACCGAGGCCGACCTGGCCCCGCGTCGGGCCACCCTGATCGGTGGCTTCGGCCGGTCACTGGAAACAGTCGATGGTCTCGGCGGCCTGGTCGCCAACCTGGCCCTCTATGACCTGCCGATGAGCGAACTGGCCGCCTATGCGGGCCGGGTCCGCGCCGTCACACCGGAACAGCTGGAGGCCGCCTTCGCCCGCCACCTGCCGGTCAATGAGGCCAGCCTGGTGATCGTCGGGGATGCGGCCCAATTCATCGACGCGCTCAGGGCCAAACATCCCGGCGTCGAGGTCATTCCCCTGTCCGACCTGAACCTGGACGACGCGACGCTGCGCTGAAACACTCCATCCCCCGCTCGCATGACGGGCGGGGGGTGACGGTCACCCCGGCAGACACACCACCTGGGCCACCCGAAGGTCGCGGCGCATGGCATCGGCGACGCGGCCGTAGTTGTCGATCGTGACCGGCTCGCCCAGCGGCAATTCGTCGGCCTCCTGCATCCCCCGCACGGCGGCTCCGAAAGCGGCGGGGATCGTGGTGTAGATACGCCCCCGACGCGGCGCTTCGGCGATGGTGACTCCCAGGGCGCGTCCCTGACGGTCCAGCACCGGCGCGCCGGACAGCCCGGCCAGGGTCCCTTCCATTCCCGCCGTGCGACCGACCTCGGCCCAGGCCAGAACAGCCTCATCGCGCCGGCCCCGCCTCTGCCCCTTCAGGGTTTCGCGACCCAACAGCCGGGTCGTGACCTCACCCGCCCGCCCCTGGGGAAAGCCGGGATGGAAAGCGCGTTGGCCCGGATGCAGCGAGGGCGCGACGACGACCGGCACGGCCGGCGGCCCGCCCTCGGTGATCAACACCGCCACATCAGCCCGCGGGGCCAGACGTTTTGCCGCCGCCACGGCCCGGCCGCCACCGACGATCAGGGCCGGCTTGCGACAGCCCTCGACCACATGGCGGGCCGTGACCCAGCGACCGTCGCCGGCAATCGAGAAGGCCGTGCCCGTCATCGGCTGGAACGCCGCATCAGGGGCATTGACCGTCACGGCGGGGTCAAACGGTGTCACCGGTCCCAGCAGGGCGACCTCGACATCATCGGGCGGCGGCACGGCCGGCGGCGCATCCGCATTCTCACGCCTGCCCAGGGACGCCATGACAAGCACCGCCAGAACCGTTCCGTAGATCAGCCAGTCCGGCAGGCGAGGAAAATGCATGGCCGCCTCAGCCCGTCAGGGCCGCGGCCAGGATCAGGGCGGTCGACAGCTTGGCACCGACCAGCAGCACGGCCGCCGAAACCTCGCCGTCACGAATACGCTGGGGCAGGCCGGTCAGCAGGGTGTCGATAACGCGGAAGGCGAACAGCTGCAGGATCACGGTCGCCACACCCCAGATGGCGATGTCCCGCAACGAGGTCGACACGGACAGGGACACGGCCAGCGGCACGGCCAGACCAAGCAGAATTCCGGCGAAGGCCACGGCGGCGGCTGAATTGCCCTCGCGGATCAGGCCGATCTCCTTCCAGGGAGACAGTACCGCATAGACGGCCGCCCCCACGACCAGCAGGCCGACCGTCAGTCCCAGATGCATGACCATGACCGGAAAGCCACTGGCAAACGCCTGGACCTCCGGGCTGGAAAGAGCGTTGGAAAGCGAGGTCGGGTCCATGATCATCCAGGCGAACGAAAGCAAAACACACTTGCCTGATTGTGGCCCCAATCCGCAAGACCTGTAAGGTCACACCCGGTCACGAAACGTGACCCCGGGTTTCAGCCAGTAAGTGAAAACGCTCACGCCGCTCCGACAGTGGCCGGTGGTAAGCGTCGGGCCGAGGCCCGCACCTTCTCGCTCTCGGACTTCAGCTGACCGCAGGCGGCGAGGATATCGCGCCCGCGCGGGGTGCGGATCGGCGAGGCGTATCCGGCCTTGTTGAGGATGGCGGCGAACCGTTCGATCGTCTTCCAGTCCGAACACTCGTAGTCGGTGCCGGGCCACGGGTTGAACGGGATCAGATTGACCTTGGCGGGGATGCCCTCGATCAACTTCACCAGCGCCCTCGCCTCCTCCGGACTGTCGTTGACGCCCTTCAGCATCACATATTCGAACGTGACCCGCCGGGCGTTGGAGATGCCGGGATAGGCGCGGATGCCGGCCATAAGCTGGTCCAGCGGATATTTCTTGTTCACGGGCACCAGCACGTCACGCAGGGCGTCATTGGTGGCGTGCAGGCTGATCGCCAGCATGGCCTGGGTTTGCGTACCCAGCGGCTCCAGCTGCGGCACCACGCCCGAGGTTGAAACGGTGATCCGTCGCCGTGACAGGGCGATGCCCTGGCCGTCGGAAATGATCTCGATGGCGTCGGCGACATGGTCGAGATTATAGAGCGGCTCGCCCATGCCCATAAAGACGATGTTCGACAGCCGGCGCTCGTCCTGGTCGGTGACGTCCTCGCCGAATTTCGGCCATTCCTCGAGATCGTCGCGACAGACCTGGACCTGGGCGACGATCTCGGCCGCGGTCAGGTTGCGCACCAGCTTCTGGGTGCCCGTATGGCAGAAGGTGCAGTTCAGGGTGCAGCCGACCTGGGACGAGACGCACAGGGCCCCGGCCCGGCCGACGTCGGGAATGTAGACGGCCTCGACCTCGATGCCCGGGGCGGTGCGGATCAGCCATTTGCGGGTGCCGTCCTTGGACACCTGGCGTTCGACGATCTCGGGCCGGGCCACGGTGAAGACCTCGGCCAGTTTCGCCCGTGTGTCCTTGGCGATGTCGGTCATCGCCGCGAAGTCAGTGACCCCGTAGAAATGGATCCAGCGCCACACCTGTGTGGCTCGCATCTTCGCCTTTTCGGGCGGGCAGATGTCGGCGGCGATCAGGGCCTCGCGCAGGGCCGTCCGCGTCATCCCGGACAGGGTGACGGGCACGGGGGTGGCGGGCGTGGAGACACGCGAAAGATCGAGCGTGACGCTCAAGGCATTAGATCCTGCGAGAACGGGGAAGGCGGGCCTTATAACACAGATCGCGCTGGATTTAAGGCGCACCGGTGACGCTTGATCTTCACCGCCGTCAACTCTAGAAGCCGCGGCGTTGGGGAGTAGCAGCCGGCACCGCCCAGCCGGGATCGTATCAACACACTCGCGCCCTCGCGGCGCGTGGTGCGATCAGCGGATCATCCGCCTTGCGAGACCAGCGCGCCTTCGGTCCGGCACCGGCCGAATCGGGGCGTGCTGTCACGCATCCGGTGGAGCCCCTGACCCATGTCCCCAATCACCATTCTGTTGCTATCCCTCAGCCTGTCCGCCGACGCCTTCGCCGCCGCGATCGGGCGCGGGGCTGTTCACCGCCCAACCCTGTCCGCGGCCGTCCGGGCCGGGCTGGTGTTCGGGGCCATAGAGGCCGTCACGCCGGTCATTGGCTGGGCCCTCGGCCTGACCGCGGCCGGTTTCGTCCAGTCGGTTGACCACTGGATTGCCTTCGGCCTGCTGGGCGCGGTCGGCGGCAAGATGATCTGGGAAGCGACCCGACGGGAATCGCCCGACGCAGCCGCCGCCGCACCGCGGAGCCGGGGTCGGCTGGCCCTCGTCGCCACCGCCGTCGGCACCAGCCTGGACGCAGCCGCCGTCGGCGTCTCCCTCGCCTTTCTCGGCGTCAATATCGGCGTGGTCGCCGTATCTATCGGCCTGACCACCTTCATACTGGCGACCCTGGGCATGCTCATCGGCCGCGTCGCCGGAAGCCGGCTGGGTCCGGTCGCCGAACTGATCGGCGGCATCCTGCTGATCGGCATGGGGACGCGGATCCTGCTGGAGCACCTCGGCCTGATCACCTGGTGATGTCGGCTAGAGAATGAACCGACTCAGATCCGCATTTTTCGCCAGATCCCCGACCCTGGCCCGCACCGCGTCCCCGTCGAAGGTGACGGTCTGGCCGGACAGGTCGGCGGCCTTGAAACTGGTCTCCTCCAGCACCTTTTCCAGCACGGTCTGCAACCGACGCGCGCCGATATTCTCGACCGCGCCGTTGGCCGCTACCGCCGCATCGGCCATGGCTTCAACGGCGTCGTCGGTGAACGTCAGCGTCACCCCCTCGGTGGCCAGCAACGCCTGGTTCTGACGGATCAGATTGGCCTCGGGCTCGATCAGGATGCGCTTCAGGTCGTCGCGGGTCAGGGCCTTCAGCTCGACCCGGATCGGCAACCGGCCCTGCAGTTCCGGCAGCAGGTCACTGGGCTTGGACACATGAAAGGCCCCCGAGGCGATGAACAGCACATGGTCCGACCGCACCGGCCCGTATTTGGTCGAGACGGTGGTCCCCTCGATCAACGGCAACAGATCCCGCTGGACGCCTTCGCGCGACACATCGGCTCCGGATGCGCCCTGACGCGCCGCTACCTTGTCGATCTCGTCGAGGAAGACGATGCCCTCGTTCTCGGCCAGCAGCAGGGCCTCCTTGGTCAGACTGTCCTGATCCAGCAGCTTGTCGCTCTCCTCGGCCACCAGCGGAGCCACGGCGTCCCGGACCGGCAGTTTGACCGTCTTGCTGCGCGGCCCGCTCATCTTGCCCAACATCTCGCTGAGATTGATCATGCCGACATTGCCGCCGCCGGGCACGTCGAGCCCCTGCAGCGGTGAGGTCGTATCGGTCAGGGCAATCTCGATCTCCTTGTCGTCCAGCTCTCCGGCCCGCAGCTTCTTGCGAAAGCTGTCCCGGGTCGCCGGCTGCGAGCCCGGCCCGACCAGGGCGTCGAGAATACGCTCCTCGGCCTGACCCTCGGCCTGGGCCTTGACGCCCGAGCGTCGCTTGTCGCGCACGATCACCAGGGCGCTCTCGACCAGGTCGCGCATGATCTGATCGACGTCGCGGCCGACATAGCCGACCTCGGTGAATTTGGTCGCCTCGACCTTGAGGAAGGGCGAGCCACCCAGCTTGGCCAGCCGTCGGGCGATCTCGGTCTTGCCGACCCCGGTCGGGCCGATCATCAATATGTTCTTGGGTGTGACCTCGTCACGCAGGTCCTCAGGCACCCGCTTGCGCCGCCAGCGATTGCGCAGGGCCACGGCCACGGCGCGCTTGGCGTCATCCTGACCGACGATGAACCGGTCCAGTTCGGAAACAATCTCGCGCGGCGACAGATCGGTCATCGGGCACCCCCGTCATCCAGGGTTTCCACCGTCAGATTGCCGTTGGTGTAGACACAAATTTCCGAGGCGAGCGCCATCGCCTTGCGGGCGATTTGCTCGGCATCAAGCTCGGTGTGTTCCATCAGGGCCCGGGCCGCCGCCAAAGCGAAATTCCCGCCCGACCCGACTGCCGCCACCCCGTGTTCCGGCTCCAGCACGTCGCCGACCCCGGTGACGGTAAAGATCGAGGTGGCGTCGGCGACCAGCAACATGGCTTCCAGTCGCCGCAGATAGCGGTCGGTGCGCCAGTCCTTGGCCAGGTCGACGCAGGCTCGCGCCAGCTGATCCGGATATTGTTCCAGCTTGGCCTCCAGCCGCTCGATCAGGGTGAAGGCATCGGCTGTGGCCCCGGCGAACCCGGCCAGAACCCTGCCCCCGGCGAGCGTCCGCACCTTGCGGGCGGCCCCCTTGACGATGGTCGGTCCCATCGAGACCTGGCCGTCGCCGGCGATGACGGTGCGACCGTTTTTTCGCACCGCCAGAATGGTGGTGCCGTGCCAGTCGGGGAAATTCGGGTGGGGTTGGGTCATCCGGAGCAGATGGAGACTGAGGCGCAGCAATCAAGGTTAAAAATATGAACCGCGAATGCCCCTGAGGGTCTATTTTTGATCTCGTAACCCGTTACAGTGTCTGCAGTATCGACTAAATTCAGTAAAGGGTGAGGCTTTGCTGCACCGCGTAATCTATGTGAGCGACACCGCCGAACCGACGGTGTCCTCGACCCTCTCGATCGCCCAGATTCTCGGTGTTTCGGAAAACAATAATCGCCGTGACGAACTGTGCAGCGCCATGCTGTTTCACGATGGCCGGGTCCTCCAGGCCATTGAGGGAGACCGGAACGACATCGACCGGTTGATGCGTCGACTCGCTTCAGACCCCCGCCACAAACGCGTGCGGATCGTGTCGGATGTCCCCATCACCGAGCGCCTGCTGACCCGCCCGATGACGCTGTGCACCCCATCGAGCGAGATCGTGACCCAATTGCTGGATACCCGACCCCTGACCGGCGTCACCGAGGCTGAAGCCACAGCCCTGCTCGGTATCCCCCCTTCACGTCGTGCGCATGGTGCCCCCCCGATCCGGTGATCGTGACCACGGGCTGAGCTGTGACAGCGGTGGGCACGGTCCAGATCCCCGCCATCGGTCAGAGGTCAGGTTCTGCGCCACATTGCGCGTCTGGCCGATTCAGTCGGGGACGAAAATGCTCTAGGGATCGCGGGTGATCTTTTCCGACGATGAAATCGAGCGCTATGCGCGCCACCTGGTGCTGGCCGAGGTCGGCGGGCCTGGCCAGCAGCGGCTGAAGGCCGCGCGCGTCGGTCTGGTCGGCCTGGGCGGCGTCGGCGCGCCGGCGGCCCTGTATCTGGCCGCGGCGGGGGTCGGCACCCTGAGGCTGATCGATCCCGACACGGTCGCCCTGTCCAACCTGCAACGACAGATCGCCTTCAGCACCGACGCGATCGGTCAACCCAAGGTCGAGGCGGGGGCCGCCACCCTGACTGCGCTCAACCCTCATGTCCGTATGGAACCGGTGACCGAACGCCTCGACGCGGCCAATGCGGCCCGTCTGATCGAGGGCTGCGACCTGGTGCTCGACGGCACCGATGATTTCGCCACCCGCTTCGCCGTCAATGCCGCCTGCGTCGCCGCCGGTATTCCACTGGTTTCAGGCGCGCTGGGCCGCTGGAGCGGGCAGGTCGCCGTGTTCGAGGGGCGGCCCTGCTATCGCTGTCTGGTGCCCGATATCCCGCCCGACGCCGAGACCTGCGCCCGGGTCGGGGTGATCGGGGCCCTCGCAGGCGTCACCGGCACGATGGCGGCACTGGAGGCGATCAAGCGGATCACCGGGGCCGGCACCCCGCTCACCGGCCGTCTGCTGCTCTATGACGGCCTCGCCGGCACGGCACGAACCGTAACCGTGGCGGCCGACCCGACCTGTCCGGTGTGCGGCGATCCGGAACGCCGCTGAGGTCGGGCGGGATACCAAAGGCTATTCATGGGACCCCGGCCCTGACAACCGAACCATCAAGCTACCGCGTCACAGCATGGCGGGGATGACGCGGTCCGGCGGGCGGTGGCCGTTCTGGTAGGTCTGGATATTGCCGATGACACGGTCGCCCATGTCCTGACGGGCCTCGATCGTGGCCGAGCCCAGATGCGGCAGCAGCACCACATTGGCATGCCCCAGCAACCCGGGATGGATCGCCGGCTCCTGTTCAAACACGTCCAGCCCGACCCCGGCGATGGCCCGGGTCCGGATTGCGTCGGCCAGGGCCGCCTCGTCGATCAGCTCGCCCCGCGCGGTGTTGATCAGGATCACATGAGGCTGCAGCCGCGCCAGTCGCTCGGCCGAGATCAGGTGGTGGGTCTCTTTCGAGGCCGGACAGTTCAGCGAGATCAGGTCCATGCGCGCCAGCATCTGATCGAGATCGTCCCACCAGGTCGCCCCCAGCTCCTCAGCGATCATGTCCGGGACCGGTTTGCGATTGTGATAGTGGACCTGCATGCCGAAGGCCCGGGCCCGCCGCGCCACGGCCTGGCCGATCCGGCCCATGCCGACGATGCCCAGCCGCTTGCCCCACAATTTGCGGCCGCACATCCAGGTCGGGGACCAGCCCTCGAACTTCCCGTCGGCCACCACCTGGGCCCCCTCGATGATGCGACGCGACACGGTCAGGATCAGCCCCATGGCCAGGTCTGCCGTGTCCTCGGTCAGCACGCCCGGCGTATTGGTGACGATCAGACCCCGTCCGACGGCCGCCTCAACGTCGATATGATCGACCCCGGCTCCGAAATTGGCGATCATCTTCAGCTGTTCACCGGCCCCGGCGATCAGGGTCGCGTCGATCTCGTCGGTGATAGTCGGCACCAGCACATCGGCGCGCTGGACGGCGGCCTCCAGTGCAGCCCTGTCCATCGGACGGTCGGTCAGGTTCAGTTCGGCGTCGAACAGTTCCCGCATCCGCGTCTCGACCGCGTCGGGCAGGCGTCTGGTTAATACGACCTTAAGCTTGCGGACGGACATTCGGGGCCTTCGGATTGACGGGCGGCTTGCGACAGCGGGCACTGTGCCCGCACGTGACGGATTCAGTACAGGTGTCTAGCAAAGCTCCACGCCGCCTCCAAAGCCTGCCGGGACGATTGTGGGTCGGCATGGCCGCGATCGCCGTGGGCCTGTTGGCGGGCGCGGGGGCCACCATGCCCGACGGGCGCCCCACCCCCACAGGTCTGGATGTACCGCGCTGGGTGACGCTGAAATCCTCCCGCGTGCGCGCCCGACAGGGACCGGGGCTCGACTATCGTATCCTGTGGGAATACCGCGCGGCTACCTTGCCGGTCCAGGTCATCGCCGAAACACGCGAATGGCGAAAAATCTGCGACCCCGAAGGTTCGGTGGCCTGGATTCACCGGACCGTCGCCTCGGGCCGCCGCAGCGTGTTTAACCTCTCGACCGATGAGGTGCCGGTCCACAGCGGACGATCGGAAACCTCGGCGGTCCGGGCCCTGTTGTCGGTCCGCGCCACCCTTTCGCTGGATGAGTGCGAAGCGGGATGGTGCCGTGTCCGGGCCCGCAAACTGCACGGCTGGGTCCGTGAAAACGCCGTGTTCGGCACCCAGACGCACGCCCTGTGCAATGCCGCCCGTCCCGCCGGACCGGGCCGGCCTTCGCCGGGCACAACGACATCGCCCGGTTGAGCCGCTCGCCCGGCTCGTGTAACCCGGCCCGACAGCGGCCCGAATTGCCCTGACACGGTGCTGGACGCGCCAGACCTGAAGACATCCGGAGCCTCTGCGTGACCCAGTCTAAATATCCGTCGTCATTCGATCACGAGGCCCTGCTGGCCTCGGGTCGGGGCGAATTGTTCGGTCCGGGCAACGCCCAGCTTCCGGCCCCGCCGATGCTGATGTTCGACCGCATCGTGACCATCACCGCCGACGGCGGCGATCACGGCAAGGGCTATATCGAGGCTGAACTCGACATCCACCCCGACCTCTGGTTCTTCCAGTGCCACTTCATCGGTGACCCGGTCATGCCGGGCTGCCTCGGCCTCGACGCCATGTGGCAACTGGTCGGTTTCTACCTCGGCTGGATCGGCGGTCCCGGCCGCGGTCGCGCCCTCGGGGTCGGCGAGGTCAAATTCACCGGTCAGGTCCAGCCGGACATCAAGAAGGTCGTCTACAAGATCCACCTCAAGCGGGTCATCAATCGCAGATTGGTGATGGGAATCGCCGACGGGGTGCTCGAAGCCGACGGTATCCCCATCTATACTGCCTCGGATATGCGGGTCGGCCTGTTCGGTGCCACCAACGGATCCGGCGATTCGATCAGCGGCTGATCGGCCTCCAGCGGAGCTGGCCGCGGCCGACGCGGCGGGATTAGGTAAGGAACAAACATGCGGCGTGTGGTCGTCACCGGTCTGGGTATCGTCTCTTCCATCGGTCATGGGGCCGAAGAGGTCACCGCCTCCCTGCGCGAAGCGCGCTCGGGCGTGGTCGCCGCCCCCGATCACATCGAACACGGCTTCCGTTCGCAGGTCTGGGCTCCGCCCTCTCTGGGAGCCACGGCCGAGGACTGGGCGTCCCTGGTGGACCGGCGCGCTGCCCGTTTCCTCGCCAATGGCACGGCCTGGGCCCACATCGCTTTCGAGGAAGCGCTGAAGGATTCCGGCATGACCGCCGAGGAGATCCAGTCCGAGCGCATCGGTCTGATCGTCGGTGAGGGCGGCCCCTCGACCCAGATCATCCTGCAGGCTGCAGCCACTACGATCGAGAAGGGTTCGCCCAAGCGCATCGGCCCGTTCGCCGTACCCAAGGCCATGGCCTCGGGACCCTCGGCCGTGCTGGCCACCTGGTTCCAGCTGAAGGGGATCAACTATTCGATCTCGTCGGCCTGTGCGACCAGCGCCCACTGCATCGGCGCAGGTGCCGAACAGATCGCCTGGGGCAAGCAGGACGTGGTCTTCGCCGGCGGCTGCGAGGATATCGACTGGTCGATGTCCAACATGTTCGACGCGATGGGGGCCATGTCCTCCAACTTCAACGACACGCCGGCAAGGGCGTCGCGGGCCTATGACGTCACCCGCGACGGCTTCGTCATCGCCGGCGGGGCCGGTATCGTGGTGCTGGAGGAATACGAGCGGGCCGTGGCCCGTGGCGCGACCATTTATGCCGAGGTCACCGGCTATGCCGCCAACTCCGACGGCTATGACATGGTCGCCCCCTCAGGCGAGGGTGCCGAGCGCTGCATGAAGCTGGCACTCGACATGGCCGGCAGTCCGAAGATCGACTACCTGAACCCGCACGGCACCTCGACCCCGGTCGGCGACTCCAGGGAGATGGGGGCGGTCCGCAATGTGTTCGGCGATGCGATGCCGATGATATCCTCGACCAAGTCGCTGACGGGCCATTCGCTCGGCGCGGCCGGGGCCCAGGAGGCGATCTACTGCCTGCTGATGATGAAGCACGGCTTCGCGGCCGAGAGCGCCCATATTGAAAACCTCGACCCCGAGTTCGAGGGCATGCCGATCCTCAGGAAACGCCACGACGGTGAGCTGAAACACGTCATGTCCAACAGCTTCGGCTTCGGCGGCACCAACGGGACGCTGATCCTCAGCAAGGTCTGAGAACGGGAGCCAAACCGGCACCCGCGCGCTAGGCTGATCTGTTGCATGAGGTGACCGCCCTGACCGCCGATCCCTACGTCCTGTTCCTGCTCGGCCTCGGGGCCGTCGTGCTGATGGTGTCCTGGGCCCCCGTCGGGCTCAAGCGCTGGCCGTTGACCCTCGCCATCCTCTGTGTCGGCATCGGCGTGGTGGTGTTCAGTACCGGCGTGCTGTCGTTCAATCCCGACCCGCGCACCTGGGACACATTGACCGAACGGCTGGCCGAGCTGGTGGTGATCATCAGCCTGATGGGAGCCGGGCTCAAGCTGGACCGGCCGCTGGGCTGGCGGCGCTGGGGCTCGACCTGGCGGTTGCTGGCAGTGGCCATGCCCCTGACCATCATCGCCACCGCCTGGCTGGGCATGGCGGGACTGGGGTTCAGCCTGGCCATGTCCCTGCTGCTGGGGGCGGCCATGGCCCCGACCGATCCGGTGCTGGCCGCAGATGTCCAGGTCGGGCCGCCCCGCTCCGGTGACGAGGACGAGGTCCGCTTCGGCCTGACCTCCGAGGCCGGCCTCAACGACGCCCTGGCCTTTCCCTTCGTGCATCTGGCCATTCTCGCCGCCGCCGGAGGCCTGGCCTCGACCGCCGCCCTGACCGACTGGTTCACCATCAATGTGGTGTGGAAGCTGCTGGCCGGGGCCGGGGTCGGCTATCTGGTCGGGCGCGGCCTCGGCTTTCTGATCTTTCACAGCCAGAAGGCGGGCCTGTCGCGCCTCGGCGACGGCCTCGTAGCCCTGGCCGCCACCTTCCTCGCCTATTCCCTGACCGAACTGGCCCACGGCTACGGCTTCCTTGCCGTCTTCATCTGCGGCCTGACCATCCGGGCCTGGGAGCGCGACAATGACTTCCACAAGGAGATGCACGACTTCTCCGACCAGTTCGAACGGCTGCTGATGATGCTGTTGCTGGTGCTGTTCGGCGGCGCGCTGGCCAACGGCCTGCTCGACGCCCTGACCTGGACCGACGCGGCCATCGGCCTGGTCATCCTGCTGGTGGTGCGGCCGGTGGCCGGCCTGATCGCCATGATCGGTTCGCCCCAGCCGTGGCGCGAACGGCTGCTGTTGTCCTTCCTCGGCATCCGCGGCATCGGTTCGATCTACTATGTGGCCTATGCCATCAACCACGGTCGCTTCGGCAACAGCGAGCGACTGTGGGCCATCGTCGGCTTCATCATCCTGGCCTCGATTCTGATCCACGGGGTCAGTGCCAGTCCGATGCTGATGCGGCTGGCCCGCCGCCGGGGCCGCGAGGACCCAACGACCATCAGCTGACGCTTTCCCCGCGCGCGGCCCCCTGCTAACGCTCGGCCCAACAGATCAGGAGACAGACCATGGCGAGCGAGAGCGGCTGGAACATGCCCAAGGGTGACCTCATGAAGGGCAAGAAGGGCCTGATCATGGGAGTCGCGAATTCGAACTCCATCGCCTGGGGCATCGCCTCGCAACTGGCCGCCCAGGGGGCCGAGCTGGCCTTCACCTATATGGGCGAGGGACTGGAGCGCCGCGTGCGGCCGCTAGCCGAAAGCGTCGGGGCCAAATTGCTGATCCAGGCCGACGTTACCGACGATGCCTCGATGGACGCCGCCTTCGCCGAGCTGGAAAAGGAATTCGGCACCCTCGATTTCGTCGTCCATTCAGTGGCCTTCGCCAACAAGGACGAGCTCAAGGGCTCGTTCGTCGACAACACCAGCCGCGACAGTTTCCTGCTGGCCCTGAACATCTCGGCCTTCAGCTTCGTCGACGTGGCCCGCCGCGCCTCGAAGATCATGCCCAACGGCGGGTCGATGATCACCATGACCTATCTCGGCTCCGAACGGGCCATCCCCAACTACAACACCATGGGCGTGGCCAAGGCGGCGCTGGAGGCGGCGACCCGCTACATCGCCCGCGACCTGGGGCCGCGGGGCATCCGCGTCAACGCCATCTCGGCCGGGGCCATGCGCACCCTGTCGCTGGCCGGCATCTCGGGCGGCCGCGGCATGATCAGCCAGGGCCGGGCCATGTCGGCGATGAAGGAGGACACCTCGATGGAGGGGGTCGCCGGCTGCGCCCTGTGGCTGTGTTCGGACCTGGGCCTGTCGACCACCGGCGAGATCATCCACGTCGACGCCGGCTTCCACATGATGGGCCTGGCCGGCGACGAGGAGGGCTGAAGTCGCGACGTCACCCGGGTGACACGCATTCAGCCCACCCGGCGTGCGTAACCGTCGCACACCGGGTGGGCTGTGCCGGTCAGTCGCGCAGCGAGGCCGGGACCCGGCCACCGTTCTCGGCCAGCTTCTTCCAGACGGCTCTGGACAGGGCGATGTTCTGTTCGGCTGAACCATGCGCGCCGGCGTGGACATTGAGTTCCTCGGCCAGTTCCTTGCGTGCCGAGAGACTGGAATCGATATCCAGCAGCTTGAGCAGATCGACGATCGAGGTGCGCCAATTCCCACCGCCGCCCCGGCTCGCGGCCAGGTCGCTGAGCACCGCCTCGACATCGACGGGTGTCCCGCCCGGTGTCGGTGCTGCGCCGGGAGCCGGCGCGGGGGCCGCCTTCGGCTTGTGGCCGGTGATCTTGTTCCAGATCGAAGAGAAGATGCTCATCCGTCGTCCTCCTTGTTGGTGTGCGGAGGTAACGCGGCCGGCGGGGCCGGGTTCAAAGCGGAATTCAGCGGCACCCCGGACTCTCCCGCCAGGCCACGATGCGCCGGGGGAGGACAACAGCCCGACCTCAGATGGTGCTACGGTCAGTCCGGTTCGCGCTCGCCGACCTCTTCGGGGCGCACCACAAGCAGCCAGCCGTCAACGATGTGTAGCTCCGGCACCGCCGCGCGGGTGAAGGGCACGAACCAGGTCGGTCCGCCCGTCGACGGGGTGATCTCCAGCATGTCGCCGGCCCCGAAATTCTGCACCGTCCGCACCGTACCCAGCCGCTCACCGGCCGGGTCGCGGACCTCCAGCCCGACCAGATCGGCCAGATAGAATTCGTCCTCGTCCGGCTCGGGAAAGCGGTCGCGCGGCACATAGAGTTTCAGATTGCGCAGGGCGTCGGCCTGCTCCTTGGTCTCGACCTCCTTCACCCGGCCGACGATGCCGTCCCTGGTCGGGCGGGCCGTGGTCACCGTCAGGGCATGGCTGCCGTCGGCGCGCAGCAGCGGCCCATAGGCGGTCAGGGCCAGCGGGTCGGCCGTATAGGCGGTGATCTTGACCTCGCCGCGCACGCCGAAGCCGCCCGCCACATGGCCGACGAGGATGAGAGTGCTGTCTGTGGTCATCTTATGAAGTCCCTCTCCCTTGGGGAGAGGGGTTGGGGTGAGGGGGTACGGCGTTTCCGCAGGACACACCGTAAACCCTCACCCTCCCACGCGCTAACGCGCGCGGGCCCCGCCCTCTCCCGCTGGGAGAGGGTGTTCAACTCAGGCCTCGGTCTTTTCTTCAGCCGGAGCTTCCTCGGCAGCAGCTTCAGCGGCCGGAGCCTCTTCAGCGACAGCTTCAGCGGCCGGGGCCTCTTCGGCAGCGGCTTCGGCAGCCGGAGCCTCTTCAGCAGCCGCTTCGGCGGCCGGGGCCTCCTCGGCGACGACTTCCGGCTCCGGAGCCGGCGGGGCGTTCTTGGCGGCTTCGGCGGCGGCGGCGGCCTCTTCCTTGGCCTTCACGGCAGCTTCAGCGGCTTCGACCTTGGCAGCGGCCTCGGCCTCGGCGCGATCGGCCTCGCGCTGGGCGCGCTCGGCGGTGCGTTCCTGGGCCTTCTTGCCCGGGAGCGCCTTGTTGGGGTTGTTCGACTGGGTCCATTTGACCGTCTTGCCGAGGGTCTCGTCCTGACTCAGGAAGCGAGCGACGCGGTCGGTGGGCTGGGCCCCCTTGCCGAGCCATTCGGCGATGCGCTCGACCTTGAGCGTGACACGCGGCTTGTCGCCGTCCTTCGGCAGCATCGGGTTGTAGGTCCCGACGCGCTCAATGAATTTGCCGTCACGCGGCGAATGGGAATCGGCGATGACGATATAGTAGTAGGGGCGCTTCTTGGCACCACCGCGCGCCAGACGAATCTTCAGCATTTTCAGTCTCTTTCTTTAGTCGTTCGATTTCTTGGAAGGAAAGCCCGGCAGGCCCGGAAGGCCTCCCGGCAGTTGTCCGCCGCCCAGGCCGGAGAGCCGGTCCTGGATGGCTTTCATTTCGTCGGCGGAGGGTTCCGGCATCTTGCCGCCCCCCATGGCCTTGAGCCGGGCCATGTCGGCCCCGCCCCCGCCCATACCGGGCATGCCGCCCATCATGGCCGCCATCTTCTGCAGGTTCTTGCCGCCGCCGCGCGACAGCGACTTGACCATGTCAGCCATCTGCCGGTGCTGTTTCAGCAGCCGGTTAATGTCCTGCACCTCGACACCCGAACCGGCGGCGACCCGCTTCTTGCGGCTGGCGTTCAGCAGATCGGGCTTCTTGCGTTCGGTCTTGGTCATCGAGCTGATGATGGCGATCTGGCGGGCGATCATCTTGTCGTTGATGTTGTTGTCGGCCATCTGGGCCTTCATCTTGGCCACGCCCGGCAGCATGCCCATGATGCCCTGAAGCCCGCCCATCTTCGTCATCTGCTGCAGCTGGGCCGCCAGATCGTTCAGGTCGAACTGGCCCTTGGCCAGTTTGCGGGCCATGGCCTCGGCCTTGGACTGGTCCAGCTCCTGACTGGCCTTCTCGACCAGGGCGACAATGTCGCCGTGGCCGAGGATGCGACCGGCGACGCGGCGGGCGTCGAACACGTCCAGCGCGTCGACCTTCTCGCCGGAGCCGAGGTATTTGATCGGCAGGCCGGTGACCGCCCGCATCGACAGCATGGCCCCGCCACGCCCGTCGCCGTCGGCGCGGGTCAGGACCAGGCCGGTCAGCGGCAGGCGCTCGTGGAAGGCGGCGGCGGTACGCACCGCGTCCTGACCGGTCAGGCTGTCTGCGACCAGCAGGGTCTCGACCGGTTTCGACACCCGGGCGACCTCGGCCACCTCGTTCATCAGGGCCTCATCGAGGGTGATGCGTCCGGCGGTGTCGAGGATCAGGACGTCGAAGCCCTGGAGTTTGGCCGACTGCAGCGCCCGCTTGGCGATCTCGACCGCCGACTGGCCTTCGACGATCGGCAGGGTCGCGACCTCGATCTGCTTGCCGAGGGTGGCCAGCTGTTCCATCGCCGCCGGACGACGCGTGTCCAGCGAGGCCATCATGACCTTCTTGCGATCGAACTTCGTCAGACGCAGCGCCAGCTTGGCCGAGGTCGTGGTCTTGCCCGAGCCCTGCAGGCCGGCCATCAGGATCACGGCCGGCGGCGTGGCGTTGATATTGAGCGGGGTCGGCTCCTCGCCGCCCAGCATCTCGACCAGACCGTCATAGACGATCTTGACCACCTGATCGGCCGGCTTGACCGAACGGATCACATCCTCGCCCGTGGCGCGTTCGGTGGCGAAGGTGATGAAGTCCTTGACCACCGGCAGGGCGACATCGGCCTCCAGCAGGGCCACGCGCACTTCGCGCATGGCTTCCGCCACGTCCTTTTCGGACAGCGCGCCGCGCCCGGTGATCCGGTCGAAAACGCCTGTCAGTCGCTCGTTCAGGGCCTCGAACATACAAACCTCATGCCCATTTTCGCTTCTGGTCGGAATGACCTGAATTCAGAAAATGAGCGCTCAGCTCCGACGAGATGGCTCGGTCCCCATAGAGAAATATCCCCTGGCGACGATCACGTCGGCAGGGGGTTCTCGCCCACCTCGTCCCGACAGGTCGGGGGTCGTGTGGGTGGAGACGCGAGGTTCACTTGCGCCGGAAGCCGGGGCTTATGCGGCACTCGGCCAGCAAAATCAACCGACCCCTTCGCCGGACGATATGTATCTGTGGTCGTGGACCGTACCGAAGCGGTACGATGGGCAGGCGTGACCGACCACCGTACCGCTTCCTAAATTCGACTTGTCAGTCTGTGTGACTGGACCCGTTACCAAGGCAGCCCGGGACATGTGCCGATCGGCTCACGAACCACATAAGACGACGTTTCACCAGTAACCAGCGGCGTTTCGATATAGTACCCTACACATCTTTGGGTATAATAACCAACAACGGCGGTATAACTCGCATCACTGTAGAATACATAACTGTAATAAAGATTTGCCGCCGGCGCTGGCACGGCGGCAGTCAGAAGGGTTGCGCTCGCCGAGAACAACAAAATTGCGGCGACCGAGGTGAACTTTCTTACCATTTTCGTTCTCCTGCGAGAAAATCTCGCAGCATAAACTGTTGTGGAACGCCAACATAAGCACAACTCACAAGTGCGTGTTTTTAAAATTCAACCCGTTGTGGCTGTTCGACAAACAATCCGTGCGGAATCCGGAAGAGCCGACGGTCACACATTCCGTTTCATCATCGCGGCCGGTAATGCCCCACTCTTGATCCCCTGCTAGCATGCGCTGTTCCAATCCTCCCCGAAAGACTCTCCCATGTCCCCCGCCACCGACGACCGCCTGCGCGAAGAAGTCCGACTGCTGGGCAGTCTGCTCGGCGATGTGATCCGGGATGAGGGTGGTCCGGCCCTGTTCGACCGGATCGAGGCGGTACGGCAGGCCTCGGTGGCCTATCATCGCGATCCGGAGACACACGACACCAAGCCGCTGGAGGCCCTGCTGGCCGAGTTGTCGCTGGATCAGGCCGTCGGCCTGGCCCACGGCTTCGCCACCTTTTCCCTGCTGGCCAATGTCGCCGAGGACCGGGCCGGCAAACGCCATGCCCGCGCCCTGTCCGCCGAAGGGGCCCGCGCCGATACGCCCGAAGGCGCGCTGGCGCGTCTGGCCGAAGGTGACCGCACACCCGAAGACGCCCGCGCCCTGCTGGCCGGGGCCCTGATCTCTCCGGTGCTGACGGCCCACCCGTCCGAGGTCCGGCGCAAGAGTGTGCTCGATCGCATCGCCGCGGTCAGCGACCTGCTGGACGCCTGCGACCAGGACGACCTGGCCTGTGCCCCGGACACCCTGACCCGGGGCCTGCGCCGCCAGACGGTGATCCTGTGGGCGACCCGGCTGGTGCGGACCACCGGCCTGGTGGTCCAGGACGAGATCGACACCGTCGTCTCCTTCCTTGAACGGGTCTTCCTGCTGGCCGCCCCGGCCCAGCTGGCCGAATGGCGCAAGCGGCTGAACGCTCCGGACCTGCCGCCCTTCATTCACATCGGCACCTGGGTCGGCGGTGACCGGGACGGCAACCCCAATGTCGACGCTACTGTGCTGGAAGCCGCCTTCCGCACCCAGGCCCGGGCGGTGCTGCGCTTCTATATGGACGAGGTTCACGCCCTGGGGGCCGAGCTCAGCCTCGCCGGCTCCCTGGCCGGGATCAGCGACGATCTGCGCGCCCTGGCCGACGCCTCCGGCGATGTCTCGCCCCATCGCGCTGACGAGCCCTATCGACGCGCCCTGTCCGAAATCTACGCCCGGCTGTCGGCGACCCATCCGGTCCTGACCGGCCTGCCGGCCGCCCGGCCGGCCCCGTTCACAGCCCCCGCCTACAGCGGCCCCGATGCCTTCCGCGCCGACCTGCGCGTGCTGCGTGACAGCCTGATCGCCCACCACGGTGACGCCTTCGCCGACGACCGCCTGACCCACCTGATCACCGCCGCCGAAGTGTTCGGCTTCCACATGGCGACGATGGACCTGCGCCAGAATGCCGACGTCCATGAACGGGTCGTCGCCGATCTGTTCCGCGCCGCCGGGGTTTGCGCCGACTATCTGGCGCTGGATGAAGAGGCGCGCATGGCCCTGCTGGCGTCGGAGCTGGCCTCCGAACGCCCATTGTTCAGCCCCTATGCCGACTATGCCCCCGAGACCCTGAAGGAACGCGCCATTCTCGAGGTCGCCGCCGGAGCCCTGGCCCGCTTCGGACCGCGGGCCCTGCGCACCCACGTCGTTTCCAAGACCGACGCGGCCTCGGATCTGCTGGAGGTCTATCTGCTACTCAAGGAGGTCGGCCTGTACCGTCCGTCCGAGCCCGGGGCCTGCCCGATCCAGGCAGCCCCCCTGTTCGAGACCATCGACGACCTGCGGGCCTCAAAAGCGACGCTTGAACGACTGATGCGCGAACCGTCCGCCCTGGCTGTGGCTCGGGCCCGGGGGGTGCAGGAGGTGATGATCGGGTATTCGGACTCCAACAAGGACGGCTCCTATCTGACCTCGACCTGGGAACTTCACGAGGCCTCGCGCGCCCTGCTCGACGTCACCCGGGAGGCCGGCGTACGGCTGCAGCTGTTCCACGGTCGCGGCGGGGCTGTGGGTCGCGGCGGTGGCTCCAGCTTCGCCGGGGTCATGGCCCAGCCCCAGGGCACGGTTGACGGACGCATTCGCATCACCGAACAGGGCGAGGTCATCGCCAACAAATACGGCGCGCCCGACGTCGCCAAACGCAATCTGGACGCCCTGACCTGCGGCGTGTTGCTGGCCTCGCTGCGCCCGGCCGCCGATGAGTCGTTCACCGCCCGGCACGGCGAGACCGTCAGCCGTCTGTCGACCGCCTCGATGGCCGCCTATCGCGCCCTCGTCTATGAGACCGATGGTTTCGTCGACTATTTCCGCGCCGCCACGCCGATCGCCGAGATCGCCGAGCTGAAGATCGGCTCGCGCCCGGCCTCGCGCAGTTCATCGACCGCCATCGAGGACCTGCGCGCCATTCCGTGGGTGTTCAGCTGGTCGCTGTCGCGGGTCATGCTGCCGGGCTGGTACGGCTTCGGCTCGGCCATCCAGGGCACCGACATGGGCGAGCTGCGGACCATGGCCGCCGAATGGCCTTTCTTCCGCACCCTGGTGCAGAACATGGAGATGATCATGGCCAAGGCCGACATGAGCATCGCCCGCCGCTATGCCGATCTGGTGCCGGACGCGGCCCTGGCCGACCGGATCTACGGGGCCCTGGTGTCCGAATGGGACCGGACCCGCGACGCCGTCCTGGCCATCACCGGACAGAACGACCTGCTCGGCGACCAGCCCGAGCTGGACCGGCTGATCCGTCTGCGCCTGCCCTATATCGAGCCGCTGAACCATCTGCAGGTCGAGCTGATCCGCCGTCGCCGGGCTGGAGATACCGACCCCCGGGTACGCGAGGGAATCTTGCTGACCATCAACGGCGTGGCTGCGGGACTGAGAAACAGCGGGTGATGACCTGCCAATATTTCATCTACGTCAGCAAAAGTTGACCCAAGCATCACGGGACGGGCGCGTCCCGGTCATCGACACTGTCTAGTCCTTGCCCCGTCGCACTCCCCGCGACGATCAGCTGGAAGTCGGTCATGCAAAAATTTGTGTTTGCCCTCTGCGTTGCCCTTGCCGCCGCCGGTTCAGCCGCGGCCCAGGAGTCTCACCGTGTCCGGATCGGTGATCTGGATCTCTCCACCGCCCATGGTGCCGCCGCGTTTGACGCCCGGGTCCGGCGCGTCGCCCGTTCCGCCTGTTCGGGTCGCTCTCCGATGAATAATCTACAGTGCCGCGCGATCCTGGCGCAGGAGTTCCGGGACGCCCTGCCGGACTCCCGTCGGGCCGAATATGTCCAGGTACGTTCGGTCAACGACCGCCCCGCGCGGGCCGTGATCTGAACCTCGGCGCTTCGCGAAAAAACGCCCGGGGCGGTGCGTGTACCGACCCGGGCGAATTCCGTTTCAGCGG
Organism: uncultured Brevundimonas sp.; assembly: GCF_963974615.1. Lineage (GTDB taxonomy): Bacteria > Pseudomonadota > Alphaproteobacteria > Caulobacterales > Caulobacteraceae > Brevundimonas. Next base: position 80,885 of record NZ_CAXBDH010000006.1, read on the forward strand.
ATTTCGTTTCAGTTGACCGGGAAGCCCCGCACCTTCAGCAGCGCCGCCACGTCCGGATCGCGACCGCGGAACTGGCGATAGGCCTCACCGCGATCGGTAGTATTGCCCGGGGCCAGAATGATCGACTTGAAGCGGCTGGCGATGTCCGGATTGAACACATCGCCCGACTCCTCGAAATAGGCCCATGTGTCGGCGTCCATGGTTTCCGACCACAGGTACGAATAATACCCGGCCGAATAGGCGTCCGAGGTGAACAGGTGATTGAACTGCGGCAGGCGGTGCCGCATCACGATCTCCTTCGGCATGCCGTAGCGGGCCAGGCTTTCGCGTTCGAACGCATCGATATCGGTCGGCGGTGTCGCCCGGGTGTGCAGGTCCATGTCGACCAGCGCCGAGGACAGATAGCTGACCGTGGCATAGCCCTGGTTAAAGGTCGCCGCGGACTCGATCTTGTCGACCAGCGACTGCGGCATCGATTGACCGGTCTCGACGTGTTTCAGATAGCCGTCGAGAATCGGCCGGCTCAGCACCCAGTGTTCGTGCACCTGTGACGGATATTCGACGAAGTCGCGCGGCGTGCCGCCCAGCGCCGGATAGGTCACATTCGACGACAGATAATGCAGGGCGTGACCGAACTCGTGGAACATGGTCTCGGCGTCATCGAGCGAGATCAGAACCGGCTGGTTGCCCTCGGCCTTGGTGAAATTATTGTTGTTCGAGGCCAGCACATTGTCGTCGCCGTCATAGGTCGAATGCGACCGGTAGGTCGTCATCCAGGCTCCTGACCGCTTGCCCGGACGGGCATAGTCATCAGTGTAATACAGGCCGACCGGTCGCCCGTGATCCTTGACCTCATAGACGGTCACATCCGGATGGAAGACCGGCACCGAACCCGTCGGCAATTTGGTGAAGGTAAAGCCGTACAGGCGCTCGGCCATGGCGAAGGAGCCTGCGCGGACGTTGTTCAGCTCGAAATAGGGCTTGAGCTCGTTCTGGTCGAGATCGTATTTCGCCTTCCGGACCTTCTCCGCATAATACAGATAGTCCCACGGCTCGATGTCATGGCCGGCGATCGCGCGCATGTCCGCGACCTCCTCAGCGACCCGGGCCTTGGCCGGGGCCCAGACCCGGTTCATCAGGCCCATCGCCGCGGCCGGAGTCTTGGCCATCGTGTCCTGCATGCGCCATTCGGCATGGTTGGCGAAGCCCAGCAGGTGGGCCCGTTCGGCCCGCAGTTTCACGATCTCGGCGATGATCGCATTGGTGTCATTGGCGTCGCCATTGTCACCGCGATTGACGAATTTCTTCCATACGGTTTCCCGCAGCGCCCGGTTATCGGCAAAGCTGAGGAAGGGATCGACGCTGGAACGGCTGTTGACGATGACCCAGCCCTGCAGGTTGCGTGAGCGGGCGGCGGCGGCGGCGGCGGCCTTGTTTGACGCCGGCATCCCGGCCATTCCGGCTTCTGTGGGAATGACAGTCCAGGTGTTCTCGTCGGCCACCACCTTCTGGCTGAAGCTGGTGAAGGCATTCGACAGGGCGGTGTTGATGCGGCCCAGTTCGGCCTTGCCGGCTGTGTCCAGGGCCGCGCCGTTACGCACGAAGGCGTCCCGGCTGCGCGTCGCCACCCGGGTCTGTTCAGCGGTCAGCCCCATCGCCGCCGCGCCGTCGGCCACCGCCTTGATGCGTTGGAACAGATTGGCGTTGAACGTGATCTCGTCGCCGGCCGCGGACAGCAGCGGCGACAGTTCGGTATCGAGTGCCTGATAGTCCTCGGAGCCTATATTCTGGACCATCACGCCGTAGATCGAGTTCGCACGATCCAGCGGTTCGCCGGCCATCTGCAAGGCGACCATGGTGTTGGCGAAAGTAGCCGGAGCGGGATTGTCGGCAATGGCCTGAATCTCGGCCCGCTGCAGCTCTATACCTTCGATCATGGCGGCACGCAGTTTGGCCGCCGTCACCTTGTCCCACGGCGGCACGCCGCCATAGCCTCCCGTCCAGGGCTGCAACAACTCGGCGCGGGGAGTCTGCACAGGCAGAACCCGGCGGGCCACAGCCGCATCGGCGGCGAGCGTCCGCGGCATGGGGCCGTCGGCCATCATTGCATCCGCAGACGCGCAGCCGGTAAGGGCGAAGAGACTGGCTCCTCCGATGAGGACGTGACGTCTGTGCATGATCGCTCCGTAATCTGAAAAGGGTCGGATACCCCACCCTAGGCCCATTGCGGCTGACCGTCACATGAACGGGCCGTAATCTTGAACATTGGACGCGAACGGGCCGGGCGGCTAAAGGCCGCACCATGGCGATTGGTGTATTTGACTCCGGCGTAGGCGGCCTGACGGTCCACCGCGAACTGACGCAACGGTTCCCCGACCGGAATTTCATCTATCTGGCCGATCAGGCCAACGCCCCGTACGGGGGCCGCAACGGCGAGGACATCGTCAACCTGACCCAGGCCGGCTGTGAGCGGCTGTTCGAGGCCGGAGCCAGCCTGATCATCCTGGCCTGCAACACTGCCAGCGCCATCGCCCTGCGCCGGCTGCAACAGACCTGGGTGCCGGCAGCACGGGCCCGCCATGGTCGCCCGCTGAACGTGCTCGGCATCATCGTGCCGACCATAGAGGCCGCCACCGGCCTGCCCTGGACCTATGAGGCCGAACGCCTGGGTGAGAAGATCGAGGCGATCGACGTCACCGGCGTCTTCTGCACCGCCGCCACAGCCATGAGCCGCGTCTATGAGATCGAGATCGACAAACGTCGCGAGGATCTGGCCGTCTTTTCCGAACCCTGTCCCGGTCTGGCCGGACTGATCGAACTGGGAGCCCCGGCCGAGGAACTGAAGGTGGTGGTCAACGACCATGTCGACGCCCTGCGCCGGCGTATCGGTCGCCAGCCCGACAAGGCCATCCTGGGCTGCACCCACTATGAGATCGTTGCCGACATGTTCGCCGCCGCCTTACCGCCGGGTACGCCGCTGATCCACCAGCCGACCGCCGTGGCCGATGCGCTGGAACGCTATTTCGCGCGGCATCCCGACTACGATCTCGGCCAGGCCGGCCGACGGGAATTTCTCACCACCGGCAAACCGGGGGCCCAGTCTGGCCTGGTGGCCCGGTTCTGGGGTGCCCCCCTGACCTTCAACCCGACCTGACTTGGCGGGGGCCGTCGCCTAGCTGAATTCGCTACACCGAAACCGGCAACCCCCGGGACCGGACGTCCCGGCCGACAGTCCGGAGCCAGAGCTCGGCCAGCAGCAGATTGGGCACCCAGCACAGGAACGAGATCGCGCGATAGCCCTCGACGAACTCCAGTCCGGTCAGGGGGATCAACGGCAGCATCAACCGCAACGTTACCGCCGCGAAGGTCAGCGACAGGCTACGGATCATCCAGCGCCGGTGCGCGGCGTACTGGCCCGCGACGGCCTGTCTCCAGCCCATTGTCGTGGTTCCGAACCAGGCGATGGCCAGGCCCCCGAACCCGGCCGTCGCGACCGGACCAGCCGAAGCATACAGCGCCAGCCAGAACCCCGACACCGCGCCGACCAGACAGGCGACGACATAGATCCGCCCGGCCCAGTGGTGCCAGGCGCGCCGCGCGCCGCGCCGGGTCACCAGCTGGAACGACCCCAGCGCCAGGGCCGTGACGCCGCCGCCGACATGGGCCATCACCGCGACCGGCCAGTTCGCCAGCTGCTGCACCATCAGCGGCGCGGGGAATGGCGACCCGGGTAGCAGATAGCGCGCACTGACCAGCGCCACACCCAGCGCCATAAGCGCCATCACCCCGAACATCACCGTCCCGATCACTCTCGTCACGCCCATCTCTCCCGTATTGACCGATCCGCCTTGAACCACGGCGAGGAGGTGTGTCAGCCTCACCTTCGCGAACGGAGCGTCTTCCTTCGCCAACGGGGCGGCGCGTGCGGGCAGGACAGGCGATCAGGGTTCTGGCAGCGTTCAGACTGGGCCGGTCCGGGGTTGCCGAACTGGCGGCCCTGGTCCTGTTCGGCCTGTTTCTCGGTGCGATCGCCCCGTTCAACACCGGCGAGATCCCCACGATCCCCCGTTATCTCTACTGGCAGCTGGCCATGATCGGCGGCGGTGTGATCGCGGCCCTGATCGAACCGGTGGTCGCCCGCCGGCTGGCCGGTCGGCCCCGCCTGTTCGCGCTGGCGCAACTGGTGGCCATGACCCCGCCGATCGCCGCGTGGGTGACGCTGGTGCCGTTGATCTTCTTCGGTATGCCGGCCTCGGGCTGGCACATCCTTCTGGTCATGCCGGATGTACTGACCATCAATGTCGCGGTGGTGGTGCTGGCCTGGCTGACGCGCAAGGCGCTGCACCGCCACGAGCCGCGCCCCCCCGCCGCGGCCGGCATCGCCCCGCCGGCCCTGCGCGCCAGACTGTCGCCGCGTCTGGCCCGGGCGCGTCTGGTCGCGGTCGAGGCTGAAGACCACTATCTGCGCATTCGCACTGAAGCCGGCTCGGACCTGATCCTGATGCGGTTCGCCGATGCGCTGGCCGCGCTGGACACGGCGGACGGCTTTCGCACCCATCGCTCGTGGTGGGTGGCGCGCACCGCCGTCGAGAGCGCGCGCTGGAAGGCAGGCCGGGGTCAGCTGATGCTGTCAGACGGCGCGGCAGCCCCGGTCAGCCGGACCTATGCCGCCGCCCTGAAGGGCACGGACTGGGCCGCGCCTGTCGGTTAGTCAGCCAGAGCCGCTTCCGAGGCGGCAATCCGACTGGCGGCATGAACCACTGCGGCAATGCGCATGGCGGCCTGGACGTGGGTATTGGGCACGCCGTGAGTCTTTAGCGCCGCCTCATGGGCATCCATACACGAGCCGCAGCCGTTCAGGGTGCTGACGGCCAGTTCCCATAGCTCGAAATCGGCCTTGTCGACGCCCGGATTGGCCAGAACATTCATGCGCAGCCGAGCCGGCAGGGTGGTGTATTCCGTGTTCTGCATCAGGTGCAGGGCCCGGTAATAGATGTTGTTCATGCCCATGATGGCCGCCGCAGACTTTGCCGCCGAGGCCGCCTCCGGGGTCAGGGCCTCACCGGCCGCCGCCGTGATCAGCCGCACCACCGGGGCCACGCCGACCGCATGGGCGCAGGCGAGAAAGCAGCCCCATTTCTGCTGGTCGCTGAGGACCGTCTCGTTCGCCAGCGAGGACAGATTGAGCGAGATGTCCTTGGCATAGGCGGGCATCAGGTCGCGCAGGGCGTCGATCGACATTTGTCAGGTTCCCTTTGGGAAGCGGCTACCGCTCGCGACGCGGTCACTCGCTGCTTGAGCCGCATGGGGGCTCGTCTGGTTGACGGGCGCAATCACGCCCATGTCGCGAGGTTTCGCGAGCCGAACGTGGCGCCCAAAATAAAAAGGTGGGCAGCGGGAAGGCGGCGACGAAAACATCGCCGCCTTCCATCACCTGGTCAGCCGCCTTTAAGCCGCGAGCGTCTCGCCGCCCACCGGGCGGTTGCAGGCGCACAGTTCGTCGGTCTGCAGGGCGTCGACGACGCGCAGGGTATCGGCCGGGGCGCGACCCACGTTCAGATTGGTGACGTAGACGTGCTGCACGACATTGTGCGGATCGACGACGAAGGTCGCGCGCAGGGCGACGCCCTCTTCTTCGTTGAGGATACCCAGCTGACGGGCGAACTTGCCGCCATTGTCGGCGAACTGCCAGATCGGCAGCTTGCTCAGATCGGTGTGATCGCGACGCCAGGCCAGCTTGACGAATTCATTGTCGGTCGAGCCACCCATGACGACAGTGTCGCGGTCGTCAAACTCGCGCGCCAGGGAGGCGAACTCGGCGATCTCGGTCGGGCAGACGAAGGTGAAATCCTTCGGGTAGAAGAAGATGACCTTCCACTTGCCCTCGAAGCTCTCGCCGGTGATGGGCTCGAAGGCGGAAATGCCGTTTTCTTCATGGTCGTTGAAGCCCGGCTTCACGCCAATGACTTTGAATTCCGGCAGCTTTTCACCAACACCGAGCATATGTGATCCTAACAATCCAGGGACAAAAAAGGCGGCGGAGAGGGAGACCTCTCCGCCGTTGCCGCAAACTGGGGTTTCGCAACCGCGAAGTCAAATCGATCGTTTCGCAAGTACGAATAGATTACATTTATAGCGTTGGCCGGTCGAGCGAAGAGTGAGTATAGATTTTTCCGTTCATTCCGAGAACCTTTATCGATTATCCTTTGGGTGAAGGTCGGCCTAGGCTTGTCCCATCGATCAGGACAAAAAGAGGTGCGTCATGGACGGAAACACAGGCAGCGGCTCCCTTGGTTGCCCGGCCGGAGGGAGTGGAGCGCTCCGATCCCTGCTGGGCCGGACGAACCGCGACTGGTGGCCCAACCAGCTCTCGCTGGACATCCTCGGCCAGAACGGCGTCAACGGCGACCCGATGGACGCGGGCTTCGACTATGCCGAAGCATTCAGGTCGCTGGACTACCCCGCGCTCAAGCGCGACCTGACCGCCCTGATGACCGACAGCCAGCCCTGGTGGCCGGCCGACTACGGCCATTACGGTCCCTTCTTCATCCGCATGGCCTGGCACAGCGCCGGCACCTATCGCAGTGGCGACGGCCGCGGCGGAGCGTCGTCGGGCTCGCAGCGGTTTGCCCCGCTGAACAGCTGGCCGGACAATGCCAACCTGGACAAGGCGCGCCGGCTGCTGTGGCCGATCAAGCAGAAATACGGGGCCAGCCTGTCGTGGGCCGACCTGATGATCCTGGCCGGCAACGTCGCCATCGAGTCGATGGGCGGACCTGTGTTCGGCTTTGGCGGCGGCCGCGCTGATGTCTGGGAGCCCGAGAAGGACATCTACTGGGGCACGGAAGAAGAATGGCTGGGCGACACCCGTATCGATCCCGAGCAGGAGAAGGTGCTCGAGAACCCGCTCGCCGCGATCCAGATGGGGCTGATCTACGTCAATCCGGAAGGCCCCGGCGGCAATCCAGATCCGATCGGTTCGGGCCGCGACATCCGTGAAACCTTTGCCCGGATGGGCATGAATGACGAGGAGACCGTCGCCCTGACCGCCGGCGGACACACCTTCGGCAAATGCCATGGCGCGGGCGACGCGGCCCTGGTCGGGGCCGAGCCCGAAGGCTCCGACATCGCCCAGCAAGGTCTGGGCTGGCACAGTACCTACGAAAGCGGCATCGGCGACCACACCATCACCAGCGGCCTCGAAGGCTCGTGGAAACCCAATCCGATCCAGTGGGACGGCGGCTATTTCCACATGCTGCTCGACTATGACTATGAGCTGGTGACCAGCCCGGCCGGAGCCAAACAGTGGCAGCCGGTCAACCAGAGGCCGGAAGATCTGGCCCCGGCGGCCCACAACCCGAACCGGCGCGTGCCGACGATGATGACCACCGCCGACATGGCGATGAAGATGGACCCTGCCTACCGCAAGATCTCGGAACGGTTCCGCGACCATCCGGACCAGTTCGCCGACGCCTTCGCCCGCGCCTGGTTCAAACTGTGCCATCGCGACATGGGCCCCAAGGCCCGCTACCTCGGTCCGGAAGTGCCGGCCGAGGACCTGCTGTGGCAGGACCCGATTCCTGCGCGAAGCGGCCCGGTAATCGGTGACGCCGACATCGCGACCCTGAAGACGACGATCCTCGCCTCCGGCCTGTCCGTGTCGGAACTGGTCGAGACAGCCTGGGCCTCGGCCTCGACCTATCGCGGCTCCGACCATCGCGGCGGGGCCAATGGCGGGCGCATCCGTCTGGCCCCGCAGAAGGACTGGGACGTCAACCAGCCTGAACAGCTAGCCCGGGTGCTGAAGGTGCTGGAGGGCATCAAGTCGGACTTCGGCAAGACGGTCTCCATCGCCGATCTGATCGTGCTCGGCGGGACAGCGGCCGTCGAAAAGGCAGCGAGGGACGGCGGCCATGCCGTCGAGGTCCCTTTCACCCCCGGGCGGACCGACGCGACGCAGGACCAGACCGACGCCGAGGGCTTCGAGGTGCTCGAACCCCGGGCCGACGGCTTCCGCAACTATCTGCAGGTCAAATTCAGCGTTCCGACCGAGGAACTGCTGCTCGACCGGGCCCAGCTACTCGGGCTCAGTGCGCCGCAGATGGCGGTGCTGGTCGGCGGGCTGCGGGTTCTCGGAGCCAACCACGGCGGATCGAAGCACGGCGTCTTCACCGAGCGGCCGCAGGTGCTGACCAACGACTTCTTCGTCAACCTGCTCGACATGGGCACGGCGTGGAAACAGGTCGACGATGAAGGCGATGACGTTTTCATCGGCACCGATCGCGCGACCGACCGGCAAAAATGGACGGCCACCCGCACGGACCTGGTGTTCGGTTCGAACTCCCAGCTCCGGGCCGTGTCGGAGGTCTATGCCGCCGCCGACGCGGGCGGGAAATTCGTGCGCGACTTCGTCACGGCCTGGACCCGGGTCATGAACGCCGATCGCTTCGATCTGCCAGCCCGGGCACGATGAGCTGACTCGCCTTTCCCCGTCGTGTGCTTCGGTGGCACGGCGGGGAAAGGCTTGCCGGCCCAACCATCGTCTATGAAGTCAGTCGATAGATTTTGATCTCACGATAGCGAACCCCTATGTCACTCTCATGCTCCCCACCCTGCGACAGCTCCAGTATCTCAAGCTCCTGGCCGAACACGGCTCGTTCAGTCGCGCTGCCGAGGCCGCCCACGTCAGCCAGCCGGCACTGTCCTCGGGCGTGCAGGAGCTGGAGAAAATTCTCGGGGGCCCGGTCGTCGAGCGCACGCGCGGCAATGTCCAGCTGACTGCGGTCGGGACCGAGGCCGTACGCCGGGCCGAGGACGTTCTGGCCCGCACCGAGGACCTGGTCGAGGCGGCGAAAAGTGCAGGCAAGCCCCTGTCCGGTCGCTTCCGTCTCGGCATCATTCCGACCATCGCCCCCTTCCTGCTGCCGGCCAAATTGCCGGGACTGAAACTGGCCTATCCGGCCCTGCGTCTGTTCATCCGTGAGGATCTGACGCCACGCCTGATCGCCGGCCTCAAGGCCGGTCAGCTCGACGCCGCCGTCATCGCCCTGCCCTACAGCGCCCCCGGCATCGACCATGCCCATATCGGCGACGACGAGATCCTGGCTGCGGCTCCGGTCAATCACCGGCTGGCCGTACCCGGGGCCATCCACCCCGGGGCCCTGAAGGCCGAGGACCTGATCCTGCTCGAGGACGGCCACTGCCTGCGCGACCAGGCTCTGGCCGCCTTCGACATCGAGCCGGCCCGGGGCGATGACGTGTTCGCCGCCACCTCCCTGCACACCCTTGTCCAGATGGTGTCCTCGGGTCTGGGGGTCAGCTTCCTGCCGCGCATGGCCGTCGATGCCGGTCTGGCCGATGATCCCGGGGTGGTTATCCGCCCCATCGCTGCCAAGGCCCCCAGCCGCGAGATCGTCGTCGCCTGGCGCAAGGGCTCCAGCCGCGCCGCCGAAGCGAGACTGCTGGCCGAAGCCATGCAGCTGGACTGATCCGGCCGCTGGAACGTGAAAAGGGGCCGGCACCTGCGCGCCGACCCCTCGTCATATCCTCACGCCGTCACCGGCGTAGGCGTCCTGTTTAATCTCGCGCCAGATTGCGCAGCACATAGGGCATCACGCCGCCGGCCTTGAAATAGTCGAGCTCGGTCGCGTTATCGATGCGGCAGCGGACCGGGAAGCGGGCCATCTTGCCGTCCGACGGACGGAACAGCTCGACCCACAGATCCTGCCGCGGACGCAGCTTGCCGGTGTTGACGTCGGAGAGGCCGCGAATGGTGACGATCTCTTCGCCGGTCAGGCCCAGCTTGGTCCAGCCGTCCGCCTTGAACTGCAGCGGCACCACGCCCATCCCGATCAGGTTCGAACGGTGGATCCGCTCATAGCTCTCGGCGATGACCGCGCGCACGCCCAGCAGCCGCGTGCCCTTGGCCGCCCAGTCACGCGACGAACCGGTGCCGTATTCCTTGCCGGCAAACACGACCAGCGGCCGGCCTTCGGACTGGTACCGCATTGCCGCATCGTAGATGGACATCGTGTCCTGCGACGGGAAATGCTTGGTCACCCCGCCCTCGATCTCAGGCGTGATCTTGTTGCGGATACGGATGTTGGCGAAGGTGCCACGCATCATCACCTGATGGTTGCCGCGACGCGCGCCGTAGGAGTTGAACTCCAGCGCATCGACGCCATGATCGGTCAGATACTGGCCCGCAGGCGAGCTCTTCTTGATCGAACCGGCCGGGCTGATGTGGTCGGTGGTGATCGAGTCGCCGAAGATGGCCAGGACCCGGGCCTCAACGATATCGGTGACCGGGGTTGGCTCCATCGACAGGCCGTCGAAATAGGGCGGGTTCTGTACATAGGTCGAGGCGTCATCCCAGGCATAGGTCTGGCCGCCGGTGACCTTGATGCCCTGCCAGTGCTTGTCGCCCTTGAACACGTCGGCATAGCGTTTGGCGAACATGGCCGGAGTGACGGCCTTCTTCTGGATGTCGGCGATCTCCTTGGAGGTCGGCCACACGTCCTTCAGGAAGACATCCTTGCCCTTCTTGTCCTGACCGATCGGATCCTTCGAAATATCGATCCGCATCGAACCGGCCAGGGCATAGGCAACCACCAGCGGCGGCGAGGCCAGATAGTTGGCCTGGACGTCCGGATTGACCCGGCCTTCAAAATTACGGTTGCCCGACAGCACCGAGGTGGCGACCAGGCCGTTGTCGTTGATGGTCTTGGAGATGGCCGGGTCCAGCGGGCCCGAGTTGCCGATGCAGGTGGTGCAGCCGTAGCCGACCAGGTTGAAGCCCAGGGCGTCGAGGTCGGCCTGCAGGCCGGCGGCGGTCAGGTAGTCGGTGACCACCTGCGAGCCGGGTGCCAGCGAGGTCTTGACCCACGGCTTGACCTTCAGCCCCAGTTTGTGGGCCTTGCGCGCCACCAGACCGGCGGCGATCAACACTGACGGGTTGGAGGTGTTGGTGCAGCTGGTGATGGCGGCGATGACCACGTCACCGTCGCCGACATCGAACTTCTGACCCTTGACCGGGAAGCGGGCCGTCGCGTCCGGACGCGAGAAGACCTCGCCCATGGCGGTTTCGAAAGCCGGGGCGGCATCGGTCAGGGCGACGCGGTCCTGCGGACGCTTGGGCCCGGCCAATGACGGCACGACCTCGGCCATGTCCAGGGACAGGATGTCGGTGAACACCGGGTCTTCCGAGCTCTCGTCGATCCACAGGCCTTGGGCCTCGGCATAGGCCTTGACCAGGGCGACGCGCGCCTTGTCCCGGCCCGTGGCGGTCAGATAGTCGATGGTCGCCTGGGACACCGGGAAGAAGCCGCAGGTGGCCCCGTACTCCGGGGCCATGTTGGCGATGGTGGCCTGGTCCTCGATGGTCAGGCTGCTGACGCCGGGGCCGAAGAACTCGACAAATTTGCCGACGACACCCTTCTTGCGCAGCATCTGGGTGACGGTCAGCACCAGGTCGGTGGCCGTGGCCCCCTCGGGCAGGCGACCGTCGAGACGGAAGCCGATAACCTCGGGGATCAGCATCGGGATCGGCTGACCCAGCATGGCGGCCTCGGCCTCAATGCCGCCGACACCCCAGCCCAGTACGGCCAGGCCGTTGATCATGGTGGTGTGGCTGTCGGTGCCGACCACGGTGTCGGGATAGGCGACGGTCGCCTTGCCCTCGGCCACGGTCCACACGGTCTGGGCCAGGTTCTCGAGATTGACCTGGTGGCAGATGCCGGTGCCCGGGGGAACCACGCGGAAATTATTGAAGGCCGATGACCCCCAGCGCAGGAAATTGTAACGCTCGATATTGCGCTCGTATTCTCGTTCAACGTTCTGGGTGAAGGCACCCGGCGTGCCGAAATGATCGACCATGACCGAATGGTCGATGACCAGATCCACCGGCGTCAGCGGATTGATCTTGGCCGGATCGGACGACAGGGCGGCCATGGCGTCGCGCATCGCGGCCAGATCGACCACGGCGGGCACACCGGTGAAATCCTGCATCAGGACGCGGGCCGGACGGAAGGCGATCTCGTGCTCGACCGAACCCTTGTTGTCGATCCACGCGGCCACGGCCTTGAGGTCGGCCTCGGTGACGGAAACCCCGTCCTCGTTGCGCAACAGGTTCTCGAGCAGCACCTTCATCGAGCGCGGCAGGCGGGAAATCCCGGCCAGACCGGCTTCCTCGGCGGCCGGAAGGCTGTAATAGGCGTATTTCTTGCGCCCGACGGTCATGTCCCGGCGGGTGGTAAGGCTGTCAACTGACGGCATGGAGAGCTTCCTCTGGTCAAAGCCGCCCGGACATCCGGTTGCGCGATCGCGCGACAGACGACGGGGCACACAGGTCCCCGCCGCGCGCGGCGAAAGCCTGCTGCGGCAAAGCCGGATATAGTGCGTGGTGACGCCGTCGTCCATGTACCCATGACGGCGTTGTGGAGATTGAGAACGGGTCTCAACTTGGCCTCGCGTGTCCGGCGTGCGGATATGGCATCATGATCGCGACCCTCTCTGTCACCGGCCTGTCCCTCGCCCGCGGCGAACGCCTGCTATTCCGGGGCCTGGATGTGACCCTCCCGGCCGGTGAAGCCGTCGCCCTGACCGGGGCCAATGGAGCGGGCAAGACCAGCCTGCTGCGCGCCATTGCCGGCTTCATCCGGCCCGAGTCGGGTACCGTCACCTTCCTCGACACCGACGACGGGGCGATCGACCCCCATGAGGCCCGGGGCCACGGCCTGCATCTGCTGGGTCACCTCGACGGGCTCAAGACCGCCCGCACCGCCCGCGACGAACTGATGTTCCAGTCGGAATGGCTGGGCCACAGCCACAGGGGCATCGCCGAGGCGATCGAGACCCTCGGTCTCGCCCCCCTGCTCGATCTGGAAGTGCGTCAATTATCTGCCGGGCAACGCCGTCGTCTGGCCCTGGCCCGGCTGGTCGGCTCGCCCCGGTCGCTATGGCTGCTGGACGAGCCGCTCAGCCCGCTCGATGCCCGCTGGCGCGGCATCGTCGGTGAGATGATGGCCCGTCACCTGCACGGCGGCGGCCTGATCCTCGCCGCTGTCCATGACCCCCTGCCGATCCCGACGCGCACCCTCGATCTGGGAGCGGGACGATGAGCCCGTTCCGCACCGCCCTGTCCGTGCTGTTCCGGCGCGAACTGTCCCTGGCCTGGGGCGGGGGCGGGGGGCCGTTGCTGGCCTGTGGCTTCTTCGTCTGCCTGACCGTGCTGGTGCCGCTGGCCGCCGGCGGCGATCCGGTCGGGCTGAAGCCGGTGGCCTCGGCCATCGCCTGGCTGGCCCTGGCCCTGGCCTCGATGCTGTCGCTGGAACGTCTGTTCGAACGCGACCTCGAGGACGGGGCGCTGGACCTGCTGACCACCGGCCCCCTGCCGCTGGAGGCTATCTTCGCGGTCAAGGCCTTCAGCCAGTGGCTGGCCACCGGCCTGCCCCTGGCCCTGACCGCCCCGGTCGCGGCCCTGACGCTGGGCCAGTCCACCGACCTCCTGCCGCTGACCGCCGTGGCCGCAATGATCGGCGGGCTCGGCTTCGCCTTCACCGGGGCCCTCGGGGCCGCCCTCGCCCTGGGCACAAGGCGTGGCGGCCTGCTGATCGCCATCGTCGTTCTGCCGCTGTTCATTCCGCCCGTGGTGTTCGGAGCCGGGGCGCTGGAGCGGGCCGCCAACGGCATGGACCCGGCTCCGGCCCTGGCCCTGCTGGCCGCCTATGCGCTGTTCGCCATGGTCATCAGCCCGCTGGCCGGCGCGGCAGCGATCCGCAACGCCCAGGGCTGAGGTCAACCTCCGGGATCCGGCGCGATCGGTCGCGCCCCGCCATGTGGCGCGACACGCGATAGGCCGCTAAGGAGACCCGATGTTCGGACTCGCCAATCCCGAGCGCTTCATGCGCTTCACCCGCCCGCTGGTGCCGGGACTCTGGGCGATCGCCGCCGTCCTGCTGGCGGCCGGGACCTGGCTGGGGTTTTCCGCACCCGAAGACTATCAGCAGGGCGACACGGTGCGGATCATGTTCGTCCATGTCCCGGCCGCCTCCCTCGGCCTGATGGCCTATGCGGCGTTGGGCATCTCCAGCTTCTTCGCCCTGGTGTTCCGCCATCCGCTGGCCGACGCCGCCGCCCGCGCCGCCGCCGTGCCCGGGGCCGCCTTCACCGCCCTGGCCCTGGTCACCGGCTCGCTGTGGGGCAAGCCCATGTGGGGAGCCTGGTGGGCCTGGGGCGACGCCCGGCTGATGTCGGTGCTGATCCTGTTCCTGTTCTACATCGGCTACATCGCCCTACGGGCCTCCATCGACGACGAGACCCGGGCCGGACGCGCCGCCGCCGTGCTGGGTCTGGTCGGGCTGATCAATCTGCCGATCGTCAAATTCTCGGTCGACTGGTGGAACACCCTGCACCAGCCCGCTTCCCTGTTGCGCATGGGCGGTCCGTCGATGAGCGAGGTGTTCCTGACGCCACTGCTGACCATGATCGCCGCCTATACCGCCCTGTTCCTGGCCCTGTGGCTGACCGCCATCCGCACCGAAGTCGTCCGCCGCCGGGTCCTGACCCTGCGCGCCCGCGCCGCCCTGGAGGCCTGAGATGCCCGACCTCGACATGGGAGCCTATGCCGCCTTCGTCTGGCCCGCCTGGGGGCTCAGCGCCCTGGTGCTCGGCATCCTGACCGCCCGCGCCGCCCGCGCCGCCCGGCGCTGGACCCGGGAACTGAAAGCGCTCGAGACCCCGGCCACCGACCGGGCCGTGGAGCCGGCCTCCGAATGAACCGCTGGCTGTCCCTGATCCCGCTGGCAGTAGTGGCCGCCCTCGCCGCCCTGTTCATCGGCTGGTCGCTGAAGCGTGACCCGGCCTTCAAGCCCGACGCCCTGGTCGGCCAGCCCATTCCCGAGACGGTCCTGCCCCTGCTGACCGGCGACCAGGCCGGCCCCGGCGTGCTCGACCTCAAGACCGCAGGCGTGGGACGGCCGATGATCGTCAATGTCTTCGCCTCGTGGTGCGCACCCTGTCAGGTCGAGAATCCGACGCTGCTGGCAATGAAAGCGCAGGGCGTGGCCATCGTCGGCGTGGCCTACAAGGACGATCCTGTCGCCACCCGCGCCTTCCTCGAGGAATTCGGCAATCCGTTCGCCATGGTTCTGGTTGATCGCGAGGGCCGGGCCGGGCTCGACCTCGGTGTCTCCGGCGTGCCTGAAAGCTTCGCTGTGAACGCCACGGGTCAGGTCGTCGCCAAACATTCGGGACCGCTGATCGACGCCGCCGACATCGCGCAGCTGACCGCGGCGCTGCAGGCTCCGCCACGCCCGCTACCCACAGCCACGCGTCGCTGATCCCCCGTCGTCACCGGCGACGTTAACCCTTTTTCGACAAGACTCGTTAACCCTGTTCGCATGAGCGCGATTCGACCCGAGGCGGCCGCCCCCCTGCCGGGCACAGGCCTGACACCGCCGGCCCAGGCTGCCGGAAATGCCGCGCGCGCCGCCTTCTTCCGGGCCGCCCTCGGTCAGGTGCAGGCAACCACGCCAGCCGCAGCGCCCATGGCTGTGGCCCGGGCGTCCGAACGGCCGTCGGTCACCACAAACACGACACCGACGTCAGCCCCGGACCCGACCCGCCCGCTGCGTCCGGGCAGCTATCTGGACATCCGGATCTAGCTTCGAGTCGACCCGCGCGAGGATCAGGACTTGCGACCCTTGGCGACCCGCGACGGTTTTTCGGACTTCGCCGCCTTTTTCGCCAGACGCTCGGCCTTGCGCGCCTCCTTCTGGGCCTTCTTGGTCTCACGGGCCATTGCCTGGGCCTTGTCCGGCACCGCGTCGGCCGCCGCCGCCAGATCAGCCAGCAGCGTCAGAAAGCCGGCACGCTTGCCCTTGGGCAGTAGGGCCAGAATCCGCTTGTCCGCCGCCTCCACCCGCGGCCGGGCCGCATCCAGTGCCGCAGCCCCGGCCGCCGACAGGCTGACCGCCTTGGCCCGGGCGTCGAGGGTCGATTGCTCACGGTCCAGCAGACCCTTTGTGGTCATGCGTGCCACCAGATCGGCCAGGGTCGAACGGTCGATGCCGGTGGCCCGCACCAGATCGGTCTGGGTCAGGCCCGACTTCTGCGACACCGCCTCCAGAACTGCGAACTGGCGCTGGGTCAGGCCATCGGGGCCAGCCTCTTCCGTATAGATATCGAGCGACAGCTGCAGGGCACGGTGCATCAGATGGCTCGGCGACCCCGCCAGCGCCCCGCTGCGACGCGCCTGTTTTCCCGACTTGACCATCAACCGCATCCTTCCGGCATGTGCCGTAGCGCTACCCGCGTCGCGTAACGATTTGACGACGGATCATCCTCTGGTTTGAAGACAATCGCTCCCCCGACACCGTGTCGAAGGTCGAAGGCCGGGTTCAGATTCCCGGATCGGGCGTGATGGGGCCCGGCTCGCCGCCGTCCTTCTGCATATTCTTCATGATGTACGGCACTTGCAGCAGGCCGAACACGATCGCCAGAATGAACAGGCCGACCCGGAACTGGACCCAGGTCGCGTCCGACTGGGTGCGCCAGATCAGCTCATTGGTCACGGCCACCGTCGCGAAATACAGGCCGTAGCGCAGGGTCAGCACCCGCCAGGCCTGGTCGGTCACGCGTATGGCGTCCCCCAGCAGATATTTGAACGGCGATTTGTTCAGCGGCAGCGAGCCGAGCAGCACCGTCGCCAGCAGGGCGTTCTGGACCGTCAGCTTGATCTTGATCAGGCTCTCATCGTGAAACACGATCGTCATGGTGCCGAACACCAGGGCGAACAGGCCGGTGATCAGCGGCAGGGGCGCGAACCGTTTCTCGACGAAATAGCCGGTGGCCAGGGCCAGGGTCGAGGCGATGACCAGCACCCAGGTGGCCTTGATCATGTCGCGGGTGATGAAATAGGCGGCAGCGAAGGCCAGCAGGGCCCCGAAATCCACCGCCTGACGGATCCACTGGCCGGATTTTGGGGCCGGATCGGCGTTTGGCGTCGTCATCTCGGTCATTCTCAGTCCTCAAGCCCGACCAGCGAGCGCGAAAAGGCACGGGCGTCAAATGGTTGCAGGTCCTCGATGCCCTCGCCGACGCCGATCAGCTTGATCGGCGCGTCCGAAGCCTGGGCTACAGGCACCAGCACCCCGCCGCGGGCGGTGCCGTCCAGCTTGGTCATCACCAGACCCGAAACATAAGCGGTTCGACCGAAGATCTGTTCCTGGGCCAGGGCATTGCGTCCGACGGTGGCGTCCAGCACCAGCAGGGTCTCGTGCGGCGCGTCGGGATCGATCTTCTTCAGCACCCGCACAATCTTCAGCAGCTCGTCCATCAGGGCCGACTTGTTCTGCAAGCGCCCGGCGGTGTCGATCAGGACCACGTCGTAGCCCTCGGCCTTCGCCCTGGTATAGGCGTCGAAGGCCAGACCAGCAGGGTCGGCCCCGTCGCGTCGGCTCTCGAAATCAGCCCCGGCGCGGTCGGCCCAGACCTTCAGCTGTTCGCGGGCGGCGGCGCGGAAGGTGTCGCAGGCGACGATCATCACCTTCGCCCCCTGACCGGTCAGGTCAGCGGCGATCTTGCCCAGGGTCGTGGTCTTGCCCGAGCCGTTGACCCCGACGAACAGGGTGACGAACGGCCGGGGTCCATTCAGCGGCTCATAGGTCGCCTGACGCGGCAGCAGTTCGGCAGCGACCGCCTCGGCCAGCGCCTCCTTGACCTCGCGTTCATCCGACACCTTGCCGAAGCGCAGCTCACGGAAGCGCTCGACGATCCTCGACGAGGCTGCCGGACCCAGATCACTCTCGATCAGATGCTCTTCCAGCTTCTCCAGCGCCGCCTCGCTCAACGGCTCGCGCACGAAGGTCGAGACGACCTGTTCGGTCATCTGTTTCGAGGATCGGCTGAGCCCCTCACTGAGCCGCGAGAGCCAGCCCTTTTTCGGCGTATCGGTCATGGTCAGGGCCTTAGCCGACCCCGCCCGCCGCGTCACCCGGCATCGCACCCGCCGGAGAAACCGTTCGGGGCGCACCATCGGGTGACGGCGGCGACCCGGACGCGCTAGACTGGGGCCAAGCAGGATCCCGACCTTGACCAAGACCCATCCGTTTCACGCCGCAAAAACCCACGGCTTCGTCCGCGTCGCCGCTGCGACCCCCGTGGTTCATATCGCCGATCCGGTCGCCAATGCCGCCGAACACGAAGCCCTGATCCGTCAGGCCGGCACGCAGGACGTGGATCTGCTGGTCTTCCCCGAACTGTCGCTGAGCGGCTACGCCATCGACGACCTGCTGATGCAGGACGCCCTGCTGGTCGAGGTCGAACGCCAGATTGCCCACCTCGCCGACGTCGCCGGAGAGGCCGATGTGGTCGTCGTCGTCGGGGCCCCGCTGCGCAACGGCGACGCCCTGTTCAACTGCGGCGTCGTGCTGGCCAACGGTCAGGTGCTGGGCGTGGTGCCCAAATCCTATCTGCCCAACTATCGCGAATATTATGAGAAGCGCTGGTTCTCCCCGGCCGCCGGTCGCGCCGAGGATGTCTTGACCCTGAACGGCGAGAGCGTCGATTTCGCCCCCGGCCTGATCTTCGAGGCCGACGATCGCCCCGGCTTCGTCTTTGCCGTCGAGATCTGCGAGGATTTCTGGGCCCCGCTGCCGCCCTCGACCCGCGCGGCCCTGGCAGGGGCCCGCATCCTCTGCAACCTGTCGGCCTCCAACATCGTCATCGGCAAGGCCGACGAGCGTGCGGTCCTGTGTGCCAGCCAGTCGGTGCGAACCCTGTCGGCCTATGTCTTCGCGGCCTCAGGCTGGGGCGAGAGCACCACCGACCTGGCCTGGGACGGACAGGCCACCATCCATGAGCTGGGTGCCAAACTGGCAGAGGGACTGCGCTTTTCGCTGGAATCCCACCTCACTGTGGCCGATGTCGACGTCGAACGCATCGGCCTGGACCGGCTGCGCAACGGCACCTTCGCCGACTGCGCCCGACTGGAAGGCGAGGCCGCCACCGTCGTGCCCTTCAGCGCCCCGGGCCGCGACGACATCGACACCCTGTTGCGCCCGCTCGACCGCTTCCCCTTCGTGCCCGACGATCCGGCCCGGCTGGACCGCGACTGCTACGAGGCCTTCAACATCCAGGTGCAGGGCCTGATGCGGCGGATGACGGCCACCGGGGCCGAACGGCTGGTGATCGGCGTCTCGGGCGGGCTGGATTCGACCCAGGCCCTGCTGGTCGCCTGCCGCGCCTTCGACCGGCTGGACCTGCCGCGCACCGGCATTCTGGCCTATACCCTGCCCGGCTTCGCTACGTCGGACACGACCAAGGCCAGCGCCTGGGCCCTGATGCGCGCCCTCGGCGTCACCGGCGAAGAGATCGACATCCGCCCGGCGGCGGAACGGATGCTGGCTGACATCGGTCATCCGTACGCGGACGGTCAGCCCGTGCACGACATCACCTTCGAGAACGTCCAGGCCGGTCTGCGCACCGACTATCTGTTCCGCCTGGCCAACCGGCACGAGGCCTTTGTGCTGGGTACCGGCGACCTGTCAGAGCTGGCCCTGGGCTGGTGCACCTATGGCGTCGGCGACCATATGAGCCACTACAACGTCAACGGCGGCGTGGCGAAGACCCTGATCCGCCACCTGATCCGCTGGGTCGCTGACGGCGATCTGGTCGGGGCCGCCGCGACGCCCGCCCTTCACGCTGTGCTGGCCACCGAAATCTCGCCCGAACTGGTCCCGGCCGGGGCCGACGGCAGGATCCAGTCGACCGAGGACACAGTCGGCCCCTATGCGCTGAACGACTTCTTCCTGTTCCACGCCACCCGCTTCGGCTTCCGTCCATCAAAGATCGCCTGGCTGGCGCATCAGGCCTGGAAAGACCCCGCCGCCGGCGACTGGCCCGTCCATACGCCCGAGGCCGAGCGGGTCGCCTATGATCTGGCGACCATCAAGGGCTGGCTGCGCAAATTCCTGGTGCGCTTCTTCCAGACCAGCCAGTTCAAGCGTTCGGCCCTGCCCAACGGGCCCAAGGTGGTGACCGGGGGCTCCCTGTCACCGCGCGGCGACTGGCGGGCCCCGTCCGACGGCAATGCCCGCGTCTGGCTCGACGACCTCGAGGCCAATGTTCCGGACGGTCCGACCGCCGGCCCCGTCTGATCCCGGAGAGACCCATGATCCGCACCCTGCTCCTGACGCTCGCCCTCGCCCTGTCCGCCCTTGCGGGTCCCGGCCTGACCCAGACCCCGGCCGCCTATGTGGCCTATGCCCAGCCCCGGTTGCTGTTCCGCGACGTCCAGTTGATCGATGGCACCGGCGCGCCAGCCCGGACCGGAATGAGTGTGCTGGTCGAGAACGGCCGCATCACCCGCATCGCCCCCGTCGCCGACCTGTCTGAGGCGGGCGACGCCACTGTCATCGACGGCCACGGCAAGGCCCTGCTGCCGGGCCTCGTGCTGATGCATGAACACATGTTCTACCCGACCGGCCGGGCCAACTATACGGAGATGGTCTACAGCTTTCCGAGGCTGTATCTGGCCGGCGGCGTCACCACCCTGCGCACCGCCGGGACCATGGCCCCCTATGCCGACCTGAACCTGCGCGACGACATTCTCGCCGGTCGCACACCCGGCCCCGACATGGATGTGACCGCCCCCTATCTGAACGGCCCCGGCCTGCCGATTCTCAAGGTCAACGCCCTGGGGGACGTCGCCGACGCCGAACGGATGGTGACCTACTGGGCCGCCGAGGGAGTCACCTCCTACAAGGCCTATATGCAGATCAGCCGGGACGAACTGACCCGCATTATCGAGCTGGCCCATGCGCGCGACCAGAAGGTCACGGCCCATCTGTGCTCGGTCACCTATCGCGAGGCGGCCGAGGCGGGCATCGACAATCTGGAGCACGGCTTCTTCGCCGCGACCGATTTCGTGGCCGACAAACAGCCCGACGTCTGTCCCTCGCGCGCGGCGGTCAGTGCGTCCTTCGCGGCGCTGGATCCGGACGGCCCCGAGGCCGGGGCGCTGATCCGGCTGTTGATCGATCACGGCGTCACCCTGACCTCGACCCTGACGGTGTTTGAGACCCAGACCCCGGGCCGGCCCGAAGCCCCCGCGGCAGCGCGCGACCTGCTGATCCCGCAGGTCAGGGCCCAGTACGAGACCACCTGGGCCGCGATCCAGACTCGCAACGACCCGGGTACCCGCGCCCTGCTGCCGAAGATGATGCAACTGGAACGGCGCTTCGTCGCCGAGGGCGGCCATCTCGTCGCCGGCACGGACCCGACCGGCTTCGGCGGGGTCATCCCGGGCTGGTCGTCAAAGCGCCAGCTGCAGCTGATGGTCGAGGCGGGCTTCGGCTTCGAACAGGCGCTGAACATGGCGACGCTGGAAGGGGCACGCTTCCTCGATCGCGACACCGAGGTCGGCTCTATCGAGGTGGGCAAGCGGGCTGATCTGATCCTGATCGACGGCGATCCCGTCGCTGATCCCGGCGCACTGGACCGGATGCCCCTCGTGTTCAAGGCGGGCGTCGGCTACGACACCGCGGCCATCTTCACCAGCCTGCAACAGACCGTCGGCCTCCACTGAGGTCGGCCCCGAGGACCCCGCGATGACCGACTCCCCGACCAAGGACTCCAACGGCAACATCCTCGCCGACGGCGACAGCGTCACCCTGATCAAGGACCTCAAGGTCAAGGGTTCGGGCGGCGTCACCCTCAAGCGCGGCACTCTGGTCAAGAACATCCGCCTGACCGGCGACGAGGACGAGATCGAGGCCAATGTCGACAAGGTTCGCGGCCTCGTGCTGCGCACCGAGTTCGTCAAGAAGGCCTGACGTCCCGCCGACGCCGGGGTCGAGTCAGTCGATTTCGTCCAAAAACCCAAGGACCGCCGCCCGGGCGGCGGGCTCATCCAGCATCGGGGCATGGCCGACGCCGGGGACCTGGACATAGGCCATCCTGGGGGCCGCCTTGCGCATGCGGGCCGCAATGCCGGGACTGAGCAGGTCCGAGGTCTCGCCATGAACCAGCAGCACCGGACGACCGCGGCTCAGGCGTTTGAACAGGGGCCACAGATTGGGCACCAGCGCCCTGGCCCCCGCGGCCCGGATCGGCACCGCGATATCAGGGTCATAGTCCGGCACGGGCACACCCCCGGCCCCTTCGCGGAAGGTGCGGCGGGCAAAGGCGTCCCAGTCCGCATCCGTATAGTGCGGCAGGGCGACGGCGTTCAGCCCCTTCACATGCGCCGCAGCCCCGGCCCAGTCGCGGATATCGACCGGCTGGCCGGTATAGGCGGCGATCCGCGCCAGCCCCACCGGCGACACCTCGGGCCCAACGTCGTTGATGATGGCGGCGGCGATCGCTTTCCGGCGGAGCGCCGCAATGGCCATGGTGATCAGCCCGCCCATAGAGGTGCCGAGGAACACCGCCCGGTCGATGCCCGCCTGGTCCAGCAGGGTCAGTACGTCGCGGGCGTAGATCGCGGGTGAATAGGTCATGGGGTCGACGGCCCTGTCCGACCGGCCGCGGCCGCGAACATCGATCGCCAGCACGCGCCGCCCGCCCTGGGCGATCAGCGGGGCGATGGCGTCGAAATCGGCGCTGTTGCGGGTCAGGCCGTGGATGGCGATGACCGGCAGCCGGGCCGGACCGTCGGCCCCGCCATAGTCCCGCGCAAACAGGCTCAGTCCGTCAGCGGACGTCCAGCGGCGTTCGGCATAGGCGGTCATGTCGAGCTCTCCGAAACAGGCCCCGACCCTATTTCATCGCTCAGGGAATTGCGATCAGCCGCCCAGCAGTTCGTGCAGGAAGTCATCGAGATTGCCGCCCTCGAACGCGAAGCCCGGAATCCCGGCACGACGCGCCGCCTCAAGATCCGACGGCCGGTCCCCGATCAGGAACGAGCGGGCCGGGTCGATGCCATGCGCCTCGATCGCCTTCAGGATCATCCCCGGATTGGGTTTGCGATCGGGATGATCGGGGTGGAAATAGCGCTCGTCACGGGCCTCCTTGTGGAACGGGCAGGCATAGACGGCCCCGATGCGCGCGCCCTTGGACGCCAGCCGTCGCACGATCAGCGCGTTGAAGGCGTGCATGGTCTCCTCGCTGAACATACCGCGCGCCACGCCCGACTGGTTGGTGACGACGACCACCAGATAGCCAAGCGCATTCAGCCGTCGCACCGCCTCGGCCGCACCGGGGATCAGCGTCAGATGAGCCTCCAGATGCGGATAGCCCGTGTCCTCGATCAGCACGCCGTCGCGATCAAGAAACACCGCCGGGACACCGCTGCCTGTCTGGTAACCGGTTGCGCTGGTCGATCTGGTCGTCACTATGCACTCCACCCTGGGCACCGTCGCTTAGGGCACCCGGCGGTGACGTTGCAACCCGCAACGTGAAGTGACCCTCAGACGTTTGTCCGGACCGGTTGCGATTTGCTAGGAGGCGGCGCAATCCGGAGCGTGGCTCCCGCCTGACGAAAGAACCGGCCCCTCATGACCATTGCCTTCATCGACCTCCAGGCCCAGCGCCTCCGCCTCGACGGCCGGATCGAGGCCGCCGTCCAGGCTGCCGTCACCGGCGGGGCCTGGGTCATGGGGCCGCAGGTGCGTGAATTCGAAGCCGGCCTCGCCGCCTTCGGCGGGGCGAAACACGCCCTGGGTTGCGGCAACGGCACCGACGCCCTGGCCCTGCCGCTGATGGCCTGGGGCATAGGTCGCGGCGACGCCGTCTTCGTGCCCAGCTTCACCTTCGCCGCCACCGCCGAGGTCGTGCCGTGGTTCGACGCCGAGCCGGTGTTCGTCGACGTCGATGCGCAGACCTACAACATGGATCCCGGTCATCTCGAGGCCGCCATCGAGGCGACGATCAAGGAGGGCCGGCTGAAGCCCCGCGCCGTCATCGCCGTCGACCTGTTCGGCCAGCCCGCCGACTATCCGGCCATCAAGGCGGTCTGTGACAAACACGGGCTGAAGCTGATCGCCGATTCGGCCCAGGGCTTCGGTTGCACGATCAACGGCGACCATCCGCTGAAATGGGCCGACATCACCACCACCAGCTTCTTCCCGGCCAAGCCGCTGGGCTGCTACGGCGACGGCGGGGCGGTGCTGACCAATGACGATGATCTGGCCCAGCTGATCGACTCCCTGCGCGTGCACGGCAAGGCCGTCGCCCGTGACCTCGAGGGTCGGACCTTCGAGCACGACACCAAATATCTGAACATGCGCGTCGGCCTGAACTCGCGCCTCGACACCATCCAGGCCGCCGTCCTGATCGAGAAGCTCAGGGTGTTCGGCGAAGAGATCGAGATGCGCAATCAGGTCGCCGCCCGCTACAATGATCTGCTGCGCCCCCATGTCGCCGCCGTGCCCGACGTGCCCGCCGGCAATGTCTCCAACTGGGCCCAGTACACGATCGAACACGCCGACCGCGACGGACTGGCCGTGCATCTGAAGGCCCAGGGCGTGCCCACCGCTGTCTACTATCCGATCCCGCTGCACCTGCAGCCGGCCTATGACATGTATCCGCGCGGCCCCCAGGGTCTGCCTGTCACCGAGCGGCTCAAGGAGCGGGTCATCAGCCTGCCGATGCACGCCGATCTCGACGAAGCCACCCAGGACCGCATCATCGCCGCCGTCGCATCCTTCAAGGCCTGAACCGCATGACCCAGCATCTTCCCCCGCTCAAGGCCGGCGTCGCCGGGGCCGGCGTCATGGGCCGCAACCACGCCCGCGTGCTGTGCGACATCCGTGACTTCGACCTGACCGCCGTGTTCGATCCGGACGCCGCCACGGCCGAAGGGGTCGCGGGTCTGTATGAGGCCCGGGCCTTCACCACCGCCGAGGATTTCGTCACCGCCGGCCTCGACGCCGCGGTGGTCGCCACGCCGAACCGGCACCATGCCGACCTCAGCGTCGCCCTGCTGGAAAAGGGCGTCCATGTGCTGGTCGAAAAACCGATCGCCGCCACCGTGGCCGACGCCCAGCGCATGATCGACGCCGCAAAGGCCAATGACCGGGTGCTGATGGTCGGTCAGGTCGAACGCTTCAATCCGGCCGTCGATGCGGTCAAGCGCGCCATCGACGGTGACGACGTCATCTCGATCCAGATCACCCGCGTCGGTCCCTTCCCGCCGCGCATGGGCGAGGTCGGCGTGGTCATCGACCTGGCGGTGCACGACATCGACATCATCCGTCACCTGACGGACTCCGAAATCACCGAGGTCCAGCCGCAACTGGCCCGCACCCGTGCCGAACGCGAAGACACGGCCCTGCTGCAGTTCCGCCTCGCCAACGGCACCATCGCCCACATCACCACCAACTGGGTCACCCCCTACAAGGTCCGCACCCTGCAGGTGGCCACTCGCAACAAGTTCGTCGTCGCCGACCTGATCACCCGTCAGGTCACCGAATATTTCGGTCAGGCCGCCGATGGCTCCTACCAGACCCGCGCGGTCAACAGCTGGCCGGCCGAGCCGCTGAAAAAGGAGCTCGAAGCCTTCGCCCACGCCATCCGCACCGGCGAGACCCCGGCCGTGACCGGCGAGGACGGGCTGCGCAATCTCGAGGTGGCGCTGAGGTGTTTGGGGGAGGGGTAACTTCGCTGTAGGTCGCTCAGTCAGACGTACTGCCTAGAGCTTGCTGATTGACCACCACGGCCCCATCGGCCTGAGAGGCGATGAAGCGAAAGCGATTCGTCGTGATATGATGCTCATCGAAGGCATCATCATATTCAATTCGAGTTGAGATGTAGAGGTGACGACTACCAGTGATCCAGCTCGACGTTTCACCCTGCGGCATCGGAATGGATGGATCACTTGTTTCCAAGACAGAGTTGGGGCCCAAGTCTGTATAGCCGACCGTTTGCTCCCAACCGGGCACCTGTAGTGCGCCTTGAAGGTCGGGACTTTCGAACATGTAAGTGACGCCTATTCGGAATTTGTATGCGGGTGTCGCGCCAGTGTTTTTGTAGTTGATCGACAGCGTCGCCGTAGGGGCACCTTGCTCCCAATTCAATTTGCCCCCGTCCATAAACACATAGGCGCGCAACTGACGCTTTGCGACGTCACGGGAGATGCTCCCCTGCCAGAAAGCGGCAGCAACCGCTCCTAAGGTGAATGTCACGAGCAACAGGTTGATGATGTTGGTGGCGCTATGAAACCAGCCGAACCTCTTTGCTGGAGGGGCCGTTTCAGGGTCCTTTGGCTCGGATGTACTATCTACGGTCATATGTCCTTGCCCCCAAGCAACCGATTATCAGTTGATTTCGTTAAGTTTTTTATCAGTCTTAAGTGATCTCGTTAGCCGCCCACCACCTGCATCCCCAGCCATTCAGCCACCAGGGCCGGCTTGTCGCTGCCCTCGATCTCGACCGTGACCTCGTGCTTCAGCAGCCAGCGGCCGCCGCCCTTGTCCTCGGCGGACAGAAGCTTGAACCGGCCCCGCACCTTCGAGCCGGCCGGCACCGGGGCGAGGAAGCGTAATTTGTCGAAGCCGTAGTTGATGCCCATGACCACGCCCTCCAGCGGGGGCACGGCGTCAAAGGTCATCGCTGACAGCAGGCTCAGGGTCAGGAAGCCGTGGGCGATGGTGCCGCCGAACGGGGTTTCTGCGGCCGCCACCGGGTCGATATGGATGAATTGCCGGTCCTCGGTGATCTCGGCGAAGGCGTCGATCCGGGCCTGATCGACGGTGATCCAGCGGCTGACCCCGACCTCGGTCCCGACCTGACCGGCCAGGGCGGCGGGCGGTGTCGGCACCCCCTTGCGTTCGGTGCGGCTCATACAGTGACTCCCCAGGTTTCCGGCGTGTAACGATTTTCGATGATGGCAGAGAACAGGGCCGGATCGACATTCCCCCCCGACAGGATGAGGACGGTGGTGCGGTCCTTGACCGGCACCTTGCCGGCCAGCAGCGCCGCCAGCGACACGGCCCCGCCCGGTTCGACCACCAGTTTCAGCACCCGAAAGGCATAGGCCACGGCCGCCGCCGCCTCGGCATCCGACACCGTGACGACCCCGCTCAGCCGGCGATTGATCGGAAAGGTCAGCTCACCGGGCTGGGCCGACATCAGGGCGTCGCAGATCGACGGCCGGGTGACCGGCGGATGAGTGCGCCGCGCCCCGGCCGCCAGCGACAGCTGGGTGTCATTATAGGCGTCCGGCTCGACGGCGAAGACATGGGTGTGCGGCGACAGGGCCGTCAGGGCGACATTGATCCCGGCGACCAGCCCGCCGCCCGAGGCCCCGCACAGCAGTTGATGGACCGGCACCGCCCCCATGGCCTTGGCCTGCTCCATGATCTCCAGCGCCGTCGTGCCCTGGCCCTCGATGATCAGGGGGTCATCGAACGGCCTGACCAGTACACTGCCGTGCTCGGCGGCGATCGCCGCGCCGATGGCCTCGCGACTTTCATTGTAGCGATCATAGGTGCGCACCTCGCCGCCGAGGGCGATCACCCCCTCGATCTTCACCTTCGGACTGTCCGCGGGCATAACGATAATGGCGTGGGCGCCCATCATCCGCGCCGCCGCCGCCACCGCCTGGGCATGGTTGCCGGACGAATAGGCCACCACCCCGTGGCTTTTCTCCTCGGGGGTCAGGCGGCTGATACGATTATAGGCCCCGCGGAATTTGAACGCCCCCGTCACCTGCAGGGTCTCGGCCTTGATCAGCACCCGCCCGCCCAGCCGGGCGTTCAGCGCCGGACTCTCGATCAGCGGCGTGCGCACGGCGGCGCGGGCGATCTGGCGGGCGGCGTCCTGAACGCCGGCATAGGAGGCGATACGCATCTACCCACTTAACCCCAGTCGTCGGCTCTGCGTAAGATGGCATCATGAAACGCCTGATCCTCGCCATCGACCAGGGCACGACCTCGACCCGGGCCATCGCCTTCGAGGTGTCGCCACAGGGTGGCTTCAGCGCCCTGGCCGTCAGCCAGATCGAACTGGCCCAGCATTTTCCGCAATCCGGCTGGGTCGAGCATGACGCCGCCGAAATCTGGAACGCGACCCTGCAGACCTGTCGCGAGGTGGTGCGCGAGGCGGGTGGCATCGACCGCTTCGCCGCCATCGGCATCACCAACCAGCGCGAGACCTCGGTATTGTGGGACGCCGCCACCGGCGAACCGCTGCACCGGGCCATCGTCTGGCAGGACCGTCGCACCGCCGACGTCACCGCCCGCCTGACCGCTGAAGGGCACGAGCCCATGGTCCAGAACGCCACCGGCCTGATCCTCGACCCCTATTTCTCGGCCACCAAATTCGCCTGGTTGCTCGACGCTGTGCCGGGGGCCCGCGACCGGGCGGCGCGCGGCGAGGTGCGGCTGGGCACGATCGACAGCTGGCTGACCTGGAAACTGACCGGTGGGCGCAGCCACGTCACCGACGCGACCAATGCCAGCCGCACCGCGCTGATGGACCTCAAGACCCGGGTCTGGCGCGACGACCTGTGCGCCCTGTTCGACGTCCCGCGTCAGGCCCTGCCGGAGATTCGCGGCTGCAGCGACCACCTCGGCGACTGCGACCCAGCCCTGTTCGGCGCGGCCCTGCCGGTGCACGGCGCGGCCGGGGACCAGCAGGCGGCCCTGGTCGGGCACGGGGCCATGCGGCCAGGCGACGCCAAGATCACCTATGGCACAGGGGCCTTTCTGGTCGCCAATGTCGGGGCCGAACCGGTCATCTCGACCCGTCGCCTGCTGGGTACCCTCGGCTATCAGATCGGCGAGGATGCCGCCTGGGCGCTCGAGGGGTCGATCTTCTCGGCCGGATCCGCCATCCAGTGGTTGCGCGACGGAGTCGGGATGATTTCCGACTCGCGCCAGTCCGAGGCCCTGGCCCGAACCCTGCCCGACAACGGCGGCGTCTATCTGGTGCCCGGCTTCACCGGTCTGGGCGCGCCATGGTGGCAGCCCGACGCGCGCGGCACCGTCACCGGCCTGACCCGCGATTCCGGCCCGGCCCATTTCGTCCGGGCGGCGCTGGAGGCCCTGGCCTACCAGACCCGCGACCTGCTCGAGGCCCTGACCGCCGACGGGGCCCCGCCGCTGGCGGTGCTCAGGGTCGACGGCGGGGTCACGGCCAATGATTTCGCCATGCAGTTCGTCGCCGACATCTGCGAGGTCACCGTCGAACGCCCCGCCTTCCAGGAAATGACCGCCCTGGGCGCGGCCCGACTGGCGGCGCTGGGCGTCGGCCTGATCGACGACCTCGCCACCGCCCCGAGCGAAACCCCGGCCGTCTGGACCCCGCGCATGACGGCCCCGGAACGCGACACCCTGCTCAGGGGCTGGCGCGGCGCGGTCAAGGCGGCCATCATCGCCGCACAATGACCGATACCCCCCTGACCGACGTCCAGACCGCCTTTTCCGGCACCCGCGAGGTCGACCCCCGCTACACCCTCGACGAGGCGGCGCTGGACCGCTGGCTGAACGATCATGTCGCGGGCTATGCCGGGCCCCTGACCGTCCGCCAGTTCAAGGGCGGCCAGTCCAATCCGACCTATGAGCTGGCCACGCCCTCGGCCACCTATGTGCTGCGCCGCAAACCACCCGGCGTGCTGCTGCAGTCGGCCCATGCCGTTGATCGTGAGTTCACCGTCATCTCGGCCCTGCACAAACAGGGCTATCCGGTCGCCCGGCCCCACGCCCTGTGCAGCGACGACGCGGTGATCGGCTCGATGTTCTATGTGATGGACAAGGTCGAGGGCCGGATCTTCTGGGATCTAAAGCTGCCGGGCCTGCAGCCGGTCGAGCGCCGCGCCATCTATGAGGCCCAGACCGACACCCTGGCGGCCCTGCACCGGTTCGATCCGACGACCATCGGCCTCGGCGACTATGGTCGGCCGGGCAACTATTTCATGCGTCAGGTCGGGCGCTGGACCAAACAGTACCGCGCCTCCGAGACCGGGCCCAACCCGGCCATGGACCGGCTGATCGCCTTCCTGCCCGACAGCCTGCCCGCCGACGGCCCGACCCGTATCGTCCACGGCGACTTCCGTCTCGACAACCTGATCCTCGACCCGACGAAGGCCGAGGTCCGGGCCGTGCTGGACTGGGAGCTGTCGACCCTCGGCGACCCGATGGCTGACTTCTCCTATCTGCTGATCGGCTGGGTCATTCCCTCCAGCCTGCGTAACGGCCTGGGTGGCAGTGATCTGAAAGCCCTGGGCATTCCCTCGATCGAGGAGACGGTCGAGCGCTACGCGGCCGCAGCCGGGGTCCCGGGGCCGCAAAACCTGGACTGGCTGTTCGCCTACAATCTGTTCCGGCTGGCGGCCATCTGCCAGGGCATCGCCGGGCGGGTGCGTGACGGTACCGCCGCCAGCAGCCACGCCCGCACCATGGCCGCCCAGGTCGAACCCCTGGCCAGTGCCGCATGGGGATTTGCGAAAAAGGCCGGGGCCTGATCAGCGCGTCGCGGCGCTCAGGATTCGCCGGTCGGCGCGGGCCTGAAGCAGCACCACCACAGCATCCCCTTCATTCACCGTCGGCGGCAGGTCGAACAGGGTCGAGCGACCGCTCCACGTACCGAGACGGGTCACACCGCGCACGACGTTGAGCTGACGCACGGTGCGGCCGCGATTGTCGCCGCGGTCGATCTCGACGCTCTGCAGGCCCGGCGTATAGGTCACCGCCACCACCTCGGCCCCGCCCTGCGGGGCCCGGCCCGAGCCGACACCGACCCGTTGCCCTCCGGCGCGGAATTCGATTTCAGGCGGAAACACCCGGCGCGCGGCCTCCTCGTCAATGGCCAGCTGCAGTTCCGGCGGGCGCGTGCCCGAGACCTGACGGCGGCCGTCGATAACCACCTGTGGCGTCGAGATCGACCGTAACCGCAGCGCCTGACGATAGGCGTTCTGACGTTCGGCGAACTCGGGCCGGGCGAAGGTGTCGGGCCAGCCGAGATAGTCCCAGTAGTCGACGCCATAGGTCAGGACGATGATGCCCGGCGTTCCCGCCGCGGTCTCGACCAGCTGATTGGCTTCCGGACAGCCGGCACAGCCCTGGGCGGTGAACAGCTCCAGCACCACCGGCTCGCTGATCACCGCGCGACTGGCCGGGCGTGCGCGGCTCGGCTGGCCGCCGAACGACAGGGCGCTGCCCGCCGCGACGAGACCGACGGCCACCGCCGCCACACCGAATATCCAGCCCCTGACTTTCATCGGCGGCAGCTTAACCACCCCCCGGCCATCACCGCCGCTCATTTTAACGTGAGGAGACGTGAGCTCAGTCCATCAACTGCTGGGCCAGATAGACATAGTGGCGGGCCCAGCGCCGGGCATTGGCCACCGGATCGGCGTCGTTGGAGTGCCCGCCCGAGGTTTCCTCATAATAGAGGTGGTCATGGCCCTGATCGCCCAGCCGTGCCGCGAATTTGCGTGCATGGCCCGGGTGGACCCGGTCATCGCGGGTATTGGTGGTGATGTAGACCCTCGGATAGGCGACCTCGGAGCGCAGCTGCTGATAGGCCGAATAGCGGGCGATCCAGGCGGCCTCCTCGGGAATGCGGGGATCGCCATACTCCCCGATCCACGAGGCCCCGGCCGGCAGCTCGTGATAGCGCAGCATGTCGATCAGTGGGCTCTCGATCACCGCCGCATTGATCAGCTCCGGATGCTGGGTGACCGTCACCGAGGTCAGGACCCCGCCGTTCGAGCGGCCATAGATGCCCAGACGCCGCGGCGAGGTGATGCCGCGTGTTTCCAGGTCGCGGGCCACGGCGGCGAAATCATCAAAGGCCAGCTGGCGGTTCTCGTTCAGCACCGCCTGGTGCCAGTCGGGCCCGAACTCGCCACCCCCCCGAATGTTGGCGTTGACATAGACCCCGCCCTTCTCGAGCCACAGCTTGCCCATTTCCGGGATGTAGGCCGGCGGCTTGGACACCTGGAACCCGCCATAGCCGTACATGATCGTCGGCGCGTGGCCGTCCATAACCAGATCCTTCGGCCGGACGACGAAATAGGGGATCTTCGTGCCATCCGAAGAGGTGGCCTCGAACTGTTCGACGACATGGGTCGAGGCGTCGAAGCGAGCGGGGGCGGTGGCGACCGGCTCGGCGCGACCGGCGGTTCCGACGCGCAGGTCCAGAAGGTTCAGGGTCGCCGGTGTCAGGAAACCCTCATAGCTGTAGAATTGGCGATCCGACCCCCGACCGGCATCGCCCAGATGCACCGCGACATTGTCCGGAACCTCCAGGTCGGCTTTCAGCCAGCCCCGGCCCCGTGTGTCGAGAAAGCGCATCATCCGTCCACGGACGTTGTCATAAACGGTGGCGACGATCCGGTTATCGAAAACCGATACCTCCTCGACCGACTGGCGATTGCCGGGGACAAAGACGGCATCTGCGCGGCCCTGACCGTCACGTAACCCCGCCAGGGATGCGGCCAGCAGGCTGCCGGCGCTGAACGTTTCACCCGCCTGGGTCCACGGCTGTTCGACGCTGAAGATCAACTGGTCGCGAACTGCGCCATGCACGCTGACTTTCGAAGGCAGGCTCAATTTGACCGCGCGGCCGTCCAGCCACTGAAGGGTTTCGCTGCTGAAGGTGTCGAGCGGCCGGTTGAACAGCACCGCCAGGATCGCACCCCGGCCGTCGCGCAGGACGCTGGCACTGACGCCATAGCCGCCGTCGCCGATGTCGCCGCGATAGACCTCGGTGGCCTGGGCCAGGGTCTGGCCGCGCTTCAGGGTCTTGATGATGAAGGGGTAGCCGCTCTCGGTCAGGGTGCCGGGTCCGAAATCAGTGGCGACCAGAAGGGTGTCCCGGTCCAGCCAGCTGAGGCGGTGCTTGCCCTCGGGCAGGACGAAACCATTGTCGACGAAGCGTTTGGTCGTCAGGTCGAATTCCCGCACCACAACGGCGTCCTTGCCGCCATCGGACAGATTGACCAGGCAGCGGGTCTCGTCAGGGGCCAGACAGTTGGCCCCCTTGAACACCCAGTCCTTGCCCTCGGCCGTCGACAGGGCCCCGATGTCGAGCAGGATCTCCCACTGCGTGTCGGCAGAGCGGTAGGACTCAAGCGACGTGCGCCGCCACACCCCCTTGGGATTGGCCGCGTCCTGCCAGAAGTTTCCGATGCCGTCGCCGAGGAAGCTGGGCCCCGGAATCCGGTCGGTGGCCGACAGGATGGCAAAGGCCTCCTGACGGTAGGTCTCATAGCGCCGGTCCCCGGTCAGGGCCGCCAGCGACGCCGCATTCTCACGGGCGACAAAGGCCATGGCCGCGTCGCCATGCACCTGTTCCAGATCCAGATGATCGTCGGCCGCGGCCACCCCGGCCGGGCTGAGGTCGGCGGGGAAATGCGGCGGCGGCGCGCGCTCGGCCATGACCGTCGGCGGTGCGACACCGTCGCCCGGCATCGTGGCGCAGGCCCCCAGCAGCAGAGCCGGAATCGCGGCGGACAGGATCAGTCGTTTCATCTCAAACTCCATTCATTCCGGCGCAGGGATCTGCGTATCCATCAGCCGCCGCGTCAGATAGGTGTATTCCAGCGCGATGCGCCGGGCCGTCTCGCGCAGGTTGGCCCCGGCCGCGTGACCGCCGTCGGTGTTCTCGTAGAACAGCACCGGATAGCCCAATTCCTCAAGCCGCGCCGCCGCCTTGCGGGCGTGGCCGGGATGGACCCGGTCATCCTTGGTCGAGGTATGGATAAAGACCTCTGGATAGGGCTGACCCGCGCGCAGGTTCTGATAGGGCGAATAGGCCTGGATCCAGGCCCGCTCCGCCGGAATGTCGGGATTGCCGTATTCGCCCTGCCACGAGGCCCCGGCCAGCAGCTTGTTGAAGCGCAGCATGTCGAACAGGGGCACCTGGATGACGGCGGCGTTGATCAGATCGGGCCGCTGGGTCAGCATTGCCCCCATGAACAGCCCACCCTGGGACCCGCCCATGATGCCCAGTTTCGGCTGACTGGTGATGTCGCGCGCGATCAGGTCCAGGGCCACGGCCTGAAAGTCCTCATGCGCCCGCTGGCGGTTCTCCTGCAGGGCTGCGTCGTGCCAGTTCGGCCCGAACTCGCCGCCACCGCGGGTGTTGGCGATGACATAGACGCCGCCGCGCTCCAGCCACAGCTTGCCGACCGTGGCCGAATAGCCGGGCAGCAGTGAATTCTGGAACCCGCCGTAGCCGTACAGCAGGGTCGGGTTGGAGCCGTCGGTGGCCATGGCGTCACGATGAACCACGAAATAGGGGATCATGGTCCCATCGGCCGAGCGCGCCTCGAACTGGTCGACGGTCATACCGGTGGCGTCGAATTTGGCCGGCAGGGTCTTGACCTGATCGACCGCGCCCGTGGCCGCGTCGGCCAGCCACAGGCTGGACGGGTTCAGATAGCCGGCGACGCTGACGAACAGCCGGTCGTCGATCTCCGAGGCCGAGCCGACCCCGACGGTGACGTTCTGCGGCAGGTCCAGACGGGTGCGGGCCCAGTCGCCGTTCGCATTGGGTTCATAGACATAGACCCCGCCGCGCACGTTTTCGAACAGGGCCACGACCAGCCGGTTTCGGGTAGCGGTCATGCCCTCAATGGCCTCGCGCGGTCCCGGGCGGATGATCAGCCGCGCCGGCGTCGCCGGATCGGCCAGCCAGGCGTCGAGGGTCCAGGCCAGAACGTCACCGCTCTTGAACGTCTGGCCCGAGGGGGCGGTCCAGTCCTGTTTGGTGGTGATGACCAGCTGGCCCTGCACCAGGGCCTCGATGTCCGACTTGGCCGGAAGCTCCAGCTTCGTCGTGGTGCCGTCGGCATTCAGCCGCCAGGTCTCGCCCTCATAGAAGCTGATTCCGCGGTTGATCAGGGTCGCCTGTGCCACCCCGTCGGCGTCACGCAGCGTATAGCCGGACACCGAGACATCGTCCGGCTGGCCGGTGAAGACGGTCTCGGCCCGATCCAGCGTCTGGCCGCGCCGCAGCCGTTTGACGATCATCGGATAGCCCGAACTGGTCAGGCTGCCCGGACCGAAGTCGCGCGACACCAGCAGGGTGTCGGCGTCGATCCAGCTGGCCCCGCCCTTGGACTCCGGCAGAACAAAGCCGTCGGTCACAAAGGTCCGGCTGGTCCGGTCGAACTCACGGATGGTGACCGCGTCCTTGCCGCCGTCGGACAGGGACACCAGACAGCGGGTCTCCCCGGGCGGCAGGCAGGTCGCCCCCTTGTAGACCCAGTTCTTGCCCTCGGCCGCTGACAGGGTATCGAAATCGAGGATGGTCTCCCACACCGGCGCGGCACTGCGATAGCTGTCCAGACTGGTGGTGCGCCACAGGCCGCGCACATGCTCAGCGTCCTGCCAGAAATTATCGATCGAGCCGGCGTGATTGAACCCGGGGTTGGGGATGCGGTCGCGCGACTGGACGATCTCCAGTGCCTGCTGATGCAGGGGCTCATAGCGCGGGTCGCCCTGCAGCACACCGAGGGACCGGGTGTTGTGTTCATTGACCCAGGCCATGGCCCGGTCGCCGTCGACCTCTTCCAGCCACAGATAGGGATCGGTGGCATCCGAGGTGGCGAAGGCTCCCTCGGCGAGGGGCGGATTGGGCGGGGAAGCAGGGGTCTGGGCCATGGCACCTGTCGCGAGGGCAGTGGAAGCAAGAAGGATGGCGAGCGAGGCGGATGGACGGATCATGCTGGCGTTCCCGACGATGAGATGGCGGCACCTTAACCGTCGGTCACCGCCCGGCAAGGCGAGTGGCCGCTTCCTTACGGTTTTGTCACCTGCGCCTCAGTGGCCCGGATCGGGAATACAGATCGCCTCGCCACAGGCCTTACAATGAACGGCATCGGGATCGTGCCGCTGCAGTCCGCAGGTCGGACAGGGAAAATGGACCTTGTGTGGCATCAGCAGGGTCTGGCCCAGCCGCACGAACAGGGTGACCCCGACCAGCATGATGACGATCGACACCAGCCGTCCCCAATTGCCCGGCAGCAGGATGTCGCCATAGCCGGTCGTGGTCAGGCTGGTGACGGTGAAATACAGGGCGTCGACATAGCCGGTGATGCCCTCATAGCGGCCCATGAAACTGGTGTAGACGAAGCCGGTGGCCACAAACACGAAGGTGATCAGGGCGACCACCGCCTTGGTTGAATCCTCGACCCGGGTGTCGTCATAGCGACGGCCGACCGTGCGCCAGAAGAAGTCCGAATTGATCAGGGTCCACAGCCGCAGCACCCGCAGGAAGCCGAGATTGAACAGCCAGGCCGGAAACAACAGGGTCGCCAGCACGAACAGGTCGACCCAGACGATCGGTTTCTTCAGCCAGGCCCGGATATCCGAAAAGGCCCAGGCCCGCGCCGCCAGATCGGCGGCCAGCACGGCGGCGATGACATAGTCGATGATGTAGAAAACCCGTGCGTCGCTCTTCAGCACCGGGGCCGCGACGAAGAAGCCGACGATCAGCACATCGAGCACCAGCACCGCCAGCCGGAACCGCACCGCCGTCTCGGACGAGCCATGATACAGGGCCCGGACCCGTGCGCGCAGGCGCAGGCCTTCGGGTTTGTCGACGTCGTCGGAGCGGCTCATGGGGCAGCGATACCGTGCTTTGTCCGATCCGGAAACCGCGACGGCTTCGCCGCGGGATGTTCAGGGTCTATAGGCTCGGGTTGATGACTCACCCCTTCGTCAAGATGAATGGTGCCGGCAACGACTTCATCGTGGTCAATGCGCTCGAGTCCCCGTTCGCCCCGACGGCCGATCAGGTCCGCGCCATCGCCGATCGCGACGCCGGTCAGGGCTGCGATCAGCTGATCGTCATCGAGCCCCCAGGACCGGAGGTGCCCACGGCCGACGCCTTCATGCGAGTGTGGAACGCCGACGGCGGTGCGGTCGAGACCTGCGGCAACGCCCTGCGCTGCGTCGGCTGGCTGCTGATGCAGTCGACGGGCCGGGACCGGATCGCCATCGACACCCTCGGCGGCCCGACCACAGCGACCCGGGCCGGGGACCTTCAGGTGACGGTCGATATGGGTGCGCCAAGGCTGGACTGGCGCGAAATTCCGCTGGAGGAGGAGATGGACACTCGCGGCATCGAGCTGCAGGTCGGCCCCATCGACGCCCCCCTGCTGCACACCCCCGGGGCGGTCTCGATGGGCAATCCGCATGTGGTTTTTTTCACGGATCGTCATGACGACACCTTCGTCCGCGGCTCCGGCTCGATGATCGAACATCATCCGCTGTTCCCCGAAGGGGTCAATGTCGGCTTCGCCAATGTCCTGGCTCCCGATCGCATCCGCCTGCGGGTGTGGGAGCGCGGGGCCGGCCTGACCCGGGCCTGCGGCACCGGAGCCTGCGCCGCCCTCGTCGCCAGCGCCCGTCGCGGCCTGACCGGCCGCAGGGCGGTGATCGAGGTCGACGGCGGCGAGCTGCTCGTCGACTGGGACGAGACCACCGGCCATGTGCTGATGACCGGACCCGTCGAGATCGAACGCACCGGCACCCTGACCCTCCAGGGTGCCCCTGGGTAAGGAATGGTGCCGAACCGCGGTTGTGGCCCTCCGCCGCGCGCTCTAGGAACAGATGAAGTCCCCCAAGACTGCGAAAGACGCCGATGCCCGACCTGACCGACAAACAGACCTTCTCCGATGAAGACGCGCTGGAATTCCACCGCGCGCCGACCCCGGGCAAGATCTCCATGGCCCCGACCAAGCCAATGGCGACCCAGCGCGACCTGTCGCTGGCCTATTCGCCCGGCGTGGCCGTGCCGGTCCTGGCCATCGCCGAGGATCCCGACAAGGCCTATGACTATACGTCCAAGGGCAATCTGGTCGCCGTCATCTCCAACGGCACCGCCATCCTCGGCCTCGGCAACCTCGGCCATATGGCCTCCAAGCCGGTGATGGAGGGCAAGGCGGTCCTGTTCAAACGCTTCGCCGACGTCGACAGCTTCGACGTCGAGGTCAAGACCACTGACCCGGACGAATTCATCACCGTGGTCAAGAACATCGGTGACACCTGGGGCGGCATCAATCTCGAGGATATCAAGTCCCCCGAATGCTTCGTGATCGAGAGCCAGCTGCAGGACCTGCTCGACATTCCGGTCTTTCACGACGACCAGCACGGCACCGCCATCATCTCGACCGCCGGCCTGATCAACGCCTGTCATATCACCGGCAAGAAGCTGGAGGACATCAAGGTGGTCCTGGCCGGTGCCGGTGCCGCGGGCCTGAGCTCGATCGGCCTGATGAAGGCCGTTGGCGTCCGGGCCGAGAACACGACCATCGTCGACCGCGACGGCGTCGTCTACAAGGGCCGCGCCAACGTCGACCAGTGGAAGGCCGCCCACGCCACCGACACGCCGCACCGTACCCTGGCTGAGGCCATGGTCGGGGCCGATGTCGTGCTCGGCCTGTCGGCCAAGGGTGCGATCACCAAGGAAATGGTGGCCTCGATGGCCCCCAATCCGATCATCTTCGCCATGGCCAACCCGGACCCCGAGATCACCCCCGAAGACGTGGCCTCGGTGCGCTCCGACGCCATCATGGCCACCGGCCGGTCGGACTATGTCAACCAGGTCAACAACGTCCTCGGCTTCCCCTACATCTTCCGCGGGGCCCTCGACGTGCGCGCCCGCCGGGTCAATCACGAGATGAAGGTCGCCTGCGCCCAGGCCCTGGCCCAGCTGGCGCGCGAGGACGTGCCCGACGAGGTCGCCGTCGCCTATCGCGGCCGCAAGCTCAAATTCGGCCCCGACTACATCATCCCCTCGCCGTTCGACCCGCGCCTGATCTGGTACATCCCGCCCTTCGTCGCCCAGGCGGCGATGGACACGGGCGTGGCGCGCAAGCCGATCGAGGATATGGACGCCTATCGCATCCAGCTGCGCCAACGCGTCGATCCGTCGGCAGCCCTGATGCAGAAAATCGCCTCGGCGGTGCGCGCGGCCCCGAACAAGCGGATCGTCTTCGCCGAGGGCGAGGAAACTACGGTCATCCGTGCCGCCTGGGCCTTCAAACAGGCCGAGCTGGGCACCCCCATCCTGTTGGGTCGCGAGGACCTGATCCGTCAGAACGCCACCGAGGCCGGACTCAATTTCGACGACCTGGGCATCGAGATCGTCAACGCCCGCATCTCCGACAGGAACATCGACTACACTGACTTCCTCTATGGCAAGCTGCAGCGTCGCGGCTATCTGCGGCGCGACGTGCAGCGGATGATCAACCAGGACCGCAACTATTTCGCTGCCGCCATGCTGGCGCGCGGTGACGCCGATGCGGTGATCACCGGCACGACCCGCAATTTCAACATGGTGCTGAAGGAGGTCCGGCGCGTCCTCGACGTCACCTCAAGCCTGATCGGCCTGTCGGTTGTGCTGGCCAAGGGGCGGACCCTGTTCGTCGCTGACACCTCGATCCACGAGTTACCGGACGCGGCCGAACTGGCCGAGATCGCCATCCAGGCCGCAGCTACCGTGCGCCGCATGGGACGCAGTCCGCGCGTCGCCTTCCTGTCCTACTCCACCTTCGGTGACCCTCCGGGCGACCGCGGCGAGATGATCCGCGAGGCCATCCGCATCCTCGACCAGCGCGGCGTCGACTTCGAATATGAGGGCGAGATGCCGGCGGAACTGGCGCTCGATCCCGAAGCCCGCTCGTCCTATCCTTTCATGCGCCTGTCGCGCGACGCCAACATTCTGGTCATGCCCGGCATCCACTCGGCCTCGATTTCCACCCGGCTGGTCCAGGCGCTGGGCGGGGCGACCGTGATCGGCCCGTTGCTGGTCGGGCTCGAGAAGTCGGTACAGATCGTCTCACTCGGGGCCTCGGTCAGCGAAATGATCAACGCCGCCACCTTCGCCGCCTATGAGGAAGGCCTGCCCCACGAGGGGTGACGGGTCAGGACGGGCGGGGTTCGCCGGCTTCGACCCCCGCCTGTTCCGCCTGACGGGCCTGAAGCTCGGTCTGCTTTCGGGCCACGATGAAGGCCAGTACCACTGCGAAGATCCCGATGAAGGTCGAATACAGGAAGAAGACCATATAGCCCGCGCCCAGGGCCGCGGGCGTGACGCCGCTCGTCGCCGCGCCCTCGACGAGGGAGCCGGCAGGAAGGTTGGCGAACATACCCTTCAACGGCGCGAAGAGCCCCCCGGTCTCGGCCGCCCGCGCCGACCCCTCGACGACCCGGCCGGACTGGGAAGCGATCAGTTTTCCGGGCAGGCCATACAGCGAACTGAACAGGGCATACTGGGTCGCGGTAAAGCCCAGGGACGTCAGGCTGGACATGTAGGCGATCAGGGCCGTCCCGGCGAAGCCCGTCGCGGCATTATCGATGCCGATGGCGATGAACAGCGCGCCCAGATCCGGTCCCTGCACGGCCAGCCAGGCAAAGACGAGATTCGACACCGGACTCATGAAGGCCCCGATGACCATGGTCCGGATCAACCCCAGCTTGGCGACCGCCCAGCCGGCGATGAACACGCCGAAGGTGGTGGCGAAGACGCCGAAGACCTTACGCACCTCGGCGACCTCGACCTTCTCGAACCCCAGATCGAGATAGAAGGGGTTCATGATGTTGAGCACGAAGTCAGACAGGCGATAGACGCAGATCAGCGCCAGGATCAGCGTCGCGACCCCCGCGAACCGGCCATAGAAGTCCTTCAGCGGGTCCCCGAAAGACCCGGCGAGATAGGCCCCGGGCCGGGTCGGGACACGCGGGATCGGCCAACAGGCGAAGACCAGCAGTGCCAGACCGCCGAAGGTCGCGGCCACCTGGATGTAGACGCCCTCGGGTTTGGCGACCCAGACAGCCTTCAAGGTGTCCCCGTCCGCAGGCGACAGGCCGACCAGCTGCAGGCCACTGGCCAGCATGTCGGCTCCGCCGGTCAGACCGGAGCCGATGATCAGGGCCGCGATCACGATGATCAACAGGCGCACGACCCATTCCAGAATTTCGAGCGGTGGCCGGGACGGAATGTCTCCGACCGGGATGGGCCGGATCGCGTGGGCTTTTTCGCGCGGGGCGAATACGGCAGCGGCGATACCGATGCCCATCAAGGCCGCCATCACCGCATAGGAGACATTCCAATTGTAGACCTCGGCCAGGACCAGGGGCAGGGCCCCGGCCAGAATCTGGGCGAACCGGTAGCCCAGCTGGTACGCGGCGGCCATGGCCCCGTGGCGTGTGTCGTCAGCGACCTCAATCCGCCAGGCGTCGATAACGATGTCCTGGGTCGCCCCGA
This sequence comes from uncultured Brevundimonas sp., assembly GCF_963974615.1. Classification (GTDB taxonomy): domain Bacteria; phylum Pseudomonadota; class Alphaproteobacteria; order Caulobacterales; family Caulobacteraceae; genus Brevundimonas. Next base: position 122,048 of record NZ_CAXBDH010000006.1, read on the forward strand.
ACACGCCAGTCAACACGGCGAACAGGGCCACAGTAGCCAGCGAACCGGACGGGTTCTGGCCCGAGATCGACCACAGGCCGAACATGACCATCACCTGGGTCACCACCATCCAGGACCGACGATGTCCCAGCCATTTGGTCAGGATCGGAATCGTCGTCCGGTCGATCAGCGGGGCCCAGATGAATTTCAGGGTGTAACTGAGGGTCGCCAGGCCGAAGAAGCCGATGATGGACAACGACAGTCCGTCCTCGCGCAACCAGGCGGACAGAGTGTCGAAAATCAGCAGATAGGGCAGCCCAGCCGAAAAGCCGAGCAACAGCATGATGAAGACGCGACGCTCGGCGTAGACCGCAAGGCCTCCGAGGCGGCCTGCAGGTTTGTCAGGCGTGGCGTTGTCGGTCATCGGCGCTGGCGTCTCTCGCTTCGGACGCCCGCGGCGTCTATTCGCCGGCGACCTTGGCGTGGACCGGGCGGTTCGTCCAGCGGGCGAGTGAGCGACGCAGGGCGTCCGGCTCCAGCGGCTTGGTCAGATGATCGTTCATCCCGGCCTCGAGGCAGGCCCGGCGATCCTCGGCGAAGACGTTGGCGGTCAGGGCCACGATCGGGGTCGTATCCCCCCGGGCCCGGATGGCGCGCGCCGCCGTGGGACCGTCCATGCCCGGCATGCGCATATCCATAAAGACGATGTCGTAGCGCGCCCGGGTCAGGGCCGCGACGGCCTCGTCACCGCTCGCCGCTGTCTCGACCGTACATCCCTCGCGTCGCAACAGGGTCGCCGCCAGCAGGGCTCCGACCGGATTGTCCTCGACCAGCAGCACGCGCATGCCGGCGAAGCGGATGGTCGCCACCCGATCGTCATCGGCAGACGGGGGGGGCGGCAGGCCCGGCTTCGGCGCGGTCCCGGCAGCGGCCACGGCCAGCACCCGTTCGGCCAGCGAGGCCCGCCGGAGAGGCTTGATCAGATAGCCGTGGAATCCGGCCGACCGGTAGCGGGCGATCAGATCCCGCTCCGACGGCTTCAGCAGCACGATGCCACGGCCCTTGGTGGGCCGCGCGACCAGACCGCCGCTGCCGGCGGCCATGGCGTGATCGACCAGGGTGACCGGCGCGGTGGTCTTGACCTTGCCGCCCGAGGCCTCGATCTGCTCTGTCGCCGCGGCCCGGACCAGGGCGTCGGGAGACTGCACGGCCACGGTATGGCGAGCCAGCGGCTGACCCCGCTCGACCGATACGGCGACCGGGTCAAAACTGGCCTCAAAACGGAAGCGCGAACCGGGACCGGCCGGGCGGTCGGACACGGTCACCTTGCCGTTCATGGCGTCGGCGAGACGTTTGACCACGGCCAGCCCCAGACCCGCCCCGCCGAAGCGGGTCGCGTCCGAAGCGTCGACATGGCCGAACTCCTCAAAGATACGGGCCCGCGCCTCGTCGGGAATGCCCGGCCCGGTGTCGTCGACGATGAAGGCCAGGCGCGGCCGGTTGCCGGCGCGGGCTACCCGTTCGACGGCGATGCGAACACCGCCGGTCTCGGTGAATTTCACGGCATTGCCGGCCAGGTTGAACAGCACCTGCCGCAACCGACCCTCGTCGCCCAGAACATCCGGCACGTCGGCGGCGACAGACCAGACCAGCTCCAGACCCTTTTCATGAGCGCGCGGGCTCAGCAGTTCGGCGACGCTGCGCACCAGGGATTCAATGTCGACCGAAGCGGAATCGAACTCCAGCCTGCCGGCCTCCAGCCGGGCGTAGTCGAGCAGGTCGTTGACCAGTCCCAGCAGGTGTTCGGCCGACTGTCGCGCCGCGTCGGCATAGGCGCGCTGGGCTCCGTCCAGCCGCGTCCGGGTCAGCAGACCCAGCATTCCGATGACCCCGTTCAACGGGGTCCGCATCTCATGGCTCATCAATCGCAGGAACTGATGCTCCGCGCCGTCCGCCTGGGACAGCGACGCCCCGATTCCCGCTGCGATGTTCTTCGCCCGTCGTGTCATGTCTGATCCGGTCTCCCGGGAGCACCATAGGCCCCCAAGGGTTAAAGACGGCTCAAGGCGAAAGCGCCGTCATGCCGACCCCGGGCCGGGTCGGGACCGGGCCGTCGAAACGGGTCCCCACAGTCGCGCGACGGTGCACCAGGGCCTCGGCCACATGACGGCGCACCACCCCGTCTGCCCCCTCCAGATCGGCAATGGTCCGCGCCAGCCGCAGCGTCCGCACCCAGCCGCGCGCCGTCAGCCCCCCGGCCTCGCCGACCCGCATCAGCAGGGCCCGGCCCGGGGCGTCGGGGGTCGCGAACCGGTCGAGGGTCTCGCCCGAGGCCCGGGCGTTCTGACCCTGATCGGGGGACAGGTCCGCCGCGCGCGCCCGTTCCGCCTGCAGCGCCCGCGCCACCGCCACCCGCGCCGCCGCCTCGGCCGTGCCCTCGGCCGGAGGCGGCAAGGCCATGTCGGCGGCGGTCACCGGCGGGGTCTCGACCGTCAGGTCGATGCGGTCGAACATCGGGCCGGAGATACGGTTCTGGTAGTCGCGCTGGCAGCGCGGGGCCTTGCCGCAGGCCCCGCGCCCACCACCATCAAGGCCACAGCGGCACGGGTTCATCGCCGCGATCAGCTGGAACCGGGCCGGATAGCGGATATGGGCATTGGCCCGGGCCACGACGATCTCGCCGGTCTCCAGCGGCGCGCGCAGGGAATCGAGGGCCTGGGCGCTGTATTCCGCCATTATGGAGCAAACACACCTAGGGGCGAGCTACCTGCGCGGCCGGCGGGCTTGAAGCGGAGGAGTCAGTGGCGTTCGACGTGGCCGAGCTCGCATCAAAAGGTAGGTCACCAAGGCAGTTACAAGCGCAGTTAAAAGACTGACGACCGCCCCGCCGAAAAACAGGAGCCAAGTTTGCCGACGATCCTCCTGTTTAGAACGTTTTTCGGAGAGCGCCCTCACGGAAATCTTGGCAGCGGCAAGGCGAGGGGAGCAACTGACTTCGCAGACACCCTCGATTGCCGCCACCACGGTGATTAGTTGAGTTGAATCTGCGTCAATCAGTCGATTTGTTATCACCCATCTGCTGAATTCTTCTAGAGATTCAGAAGCAGGCCTCATCGCAACGTCGTCAAGAAAATGGCCTCCGTATGTGCGCTGACAGCATGGAGGCATGACTATTGGGGGGGCTGGTGCGGAGCCTGAAACTGCAATCACACTCGAAAGCGTTAGGATCAGTATCTTGCTCCGCAAAAGGGTTGAGGCGCTAGGACACGGTGCTTTGCATTTATGGATATCAAGACGCCTATGCATCGCGAAACCTGTTTCATCCGTTGCGCTTCATGGAGTGAAGCCTACCGACAGCGCTATTCACGTATTTAGAAGCTGCGTCATACTTCCTTCGGGGGCTCGCCCATTTCAGGTTTAAAGGCCTTGGGATTCTCATCGTGTCTGATCTTCTCATTGATGTAAAAACCGTCATCTTTAAGAAGTTTTTTGACATATGCCTCCCATAGGCCGCCAACAATTATTGCGCCGATGAGACCGACAAAAAGTAAAACAAACAATATAACGGGCAACCACCCATCTATAAACTCAAAAGATGCTGATTCGTGTGAATATATCGAGTAACGATCTCGATCTCGAATGTATTTTATTAGAAAAACGCCGTCTTCATTAAATATGCGAAGATTAGATAGAAGATGAAGAGAGTCCATGTCGTGGAAGCTCCACATGTAGATGTCCAGCGAGCCACCAGCAGGAATATTGGGTAGGCGGACCTCTTCGACATCATTGAAAAATGATCTATCATCACCATCCCCTTCACCATTAACTATCAGTATATCGGATTGGCGATTTCCGGTTTGAAGCCGTGCATCGGCAATATCCGAGACGCCCCTGTTCCGAATATTTATCCGTGCGAAATGGCGTTCGCCGGGCTTGACCACGTATTCGACCTGATGGGGTTCGATTGCTCTTAGCGCGAGCAGTCTGTGAGGATCGCTTTCCCGACTTGAAGGGTATGGCTGCCAAAACCCGATGTAGACGTCAGCAATAACGCTCTGAGGTGCGAAGGCCTCTTTGATGCGGTCTTCATTCGCGACGATCAAGGCACCCGAGAGGGCTGCCAATAGCGCGGTCCAGATGCTTCCCCAAAACCACTTCATATCATCGCCATGCGTTCTGCTGAGATTCAGCGAGGGACATCGTAAGGGGAAATCGGAAACCATGACAACGAACGCCGTTCGTCGTTATGGCTCCAAATGGCTCAGCAATCGGGAAGGTCGTCCAGGTTGTTCTTGGTCGTCTGGTCACGATCCGTCCGGAGATATTTCCCCTTCGTGGAGTCGTTGACGACCCTGATCTCAGTCCGTCCGTCCGTCCAAGGAACGTGGTAGGTGTGGACGCCGTTCTCGATGTCGTGGATCGCATCCGCTTTGGAACGCGGCGACCAAGCATCGCCTTCGTTGCAGAGGCGGGTAATATCCCCCTGCGAGTTCTTGCCCGTTTTACGCACAGCACGATCAGCCATAGTCATATTCCATCTGTTGGAGATGACCCGGTCGCGGAGCGACCGGGTCGGAAAAGTTCAGCTACCAGCGACCCGGTCGAGGACCGGGAGAGCCCGGCGGCCCGCTCGGAAAGGACGGTCGTTGGGGCGGCTGAGGAACTGAGGGACGGCCTGGCGGCGGTCCGCTCGGACGGGATGGACGTTGGGGAGTCATGTGAGTTTCTTTCGAACGAACGGCGTTCGCAACTCTGACCTGTCGTGCAGGTTGATTCGGTAAGGCTTCTGATTCTACCTTGTCCGAATCATTGAGAGCGCAAGCCTTGATGGTGAAAAGAGGGGAGGGTCGGGTTTCCTCGGCGACCAACTTTGGAACCGACCTCTCCTCTCAGTCTCCCTACCCTCAGCCGCATCACGCCAGCTTAGGCAGGCCGTCTTTGCGCGCTACTTCTTGCGCGGTTCCGACACCGTGCCCTTCGGGTTACGGACGGCTGTTCTCGTCGTCACGTATTTGCCCGAGGAGGCAGAACGGTGCGGACCCTTGGGCGGCGATTTGCCGGTCATCCCAATCTCCTACAGTTCGGTTACGTGGCCCTGCCCCACGCTGGCACTCATCATCGTGGTCTGCCAAAACCGATTCCACAAGCCCATGTTGTGGGTAACTCCACAAAAAACGCATCATGTGGTGGACAGCGCGACCGAACGGTCCGATTCTAAACCTGAATGGGCCGATTTGGGCACCCTTAACAAGTGTGATGTTCGAGCTTTGTTCGCGGCGAACGCAACTTATCAGCGTTCTGTTAGGGCTATCGGCTGACGGGTGGTTAGTCGCTCGTTGCATAGATTGGAGGCATGAAAGCCACTCCAATCACCCCCCGCGACCGCACCGGCCGCCACACCGACCAATCCTTCATCAACGCCCTCAACCGGCGCTACGCCCTGATCAAGGGTCGCTATGAGACGATCGAACAAGAATGCGAAACGGTCACCGGTGGTGCCGCCGCATTGATCGAGGCGCAAGATCGAGTTGAGAGCGAGAAGGTCTTGATGAAGCGGACGCTGGACGCCATCGAGACGCTGGCTCGATCCATCGATCCTGACTGGCGGGCCGGTCGCATTAGCGCCATTGCACCCAGGCGGCGGGACGGTAGCACCGGCAAGATCACCCGTTCCGCAGCCAATATTCTACGGAAAGCCAATCGGCCTATGACCGTCCGTGAACTGGCGCGCGCCGCGTGTGAGGCTCACGGTTTTGACCTCGAAGAACGGAACGTCGCCCGCTTCGACAACGCTATCCACACATCGTTCTCGCGTAAGGTCGGAAGGCAGCTTGGCGTAATCCAGGGGCCTCCGAAGCGCTATTTCATCCTGGAAGCAACATCCGAGGCCGCGCGCCAAGATCGTCGCCTGCGCGGCGCTGCCAGTAGCCCTTCATAGACCTGGAGACCGGGGCATTCGCGGTAGCCCGCAGGACGGCCGCAAACTGCTGACCGTTGCTCACCCGGCGGAAATCCTCCCGCCAACCAATCTCGTCGGCGTACCCTTGGAGATACCGGCCAGACATACGGTGATAGACACCGCGCTCTGCTCGTCGGACGCGGCTGTTGAAGCTCTCGCACCAGTTCGTATGGACCGTGTGACCATCCTTGACCTCGACGTAGCGCTTCTTGTGCGTGACCTGCTTGACCAGGCGATGGAAGTGGAGTGACGCCCAACCTGATCCTTCGTCCGCATGGATGGTCGCGTGCTCATCCGTGACGGCCAAGATGAATGCGACGGCGTCCTTTTCCTGATCGCAAACCATGCTCAGCGTTCGACCGCCACGGCGACGCTCGCGGACGGAGACAAGGACCTTCCGTTTGGCCCGTGCCGTCAGGACATCCTGCCACTCTTCGGGAGAGTAGTCCTTAGGATTGAGCTTCCGTCGGTCCTTACGGGCCTCCGTTGGGTTTCGGGGCTTGATGTGACCACCGACCCAGACGCCGTCGATCTCCACAATGCCCGTCAACTTGTCGGCGGTGCGCATCGAGCCCATCGCCTCTCGCAGCTTATGGGCCATCGCGAAGGCCGTCTTGTAGGAGACGTTGAGATCGCGCCCGATCCGCAGCGCTGCGCAGCCATCGACCCCGTCTACAAAGATCATGATGGCCGCGAGGATGTCGCGAAACGACAGCTTCCGGCTGGCGAACAGCGTGCCCGAGGTCAGCGAAAACTGGCGCTCACAGCCTTTGCACTTGAACAGCCGGCGGCTGGAGATTTCGTAGATCGCGTCGACGCCGCAGTGGGGGCAGAACGGCTCTCCTCCGTTTTCCGCAAAGCGGACCGCCCGGAACGCGGCACGCGCCTCGTCCTCGCTCATACGAGCGACCTGGACGACGCTTAGCGTCCGCGCTTTGGCGCTGAGGAGAAAGTGCTGCTTCAATCGGCCTTCCGTGCAAACGTATCGAATACGATGACATATGCAGCGCGATGGGCGACGTTGTCAATGGCAAATGCATCACATATGATGATGTTTGCAGCGGAGGTGATGCTTGAGACGGTTGGCGCATGTGCATGTGACGGACCCGGTTGTGGTCGAGGGTGTGGACTGGTCGCGCTACGCCAGCGGCCTCATCAAGTCGTCATTGAAGCGGCGAGACTTGACCTATGCCGATCTTGTCGAGGCATTGGCCCGCCAGGGTGTGAAAGAGTCCGAGCCGAACCTGCGGAACAAACTGAGTCGGGGATCCTTCACAGCGGCATTTCTTCTCCAATGTCTTGCTGCCATTGGGATTAGCTACATCGACATTTCGGACGTGTTTGTGCCGGCCGAGGTGGTGGGCAACTTCCCGAAGGTTCCTCGGCTGGACGAAGCAGAGGAGTGACGGAAGGTGAAACTCAGTCCTCGGCCACGGCGGCAGGTTCACCCGCTGATGGCACCGTCAATGGAACGGTGTCGAGCCCTCGGCTCGCCAGCAGTTTCGCTTCATCAAACTGTCGGCGCACAATCAGAGGCCGCTCGCTTCGAACCGCCTTGCCATAAGCGATAAATTCCAAGAAGCGGAGGTTTGGGATCACCTTCACGTGGTCCTGACTGTAGACATTCGCGAGATAGCCGAGGCTCGTCTGATCAACGAGCGAATGGGTGAAATAGGTGTTGCACTGGCTCAGGATAGTTTTGCTGACTAGGGCCGTGCGCTGGGAGACGATCAGCAAGCCGACGCCGTATTTTCGGCCTTGTAGGGCGATCTGGCCTATACGCCCCACCACCCACTGAGTGTCGTTGTCGAACCCTGAGCCTGCGGTCTCGGGAATGATGGTGTGCGCTTCCTCCAAAACGATCAGGGTTCGCCGCTTCTTTCGATTCGCTCTCGCCCAACCCATGATTTCGGACAGGAATAGTTCCGTCGTCCGCAGGGTCGCACGCGTGTTCGTTACTTCGGCCAATTCGAACAGACCAAGCCACTCGGTGTCGCTCTCCAAGAACTCGGCAACGTGGGTCGTCACACGGGTTCTGACGCCGTCGATGAAGGTCTTCAACGCCTTCTTTTCTGCCTTTGCGCCGAACTCGCCGGTCTCGACATCGAACAGGAGTTTGTCGAGATCGACGGTTTCCTTTCGGGTGAGTCCCATCGCCTTTGGGGCCAGGTCGCCCAATCGCTTGCGATATTCGCCCGTCAGATCGACACAGAAGACTTTCGTCTTCTGGGCAACGGCCACGCGGATGACGTCGAGTGCGAGTTCCGTCTTACCGGTGCCGGTGACCCCTAAGATTGCGGAGTGATACTCCACGAGGTCGGGCAGGTGGGCCTTCAGCGCGATGTTGGTGGAGGGGATCGTGCCGATGACGAATTCTCCAGTCTTGAGTTGGGCGGAGACATCCAAATCTCCGGCCAACTTAAAGACCGGGTTGTTCATCGGCGGAAGCCAGGGGAATTTCTTGAAGCCCTCCAACGGATCGACCGTTCCCAATTGTGCGGCGTGGACAATATGAGTCCCGCGAGGGTTCTGCTTGAAGCTTTCCTCCGCTGTCTGGGCGTCCAGAATCTGGTAGAAGACTCGGCCGTTCGGCAGGTTGCAGAAGACCACCATGCCTTCCTCTAGCCCGCGCTCGCGTGCCACTTCGAAGCGGATCGACGAGATGTTCGAGCCCTCCACTACGAATCCGACCATCTCGACAGCTTCATCTCCTCCGACCAGTTCTCCGATCAAACGCGGAAGGGTTTCCTCGTCCGTGCACTCATACACTTCCCCGGTCTCGGTCTGATCAACCTCAAGCGAGGCATCGCCGAAGCAGATGCCAGTGGCGACAAGTTCGTTCTCCTGCACTTGGGTGAACAACGGCAGCACGTAGGTGATGCGTCCGCCCGGTAGCGTCGCAATATGAGCGCGATCCTCTTCCCATGGCGTCTGGCTGGTGAGCGTCACCCTGACGATATTGGGGTGGTCGACACGTTGAACGAGACCGACGAGCGGCAGAACCGATTTATTCTGGACGAAGCCGGTCAGCTTCAACACGACCTGCAACAGCACTTCGATCGGTTTCAGGAGCGCGAACCCAAACCACAGGGCAAGCAACAGCGCGATCTTGGTAGGGTCCGAGTAGAAGCCAAAAATGCTGATGAACGCCGTGGCACCAAACAGCAGTTCGCCTCGGGCCAGTAAACTCGCGATGCTGAAGAACAGCGCCCTCCATCGCTCTAAGCGACCGCCCTTTTCGAGAGCGCCCGCCAGCCCAGCTACCACGGCAACCAGAATGCCATAGGCGACGATGATTGATGTCGCCGGCACGACAACGTGCTGGAGGTTCGTCGCGGTCGAGAGGTCGAGTGTGAACAGGGCAAGCAGCACCCCTAACGCCGCGCCTAGCGCATCGCGGGGAGGGCGATACCAGGGCGCAGAGATCAGCCCCAAGCCCCAAAGGCCTAGGGCCGAAAGAAGCCAGAGCGTTTCTCCGCCTCCGGTCAGATACCAGTGGCCGGTAACCCACACATAGGCTCCGTAGAAGATAGCGCTGTTGAGCGCGAACGCTGCGAAGCGCCACTTCTGCCTCAGAAATCCTGATGTCGTAGACACGGCCACCCTCCCCGGGGAACGGCATCGTGCACCAGACTCGAGGATGGATGCCAGAACAACCTCTTGTAGATCAGCCGTCCTTGCCCAACGAGCGCTGGCAACGGGCGTTTCCGCAAGTCGGGCAGCTACCTGACGGTGTCATGGGGCCACATCGCGTTAGTAACCGAAGGGTAGGGAGTCGGCGGTCAAGGTGCGCCCAAAGGAGCCGCGTAGATGAAGCCGATCCCCAGCAGCTACCACAATGAGTGGCACCCTGTTGACGCTCCGGACGATTGGTTTTCCGACGGGAAGGAATACCGCTTTGGTCCCGCTATCCGGGATTTGGCGGAGGTTGAGTTTGTGAAGCAGTCAGATGGCGTCCTAACCGTTCATTTGAAGGTGCCACGAGCCGATCGAGTGACGTTTGATATGCCGATCAACCCAAAGGGGCGTCAGGCACTTTCCATTATGCTTTCTTGGGACGAAGAGACCGCGTCTTGTTCCGTGAACGGTGAGAGGGAAAGGCGACCCTTCTCCAACGCCTCGGCAACTTCTTCATAGGTCAGAAGCCGCCCATTTTCCCAGATTTTTACGTCACTAGGGCCGCAGATTACGACCTCCGGCGGAGTCTCGTTCGACATCGCTTCTCGCTTGTGGGGCCGAGAAATCCGTCTCGTATCGGCGACCAGATATGGGTCGAAAACTGGTAGCTTGAGCGATTTACGGCCAAGCCGTGAGGCTAACTTATACCCTATCACAGAACGGTGAATTGTCAAGATCGACACTTCTCGAAGCTCGCTAAGTCACCACCGAACTTTCCCCGGCACCGGTAGAGAGGTTCGAGCCCCTCGTCTCGTATACGTTGCATTGCGGCTTCGGCTGAGCCACGTTGATGGTTCTATGGGTTGGAGAGGTCTGATGGCCAAAAAGCCTTTGAACGAACACACGAGCAAGAAGGTCGCTTCAAAGGCGTCCAAGCTGCTTCGAACCTCAAAGTCTAAAGCGGTTAAAAGCGTTGCCGCATCGGCGCTCACACAGGCGCGGGGGCGCAAGAAGAAGTAGCGTCTGGATATAGACCGAAACCACCCACCGTTAGAAAATTCGAGGGGAAGACGGTCTTGGAGGGGGCATGGCAAAGAACGAAGGGGCAGGTTGCGGCGGACTAATCCTCCTTGGATTCATAATCTTCGCCATCGGCCGCTGCTCTGGTGGCGCGGAAGACAAGGCAACCGCGTCGCTAATTGACGGCTACGCCCCTGCTGCGTCCGACCGTCAGCGCACCCTCTATCATCGCTACGTCCAGCCTTCGTCGCTCAACTGCCGAGTCTCCCCTTCAACTAGGGCAGAGCGAGTGGAGTCGATCGGCCGCGCCTCCTACGTCGGGATCATCGAAACGCGCGATGGGTGGTCGTTCCTAGATCGTCCGACAGACTGCTGGGTGTCCAACTCCCATTTAGCGTCGAGCCCACCACCAGCGGAGATTAGGCCATTGTATAGCGGTGGAGGCTCAGGCGGCGGGCAGCGCAGCAATGCCTCCTCTACGCGACGGCGCGGAGGAGCGTTCGCAAACTGCTCTGCGGCCAGGGCCGCTGGCGCTGCGCCTGTATACGCTGGCGACCCCGGATACGGCCGGCACCTAGATCGTGACGGGGATGGAATCGGCTGCGAATGACTCAGGCTGACGCCTTCAGCAGATCAAGCGCATTCACCTTCAACACGATCGCAATCCGCTCGACCACATCCAGCGTCGGGTTTCGCTGACCCCGCTCGATCTGCCCGACGTAGGTGTATGCCAGCCCGACATCATGAGCCAACGCCTCCAGGGTCACCCCCTGCTCGCGTCGCACCCGTCTGACGTTCTGACCGAAAACCTGCGCCAACTGCATGGGCGCACGGGCAAGGGAATCTTCACTTCCGACCAGTCACTATAGTGATCAATCAATCTGGAGGTCCCGCCGTGACGAACCAAATGAACGCCGTCGCCATCATCATCACGCTCGCCATTGCATCACCCGTTGCGGCCCAAACGCCGTCGATGTCTGCACAGGCAAAGGCTGCGGTGGTGGAATCTCTCCGTGATCCCGACTCCGCGCGATTCCGCAGCGTCCGATACAGCCGTCGACCGAATGGTCAGACGATCTACTGCGGCGAGGTGAATGCCCGCAACGCGATGGGCGGCTACACCGGCTATGTCCGCTTCATTTCGTCGATCGCGCCTAATGGCACCGTGACGGCCGAGATCGCGAGCGAGCGGAACGTGGCGGGTTCCATGATCGTCAACTCGGTGTGGGGGCAGGTATGCGACGCGCCGGGCGTTACGCCGGTGACCTTCTAGGTCATTGGAGGATCGTCAGCCCTAGAAGGCCGATCAGGATCAGGCCGACGACGACGCACAAGGCACGCAGCAGAAGGTCCTTTAGGTCAGGACCCGGCCCCCATTCCTCCCAGGGCCGGCCGTCGTTCTTGATCCATTCGTGCCGTAACCGCCGCAGCCACTTCATCCTCTCGCCCCCGTCGGCGCCAATGGTCAGTCATGATCAACGTCCTCATGACCGAACTGGCTTCCGGTGCCTGGGCGACGATACTGCCATCGCAGAGCCCGATAAAGCCGGGACCCTCTCTGGCCTCGGTGACATGGTAGAGGCGCGGCCCGCGCCAGAACTGAAGCGTTCTCATCGGGCCAACTCCCACCCCTGATAGAGGCCGGGCAAAGGGACGACTCGAACCGTGCCGTCCGCCTTCAGCTTGGTCAGACAAGCACCGACTCGTTTGCGCATCGTGACGAGCGTGGCGTCGTTGGGCTTCAGCCCACGAAGGCGCACTTGTTCATAGACGATGTCCAATGAGGTGATCGGCCGTTCGGCTTCGCGCAGCATACGAGCGACAAGACGGACAACCTCGCCCTTTTTGGCGCGGTGTTGGGTGGGATAGCGGACGACACGGTCGGCACGAACTTCCGGCTCAAAAAGCCGAATAGCGCCGTCGATATGATCCAGATCACTGATGATCAGGCGCTCGTCAGCGCGGACACGCTTAAGGAGCTTCGCGAGTTCGGCCCGCTTCGAAAGCAGGCCTGCGACGGTGTTAGGGCGTTCGTTTTCCATGCGGAAGAACGTAATGGGAACAACCAATTAGTCACTATAGTGCTTGGTGTGTTTGCTCCATAATGGCGCTGTATTCCGGCAGCTCGTCGAGGAACAGGACGCCATTGTGGGCCAGCGAGGCCTCGCCCGGCCGGGCCTTGAGCCCGCCGCCGGTCAGGGCCGCCATACTGGCCGAATGGTGCGGACTGCGGAACGGCCGGTCGCGGGTCAGGGCCCCGCGTTCGATCAGGCCGGCCACCGACCAGACCATCGAGGTCTCGAGAAGTTCGGCCGGCGTCAGCGGCGGCAGCAGGCCCGGCAACCTCTGGGCCAGCATCGACTTGCCCGAGCCCGGCGGGCCGATGAACAGCAGATTGTGCCCCCCGGCGGCGGCGATCTCCAGCGAGCGTTTGGCGCTCTCCTGACCCTTGACCTCGCGCAGGTCGGGCACGACCCCGCCGGCGCGCACCGGGCCCGGCTCGGGCGGGCGCAGCACCTGGCTGCCCTTGAAGTGGTTGATCAGTCCGATCAGCGAACGGGGGGCCAGGATGGCGACGTCCCCGGCCCAGGCGGCCTCGGGTCCATTGGCCTCGGGACAGATCAGCCCAAGCCCCATGGCCGAGGCCGCCACCGCCGCCGGCAGGGCCCCGCCGACCGGGGCAATCTGCCCGTCCAGGCCCAGTTCGCCGATGGCGGCCCAGCCGTCGAGCGCGTCGGGGATGATCACCCCCATGGCGGCCATCAGCACCAGGCCGATGGCCAGATCGAAATGACTGCCTTCCTTGGGCAGGTCGGCCGGAGCCAGGTTGGCGATGATCCGCATGGGCGGCAGGCCCAGGCCGATGCCGGCAAAGGCCCCGCGCACCCGCTCGCGGCTTTCGGCCACCGCCTTGTCCGGCAGGCCGACGATGGTGAAGCTGGGCTGGGCCGCGCCGACCAGCTGCACCTGCACATCCACCCGGCGCGCCTCGACCCCGTCGAAGGCCACCGTCACCACGCGAGCGACCATCGCTCCCTCCCGTTATGCGGGAAAGAACAAATCACGAACTCAAAAGATGTTCAAGTCCCACCCGGTCCGGAATGACGTCGAATGATTTCCCGGGCCTGCAAAAAATCCGCCGTCGCCAGAAGCATCAGGGCGCAGACAACTGTTATCGGAATCAACAGCGACACCCCGGAAAAGACCGGCACAATCGCAGACAGCACCAGTCCCCCCGCCGAAATGACAACCCTACGCCTGTTCCAGATATTAAATTCTTCAAATACCCGGGCCATCCCGGCCCCATAGAACATGGACGCCCTCCAGATATTTTGGCTCGGAACGAAAAAGAATACTGCGTAAATCGCTGTAATAAGCGCCAGATACTTGAACCAATCCACGGATCACCTTTCAGTATAACCCCGCCCTGCGCCGCCGCGGATGTCACCCCGCCCGCTTCGCCTCGATCGCGTCCCACATCAGGGCGGCGGCGTCGACGCCGCTGAAGGCCTTGAGCTGCTGGGCCCCGGTCGGGGAGGTGACGTTGATCTCGGTCAGCCAGTCGCCGATCACATCGATGCCGACGAAGATCAGGCCGCGCGCCTTCAGCGTCGGGCCGATGGCGGCGCAGATCTCGCGGTCGCGCGCGGTCAGTTCGACCGGGGCCGCGGTGCCGCCGACGTGCAGGTTCGAGCGCACCTGACCGGCCGCCGGGATGCGGTTGATCGCTCCGACCGGCGCGCCGTCGACCAGCAGGATACGCTTGTCGCCCTGCGACACCGCCGGCAGGAATTTCTGGATCACCAACGGGTCGCGGCTGCCGACGGCGTGGATCTCGATCAGGGCTTCCAGATTGGGATCGTCCGCCTTCAGCCGGATCACGCCCGAGCCCCCGGCCCCGTGCAGCGGCTTCAGCACCACATCGCCGTGCTTCTTGTGGAAGGCGACAAGGGCGACCGGGTCCGAACTGATCAGGGTCGGCGGGGTCAGGCCGGGGAATTGCGTGACCAGCAGCTTCTCGGGCGCCGAGCGCACCTCGGCCGGGTCGTTGACCACCAGGGTCTTCGGATGAACCGTCTCGAGCAGATAGGTGGCGGTGACATAGGCCATGTCGAACGGCGGGTCCTGGCGCATCAGGATCACGTCAACGTCTTCACCGAGGTCCAGCCGCACCTCCGCACCGAAGGTCACATGGTCACCGGCCACGGCCCGCAGGGTCACGGGTCGGGCCCGGCAGAACAGTCGGCCCTCCTCCAGCGCCAGGGTGCGGAAATCATAGACCCACAGCGGATAGCCCCGGTCCTGGGCTGTCATCGCCATCATGAAGGTGGTGTCCGCCAGGATGTCGACCGCCTCCATGGGGTCCATCTGGATCGCGACCTTGAGCATGGAGTCTTCCTTTATGGCGCGGCCATCGTGGCGGGGAGTTTGGATGATCCGGGTGTCGGACCGTCCCTATGTGACCGGCGGCCGCCCCGGTCTCAAGGGGGAGGGGGTGTGACGACCCAACATTGTTTGCGCCGCCAGACCGTCAGGCCCGTCGCTGTCGATGTCGATGTCGCGAACATGGCGAGGAAGCCGCCCGGGGGCCAGCGCCACCAGATCCAGCCGCAGGGTCAGGCCCGCCAGACCCGGCCGTCCGCGCGCCACCGCCTGACCCGAGGCGCGCAGCCGCGCCAGCTGTTGCGGGCCCAGGGCGGTCAGGGCGGCGTCCAGCGTGGCGCGGCGTTTGACCTCAACCACGGCCAACACCCGCCCGCGCCGCGCCAGAATGTCGATCTCTCCGGCCCGGCTCTTCAGACGAAAGCCCAGGATTTGATAGCCCCGGCTCATCAGCCACAGGGCGGCCAGCCATTCGCCGGCGTGACCGCTCCGGTGCGCCGCCTGCCCCGACGCCCGCCGCCGACCCGAAACGGGCCGCACCGGAGCCGGAACGGGGCGCAGTCGTTTCATCCCCGCCCCTGCAGCTCCAGCGCCCGCTTGTAGAGCGGCTTGCGCGGCAGGTTCAGCGCCTTCGACACTTCCGCCGCCGCCTCGCCGGGGGCCAGCCGGGTCATGGCCTCGGCCAGGGCCGCGTCGACGTCGGCCTCACTGGCCACCTCCATCTCGCCGGGGCCGATGACGACGACGATCTCGCCCTTGGGGCCCTGACAGCGTGGATCGACAGCCAGCTCGGCCAGGGTGCCGCGCACACATTCCTCATAGAGTTTGGTCAGTTCGCGGGCCACGGCGGCCGGGCGCGGGCCCAGCACCGCCGCCATATCAGCCAGGCTGCCCGCCAGTCGCGGCCCGCTCTCGAAGAAGACCAGCGTCTGGCGCGCCGTGCGCAGCTCTTCCAGCATGGTCCTGCGCGCCCCCGACCTGGGCGGCAGGAAACCGGCGAACAGCACCCGGTCGGCCGGTAGTCCGGCGATGCACAGCGCCGCCAGCAGGCTGGAGGCCCCGGGGATCGGATGCACCGGCAGGCCCGCCGCGATCACCGCCCGGGCGACAACGAAGCCGGGGTCATTGACCATCGGCGTGCCGGCGTCCGAGACCAGCGCCACCACCTCGCCCGCCTGCAGCCGTTCGATCGCCCCCTCGGCCGCCCGGGCCGAAGCATGGTCGTCGCACCGCTCCAGCTTCGCCTTGATGCCGTAGGTCGACAGCAGCTTGCCCGTGACCCGCGTGTCCTCGGCCAGCACCAGATCCGCCGCCGCCAGCACATCCAGCGCCCGCAGCGTCATGTCACGCAGATTGCCGATCGGCGTCGCCACCAGATACAGGCCGGACGCGACAGGACGCGGCGGCGGGGCGGTCGGCGGAAATGGCGCGGGATCTTGGCTGGAATCTGGCATCGCCGGGACCGTGCCAGTGGCGGGGTGCGGGCTCAAGGGCAGAGCAAGAAAGGTTCAACACCACTCCCTCTCCCGCCGGGAGAGGGTCGCGGCTCACACCAGCAGCGCCCGCAGCACCCCGTCCAGCACCGGCCGCCCTGCTGCGGTGGCTACCACCCGACCTGCCGCCATCGTCAGAAACCCGTCGGCGATCAGTCCGGCCAGCGGGCCCGCCGTCACGCTCCGGTCCAGCACCGCCAGATATTCCAGCGCCACCCCCTCGACCGTGCGCAGGCCCAGCAACACCCGCTCCTCGGCGGCGGCGCGCGGGTTCAGGGTTTCGTGGTCGCGCCATGGTGTGCCCGCCGCAACGCCGGCGACATAGTCGGCGATGCCGCGATGGGCGACGGTGGCGGTGCGCGCGCCCTTGAGAGTCAGCCGCCCATGCGCCCCGGGGCCGAGGCCCAGATAGTCGCCGCCGCGCCAGACATGCAGATTATGGGCCGAGCGGGCCGCGACGCCACGCCCGTGGTTGGACACCTCATAGGCGTCGAAGCCCGCGCCCTCGAGCACCGTCTGGGTCACCTCATACAGGGCCGCCGCCAGGTCTTCGCCCGGCGGGGTCCAGCTGCCGCGCGCCACGGCCCGGCCGAAGGCTGTCGTCGGCTCTATGGTCAGCTGATAGGGCGAGACATGTTCGAACCCCATGTCGAGCGCCTCGGTCAGCTCGGCAGTCCAGCCCTCGACGGTCTGGTCGGGACGGGCATAGATCAGATCGATCGACAGCCGGTCGAAGGCCCGGGCGGCCACAGCGACGGCACGGCGCGCCTCGTCGGCCGAATGGTTGCGTCCCAGGAATTTCAGCGCCGCATCGTCCAGCGCCTGCACCCCCATCGACAGCCGGTTGACCCCGGCGGCGGCCAGGGTGTCAAACCGCCCCGCCTCGGCGTCGGTCGGATTGGCCTCCAGACTGATCTCGATCTCGCCGCGCGGCGGGAACAGGGCCTTCGCCCGGGCGATCACCGCCGCCACCGCCACCGGGTCCATCAGCGACGGTGTGCCGCCACCGAAGAAGATCGAGGCGAGGCGGCGCGGTCCGGTCAGGACCGCCTGGGCCTCAAGGTCAGACAGGATGGCCGCCGCCAGTCCGGTCTGCTCCTCGGCCCGGCCCCGCTCGCGCACGACGTTGAAGTCGCAATACGGGCAGATCCGCGCGCAGTACGGCCAGTGAATATAGAGGGCGACGTCATCTCCAGGGTCGCTATCGCGATGCGCGCGGCGCATCGCTGCCTGAGCGACGTCAGAGCCGGGGTGGAGCGGGACGTCAGTCAATCAGCGCCGCCTTCAGCTTCTCGAACGCCCGGGCCCGGTGGCTCATGGCATCCTTGGCCGTCGGCTCCATCTCGCCGAAGGTCTGGTCATGGCCGTCGGGAATGAAGATCGGATCATAGCCGAAGCCCCGGTCGCCGCGCGGCGGGAAGGTCAGCTGGCCGTCGACCCGGCCCTCGACCACAACGCACGGCCCGTCCGGCCAGGCCACAGCCAGGGCCGAGGTGAACCAGGCGCTGCGGTCCGGGGACCCGACCTCTTCCAGCCGTTCCTCGACCTTGGCCATGGCCAGGGCGAAATCCTTGTCCGGCCCGGCCCAGCGCGCCGAAAAGATGCCCGGGGCCCCATCCAGCGCCGCCACAGACAGGCCCGAGTCGTCGGCCAGGCTGACCTGACCGGAAACCGCCGCCGCATGGCGTGCCTTCAGCATGGCATTGCCGGTGAAACTGCTCTCGGTCTCGTCGGGTTCAGGCACATTCAGGGCCGCCGCCGTGACGATCTCGTAATTTCCATCAAGCAGCGCCGCGATCTCGCGCGCCTTGCCGGGATTATGGGTCGCCGCGACCAGTCGCATTCCCTTGATTAATTTCAGATTCATTCCGATCACGCCCTCGCAACAATTCCTTGCCAAAGTTTAATATCGTTAAACGATATGTAACATGACTTCCAGCACGGCACGACCTATCTATTTGATCAAGAACGGAGGCCGCAACGTTCTCCCGGTTGCCACCAAGAGCAACAAACCTGCTGCGGTTAACTGAATCGAGGGCATAAATTGTCCCGGTTATTTCGATGGAGACAGACAATGAACACCATGAGCGCATCCTTATGGATGGAAAAGGTCGGACACGGCATCATCAACGCCGCCCTGCTGGCCGCCTTCCCGACCGCCCTGGTCGCCTGCCTTGTTCAGGCGTTTTGATTGCCGACCACTTTGACGCCACCCTCAAAGCCCGCGATGTATAGATCCGCGTGTGGGTCAGCCGGACCCCACGCGGCAATCACCGCCCCTCTCCCGGCCTGAGGTTCGACCGTATGCGCCGCCCGACGATGGCATCTCTCGGGTCCCGCCTGCCGGGTCACGGATTCCGCGCCCCGAACCTGAAGGCCCTCGGACCAGGCTCGGTCGCCAGCCTGCTCAAGATCGCCCTCGACGTCGCCTATGTGCTGCTGGGTCTGATCACCAGCGCCCTGATCGTCGGCTTGATCGCCGCCATCTTCGTTCCCCTGGCCAACCTCAACATCACCGTGACAGACGATTCCGGCGGGCTGCAACAGCCCCTGACCCGCCCCCTGCTGCTGTTCGCCCTCGGCTCGGCCGCCGCCTTCTTCGGCAGTTTCATGCTGATCCTGCGCAGCCTACGGATGATCTTCCGCACCCTGACGGTCGGTGACCCGTTCCAGCCCGCCAATGTGCGCCGCCTGCGCCAGATCGGCCTGATCCTGGCCGTGGTCACCGGCGGTAAATGGCTGGCCCAAAGCCTGATCGCCGAGCGTCTGGCCCCCGGCATCATGACCCCCCAGGGCTTCACCGACCTGCTGACGCCGATTTTCTCCGTCCTCGTCGTCTTCGTGCTGGCCGAGGTGTTCCGCGAAGGTGCCCGCCTGCGTCGCGAATCCGAACTGACTATTTGAGCGTGATTGGATAGATTCCCGCCATGGCCATCCGCATCCAGCTCGATCGCATCCTGCTCGAACGGCGCATGTCGCTGACCGAGCTGGCCGACCGCGTGGGCGTCACCCTGGCCAACCTGTCGATCCTCAAGACCGGCAAGGCTCGCGCCATCCGTTTCACCACCCTCGACGCCCTGTGCCGCGAGCTGAACTGCCAGCCGGGCGATCTGATTGTGCATGAACCGGGGCCCGCCACCGTCAGCTTCGACGACGACGAGTCCTGATGGTCGCCCGGCGCGGTGGAGATCTGACCGGCGAGGACCGGCGCATCTGGGCCCGGGTCACCGGCTCGGTCGCCCCGGCCCGTCCGCTCAAGGCCCCGCGCATCGCTGTCGCGGGTCCGCCTCCGGTCGACCCGACCGCGTCGGGCCTGGCGCGACCAGCTCCCAAACCGGCGTTAAAGCCCGCCACCGGATCCGCCCCGCTCTCCCGCCCGGCCCTTCAGACCGCGACCCCGCGGGGTGTGCCCGAGGTGCTGGAGCCACGGCGTCAGCGCCGCCTGTCGCGCGAACGCGATCCGATCGAGGCCCGAATCGATCTGCATGGCTATGGTCGTTTCCAGGCGCAGGATGCGCTGACCGCCTTCCTCACCGGGGCCCAGGCGCGCGGCTATCGTGCGGTGCTGGTCATCACCGGCCAGGGTCGGCGCGGCGGCACCGGGGTGATCCGCGGTTCGGTCCATGAATGGCTGACCGGCCCGACCTTACGCGGGGTGGTGTCGGGCTTCGCCGCCGCGGCCCGTCACCACGGCGGGGACGGGGCGCTGTATGTGACGCTGAAGCGGCCGGGCTAGGCCGCGAGCTTCAGCCCGGCCGCTACGGCCAGCCGCTCGAGAGAGGTCATGGGCCGGGGGCCCCAGTGGGCGATGACCTCGGCGGCCGCCAGCGAACCGAGGGCCCCGGCCTCGGCCAGGGACAGACCACGGGCCAGACCTAGCAGGAAGCCCGCCGCATACTGGTCACCGGCCCCGGTGGTGTCGACGACCTTGCCGACCGGGGCGGCCGTTACCGCGACCCGCTCGGACCCACGCACGATAACCGAACCGTCCGCGCTGCGGGTGATGGCGGCGGTTTCGACGATCGCCGCCAGCTGTCCGGCGGCAGCCTCAAAATCCTCGGTCTCGAACAGGGCGAGGAGTTCGCTCTCATTGGCCAGAACGATGTCGGCCGAGGCCGCAATGAAGGCCAGCAGTTCAACGCGCCAGCGCCCGACGACGAAAGAATCCGACAGGGTGATGGCCACCTTGCGACCGGCGGCGTGAGCGGCTTCGGCGGCGGCCACGAAGGCGGCGCGGGCCGGGACCGGGTCGAACAGATAGCCTTCCAGATACAGAATGGCGCTGTCGGCGATCACGGCCGGATCGATGTCGGCCACGGTCAGCTGGTTGGCCGCGCCGAGGAAGGTCGACATGGTGCGCTGGGCGTCGGGGGTGACGTTGATCAGGCAGCGGCCGGTGCCGGCCCCGCCGCTCAGGGCCGGAGTGTCAAAAGTCACACCGGCGGCGCGAATGTCATGGGTGAAGACCTGGCCCAGGGTGTCGTCGGCGACCTTGCCCAGATAGGCGGCGCGCCCGCCGAACGAGCCGACGCCCGCCACCGTATTGCCGGCCGATCCGCCCGAGGCCTCGACCCCGGCGGCCATCGCGTCATACAGGGCCGCACTCTGGGCCTCATCGACCAGCGACATCGAACCCGGGGTCAGGCCCTGGGCGGTCAGGAAGGCGGGGTCACACGGAGCGAGAACGTCGACGATGGCATTACCGACAGCACAGACGTCATGGCGGGCAGGGGTGTTTGTTTGGGTCATGGCGCGCCCCTTAGCGGGCGCGGACGCAAATGGCCAGACAGGGACAGGCCGACGCACGGTTGCGGGCACCCCCGGTTTCGGGTCAGGAGACGATCATGACCCGTATCGCCCTGCTGACTCCCGACCCCACCGATCCCTCCTATGCGAGCAAATGGCCCGGCGTGCGCGACCGTCTGTCGGCGGCCCTGGCGGGGGCCGGGATCGAGGCCGTGGCCACACCCTGGACCGATCACGTGACCGGTGCTGCTGGCCTGACCGGGTTTTCACTGGTCCTGCCGATGATCGTCTGGGGTTATCACCGCGACCATCCGCGTTGGCTCCAGGCCTGTGCGACCTGGACCGCAGCGGGGCTGCCGCTGGCCAACCCGACGTCGGTTCTGGCGTGGAATTCGGACAAGGCCTATCTGGGTCGCCTCGCCGGGCGTGGCGTGCCGATGCCGGAAACGATCTGGAGTGACGCCGTCACCACTGCCACGGTCGTCGCCGCCTTCGACACCACCGGGGCCGAACGGCTGATCGTCAAGCCGACCGTCTCGGCCGGAGCGTGGCAGACCCAGCTCGTGTCGCGCGGCCAGATCCCGACCGACCTGCCGACGGAAGCGGCGATGATCCAGCCCTATCTGCCGACCATCGAAACAGCCGGCGAGACCTCGCTGATCTTCTTCGGCGACCGCTTCAGCCATGCGATCAACAAACGCCCGGCCACCGGCGATTTCCGCATCCAGGACCAGTACGGCGGTCTCTACACCCCCCTGGTCCAACCCCCGGCCGCAGCCCTGGCCCTGGCGCAACAGGTGCTGGCCGCCATCGACGAGCCCCTGCTCTATGCCCGCATCGACATGGTGCCGGACGGCGACGGGCGCTGGCTGCTGATGGAGGCCGAACTGATCGAGCCCGACATCTATCTGGACCATGCGCCCGACGGCGGAGCCGCCTTCGCCCGCGCGGTGCGGGCCCGGCTCTAGCGCGGGTCGTCGAGGCTGAGCCGCGACACCAGCACCGCCGCGCGCAGGGCCTGACGGGCCAGACTGTCCAGATCGACCCATTCGCCGTCGGCATGGGCTCCGCCCCCGGCCACACCCAGACCGCCCAGGGTATCGACGTCCTGGGCCACAAAGCCGCTGTCGGCGGCCCCGCGTCGACCGGGGTCGAACTCGGCCATCAGCGGCAGGTCGAGGTCGCGATTGACGGCGTTGAGCCGCACCAGCAGGGCACGGTTGCCGTCGGTCGGGGCCATCGGCGGATAGCCGCCCTCGCCGAACTCCAGCGTCGCGTCGGTCTGTGGCAGATGAGCGGCGACAATGGCCTGCATCCCGGCCCGGACGCGCTCGTCCTGATCACGGGTCAGGGTGCGCAGGTCGCCGCGGGCGATGGCGGTTTCGGCGACGATATTGGTCTTGCCCGAGGCGGTGACACTGAAGCCCTCGGCGTCGATCGCCGCGGGCGTGCCGCCGGCGATCACGCCGACATTGAAGGTCGCATTGGGCTCCTGCAGCTCACGCTGAAAGGCGTCGAGAATGCGGGTCATCTCATAAATCGCGCCATAGCCCAGCGTCGCATTGAACACGCCGCTGGAATGGCCAGTCACGCCGGTCGTGGTCAGGGTCCAGTTGGATGAACTGCGCCGCGCGACCGTACCGAACTCCTGTCCGTCATCCACGGCCAGGTTCTCGAACTCCAGTGCATAGTCGGCCGCCTGCCCGGCCGCGATCAGGTCGCGTCTGGCGATCGTCGCCGGCGCGCCGATCCGCTCCTCGTCTCCGGTCAGGACGATGGTGACATTGGCCCGATCCAGCTGCCCGGCCGCCTGCATCGCCCGCATCGCCGCAATGATGACCACGACCCCGCCCTTGTCGTCACCGATGCCGGGTCCGACCGCGCGGTTTCCCTCCCGAACGAAGGCCTGAAACGGCCCGTCTGCCTCAAACACGGTGTCGAGATGTCCGATCAGCAGCACATTGCGCCCGGGCCCCGGGTGGGTGGCGATCAGATGACCGGCCCGCCCGGTCTCGGCCATATCGACCCAGCGTACGGCAAAGCCCAGCGGCACCAGCTCGGCCTCAACCATCTCCCCGACGGCGCGCACACCGGCCAGGTTCAGTGTGCCGCTGTTCTGGTTCACCAACCGTTCCAGCAGGGCGATGGAGCGCTCCCGCTCCTGGGCCACCGTCTGCGCCATGGCGCGTTCGGCGTCACGGACCTGAGCATGAGCCCCGACGGGCAGGACCAGCAGACACAGGACGACGAGGATCAGGCGCATTGGAGACTCCCCCGGAAAACCGACCCCAGACCTCCCCCATGCGACGCGTAGAGTAAAGGTCCGGGACCAGATCCGGCCGGACCGTCGTCAGCCCCGTCGAGGGGCGGGGCCGATGGCCGCCCTCACCGTTTGCGCGCCCCCATCACGGCCTGAACCAGGAAGACGGCGAAGGCAAAGACGCCGACGCTGAAAACGATGTCGCCAGGAACGCGAACCCAGACCAGAGTCTCCATCAGCGGGCTGTGAATGAACTCGGCACTGCGGGCAAAGGCATAGTCGCGAGTGAAGCTGGCATGTGCCTGCAGCAGGCCCTGGGGCAGCAGCGACAGGAACACCATCATCGCCAGGCCGATATTGAGGCACCAGAAGCTGATCGCCAGCAGCCGGTTGTTCCAGCGCGTCGGGTCGGTCAGGCCGCGCAGGCAGAACAGCATCAGGCCGAGGCCGAGCATACCATAGACCCCGAACAGGGCCGCGTGGGCATGGGTCGCGGTCGTGTTCAGCCCCTGCATGTAATACAGGGCCAGCGGCGGATTGATCAGGAAGCCGAACAGGCCGGCCCCGATCAGATTCCACACCAGCACGGCGGCAAAGAACATGAACGGCCAGTGGTAGACCTTCTGCCAGTCGGCCACCGCCGAGTGCTGCGCCCGGCTGTAGGCCTCGAACCCCACCACCATCAGCGGCACCACCTCCAGGGCGGAGAAGACGCTGCCCAGGGCGATCACGGCGACCGGGGTGCCACTGAAATACAGGTGGTGAAAGGTACCGAGAACGCCCCCGGCCAGAAAGATCAGGGTGGCGAACAGGACCGAAGTTGTCGCGACCGAAACCCGGACCAGTCCCATGCGGACGAACAGGGCGGCGACAATGGCGGTGGCGAACACCTCAAACACCCCCTCGACCCACAGATGCACCACCCACCAGCGCCAGTACTCCATGATCGAAATGTGAGTGTGCTGGCCATAGACCAGCCCCGCGCCGAACAGCAGGCCGATGGAGACGGTCGCCAGCACCACGAGGTACAGCAGTGAGCGGCTCTGTTTTTCCCGAAAGCTGGGCCACATCCCGCGCAGGACCAGGGCGACCCAGAGTAGCAGGCCGATGAACAGCCAGGCCTGCCAGAACCGGCCCAGGTCGAGATATTCATAGCCCTGGTGACCGAACCAGAAATTGATCTTCAGATCCGGAATCATCCGGTTGATCGCCAGCCACTCACCGGCGAACGACCCGACGACGATGGCCAGCAGGCTGACCCAGAGGAAATTGACCCCGGCCACCTGCCATTTGGGATCGCGCCCACCCAGCAAGGGGGCCACATACAGGCCTGTGGCCAGCCAGGCCGTGGCGATCCACAGCACCGAAAGCTGGGTGTGCCAGGTGCGGGTCAGGGCATAGGGGAAATAGTCCGCCAGCGGCAGACCGTAGAGACCCTGGCCCTCGACCGCATAGTGGGCGGTGACGATGCCCAGACCGATCTGGGTCACAAACAGTGCCACGACCACCACGAAATATTTGAGGGTGGCCCGCATCGACGGGGTGATTACGACCCCCGCCATAAAGTCCGTCGTGGCAAAGCCCGTTTCCGGCTCGCCGTCGCGACGCCAGATGTCGAACTCCCTGGCATAATACCAGACCAGAGCACCGATCCCGGCCAGCAGCACGAAGATCGAGATGAAGGTCCACATGAATATCTCGCCCCCGGGCGTATTGCCGACCAGGGGCTCGTGCGGCCAGTTGCTGGTGTAGGTGATCTCCTGGCCGGGTCGCTGGGTGGTCGCGGCCCAGGCGGTCCAGAAAAAGAAGGCGTCCACGGTCCGGGCCTCCTCGGCCGACAGGGTCGCGTGCACCGGCATGGCGTACTGCACGCGCAGGGCCTGCCCCTGAGGCGAGCCGGCCTCAAACAGATCCGAAAAATGGGTGCCGACGGCAGTGATCGCCTCGCTGCGGGCCTCGCTAACGGTGACAACCCCTGTCTGCGGGTCATAGGTGTTGGTGCGCATCTCCTGACGCAGCAGGGCCTGCAGCCGCGCCTGCTGAGGAGCCGCCAGGGTAGCGTAGGCGTCACGGCCTTCATCGCGCGCCAGAATGTCCAGCAGGGCCAGCGCCTCGCGGTGCAGCCAGTCGGCGCTCCAGTCGGGCGCGACATAGCTGCCGTGACCCCAGATCGAGCCCTGCTGCATGCCCCCCATGGACTGCCAGACGTTCTGGCCGCGCTCGATTTCAGCCCGACTGTAGACCGTCTCGCCAGACGTGGACACGACGGCCGCGGGAATCGGTGGCTTCAGCTGATAGATCTGATGGCCGAAATAAATCAGCGTGCCGAACATCAGGATCATCGTTCCGGCGAAGATCAGCCACAGACGGCGGACCGGAAACTGCGCGCTGTAGTGAGCCATGTCTTTCTCCTGAACGGAACGACACTAGGCGATCGGCGTTCGCCGGATTTGATCTGGGTCAACAAGCGGGACTTTAATTCACGACCCCGGTCATCCCGCCGCCGATAGGCCCGACCGTGACGGACACAGATCAGCAATCGGACACCCTGCACAGTTGGGTTTTCGCGCCGTGCAGGTGTAGCGGCCGTGCAGGATCAGCCAGTGATGGGCCTTGGCCAGCCAGGCCTCGGGCACGATCCGGTGCAGCTGGGCCTCGACCTTGTCGGGCGTCGCGGCATTGGCCAGCCCCAGCCGGTGCGAGACGCGGAACACATGGGTGTCGACGGCGATAGCCGGTTCGATGCCCAGTTCGTTCAGCACCACGCTGGCGGTCTTGCGCCCCACACCCGGCAGGGCCTGCAGGTCGGCCCGGTTCAGCGGCACCACGCCGCCATGCTGCTCCAGAACGATCCGGCTCAGGGCGATGACGTTTTTCGCCTTGTTCCGGTACAGGCCGATGGAGGCGATGAAGGGGGTCAGTCCCGCCTCACCCAGGGCCAGCATCTTCGCCGGCGTGTCGGCCACGGCGAACAGCCTGTCGGTGGCCTTGTTGACCGCGACGTCGGTGGCCTGGGCCGACAGGGCCACAGCCACCGTCAGCGTATAGGCGTCGTGAAAACGCAGCTCGGTCTTCGGCTCGGGCATGATCGCTGCCAGCCGCGCGAAGATCATTTCAACCCGGTCGGGATCCGGCGGAAAGACCACGGCCCCCGTCAGTGGTGCGGAGGGTCCGGGTTTGCGGGAACGGGGTTTTGCCTCGGCCATGGTCAAGGCCTTCGCCGCCCCGGCCGCCGCGGTCAAGTCACCCGCCGCGCAGAGTCTGAAACAGGATGTGTTTGCCGACCGGACTACAGCGTTATTGATTTTTGGACGACATAGTCCATTTTAACGTCGATCCTCCCCGATCCTGATATTCCATCGAGTCCGTCATGACTGTTTCGCCCGTACTCAAAAAGCGCCTGCCGCTGATCATCAGCGTCGTCGTCGGCCTCGCCCTGATCCTTGGCGGCACGGTCTGGTGGCTGGGCAAGCAGCGCTGGGAAACCACCGACAATGCCTTTGTCCAGGCCGACACCACCCTCGTCAGCCCCCAGATCGACGGCTATGTGGTCGAGGTGCTGGTGGCCGACAACCAGCGCGTCGAGGCCGGTCAGGTGCTCGTTCGACTGGACGACGCCGATGCCCGGGCACGGCTGTCCGAAGCCGAAGCCAGTCTTCAGGCCCTGATCGCCGCCGTCGGCAATGTCGACGCCCGCGCCGCGCAGGAGCAGGCCCTGATCGCCTCACGTGCCGCCGGGGTGGCCCAGGCCCGGGCCCAGGCCGGACTGGCCAGTGCCCAGGTCGACCGTTACGGCAAATTGGCCGAACAAGGCTGGGTCTCACAGCAACGCATCCAGACGGAACAGGCCGGGGCCGAGACCGCCCGGGCCGGCGTGGCCCAGGCCCAGGCTGCTCTCGTCGCCGAACAGCGCGCCGCCGCCGTGCTCGGTTCGACCCGTGACCAGAGCCTCGCCGCCGTCGAACAGGCCCGCGCCGCCGTCGACCGGGCCCGTACCGCTCTGGACCGCACCATCGTCCGCGCCCCGGTCGCCGGCGTGGTCGGCGCGCGCGGTGTTCGGCCCGGCCAATACGTCCGCCCCGGGGCCCAATTGCTGTCGATCGTGCCGCTGGGCAACGCCTATGTAGTGGCCAATTTCAAGGAAACCCAACTGGGTCGCCTGCGTCTGGGCCAGAGCGTCGAGATCACCGCCGACGCCTTCCCCAATCAGCCCATCCACGGCCGGATCGACAGTTTCGCCCCGGCCACCGGCTCGGAATTCGCCCTGATCCCGGTCGAGAACGCCACCGGCAACTTCACCAAGATCACCCAGCGTGTCCCGGTCCGGATCGTCGTCGACAGCGCCGCCGGCGCAACCGTGCTGCGCCCCGGCCTGTCGGTCGAGGTCAGGGTTGATCTGAAGAGCGCGGGCGGGGCCAGCTTCGCCGAGGCCGGCACCGGCGACACCCGCCTGGCTGACGCGACGACCATATCGGTCGCCCGGGAATGAGCGCGGCCGTCACCGACGGCTCCGGCACGGCCCCCGCCCAGGCAACCGCGCCGCCGGCCGCAACGCCTGAAATCAACTGGACCTTCCTGCTTCTCGGCTTCGCCGGGATGGTGATCGGCCAGTTCATGGCCATTCTCGACATCCAGATCGTCGCCGCCTCCCTGCCGCAGATCCAGGCCGGCATCGGGGCCAGCGCCGACGAAATCAGCTGGATCCAGACCGCCTACCTGATCCCCGAGGTCGTGATGATCCCCCTGTCGGGCTATCTGTCGCGGCTGTGGGGCACCCAGAAGGTCTTCCTGGCCTCCTGTGCCGGATTCCTGCTGATGAGCGTGGCCACCGGCCTGTCGAACTCGATCGACATGATGATCTTCTTCCGGGCCCTGCAAGGCTTTGTCGGCGGGGCCATGATCCCGACCGTCTTCGCCGTCGCCTTCACCGCCTTCCCGCCCGACAAACGGGTCACTGCCAGTGTGGTCATGGGCCTGATCGTCACCCTTGCCCCGACCGTCGGTCCGACGCTGGGTGGCCACCTGACCGAATGGCTCAGCTGGCGCTGGCTGTTCTTCATCAATGTCGTCCCCGGCATGCTGGTCTTGTTCCTGGTCGGTCGCTACGCCGACTTCGACAAGGGCGACCGGTCGCTGGCCAAGGGATTCGACTGGTTCGGCCTGGGGCTGATGGCCGTCTTCCTGATGAGCATGCAGTTCGTGCTAGAGGAAGGGTCGAAGAACGACTGGTTCGCCGACACCGCCATCCTCGGTCTCGCCGTGGTCGCGGCCATCACCGGCCCTGCCTTCATCTGGCGTTCGCTGACCTATTACAATCCGATCGTCGAGCTGCGCGCCTTCGCCAACCGCAACTTCACCGTCGGCGTCATCATGACCTTCATCGTCGGCGCGGCCCTGTTCGGCGGTACCTTCCTGCTGCCACTGTTCCTGGCGCGGGTGCTCGACTATTCCCCGTCCGAGGTGGGTACCACGATGGTGGTCTCCGGCCTGGCCATGTTCGCCACCGCGCCCTTCGCCGGGCGGCTTGTGCGCAAGCTGGACCTGCGCATCCTGATGTTCTTCGGCTTCATCCTGTGCGCCTGGGGTATGTGGGACGCCCGCATCGTGACCGAGGAGTGGGGTTTCTGGCAGTTCGCCGGCATCCAGGCCATGCGCGGGGCCGGGGTCATGCTGGCGATGATCGCCGCCCAGCAGGTGACGATGTCGACCCTGCCGCCGCACATGGTCAAGAACGCCTCAGGGCTGGTGAACCTGAGTCGCAACGTCGGCGGAGCCTTCGGCCTGGCCTTTCTCAACACCTCCCTGATCACCAACACCGCCGTCCATATGGGCGAGCTGACCGACCGCATCGATCAGTCGAATTTGCAGATGCAGGGCATGCTGGCCGGCATGAGCGAGCGTTTCTCCGGCTCGATCGATCCGGACGGGGCCGCCCTGAAGGCCGTCTGGGGCATGCTGCAGCGACAGGCGACCACCCTGGCCTTCGGCGACGCCTTCGCCATGCTGGCCATCGCCTGCGCCGTTGCCGCCGTGGTTACCCTGTTCGCCCGGCCGGTGAAGACGACGCCCGGCGCCCCCCCACTGGAGGCCCACTGATGTCCCGCGCCGCCGGCCAGATCGACCTGAAGAAGAGCGAGGCCATTCTCGACGCCGCCGCCGAACTGTTCGGCGAAAAGGGCGCGGCCGCGACCATGGACGAGATCGCCCGGCGTGCCGGGGTATCGAAACAGACCCTCTACAATCGCTACGCGTCCAAGCTGGACGTCGGCCGGGCCCTGGCCGGACGGCGCTCGGATGCCGTCACCGCCCCGCTTCGCACCGAAGGCGACCCGCAAACCGTTCTGACGGCCTTCGCCGCCGCCCTGCTGACCAAGGTCTGCGACATCAACAACGGGGCCTCGCTCCGGGCTGTCGCCCTGATCTCGCCCGAAGCGCCCGACATCGCCCGGGCCATCTATGACGGCGGCCCCGGCGAGAGTCTGCGTCGCCTGTCGGCCTGGCTGGCCGACCAGCATAACCGCGGCCTGCTGTGCGTACCCGACCCCGACCATGCTGCGGAAATGTTCTCGGGCATGGCGCTCGGCCACAGCCATCTGCGCACCCTGCTCGGCGTCGACCAGCCCGGGATCGACCATATTCCGCAGCGGGCCCGGGAGACCGCCCGCCGTTTCGTCCGCGCCTTCGCCCCGGACTGAACCTCGTTATCCGGCCTCGGGGTTTGGCCTGAACGCACGAAGGCGGTAGGAGGCCTGAATCCTGCCCGTACCGGAGTACCGCGTCCCATGCTGATCCATCTGTCGTCCTGGCCCGAAATCGACGCTCGTCTGAAAGAAGCCCGAACCGTTGTCGTCCCGATCGGCTCCAATGAGCAGCACGGCCCCACAGGCCTGCTCGGTACCGACTGGATGTGCCCTGAAATCATCGCCCACGCCGCGCACCGGGCCGACGACAGCCTGATCGTCGCCCCGACCTTCAACATCGGCATGGCCCAGCATCACCTGGCCTTCGCCGGCACCATCAGCCTGCGGCCCTCGACCTTCATGGCCGCCATCACCGACTGGATTTCGTCGCTGAGCCGCCATGGCTTCGAACGGATCTATTTCCTCAACGGTCACGGCGGCAACTGCGCCACCATCGACGCCACCTTCGCCGAGATCCATGCGGAATGGAGCTTCGTCGAGGAACAGCCGCCGTTCGTGCTGAAAATGAGCAACTGGTGGGACCTGCCCGGCATCCACAGCCTGTGCAGCTCGATCTTCCCGGTCGGGCATGGCATGCACGCCACCCCGTCCGAGATCGCGGTCACCCAGGCGGCCTATCCCGACCATATCAAGACCGCCGACTATTCACCGAAGATCGCCCCGGTCGGTCCGATCCGCGACGCCCTCGACTATCGTGCCCGCTTCCCCGACGGTCGCATCGGCTCGGACCCGGCCCAGGCCAGTCCGGAAAAGGGTCAAAAGATCATCGACGCCTCGGTCAAGGCCCTGCTCGAGGATGTCGCCGCCTTTTCGGCCGAAGTGCGACCCGGGGTCTAGTCAGCCCTTGCCCGGAACACGAATGCGGCCCAAGGCTCGAACATGACACAGATCGACAAGGCGGCCCGCAACGGCCGACGTATGGCCCGCAACAACCAGTCCGCCGCCGACACGGCCATCGTCGGGGGCGAGATGCTGCACGCCGCCGGCGAGGTCATCGCGGCCCGACTGGAGATCATGGCCGCCGGTCTGGCCGATCCAGGCAAGACCGACCTGAAGGAAATTTCGCTGATGAGTTCGGAAAAGGTCGAGGCTCTGTCAGCCTCGGCCTCGTCCATGACCCGCAATTTCGGCGACCTGTCCGACCGCCTGACCCGGTCGGCGGCCAATGAGGCGCATCTGGCCAGCCGCGCCGCCACGGCCATGGTCACCGCCACCGACCCGGCCACCCTGGCCACCTTGCAGTACAATTATGCACTCGACTGGTGGGGTCGTGCCGCCGGTCAGATGCTGACCCTCAACACCGAGCTACTCAAGGCCCAGGCTGAAGCCCTGCGGCCGATCCACGAGACCGCCGTGGCCAACGCCAAACGACTGAAGTGCTAGGGAACCGACACAGTGGCGCACTCGTTTGAGAGGGGCAACCTCTCAAGGATCACAATCATGGGTCATCCCAACATCGACAAGCCCGCCGACAAACATCCCGGCATGATGGGCGATGGTACCGAAGAACAAAATCTCGGCCAGAAGGGCGATCCGTCCAAGCGGATCTCCGAGGACGAGGTCAAGGACGCCTTCGGCGAGAAACACACCGATAAAAAGCCCTGATCTTTAGGCCGTGCGTATGACGCCGCCGTCGGCGACCACCGGCCACGGCGTCAATTTCGCGCCCGCACAAGGGCCGCCGACACAGGCCCCGGTCAGGGGTGTGAACACGGCCCCGTGCCAGCCACACAGGATCAGATCGCTGCTCGGCGTCAGATAGCGGTCCAGTTCGAGCGCCAGTGGAAAGCCCTGGTGCGGACAGCGGTCGACATAACCGGCCACCTGTCCCTGTTTGCGCACAACGAAACCATGGAAGAAGGCCTCGCCGATCTGCAGCACGAAGCCGCGCGATCCAGGGTCGGCGATATCGGACTCGGCACACAGGGCCACGCCGGGCGGTGTGATCCACACCCGCTTGCGCTCGGCGGGAACGGGTTCACCCATCAGTGACGCTCGACCTTCAGTGGCCGCGACAGCAGATTGCCGATCATCGCCTCCACCGTAGTCTCGCCGTTCAACAGGGCCGCCACCGCTTCCGAGATCGGCATCTCCACCTGCATCCGCGCCGCCAGTTCGCGCACCGCCGGGGCACTCTCATAGCCTTCGGCCACAGACCGCTTGCCGGCCAGCGCCTGCTCCACCGTCTGGCCCTGACCCAGCGCCAGACCCAGGCTCATGTTGCGCGACTGCGGGCTGGAACAGGTCAACACCAGATCGCCCAGACCGCACAGGCCCGCCACCGTCTCCGGCCGGCCACCCATGGCCACGCCCAGGCGTGTCATCTCGGCGAAGCCGCGGGTGATCAAGGCTGCATGAGCACTGCGACCCAGACCGCGGCCTTCACTGATGCCGCAGGCGATGGCCAGCACATTCTTGATCGCCCCGCCGACCTCGGCCCCGATCAGGTCGTCGGCCAGATAGGGTCGGAAGGTCGGGGCCGACAGGGCCTGCATCAGTTTCTGACCCAGAGCCTCATCGGCACAGGCCAGGGTCACGGCGCACGGCAGGCCGCGGGCCACCTCGCCGGCGAAGCTGGGGCCCGACAACACCGCTGCCGGAGCCTGCGGCAGGGTCTCGGCCAGCACCTCGGTCATCAGTTTCAGCGAGCCGCGCTCGATGCCCTTGGCACACAGCACGACCGGCACCCCGGACCGGTGAAACGGCGCGAAGGCGGCCAGGGTGGCGCGCATATATTGCGCCGGCGGCACCGCCAGGATCACATCACAACCGCCCAGATCAGCCAGATCTCCGGTGACCTTCACATGGTCGTCGAGGGTAATCCCCGGCAGGAAGGCCTCATTGATCCGGTGATCGCGGATACTGTCGACGACCTCGGACTCACGCGCGTGCAACAGGGTGTCCAGACCGGCCCAGCCCGTCACCTGGGCCAGGGCCGTGCCCCAGGCACCCGCGCCGATCACCCCTACGGTACGAAATTCCATCCGTGTCTTCCCTAGGCCTTGGCACCCTTGCGGCCCGGCTTGTGCATCGGGTCGCTGAGCGCCTTGTCTTCATCCAGTGGCCAGCGCGGACGCGCCGCCACATCGATATCCGAAACCAGCCCCAGCTGCAGACGTTCCGCCCCGGCCAGGGCGATCATCGCCGCATTATCGGTGCAATAGGCCATGGGCGGAGCCAGAAAATCAAAGCCGTTCTTCGCCGCCGTCGCTTCCAGCACCGCCCGCACGGTCCGGTTGGCCGCCACCCCGCCGGCGACGACCAGCAGCGGCCGGGCCGCAACCGTCCCCCGGACCTCACGCCAGTCCTGCATGGCCCGGTGCGCGCGTTCGGACAGCTGGCGGGCAATGGCCTTCTGGACCCCGGCGGCCAGATCGGCCCGATCCTGCTCGGTCTCGCAGGCCTGGGCCAGACGCGAAGCCGCCGTCTTCAGGCCGGAAAAGGAAAAGTCACAGTCCTTGCGGCCCAGCAGGGCCCGCGGCAGGGCGAACCGTGTGTCGTCGCCCCCCTCGGCCAGCCGTTCCAGCGCCGGTCCACCCGGATAGCCCTGCCCCAGGGCCTTGGCGATCTTGTCGAACGCCTCGCCCGCGGCGTCGTCGATGGTCGAACCCAGCCGGCTCATGTCGCCGATGCCGCGCACCTCCAGCAACTGGCAGTGACCGCCGGACACCAGTAGCAGCAGGAACGGATAGGCGACCTTCTGCCCCAGCCGGGCCGACACCGCATGGCCTTCCAGATGATTGACCGCCACCAGCGGCAGGCCGCGGGCCAGGGCCACAGCCTTGCCGTAGCTCAGCCCGACCATGACTCCGCCGACCAGGCCGGGCCCGGCTGTGGCCGCCACCCCGTCCAGCGCGGCAAAGTCGAGGCCCGCCTCATCCATGGCACGCCGGACCACCCCGTCGATCATCTCGACATGGCTGCGGGCGGCGATTTCCGGCACCACGCCACCGAAGGCCGCATGCTCGTCGATCTGGCTGTACACCACCGAGGACAGCACCGTGGCCCCACCGTCGGTCGACAGCCGCACCACGGCAGCGGCGGTCTCATCGCAGCTGGTCTCGAGTCCCAGCACGGTGAGCGGATGCGCCGGTCCGGTTGCCCGTCCTGCCTCGCTGCTATAGTCCGCGACCATGTTCATCGGGTCCAGCTAACGACCCCTTCCCCGGCACGCAACGCCTCATGACCTTTCCGATCCGCATCGGCACACGCCGCTCCAGACTGGCCCTGACCCAGTCGGGCATGATGCAGCGCGCCGTCGCCACCGCCATGGGCGTGCCCGAAAGCGAGATCGACGCCGCCGTGCCCCTGGTCGAGATCGTCACCACCGGCGACCGGATCCAGGACCGGCGTCTGCTCGAGGTCGGCGGCAAGGCCCTGTTCACCAAGGAGATCGAGGAGGCCCTGCTCGACGGCCGCGTCGACATCGCCGTCCATTCGATGAAAGACGTGCCGGCCGAACAGCCGCCCGGTCTGGCCATCGCCGCCGTGCCCGAGCGCGAGGATGCCCGCGACGCCTTCATCAGTGAGCGTTTCGCCTGTTTCGCCGACCTGCCACAGGGGGCCCGGCTCGGCACTGCCAGCCTGCGGCGTCAGGCCCAGGCCCTGGCCCTGCGGCCGGACCTGCGCATCGAGATGCTGCGCGGCAATGTCGATACCCGGCTGAAACGTCTGACCGACGGCGATTTCGACGCCATCCTGCTGGCCACAGCCGGCCTCAACCGCCTCGGCCGCGCCGAGGTTATTCGCGAACGGCTGTCGCCCGACCAGTTCCTGCCCGCACCGGGTCAGGGGGCGCTGGCCCTGCAGACCCGCGCCGGCGAGATGGGGGCCGCCTGGGTCGCGGCCCTGAACCATCCGCTGACGGCCCTGGCCGTGGCCGCCGAACGGGGAGCCATGACGGCGCTGGAAGGCTCGTGCCGCTCCGCCATCGGGGCCCATGCCACCGTCGACGGCGACCGACTGAAACTGGCGGCCGAAATGCTCAGCCCTGACGGCACGGGCCGTTGGCGGCGGACGGGCGAGATCGACGACATCCATGCCGCCGATGCGGCGAACTGGGCCCGCGCCCTCGGCCTTTCGGTCGGGGCCCAGATCCACGACGCCGCCGGTGACCAGCAGATCGCGCTCTGACCATGACCGGTCCGCGCGCATCCGGTAACCGGGTCTGGATCACCCGCGCCCAACCGGGGGCGGACCGCACCGCCACCAACCTGACCATCCTGGGCTTCCAGCCGATTGTCGCCCCTCTGCTGCGGATCGAGCCCCTCGCCATCGATCCCGATCTGAGCGGAATCACCGCCCTGGCCTTCACCAGTGGCAACGCCGTCACCGCCTTCGCCGCCCTGACGTCCCGGCGCGACTGGCCGGCCTTCACCGTCGGTGACGCCACCGCCGATATCGCCCGCGCGGCCGGGTTTGCCGACGTCCGTTCGGCCAACGGGGCCGTTGCCGATCTGGTCAATCTGATCGCTGCATCCCGGTCTCCCGACGACGGACCGGTCCTGGCCCCCGGCGCGCGCGAACCGGCCGCGGACCTGGCCGCCGCCCTGGCCGGTCGCGTCGCGGTCCGGACCCTGCCTGTCTATCAGGCGACGGAAACCGGCACGGCCCCGCCCGCCGCCTTCGACATCGTCCTGACCCAGTCCCCGCGCGCGGCCCGGGCCCTGGCCGGATGTCTGTCGCCGGAGACGGCCCGCTCCTGTGTGCTGGTGGCCATCTCACCGGCCGCTGCGGCTCCCCTGTCGGCGCTGGATTTCGCCGAAATCCGTATCGCGACCGTCCCGACCGGGGCCGCGCTCATCGCGGCGCTTGGCAACCCCGTCCGGCCCGTATAAACAGCGCTCCTCGCGCCGGACCCTGCCGTCCGGACGCCGAAGCCGCTTTAGCTCAGCTGGTAGAGCATCGCATTCGTAATGCGGGGGTCAGGTGTTCGAGTCACCTAAGCGGCACCATTTTTCTAACCAGGAAATCGTCTTCGCTCTCGGACTGTCCGGGACGGCGGTGAAAAAACAGGTCCACGCGGCCTGTCAGCGCCTCGGCGTCAACCGGCGCAGGCGGCGCAGTCCCTCCGCCGTTTGGCGCTCCCGCAGGCCGGGACGCGCAAAAAACCCTGATGGTCGACGCCTCTCTTGATCATATAAACATATCTTTATATGTTTTGCGGGATACCTGTGCGTTCCCCAAGTCAGGAGCCTTCGCTTGTCCCGTTCTACCTTCCTGTTCACCTCGGAAAGCGTTTCCGAGGGTCATCCCGACAAGGTCGCGGACCGGATCTCCGACACCGTCGTTGACCTGTTCCTGACCAAGGACCCCGAGGCGCGCGTGGCCTGCGAGACCCTGACCACGACCAATCTGGTGGTCCTGGCCGGCGAGATCCGCGGCAACGGCATCATGGGTCGGGACGGCCAGTGGGCTCCGGGCGTGGAACAGGAGATCGAGGCCGCCGTCCGGGCCGCCGTCCGCGACATCGGCTATGAGCAGGACGGTTTCCACTGGGAGACCTTCGAGTTCATCAACCGCCTGCACGGCCAGTCGGCCGACATCGCCGTCGGCGTCGACGCCGCCGGCAACAAGGACGAGGGGGCCGGCGACCAGGGCATCATGTTCGGCTACGCCTCAAACGAGACGCCCGAGCTGATGCCGGCGACGCTGCAGTACAGCCACAACATCCTCAAACGCCTTGCCGAGGTGCGCCACGCCGGCGGTTCCGGCCTCGAACCGGACGCCAAGAGCCAGGTCACCATCCGCTACGAGAACGGCGTGCCCGTGCGCGCCACCTCGATCGTGTTGTCGACCCAGCACGCCAAGGGCCTGAGCGCGGCCGAGGTCGCCGCCATCGTCAAACCCCATATCCTCGCGGTGCTGCCGGAAGGCTTCACCGACGCTGACACCGAATGGCACATCAACCCGACCGGCATCTTCGAGATCGGCGGGCCTGACGGCGACGCCGGCGTCACCGGTCGCAAGATCATCGTCGACACCTACGGCGGAGCCGCCCCCCACGGTGGCGGGGCCTTCTCGGGCAAGGATCCGACCAAGGTCGACCGCTCGGCCGCCTATGCCTGCCGCTACCTGGCCAAGAACGTCGTCGCCGCCGGCCTGGCCGACCGCTGCACCATCCAGATCAGCTATGCCATCGGCGTGTCCAAACCCCTGTCGGTCCACGTCGACCTGCACGGTACCGGCACGGTCTCGGAATCGGTGCTGGAGACGGCCCTGCCGGAGATGATCGGCGGGGCCACCCCGCGCGCCATCCGCGAACATCTGGGCCTGAACCGGCCCGTCTATGCCCGCACCGCCGCCTACGGTCATTTCGGCCGCACGCCGGACGCCGACGGTGGCTTCAGCTGGGAAAAGACCGATCTGGTCGACCGGCTCAAGGCGCTGGTCTAGTCGTCGATTTCGGGCTCGCCGGTCTCCGGTGAGCCTTTCGGCGGCTCCTTGGCCTCGGCCACATGGCGTTGTGGCGGATCCAGCGCCGCACCAAAACCGAACAATGCGGCGGCCATCAAACCCAGGCCTCCCTTGCCCTTCGGCCGCGACCCGGCCACGGACACCGTCGCCCAGATGACCAGGGCGATCAGTCCCGCCCCTGCAGCCCAGCCAATAAGTTCACCCATTTCACCCCTCCGCCGACAGACCTGATCTGGGGCGTCGAACCGATGGATTAAAGGGTGCCGTCGCCGGCCGGACCTTTCTATAAGCGCCCCATGTCCTCCGATCCCGACAATCAATTCATCGACCGGCCGCTGCGCTCGTTCGGCCGCATCAAGTCACGTGCCATCAAGCCGAAGCAGGCGGCGCTGTTCGACACTCTGTTACCGACCATCGCCCTGCCCGACCCCAAAACCGGCCCGGTCGATCCCGCCGCCCTGATGCCCGGGGCCACCGAGGTCTGGCTCGAGATCGGCTTCGGCGGCGGCGAACATCTGGCCGAACAGGCTGCCCGCCACCCGGACACCCTGATGATCGGCTGCGAGCCCTTTCTGAACGGCGTGGCCTCGGCCCTGCGCCATATCGACGACCGCGACCTAACCAATGTACGGCTGCACGCCGACGACGCCCGCGACGTGCTCGACGCCCTGCCCGACGGGTCGCTGGACCGGGTCATGATCCTGTTCCCCGACCCCTGGCACAAGGTCCGTCACAACAAGCGCCGGCTGCTCAATGACGAGACCGCCGCCGTCATCGCCCGGGTGCTGAAGCCCGGTGGTCGGGTGCGGTTCGTCACCGACTGGCTGGACTATGCCGACTGGGCCCTGGAACGGCTGCAGCGAACCCCCGGCCTGGTCGATATGGATCCGGGCGAGGGCGACTGGCCTCAGCGGGCCATGACCCCGCCCGCCGATCACGTCGTGACCCGCTATGAGGAAAAGAAGCTGGGCGACACCGCACCGATCTTCCTGGAGTTCCGCAAACAATGACCCTGATCGACCTGAGTCATGTGATCGAGGCCGGCATGGTGACCTACAAGGGCCTGCCGGCCCCCCATGTCTGTGATTACCTGTCCCGTGACGCCTCTCGCGCCGCCTATGAGCCCGGCACCGAATTCCAGATCGGCCGGATCGACATGGTCGGCAATACCGGCACCTATCTGGACACCCCGTTTCATCGGTTCGCCGACGGCGAGGACCTGGCCGATGTCGGTCTCGACCGTATCGCCGACCTGCCGGGAATCGTGGTCCACTGTCCGGATCGCATGGCCATCGACGTCGAAGTCTTCGAGGGCCTCGACGTGACCGGTTGCGCGGTGCTGGTGCACTGCGGCTGGGACCGGCACTGGCGTACCGAAACCTATTATGAGGATCACCCGTTTCTGACCGCCGCCGCGGCCGAACGCCTGATCGCCGGCGGGGCCCGGCTGGTCGGGATCGATTCCCACAATATCGACGACACCCGCACCCGCAGCCGGCCGGTCCACACCGCCCTGCTCGGGGCCGGCCTGACCATCGTCGAACATATGTGCAACCTGTCGGCCCTGCCGGACGGCCCCTTCAGATTCACCGCCACCCCGCCCCGGGTGACCGGATTCGGCACCTTTCCGGTACGGGCCTTCGCCCGGGTCTGAAGTCCCCCCGTCGCGCCCGGACTCACGGGGGGCTGACAAAGCCGTTCGCGGGGGCTATACGGCGTCCCACATCGTTAGACCGGCGTCCAACGGCGTCGTTCACAGCGGCGGCCCGCGGACGGCCAGCCGCTTTTTTATTGAGTTACGCCCCCCTTGCGCGCCAAGACCCCCGAAGACCGCAGACTGCTCGAGATGCTCGACCCGATCGCTGAAAGCCTCGGGCTGGAGATCGTGCGTGTGCGTCTGATGGGCGGCACCCTGCGCCGGCGGCTGCAGATCATGGCCGAGCGCGCCGTCGACAATGACATCGCCGTCGAGGAATGCGCCCGTCTCAGTCGCGCCGTGTCCGAAGTGCTCGACGCCGCGGACCCGATCGCCGGCGAATATTTGCTGGAAGTCTCCTCGCCCGGCGTCGACCGCCCCCTGACCCGTCTCAAGGATTTCGACCTGTTCGCGGGCTTCGAGGCCCGGATCGAGACCGACCGGATGGTCGAGGGCCGCAAACGCTTCAAGGGCGTGCTGGCCGGAACCGAAGGTGAGACCGTGGCCATCGACCTCGACGGCGAGGACGACACAGCCCTGCTGCCGTTCGAATGGCTGCATGACGCCAAGCTGGTCCTGTCCGACGCCCTGCTCAACCGTGGGGCCGCCCTGCGCGCCGCCCGTGGCGAATCCGACGAGCCCGGCGGTGGCCCGGCCGACGATCCGGACCAGCCGCAGCGCGGCGTGGCCCAGCCGAAGAAGACCTTTCTCAAGACCCCCTCTCCCAAGACAACCAAGACCAAAAGGGACAAAGCCTGATGGCCGTCACCGGTATTTCCGCCAATCGCCTCGAACTTCTGCAGATCGCCGAAGCCGTCGCGCGTGAGAAAAACATCGACAAGGAGATCGTCGTCGAGGCGATCGAGGAGGCCATCCAGAAGGGGGCCAAGTCGCGCTACGGGGCCCACCACGACATCCGCGCCAAGATCGACGTCAAGACCGGCGAGATGCTGCTGACCCGTCACGTCACCATCGTCGAGGACGACTGGCAGCCGGAAGACGAGCTGGAAGAGTTCAACGACAGCGCCATGGTGCGCCTGACCGACGCCTCCAAGCGCGACCCTGAGGCCGAGGTCGGCAAGGAATATGTCGAGGTTCTGCCGCCGTTCGAATTCGGCCGGGTCCAGACCCAGATGGCCCGCCAGGTCGTGACCGGTAAGGTCCGTGAGGCCGAACGCGCCAACCAGTACGAAGAGTTCAAGGATCGCGTCGGCGAGATCGTCAACGGCACGGTCAAGCGCGTCGAATACGGCAACACCATCGTCGATCTGGGCCGGGGCGAGGGCATCATGCGCCGCAACGACTCGATCCCGCGCGAAGTGTTCAACATCGGCGACCGCATCCGCACCTACATCTATGACGTCCGTGCCGAGGCCAAGGGCCCGCAGGTCATGCTGTCGCGGGCCCATCCAGGCTTCATGGCCAAGCTGTTCGCCCAGGAAGTGCCCGAGGTCTACGACGGCGTCATCGAGATTCGCGCCGCTGCCCGCGACGCCGGCTCGCGCGCCAAGATGGCCGTCCTGTCCAATGACTCCTCGATCGATCCCGTCGGGGCCTGCGTCGGTATGCGTGGTTCGCGCGTCCAGGCCGTGGTCGCCGAGCTGCAGGGCGAGAAAATCGACATTATCCAGTGGAACCCGGACGAGCCGACCTTCATCGTCAACGCCCTGGCTCCGGCCGAGGTCTCCAAGGTCGTGCTCGACGAAGAGGCTGACCGCGTCGAGGTGGTCGTGCCCGACGAGCAGCTGTCGCTGGCCATCGGTCGTCGTGGCCAGAACGTCCGCCTCGCCTCCCAGCTGACCGGCTGGCAGATCGACATCATCACCGAGAGCCAGGACTCCGAGCGTCGCCAGCGCGAGTTCAGCGAACGCACCCTGCTGTTCCAGGAAGCCCTGGACGTCGACGAGGTCATCGCCCAGCTGCTGGTCACCGAAGGCTATGCCACGGTCGAGGATCTGGCCTTTGTCGAACCCTATGAGATTTCCGAGATCGAGGGCTTCGACGAGGACACGGCCGAGGAACTCCAGGCCCGCGCCAACGACTTCCTCGCCAAACAGGCCGCTGTGCTGGACGCCAAACGCGTCGAGCTGGGCGTCGAGGACGGTGTGCTGCAGATTCCGGGCGTGACCTTGCCGATCGCCGTCGCCCTCGGCGAGGGTGGCGTCAAAACAATCGAGGATCTGGCTGACCTGGCCACTGACGAAATTCGCGGCGGCTTCGAGATCAAGGACGGCGAACGGGTCAAGGTCCCGGGCGTGCTGGAAAGCTTCAGCCTGGCCCAGGCGGACGCCGAGATGCTGATCCTCCAGGCCCGTGTGGCCGCCGGCTGGATCGACGCCTCGGAACTGCCCCAGCCCGAGCCCGAATATGAGGAAGAGGCCGCGGTCGACGACGACTATGTCGATGCGGAAGCCGTGTTCGACACCCCATCGGGTGAAGAGGCGGCCGCCACCGAAGACGACGCCGAAACGGAGGTCCCCGCCGGGGACTCCGAAACCCTCAGCGACGCGTGATGGAAAGCCGGGCCGTTCATGGGATTGCGCGACGCAACGATCGATAGGGAACGCCGCGACCTGGTCACGCACCAGGTCATGGAGGAATCTCGTCTGATCCGTTTCGTCGCCGCCCCGGACGGCTCGGTCGCCCCCGACCTGGGACGCAAGCTCCCCGGGCGCGGCCTGTGGGTCGCCGCCGACCGCGCCTCGATTGCGGCCGCAGTGAAGAAGAACCTGTTTTCGCGCGCCGCCAAGGCCCCACTCAAGCCTGCGGCGGACCTCGCTGACACGGTCGAGACCCTGCTGGTCCGGCGCGTTCTCGACCAGCTGGGTCTGGCCCGGCGTGAAGGGGCACTTGTGTCCGGCTTCGAGAAATCCGCAGCGGCGATCCGCAGCGGCAAGGCGGCCTGGCTGATCGAGGCCAGCGACAGTTCCCAGGACGGGCGGGGCAAGCTTCTGGGCCTGGCCCGGCACCAGCAACCGCCCCCCAAAGTCTGCGGGGCTTTCAGCGCCGACGATTTGAGTTTGGCCCTCGGGCTGGAAAATGCGATACATACCGTCCTGCTTGCGGGTGGGCGTGCCGATCGCTGGACCATTGAGGTTGAACGGCTGGCGGGATTTCGAGCGCTCCACCCTCGGGATTGGTTTCAGGAAGCTCCTGAAAACAATGTCGAAAGTGGGTCGAATGAAACCCCTGGAATGGGTTTTGACGGGCGGGGTTCCGCCTCCTGAACGGGGGGAGGGGCTACGCGCGGCTTTTTGTGTTTGAACGAGACGACGGCGGACTTCTCCGCCCCGAGTAAAGCGACCGGATGAGCGACGAGAACGACAAGACCAACGAAGGCCAGGGAACTGGAGCTCCGCCGGCGGCAACGCCGTCGACGACGGGGCCGCGCGCCCCGCTGAGTCTGAAACCGCGCCCGACGGGCTCGGTATCGACCGGCACTGTGCGGCAGAGTTTCAGCCACGGCCGGACCAAGACCGTCGTGGTCGAGACCAAGCGTCGCCCCGGGGCCACGCCTGGTCATCAGCGACCGCAAGGCTTTGACGTCGCCCGTCCGCGCACCGAGGCTCCCGCGCCCCAGGCTCCGCGCCCGACGGCTTCCCAGCCCGCCGGCGGCAGCCTGTCGAACGAGGAGCAGGAGGCCCGCCGCCGCGCCATCGAACTGGCTACCAAGGCCCAGGCCGAACGGGCCGCCGCAGCTGCCGCCGAACAGGCACGACGCGACGCCGCCGCCCGCGAACAGGCCTCCGCCACCGAAAAGGCCGCCGCTACCGCCAGGGCCGAGGCTGATGCTGCCCGCGCCACGGCTGAAGCCGCCCGTGCCGAAGCCTCCAAGCTCGCGCCGGCCGCCAAGGCCCCGGCCCGGGCTCCAAAAGCTCCGGCCCCGACCAAGGCCGAAGCCAAGGTCGAGGCCAAGGTCGAGGCTCCGCCTGCTCCGGTCGCCGAAGCCCCGGTCGTCGAAACGCCCGCTGCTCCGGTTGCCCCGGCGCGGCCCGCGCCGCCCGCGCGTCCGGTGGTCAATTTCGGCAAGCGTGTGCCCAAGGCCCCGACCCGGGCTCCGGCTGCCGCCGCCGATCGCCCGGCCTTCGGCGGGCGTTCCGCTCGCGAAGAGGCCATGGGCGGCGGTGAACGCGCCTATTCCGACCGTCCGCAAGGTGCGACCGGTCGCCCGGCCGAACCTGTCCGCTATTCCGCCCTGACGCCACGCCCGGCTCCCGGTGCCGCCCGTCCGGGAGGAGCCCGCACCGGTGCCGCCGGTCCGCGCGGGGCCAACCAGCCGCCGTCGACACCCGAGGTCGCCCGGCCCAGCCGCGCCCCTGGCGGCGGCTTCGGTCGCCCGATCCGGCCCGAGGATGACCGCGACAAGCGTTTCTCCGACGCCGGCAAGGCCGTTTCCCGCACCCGTGGCGAACCCAAGCGCCGCGAAGGCCGCCTGACCATCCAGGCCCTGGCCGGTGACGGTGACACGGCCGAGCGCATGCGTTCGCTGGCTTCGGTCCGCCGCGCGCGGGAACGCGAGAAGGAAAAGCGCAAGGGTGGCTCCACCGATGCGCCGAACCGCCCGCGTGAAGTCGTCATTCCTGACATCATCACCGTTGGCGATCTGGCCAACCGGATGGCCGTGC
The DNA here is from genome assembly GCF_963974615.1 of uncultured Brevundimonas sp. Taxonomy (GTDB): domain Bacteria; phylum Pseudomonadota; class Alphaproteobacteria; order Caulobacterales; family Caulobacteraceae; genus Brevundimonas. The sequence goes on from NZ_CAXBDH010000006.1 coordinate 165,944, forward strand.
GCGGCGTCGATATCGTCAAATTCCTGATGCGTCAGGGATTGATGGTGAAAATCACCGACGTCATCGACACCGACACCGCCGAACTGGTGGCCGACGAATTCGGCATGACGGTGCGTCGCGTTTCCGAAAGCGATGTCGAGACCGGCTTCCTTGCCGCCGACGACGACAGCGGGGCCACCACGCCACGCGCGCCGGTCGTGGCCATCATGGGCCACGTCGACCACGGCAAGACCTCGCTGCTGGACGCCCTGCGCACCACCGACGTCGCTTCGGGTGAGGCCGGTGGCATCACCCAGCACATCGGGGCCTACCAGGTTCGCCTGCCCAATGACGCCCGCGTCACCTTCCTCGACACCCCGGGTCACGCAGCCTTCAGCGCCATGCGGGCGCGCGGGGCCAATGTCACTGATATCGTGGTCCTGGTGGTCGCCGCCGACGACGGCGTCATGCCCCAGACCATCGAGGCCATCCAGCACGCCAAGGCGGCCGGGGCTCCGATGATCGTGGCCGTCAACAAGATCGACAAGCCGGACGCCAATTCGCAGAAGGTCATCAACGAGCTGCTGCAGCACGAAGTCATCTCCGAAAGCCTCGGGGGCGAGACCCAGATCATCGAGGTCTCGGCCAAGAATCGCACCAATCTCGACGGTCTGATCGAGGCGATCCTGGTCCAGGCCGAAATGATGGACCTGCGCGCCAATCCCGACCGTTCGGCAGAAGGCGTGGTCATCGAATCCAAGCTCGACAAGGGTCGTGGCCCGGTCGGCACCGTGCTGGTCAAGCGCGGTACGCTGAAACGCGGCGACATCGTCGTGGCCGGCTCCGCCTGGGGCAAGGTCCGCGCCCTGCTCAACGAGCGTGGCGAACAGCTGGACGCGGCCGGTCCCGCCATCCCGGTCGAGATCCTCGGCCTTGACGAGGCCCCCGGCCCCGGTGAGCCCTTCGCCGTGGTCGAATCCGAGGCCCGCGCCCGCGAACTGACCGACTATCGCGACCGTCTGCGCCGCGAGAAGGCCACCGGCGGCATCAACCAGGTCTCCCTGGTCGACATGATGTCCAAGCTCCAGTCCAAGAAAGTCTCGGAACTGCCGGTCCTGATCAAGGCCGACGTCCAGGGCTCGGCCGAAGCCATCGTCGGTTCGCTCGACAAGATGGGCAACGACGAGGTTCGCGCCCGTACCATCATGTCCGGAGCCGGCGGCATCACCGAGAGCGACGTCCAGCTGGCCAAATCGGCCAGCGCGCCCATCCTCGGCTTCAACGTCCGTGCCTCAAAACAGGCGCGCGACCTGGCCGAACGTGAAGGCGTCGAGATCCGCTACTATTCGATCATCTACGACCTGCTGGACGACATCAAAGGCGTGCTCTCGGGCATGCTGCCCCCGCTCCAGCGCGAAACCTTCCTCGGCAACGCCGCCGTGCTGCAGGTGTTCGACATCTCCAAGACCGGCAAGATCGCCGGTTGCCGGGTGGCCGAGGGCGTCGTCCGCAAGGGTGCCAAGGTCCGTATCATCCGCGACGACATCGTGGTGCTGGAACTGGGTACCCTGGCCACGCTCAAACGCTTCAAGGACGAGGTCAACGAGGTGCCGTCGGGCCAGGAGTGCGGTATGCATTTCCAGGGCTTCCACGACATCAAGGTCGGCGACTTCATCGAGTGTTTCACCGTCGAAGAGATCCAGCGCACGCTGTAATCCGGCCCCCCTCTCCGCCTCGGCGGGGAGGGGGTGCCCGACTTCCGCCGCATCCGACCGGGATGATCGTCTCATGCTCCGTTCGCTGACGTTGTCCCTGCTGATCCTGACGCTCGCCGGCCCCGCCGCCGCCGAGACCCGCTATCTCGCCTATGACGCCGCCGACCGCATTACCCAGGCCCTGACCCGGGGCGTGACGCTGGAGGTCGAGCGCGGTCTGTTCGGTGCCATCAGCGTTCGTCGCGTCATCTCGACCAGCCGCCGCGGCTCGGCCGGGATCCATCGCGGCGGCCCGGACGCCGTTCGTCAGGCCCTGCCCGACAACGCCACCGAGACCAATGTCTACAGTATTGCCACCGAGGGCGACGGTCGCGGTCTGGCCCGAGCCCTGTGCCCCGGCGCGGACGAGGCCTGGCTGGTCACCGGCCGGGTACGTCTCGTCCGCCCCCTGATTGTCCAGGCCGTCGGCCGCTGGCCGGACGGAACCCTGCGCCACTGCGTCCAACTGTCCTATGTCTGGCGCGGCGAATGGGCCGCGCCGCCGCCGCAGTCGACCGTCGATGAGGCCGCCCCACCCGCCGGCCCACGCTAGGTCCCGGCCGGTCTGCCGGTGCGGCCGCTGCGGTCGGTGACCTCCGGCGAGGTCATGCGCACGGTCGAGCGGACCACCCCGCCGCCATGGAACTGGACAGCCGGGCCCCACCGGCCTAGACCCCGCCCCTTCGCTTTTCCGGCCGGGTCCGATCCCCGGCGAGCGTGGAGGACACGACCATGAGCAACCGTAAACCCAAGGGCTCCAAGCCCGCCGCCAAGGCCGGCACCGTCAGCCAGCGCCAGCTGCGCGCCTCGGAAATGATCCGCCACGCCCTCGTCGAGGTGATGCGCGAGAACGAGATCCGCGACCCGGCCCTGACCGGCGTCTCGGTCACCGTCACCGAGGTGCGGCTGTCGCCCGACCTGAAACACGCCACCTGCTTCGTCGAACCGCTTGGGGCCGGCATCGACACCGCCTCCACCGCCGGCCATGTCGACGAGATCGTCAAGGCCCTGAACGTTCATGCCAAATTCCTGCGCGGCGCACTGGGTCGTCACATCGACATGCGCTTCACCCCCGACCTGCGCTTTCGTCATGACGAGAGTTTCGCCGCCGCCGAACGGCTGAACCGCATCCTCGACAACCCCCGCGTCCAGGCCGACGTCTTCCGCGTCCCTGCCGAAGACGACGAGACGGACAACAGCCAACAAGTAGAGCGAAGCGCGGCAGGGTCAAAGGAAGACGGCCCTCAAGTAGCGCGCAGCGCGATAGGGCCAAAGGCAGACTCCTGATGGGTCGCCAGAGGAAGGGCGACATCGTCAACGGCTGGGTCTGTCTCGACAAGCCGTTCGAAATGGGCTCGACCGAGGCCGTCACCCGTGTCCGACGTCTGTTCAACGCCCAGAAGGCCGGTCACGCCGGCACCCTTGATCCCCTGGCCAGCGGCATCCTGCCCATCGCCCTCGGCGAGGCAACCAAGACCGTGTCGCAGATGATGGAGGCGCAGAAGGTCTATCGCTTCACCATCAACTGGGGCGTCTCGACCGCCAGCGTCGACCGCGAGGGCGAGATCATCGGCCGTTCGGACGTACGGCCATCGGTCGAGGCCGTGCGCGCCGCCCTGCCCGTTTTCGTCGGCGAGATCGACCAGACCCCGCCGCGCTTCTCGGCCATCAAGGTCGACGGCCAGCGCGCCTATGATCTGGCCCGCGACGGGGCCGAGTTCGAACTGGCCAGCCGTCGCGTCACCATCCATGAGGCGGCCGTCTCAGCCAGTCCCGACGCCGACCATGTCGAGATCACCATCCGCACCGGCAAGGGCGTCTATGTCCGCTCCCTCGCCCGCGATCTGGCCCTGATGCTGGGGGCCGAAGGGCACGTTTCGGCCCTGCGCCGCGAGCGGGTCGGGCCGTTCTCGACCGATAACGCCGTGACACTGGATATTCTCGCCGATCTGGTGCATAGGGACGCCGCCTTGGAAGGTCTTCTTCCCGTGGCGACCGCCCTGGACGACATCCCGGAGCTGGCCGTTACGGATCAAGATGCCTTCTCGCTTCGGCAGGGACGACCGATCGTACTGCTCCCCAGACAGGTCGAAACGCTCAAGAGCCGCCTTCGGGAGGGCTCAAGAACTGTTTCCGCCTTTCAGGGCCAGACGCTCGTGGCGCTCTGCGAGATGCGGGCCGGTCGACTCGAACCCGACCGCGTATTCAACCTCTAGCCTGCCCGCCCGCCTCAAGTAGCGCGGCGCGCGACAGGCCCAAAAATGGAGCCACCCGATGTCGATTACTGCTGAACGCAAGGGCGAAGTTATCGCCGACAATGCCCGCTCCTCGGGCGACACCGGCTCCGCCGAAGTCCAGGTCGCGATCCTCACCGAGCGCATCGCCAACCTGACCGAGCATTTCAAGACCCACAAGAAGGACAACCACTCGCGCCGCGGCCTGCTCAAGATGGTCTCGCAGCGTCGTCGCCTTCTTGACCACCTGACCAAGGTCGATCGCGAGCGTTACACCGCCCTGATCGGCAAGCTGAACCTGCGCCGCTAGGTCCCGGTTCTCCGCGGAAACAGTCTTCGAGGCGCGCGACGGTCACGTCCGCGCCTCGTTCCGCACCTAGAGCGAAATCGGTTGAGTTGGACGCAGTCCAACTCGGCTCAGATTTCGC
>NZ_CAXBDH010000007.1:0-158218 GCF_963974615.1 uncultured Brevundimonas sp.
CGGCGTCTGGATATCCGTCATCTCATTCCCCCGATGGGCGTGCGATCAACGCGCATGATGCCTGCCACAACTGTTTTCACCGAATATCGGTCCCGTCCAGACGCTTTCAGATCAGCCCGCATCCGAACCTGGGACATGTCTCCCACCGGAAAGCGGGCCGCTTCGGTCTCCCGAAACGGCCCGTTCCTGCGGAGCTGGCCTCTAGTAGCGGTAGTTGAGACCGATCAGATAGGTCCGGCCGTACACCTGGTGGTCGATGATCCGGCGACGGTCATTGGCTTCGTATGTATAGAAGGGCTCGTCCGTCAGATTGTTGACCTGGAACAGGGCCGACAGACCTTCCAGCGGACCGGACTGGAACTGGTAGCCGATCTGGGCGTCGATGATGTTTTCGGCTCCGACCTGACGCAGGGTCCGGCCATTGCCAAAGCCCGCAACCTCTCCCAGGAATTCTGACCGGTAGCGGCTGCTGACGCGGGCCTGAATGCCATCCTTCTCATAGTAGACTGTCAGATTGGCGACAGTCTCCGACAGACCGGGAATGGGGGTGGCAGGATTGCCCGGATCCGGCTGGATGTTGCTCTTCGTCGAGGACACCGAGAACTGACCGCCGAAGCCTTCAAGCCAGGGCGAGATGAAGCCGAACGGCGTGGAGACCGCAAACTCGACGCCATAAAGCTCGCCGCCCGTGCCGTTCGCAGGAACGGAAACGATGCCCTGGTTGATGACAGGCGTGATGCCGCCGTTGGGGAAACCGGTGAAGTCGAAAACCTGGTTCTGATTGTAAATATAGGTGTCCAGCTCCTTGTAGAACCCGGCCAGAGACACATAGGCGGAGCGGCCAAAATACTGCTCGACCGAGATGTCGAAAACATTGGCGATCCAAGGCTTCAGTTCCGGATTACCGCCATTGCCACTCCAGGGCGAGCTATCGACCGTCGCCCCCGGGACATTCCTCGCGCTGTTGAAGCCGAAGGTCTGCGAGGCACGCATCTCGTCCATGCGCGGACGGGCCTGGGTCCGGGCGGCGGCCAGACGCAGGAAGCGCTGGTCCCCGATCTCGAAGATCAGGTTACCACTCGGCAGGAACTCAATGTATTTGTCGCCGCCGGAGATGGGCGTGGACAGGGTACCGGAACCCGAACCGGTGGCAGCATAGCCGCTCGAACTCTGGTCTACAGACACCACTTGGAAGCCGAAATTGCCGGTGACCGGTACATGGCCCCACGTGGAATCAAGATTGGCGCGAATGAACGAGGTAATAATCTGCTCCTCGACCTTCCAATTCTTGGCGAGAACATCCGCGTTCGGGTTGCGGACCAGATCGTAGAAACCACTGTGGATCAGCCCTAGGGTATCGTAGCTGATCATACCCGGGATGCCGATGAAGGCGAGCGAGGTCGGTGCGAGCCGGTACTGATCCGGGACCACCGGGGTGCCACCGCCGGCGACGCCGAGGAACCATTCGTCCGCGATCAGCTCCTTCTGGCGGTGGTTGAAATTGATGCCGATATCGACCGATTTGAACGGGCCGGCGTCAAAACGCTGCGTGGCCTGCAGCCGCGTAGCGAACAATTCGTCGGTGATGGTCGGGCTGTTCAGATAGCCATCCTGGCCACCCGGAATTACATCTCCGCCCCAGCCCTGGGGGCTGCTCGGGCGAATGAGGTTAAAGTCAGCGTAGTCCAGGGTGTTGTCGAACTGCGGGATACCCACACCGTCAATGCGGAACGACAGCGTATCGGCAGCCCCAGATCCGTTGTCGCCGGTACCGGAATAGCTTTCAATGATCTGGTCGGTACGGTCGACGCCCGAGTAACTTATGTCGGCCACAAAGCTCCAGCGATCATTGGGCGTGTAGTCGGTGTTGAAACCGAATGCCTTAATTTCGCTGGCCCGGGTATTGACGTCATTGCGAACGACACCACGGACATTGGTGAACTGGCCCTGGGTGACCATGCCGTCTTCAACCGTATACCCTGGCTGAAGGGACGCCGACGACCACTGCAGCGGAAGCTCGATGCCCCGCAGGATCTGGGTGTTGTCGAACTTGGAATAGAAGGCGTCCAGCGTAGTGTGCCAGCGATCGTTCGGGCGGAATTCGAGCACGCCCATATAGCCGTCACGCTCCAGCTCTGACGACATCACATAGGGCTTGCTGCCACCGATCACGCGGGTCCCAGGCGAAACCTCGGGGTAGCCCCAGGCGTTGAAACGCTCGGACTGGTAGGGCGAGGTCATATGGGCATAGCCCAGCGCGAGCCCGATCGTATTGTCCGCAAACTGGTCGATAAACGAGACGCTGTAGCGAACACCATGATCGGACGTGCCCGCATTCAGGGCCCCGATGTCATTCACTTCGTAACGAACGTTGGCGGCGATGGCGCGGTGCCCGAATTCAAGCGGGCGAACCGTACGCAGGTCGGCCGTACCGGCCAGACCTTGGCCGACCAAGGCCGAATCCGGCGTCTTGTAGACAATGACACCGGACAGAAGCTCGGACGGATACTGATCGAACTCGACGCCGCGATTATCACCCGTTGTGACCTGCTCGCGACCATTCAGAAGCGCCGTCGTGAAGTCCGGTCCCAGCCCACGGATCGAAATGACCTGGCTGCGCCCGTCAAGGCGTTGAGCTGTCAGACCCGGCAGTCGCGCCAGCGATTCCGCGATCGAGACATCCGGCAGCTTGCCGATGTCCTCGGCGGTCACGACCTCGACGATCGAGGTGTTATCGCGCTTGGCCGCGATGGAATTCTCGATCCCCGCACGGATGCCGGTGACAACGATCTCCTCGACCTCGGTCACGGGAGCGTCAGGCCCCCGCGGTCGCGTCTGCGCCTCGGCAGCGCCGGCCATCCCCAGAATGATGGCGACTCCGAAGGCACCGCCCGTCATCAGGCGCGAACGCCGGCTGAAGTGTTGTCTCATCTCATCCTCCCTTGGCCGTCGCGATTCTGGTGATGCGATCCGGTTGCCGTCGCAAACTTATGCAAACTTCTGGCAACCTTGCAAGTCGGTAATGTTGCAGATTTACGCCGCCGCGCTCGATATCTGGTGACCGAAACCCTGAATATCGCACTGCAGCACGGACCTTCTGTATGTGCGCAGGCCAAAAACCAGTGAGCTGTCGTCGGTTGACACCCGTCCCGTCCACTGCAAAATCATGCAACTTGATCGGACGGCATTGCATCGCCCGGCACTGCGGAGGGACGAAACTCATGGAAACGGGCACGGCCTGGCGCTGCAGGCGGATTGCGACGGCCTGTGCCCTGACCCTGTTGGCCTGGGCCGGTGCGGCCGTCGCCCGGGATGATTTCCGGCAGCGCCCCCCCGAAGATGAGGTCATCTATTTCCTGCTGCCAGACCGGTTCGAGAACGGGAACCCGTCCAACGATCGCGGTGGCCTGTCCGGCGATCGCCTCTCGCACGGGTTCGATCCGACTGACCGCGGCTTCTATCACGGCGGTGACCTGCAGGGCCTGACCACGCGGCTGGACTATATCCAGGGCCTTGGAGCCACCGCCGTCTGGATCGCCCCGGTCTTCGTCAACAAGCCGGTACAGGGACCACCCGGGGCCGAAAGCGCCGCCTATCATGGCTACTGGATCACCGATTTCACCCGGGTCGATCCCCATCTCGGCACCAATGACGACTTCCACGCCGTGGTCGAGGCGGCCCATGCACGGGGCATGAAGGTCTATCTGGACATCGTCATCAACCACACCGCCGATGTGATCCGGTACCGGGAATGTCCGGACAATGCCTGCGACTATCACTGGAAGGCCGACTATCCGTACCAGCGCCGCGGCGGGCTCGACGGCGAACCGGTCAATGACGGTTTCCGCGGTGACGGCGACGCTGCCGACTTCGCCCGTCTGACGCGACCCGACTACGCCTATACGCCGTTCGTTCCCGAGGCCGAGGCGACTGTCAAATCACCGGCCTGGCTGAACGATCCGATCTATTATCATAACCGCGGCAACAGCGCCTGGTACGGCGAGAGCGCCCTGGACGGGGACTTCTCCGGCCTCGACGACCTGTTCACGGAACATCCGCGCGTAGTCCAGGGCTTCATCGATATCTATGGCGCATGGATAGACACCTACGGCATCGACGGCTTCCGCATCGACACCGCCCGCCATGTGAACCCCGAATTCTGGCAGACCTTCGTGCCGGCCATGCTGGCCCGGGCCCGGGCCCGGGGGATTCCGAACTTCCACATCTTCGGCGAGACCTATGATTTCGACGCCGGGACGCTGGCACGCCACACTGTGGTCGACGGCCTGCCCAGCGTGCTCGATTTCGCGGTCCAGCGGGCTGTCCAGGAAATGGTTTCCGGAACCGCCGCCCCTGATCGGCTGGCCGGCGTCCTGGCCAATGACCCGCTCTACGCAGGGGGAGAGGCAGCCGCCCGACGGCTGCCGACCTTCTCCGGCAATCACGACATGGGCCGGATCGGACGCCTGATCCTGAACGCCCGGCCCGGGATCGATGACGAAGACCTGCTGGCCCGAACGACCCTGGCCCATGCGCTGATCCTCTTCGGACGGGGCGTACCGATCATCTATTACGGCGACGAACAGGGCTTCACCGGCGACGGCGACGACAAGGCCTCACGGCAGGACATGTTCGAGACCCGCACCCCCGACTATGCCGATGATCGCCGCATCGGCACCGCGTCGGGCCCGTTCGACCGGCAGGCCACGCTCTACACGCGCATCGCTGCCATGACCCGGATCCGCGCCGCCGACGCACGGCTGCGGCACGGACGCCAGCTTGTTCGTCGCGCCGATCGCGAGCCGGGCCTGCTGGCCCTGTCCCGCCTGGACGACCACGGCGGTGAGACCCTGGTGGTGTTCAACACGTCATCCGGGGCGATGACGGCGAACCTCGCGGTCGATCCGGCCTCCCGGATCTGGACAACAGCCTACGGCACCTGCGCCCCGACCACGAGTGCGCCCGGCAGCCTGACGGTGACCGTGCCCGCGCTCGACTATGTGATCTGTGTCTCCGAAGGTGTGCCTTGAACGTTCAGACTCTTTCGGTCGCCTCCCCGACGCCACAGGCTGAAGACGCGGAATGGTGGCGCGGCGCGGTCCTCTACCAGGTCTATCCCCGCAGCTTCGCCGACAGCGACGGTGACGGCATTGGTGACCTGCCCGGCATCACCGCCCACCTGGATCACATCGCATCGCTCGGCGTCGACGGCGTCTGGCTATCGCCCTTCTTCACCTCGCCGATGAAGGACTTCGGCTATGACGTTTCGGACTATTGCGGCGTCGATCCTGTATTCGGGACGCTTGCAGATTTCGACACCCTCGTCGCCCGGGCCCATGAGCTGGGGCTCAAGGTCATCATCGACCAGGTCTTCTCCCACGCCTCAGACGCCCATCCCTGGTTTGTGGAGAGCCGCCGCGACGCGAGCAATCCGAAGGCCGACTGGTTCGTCTGGGCTGACGCCAAACCGGACGGCTCCCCGCCATCGAACTGGCAGTCGGTGTTCGGCGGGGCGGCCTGGACCTGGGACGCCCGCCGCGGCCAGTACTATCTGCACAATTTCCTGAAGGAGCAGCCGGACCTCAACGTCCGCAATCTCGAAGTCCAGGAGGCCCTGCTCGCGAGCGCCCGCTTCTGGCTGGATCGCGGCGTCGACGGCTTCCGCTTCGACGCGATCAATTTCGCCATGCACGACCCGGACCTGACCGATAATCCGCCGGTCCTGACCCTCGGCAAACGAACCCGACCGTTCGATTTCCAACACCATTTCCACAACCAGTCCCACGGCGACATCACTGTATTTCTGACGCGGCTCAGGCGGCTGACTGATAGCTATGGCGGACGCTTCCTCGTGGCCGAGGTCGGCGGAGAACAGGCTGAGCGGGAGATGCAGGCCTACACGGCGGGGCCGGATCTCCTGAACAGCGCCTACGGCTTCCTCTATCTCTATGCCGAACGGCTCCAGACCGAACTGATCCAGCACGGCATGACCCTGTGGCCAGCCGAAACGGGGCGGGGCTGGCCGTCCTGGACCTTCTCGAACCACGACGCCCCGCGGGCCGTCTCGCGCTGGGCCGAGGGTCGCGACCTGAAGGCCATGGCCGAGATGAGTCTGCTGCTGCTGATGGCCCTGCGCGGCAATGCCTTCATCTATCAGGGTGAGGAGTTGGGTCTGCCACAGGGCAATGTGCCGTTTGACCGGCTGGTTGACCCCGAAGCCATCGCCAATTGGCCGGCCACCCTCGGTCGTGACGGGGCCCGGACACCCATGCCCTGGCATGCCGATCAGTCCCATGCCGGCTTCTCGACCACCGAGCCCTGGCTTCCGGTGGATCCCCGGCATGTTCCGTTGTCGGTCGATGTCCAGGAACATGATCCACGTTCGACCCTGAACGTGGCGCGCCGCCTGATCCGGCTACGCCGGAACCATTCGGCCCTGAGGGTCGGGAACCTGACCCCGGTCGAGGCTCCCGAGCCCCTGCTGGTGTTCGAACGCGGCCAGAGCCCCACAAGACTACTGTGTGCGTTCAATCTGGGTCATGAGACGACGGCCTGGTCCCCACCCACCAGTTGGCGGGTGGTCGAGGCGGTCAATCTGGACGGAGCCCCCGCCGGAACCCTGCCACCGCTCGCCGGCCTGCTGCTAGCTGAACCTGACGGATGAGACGTTCAGCCGCCGCAGCTCTCGCGAACGATCAAGTCGGTGGGAAGTCGCTCCGAACGACCGACCACGTCCCCTGCGTGGTCCAGCAGTTTCGAGACCATCAGACGCCCGGCTTTCATCGTGTCCTGGGCCATGGTGCTCAGGGCGGGGCGGCTATAGCGGCTGAACGGCACATTGTCGAAACCGATCACCGAGACGTCACCGGGAACGCTGCGACCGGCATGCTGCAGGGCCCGCATCGCCCCCAACGCGATCTGGTCACTGGCGCAGACCACGCCATCGAACTGCAGGCCGCGGCGGATCATGGAGTCCACCGAGGCCTCGGCCGACTCAACCTCAAAATGGGCACTGACGATCAACTCGGGATCGACGCCCAGTCCGGCGCTCTCGACTGCCTCCAGATAGCCCCGGTGGCGCTGCATGGCCTCGGGCGGATCCAGATCCCCCAGAAATGCGATGCGCTTGCGGCCCAGTCGCGCCAGATGCGCCGTCGCGCGTCGGCCTCCGGCGGTATTGTCCGACCCCACCGAACAATAGGTCTGGTCCGGCAGTTCAGCCCCCCAGACCACAAACCGACCCTCGGTCTCGACCAACCGGTTGAAGGCGGCATGCAGGGTGCTCTGCCCCAGGAAGATCACGCCGTCCGCCCGACTGGTGGTCATGGCGGCCAGCAGGTCCTCATAGGTCGCCGGCGTCACATGGCTGATGATCAGGTCGCAGCCCCGCTCCCGGGCGGCCTCGCCGACCCCGGCGAGGAGCTCCAGAAAGAAGGGGTCGGACAGACGCCCTTCCCTGCCTTGCGGGCGCGGCGCGACCAGGGCGATGGTCGCCTCTGCCCCGATCGGACCGGCAGGCATATAGTGGCGGAACGGGTAGTCATGATCGCGCGCCAGCTTCCAGATCTTCTGTTTCGTCCGGGCATTCACCGCCGGATTGTCGTTCAGCGCCCGCGACGCGGTCGAGATCGACACCCCCGCCATCCGGGCGAGGTCCTCGAGACGTGTGGTCTTGCGGCTCACTGGATGACGGCTCCGTCTGCAAAATTTGGTGCAAAACTTGTTATTCAGCCTTCTGCGCTGCCGCAACACCCTTTGGCAAGCAATGGCGATGGGATTTTGTCATGAAAACTCCGATGCTTTTGCGATGTATGGCCTTGATCGCCCTTGCCATCTCGTCGCCGGCCCTGGCCCAGACACCGGCTGTGGCCCGGGTTGAGTCCCCCGGCCATGTCCTGGCGGTCGAGGTAACCACCGACAACGACGGTCGGCCCAGCTATGCGGTCACCCGGATGGGACGTCCGGTGATCGCCCCGTCCCGACTCGGTTTCATCCTGACCGACGCCCCCAAGCTGGACCGACACCTGGCCCTGACCCCCGGTGCGACCCGCTCCGTCGACGAGACGTGGGAGCAGCCCTGGGGTGAGCGACGCTTCGTCCGAAATCATTTCAACGAGATGCGCGTCACCCTGACCGAGACCTCGGAACTGATGCGGCGCTTCGATATGGTATTCCGCCTCTATGACGACGGGGTCGGCTTCCGTTACGAATTCCCCGATCAGGCCGCGCTGCGGACGGTCCGCATCGGCCAGGAACTGACCGAGTTCAACATCGCCGAGCCCGGCACGGCCTGGTGGATCCCCGGGTTCGAATGGAACCGGGCTGAATATCTCTACAACCGGACCCCGATCGACGCGGTCGGCGTGTCCCAGACCCCGATCACGCTGCGCACCGACTCCGGTCTGCATGTCTCGATCCACGAGGCGGCCCTGGTCGACTACGCCGGTATGAACCTGCAGCGGGTCGAGGGTCGCCGCTTCCGCGCCGCCCTGACCCCCGGATTCACCAATGCAGCGGTCGAGCGCGAGGCCCCCTTCCCGACTCCGTGGCGCACACTCGAGATCACCGACACCGCGGGCGGTCTGGTCATGTCGAACCTGATCCTGAACCTCAACGAACCCAATGCGATCGGTGACGTCAGCTGGTTCAAGCCGATGAAATACGTCGGGATCTGGTGGGAAATGCATCTGGACCGGTCCACATGGTCATCGGGTCCCCACCACGGGGCAACGACCGAGAACGCCCTGCGCCATATCGATTTCGCCGCCACCAACGGTTTCGGCGGCGTGCTGATCGAAGGCTGGAACACAGGTTGGGACGGCGACTGGTTCGGCAATGGCGCGGACTACAGCTTCACCGAACCCTACCCGGACTTCGACCTCGAACGGGTCGCCGCCTATGCCCGCGCGAAGGGCGTCCAGATCATCGGTCACCATGAGACCGGCGGCAACGCCTTCCACTACGAGCAACAGATGGAGGCCGGGTTCGCCCTGGACCAGAGGCTCGGCATCCATGCGGTCAAGACCGGCTATGTCGCCGACGCCGGCGGCGCGCGTGTCGCCGGACCTGACGGACAGCCGACCCTCGCCTGGCATGAGAGCCAGGCCATGGCCCGTCACCACCTGACCGTTGTCCAGGCCGCCGCCGCCCATCAGGTCGCCATCAACGCCCATGAGCCGATCAAGGACACCGGCCTGCGCCGCACCTGGCCCAATTGGGTCTCGCGTGAAGGCGCACGGGGCATGGAATACAATGCCTGGGGTCAACCGGGGAACCCACCCGAGCACGAGGTCAATCTGGTCTTCACCCGGCTGCTGGCCGGACCGATGGACTTCACCCCGGGCATCTTCGGCATGGTCACCCGCGCGCCGGACGGCGTGGCCACCACCTGGGCCAAGCAGCTGGCCCTGTATGTGACACTCTACAGCCCGATCCAGATGGCCGCCGACCTGCTGGAGAATTACGAGGCCAACCCCGGACCATTCCGCTTCATCCGCGACGTCCCGACCGACTGGGACGACACCCGGGTGCTGAACGGCGAGATCGGCGACTATGTCACCATCGTCCGCAAGGACCGCCACTCCGACGACTGGTATCTGGGGGCCATCACCGACGAGTCGGGCCGCAACCTGACCGCGCCGCTGGGCTTCCTCGACCCAGGTCGCCGTTACCGCGCCGAAATCTATCGCGACGGTCCCGCGGCCAACTGGAATCCGCGCGACGGCCGCCGCGAGGATATCGTCATCGAAAGCCGCGAGGTCACCTCGGCCGATACCCTCGACCTGCGCCTCGCCCCCGGCGGCGGACAGGCCATCCGCTTCGTCGCCCTGGGCCGGAGATCCACCCGATGAGCGCCCCCACCTCCGACGCCACCGTCCTGACCCCACGGGTTCGTCCCCGCCTCAGCCAGCTCGCCATCTGGAATATGTGTGTCGGCTTCTTCGGCATCCAGATCGGTTTCGCCTTGCAGAACGGCAACGCCAGCCGGATCTTCCAGACCCTCGGGGCCCAGGTCGACAATCTGGCCATCCTGTGGATCGCTGCCCCCCTGACCGGCCTGCTGGTCCAGCCCATTATCGGCCATTTCAGCGACCGGACCTGGGGTCCACTGGGACGGCGACGTCCCTATTTCCTGGTCGGGGCCATCCTGACCTCGGCAGCGATGATCTATATGCCGAACGCGCCCAGCCTGTGGCTGGCGGCGGCGACCCTGTGGGTCATGGACGCCTCGATCAACGTCACGATGGAACCGTTCCGCGCCTTCGTCGGCGACAACCTGCCCGACGAGCAGCGCACCGCCGGCTATGCCATGCAGACCTTCTTCATCGGCACCGGAGCGGTGTTCGCCTCCTGCCTGCCCTGGCTGCTGGCCAACGTCTTCCACGTCGTCTCCACCGCCCCCGAAGGCGTTACCCCGGACTCGGTCAAACTGGCCTTCTACATCGGGGCGGCAGGCCTGCTGGCGGCCGTCCTGTGGACCGTGATCTCAACCCGCGAATACAATCCTTCAGAGATCGACGCGTTCGAAACCGCTCGCAGCGTGGGCCTCGCCTCCTCTCGCCCGAATGACAGCCAGGCACCGGCCCGGTCGGCCAGGATCTATATGCTGGGAGGTGCCGCGTGGACTATTCTCGGCCTCGCCGGGTTGTACAGTGTCTGGGCATTCGGCATCGAGAAGGAACTCTATGTTCTCGCCGGATTCCTTGCCGGTTTCGGCCTTCTGCAAATTGCCGTCGGGCTGATGCATCGGGCGCGGGCCTCGAACAGCCTGACCGAGATCATCGATGATGTGTTCCGCATGCCGAAGACGATGCGCGGCCTAGCGGTCGTCCAGTTTTTCAGCTGGTTCGCCCTGTTCTCGATGTGGATATACACCACGGCCGCCGTCACCGCCGTCCACTACGGGACCACCGACACGACGTCAGCTGCCTATAACGAGGGTGCCAACTGGGTCGGTGTGCTGTTCGGCGTTTATAACGGGGTCGCCGCCCTGACCGCCTTCGCCATTCCGGTCATCGCCCGCCGCACTGGTCGGCGTGGAGCCCACGCGATCAACCTGGCGCTCGGCGGCATCGGCCTGATCGGTATTTTCCTGATCCGTGACCCGCAGTTGCTGTGGCTGCCGATGATCGGTGTCGGCATCGCCTGGGCTTCGATCCTGTCCATGCCTTACGCCATTCTGGCCAGCGCCATCCCCGGACGCAAAATGGGCGTCTATATGGGCATCTTCAACATCTTCATCGTGGTCCCCCAGCTGCTGGCCGCGACCATTCTCGGCCTGATCCTGAAGAGTCTGTTTGACGGCCAGGCGATCTGGGCCCTCGTCCTCGGCGGCGTTAGTTTCTTCGTCGCCGCTCTCGCCAGCCTGAAAGTGTCCGAACCCCGGGTGTCGGGGGCATGAGCGTGGATCGCCGCCGCGCGCAACGGCCCGCCCCCCTTACCTTCCTGCTGCCTCCAATCTGACGAGCTCTCTCATGCGCACGATCTTCAGCCTCCTCGCCGGTACAGCCCTGATCACCCTCGGAGCCTGCGCCACGCTGCCCCAGCACGTGCCGACGGAAGCCGTCGACGGACACATCCAGACCGCGCCCGGCGCACCCGGCGAGACTCCAACCTGGTCCAACGCCACCAAGACCGGGGCCGGTGCATCCTACGAGGCCTATGTCGACGGCCGGTATCGCGACGGAGGCCCGACCGGCGTGGTGTCCAAAGTCTGGTTCTCGCTCGCCAACGGCATTCTGACCGAAACCATGTACGGGCTGATCCACGAGGCCCAGATCAAACAGATGCGGTTCGCCGTGGTCACGGACTCGGGCCTGTCGGTCGAGGGAACCGACACCACCAGCCGCACAGAATATCTGCACACGGACGCGCAGGGCCGCCCCCTGTCTCCGGCCTATCGCGTCATCACCACCGACAGACAGGGTCGCTACGAGATCGAGAAGCGCATCTACACCGACCCGGACAGCCAGAGCCTGGTGGTGCGCGCGACCATCCGCGCCCTGAAGGGCGACATCACCCCCTATCTGCTGCTCGAACCGCACATGGCCAACACCGGGGTCGGCGATCATGGCGATGCCACCCGCTCAGCGCTCCATGCCTCAGAAGGTTCTGTTCATCTGGCCGTGTTGCCCGATCAGCCGTTTGATCAGGTCAGCGTTGGCTTCGTCGGGGTTTCGGACGGCCTGACAGACCTTGCCGACGGCGGGCTCGACAACGTCTATTCCTCAACCGGCGATCAGCCCGGCAACATCATGCTGACAGGGGCCCTGCCCAGGGTCCGGGCGGGGCAGAGCGTCGGCCGTGATTTCGTTATCGGCTTCGGCGACAGTCGCCTCAACGCCGAGCGGCAGACCGAGGTGCCGTTCCGGACAGGCCTCGACGAAGTCCTCGCCCGCTTCAACGGCGAAGGCCAACGGATCGGGTGGGAAGACTACGTCGGCTCCCTTTCCGAGCTCCCTCGCCTCGCTGAACAGTCCACGGACGGCGGTCGATTGGCCTACGCCTCGGCCCTGATGCTGAAGGTCCAGGAGGACCGCACCTATGCCGGGGCCCTGATCGCCTCCCTGTCCAATCCCTGGGGCGACACCGTCGACGCGACCGAATCCTCGACCGGCTACAAGGCGGTCTGGCCACGCGACTTCTATCAGGTCGCCATGGCCCTGATGGCGCTGGGTGACACCGAGACACCGGTCGCCGCCTTCCGCTATCTCCCCCAGGTTCAGGTCCGCGCCGAAACGCCCGGCAATACCGGGGCCACCGGCTGGTTCCTGCAGAAGACCCATGTCGACGGCAAGATTGAGTGGGTCGGCGTTCAGTTGGACCAGACCGCCATGCCCATCATGCTCGGCTGGAAGCTGTGGAAGGCCGGCCGCATCGGCGACGCAGAACTGACCGGCATGTACGCGCGCATGATCAAGCCGGCGGCCGACTTCCTGGTCGACGGCGGCAAGGCCGGCCTCCTGTGGAACGACCGACAGGTCACCCCGCCCTGGACCCAGCAGGAACGCTGGGAGGAGCAGGAAGGCTATTCCCCCTCCACCACCGCCGCCGTCATCACCGGCCTGACCGTCGCCGCCGACATCGCCCGCGCCTCAGGTGACCCGGCCTCGGCCGTGCGCTATCTGGCCGCCGCCGACGACTATGCCTCAAAGGTCGAGGCCCGGATGTTCACCACCACCGGCGACTACGGTGACGGCCACTATTTCCTGCGCCTGAGCCGCAACCAGAACCCCGACGATCACGGACTGCTGGGTGAGAACAACGGCCAGCCCGCCGAGCCCGAGGACCGCATCATCGACGGGGGATTCCTGGAACTGGTTCGTTACGGCGTGCGCGCCGCCGATGCTCCGTCGATCACCGCCAGCCTGCCCGAATACGATGACCAGCAACGCGAGGCGCGGTTCCGGGTCCACTATAATCTGGCGGGGTCACCGGGCTGGCGGCGCTATGGCAATGACGGCTACGGCGAGAACACCGAAACAGGCGGAAACTACGGTGTGGGCGGCATGACCCCCGGTCAGCGCGGCCGGGTCTGGCCGATCTTCACCGGCGAACGCGGCCATTACGAGATCGCCCTTGCCCTGAAAACAGGGGCCCCGGCCTCCACCTTCGAAGCGATCCGCCGGACCTACGTCCACGGCATGGAATCCTTCGCCAACGACGGCCTTCTGCTACCCGAACAGGTCTGGGACAGCGTCGGCAATGCGACCCCCCACCAGTACGCCTCCGGTCAAGGCACCAACTCCGCCACGCCCCTTGCCTGGTCCCACGCGGAATATATCAAGCTGCTGCGCTCACTGGCCGACCGGGCGGTATGGGATCGCTATGCTCCCGTCGAGGAACGGTATGCCAATCGCCCGGGTCGGGATGACTCTGCCGTCCCCAACCCGGTGCGACGTTAATCGGGCTGGCCCCCAACGCCGTCACGACCGCGGCCCGCCTCTGATCCGCCGGGCCATCCAGGATGGTTCGCCGCATCCCCATCCGGCTCGCGTATCGACGTATCCGCCTGTCATATCATCGCCAGGTCCACCTGACGAAAAACGCATCAGGATTCCGCTCAACGCGCCTGTATCTACTCCAGAATGCAATTGTAATGCTAGATAGCTAGGTCTTTGAACTAGGGAGGATTCAGTCAGCACCCTTTTTTCCTTGACCTGAGCCTTACCTTTGGGGATGAACACCTCAACAGGGGGTGCCAGAAATAGCATGCTATGCGTGCGCCCCTCTATAACCTATGATTTCGCTCGGGAATGTTTAAATGAATCACGCAGAACGCATCATGCTTGAGCTGCTAAAGCGTGGGCGCGGCGAGTTTGGAGTCGTCGCAGTCAAGGCCGAATTTGAGGCGGAAGGCACCCGTCCCGACGAACTTCTTCGCCTACTGGAGTTGGCCCACCGCGCCGACCTGAAGGTCGCGCTCAAGATCGGCGGCTGCGAGGCTGTAACGGACCTGCTGTCCAGCAAGCTCTATGGTATTGATTACATCATCGCGCCCATGGTCGAGACTCCCTACGCCTTGCAGAAATTCATCGAGGCCAAGGACAAGACCCATAACACCGACGAACAGACGCAGACCGAGTTCCTGTTCAACCTGGAGACCGAAACGACGCTGCAGAACCTGGACGGAATGATCGAAGCAGGGCGCGGCAAGGTCGACGGCATCGTTTTCGGTCGGGTCGACTTCACGCTGTCGCGTGGTCTGCCGCGCGGTGACATTAATACGCGCGCGATCACCGATGCCGGCCTCACCATTGCGCGGGCTGCCCGCGCCAATGACATGAAGCTGGTGGTCGGTGGATCTGTTTCCACCGCCAGCATCGACGCCCTGCGGGAACTGCACGCCGTGCGCCTGGATCGCTTTGAGACGCGCAAGGTAATCTTCGCAGGCGACGCCCTGCACACTTCCAACATCGAAGCGAGCATCGAGAACGCCGTCAAGTTCGAGCTTGCCTGGCTGCAGAACAAACGCGACTATTACAGCAGCATCGGTCAGGAAGACGCCAAACGGATTGCGATGATCGAGACCCGCCTGGCATAAGATCGCGAAGATCCCCGAACAGATCTGATCGTCAATACCGGGCCTTATCGGGACTGCTCCGCGAGGAATGAGACGTGAATTCTAGTCAGTCCGGACAGGGCCCTTGGCGCATCCTGGTTTTCGGCGCGTCCGGAGCCATAGGTCAGGCTGTCGTGGATGCGGCGTCTGACGACGGCTGGGCGGTGACGGCGGTGACACGGGCACCTCGTCCCCCCGGCGGAGCACCAGGCACATGGGTAACGCTCGACGCGAGCCTGCACCCGATAGCGGGTTCAGCGCTCGAAGAGAACGGCCCGTTCGACGCCGTTTGCTGGGCCCAGGGCGCAAATATCTCCGACAGTATCTACAGCGCCGACGAGGACGCCGCGCTGGATCTGTATCGCACCAATTGCCTATTTGTCGTGACCACGCTGCGGCAGTTGCTCGCCGCATCGATGTTGAGACCGCAAGGCGCGCGTTTGTGTGTGGTCAGCTCCATCTGGCAGAACCGCGCACGCCAGAATAAATTGTCCTATGCCATGACAAAGGCGGCAATCGGCGGGCTGGTGCGATCGGCCAGCGCCGACCTGGGTGCAGACGGCCACCTGATCAATGCGGTTCTGCCAGGAGTCCTCGACACGCCGATGACACGGGCCGCGCTGTCAGCCGACCAAATCGCCGCCATCGGGGAGGCCACCCTGTTTGATGCGTTGCCTACGCCGCAGGCGGTAGCGTCGACGATTGCTTTCCTTTGCTCGTCGAGAAACACCGGCATAACCGGACAGTCGATCGCGGTCGACTTGGGGTACAGTCATGTCCGCATCGTTTGAAATCACATCAGCCAGCGGGAGCTATCCGGTAACGATCCGGCGCGGTGCCCTGGACGCAATCATCGAGCGTGGCGGCGACATCGTCGTCCTGTGCGACGAATATTTCACCGACTATCTGAAGTCGGCCGGTGTTCGCACGGTCAATCTGCCGGCCCTCGAGTCAACCAAGAGCCTCGACCAGATGCCGGCGCTCATCACCGCCCTGCGCAAATCCGGCGTTTCGCGGTCGACGACGATCGTCGCGGCAGGTGGCGGTATCGTCCAGGATGTCGCCTGCTTCGTCGCGTCGGTCTACATGCGCGGCGTCAAGTGGGACTACGTTCCCACCACCTTGTTGGCCATGGTCGACAGCTGCATCGGCGGCAAGTCCTCGATCAATGTCGACACCTACAAGAATATCGTCGGTACCATCCATCCTCCGCGCGCCATCGAAATAGACCCTACTCTGTGCGCGACGCTCGCACCGGACCAGATGGTGGCCGGCCTCGCAGAGGCGGCCAAGATCTGCTTCGCCAGATCGAACGAGACCTTCGAGGCGTACATGGCCCTGAAGCCGACGATAGACTCCGGGCCTGACGTCCTGACCCAGGTGATCAGCCTCAGCCTCTCGGCCAAGAAATGGTTTGTGGAGATCGACGAGTTCGACAGCAACGAGCGGCTTCTGTTGAATTACGGGCATACATTCGGCCACGCCGTGGAATCGGCGTCGAAGTTCCGAATTTCGCACGGTGTCGCGGTCGGCCTCGGTATCATGGCGGCCGGTACGATGGGTCGCCTCCTGGGCCGGGCCTACCCCGAAGGGAGCCTGCCCGCGACGATGGAAGGCCACATCGACGGCCTGTTGCGCCAGGTGCCCGACCTCCGGGATGCAGTGGGCGACATGAAGGTTGACGACCTGATCGCCGCATTCCATTCTGACAAGAAACATACCCGCGATCAGTTCGCCGTCGTAATCGCCCGCGAGGGTGGCGGCGTCGAACGCATAATGATTCCGCGCGATCCGGCCGCGGAAATCAACCTCCGCGCGGCCTTCAACGACATGACAGAACGGTACGCCGCATGAAATACAGTGACCTGATGGTCGATTGGCTGGTGGCGCAGGGCTATACCCACTGCTTCTACGTCGGCGGCGGCAACATCATGCACCTGTTGGACAGCTGCAGCCGCAAGATGACCTGCGTGGCGGTGGTCCATGAGGTGGCCGCCGGCATCGCGGTCGAGTATTTCAACGCAACTGCGGGCGGACCCAGGGCCTTGGCCCTGGTCACCGCAGGGCCCGGCATGACGAACCTTGTCACGGCCATATCGGGGGCCTGGCTGGAGAGCCGGGAACTGCTGGTGCTGGGTGGGCAGGTGAAGACCGCCGACCTGGCCCGTGGTCAAGTGCGTCAGCGCGGCATCCAGGAGATCGACGGCGTCTCGATTGCGCGGTCCATCACCGTCCACGCCTCGACAGTCGAGGGCGTTCTGGACAGAGCAGACTTCCTGGCGCGAACGGAGGCTGGCAGCCACGGGCGCAAGGGGCCGGTCTTCGTGGAGATCCCGCTGGACATCCAGGGACGCGAGGTTGATCCCGCTGCGCTCGACACGCCCGCCCCGTCGCCCCCGGCACCGCCGCGCGCAACAACCCAACAGGTCGAGGACCTCGCAACGCGTATTGCGAAAGCACAGCGTCCGGTGCTGCTGATCGGTGGCGGAGTCCGGCGCGACGTGGCGCAAGGCCTTGCGGACCAGCTGGCGGCTGCAGGAGTGCCGGTCGCCACGACCTGGAATGGTGCCGACAGAATGGGTCCCGACCACCCGGCCTACGTCGGCCGGACCAACACATGGGGCCAGAGATCCGCCAACCTGATCGTCCAGCAGGCGGATCTGGTGGTGGCGCTGGGGACGCGGCTCGGCTTCCAGCAGACAGGCTTCAACTGGCAAGAGTTTGCGCCGGTCGGCGACGTTGTACACGTCGATTTGGATCCGCAAGAACTGAACAAGGGTCATCCCCGCACGGCCGTGGCCCTCCAGGTCGACGCTAACGCCCTGCTGTCGGACCTCTTATCGCTCAACCTGGGGCAGCACGCCGACTGGCTGGCCTATTGCCGCCAGGTTCGGGCGTCAATCTCGCAGATCGAGGACAACCATACCGGCGAGGGCTTTATTTCTCCCTACGTCGTCGCCGCCACCCTGGGCGAACTTTGCACCCCCACGGACGTGATCATTCCCTGCAGCAGCGGCGGGGCGTTCACCGTGATGATGCAGACCTTCGAGACCAAGCCCGGACAGGTCATGGTCACGAATAAGGGCCTGGCCGCTATGGGCTATGGCCTCAGCGGAGCGATCGGCGCGGCCATCGCCTCAGGCCGCCGGACAATCCTCGTCGAGGGCGACGGCGGGTTTTCGCAGAACCTGCAGGAGATCGGCACCGCCGCCGTGAACAACCTCGACCTCAAGATTTTCATATTCGATGACAATGGCTACGCCTCGATCCGGTCAGTGCAGATCAATTATTTCAATGGCCGCTATGTAGGTTGCGATCGATCCACGGGGCTTGGGTTGCCCGACTGGGGGAGGCTGTTTGACGCGTGGGGAGTGCCTAGCTTGCGGCTGTCAGCGGGTTTCGAGAGCGATCCCGAGTTCCTCGCACGTTTCAATGGCCGCGGCCCTCAGGCCTTCATCGTACCGATCGATGAAAAGCAGACCTACTTCCCCCGTATCACCAGCAGGATGGTGGACGGCGGCGGGATGGTCTCCAACCCGCTGCATCGAATGACCCCGCCGCTTGACGAGACTCTGGCTGCACGGGTCGGTGTCTATCTGCCGACTATAGAGAGCAACCCATGACCGATAGACCCATCAAGGCTGTGATCCTGGCCGGCGGCAAAGGCACCCGCATCGCCGAGGAGACAGTCGTGCGGCCCAAGCCCATGGTCGAGATCGGCGGACGCCCGATCCTCTGGCACATCATGAAGAGCTACAGCCACTATGGCGTGAATGACTTCGTGATTTGCTGCGGCTATCTGGGACACAGGATCAAGGAGTATTTCCTCACCTATTCTCACCAGAACGCCGACATCACAGTTGATCTGGCGAACGGCCAGGTGTCGGTGCATCAGAGCAACGCCGAGCCGTGGCGGATCACCCTGGTGGACACTGGTCCCGAAACCCTGACCGGCGGTCGCATCCGTCGTGTCGCCGACTATGTCCGTGACGAGCCATTCTTCTGCATGACCTATGGCGACGGGGTGTGCGACGTCGACATCGGGGCGACCATCGATTTCCACCGTCGCCACGGCAAAAGCGCCACCGTCACGGCGACCACCCCCCTTGCGCGCTTCGGAGCGCTGGAGATGAACGGCGACGCCGTCACCCATTTCGTCGAGAAGCCCCACAATGAAGGTGGCTACATCAACGGCGGCTATTTCGTGCTCAACGCCAACGTGCTCGATCTGATCGAAGGTGACGAGACGGTCTTCGAAAAGGGCCCGCTCGA
This sequence comes from uncultured Brevundimonas sp., assembly GCF_963974615.1. Lineage (GTDB taxonomy): Bacteria > Pseudomonadota > Alphaproteobacteria > Caulobacterales > Caulobacteraceae > Brevundimonas. The sequence continues at coordinate 19,334 of NZ_CAXBDH010000007.1, forward strand.
GGCCTTGGCGTCTCGCGGTGAACTGATGGCCTTTCGCCACGACGGCTTCTGGCAGCCCATGGACACCCTTCGCGACAAGCAGCACCTTGAGGAGTTGTGGGCTGAAGGTGCCCCGTGGAAGTCGTGGTGACGTCGGCCCTGCCCTCACCTGACTTCTGGCGTGGCCGGCGCGTTTTCCTGACCGGTCACACCGGCTTCAAGGGCGGCTGGATGGCCCTGTGGCTTCACCGTTTGGGAGCCGAAGTAGGCGGCTACAGCTTGCCTCCGTCCACCACCCCCAGCCTGTTTGAGGCGGCGCGTGTCGAGGAAGCCTGCACCGCGTCGGTGATCGGCGACATTCGCGACACGGCGGCGCTCGGCCGTGCGTTCGACGCCTTTCGCCCCGACATTGTGATCCACATGGCGGCCCAGCCCCTGGTGCGCGCTTCTTATGCGGATCCCCTGGACACCTATTCCACCAATGTCATGGGAACGGCCAATCTTCTGGAACAGGTCCGGACGGGCGGCGGCGTGGCAGCGACCCTGATCGTCACCACAGACAAATGCTACGAGAACCTCGAGCAGATGTGGCCTTATCGCGAAACCGACCGTCTGGGCGGCAAGGATCCGTACAGTAATTCCAAGGCCTGCGCTGAGCTGGTGACCCAGTCCTACTGGTGGTCCTTCTTTTCGAAGCAGCCGGGGCAGGCGCTGGGTTCCGGGCGCGCCGGGAACGTCGTGGGTGGCGGCGACTGGTCCCAGGACCGTCTGGTCCCCGATCTGGTGGCCGCGTTCGCCGCACATCGACCCGCCATCCTGCGCAGGCCCGAGGGCGTCCGCCCGTGGCAACATGTGCTGGAGCCCGTGTGCGGATATCTGCTGGCCGTCGAAAGGCTTGTCTCTACCCCGGCAGAGACGCCGCCGGCCTGGAATTTTGGTCCCAATGCCGAGGGGAACATCGCGGTGGGCGACGTCGCCGACATGCTGGTTGAAAGCTGGGGCGGAGATGCCCGCTATGAGGTGCGCCGCGAACCCAATGCGGTGCACGAGGCAACGTTACTGACGCTTGACCACACCAAGGCTCGCCAGGAATTGAACTGGACGCCCCGGTGGTCGCCTCGCACAATGATTGAGAAAACCGCCGACTGGTACCGCGCCTTCGGGGCGGGCGATGACATGCGCGCGGTCTCGATGCGACAACTCGACACCTATATTGATGCCTGAACGCCAAGGATTCTCCGACATGGATATGAAGACTGATCGCCTCGCGGTTTTGCGGGCTCAGATGATGGAACTGGCCGGCGAGTACGCCGACCTGGCCTACGCCCCACAACCCTTCGTTGCGGGAACGTCGCCCGTCCCCGTATCCGGAAAGGTCGTGGGCGCTCCGGAACTGCGGAACCTGATCGATTCCTCGCTCGACCTGTGGCTCACGACCGGCCGGTTCAACGACCAGTTCGAGAAGCGTCTGGCTGAATATATCGGCGTCCGATTTGCGCTGACGGTCAACTCAGGCTCGTCGGCCAACCTGACCGCGACCACGGCCCTGTGCTCGCCGATGTTGGGCGACAAGGCCCTGAAGCCGGGCGATGAGGTCATCACCTGTGCCACCGGGTTCCCGACCACGGTCAATCCGTCGATCCAGAACGGCCTGATCCCGGTGTTCGTCGATGTCGATCTCCCCACCTACAACATCATGCCGGATCGCATTGAAGCGGCCGTCACCGACAAGACCCGCGCCATCATCGTCGCGCATACCCTGGGTAACCCCTTTGACCTGGGCGAAGTCATGCGCGTGGCGGAAAAGCACAATCTGTACGTCATTGAAGACAGCTGCGACGCCCTGGGCGCGCGCTACGATGGCAAGCTGGTGGGAACGTTCGGCGATATCGGCACGGTCAGTTTCTATCCGGCGCACCATATCACCATGGGCGAAGGCGGCGCGGTCTGGACCGACCGGGGCGACCTCAAACGGTTGCTGGAATCGGTCCGCGACTGGGGCCGGGACTGCTATTGTGCGCCGGGCCAGGACAACACCTGCAACAAGCGCTTCAAGTGGAAGCTGGGCGACCTGCCGCGTGGGTACGACCACAAGTACACCTATTCCAACCTCGGCTATAATCTGAAGATCACCGACATGCAGGCGGCTGTAGGACTGGCGCAGTTCGACCGGCTGGACGGGTTCATCGCCGCCCGGAATCACAATTTTGCCTATCTGAAGGCCAACCTGCACGATATGCAGGAGCACCTTATGCTGCCCGAGGCGACGCCGCGTTCGGAGCCGTCCTGGTTCGGCTTCCCGCTGACCGTTCTCAGCGACGAAGAGGGCATCCGCGACGACCTGGTCCAGGAACTGAACGAGAAGGGCGTCGCGACCCGGCTTCTGTTCGGCGGAAACCTGATCCGCCAGCCGTACATGAAGCACCAGACCTATCGCGTGCACGGCGACCTGACCAACTCGGACAAGGTCATGACCTCGACGTTCTGGATCGGGCTTTATCCCGGCCTGACCGAAGCGCACCTGGACTATGCCTGTGACATGATCCGGCTGTTCTTTAAGAACCGCTGATCTCGCGCATGGAGACGCGTTTTCCGGAGCATCGCCGCGCCGCACAGGCCGCGTTTGAAAGGGCCCTCGGAGGAGAGGTTCGGCTGGCGGTGACCGGTGCCACGGGCTGGCTTGGCTCCGCCGTCGTCGCTATGGCGCTCAGGGCGGGTATCGGCCCCGGCGATGATCGGCTTCGGGCCTATGCGTCGCGTTCGGGCGAGATGGAAACGGAGGCCGGTTCGGTCCCATTGGAGGCCTTGGACGAAGCCCGGCCGTTGGAGGGTTCGAACTGGGTTGTTTGGCATTTTGCCGCCCTTGGGAAGGAGCGCACGGCCGGTCTCTCTCCCGAGGATTTCGTCGCGGCCAACACCGCCATCCTCAATGCCGCATTTCGTTTGATGGCGGCAGCCGACCACCCGCGAATGGTGTACTCGTCTTCAGGGGCTGTCCACGGAGCGGGAGGGGGGCCTCCCTCGCTCGACCAAGACCCCTATGGCCATGTGAAGGGGCTTCAGGAACGCGCGGTTCTCGACTGGTGCTCCGAGCGCGGAATCCCATTGGTCCTGCCTCGCGTTTTCAATGTGGGCGGTCCCCACGGTAACAAGCTGAACCTCTACGCCCTGTCATCCCTGGCCCAAACCGCCTTGGCCGGGGACGCCCCGGTCGTGGCTGCCCGCGGACCGGTGTTTCGCTCCTACGTCCACATCGAGGAGCTGATCGCGGTTCTGGCTCACCTGGTAAGACAGAGCTCGACCGAGACCGCGACGCCCTTCGATACAGCCGGTCGCGAAGTGGTCGAGATCGGCGATCTGGCCGCTCGGGTCTGTGAAGCGGTCGGCCTTTGCCCGGCTGACATGCGGCGGGACTACGATCCCGTCCGTCCCGCGAGCTGGTACGTCGGAGACGCCAGAACCTATCAGGTCGCCGTGCAGGCCGCGGGCCTGACGCCCATCCCGCTGAGCGACATCGTCGCCGATACTCTCGCGAGCCTGACCCTGTCTTCAGGAGGTGAGATTTTGCCGAACGGCACCCGGGCGCTATAGCCGTCAGATGACCGTCGCATTCGAGGACACCGCCAGCCTGTTGTCACCACGGTCGCCGTTTGGGATCAGCCGGACCCTGGCTCTCGCAATGTCGGGCCTCAGCCTGCTCATGTTGACCGCGGCCGTGCCCAGCCCCACCCGTCTCCATGGATCGAGCGCACAGCCCGTACCGCCTTCCGGCGGCGCGTCACCCTTCCATGAAGCCGCTGACGCGGCCGCTGGCCCTGTCGCCGTGCAACACACCGTCCTGCTAAAGCCGCTCACCCGGCCTGGCTTCGCCGCTCCCGTCGACCGCTTCGTCGTCTCATCGACCTACGGGCTGCGCCGGATGTCCTGGGAGGCCAACGCGCGCCTGCATCGCGGGATCGATCTGGCGGCTCCGCTCGGAGACCCCGTCAGGGCCATTGCCGATGGCGTCGTGACTCGAGTCGGCTGGCGGGGCGGCTATGGTCTGGCGGTTGATATCCGGCACGCCGATGGCCTTGTCTCGACCTACGCCCACCTATCCGGAATCGGACACGGCGTCGATCGTGGTGCCCGGTTAAGCGGGGGCACGCAGATCGGGGAGATCGGCTCAACCGGGTCCTCAACGGGGCCGCACCTGCATTTGGAACTGCGCGGACGCAACGGGGTATCGCTGGACCCCGGTGCCTTCCTGGGCGGAGGCCTGGCCCCAGGGGGGCTGCGCGAAGCCGATGCGGATTATCGCCGCGCAGTTCTCGTGCGCTCGCGGCAGGATGAACATCGCATCGCGCCGGCTCCGCCAAAGGTCGTGTTCGTTCAGGAACGCAGATCTGCACCGGAAAGCCGGACCCGACGTGATGAACGCGGCGAGGGCCATTTGACCTTCCGTACTGATCGTCCGCCGGTGCGCATCGTCCAGGCGCGGACCAACACCATCAGCGTCCGCCGGGATTGATCACCACAGCACGGCCTGGTTCAGGTCAAAGGAGACGTCGCGCCAGCTCGCACCCGGCTCGCTGAACAGCCACAGGGTACCATCCGCGTTCATGTCGAACATGGCCCAGCCCGCCGCCGCCCGGCCCGCGACTGGGGCATGAATGGCCGCACCATACCTATGGGGCGGTTCGTACTGGCTGCGAGTGAACAGCGGCAGTCCCGCACGACCGGGCGACCCCTCCAACTCACCGAACAGCACGGGTACGTCTTCGGCGATGGCCAACCCCGTCTCACCGGCAAAATCGACGATTGCGCCGCCGGTTCGAAAGACGAAGTCCGCCCCGTAGTAGGAGTCCGGCGTCATCTTGACGACGAATTTCTCGATCCGGCCCCTGGGGCGGACATAGGCCCCCTCGCCCAGTTCATCGCCGAAAGTCAGCATCGGTTCGGCGATGCGCCAGGGACACTGATCGCTGTCCTCGCCCACAAAGCCGAAAGCTATTCCTTGCGCGTCCGCCGCCACGACATGGCTCATCTCCAGCCAGGTCCAGTCGTCCCCGGTCGCAACTGAAAGCGATTTCGAGACAGCGCCGTCATTTACGAACAGCCGGCCCCGCCCACCCGAGACGCGCTGAACCCACATGCCGAAGACCACACGTCGGCCTCGATAGGTCTCGAAATCGGCGGGGGCGTGGTAGAAATGCGCGTCACCCGGCCCTTGGGGGACGAAGACAACGCAGCGTTTCATCGAGGGTCGGAGGTTGGACCGCCAGGCTGGACGCAGCGGGCCTTTCGCGTCCGGGTCGAATGTCATCCCGAGCCGGCCAGCATCGGCGAGACGGGGCCAGCGATCGATCCACAAATGGGCGGAGACGGTCTTGGACCATCCGTCGGGTCCGTGGCCGGTGACCCCCTTGAGGTCCGCGCGCATCACCTGGCGGCAGGCGCAGCGGATTGGGCCGATCCGCAGCACCGCGTTGCGCGGCGGCAGCAAGGTGAAGCTGCGTCGTCCATAGTCCACCGATCGAACCCGGACCGGACTGACCCGCAGCTCGGCGGGACCGGCGGCGTCAAAGGTCAGGACTGCGCCGGGATAGAGGAACTGAACTGCGTCGTCACCGAACACGCGAATCTCGACCTGGCCGCCCGGCCGTTCCGCCGCAAATTCAATCCGGTCGACGACGATGGCAGGAAGGTTGTCCGTACACAGCCAGCTCCACTCGGTGTCGAAACTGTTCAGGTGGATCTGCAGCGTCGCCGGGTCGCCATTCCAGCCGGGCCCCAGCGCGGTCAGGATCTGCCACTGACTGTTGGGAAACAGGTTTTCCGCCCCTCCGGACGGCCACGTCGCAGGCGCGCGAACAGTGCTCGGTCGCGGCATCACCAGACCTGCGGCCGAGAAGGTCAGGGCATCGCGGCGGGACAGGGACATGGGCGACCTTGGGCTCGGGTGTCAGCCGCCGGACGGGGCCAGATCCGGAGACATCGGGAGTAGAGAAACTCTACGGGCTTCGCGTGCGCGTTTGCGTCGAACGCTGCGGACGAGCGACAATATCATCAACGTCACGTATCCGAACTGGATGACAAGGAGCAGTGCGGGACGCACGAACTGTCCAATTGCGACCCCTACTTCCATCTGGACCGAACGGCCTGTGAGCCAGGAGTCGAAGTAGGGTTGGAGGACGTCAAAGATCCGATAGTCGTAGCTGATCGAGACTAGATAGGCCGAGATCAACATGGTGATGCGGGTCGGCCCGCGCCAAGGCTCCATGAAGACGAAGAACAGCAGGAATATCTGGGCGTAACCGCTGGGCGAAGAAGACGTAAGTATCATCGCGCAGATCGCACCCGTCATGTACCGGGCACGGATCGCCCCGGGATGCAGAAATGACAGGACAAAGCAGATGACGACGGCCGCCTGCGAGGCGCGCATCAACAGAGGCAGGAAGAAAGTCAGCTGTTCAAGAATCTTTGAGCCCGTGTAGTAGGCGATCGGGAAATCCGAGTTGATGAAGCGTACCATCGAGCTGAACGAGGTCGCATAATAGATGTCGGACCAGCTCCCGCTACTCTGAAGCGCCGCAAGGGCCTGTGTGTTCACTGCGATGTCCAGCGGACTACCGCCGCCTTGCATGGCATAGGTGATCAGATAGAGCACCAGGGTGGCGATCCCTGCTCCCTCGAACCAGCGCCAGCGTCTTTGAACGATCAGCGGCAGGAGGGTCAGCACCAGATAGGGTTTGAAATTGATGGCGACCGCGTGGGCCAGCCATTTCAATCGTGCTGATTTCAGGATCCGGCTGTGCGCCAGCACGAAGGCGACATAGCAGGGGATCAGCAGGTTCCCGCGCTCCAGTCCATAGAGCATAGGTAGGCCCAGCATCAGGGCCGTCGCCCTCAATAATGCCGTCGAGCGATCTATCCTGCGCAACGCCAGGAAGGTGACAACCCCGCTTAGCACCCAGAAGCCGAGAATGGACGTACGGCCGACGAGGTCGCAATCGCGCGCCACAATCGCGCTGGACGTATAACAGGCACCGTCCGAGAAGAGCCTGAGGAAGACGAAAGAGATCGGTGGGTAGACCGATTGCCAGACATCGTACGTGCCGGGATTGTGAGCCCAGTACCCAGGGTTATGCCAGTCCATAAAGGTGTCGAAAGAAAAGAAGATGAAGGGCTGAGGCAGGTACCCCTTGGTCAGCAGCCACCAGACAACATGGACGACGCTGGCCATGATCAGCGCCCACAGGACAGACTCGACGATAAGGCCCGCCGTAAATCTGGACCTGACCCTGTCGGCAAGCATTAGGTCGGCTTCGGCGGCGTGAAGACCAGAAACTTCAGCACCACGAAATTGATCGCGGCCACGATGCCGATGGTCAGGAACCCCGAGATGTAGGGCGAGGGGATGATCCGGGAAAGCCCGGCCAGGATCGCGAGACCCAGGACATAGTTCACGGCATAGGTCGCCACATACTCGACCACGGCGGCGCGGGAATTCTTGAACACGAAGCGCCGGAACATGAAATAGTTGAACGCCATCCCCGCCAGGTGCGAGACGATCTGGGCCGCGAACAGATTGACGCCGAGGAAGATCAGAAACGAAAAGACGGCGTAGCCGAAACCGGCATTCACAACGCCAACCTTGACGTAGGCCCATAGCTGTCCGAACCGGGCAAGCCGATCACGCAGCAGGGTCAGGCCGGTGTCGGGCGTCAGCATCCTAAAAATTCACCCGCAGTTTCTCGATCACAAGCGGCGTCGAACGCGTACGCTCCGAGATCAGCCGCACCTGTTCGCCGAGAAGTCCGAGGAACACGAACAGGAGGCCGAAGCCAACCTCGACCAGCAGGGCGATCATCCAAAGGCCGGTTCCGCTGCCCAGGATCAGGGCGACGATGGCCCCCAGGACGGTCAGGGCAGACAAGCCGCCAACGGCTACGGCCACATAAAACGGTAGTCGAAGCAGATCCTTGGACGAGGCTGCGAGTCCCGACAGGCCAAATTTGATCAAGGTCCCCCAGTTGTTCTTGGATTTTCCGGCGGCCCGGCCCGGCCGCTCGTAGGGGACCAGGGTGATGTCGTAGCCACTTTCGACCAGCATGCCCCGAAAGAAGGGCTCGGGCTCGTTCCAGCGGGCCAGTTCATCGACAACCTTGCGATCATAAATACCGAAGCCTGTCGCTCCGGGGATGACCTGGTAATCGGCGAACCGGTTCAGGAAGCCGTAGGCCGTGTTCCGGATCAGTCCATGCAGGGCGGAGGTCTGCTGACCCTCACCCGAGCCGATGCCCAGGACGATGGGCGCACCAGCCTTCCACTTCTCGATGAAGACGCCCAGCAGGCTTGGTGGGTCCTGAAAGTCGGCACACATGGCGATGACGGCCCGTCCGGTCGCCTGAAAGATGCCGTAGGTCGGTGAACGTAGCTGACCGTAGTTTCGGTTGTTGGCGATCAGCTTGACCCGGGAATCCACCGCGCAAAGCTTCAAGGCCAGATTGACGGTCTGATCGGTCGATGCATTGTCGATCAGCACGATCTCGTAGGTGACGTTCGTCCGCTGCAACTCGTCGCCAACCGCGGCCACGATGGCCTCGACGTTCTCCTGCTCGTTGTAGCAGGGGATAACGACCGAAACGTCCGGCGCTCCACGTGGCTTAACGAGGGTCTTACCCCTCATGTCAGGTCGTTCCGGCCGGCGCGACCCAGCCGGGGACGCCCGCCCAGGCCGGTGAAGGGAACGTACCACTCTGTGAATATGGCCAGCAGAACCAGGGCCAGGAACAGGCCGACGAATGCCAGGTTGAAGTGCCGGGCCGGATCCACGAACGGATGCTCGATGATCTGCAGATTGGTCTGGCTGGTCACTTCCTGGATGGCGATAGCTTCAAAGAAGCGACGATAGCCCTCGACCAAAGTCAACGCGTACTGCTGCTTTCGGAACAGCTTCTGATAATCCGTCACAATGTTTGACAGCCGATAGGGGCTTTCGGCATCACCGGGGTTGTCTAGCTGCGCAATCTGGCGGCGCAGTACGTTCATTTCATTGCGGATCTGACGAATCTGGAAACTGCTGTCGGCCGCGACAGAGCGCAGAGTTTCCAACTGCACCTCCTTGGCCTGGAGCGCGCTCTCATACCCGAGCCGCCGCGTGAGGTTCTGTCCGAGCGTGCTTTCGGGTGAAGCCAGATTGTAGCGTAGCCGATAGTCCAGAAGCGCCTGATCGGCCAAGTCGAGTTCTTCGCGCGCCGCGTCCCAACGATCCGTGACCAACCGACGCTTGTACTCGACCTGCTCCACACCGAGATCGGCCAGGTGTTTCTCAACAGCGGCCGTATAGGCGACCACGAGATCTCGAGCGAATTTTTGGTCATGATCGCGTGACCGGACTTCGATGACACCGCCGCTAAGGACGTGTATCTCCACCTTCTTTTCGAGACGGACGCGGGCATCGTCCTGATCGGCGAAGGCAGCATAGCCCATGGCCTTGAGGCGCTTCAGGGCCTCAAGCTGCACATCGTTCGACCGCCCGATGATGACATAGCTGCCCCTCTGCGAGGACAGGGCAGAAGCGATGTTCGTAACGCCGCTGGACACCTGGGCCAGAACCTGGGCTCCGCCGGAGGTAGACTCCTGTGGGAGAAACTTGGCGTAGGCCACATAGGAGCGGGGGAAGACCGCGAGGACGGCAGCCACAACGATGGCAACGGCGTACGCCGCGCGCCGAAGCCTCGTGTTGCGACCGATCGTCAACCCACGCTGGTAGAGACCGACAGGCGTCATTTCGCGATCGCCTGGATTGCCAGGATGCCGATAGATCCCTGGTAAAGAAGGGTCGATATCTGAAGCAGGCGCTCGAAGATGTCGCTTCCTTGGGTTCTGACCGGCACGAAGATCACGTCACCCGGAAGAGCCGGCTGGTTGAGGACGCTATGGAACCATCCTCCCTGACGGGCAGAAATCACCGATCCGTTGACGCGGATCACGGAGAGTTCGCGACTGTCGGCGATCGCACGCGGCCCACCGGCGAGCGCGAGGTAGTCGCCGATCGTGGAATTGGGACGTTCGACAAAGGAGCCGGGTTGATAGACCGCGCCAAACACGCCGACCGTCGCCGGGCGGGGCGGAATATTGATCCGGTCGTTGTTCTCGAGCGGGAAATCGAGTGGGAGGGTCGCGGCCTGTGGCGAGAGTCCAAGGACGATACGGCCATCGGGGCGGCGTTCGCTCAGCCGATTGATGACCGCCTGCACAGCCGACATCCGGACGGCGCTCTCTGACCCGCGACTTTGGCGGTCCACCAAAGGCAGCGCCGCCATCTGCAACTCCAGATCCGCGATCGCCTGCTTGAAACTGACCTCTTGCTGCAACCTGGATGATTCCCGCAGAAAGCGGGTGCCGTAAAGGTAGGCGCTGTTGGAAAGAGGGCCGGCCCGGGCCATGGCGTCGGCAAGCGTGGAGCCGGGCTCAAGGTAATAGTTCCCGGGCCGCTCAACCTCGCCTTCGATCGTAACGAGGACGGCCTGGCGTTCGCGCGGCTGAGCGATGCCCACTGCCGACAGGATGCGGACGATCGCGCCACGCTCGACGGGCCGAACCTGGGCCTCGCTCAGATTCAGTTGAAGCCAGCCTGTCCCCTCGAGATTGGAAACCTCCGCCACGACCGCGCGGCTGGAATCCGCCACGGAATTGAAGCCGCCGGCGTAGCGCAACACATCGCTCAGGGTTTCGCCGCGCACGGCCTCGTAGATGGCTTCGTTATTGACGCTGCCGGTGACGGCCACTTGAGCGCCGACCGGGCCTATGTGAATGACGTCCTCGTTCTGGAGAACGGCGTCATGGCTCTTGTCGCCACTGAGAAGTAGATCGTAAAAGTCCAGCGTCGAGATCACGCGTCCGTTGCGCGTCAGGGTGATGTTGCGGAAACTGCCGCCGCTGGCCGGGCCGCCTGCTGCAAGCACCGCATTGATCATCGTCGAAAGGCTGGTGACGCTATAGGCCCCGGGCGACGCCGCATAACCGGTGACATAGACTCGAATGCCGCGAAGCTGGCTTACCGACGCGGAGACCGTAAAGTCCCGGAACTCCCGGCCAAGGGCTCTGGACATGACTCGCTCCAGATCTCCGTAGCGCACCCCAGCCAGCATCACAGATCCGACCCGGGGAACGAACACGCGCCCGTTGTTGTCGATGGTCAGGTCCAGATTGCCTTCGACCGAGCCGGCCAGCCCCACATAAACGGTGTCGCCGGGGTTCAGTCTGTAGTCGGGCGGAACGGTCGCGTTGGCTGCAGGATTGAAGCTGCGCTGGCCACGGACGAGCAGAGAGGCCCCAAAGCGCGGTAGCGTCTTGCCTAAAACTTTTTCGACATAGAGCTCAAACTCTCCCGGAGGCGGCGGAAGAAAAATCTCGCCATCATTCCGATTCCTGGAATCAGGATCGAGGCTGTCTTCTGACTGACGATCTCGCGCGGTAACGGTCACGGGCTGATAGCCGGTTTGGTCTTGCGAACCCGTATCGCTCTGGTTCCCGCTAGAGTTGGAACCGCTGCCGGAGCTGCGGCCATCGTTGCTCGAAGTGTTTCCGGTATTGTTGGGCGCCTGACCTGTCGTGGGCGTCCGGGTATTGAACGGGTCGTCGAACGAGGGGGCCTGCGCCAGCGCGGTTCCAGGCGCAGCAGCGCCGAGGACGGCGACCAATACGGCAAGCAAGGCGAGAGCGCGGCGACCCGAATTTAGGGCGCTGGACGGGGCAAGGAAGGGTGAGATTGTCATAAAGGTCCGAGGCTTCCTTGTTCTCGTCAAGCGATCAGACGGAATTGAACTTACGCATGAGGATTCTGTCGTCACGCCGTCGGACGTGGCCACATGTGCCCTACACCAACGACAATCTCATGTCGTTTTCAAATTCAACCCACGGAACTCCCGATCCAATCTTTGCGGTCAGATCAGGGTTGGCTAGAAACGCCCGCCCCCAGGTGACCATGTCCAGCAGGCCGGCATCGACCTCTGCCTCGGCATCCGCCTGCGACAGGGACGCGCCGCCGATGATCAGGCCGGGCCACATTGGGCGCACAGCCCTGATAACTCGCCCGGATGTGGCGAAATAGTCCGCATTGGCGCAGCTGATATCAAGGATGCGCAGACCCAGGCTCCAGAGACGCGGGATGAGGTGGTCCAGCATCGCCTCCATGTCCGGCCAATCATAGGGTCCGCCCATGAAACGCGACGGCGAGATGCGCGCGATGACCTTGTCAGCGGGCACGTCCTTCAGCACAGCCTCCACCAGTTCCAGCGTGAACCGGCAGCGGTTCTCGATCGAGCCGCCGTAGGCATCCGTCCGGTCATTGACGCGGGCATCGAGGAACTGGTCGGCGAGATACCCGTGGCCCAGATGCAGTTCCACAGCGTCGAAACCAACCCCGAGGGCCCGATGCGCGGCATCAATGAACATCTGATGGACCGCCGGCATCTCCTCAACCGGCAGGGCGCGGGGCGCTTCATAGGGCTTGTCGTTTTGACGATTGATGCCTTCGGCCGCCCGGTCCGTAGAGCTGACGGGCTTGGCACCGTCCGTAAAATCGGAATGGGAGATGCGGCCGCAATGCCAAAGCTGGCAAGCGATCTTGGCTCCGGCGACATGGACAGCGTCGACCACAGGCCGCCAGCTTTCAGCCTGGGCGTCAGTCGCGATCCGCGGGACGTCCTTATAGCCATCCCCCGTCGGATGGATCACGACGCCTTCCGTCAGGATCAAACCGACACCACCCTCGGCCCGACGGCGATAGTAGGCGAGAATATCCGGCGTTGCGCGATGATCCGGGTCGGCAAACCCCCGGGTCATGGCGGACATCACAGTCCGGTTGCGCGCCGACATGATCGGGGAATCGAGGGGGGTAAGCAAAGGTGACATCATTCTTCGAGTCGATACTGATTAAAGAAGGGCGAGGCAAGGTAAGCGTTCAGCGTCGATCGCCAATCTCGTTGCATGTCTGCGTTCTCTCGTTTCAATCTTTCGCATCCCAGGACCGCGCGGTCCGGCCGCCGCTCAGGGCCGGCCTCCGCCGCAGCGACATCGGCCGCAGGCACCGGCTGTATCCGGAACCGCGCGCCCCATCCCAGGGCTTCGACAATCTGGCTTGCGACCTCGTGGAAGGCGGCGTGCCCATGCGACGACATCTGATAGACCCCGGTACGCTGCGCCTGCATTAGGTACAGGGAATTTTCCGCGAGATCGCGCGTCCATGTCGGCTGCCACACGCGGTCGCCCACCTCGAATACCTCTGCCCCTCCCATCATTGCCCGGTGCATTACGGGAATAATACGGCCGACGAAGTTCTTGTCGGCGTCGTCCCCCCCGAAAAACCCGGCCATGCGGACCACCAATGCATCCGATTGCGCGTCGCGGATGATCTGTTCGGCTTCCCATTTGAGCTCCCCGTAGAGGGACAGTGGCGCGGGCTCGGTACACTCAGCGATCGGGTCCTGGCCGCCCTCGTAAACCAAAAAGGATTGGGGATAGAACAATCGCGCATTGGCTGCTCTGGCCAGGACAGACACATTGCGTGCCCCGTCGACCAAGGTCTGGCGGGCGGCTTCTGGATCTCGGGCGCAGGCCTGGACATCGACCGTGGCTGCGCAATGGATGATCCAACCGCCCTCGACCCAGTCAGCCCACGCCATGACCTGGTCCATGTCTCGCACATCAAGCACGGCCTTGGGCAGGGCGCGCACCTCCATGGCATTATTGATGGACCCCTGCTCGGCGAAAGCCAGGCCGAGCATGCCGGCACCGCCGGTTACGAGAACGGGTATTCGCATAAATTTCATCCAAAAGCGGGAGGCGATCCGCGGTAATCATCCGAACCGGGTGCGGCGCTCACAACCTTATGCATCCCGGATTCAACACACGTTGAACATTTCGCGCCGGCTGGAATCAAGCTTCCCGCCCCTGCTCAATGGTCGAGCTATCTAGCATTACAGTTGCGTTTATGGACAGGCTCCGAATCCATAACCGCCACGGTTGGGCGGCCATGGATGGCGAGCACGTCAATGAGACGGCGCTGGAGCTCCAGGCGTCATTGCTGACGTAACTCCCGCTTCTCATCCAACCATAATGAGAGCCTTCGGACACTCTGAGCCATGATTGGCGGGGCTGGCAAGAGGCCAGCCTACGCAGACATCAACTCCTTAGCGTTGCGGATGCTCAGCCTGAAACGGAAACCCCACCGCACCCCGCACGATCACGGCCTCACCTGCCGGAAATCGGTCAGAAAAGTAAAATAACGCGGTTCGACTTCTGGGGTGCAAATATTCATCGGCCAGCTCGGAACGAATTCAAAATAAAACCGTTCAACAGCAGATACCTTTAAAAGGATCATTGGCTTTAATGCGTTGTTAATCCGCAAATATCTAATGTTTTTATTACAGGAATCCTGAGAATTAGCTCACCAATACAGGTGATTATTTCTTAGAGACGCGCCGATCAAATCGATAATCCATGCCTTTTCTACGTGCGTTCTCTCCGCTGCGTGAGAGCCGTTACGCCCTGATACCGCGGCGGCACCTCGAGGTGGCTATGTTGAAATCGAGTCTTTTAGCGACGGCGTTGCTGACGGTCAGCCAGACCGCCTATGCCCAGCAGCCCCCGGCCGCCGGCGCACAGTTGCAGCAGATTCCGCCGGTCGTGCGACCACTGCAGGCCCTTCCCGACATTCGCATCGAACGCCCGGAAGTCATCGCCGACGCGGAAGCGGAGGGCGCACGGATTCGCGTCAACGCCCTGCACATTACCGGTGCCACCCTGTTTCCGGAGACCGAGCTTGTCGCAGCCACCGGTTTCTCACCGGGGCGCGACCTGACCCTGCCGGAACTTCGCAATGCCGCCGCAGCGATCACGCGTCTGTACAACAGCCACGGCTATATCCTGGCCCAGGCCTATCTACCGGCCCAGGACGTCGTGGACGGTGCCGTGACCATCGCCGTGATCGAGGGCCGCTACGGCGCGATCAACGTGCGTAACCAGACCCGACTGTCCGACGGCGTAGCGCGGCGAGCCACCATCGGCCTGAACAGCGGCGACCCGGTCGCCATCGGTCCGCTCGAGCGACGCCTGCTGCTTCTGTCGGACATCCCGGGCGTTCGGGTCCAATCGACCCTGTCTCCGGGGGCTGCAGTTGGCACCTCCGACCTGACGGTTGATCTGTCCCCCGGGCCGGGGATCTCGGGCAGTCTCGAAGCGGACAATGCGGGCAACCGCTATACCGGAGCCTACCGGTTCGGTGGGTCGATCAATCTGAACAATCCAACCGGCTGGGGCGATGTGCTCGGCCTGCGCCTGCTCGCCTCGACCGAGGGTCTGGCCTACGGGCGCGCCTTCTACCAGGCCCCGATCGGCGACACCACGATCGGGGTCGCCTACACGCACATGCGGTATGATCTGGGGCGCGAGTTCTCGGCCCTGAATGCCGGCGGCACGGCCGACATCTTCAGCCTCTACGCCAGCCACCCCCTGATCCGCTCCCGCAGCGCAAATCTGTATGCCCTGGCCAGCCTTGACGCCAAATTCCTCACCGACGAGATCGGCGTGGTGTCCCAGGTGTCGGACAAGGAAGTCCGGTCGCTGACCGTCGGCCTGCGTGGCGATTCCCGCGACGGAATCGGCGGCGGCGGCTGGAATGCCGGATCGGTGTCGTGGACGTCCGGCGATCTCGACATCAAAAGCCCGCTCGAGCGCGCGACCGATGCGACAACCGCGCGCTCCCAGGGCGGGTTCAACAAACTTCAGTATGCCGTCTCCCGCTTGCAGACAGTCAGCGGCCCGCTCTCGGTCTACGCGTCCGTCCGCGGACAGCTCGCCACCGACAATCTCGACAGCTCGGAAAAGATGGAGCTGGGCGGGGCCTATGGGGTGCGCGCCTATCCGGAAGGCGAGGCCTACGGCGACGAGGGTTATATCGCGACGCTCGAAGCCCGGTGGATGCTGAACGAATGGACCCCGGCGCTTCCCGGCCAGTTCCAGCTGATCGGCTTCGTCGATGCGGGCGAGGTCGACTTCGCCCATGACCCCTGGGTCTCCGGTCCCAACCATGCCCGGCGCAGTGGTGGCGGCATCGGGCTCAACTGGTTCGGCCCCAACGACCTGACTGTCCGTGCGTCCTACGCACACCGGTTCAACGACCAGATCTCGACCTCGGGGCCCGACGAAAAGGGCCGCGCCTGGTTCCAGATCGTCAAATTGTTCTGATGGCCGCCGTGACGCGCTCCCGATTCCTGCCTCTCCCGACAAGGACGTTCTGATGACCAGACTCCATCACCTGACCGCCGGCGCTGCACACGCCCGGCCCCAAGGCGGCCTGTCCAGCCGCAAGGCGACCCTGTCCGCCACGACCAATCTGGCCGGCCTCACGGCCTGCGCCATGGTCGGACTGGCCGCCTCCCTGTCCCTGGCAGCCCCGGCCCAGGCCCAGACCCTGCCTACCGGCGGATCGGTCACCGCGGGTGGCGCGACCATCACCACCGGCCCCGGCGGAATGACGATCAACCAGTCAACGCAGAATACAGCGATCAACTGGCAGAGCTTCTCCATCGGCCAGGGCGGCAATGTCGTCTTCGTGCAGCCGAACAGCAGCTCGGTAGCCCTGAACCGGGTGCTGGGCCCGGACGCATCGGCGATCTTCGGCAGCCTGACCGCCAACGGTCAGGTGTTTCTGATCAATCCGAACGGCGTGCTGTTCGGCCAGGGCTCCCAGGTCAATGTCGGCGGGCTTGTCGCCTCCACCCTGGGCATGAGCGACGCAGATTTCATGGCCGGCGACTACAGGTTCTCGGGCAGCGGAAGCGGCGCGGTGCTCAACCAGGGCACAATCATCGCAAACGGCGGCTATGTCGCGCTGCTGGGTGGCCACGTAAGCAATGAGGGTCTCGTCCAGGCCAATCTCGGCACGATCGCCCTCGCCTCGGGCGAGGCTATCACCCTCGATGTGGCCGGCGACCGGCTGCTCAATGTGGTGGTCGACAGGGGCGCGGCCGGTGCCCTGGTCCAGAACGGCGGCATGCTGCACGCCGACGGCGGTCGCGTACTGATGACCGCACAGGGCGCGGGCGACCTGCTCAGAACGGTGGTGAACAACACCGGCGTCATCCAGGCCCGCACGATCGGTGAACGCAACGGAACGATCCTGCTGCTGGGCGACATGCAGAGCGGCACGTTGAACGTTGACGGCGTGCTGGACACCAGCGCCCCCGACGGCGGCGACGGCGGCTTCATCGAAACCTCCGCCGGAACGGTGAACATCGCGACCGGGACCCGCATCACGACCGCTGCCCCGTCAGGCGCGACCGGGACATGGCTGATCGATCCGCAGGACTTCACCATCGGCGCGGGCGGTAATATTTCCGGTGCCACCCTGTCCGCACAGCTGGTGACCACCAATGTCGTGATCAGCACCATGACGGGGCCGGGGGCCACCCTGCCCGGCAATGGCGACATCCACGTCAATGACGCGATCACCTGGACGGCGTCCTCCACGCCGACGACCCTGACCCTGAACGCCAATCGCGACATCAATATCAACGCTGCGATCACCGCCACCAACGGCAATTTCGTAGCCTGTTGCGGCCGCGACGTGAACGTCAACGCGGCCATAACCACAGTGAACGGCAGCCTCCTGCTCAGCGCCGGGCAGAACGTGAATGTCTTTCACGCGATCACCACGACGGATGGCAACATCACCCTGTGCGCCGGGCACGACGTCCACATCGACGCCGCCATCACCCTGACCCGGGGCAGTACGATTCCGGCCCAGAGTCTGGGCTTGACGGTCGGCCTGTCCCTCATCGCCGGCGCGGACGGTTCGGGTCCGGGCGTGAACGGCGGCACCATCATCTTCAGCCCGCTGGCCCCTCTGGTCACGGTCACGGCCGCCCCGGCCACGATCAACTACAATCCCGTGTCCTACACGGCACCGACGGACTTCCTTCCACGCTTCACCCTGACGGGGGGGGCGACACTGACGCAGCGAATGCTGCTGTTCCCGGACGGCAGCCGGGTCTTCGACGGCACGACCGCAACGACCCTCACCGGCTTCAGAACCACCACGACCTCGGGCCTGCCCTCGGGTGTCACCCTGGTAGCAGGCCCCGCCGCCCTCGCGACCTTCGATTCGGCCGCGGCCGGCACCGACGTCGGCATCACCTACAGCGGCTACACCCTC
Organism: uncultured Brevundimonas sp.; assembly: GCF_963974615.1. Classification (GTDB taxonomy): domain Bacteria; phylum Pseudomonadota; class Alphaproteobacteria; order Caulobacterales; family Caulobacteraceae; genus Brevundimonas. The sequence goes on from NZ_CAXBDH010000007.1 coordinate 37,518, forward strand.
GCGGGGGCCAATGCCGACCAGTACGCCTTGGCCGGTGCCTGCTGCGTGTCCACGTTCAGGACACGAGGAACGATCACCGCCGCGCCGCCTCCTCCGCCTCCTCCTCCGCCTCCTCCGCCTCCTCCTCCTCCTCCTCCTCCTCCTCCGCCGCCTCCGCCGCCGCCTCCGCCACCACCGGTCGTCACCCGGCCCATCCTGCCCTATCCGACGGTGACCTGGCCGACTGTGACTCCGCCGGCACATATCAGGCTGGCGGTAATGGATCTGGGCGTGCGGATGCCGGTGTATGAAACGCCGCCGGTCGAGGTGGTGGTCGAGGCCCCGCCGCCTCCGCCGCCCCCCCCGCCGCCTCCGCCTGTCCCGGTCTATCCCCGCAAACAGGACCGCAACTGAGCATGCCATCCCCGGCGCACCCCTTTCTGACGTCCGCCGCCTGCATGATGCCTCGTGTGCGTACGCCCGGTGCCGAGGTTCGCTTGCCGGGACGGTGGGCCGCAGCGGCAGGACTGGTTGTGGGGCTCGCGTTCGCCCAGCCGAGTCTGGCCGCCGGATTCCCCTATTCGTCTGAAGGTCCGGACGCTGCGGTGGACGCCGCCGCATCGTCCACCGCGGACCAGATTGAGACGTGGATCCGGGAGACCGCCGACAATCAGGGACTCCCTTTTCTGATCGTCGACAAGATCAATGCGCGGGTTCTCGTCTTTGACCGCGAAGGCCAGCTGCTTGGAGAGGCCCCCGTTTTGCTGGGTCTGACGCAAGGCGACGTGTCGCCTCCCGGCATCGGCGACCGCCCCCTGTCCAGCATCGGCCCCGAAGATCGCATCACACCGGCCGGGCGCTTCGTCGCGTCGATGGGAGAGAACCTCGGCGGCAAGCAGATCCTGTGGGTCGACTACGCCACCGCCCTCTCCCTGCACCCGGTCATCACGACCCGTCCCGCAGACCGCCGACTGCAGCGCCTGGCCACGACCACCGCACTGGACAACAGAATCTCGTATGGCTGCATCAATGTGCCGGTGAAATTCTTCGAGGAGGTCGTGCAGCCCGCCTTCGACGCAACCGTGGGAGTCGTCTATATCCTGCCGGAAACCCGATCGATCGAGAAAGACTACTTCACGGCAGCCCGCGCTACCGTGGCATCGCCCTCTGACTAACGCGGGTCGTTCCCGGCTCAGGTCGAGCGGGGCAGGGTGTCGTTCACCTCACGGCAGTTCAAGTATTCGGTCCGTGCGAGACGCCGGAACTGGATCAAGGCAGATTGCTTCCTATCTGATGCAGGTTGCCGTCGGAATTTTCATTCCTGTCGGTCTCCGGAGCGTAGCGGGATCCGGTATCCGGAGCCGGCCCGGTTGCGCTCTCCGCCCTAGACCGAAAGACGTTCTCCATGACGGTGACCCGCTCCATCATCGACCTCATCGGCAATACCCCGTTGATCCGGCTGAATCGTCTTTCGGACGAAACGGGCTGTGAAATCCTCGGCAAGGCCGAGTTCCTGAACCCGGGCCAGTCGATCAAGGACCGCGCCGCCCTGTCGATCGTGCAGACAGCCAGGGCCTCCGGCAAACTGCGGCCCGGCGGCACCATCGTCGAGGGCACGGCCGGCAACACCGGCATCGGGCTGGCCCTGGTCGGGGCGGCGCTGGGCCATCCGGTGGTCATCGTCATCCCCCGCACCCAGTCAGACGAGAAGAAACAGGCGATCCGGGCGCTGGGGGCCCGGCTGATCGAGGTCGACGCCGCCCCCTTCTCCAGCCCCGCCCATTTCGTCCATACCTCGGGTCGCCTGGCACAGGAGATCGACGGCGAAAACCCGAATGGAGCCGTCTGGGCCAATCAGTTCGACAATACCGCCAACCGCGACGCCCACTACACCGGCACCGGGCCGGAGATCTGGGAACAGACTGGCGGCCGCATCGACGCCTTCGTCAGTGCCGTGGGTTCGGGCGGTACCATCGCCGGGGTCGGGGCCTTCCTGAAGGAGCGCGACCCGTCCGTCCTCATCGCCCTGGCCGATCCGGCGGGGGCCGCGATGTTCAACTGGTTCACCAAGGGCGAGATGAGCGGCGAGGGCTCGTCCATCACCGAAGGCATCGGCGTGGCCCGTATCACCGGCAATCTCGAGGGCTTTACCCCGGACCAGGCCTATCGCATCGAGGACGCCGAATTCCTGCCGATCCTGTTCGACCTCGTGCGCGAGGAGGGTCTGTCGCTGGGCGGCTCGACCGGCGTCAATCTTGCCGGCGCGGTCCGGTTGGCGCGTGACCTCGGCCCGGGCAAGACCATCGTCACCTGCCTGTGTGACCCCGGATCCCGCTATGCGTCGAAACTTTTCAATCCGGACTTCCTGAAAGCCCGTGGCCTGCCGGTTCCCGACTGGACCTCGCCGTCGCCGGTTCAAGATCACCGAACAAAATAGTCACCGGCCGCCTCCGGACGCACTTGCTGTTTCCCCCCCATTGATCCCGACCTGTAACCGGTTACGCTAAGGCGGTGAAATGATCGGGGCTTGAAGCATGGCGGACGTCCGGCTGACCGGAGTGAAAAAGAGCTTCGGGGCTGTCGAAGTCCTGCACGGCATCGACCTCGACATCGCCGACGGCGAGTTCGTGGTCTTCGTCGGCCCTTCGGGTTGCGGCAAGTCCACCCTGCTGCGGACCATCGCCGGACTGGAGGACCTCAGCGGCGGCACCCTCGAGATCGACGGTCGGGTGGTCAACGACCTGTCGCCGTCCGACCGCGGCATCGCCATGGTGTTCCAGTCCTACGCCCTCTATCCGCACATGAGCGTCTACGAGAACATGGCCTTCGGCCTGAAGATCGCCAAGGCCGACAAGGTCGAGATCGACCGGCGGGTCCGGGCCGCGGCGACGGTCCTCAACATCACCGACTATCTCGACCGCAAGCCCAAGGCCCTGTCCGGCGGTCAGCGCCAGCGAGTGGCCATCGGCCGCGCCATCGTCCGCGAACCGCAGGTCTTCCTGTTCGACGAGCCCCTCTCCAACCTGGACGCCGCGCTGCGCGTGAAGATGCGGTACGAGTTCGCCCGGCTCCACGAGGAGCTGAAGACGACGATGATCTACGTCACCCACGACCAGATCGAGGCCATGACCCTGGCCGACCGGATTGTCGTGCTCAACGCCGGCGTGATCGAACAGGTCGGGGCCCCGATGGATCTGTACGAACATCCACGGAACCTGTTCGTGGCCGAATTCATCGGCAGTCCGAAGATGAACCTGATCCCGGCCGAACTGGTCGAGAACTTGGCCCGCAGCGCCACCGTCAGAACGGAGGCCGGGGACATCGTCACGGTCGCGGTCGACGCATCCTCGGGCAAGGCGGGCGACCGGGTCACCCTGGGTGTGCGACCGGAACAGCTGGGTCTGACTGAGCCGGGCTCGCCCATCACCGCCGAGGCGGTCTTCGTCGAGACGCTCGGCAACACCACCTTCGCCTATCTGACCTATTCCGGTCTGGCCGAAACCCTGACGGTGCAGCTGTCGGGCACGGTCCGCCCCAAGACCGGCGACCACCTGACCCTGCATGTTGCCGCCGACCAGGCCCACCTGTTCGGTACCGACGGAAACGCCTTTCCGCGCCCCTGACGTTTCAGCGCATCTCGATACGACGGGCATCGGCCGGAATGGCTAGCCAGCCCCGCGACCATTCGGCCGCGCGACCGTCGATGCGCACCCGCGCCGGCGGCGTCTCGCCCGATGGCCATTGCACGGCATAGCCGCCCGGCGGCGTCGCCCCCGGTTCGATCGTCAGAACATAGGTCCGGCCCTCGCTACGGAAGCGATAGCCGACCGGGCCCCAAGAGGTGCGAATGCCGCGAACGCCGACGCCCGCTTCTGTCTCCAGCCAACGGGTCGGCACCCCCGCCGCCAGCACCAGCGCATGGTCGCGATCACGTTCATAGACCAGCAAATCGAGGGCCGAGCGGATATAGTCCGAACTGATCCAGGCGTGAGGCATGTCGCCAATGAACCGCGGCTCGCGCGCGTCGCGGCCTACGACCTCGGCCCAGCCGTTCCATGCGGCCGGTCGCATGTCAGCGAAATAGAAGTCCAGTGCCCGCAGCGCGTCCTCGCGCCGCCCCAGTCGCACGAGGGCCCCGACGTTGCGCAGCTCGTAGGGGGTGTAGTCCTTCCAGGCGATGCGGTTCTCTTGCCGCGCGGTGAAATTGAGCCACCATTTGTCAAAGGTCCCCGTCAGCAGGTTCTGTGGCAGGTCATCAATCAGCCCGCCCGGCGACAGGGCGATGGTGGTCGAGGTCGCATCAAAATCACCCCGATCGGCGGCCCCGGCGATCCAGTCGATGCCGTACACCTGTGCCGTCGCCGTGATCGAGGCCGTCAGGTCAGTACGAAACTCAGCCTCCGAAGCCCGAATGCGGGCAGCGGCAACCGGGTCGCCCATGGTGTCAGCGATGAAGGCGGCGTCGCGATAGCCACGCAGGCCCCAGAAATCGTCCCAGTAGCTGTAGGCGGGCCGGTCCGAATAGCCCTCGTGACTGATCGTCGGCGGCAGCAGCCCGAACAGGTGACGCCTGTCTTCGGTCTGGAACGCGGCAGTCCGGGTCGAGGCCCTCAGGTCGTCCATATAAGCAACCGCCCCCTGCACCTGCGGCCAAACCTCGCACAACAGGGCCTCGTCATGCGTGTAGCGATATGTCTCGGCGGCCAGAAAAATGAACTCGCCGTGGCTGTCGTTCTCAGGCACCGGATCGGCCCCACGCGCATCAGCGCAGCAGGGCACCTTGCCGTTGTCGAATACCAGCGGCGCGAACCAGCGCAGATAGTCGGCTGACAGATCGGCGTGACCCAGCCGGTTCAACCCCTCGGCCATCATAGCGCCATCGCGGATCCAGCTGCGGTTATAGCTGCGTGTGCCCGGTTGCAGGACCGGCCCCTGCCGCGACATCAGGATCTGGGCCAGAGAGGATCGCATGACGTCCTCGATCCGTTCGACCTCGAGCGGGAGGATCAGATCGAAACGGTCCAGCTTTTCGCGCCAGACGGAGGCGACACGGTCCTCAACCAACTGCAGCAGCACTCCGGCCGAGGGCTCGATCAGGTCGATGGGGCCGCCGGACAGAGGCGTCGTCCATCCGAAGGTGCGCACCTGTCCCGGCTGGAGGGTCACCTCGTACAGCAGGGCCCCCGCGGCCAGCTCCGTGTCGGATTCGACCCACCGTTCGCGCGGCGATCGGTGCCGCGCAGCGTTAGCAAGCAGGCTCTGGGGGTCGGCACCGGCCTGGAAATCCGAAACCGCGACGGCGTCGGCCCGGCCCAGACTGTGAATCCGAATGGCATCGTTCAGGACCAGCGCACCGCCCGCCCAGTCGACCTGCCGGATCGGGCCGACACCGCCGGGCGTAGTCAGGAACTGCACCGGGCCGTTGACCTGAAACGGTCGCGCCATTAGCGCCAGGGTCAGGGTCCGTGGCCGGTTCGACCTGTTGGTCAGGACGTACCGGCCATACAGCTGGGCCGCTTCCGGCGTGCCGTCCGCGATGGCGCTCGTCGCCAGCGTCCAACCTTCCCCTATCCACGTCACCGTCGGAATCGGCAGATATCCGTCCCGAAGCGACTGGCTGATTTCGACATCCGCCCACGTCACCAGTCGCCCGTTGTCCAGCACGAAGGGCTCGATCGACGGACCGCCGCGCCGCAGTTCGATGGCCCCGTCCTCGCCGATCAGTCCGCTCTCGCCGCCGCCGTCGACCCCGACCAGGGTCCAGTAGGGTTGTTCACCGACGAAGCCGCGCGGATAGAGGCCGCGACGACTCTCGCCGGCCACAGTGGTGACAAAGGCGGTCGCCGTGGCCCCAAACGCCAGCGGCTCGATTTCAACCGATTTCAGTCCATAGGTCGGTCCGGGCCCCACCCTCAGGTCCAGCTTCAGATACCGGGCCGAAGCTTCCGGCAACCGCAGCCAGTCCGTGCCCCCGTCACCGTCCGACACCCGGGTCATTTCACGCCAACCCTGCCCGTCGGACGAGGCCAGAACCGCATAGTCGGACGCCGCCTGCCCTTCGGTCCAGCGCAGGGTCAGGCCGCCGAACTCCCGTTCGTAACCAAGGTCGAGAATCAACCATTGATCACCCGAAGCCGTCGACTGCCACACGCTGCCCGGATCATCATCGATGCTCGCTGACGCAACGGCGTTACCCTCCTGGCTCGATGCGGTCGCGATCGGCCGGGGTGACGTGTCGGGCTCCGGCGGCAGGGCATGCAGTTCCAACTGGTCCAGCTCGATGAATCCCGATCCACCCTCCCCGGCCGTAACCACGAATTCGATACGCGCGGCCCCGCGGAAGGCGGGGTCCGGGTCCGGTCCCCAGGCCCGGACGATCTGACGTTTCTTGATCGTGTAGCGGGTCCAGTCACCGGTCGCCTCGAAGCGTTCAATGCGCCGCCAGTGGACATTCTCGCCCGAGGCATCGACGAATTTGACCTCCAGTGTATTGGGGCGCATCGCGCCGCGAAGCCAGAAACTAATCTCATAATTGTCTGGTGTATTCAGATCAATATACCGAGCAGCGAAGGCATAACCTGAGTGCCCGTTGAAGTCATAGGTGAGCCGCATGGCCCGACCGTCATGGCCCGGCACCGTCGTGATCGCCGACGACACATCGGTCGAGGCGTCGGCCGTCCACGGCATCAAGGAGTCGAAGGAGTCCAGCGTCTCCATCGTCTGGGCCCGGGCGGCTCCGGCGAGGGCCAAGGCCATCAGCAAACTGGTCAGGACACGCAGGATTCCCATGTCCGCCCTAGCCCTTCACGCTGCCCGCGAGCATGCCGCGGATGTAGTAGCGCTGCAGGGCCAGGAACAGGATCAGCACCGGGGCCACAGTGATCACGGCCCCGGCCATCATCATCTCGATGTCCTGCACATGCTCACGCGACAGGGCGGCCAGCGCCACCGGCAGGGTGTAGTGCGACTGGTCGGTCAGCACGATCAGGGGCCACAGGAAATCGTTCCAGCTGCCGAGGAAGACAAACAGTCCCAGGGTCACCACGATCGGCTGCAAGGTCGGCAGGACCACGCGACGGAAGATCTGCCCCTCGCTGGCCCCGTCGATACGCGCCGCCTCCAGCATCTCGTCGGGAATCGACAGCGAATACTGCCGCACCAGGAACAGGCCGAAGATCGAGGCCAGCCACGGCACCAGCGCCCCGGCGTAGGTGTTCACCAGCCCGACCGACTTCAGCATCAGGAACAACGGCAGGGTGCCGATCTGGGCCGGAATGACCAGGGCTCCGATCATCAGCTGGAACAGTCGGTCCCGCCCCTTGAAGTTCAATTTGGCGAAGGCATAGCCGGCCGGCACGGTGAACCCCAGGGCGAGGATCGTGGCCAAGGTGGCCAGGGCGAAACTGTTCCAGAGGTAGCGTCCCATGCCCTGGGTCACGAACAGGTCGCGGTAATGCTGCAGCGTCCAGACCCGGGGCAGAAGCGGCGGCGGGAAACTGGCCGCCTCACCGGTCGACATGAAGCTGACCGACACCATCCAGGCCAGGGGGAACAGCACCAGCAGGGCAATGACCGCCACGGCGAAATTCAACAGGATCGTCTTCGGGCGAAACCTCATGTCTCGACCCCCAGTCGGCGCGACACCCAAAGCTGCACCAGGGTCACCGCGAAGATGCACAGGAACAGGATGACGGCGACCGCGCTGGCGGAGCCTAGGTTCCACCATTTGAAGCCTTCTTCGTACATGAAGTAGAGCACCGTCACCGTGCTCTGGGCGGGGCCGCCCTGGGTCATCACATAGGGTTCGGCGAACAGCTGGAAGAAGCCCGCCACCGAGATGATGCTGACCAGCAGCAGGGTCGGGGCGATGGCCGGCAGGGTGACGTGCCGGAACGACTTCCACGGTCCCGCCCCGTCGATCCGTGCGGCCTCATACAGATCGTCCGGCACCGTCTGCAGCACCGCCAGAAAGATCAGCATATTGTAGCCGAACGTCTTCCAGACCACGAACATCAGGATGGCCGGAATCGAAGTTGCTGGACTGCCCAGCCAGTCGACGGCGGGCAGGCCGACACTGGTCACCGCCCAATTGATCACACCATAACGAGTGTGCAGCAGATAGTTCCACAGCACCGCCGTGGCCACCAGGGTGGTGACATAAGGGGCGAAGAACATCACCCGCCAGATTGGCCGCCACTTCACCACCCGCGCATGCAGGATGACCGCGGCCCCCAGCGAGGCGGCGATGGTCAGGGGCACGCCGATGACGGCGAACACAACCGTGTTGCGCATCGCCCCCCAGAACAGCGGATTAGTCAGCAGCCGCTCGTAATTTTGCCCGCCGACGAAGCGCAGGTTCTTCAGATCGGCCAGGGCATAGATGTCAAAATCGGTCAGGCTTAGAAACATGGCCGAAACCACCGGCACGACGAAGAAGACGGCAATGGCGATCAGGGCCGGAGCGATAAAGCCCCAGGCTGTCCGTTGGCGATGCCGCGTCGCGACATGGGGCGCTGTCACCGGTTGCGCCATCACGACACCCGGTCCCGCTCGATCATCCAGCGTCGCTTCTCGAGCAGCCGGTCAGCCCGACGGTTGATCTCGGCCCCGGCAGTTTCGGGCGTATATTCGCCCCGCACCATACGCTCGGCGACGATCTGCATTTCCGTGACGATCCGCTCCCACTCGGGCACCTTGGGCACCGCCCGGGCGCGGGCCAGCTGGCCTTTGAAGGCCGCAATATAGGGGTCGCCCGCGACGGCGGGAGCCGACCAGGCGCTCTGCCGGGCCGGCAGGCTGCCGGTGATGGCATTGAAGCGGGCCTGAACCGCCGGCTCTGACAGGTAGCGCACCAGCTTCCACGCCGCCTCCTGATACGGCGAGGCGCGGAACACGGCCAATGACGAGCCTCCCGGAGCCGAGGCCCCCAGACCGGTTGGGCCGGGCACGCCCGTGGTCATCCAGCGCGTCTCGGGCGGCAGGCGCGCCTTGAAGTCGCCGATGGTCCAGGGGCCGGAGAAATAGAAACTGAAATAGCCGCGCGCGAACTCGATCCAGACGTTGGAGATCTGGGTGGCCGACACCAGCGGAGCCAGCCCCTCGTCAAACAGACTCTTGTAGAAGGCCAGGGCGGCGATGAAGGACGGGCTGGCGAAATTACCGCGCGTGTCCTCGTCGCGCAGTAGCGCCTCGTCGCCCTGCAGGCCGAAGGTCAGCAGCTGTTCGAACTCATTGACCGGCATCAGGATCGCGTAATTGCCCGCCCCGGCCACCCGTTTCACGTCGTGCATGGCGCGCTTCCACTCGGCCCAAGTCGGCGGCACCGCCTCGTGACCGGCCCGGGCCAGCATGTCGGTCCGGTAGAAGATCAGACGGGTGTCGACATACCAGGGCGTGGCCATGGCCCGCCCGCCGATCTCATTGGTCTCCAGCACCGCCGGGAACTGGTCCGTCAGCAGGTCGGCTGCGGCGGCCGGCGTCGGTGACAGGGCCCCGATGGCTGCCATCTCCGACACCCAGGTGTTGCCGATCTGGCTGACGTCCGGCAGCGAATCCCCGGCATAGGCCGTCAGCAACTTCTGGTGCGCCGCCGTCCACGGCAGGGGCTGGACCTCGACGCGTATGCCGGGGTTCAACTGTTCGAACACAGCAATCAGCTGCGGGACATTGCTGCCCTCATTGCCCATGGCCCAGAAGCGCAGCCGGGTGATGCCATCGGCGCGCGACGAACAGGCCGCGACTGCGCCTCCGGCCAGCAGGCCCAGCGTCGCGCGGCGGTCTGGCCGCAGCAACGTCATGCACGGTCCAGCCAGCCGCCCGAGAAGCCCGCGCGCTTCAGGCCCCGGATCAGGTTCGGTTCGCCGCGCATAGCGCGCCAAACCAGGTCCGACCGGTGGTTCTCGGTCATGACCACAATCGGCCCCTGGTCGATCCCGAGGTAGTCCCGGTCGACCCAGCCGACGCCCGGTACGATGCGACCGTGCAGCAGGGCGGGATGAGCCTCTGTCAGGGTCAGGTTGAAGGCATCGAGGAAGCCGTACTCGGTGTAGATCACCTGACCGTAGCGCGCCTTCATCGCCTTGACGCAGGCGGTCACCGCTTCTGGCGCGAACGGCAGGGAAGCCGCCGCCGCCGTGGGGGCCAGGGTGCCGTCATCGCGATCCCCGGGGCCTCGCGCCGAATAGCTGAAGAACTCCCGCTCCCGGCCCCCGATCACCGTCTTGAAATCACCGGGGCCGTCGCAGGCCGTCAGGCCCCAGACCTCGGCGGAATAGCCGGCCCAGCCCATCGGATTGTCGATCGCGTACTGCCGTTGACCCTGCACCGCCCGACGGCTGTTCTCGAAATAGTCGAACGCGCCGATCTCGGCCGATTTCGTCCGCATCCAGGCGTCACGGATGCCACGGAAATCGACGAACATGTGGCTGTACTGGTGCCCGAACAGCGGCGGGAAATGCAGATGGGCCGGCCCCCAATGCTCGGTCCAGCTCTGGTCATAGACCGAGCACCACTCGGTCCAGACCGATGGAGCCACCGGATGGGTCGGACTGCCCAAGGCCAACAGCAGCACGATCATGCCTTCGTTGTAGACATGCCAGTCGGCCGGGATGAATCCGGTCTCGGGATGCCAGCCCATGGATATCCGGTCCGGCCGCACGACGGCCCAGTCCCATTCGACCCGGTCATAGATGGCCTGGACCCTGTTCCGGATCTCGACCTCGTCAGGATGGTCGCCGTCAAACCAGCGGGCCACGAACAGCATACCCGCCAGCAACAGAGCAGTGTCGACCGTGGACAGCTCGGTCTGACCGAAACGGTGACCAGTCTCCATGTCGAGAAAATGATAGAAGAAGCCCTTGTAGCCGGTGACACCAGTTGCCTGTGGCCCCTGGGGGGCGTCGTGGAAAAAGCGGACGGTGGTCAGGGTACGCTGGCGCGCTTCATCCCGGGTGATCCAGCCGCGACCCACGCCGACCGGCCAGCAGGTCAGGGCAAATCCTACGGCGGCGACCGAAGAGAAGGATTCACTCGGCCAACGGTCCGGTGTCAGACCGTTGGCGGAAGTGGTGACACGCTGGAACCAGCGGAACGTCCGTTCCTGAAGCTCGTCGATTTCGGGGTCGACCCGGCGTCCGGTAACGGGAACGCGCCCGGCAATGCCGAGACAACCGGCCAAGGCCACAAGCGCCCCGCCCGCAGCGGCCGAACCCATCAGAAATCGACGACGATCCATGGGCACAACCTCATACGCAATTCAGGACAAAAACAGAAAAGTTGGCCGCCCTCCGTCCGGAAACGAAGGGCGGCCGTCAGGCTCAGGAACTTACCAGCGATAGCGCAGGCCAACCTGGAAGCTGCGGGTCGGCAGGAACTGGGACCGGGGATCTCCGTACTCAGTTGAACACAGGCATTGCTCGAAGCCGTTGTAGTTCTTGAAATTGAACACGTTGATCGCATCCAGGATCAACTCAACAGAATCCCCGCCCCAGACCTGGAATTCCTTGGTCAGACGCAGGTCCAGCTGACGGTAGGCCCAGGCGTTGGGAATGATGAAATTATACTTCTCCGGTCGGCCGCCGTTCCAACAGACGTCCGGATTGCTCGCTGTCGGGCAGGCCCACTGATGATAAGGCAGACCCGACCCGAGAGTGAGAATACCCGACAAGCGAAACTCCATCGGCAGGCCGACGATCGCCGAGGCCACGATCCGGTGCCGCTCATCCTGGTTGGTCGGGAACGTGGGAGACAGGCCGGGGCGATTATAGTCGAAATCGAACCCGGCAATGCCGTTGTCGCGGCTGCCGTTCCGCTTCGCATCGGACAGCGTGTAGGTGAATGACATGCCCCAGTTGCTGGCCGTATCGAACGGCTTGTCGACCGTCAGATACATAGCCTTGAAGGTCTGTTCAGCGTCGTTGTTGCCGAAGAAAATCAGGTTGCGGAACTCCGGATAGCCGACCGAGGTCGGCGTCGGGCCGGAGAACCGGTCACCGGTCTCGGATCCGGCATTGGCAATGTACCAGGCGAACAGGTTGGCGGACTTGCCATAGGCGAACGTCAGTGCGGTCTGGAACTGGCCGAACTTCTGGCGAACGCCGAGGTTGAACTGGTCGGTCCGGGGCGGCTCCATGTTATTGTTCAGCAGAAAGACCTCGCCCGCCCCCGGCGTCGCCGCCAGCAGCGGATCGAGACCCGCCGGGGTCAGATAGCTCGGATTCCAGGCCACGGTATTGACCCCGCCATGGGCTCCGCCGGCGACGGAGAAGAAGATTTCCTTGTTGAACTGGAAGGGCTTGAAGCGCTCGTCGAAGGCGAAGTTGAACCCGACCCGGTCATAATAGCGACCGGCCCCGCCGAAGATCACCGTCCGTTCATCGCCATAGACATCGTACGAGAAACCGATCCGCGGCTGGAACGCCCCGGTAAACGCGTCCCGACCGTCGGTGATATAGTCCGTGTAGTTGAAATAGGACGGGAAATCGTACCCCGGCAGATTCTGGATCGCGGCCAGCATGTTGCGAATGCTGTCCGGGGTCCGGTAATCGTTGTTGACGGCATTGTCTTCATAATCCCAGCGCAGGCCAAGATTGAGCTCCAGCTTGTCGGTGACCTGCCAGTCGTCCTGAACGTAGAGGCCGACCACATTGTTGTTGACGTCGGCCGGCGGCACATAGGCCCCCAGCGAGACCATGACCGGAATCGAGGTGCTGCCGTTGATTTCCGGGCGGGCGTCTACATCAAAGATGAACTGTGGGTTTCGGCCGAACTGTTTGTTCACATACATATTTTGGGCGGAAAATTTGGCACCCATCTTCAACGTATGAAGGCCGTGCCACTCGATGTCGCTGAAGGTCAGGTCATCCTTGAACGTCCAGCTACGCTGGCGGATGTCCTGATTGTTACTCTGGCCACCAGTGTTGAACACATAGTCTTGGCGATTATAGACATTGTACTGGAAACCGACGGGCACCGGACACGTCGCGGTGGGGAGATCGCCGTCAGGGCAGTTGTCGCGGAAGATGACATAGGACCGGCCGTAGTCTGAAAAGTTCAGCGCCGTCGGATTATAGTTGTACTCAAAATAGTCGACCGAGGCCTCGTTCAGGAACCGGTCTCCATTGTACTGGTGCCGGATGTTCACCGAGCGGGTGTCGGTGTTGATCTGATTGGCTCGTGAATAGGCATTGGTCCCGCCGAAATCACGGATATCCGCCTCATTGCGATAGGTGGCGCTGATATCGAGGCGCTGACGGTCGTCGATCGACCAGGACAGCTTGCCGAAGAACAGGTCTTCCTCAAACGGAGCGGCGAACGTGCCGGTGTCGGCACCGACCAGGCTGGCATAGGCTGCGCTATTCAGCACCACCGTATTCGACCGGGTCTCGTCCTTGCGTTCATAGGCCCCGAAGAAGTGCAGACGGTCCTGAATGATCGGACCACCGACGGAAAAGCCATATTGCACCCGCTTGAGATCCACCCGGGGCTCGCCCCGCTCCCGGGCGAAGCTGTCCTGGGCGATCCAGTCCTGGTTCTGGTAGGTAATGAAGGCGTCCCCGGTGAACTCATTGGTGCCCGAGCGGGTCACCGAGGTGATGATCGAGGACGAGGCTTGCTCGTATTCCGCCTTGAAATTCTGACTGATGACCCGGAATTCCTGGATACCCGCCTGCGGGAACGGGTTGCCGCGGCTGTCGTCCTGACCGGCCACGCCACCGTCGATGATTGTCGATTTCTGGTTCTGGCCGTCGATGAAGACGTTGATTGCCGACGCGCCCTGACCACCCGCTGAAATGGTCCGCTCGGTCTCCCCTTCCGTGACCCGCACGCCCGGTGCGAGGGCCGCGAAATTCAGGAAGTTGCGGCTGATCTGCGGAAGATTGTTGATCTGCACCTGGCTGACGTTGGTGGCAACCTCGGGTGTCCGCACCTCAAACACTCGCCGTCCGGTGACGACGATGTCCTCGAGTCGGGTGGCACCGGGCGTGCTCGCTGTCGTCACGATACCGACATCGAGATCCAGCGTACCAACCTGGCCCAGGGCCAGGGTAACACTATCGGATGTCGAGTGGCCGTCGGTGGCGGCGACGTCGATGCGATAACTGCCCGGACGCAGACCCGTCAGGACATAGTTCCCGTCTGACCCGATCCGGCCGCGAGTGACATACCCCGTCGAGATTTCAGTCGCCGTAACAGAACCGCCAGCCTCAACCTGCTGACCATCATAAACAGTTCCCCGCAGGGTCGCCGATGCAACCTGCGCAACAGCGGATCCTGTAAAGGCAAGCGAGATTGCAACCGCCAGAGCGGATACGCCGCCGAGATAATGAGACGTGGGTCTAGTCATTGTGGTTTCCCCCTTGATTGACGTCATCCGCAGGAATGGTGCGAAATGCCCTGTCCTGCAGCGTGGATTGGATCGCCGGATCGCTGGATGACCGAACGACCAGCTCTGGCCGGACGACTTCGCAGGCAGTGTCGGCGACGTCCGAGCCTGCGGATTCGATAATGCGAACGAGCCGCTCGAGAGCATTGCGGCCTGTGTCGACGATGCGAATTCTGAGCGTGGTCAGTGCCGGGCGCACGAGTTCGGCGAGCGGCACGTCATCAAAGCCCACCATTGCCAGGTCTTCAGGACAGCGGACACCCGCTTCCTGCAGGGCCAGCATGGCACCGATCGCCATCATGTCATTGGCGGCGAAGACAGCATCGGGTCGGTTCACAAGGTCAGCCAGGACCGTTCCGGCCCGGTGTCCTGAGGCTTGGGTAAAATCTCCCTCGATCACGATCGGCGTCAGTCCGCCCCGCGTCATCGCTTCCAGATAGCCGGCCAGCCGGGCCTCGGCCTCAAGGTTCCCGGCCGGACCGGCGACATGGGCGATACGGCGTCGACCCGTGGCCAGCAGATGCCCGACCGCCGCGACAGCACCACCAAAATTATCAACCACCACCGATGGACGACCGGCGTCCCTGGCCCCGCCATTCATCAACAACACCGGCAGCCGCCCGGCCAGGCTGGCAGTCAACTCGGTTGCGTCCAGGTGGGGTGACAGGACGATCAGACCATCGACCCGGCCACGCATCGAACGGATGGCAGCTGCAGCTTCGTCGGCATCGTCGTGTGAACTGGAGACAATCAGATGATAGCCATGGACTCGCGCAGCCACGTCCATGCCGCGGATCAGTTCGGAAAAGAACTCACCGTAAAGGTCGGGCAGGATCACCCCGACCGTCTGGGTGCGGCTGGTCGACAGGCTGCGTGCACCGCTGTGGGGAACGTATTGCAGAGCCGTCGAAGCCTCGAGCACCCGGGCTCGCGTGGCATCCGAGACCGGATCGGCACCGTTCAGCACGCGCGAAACCGAGGCCACGGAGACACCCGCGCGCTCGGCCACGTCACGAATCGTGGCGGCCTTCACAGGCGCAGGCCCGCATAATGAAAAAGGTCGCCGGCTGGCGTCACAGTCTTCCTCCCAACAGCGAAGGTGGTCCCGGTCCCCTTGTCGGAGATCCGTCCACCAAAACCATGTAACCGATTACATGACACACTAGCCACACGCCCTGCAAGTGCCGTAGTTTCGCCACACGGAGGCGGGTCTTACCGACCTTCGTCTCCACATCGACCCGTTTTTCTATTGCTCAACGTCCGCCCAAGATTATGTACGAGGCCCTACTCCATGACCGCCAAGTATCAGTTTCCAGACAATTTTCTTTGGGGCGCGGCCACGGCGGCCTACCAGATTGAGGGCTCATCCATGGCCGATGGGGCCGGAGCATCCATCTGGGATCGATTCAGCCACACACCGGGCATGATGAAGGACGGGGACACTGGTGACGTGGCCTGCGACCATTACAATCGCTGGCGCGAAGACATTGAGGTGATGAAGCGCCTCAACCTCCAAGCCTACCGGTTCAGCGTGTCATGGAGCCGGGTCATGCCCGATGGCCGCGGCACGGTGAACGCCAAAGGGCTGGACTTCTATGATCGCCTGATCGACGGCCTGCTTGAGGCCGGAATCGAGCCGCTATGCACCCTCTATCACTGGGACCTGCCCGCGGCCCTCGACGACCGCGGCGGTTGGCTCAATCCTGACATTGCCGACTGGTTCGCCGACTACGGTCAGGTCCTGTTTGAAAAATTCGACGGGCGGGTGAAGAAATGGGCCACGCTGAACGAACCGTGGGTCGTGGTCGACGGCGGCTATCTGCACGGGGCCCTGGCCCCCGGCCACAAGAGCGCCTTCGAGGCGGTGATCGCCTCGCACAATCTGCTGCGCAGTCACGGGGCGGCAGTAAAACGCTACCGCGAGGTCGGCAAGCACGAGATCGGCCTGGTGGTGAACATCGAGCCGAAATACCCGTCCAGCGACCGGCCCGAGGACGAGGCCGCACGGATGCGCGCCGACGCCCAGATGAACCGCCAGTACCTCGACCCTGTCTTCAAGAAGCGCTACCCGACGGAGCTGGCCGAAGTCTTCGGCGAGGCTTGGAAGGAGTGGCCGGCGGAGGATTTCGACCTGATCGCCCAGCCGATCGATTTCGTTGGCCTCAACTGGTACACGCGCTCGGTTCCCAAGAACGATCCCGATGCTTGGCCGATCCGCGCCACGCCAGTGAAACAGGTCCAGCATGCCCACACCGAAACCGGCTGGGAGGTCTTCCCTCCGGCTCTGACCGACACCCTGGTGTGGATGAAGGACACCTATGGCGACACGCCGATCTATATCACCGAGAATGGCTCGGCCTGGTACGATCCGCCCCACGCCATCGACGGCCGGGTACAGGACCCTCTACGGGTCGACTATCTGAAGAACCACCTGAAAGCGGTGCACGACGCCATCGGCAAGGGCGTTGATGTGCGCGGTTATATGGCCTGGTCCCTGCTCGACAATCTGGAATGGTCCCTAGGCTATTCGAAGCGCTTCGGCATCACTCACGTCAACTTCCTGACCCAGGAGCGAACGATCAAGGACTCGGGCCTGCTCTATTCCGAGATCATTGCTTCGAACGGCGCAGTCCTCGATTGAGACCCCATCGGTGCAACATGCCCCGGCAATACGAAGGAAACCCAACACTCGCCTGACTGGTTGGTGAAATAGTGTAGGATTGTGAGAAGCCGTTTCCTGTTGCCCATTGCGCAACGGAACGTGGTAAATCGTTTCACGGGAGAACGATTCAATGAATCACATATCTGAAGCACCCCGGCATTCCGGGGCCGAAGAACCGTTGATGTGCGAATCCGTCACATCTGAAGCGCTGGATTTCTTCTGGACCATTTCCGCACTGTCGATCGCGGTTGCGGGCCTGTTCCAGGTCAAGGGTCCAAGTGGATTCGTCGACGTCATCACCGCCTTCGCCCTGGGCAAGATTGGCGAGGCGGGTGACACCGGTATTTCACAAACCAGCCTGGCGAACTCACTTCAAAGGTCACCAACGACAATCACAAGATTGGTTGATTTTCTTGAGGAAAAAGACCTCGTCGTCCGGAAACGGGATGAGGTGGACCGCCGTATCAAGACCCTGTCTTTGACCCGGGCCGGCACCGAGTTGCTGGAACGCATCAGGGAGCAGGCCTCGGCCGCGGCCCGTCTGACGTTTGTATCCGAATCCCTGCCCTCGCTCCAGGAGCGTCACGCCTATCTCAAGGCCACTCTGGATATTGTGACCCGTGCAGGGGATGCCGCACCAAAGTCTGTCGATCCATAAGCTGATCCTGTCGTGATGACACGAGGCGGCGACAAACGATCCGGAACGGCAAAAGGTCCGGGGCCGCCTGTCTCTGCGAATGACTCACACATACCGCGCATGCCACAATCCCGGCTGTACGCCTCACATGGGCTGTCCTTTAGCTATCCGTTCCGGAATCGCACCATATGAAACTCCTTCGTCTGTCGACCCAGCTTCACAAATGGATCGCCCTGGTCGTCGGTATCCAGGTTCTGTTCTGGGTCGCGGGCGGTCTGGTAATGACGGCGATCCCGATCGAGACCGTGCGCAGCGAGCATCATGTTCGGGAGCAGACTCCGGTGCCGCTGGTACTGGGTACAGTTCGAGCCCTGCCCGAGGTCGCAGGAGCCCTGGATCTTGTACCAACCAAGGCTGAACTTCGATCCACTGCGCGGGGGCCGGCCTGGGTCCTGACGCCCGTCGAGGGCGATCCGGTCACCGTTTCCGCCGTCACCGGAACCCCCTTCGGGGCGCTGGAGGCCGGCGAGGCATCAAGACTGGCGGCGTCAGCCTACACCGGGACCGGCGTACCGGGAGAGGCCCGGCTACTTCCCGAGGCCCCACAGGAAACCGGTCGCGAGGGGCCGATCTGGCGGGTCGACTTCTCCGACACCGAACGGACCACCTTCTATCTGTCGCCCGAGACCGGTGAGGTCCTGACCCGGCGATCGGCTGTCTGGCGCTTCTACGACTTCTTCTGGCGCCTGCACATCATGGACCTGGAGAACGGGGAAGACTTCAACCATCCCCTGATCATTGTCGCCACGCTGTTGACCCTGAGCATCGTGGTCACCGGCATTATCCTGTTGTGGATCCGGCTGGCACGGGACTGGGCCCTGTATCGCGCCCGCCGGAACTAGGATGGCGCGCAATCTATCGCGCTGTACGGGACAGAAGTTCGATCAGTTCGCTCGCCTTGGCCCGACGGTCAGCGGGATCCTCGCCAGTCATTGCCTGCATCACACAGTGGTCGAGGTGATCCTTGAGGATTTCACTTTCGACCCGATGGAGCGCGGCCTTCACGGCCTGCACCTGGGTCAGGATATCGACGCAGTAGCGATCCTCCTCGACCATGCGACCAATGCCGCGCACCTGACCTTCGATCCGGCTGAGACGATTGATCACCTTCGGCTTGGTTTCGCTCTGCATCACAGGCCTCCTGAATTGAAACCCACCTATACCCCATAGGGGCATATTGCACTATACCCCCCTTGGGTATATATCGCTGACGGTCAGACAGGGAGATACGCCATGGCTAAGCCCGCAACCCCTCACGCACACGATTCCGGGCACAGCTGCTGCTCGTCCGGGACACAGGGTTCAAACACGACGGTGACCGATCCCGTCTGCGGCATGACGGTTGATCCGGCGGCGACGCCGCACACGGCGAGCCATTCAGACCAGGATTATTTCTTCTGCTCGGCAGGGTGCCAGGGCAAATTCGTGGCGGACCCGGAGCGATACCTCGGCGAACGGGTTGAACCGGCGGCGATCCCCGGGACGATCTACACCTGCCCCATGCACCCGGAAATTCGTCAGGAAGGTCCGGGATCGTGCCCGATCTGCGGCATGGCCCTCGAGCCGGAAATGGTATCGGCCGAAGCGCCGGTGAACCATGAGCTGATCGACTTCACCCGGCGCTTCTGGGTCGGACTGGCCCTGACCCTGCCGGTGTTCGCGCTGGAGATGGGTGCGCACCTGACCAATCTTCACGCGCTCGCGGCGGGTCAGACTTCCAACTGGATTCAGCTGGTGCTGGCAACGCCGGTGGTTCTCTGGGCAGGTTGGCCGTTCTTCCAGCGGGGCTGGGCTTCGCTGCAAACCCGCAACCTCAACATGTTCACCCTGATCGCCATGGGGGTCGGCGTGGCCTGGCTCTATAGCGTGGTGGCGGTCCTGGCTCCCGGGCTGTTTCCCGCAAGCTTTTTGCGACACGACGGCAGCGCCCCTGTCTATTTTGAAGCGGCGGCCGTCATTACCGTGCTGGTTCTGATCGGCCAGATTCTGGAGCTGCGGGCGCGGGAACAGACTTCCGGTGCCATTCGGGCGTTGCTGGACCTGACACCTAAAACTGCACGCCGGGTTCGCGACGACGGCAGCGACGAGGACGTCACCCTCGACCTGATCGCAATCGGCGACCGGTTGCGGGTCCGGCCCGGCGAGAAGATCCCGGTCGACGGCGAGATCCTCGAGGGCCGGGTTGCCATCGACGAATCGATGGTCACCGGCGAATCCATGCCCATTACCAAGGAGGCTGGGGCCGCTGTTGTCGCGGGCTCCCTGAACAAGACCGGGTCCTTCGTCATGCGCGCCGACCGGGTCGGGGCGGACACCCTGCTGGCCCGGATCGTCCAGATGGTGGCCCAGGCCCAGCGCAGCCGGGCCCCCATCCAGCGACTGGCCGACACCGTCTCGGGCTGGTTCGTACCGACCGTGATCATCACGGCCATCCTGGCCGCCGTCGTCTGGGGAATGGTCGGCCCCGAGCCGCGGCTGACCTACGCCCTGATCGCCGCCGTCTCGGTGCTGATCATCGCCTGCCCCTGTGCGCTGGGTCTGGCCACGCCGATCTCGATCATGGTCGGCGTCGGGCGCGGTGCCCAGGCCGGAGTGCTGATCCGCAACGCCGAGGCGCTGGAGCGGTTCGAGAAGGTCGACACCCTGGTACTGGACAAGACCGGTACCCTGACCGAAGGCCAGCCTTCGGTGACGGCAATCCAGCCGGTCGAGGGCTTTGACGAGGTCGAACTGCTACGCCTGTCCGCCAGTCTGGAGCGGGGCAGCGAACACCCCCTCGCCGACGCCATCGTGCGGGCGGCGACGGAGCGGTCCCTGAGCCTGTCCGAAGCCAGCGAGTTCGACAGTCCGGTGGGCCGCGGCGTCACCGGCCTGATCGACGGGCGTCGCGTGGCCCTGGGCAATACCCGCTATCTGGGCGAGCTGGGCATCAACGTCACGACCCTGGAGACCGGGGCCGAGGCCCTGCGGCAGGATGGGGCCACCGCCATCTTCGTGGCCGTCGACGGCAAGGCCGCCGGTGTGCTGGGGATCGCCGACCCCATCAAGGCCACCACCGCCGAGGCGATCATCGCCCTGAAGGCCGCCGGGCTGCGGCTGGTAATGATGACCGGTGACAATCGCACCACCGCCGAGGCCGTCGCGCGCCGACTGGGCATCGACGATGTGCGGGCCGAGGTCCTGCCGCAGGACAAGGCCAGCGTGGTCGAACAGCTGCGGGCCGAGGGCCGGATCGTGGCCATGGCCGGAGACGGGGTCAACGACGCTCCAGCCCTGGCTGCTGCCGATGTCGGTGTGGCCATGGGTGCAGGTTCGGATGTGGCCATCGAGAGCGCTGGCGTCACCCTGTTGAGCGGTGACCTGCAAGGCATCGTCCGCGCCCGACACCTGTCGAAGGCCGTCATGGCCAATATCCGCCAGAACCTGGTGTTTGCCTTCGGCTACAATTCGCTGGGCATCCCGATCGCCGCCGGCCTGCTGTACCCGAGCTTCGGCCTGTTGCTGTCTCCGGCACTGGCGGCGCTGGCCATGTCGCTGTCATCGGTCAGCGTGATCACCAATGCCCTGAGGTTGCGGGCTGTGCGACTGTAAGCCTAGGTTAGAAAGCCGAATCTTCTGCCGGTTTCGTTGGCTGACTGGCCGGGGAGCCAAACAGAACAGGGAAGCATCGTTCTTGAAAACCCACCAAAAATACAAGGCGGACAGCCTGAGCCTTGCCGGAGCCGTCGCCATGGGTACCGGCGTCATGATCGGCGCGGGGATCTTCGCCCTGACCGGTCAGGTGGCAGAGTTCGCCGGTCCCCTGTTTCCGCTGGCGTTCGTCCTCGCGGCGATTGTCAGCGGATTTTCCGCCTACACCTACATCAAGGTATCGAACAAATACCCGTCGGCAGGCGGCATCGCCATGGTGTTGCAGAAGGCCTACGGCCGGTCGGTCATGACCGGGGCCAGCGCCCTGCTGATGACCTTTTCGATGATCATCAGCGAGAGTCTCGTCGCGCGAACCTTCGGCACCTACACCTTGCAGCTTTTCGGCATCGGCGACAGCAGTCTGCTAGTACCGATCCTGGCCGTAAGCCTGATCCTGCTCGCCTTTGTTATCAATCTCGCGGGCAATGCGGTGGTCGGGGGTGTGTCGAAGGTCGCGGCCTTTCTCAAGGTCGGGGGGATCGCGGCCTTTGCCATCGCGGCCCTGTGGGTCAGCGGACTCGTTTTCCGCTCCTCCGTCTCGTCAAGCGGAGGTGTTGAGGTCGCGACGTCAGCGGGCGGGTTTCTGGCCGGCGTCGCGCTCGCCATTCTCGCCTACAAGGGCTTCACCACCATCACCAACAGCGGCGGTGAGGTGAAGGACCCGAAGCGGAATGTCGGCCGGGCCATCATCATTTCCCTCGCCATCTGTTTCGTCATCTACATGCTCGTCGCCCTGGCGGTCGGCTCGGCCCTGACCATCGACCAGATCGTCGCGGCGAAGAACTATGCCCTGGCCGAGGCCGCACGACCGGCGCTCGGTGAAACGGGCATGCGTCTGACGGTGCTGATTGCGATCATCGCGACCGCATCTGGCGTGCTGGCCAGCCTGTTCGCCGTGTCGCGCATGCTGACCATGCTCACCGAGATGCGCCTGATACCGCATAGCCATTTCGGCTTGCCGGGCGAAAACATCCAGCGACACCTGCTGGTTTACACCGCTGCCACAGCCTCGGTGCTGGCCGCCTTCTTCGATCTGAGCCGGATCGCTTCGCTGGGCGTCATCTTCTATCTGGTCATGGACATGGCGGTTCACTGGGGCGTGTTCAGCCGGCTCCGCAAGGACGTGGAGGCCAAGGCGGCCATTCTGTTGACCGCCCTGATCCTGGACGCCTGCGTGCTGGGGGCCTTCATGGTTATGAAGTTTCAGGCCGACCCGATCATCATCGCCATCGCCCTCACCGGCATTGCCGCGATTGTAGCGTTCGAAAAATTCTATCTGGGCAGAACCGCTGAAAGCGGGGACGGCGCAGACTAGGTTCCTCGACTACCGACCTGGGGGGACCACGATGTCCTCATCGCCGTCCTCGCTTCGGGGCTGGACCGGAGCCTCGTCGTCATCAATCAGGATACGTGCGGCGTCGCCCTGGGGATCGTCGTACTGGTTCGATCGCAGCGACCACAGAAAGGCCGCCACGGCCACCAGACCGAGGATCACCGACAACGGTGCCAAAAACAGCAGTATGGTCACCGGCGCGCTCCAACACGAAAGGCGTTCAGGGTCACCACCAGTGACGACCCCGACATGGCCAGAGCGGCGAACAACGGATTGACGAAGCCGAGCATGGCCGCCGGAGCCGCCACCAGATTGTAGAGGGCGGCAAAGGAGAAATTCTCGAGCGCCCGGCGTCGTGCCGAGCGGGCCACGTCAATGGCTTCCACCACCGTCATCAGCAACTCGCCCGACAGCACCAGATCGGCGGCGTTCTGGCTGGCCTCCAGCGCCGTACCGGGCGCGATGGCCGCATGGGCCCGGGCCAGGGCCGCGGTATCATTCAATCCATCACCGACCATCAGCACCTTGCGCCCCCGGGCCGTCAGGGCATCGATGGCCGCGGCCTTGTCCTGCGGCATCAGACCCGCGCGCCAATGGTCGATATCGACAGCTGCGGCGACTGTCGCGACGGCAGGCGCGAGATCACCGGACAGGATCTCCACCGACAGGCCGCGGGCCCGAAGCGCCGCAATGGTCTCGCGGGCGTCCGGCCGGATGACGTCAGTGAACTGGAAACGGACCCGCGGCAGGTTATCGAGGCTGAACCACAGTTCGGTCTCCCCGGCGGGTTGATCTGACGCACCGACAAAACCGGCGCGGCCCAGACGGGCGCGGCGGCCGTCTATCAGCCCCTCGACGCCAAGACCGGGATGTTCGACGACATCGAGGGCGACCGGCCCCTCACCCGCCGCCCGGGCCAAAGCCCGCGCCATCGGATGCGAAGTCGCCCGGGCCAGAGGGGCGGCCATGACGATATCCGCCATCGACGCCCCGGTCAGGGTCGGCCGCCCCAGGGTCAGGACTCCGGTCTTGTCGAACACCACATGGTCGACCTCGGCCAGTCGCTCCAGTGCCGCACCCGACTTGACCAGCACCCCCTTGCGGAACAGTCGCGACGAGGCGGCGATCTGAACCGCCGGAACGGCCAGTCCCAGAGCACAGGGACAGGTGACGATCAGCACCGCAACGGCGCGGATCAGGGCTTCGCGGGGGTCCAGACCAAAGGCCCAGCCGCCGACAAAGGCCGCCAGTGCCGCCGTGTGCACGACCGGCACATAGAGGGCGGCGGCCCGGTCGGCGAGGCGGACATAGCGGGAGCGGCTCTGCGCCCCGGCCTCGACCAGACGGACGATGGCGGCCAGGGTCGAGTCCTCGGATCGGGCCTCGGCCCTGAGAGTCAGCAGACCGACCGTGTTCAGCGCTCCGGCCCGACACAGGGCCCCGACGGCGACGGTTACCGGTGCGGACTCTCCGGTCAGCAGGCTGTTGTCGAGCACAGCCTGTCCGGATTCCAGAATGCCGTCGACGGGAATGCGTTCGCCCGGGCGGATGCGCAGCCGGTCGCCGGGCTGGATCTCGCCCACCGGAACTGATCGCTCCCGGCCAGTGTCGTCGACGACACTGGCCGCGCTCGCCTGATGCGCCAGCAGATCGCCCGCAGCGCTGCGGGCCCGGGCGCGCAGCGTATGATCGAGCCAGCGCCCGATCAGCAACAGGAACAACAGGGAGATCGCCGCATCGAAATAGGCGTCCCGACCGTGCAGCACAGTCTCGGAAAAGCTGATGACCAAGGTCAGGATCACCCCGATCGAGATCGGCACATCCATATTGGCCCGTCCGGCGCGCAATGAACGCCAGGCCGACTTGAAGAACAGCATGCCGGAGAAGACGGCACAGGGGGCCGCCACCGCGCCCGACATCCACATCATCAGGGTCCGCGTCGCCGGGCCCAGTTCCTGACCGAACAGGCCGGCCCAGAGCGGCACTGAGAACATCATGGCGTTCATGGTCCCGAAACCGGCCACCGCCAGGGCCAGGATCAGTTGCCGACCCTCCCGATCATGCGCCAGCCGGGCAGTCCCGGGATCATAAGGGGTCGCCTGATAGCCGAGCCGGTCGACGGCAGCGATGATGCGGCCCGGATCGCCGCTGCCCTCCCGAAAGCCGACGGTCAGCTTGCCGGTGGACAGGTTCAGGCGCGCCGAGGCGACTCCGGGCAGCTCAGCCACGGCCCGTTCGATCTTCGAGATACAGCCGGCGCAGCGCGCGCCCCGCACCAGAAGATCAACGCCAGCATGGCCGTCCTTGTCCCACCGCAGGAAGGCGGTCAGGTCCGGCCCCGCGACCTGGTCGAGGGTCAGGGCCAAAACAACCTCCGGTCGGCAGCAAAGCTATTTCCATCAGAATCGACGGCCTCAACATGAGTGTCCCATGCGCCGGACAGAGATTTCACTGCCGCGACATAGTGGCCCGGAGCCGTCTCGGTGAAGGTTATCGTCTTGCGATCCTGCTCCGTGGCCGGGCGTTGCAGCAGTCCGGTCAGGGACAGGCCGGTCAGGGGTCCGCCATCGCGATCCAGCACACGAACCTCGACACCGTGCGGAGCCGCTTCGGCACTGGCCCGCCATCCCAGCTGTTGCTGGACTCGATGACGTTCCAACGCGGCATTGTAGATCAAACCGTCCTCATAGGGCCGGACCGCCACCTGACCCGGAAACGTCCGGTAGGCCAGCATCAGGAAGCTCGCGTCGACGGCGATCACCAGGGCAAAAAAGGCCGTCACTCCCGCGGCCACGTGCCAGCCCTTGATGGTGAAGGCGGGTGCGGGCGGTTTTTCCAGCGGGCTCATCGTGGATCGTCCCCATAGAAGAAGGCGGTCGGAATGACCTGATGCTCGTCACCGGCCGAGACCTCGAACGATGCGTCCCGACGGCCACTGGCAACCTGATCGACCGGGACGGTGGCCATGACCCGCACAGCAGAAACCCGGTTGGGCTCGACCCGGACCCGTACCGTTGAGGTCCCCGGATTGCCGGGACTTCTGAGACGCACGCCAGGGATGCCGACGAGCCGGATGTCGACCTGCATCGGTTCAAAGGACCGGTTGGCTACCTTCAACGTATAGCCGTTGCGGATGGCCCCGTCGTGCAAGCGGATGAAGGACGGACTGCGATCGCGCAGAGCGTGAACGTCCAGCTCCCTTCGCACACTGAAGCCCCAGATCATCAAGCCTGAGACCACGGCGAGCAGCAGCCCGTAATAGAGGGTGCGGGGGCGTATCAGGCGGTGCTCGGGCTTGCAGCCCGTATTGCGGGCAGCGACCGCCGCATCGGTATCATAAGCGATCAGGCCGCGCGGCCGCCCGACCTTGTCCATGATCTCGTTGCAGGCGTCGATGCACAGACCGCAGTTGATGCATTCGAGTTGGGATCCGTCACGGATGTCGATACCCATCGGACAGACGACTACGCACTGATTGCAGTCGATACAGTCGCCGCGGCCCTCCCAGCTGTCGGTCTTCTTGTGCGGGCTGCGCGGTTCGCCCCGGTCGTAGCGATAGGTGACCTGGAAGGACTGCTCGTCCAGCATCGCCCCCTGGATGCGCGGCCACGGGCACATATAGGTGCAAACCTGCTCGCGCATATGGCCGGCGAAGACATAGGTGGTGAAGGTCAGGATGGCGCACGACACATAGGCCGTCATCGGCCCGGTACCGACCCAGAAGGTGCGGATCAGCGTCGGCGCATCATGGAAATAGAAGATCCACGCCCCGCCCGTGCCGAAAGCCAGGCCCAGCCACACAGCGTGCTTGCCGGCCTTGCGCCACAGTTTGTTGAAGGACAGCGGAGCCGCATCCAGCCGCATACGCGCATTGCGGTCGCCCTCGAACATCCGCTCGACATAGATGTAGAGATCGGTCCAGACCGTCTGGGGGCAGGTGTAGCCACACCACAGACGCCCGAACAGGGCCGTCACCAGAAACAGGACCAGGGCGGCGATGACCAACAGTCCGGTGAGGAAATACACTTCCTGCGGCCACAACTGGATCATGAAAAAGTAGAAGCGACGCCCCGCGAAATCGACCAGCACCGCCTGGTCCGGCAGGTCACCGGGTCGGTCCCAGCGGATCCAGGGCGTGACGTAGTAGATCGTCAGGGTGACGATCAACAAAATCCATTTGATCCAGCGCCACTGGCCGTGAACCAGCTTGGGATAGATCGGTACCCGGGGTTTGTAGAGCCCCCCCACCTTGGCCTTGGCACGCTGCTTTTCGGCGACAGACACCGGCGCGGAGTTGCTCGCGCGAGTGTCCCTCGTCCGGTCGATGATGATGGTCATGGCGGGGTGGTTTCGCCTTCCGCCCCCTCGCCCCCGCCGGCGTTGACGTACAGATAGACGGCCAGGGCCTTGACCACAGCCGGTGAGAAACGATCCTCCCAGGTCGGCATCACACCGTTGCGACCGTTGGTGATCTGTCCACGAATGGCTTCGCGGGTCGAGCCATAGAGCCATTCCCGGTCGGTCAGGTTCGGCACCCCCATGGTGACGTCTCCGGTCCCGCCGGTTCCGTGGCAGACGGCGCAGTTGTCAGCATAGAGCGGCTGCGCGCGGCCGACCGCGGCCCGATCGGCCGTGCGGCCGGACAGGGCGACCACATATTCGGACAGGTCACCGATCTGGGCCCCGCTGAGAATACCGTCGCGTCCAAAAGCCGGCATCAGCGAGATACGGGTGTCGGCATGGGTCGAACGGACTCCGACCCGGATCGTGTGTTCGATCTCGTCGAGCGAACCGCCCCACAGCCACACATCGTCGCGCAGATTGGGATAGCCGGGCGCGCCGCCGCCGCCGACGCCGTGGCAGCTGGCGCAATTGTCACCGAAGACCGAGCCACCGACAGCCAGGGCATAGGCCTGCAGTTCCGGGTCACGCTCGATCTGCTCCAGCGAAGCCGTCTGGAGGACGACCTCCCGCTGACGGCGATCCGCCTGGAGCGCCTGGAGTTCCCGGGCCACCACGGCCCGGTCGGACTGGTTGAGCGTGCCGTGCGTATAGCCGTGCAGCCCCGGCCAGGCCGGCATCAGCACCCAGTAGATCACCGAGAAAACGATCGAGGCATAGAAGGCCCACAGCCACCAGCGCGGCAGCGGATTGTCCAGCTCGCGGATGCCGTCCCACTCATGGCCGGTCGTCTCGACACCGGAATGTTCGTCGCGTTCGGGTTCAGACATCTTCGCCCTCGTCCTGATCCAGAGGGAGTTGTGAGAGGTGCCGGAACTGGTCGCTGTGCCTGGGCCGGAGCGCATAGGCGATCCCGACGATGAAGATCACGGCGAAATACAGGATGCCGAACTGCTGGGCGAAGCGCGCCAAGACTTCGTAGGTGATCCCGCTCATCGCAAATTCTCCGGGTCTTCAGCCTGATAGGTCCGGAAATCGACCATGGTCCCCAGCACCTGCAGATAGGCGATCACTGCATCCAGCTTGGTCAGGCGCTCGGGATTTCCGTCAAAGTCGCCCTGAACGACATTGGCCCCGTAGCGGCGCCTCAGATCCGAGGTCTCGCTGGCATAAGGATCCGCCTGGGCATTGAGGTCGGCCGCCGCGTTGTCGATCTGTTCGGCCGTATAGGGCACGCCGACCACCAGCAGGGCCTGGAGCCGGGCCCGGACCGCGTGCTGGTCCAGATCCTGATCGGCCAGAAAGCGGTAGGGCGGCATGTTCGATTCCGGCACCAGCGAGCGTGGGTCGATCAGGTGCTCGCGATGCCAGTCATTGGAGTATTTGCCGCCGACCCGCGCCAGGTCAGGCCCCGTGCGCTTGGAGCCCCACTGGAACGGGTGATCGTACATACTCTCGGCCGCGAGACTGTAATGACCATAGCGCTCAACTTCATCGCGCAGCGGCCGGATCATCTGCGAATGGCAGCTGTAACAGCCTTCGGAGACGTAGATGTCGCGCCCCATCTGCTCGAGCGGGGTGTAGGGGCGCACACCCTCAACCTCCTCGATCGTGCTCTCGACCCAGAACAGCGGGGCGATCTCGACGATGCCGCCGATCGAGACGGTGATGATGATGCCGATGACCAGCCACAGGGAGTGACGTTCGAACTTCTGGTGATGCTTCCACATGGGCTGATCCTCACTCGGCCGGTTGCAGCTGTGACGGCACGAAGGTCGTCGGCACCGTCTTGTCGCTGCTGGAAGGCATGCGGATGGTTCGCCACAGATTGTAGGACATGATGAGCGTGCCGCTCAGGAACATCAGGCCGCCGACGGTGCGGATGACGTTCTCGATGTGTTTGGCCGCCACGGTCTCGATGAAGCTGTTGGCGAGGAAACCGTCGGGCGTGTACTCGCGCCACATCAGACCCTCCATAATGCCGGAGACCCACATGGCGGTGATGTAGAGAAGGATCCCGGTGGTCGCGATCCAGAAATGCCACTCGACCAGGGCATTGGAATACAGCCGGTCCTTCTTCCACAGCCACGGGACCATGCAGTAGATGGCCCCGAAGCTGATGAAACCGACCCAGCCCAGGGCCCCCGAGTGGACGTGGCCAACGGTCCAGTCGGTGTAGTGGGACAGGGCGTTGACCGTTCGGATGGCCATCAGCGGCCCTTCAAAGGTCGCCATGCCGTAGAAGGCGATGGCCACCACCATCATGCGCACGACCGGATCGGTGCGCAGCTTGTCCCATGCCCCGGACAGGGTCATCAGCCCGTTGATCATCCCGCCCCAGGACGGCATCCACAGCATGATCGAGAAGGTCATGCCCAAGGTCTGGGCCCACTGCGGCAGGGCCGTGTAGTGCAGATGGTGCGGCCCGGCCCAGATGTAGATGAAGATCAGCGACCAGAAATGGACGATCGACAGGCGGTAGGAATAGACCGGCCGACCGACCCGCTTGGGCACGAAATAATACATCATTCCCAGGAAGCCTGCGGTCAGGAAAAAGCCCACGGCGTTGTGACCGTACCACCATTGAACCAGGGCGTCCTGAACGCCGGCAAAGGCGGAATAGCTGCGACTTTCCAGCAGGCCAACCGGCACCGCGGCGTTGTTCACCAGATGCAGGATGGCGATGGTGACGATAAAGGCGAGGTAGAACCAGTTGGCCACATAGATATGCGGCTCCTTGCGCTTCCAGATCGTGCCGAGGAAGACCAGCAGATAGGCGACCCAGACGATGGTCAGCCAGATGTCGACGTACCATTCCGGCTCGGCATATTCGCGCGACTGGGTGATGCCGGCCAGATAGCCGGTGGCGGCCAGAACGATGAACAGCTGATAGCCCCAGAACACGAACCACGGCCAGATCCCGCCCGCCAGGCGGGCTTTACAGGTCCGCTGGACGACCCAGAAGGACGTGCAGATCAGGGCGTTGCCGCCGAAGGCGAAGACCACACCCGAGGTGTGCAGTGGCCGCAGTCGACCGAAATTCAGCCAGCCGGCATCAGGAAAGTAGAACAGGTCCGGCCATGACAGCTGGGAGGCGATCAACACCCCGACTGACATGCCCACCACGCCCCAGAACATGGTGGCGATGACCCCGGCGCGGATCACTCCGTCCTCGTAGCGCGCCGGGTCAGAACGGAACCGGCCATTGCTGACCCCGATCGTCATCGCCGCCAGCCCCAGTACCGAGGCCGCCATCAGGATATAGCCGTGAAAACGGAACGACGGATCGTCCGTAAATCCGGTCGCGAGCAGGGCCACCACCGCGGCGACGCCAAGAAACAGGAAGAGCATGACCACATCGAACGGTGTGTCATCTCCGGATTTGTCTATCGACATAGGTTGCAGTGGTCCCCGAGGTTGAGTGCTGCTCTGACTGCCCGCAGATCGATGGTGGCGCTTTGATCTGGAACAAAGCCGGAGACGAAACGGCGCGAATCGAGCGGAATGGGTCGCGGGTGTCATCCGGTTCCACCGCCGGACTCCGGCGACTGGACGGAATCGTGATATTATTTTAGGCTTCAAACATGTCGCGGACTTCAACCGTCAAGACAGTCGCCGTCGTGGGTGCGGGTCCGGGAGGCCTGTACCTGGCCATCTCGTTGAAACTGCGCGATCCGGCGCTGGAAGTGGTGGTCCACGAGCGCAACCGGCCCGATGACACCTTCGGCTGGGGCGTGGTGTTTTCAGACCAGACACTGGCCAATCTGAAAGCCAATGACCCGGAGACGGCGGCGACCATCGAGGCGGCGTTCGTGCACTGGGACGACATTGACGTCCACGTTCACGGCCGGACCATCCGCTCGGGCGGCCACGGCTTCGCTGGGCTGGGGCGGATGCGGCTGCTCATGCTCCTGCAGGAGCGGGCCCGCTCGCTGGGCGTCGAGCTGCGGTTTGAGTCCGAGGTGGACGATGCCGGGCGGCTCGAGGCCGACATCGTCGTCGCGGCCGACGGGCTCAACAGCCGAATCCGTAATGACCGTGCCAAGGCCTTCGGCGTCGACGTCGACGTGCGCACCAACAAATACATCTGGCTGGGCACGACGCAGACGTTCGAGGCCTTTACCTTCGCCTTCGTCGAGACGCCGCACGGGTGGATCTGGGCCCATGCCTATCAATTCGAGCCGGGCACCTCGACCTTCATTGTCGAATGCAGCGAGACCACCTGGCAGGGTCTCGGCTTCGACACCATGGATCAGGATGAGACCTGCCAAACCGCCGAGACGCTGTTCGCGGACTGGTTGGGTGGACATGCGTTGGTCAGCAACGCCAAACACCTGCGCGGCTCGGCCTGGCTGAATTTCCCGCGGGTCGCCTGTTCACGCTGGCGGGACGGCAAGGTGATCCTGCTGGGGGACGCGGCCCACACGGCCCATTTCTCGATCGGTTCGGGCACCAAGCTGGCTTTCGAGGACGCCATCCGTCTGGCCCACGCCCTGACCGATGAGGGTGATCTGGACACCGCTCTCGACGCCTATGAGGCCGAGCGCCGGATCGAGGTGCTGAAGCTGCAGAGCGCGGCGCGCAATTCCACCGAATGGTTCGAGACCGTGGACCGTTATGTCGACCTCGATCCGCTGCAGTTTACCTACAGCCTGCTGACCCGCAGCCAGAGGGTCAGCCATGAAAATCTGCGGCTGCGGGATACGACCTTCCTGACCGGAGTGGAGCGCTGGTTCGCGGAGGGCGCGGGGGCTCCCGCTTCGACCGCACCGCCCCCGCCGATGTTCGTACCGCTGCGCCTGCGCGGCCTGACCCTGCCCAATCGCGTCGTGGTCTCGCCGATGTGCATGTATTCGGCCGAGGACGGTCTGGTCGGGGATTTCCATCTGGTCCACCTCGGCGGACGCGCGCTGGGCGGGGCCGGTCTGGTGTTCACCGAAATGACCGACGTCTCGGCCGACGCCCGCATCACCCACGGCTGCGCCGGTTTGTACCGGCCCGAACACCGCGATGCCTGGAAGCGGATCGTCGACTTTGTCCATGGCCAGGGCGCGCGCATCGCCATCCAGCTGGCCCACGCCGGACGCAAGGGGTCGGTCGAACGGCCGTGGGGCGACCGCGCCGATCAACCATTGATCGAGAATGGCTGGCCGCTGATTGCCCCCTCGCCCATCGCATGGTCAGAAGGCGATCAGGTCCCGCGCGAGATGACCCGCGACGATATGGACCGGGTTCGCGATGACTTCGTCCGGGCGGTCGGCTGGGCCGTCGAGGCCGGCTTCGACATGGTTGAGCTGCACTGCGCCCACGGCTATCTGCTGTCGTCCTTTCTGACCCCTGTGTCGAACCGGCGGACGGACAATTACGGCGGCTCCGTCGAAAACCGGCTGCGCTTCCCGCTGGAAGTGTTCGCCGCCATGCGCGCGGCCTGGCCCGACGATCGACCCATGTCGGTGCGCCTTTCGGCCACCGACTGGGTCGATCATGGGCTGACGCCCGAGGAGTCGGTCACCATCGCCCGCGCCTTTGCCGACGCCGGTTGCGACCTGATCGACGTGTCTGCCGGGTCGACCACCCCCGAGGGGGAGCCCGTCTACGGCCGCATGTTCCAGACCCCGCTGAGCGACCGAATCCGCAATGAAGCGGGGGTGGTCACCATGGCCGTGGGCAACATCTACGAGACCGATCACGTGAACAGCATTCTCGCCGCCGGGCGCGCCGACCTGTGCGCTCTGGCCCGACCGCATCTGGCCGATCCGAACTGGAGCCTGCGTGCAGCGGCCGAACTCGGCTGGCGCGGTATTCAGCCTCCAGTCCATTACCGGGCCGGGTTCGCCCAGCTGGCGCGGAACCTCGAAAAGCAGCAACAGGCGGGGCCGGTATGACACGGACACTGGAGGGCCGTCATGCAGTGGTGACCGGGGCGGGCTCGGGCATCGGGCGCGCCTGTGCCGAGCGGCTGGCAGAGGCCGGGTGTCACGTGACCTTGATCGGCCGTCATATCGGGCGGCTGGAGGAAAGCTCCGACCGGATCGGCCTGGAGGCCGCCTTTGTGGCCCCCGCCGATGTGACCGACCCGGATGCCCTGGCCGCCGCGATCGAAGCCGGTCGTGACAGGTTCGGCCCCATCGACATTTTGATCAACAACGCCGGCACCGCCACATCCGCACCATTCCTGAAGACGTCCGCCGACGATCTGCGCGCCATGCTGGCCCTCAATCTCGAGGCCCCGGCCGAGGCCGCGCGACTGGTGCTGCCGGGCATGCTGACGCGGCGCTGGGGCCGGATCGTCAATGTCGCCTCGACCGCCGGACTGAAGGGCTACCCCTATGTCTCGGCCTATGTCGCCGCCAAGCATGGGCTGGTCGGCCTGACCCGCGCCGTGGCGCTCGAGGTCGCCGCCAAGGGAGTCACCGTCAACGCCGTCTGCCCCGGTTTTACCGACACCGAACTGGTCGCCCGTTCGGTCGAGGCCATCACCGGCAAGACCGGCCGCACCGGGGACGAGGCCCGTGCCGCCCTGGCCGCCTCCAATCCGCAGGGCCGGCTGATCACCCCCGACGAAGTGGCCCAGACCATCGTCTGGCTGTGCGGAGACGGGGCCTCGGGCGTCAACGGCGTGGCCGTGCCGGTGGCGGGAGGCGAGCTGTGAGGCCGACCGCCGCCCTGCTGCCCGACCGGTTGGGCGGTGCCCCCGACGGCAAGCGGGCACTCCGTCTCTGGCTGCGCCTGCTGACCTGCACCACCACCATTGAACAGACCATTGCCCAACGCCTGCGCGAGACCTTCGACACCACCCTGCCCCGCTTCGATATGCTGGCGGCGCTCGATCGGGCCGGCGATCAGGGCCTGACCATGGGCGAGGCGGCCGGCATGCTGATGGTGTCCAACGGCAACGTCACCGGCCTGGCGGCACGCCTGAAGGCCGATGGCCTGATCGAGTCCCTGCCGGGCCCGGACCGACGCGTACAGCGCATCCGGCTGACACCCACGGGCCGCACCCGCTTCGCCGCCATGGCCGCGGCCCACGAGCACTGGATCGAGTCGCTGTTCGCCGGTCTGGACGACGTCGAGGCCGAAGACCTGACCCATCTGCTGGAGCGCACCAAGCGTTCGCTGCAACCGAACACGGAGCCGACCCCATGAAGGCGCGCGACTACAAGGCCGAACATTTTCTCTGGTCGGTCGATGACGACGGGATCGCCACCCTGACCCTGAACCGGCCAGAGCGGAAAAATCCGCTGACCTTCGACTCCTATGCCGAGATGCGCGACCTGTTCCGCGCCCTCGTCCACGCCCGCGACTGCAAGGTGGTGATCATCACCGGGGCCGG
Organism: uncultured Brevundimonas sp.; assembly: GCF_963974615.1. GTDB lineage: Bacteria > Pseudomonadota > Alphaproteobacteria > Caulobacterales > Caulobacteraceae > Brevundimonas. The sequence goes on from NZ_CAXBDH010000007.1 coordinate 71,996, forward strand.
CGGCAATTTCTCGTCGGGCGGCGACGTGCACGAGATCATCGGCCCGCTGACCGAAATGACCATGCCCGCCCTGCTCGACTTCACCCGCATGACCGGCGATCTGGTCAAGGCCATGCGCGGCTGCCCGCAGCCGATCATCGCCGCGCTGGACGGTATCTGCGTCGGGGCCGGGGCGATCATGGCCATGGCCTCCGACATGCGGGTCGCCACGCCGAAGACGAAGACCGCCTTCCTGTTCACCCGCGTCGGCCTGGCCGGCTGCGACATGGGGGCCTGCGCCATCCTGCCCCGCCAGATCGGACAGGGCCGCGCCTCGGAACTGCTGTTCACCGGCCGCATCATGACCGCCGACGAGGGCGAGCGCTGGGGCTTCCACAACCGGCTGGTCGAGTCCGACGCCCTGATCGACGCCGCGCTGGAGTTGGCCCGGTCGCTGGCCCGGGGGCCGACCTTCGCCCACGGCGTCACCAAGACCCAGCTCAACCTCGAATGGGACATGAGCCTCGACGCGGCCATTGAGTCCGAGGCCCAGGCCCAGGCCATCTGCATGCAGACCCAGGACTTCCGCCGTGCCTTCGAGGCCTTCGCGGCCAAGCGTGATCCGGTGTTCGAGGGGAACTGAGCCATGGCTGCCAAAACTGCGCGCGACACCACCTTCCTCGACTGGCCCTTCTTCGACGATCGCCACCGCGCCTTCGCCGCCGATCTCGAGAGCTGGGCCGAAGCCAACGCCGCCACGGTCAATCTGCACGGCGACCATGATCTGGACGGCGACTGTCGGCGCATCCTCAAGGCCTTGGCCGACGGCGGCTGGCTCAAGAACGCCGTGCCCGACGCCAACGGCAAACTGGACGTGCGCACCCTGTGCCTGACGCGCGAGACGCTGGCGCGCCGCTCGGGCCTCGCCGATTTCGTCTTTGCCATGCAGGGGCTGGGCACCGGCCCGATCAGCCTGTTCGGCACCGACGACCAGAAGGCCCGCTGGCTGCCCGGTGTGGCTTCGGGCGAAACCATCGCCGCCTTCGCCCTGTCCGAACCCGAGGCCGGGTCCGACGTCGCCGCCCTGTCGACCAGCGCCCGTCGCGACGGTGACGGCTGGGTGCTGGACGGGACCAAGACCTTCATCTCCAACGGCGGCCTCGCCGACCGCTACACCGTCTTCGCCCGCACCGGCGAAGCGCCCGGGGCCAAGGGGCTCAGCGCGTTCGTCGTCGACGCCGACACGCCCGGCTTCGAAATCGTCGAACGCATCCCGCTGATGGCTCCGCATCCACTGGCGACGATCCGCTTCGACAACTGCCGCGTCGACGGCGACCGGCTGCTGGGCGAGGCCGGTCAGGGCTTCCGCATTGCCATGGCCACGCTGGACGTGTTCCGCTCGACCGTCGCCGCGGCGGCGCTGGGCTTCTCGCGCCGCGCCTTTGATGAGGCCGCCGCCCGCACCACCGCCCGCACCCTGTTCGGCGCGCCGATGAGCGATCTGCAGCTGGTGCAGGCCTCGCTGGCCGAGATGGCGTTGAAGATCGACGCCTCGGCCCTGCTGATCTACCGCGCCGCCTGGCTCAAGGATCAGGGCGCGCCGCGGGTGACGCGCGAAGCCGCCATGGCCAAACTCTACGCCACCGACGAGGCCCAGGCCGTGATCGACGCGGCGGTGCAGTTGTTCGGCGGCCTTGGCGTCGTCTCCGGAAACCCGGTCGAGCGGCTGTATCGCGAGATCCGGGCCCTGCGCATCTATGAGGGGGCCTCGGAGGTGCAGAAGATCGTCATCGCCCGGCAGGCACTGGCGGCGATGGCGGGAGGGAGCTGATGGCCCGCAGCGCGCATCTCGACCGGTTCGTGCTGGACCACCTGCCGCCGCCGGAGCAGCAGCCCGACCTGATCTTCGACCGCCCCGAGCTGGCCTATCCCGAGCGCCTGAACGCCGGCACCGAACTGCTGCGCCGCGCCGTCGCCGCCGCCGGTCCCGAGGCCCGCGCGCTGATCGACCATGATCTCGAGTTTTCATGGGGCCGGGTCGACGCCATCTCCAGCCGGATGGCGCGGGTGCTGGTCGAGGACATGGGTCTGGTCCCCGGCAACCGTGTCCTGCTGCACAGTCCGAACTCCGCCTGGACGGTGCTGGCCTGGTTCGCGATCCTGAAAGCCGGCGGCGTCGTCGTCGCCACCATGCCGATGCTGCGCGCCGCCGAACTGGCCAGCGTCATCGACAAGGCCCGCATCAGCCACGCCCTCGTCTATGAATCCCTCGTCGCGGCGGTGACCGAGGCGCAGGCGACCGCGCCGTCGCTCGTTCAGGTCATGGACTCGGCGGCGCTGCAGAAGGCGGCGCAGTCGCAGCCGGCGGGCATCGGGTTCGACGCGGTCGACACCGCCGCCGACGACCCCGCCCTGATCGCCTTCACCTCCGGCACCACCGGCCAGCCCAAGGGCTGCGTCCACGGGCACCGCGACATCCTCGCCATGGCCGACACCTTCGGCCGCCATATCGTCGGCCTGACCAGCGACGACATCGTCGTCGGCACCCCACCGATCGCCTTCACCTTCGGTCTCGGCGGACTGGTGGTGTTTCCGGCTGCGGTCGGGGCCGCCACCGCCTTCGCCGCAAAGCCGGGTTTCGACACCTTGGCCGAAACCATCGCCCGCCATCGTGCCACCGCCATCTTCACCGCCCCGACCGGCTATCGGGCCCTGATGAAGCTGACGGACATGCATGACCTGTCCTCTCTGGACACCTGCGTCTCGGCCGGTGAGGCCCTGCCCGCTGCCACCTCCGATGCCTGGTTCGACGCCACCGGCGTGCGCATCATCGACGGCATCGGCTCGACCGAGATGATCCACGTCTTCATTTCGGCCAGCGGTGACGCGATCCGCCCCGGTGCCACCGGCAGGCCCGTCCCGGGCTATGAGGCCCGCATCATCGACGCGGACGGCAAACCCCTGCTGGCCGGTGAGACCGGACGGCTGGCGGTGCGCGGCCCCACCGGCTGTCGCTATCTCGATGACGCGCGTCAGGCGGCCTATGTCCAGGACGGCTGGAACCTGACCGGCGATGTCTACCGCCAGGACGACGACGGCTATTTCTGGTTTGTAGCCCGGGCCGACGACATGATCGTCTCGTCCGGCTACAACATCGGCGCGCCCGAGGTGGAGAACGCCCTGCTGACCCACCCTGCCGTGGCCGAGGCCGCCGTGATCGGCGTGCCGGACGAGGAACGCGGCCAGATCATCAAGGCCTTCGTCGTGCTCGACGCTCCACACACGGCATCTGACGCCCTGAAGTGCGAGCTCCAGACCCATGTGAAGAACGTCATCGCCCCCTACAAATACCCCCGCGCCCTCGCCTTCGTGGACGCTCTGCCCAAGACCCAGACCGGCAAGTTGCAACGCTTCCGGCTCAAGGCGGACGCATGACCGGCCAGATCTTCACCTGCGAACGGCGCGTGCGCTTCGCCGACTGCGACGCCGCCGGCATCGTCTTCTTCCCGCGCTATTTCGAGATGCTCAACGGCGTGGTCGAGGACTGGTTCGCGGGGCCACTGGCGACGTCGTTCCGGACCCTGCACACGGACCTGGGTGTCAGCGTGCCGACGGCAGCGATCGAGGCCCGTTTCATCGTCCCGTCGCGGCTGGAAGACGACCTGACCTTCAGCCTTGGCGTGACACGATTGGGCGGGGCCTCGTGCAGCCTGCATCACCGGATTGCGGCGGGGGACGATTTGCGGTTCGAAGCGACCCAGACCCTTGTTTTCGTCGGACGGTCGCTGAAGCCCGAACCCTGGCCCGAGGCGTTGCGTGCCCGGATCACCCCTTATCTGGAGACCACCGCATGAACCGGGTTTTGTTGCCCGAGGGCTGGCCGCGGCCGAAAGGTTATTCCAATGGCATTGTCGCCGAAGGTCGGATGGTGTTCGTCGCCGGCCTGATCGGCTGGACCCCGGACGGAGCCTTTCCAGACGGCGGTTTCGTGGCGCAGTTTCGTCAGACCATCGTCAATACCCTGGCTGTTCTGGCCGAAGCCGGGGCCGGACCCGAACACATGGTGCGGATGACCTGGTACGTTGTCGACAAGCGCGAATATCTGGCCTGTCTGCGTGAAATCGGAGCGGTCTGGCGAGAACTGATCGGACCCCACTATCCGGCCATGGCCGTGGTCGAGGTCGGGGGGCTGATCGAGGACGCGGCGCGCATCGAGATCGAGACCACGGCCGTGATCGGCTGAGCCTCACCGGCGCGGGCGATCGGTCCCGGAACCGACCCGGATCAGGCGGTCGAACGTGCCGTCGCCAGACTGGCATGGGTCGCACCGGCCGCGGCGGCGAGCACGACCTGTCTCTGTCCCGAAAGACCGAAAATCAATACCCCCTTGGTCGAGGCCCGGCGACCACGCAGCAGGGGCTTTATCCAGTGCAGGAAGGAGACATCGCCCTCAAGCGATTTGGGGGCTTCGTAACAGACGCCGCTGATGTTGCGGTCAGCGGCGATGGGAAGATAGTCCGGGTTTTCGGTGTCCCCACGAACCACGACCCGCATGCAATGGGATTTCAGCTCTGTCAGGGCCGCGGCGGCGCTAACCGGGCTGGCCCCCTCGGCATCAGTCAGCTCGCAAAGAATACCGTGTTCAACCTCCAGCCGCATGGAGGCGAGCATGTCGAATATCTCCCGGGCCCGTTCCTGGTTGGTAATGCTCGAACAGGCGATGGGTACGACAAGAATCGGCACCTCGTCGCCGGCCTGTTCAGCCTGAACCCGGTCGATGCTCCGCGCGATGGCACTGATATCAAGCAGATATTTGTCTCGGCTGGACAAACTGCGTCTTTCGCCGGCATCGAGCAATGCGCCGGTCGCCGTCAGCATGACGCGGCTGTTGACCCGCAACCCGATCTTCTGTCCCGTCTTCAGCTGGATCAACGGTTCCAGCGTGCAGGACACACGGGCCGCGCGACCGTCAGAGAGGCAAAATTCCGTCTGACGCTGTGTTGTGTCGGCAGCGCTAAGCTCTGCCTGGCTCGCCGCCTCATCAGCCGCCGCAGGGTTGAGCCGGTCGCCGAGCACGGAGTCATTTTCAATGCGGGTGACGACGTGAACGATCACGTCTTCATCCTCATATTGTTCAAGGAAGTATGCCAACGCCTGGCGAAGACTGTTCAGGCATATCGCCTGACCGATCCGGGGGTCCGTATCCGGCTGGGTCACCATGATGGTGGTGTCTGAAATTCTGACATAAAGCGCGGTCGCGCTCATCTTGCGCAGAAGCAGCTCTTCGAGATGACTGAACACCTCCTCCTGATGAGCCCGCCAGGTTTTTCGGAACCTGGTCGCAATGCCTTCCAGGGAAATGACGCACACCTTCCCCATGGCGATGAGATGTTTGTCACCAGACCTCGTCAGCGTTGAGAGATCATCGTCTGTAATTTCAGAATTCGGCATAGTATCCAGCAAGAAATACTGCGTTCAGTAGCACCCAACCCTATCAATCCGGTCGAATATCAGGATGTTTCATGATGGCTATCAAATGATTTAGCCACCTCTGCTCCGCAGCATTCTGTCTGCGAGCCTGTGCACAAGAGGGCCACATCCGCCCGTCTGCGGGCCCGGACGTGGATTCGCCCCGGCCGGAGATCACCGGACCGAACTACCCTGCGTCTGCCCCGCATCAAACAGCCGCAAACCTGGGCCCGCACCCGCATCAAGATCAAACACCACGCCAAGGGAGCGGAATGCCGTCATCAAGGCGATCACGGTTCTCGTCGTTGCCTCGATGGGCCCCTTGAACCGCTCCAGACGCTTGATCGTTTGAAGACTCAGGCCCGACACTCGTGCGAGTTCGCTCTGCTCAATCCTGGACAAGGCACGCGCAGCACGGATCTGTTCACCGGTAAGAATACTGTAAGACATGATTGAATCCCAACTATCTCAGACTTCATCTCAAGTCTGGATAGTGACCCAATTCGAATAGGAATTATCCCCCGGGTGATACCGGGGGGGTCCCGGGGGATAGTCGGGAGGGAAATCAGAGGCCGGCGCGCAGCGCGATCTGGACCAGCATCGACAGGTTCTCGGCCCCGGTTTTGTTCATTACATTGGCGCGGTATTCTTCAACGGTTCTGTGGCCGATGCCCAGATCGCGCGCGATCATCTTGTTGGAATTGCCGAGGACCAGTCCCTCCAGAACCTCCCTTTCCCGTCCTGATAAGGAATCGATCGCCTGGCGCGCTTGGCGATTCGCAGCGTCCTGATCAGCGTCGCTGGCCTGGCTATCGATCGCCACCCGGATGCAGCGCAGCAACGCGGTGTCTTCGAACGGTTTTTCGAGAAAGTCGATCGCCCCCTTCTTCATGGCCTCAACCGCCAGGGACACGTCACCATGGCCGGTAATGACCACGACCGGATGATTGACCTCCATGGATTTGAGGCAAGCCATCATTTCAAGGCCATCCATGCCGGGCATCCGTACATCGGTGACGATACAACCCGGAGGCAGATCCGGCGCGACAGCCATAAAGGCTTCGGCACTCTGGTATCCCCGCGCCTCCAGACCGGCGCTCACGAGAAGCAGTTGCAGGGAGGCCAGAACGGCCGGATCGTCATCGATCAGGTGCACCACGGGATCAGGCGGCGACAGCGGCATCCCCCCCTCCGAAAACAGGCAGGGTGAATCTGAAGGTCGCCCCCGGTCCTGGTGCCGGATCCAGCCAGATCTTGCCACCATGGGCTTCAACAATGTCCCTGGAAATCGACAGTCCGATTCCAAGCCCCGCCGTCTTGGTCGAGACAAACGGCTGAAGCAACCGATCGACGACTTCAGGTGCGATGCCCGGTCCGTTGTCAGTAATTTTCACCTCGATGAACCCTCCGACCCGACGCGCGACAATCTCCAATTTCTGTCGGCAGTCGACCTCCTCCATCGCCTCAATGGCATTGCGTATGAGATTGACCAGCACCTGTTGAATCTGGATCGGGTCAATAAAAACCGAAACCAGATCAGGCTCAATATCGACATCGAGCCACCCCTCCGCAGCCCCGACTGTGGCCAGTACCACCGCCTCGTCAACCAGGGATTCGACATTGCATTCCCGACGACGGGACTCATTCTTCGCAACGAAATCCCGAAGGCCACTGATGATCCGTCCCGCGCGCCGGGCCTGCTCAGCGGCCCCCCTCAGGGCATCCCCGACCAGTAGCGGATCCTGCGGATGCTGCTGCATCAGGCGCGCCGAGGCCGACACATAGTTGGAAATCGCGATCAGCGGCTGGTTCAGCTCATGAGCCAGGGCAGACGCCATCTGCCCCATCGCCGTCAGCCGGGACATATGAATGAGCTGGGACTGGAGAGCCGTAAGCTTGTGCTGGGCCGCCAGCTCGTCACTGAGGTTTCGGCAGAAACCGGTGAGGAGTTTCTCCTGGTTCGACCGCCTCGGGGACACCGAAAGTTCGACTTCAAAGGTCGATTCATCTTTCTTCTGCCCCAGCGTAATGCGCGGCCGACCAAACCCGTCATGTTCGCCGTCGCGGGCGGCGGACGCCAGACAGGTCTCGATCACCACGCGCGCTTGCGGCGGAAACAACAGCCAGACGGGGCGGTCCCTGATCTCCTCCGCGCGCCAGCCGAACATCGCCTCTGCGGCGGCGCTGAAGAAATGCACCTTTCCCGATACATCAAACAGAAACACCGCCGCCGGGACACTGTCGAGAATGGCCTGCTGCCGTTCATGTAGTCTGGCTGTTTCCTGACGGGATCGATGATAACGATCGGCGACGAACGCGACCCCTCCACAAAACAGCAGGAAAGCGCCGGCACCAATGCCGCCGACCGGCTGGAAGAAGAGCAGGGCCCCAATCAGAATGAAGGCCGTAGCCGCTGCTATCAGGCCAATTCCGAGGGCCCCGAAAAATCCCCTCAGGATCACAATGAAGGCGACAACCGGCACCATCAGCAGGAAGATCATCTTCGGCGAAAAAATCTCCGCAAAGACGAGGCCGATAAAAAGACTGACCAACAGGGCCGTGGCCGCACCGACAAACGGGATGGTGGTCCGGCTGAATCGGTGCCGCCCGCGTTCCGGCAGGTGCGTGCTCAAAACAAAATCCTGTTCGGTCGCGTTGGCGCTTGGGATTTGAGTCTGCACTTTTTATACGCCAGACCAAAGCGGAAGTCATGACCTTGAGGGATAATTTTAACTCCCCTCATGTACAATGCTCCATGCCGAATGTAATATTTACTTGGGTTCAGAGAACTGAACAACAGCTCTGCGATCTGTATTTTAAACGCCAGATTATCAGTGAACTTAACGTGCCGTTCTACTTTCCATGACCATAAAAACCACGGGTAACCTGGTTGCCCGGCTGTGAAATGGTCGCTCGCCCGTGAAGGGCGGACTGTCTCCAGTTCAATCGCGAACGAGAACCCATGCCGCATTCCCTAGCTACCGTCGCTGAAATCCGAATCCTGGTGGTTGATGATTCAGCCGTCGTGCGGGGTCTGATTTCGCGTCAACTCGCCGCCGAAAACGGCATGACCGTCGTCGGGACAGCGGCCAACGGCGAGCTGGCCTTGTCGGAACTGACCCGGAAGCAGGTCGACATCGTGGTGCTCGATATCGAAATGCCGGTGATGGACGGCCTGACCGCACTGAAACAGATCGTTCAGCTGTACCCCAAGATTCGCGTCATCATGGCGTCGACGCTGACACGCCGTAACGCCGAAATCAGCCTGACAGCCTTGAACCTGGGAGCCGCCGACTATGTGGCCAAGCCTGAAAGCGGACTGGGCTCGGCCGAGGAGTTCAAGCGCGAACTGGCCTCGAAGATACGGGCGCTGGCACCGAAACGCAGCGCCTTCGTTCCCCCGGTGGTCACCCCGGCCGGTGCGCCTGCGGGGACGGTCACAGCGGCTCCGATGGCCCGGCCAGCCGGCCCCCTTCCTGCGGTCGGCACCCGACCGATCAAGACCAAGCCGAACATCATCGCCATCGGATCGTCGACCGGTGGACCCCCGGCGTTGATGAAGGTCTTCGAATCCCTGCGCGGGGCCGTCGAACAGCCGATCCTGCTGACCCAGCACATGCCTGCGACCTTCACTGCCCTGCTGGCGGAACAACTGTCCAGAATCGGTGACCGTCCCTGTGCCGAAGGCAAGGACGGTGAGCGGATCCTGCCGGGCCGCTGCTACGTCGCTCCCGGGGGCTGGCATATGGTCGTGGCCCGCGACGGGGCCCACCCCATCCTGCGTCTGAACCAGGAACCGCCCGAGAATTTCTGCCGCCCGGCGGTCGATCCGATGTTCCGCTCTGTCGCCAAGGTCTACGGCTCGGGCGTGCTCGGACTGATCCTGACCGGCATGGGATCCGACGGAGCCCGCGGCTGCGAGGCCGTTGTTCAGGCCGGCGGCCATTTCGTCGTTCAGGACGAGGAATCCAGCGTGGTCTGGGGCATGCCCGGAGCCGCCGCCGCAACCGGCCTTGCCGATCAAATCCTGCCTCTCAATCAAGTCGGACCCTGGGTCCGGCGTATCTCTGGAATGACCTCATGACCGGCCCCGATTTCGACCATTTCTGTCGCCTGATACGGCAACGGTCCGGCCTCGTGGTCACCCCGGAGAAGGCTTATCTGGTAGCCAGCCGGCTGAGTCCGCTCGCGCGCTCTGAAGGTATGGCCAATGTCGAGGCCCTGCTGGCCACGATCCGCAAGAGCTCGCCCGAGGCGTTGATTCAACGCTGCGTGGACGCCATGGCCACCCATGAATCCTATTTCTTCCGCGACGCCACGCCATTTGAACAGCTGGCGGCCAACGTCCTCCCCCCCATGATCGAAGCGCGACAGACCCAGCGCAGCCTCAGAGTCTGGTGTGCCGCCTGCTCCAGCGGCCAGGAGCCCTATTCGGTCGCCATGATCCTGCAGGAAATGGGGCCGCGGCTGGCCGGCTGGAAGCTGGAAGTCCTGGCCACGGACATGTCCGAGCCGATCCTCCAGAAGGCCAGGGAAGGCGTCTATAACGATTTCGAGGTCAAACGTGGCCTGTCGCCAGAACGGCAGGCACGCTGGTTCAAGCCTGTTCCCGACGGCTGGAAGGTGTCGAGCGTCCTGCAACAGATGGTTCAGTTCCGCCCGCACAACCTGCTCCAGGGCACCACCGGCATGGGCATGTTCGACATCATCTTCTGCCGCAATGTGCTGATCTATTTCGACGTCGAACATAAGCGACAGATCCTGGAACAGATCGGCCGCGCCATGCCGTCCGACGGAGCCCTGTTCCTCGGCAGCGCCGAGACCGTTCTGGGGGTCACCACAGCCATTGAGTCGACGCCGGGTGTCCGGGGCCTCTACCGCAAGGCCGGCATCCACATGGCCAAGTCGGCCTGATTACCGGGCCGCGGCCGCAGACGTCCGCAAGACTTCCCGTTCCTGACACACAGGCCGTTCCGGTTTCCGGGACGGCCTGTTTTGTTTGGCCCTGTCAGACGCCGCCGCCGTAGCGGCGACCTCCCCGGCCCCGTCCCTCAGGCAAGCCCTGCAGTCACCCTACCAACCCCCAACACGAGGGTGCTGTGGGGGGCATGCAAGGCGCAGGTCCCGGACGGGAAGAGGCACCCAACCATCCCCGCGATCACCTGCGCGCCCGCTATCCCCCAAACGAAACCGGCCCGGCCCATCTGACGATGGACCGGGCCGGGTCTTGATGGGCTTGAGCCGATCCCCGGGGCGAACCCCGGGGCCGGTGTCGACTAGAGTAGGCCGTCGACCTCGGTGCTCAGGGCTTCGGCCTGGGTGGCCAGTTCGCCCGAAGCGGTCAGCAGCTGGGCCGAGGCGGCGCTGGTCTGTGCCACCCCTTCGTTCAGGCCCTGGATGTTGGAGGACACTTCCTGGGTACTGGCGGCGGCCTCGGTCACATTGGCCGAGATTTCGCCGGTGGCCGCGGACTGTTCTTCAACCGCACTGGCGATGGCGGCGGCGATTTCTGCCACCTTGCCGATGGTGTCGGCGATGCCCTGGATGGCCGAGACCGATGTGCTGGTCGCCGCCTGCATGGCCGAGACTTCCGAGGAAATCTCGTGGGTCGCCTTGGCCGTCTGGTCGCTGAGGCTCTTGACCTCGGAGGCAACGACCGCGAAGCCCTTGCCGGCGTCGCCGGCGCGAGCCGCCTCGATCGTGGCGTTCAGGGCCAGCAGCTTGGTCTGACCGGCGATGTTGTTGATCAGGGTGACCACATTGCCGATCTTCTGCGCTGCCTCGGCGAGGGTCTGGATCGCCGCCCTGGTGGTGTCCGTCTCGCTCACCGCGCGCTGGGTGATGTTGGTCGATTCTGCGACCTGACGTGCGATCTCGGAGATCGAGGCCGACAACTCTTCACCGGCGGCGGACACGGTCTGCACATTGCTGGACGCGACCTGGGCCGCATTGGCGACGGCCGCGGCCTGGGTGGTGGCTTCGGCAGCGGTGCGGGCCATCGACTCTGCGGTCGCCCGCATTTCCGACGAGGCCGAGGAGACGATGTTCGAGATCTCCTTGACCCGCTCGGCGACCTTGCGGGTCAGGGTAATGTCCGAAGCGTACTTCATCACCTTCATCGGCTTGCCGTTGGCATCGTTGATGGGGTTGTAGCTGGCCTGGATCCAGACCTCACGGCCGCCCTTGGCGATACGCTTGTACTGGCGGGCGTCGTGTTCGCCGCGGTTCAGCTTTTCCCAGAAGGCCTTGTATTCCGGTGCGCTGCGTTCAACCGGATCAACGAACATACTGTGGTGCTGCCCCTGGATCTCGTCGAGTGAGTAGCCGAGGGTGGTCAGGAAGTTGGCGTTGGCAGACACGATCGTGCCGTCCATCTGGAACTCGATGACGGCCTGAGCCTTGCTGATCGCGGCCATCTGATTGGCCAGATCCGTGTTCAGCGCGTCAGCCGCGCGGACCTCGGTGACATTGGACCATTCGAGGGAGTTGCCGACGTGCGCGCCAGCCTCGCTCATGGCCGCGTTGACCGACAGGTGGAAGATCACATCACTGATGTGGATGTCCGTCTCGAACGGCAGCTGCGAGGCGTCCCCCGTCAGGCGACGTTGAATAGCCGGGTCCTTCAGGAAGCTGGAGACGCTGGTGCCGACCAGTTTTTCCGGATCGAACTCGGCGCACACGGTCCGGACGGCACCCGCGGTGCCGCGCATCAAATCGTTGACGCTGTCGTTGGCGTAGAGAACGTTCATCTCACGGTCGACCATCATGAAGGCGGTGTTCATGGTGTCGACGGCACCCTGGGTCTTCAGCCCCTCGGCCCGCTCATTGACCATCTTGGTGATGTCAGTGGCATATTTGACCACCTTCATCGGCTTGCCCGCCGTGTCCTTGATCGAGCAGTAACTAGCCTGGATCCACACCTCGCGGCCGTCCTTGGCGATACGCTTGAACTGGCGCGTGAAGGAATCACCCCTGGCCAGTTGATCCCAGAAGGTCCGATATTCCGGCGTGTTCTTTTCAGCCGGATCGACAAACAGGCTGTGATGCTGGCCGCGAACCTCGGCCAGGGTATAGCCCAGCGTGTTCAGAAAATTGTCGTTGGCGTCCAGAATGGTACCGTCCAGCTGGAATTCGATGACCGCCTGCGATGTGCGGATGGCCTCAACCTGCCCGCGGAAATCTTCCAGCATGGCTTCGAAATTCTCGGCGTCGTCTTTAGTGGCGGTGGCGGTCGACATGGTATGTCCTTTTTGGTGTCTGCCGACCCGAGGGGCGGCGGTGATTTGGGCTAATGGGGCGGCGTCAGGCGGCTAGGCTGTTGGATGTACTGGGCGTGAGCGTGAGAACCTGATCGATGTTCAGAACCAGGAGCAGATCGCCCTCGAGGCGGTAGAGTCCGCTGCACACGCTCCGCCACTGGGGCGACAGGGTTGCAGGGCCCGCTTCATGTTCGCTGGGCTCAAGCCACAGGACATCGCCGACGTCATCAACGACCAGGGCATAGAGCTCACCGCCATGCTCGACGATCACGCTCATGGAGCGATCCTCGGGCTCACGCTGGGGCATGCCCAGACGACAGCGCATGTCGATAGCCGTCACGATACGGCCGCGAAGATTGAGCGACCCGGCCACTTCCGGCGGACTGAGCGGGACCCGGTTGATCGGGGTCTCGGCGATGACATCCTGAACCGACAGGACGGGCACGCCGAAGGCCTGCTTCCCGACCTTGATCGAGACAAGCCCTTCGGTTGAGTCGGTGGCGACCAGTGAGTTTTCGGCCCGGATAGTCATGCGGCTCCTCTCATTTCGCCAAGGGCGCCGGAGACGGCGTCCAGAAGGGTGGTTTGATCCACGCCGCCCGGCCCACCGGATCCGCCGGGGGTGACGGTGTTGTGGAAGGCCAGGCTCAGCAGCGGCGTCTTGTGCCAGCTGGATGCGCGGGCGAATGCGGTGGCGAAGCCCTGGGCCTCTTCCGGGCTGGAGGTGTCGGCCATGATCAGGTGGAACTGCTCACCCGAGTCATAGAGGCCGAGCGCCGCCTCGGGATCCGCCGCCACCGTCACCTCATAGCCCGCCTGGGCCAGAAGCGGCCGGAGCAGCAGCTGGGAGAAGGGACTCTGGTCGACCAGCAGCAGACGCCGGCTGCCGGCACCGGGTGCCGACGGTGCAGCCGGAGCCGCGGAGGCTGCCGCTGCGGTCGCAGCGGCGGCCGTAGCCGTAGCCGTGGCCGGGCTTGCAGCAGGGGCGTTCGCCGGATCGGCAAAGGCGGGGGCCCCCTCTTCCTGAAGGGCCTGACGCCAATAGTAGGGCACGTCGATCAGTTCGGTCGCCACGCCGCCGATGATGAGACCGCCCAGGGCACCCGCACCGTTGGCGGCCATGTCCGTCTTCAATACGCTTTCGACGATATCGACGATCTCATTGACCAGCAGACCGACGGCGCGATCCTCGCGGGCGAAGACCAGCAACGGTCGCTTCTCGTCACCCTCCCAGCTGCTGGCCGGTTCGGCGTCGGAGCCGATAATCGGCATCAACTTGCCGCGATACTGGATGACGCTTCGTCCGTCGATCCACTCGATCTGTTCGGCACCGAGCTCCTCGATCCGCGCCACACTGGCCAGCGGCGCAGCCTTGAGACTGTCGTTGGCCGCCCGGAACACCAGAAGGGCGGACAGGGCCTCGCCCTTGGCGGCATCCTCAAGCGCCTCGTCCACCAGACCGGCCGTCCCCTGTCCGGCCCCTGCTTCGGTCGAAACACCCTTCAGGTCGAGGATCAGAATGACGGCCCCATCCCCGAGAATGGTCGCGCCGGAATAGAGCTTCAGATGCCGCAGCACGGTGGCGACCGGCTTGACCACGATTTCCTCGGTGTCGAACACGCGATCGACGATGACCCCGAAGTTGAACGAACCGACACGCGCCACGATGATACAGGTTTCGCCCGAGGGCTCGCCGGCGGGCTCCAGGCCCAACAGGTCCTGCAGCGAAATCAGGGGCAGGAGCCGGTCGCGCAGTCGCAACACCGCGACCCCGTCGATAAACTCGATGGTGCGTCCCGAGCCATCACTGGCGCTGACCAGCTCGACCAGACTGGATTGCGGCATGGCAAACCGCTCGCCGCAACATTCGACGATCAGGGCCGAGACGATGGTCAGCGTCAGGGGGATGCGGATGGTGAAGGTGGTGCCCTGCCCCTCAACGGATGTCAGTTCGATGGCGCCGCCGATCTTTTCGATATTGGTTCGCACCACATCCATGCCGACACCACGCCCTGAAACAGACGTGACTTCGGAAGCGGTGGAGAGACCCGGCAGGAAGATCAGTTGACGGGCCTCAATGTCGGACATCTGCTCGGCCTGGGCCGGCGTGACGATGCCCGAGGCGAGGGCCTTGGCCCGCAGCTTTTCGGCCGGAAGGCCCCGACCGTCGTCGGAAATCTCGATGACGATGGCCCCGCCCTCGTGGCGGGCCTGCAGGGAGATGCGACCGGATTCGCCCTTTCCGGCGGCCAGTCGCTCCTCGGGGGTTTCCAGTCCGTGGTCCGCAGCGTTGCGGATCATGTGCGTCAACGGATCCTTGATCAGCTCCAGAACCTGACGGTCCAGTTCGGTGTCCTGACCGTGCATGCTGAGATCAATGGTCTTGCCCAGATCCTGGGCCAGGTCGCGGACCAGCCGCGGCAGCTTGGCCCACGCCCCGCTGATCGGCTGCATCCGCGTAGTCATCACGCCTTCCTGCAGCTCGCTGGTCACCTGATTCAGGCGATTCAGGGGAGCTGCAAACGCACTCTCCGGCTCGAGGCGAAGGGTCTGGATCAACTGATTCCGGATCAGGACCAGCTCACTGACGACGGTCATCAGGTGTTCCAGCGCATCGACGCTGACCCGGATCGTCTGCGCCGGCCCTGAAGACTCGGTCTCCGCCTTTGCGGAAACGGCGGGAGCGGACGGCGAGGAAGCGGTTACTGGTGCAGGCATGGGGTTTGGCATGGGGTCCGGTACTGGTGTGGGCGAGGAACTCTCGGCCAGGGAAGCGACATCCGCCGCCGGCAGATCGTCCGACAGAACGTCTTCTTCTTCGTGCTCGGCAGCTTCAATCGACGGCTCTTCCGCCGCCACAGCGGGAAGCTGCACAAGCACCCGGAGCCGCTCCAGCGGCGCATCGGCGATGTCGAGCTCGCGCATGGCCACGACGACCATGTTGAAGACAGATTCGATTTGATGATCCGCGATCAAGCCGTCGGTGACATCCGACATGGCTCGCACGAAAGCGTCCGAGGGCTCCGACTTGCGGGCCTGTCCGCAAAGACTGTCGCGTACCGCGGCCTGCAGGCGATCAGGGTCCAGGTGGCCAAACAAGGGCCCGAGGTCACCCTCGGACTGCATCCGCACCAGAATGGATTCCGTGGCTGCGTCCAGGGTCGCATCGCCGCCAAGCTGTTCGATCAGGTTGCGGCCGTCAGCGGCAGGAGCCGCATCCTTGTCCGCCGCCGCCTCGGACGGCGCAGCGGCCTCGACCTCCCCGCCTTCCAGAAACGCCTCCATGCGTGCGATCAGCGCGGAGTCGTCCCCAGCAGGTTCACTGCCGGTCGCCGCGAGCGCGTCAGTAATGGACCGGATCAGGTCGACTGTATCGAGAACGGCCGAAACCGCCGCCGGCGTCACCGCCAGATCACCGTCCCGGAACGCACCCAGTACGTTCTCGGCGGCATGGGCGACATTCTGCAGGCGCGACAATCCCAGAAACCCGCAGGTTCCCTTGATCGTGTGGATCAGACGAAAGATCCCGCCCAGCGTTTCAGGGTCATCCGGCGACTGTTCGAAACGAACCAGCTCGCTGTCCAGAGCCTCAAGCCCCTCGCGCGTTTCCGCGATGAAATCTGTAACCAGGTCGTCCAATTGCCACCCCCGCTCCGGGATATCCGGATCAAACCGGCATGCTTAACGAGGGGGGATGTTCGGTTAATGTGGGTTTAAGATCGAAGAACCGCGAACTTCGAATTAGCTACAAAGTACTCTGGGTTTAAATATAGAACGCCAGGCACAACCAGGAATTGGACTCGACGCCGACTCTAAACTTGTATTTATTATACCTCAGGGACATTTTCGCGCCCCACAGGCGCTTACGGTCGCTAATAATGGAGTCGCCTCTAAAAATAATCGGCGGAATACAGGGAATGCCTGACCGCTAATCGTAACCGCCTTAACCACTACGTTACGGATCACATAGTAAACGGAGGCCCTAACCGAGACCGAAAGAGAGCTGCGATGGCGGTAGACAAATCCATGAACGTGCTCGTCGTTGACGATTACAAGACGATGATTCGCATTGTTCGCAGCTTGCTGGAGCAGCTGGGTTTCAAGAATATAGACGAGGCCCTCGATGGCCCCTCGGCCCTGGAAAAAATTCGCCAGAATGAATACGGCCTGATCCTGTCAGACTGGAACATGGTGCCGATGACCGGCTACGAACTGCTCCAGGCAGTGCGCGCCGACCCTCGCACCAAGGACACGCCCTTCGTCATGGTCACCGCCGAGGTGAAGACGGAAAACGTCGTGGCCGCCCGTCAGGCGGGCGTAAACAACTACATCATCAAACCATTCACGCTCGCGGTGCTGAAGCAGAAGCTGACCGCTGTCCTTGGGGAGCTCTGACGTGGCCGAAAAAGAAGCACATGCGATCGTTCTGACTGTCCGCGGCGAAATCGAACAGGCCGCAGACACTATATTGTCCGCAGCGGAACAGTGCCTGAAGGATGCCGGCGCGGCCCGTGAGGGCGAATCCGGTGCATTCGATCGTCTCGAACAGTCTCTCTGCGCCATCCTCGAGGCCTGCGCCTTCCAGGACATCACCGGTCAGCGATTGACCAAATTGCACACCATGCTCGACACTCTGTCCGTAAAGGGTGTCGACGCCGACCCGCTACTGAACGGACCCGCCCTTTCCGGGGAAGGTCTGGATCAGGGAGCCGCCGACCGTCTCATGGCTACCCGCTAACTCACCGTCAATCGCCGCTTCATCAAGGCAAACACATTGGCTTCCTCTCGAATCGACCTGCGTAAGTCCAAGGTCCTTCTGGTTGATGACAACCCGCAGTCCCTGGAATTGCTGTCACAGATCCTGACCGGGTTCAGGGTTCGTCAGATCACACCTTGCCGGTCCGCCAGCGAGGCCAAGCCCATGCTTGCGCTCGAACGCTTTGATCTGATTCTCATCGATTTCGACATGGAGGAGGAAGACGGTGTCGCCCTGGTCCGCCATATCCGCTCCCAGGACAAAGAGCCTAACTACACGACCCCGATCGTGGTCATGCACGGCTACACGCCCCATCACATGGTCACCAAGGTCCGGGACGCCGGTGCCAATCTGGTGGTGAAAAAGCCCCTGGCTCCCGGCATCCTGCTGAAACGAATCGAATGGGTAGCGAGAAGCCACAGAGACTTCGTCTCCGCACCGAACTTCACCGGCCCTGATCGTCGCTTCAAGGCCGGCGTGGGCTCGGAGCAGGGGGAGGAACGTCGCGCCGACGCCCTGGCCCTGGTTTCCGATCCCGACCGCGCCCTGTCCCAGGACGACATCAGCGCGCTGTTCGGATAGGGCGACGGTATGAGCAAGGTTCACATATTCCGGCCGGTAAATTTTTTGGCAAACATCTTCAAGACGTCCGATGCACCGACGACGGATCAACTGATTGCCGACGCCACCGTGCGCGTCATCAAGATGGAAGATTCAATCCGCACCTTCGTCGCGGAAAAAATCGCGATCATTGAACCATTCGCCGAGGAAACCGACGAAGCGCTGGATGCCGCTCACCAGACCATCGGGACCTCGGCGATGAACATCGCCGAGGTCGCCGGGGCGGCCAGAATGGAGGCCATCGGAGAGATCGCCCGCGGGATCGCGGTCATGGTCGACGGCAAGAAGGCCCGCGACGTCTGGCACACTGAAGCACTGCGTGTGCATATCCGGGCGCTGAAACGACTCGATACGACCGCCAGCGAGACGAGCGACGAGGACAATCTGATCGCCGAAAACCTGCGCCTGATGCGGACTGCAATCGGTCTGCAGCACTAGGAATTTTTGCTCTAGAGCAAGTGCTCTGGTTTCCCCGCTGAATAGACGTCGAACCTGATGTCACACGGGAAATACCCGCGTCTGTTTGACGACCCCATAAGCAAAGCTGCTGTCGATCGAGGCGATCCCCGGGATGGCGTGAATCCGTCGGCGGATGAAATCCTCATAGGCTTCCAGACTATGGGTCAGGACCCGCAGCAGATAGTCATCCCCGCCAGCCAAAAGATAACAATCCAGCACCTCCTCGATACGACCGATCTGCTGCTCGAAAATCCTTACGCCTTCATCCGAATGCCGCTCCAGCCGAATACGGATGAATACGGTGATCGGCAGACCGCAGGCCTTCTGGTCGACCAGGGCGGTATAGCCGGTGATGACCCCTTCCGCCTCAAGGTTGCGTAACCGCCGCAGGCACGGGGACGGCGACAGGTTGACCCGCTCGGCCAGATCCTGATTGCTGAGCCGCCCATCCTTCTGAAGCTCGCGAATGATCTGACGGTCTTTGATGTCCATTTCGCGAGTCCTCAGCAGGATATGCCAATGAATGGCAATCAGAGGGTCAATATCGCAAGAAACTGCGGGTTCAGCTACGGCATAATAGCCGGAGCACAGGAACTCGCCCATGTCCGACCAATCTTCCGGCTTCGCCACCCGCGCCATCCATTTCGGCTATGATCCGCTGGACGAACAGGGGGCCCTGACCCCGCCCCTGCATCTGTCGTCGACCTTTGCCTTCGAAACGGCCGAAGCGGGAGGCGAGATGTTCGCCGGCACCCGCGAGGGGCATTTCTATTCGCGTATCTCCAACCCGACCACCGATCTGCTGGAGCGACGACTGGCCATCCTTGAAGGCGCGGAAGCCGGCGTGGCCACGGCCTCGGGCATGGGGGCGATCACCGCGGTGCTATGGACCTTCCTCAGCCCCGGCGACGAGCTGGTCACCGACACGACGCTTTACGGCTGCACCTTTTCCTTCCTGCGCCATGGCCTGGCCCGCTTCGGGATCACCGTCACCCACGTCGATATGACCGACCTCCAGGCCGTGGCCGCCGCCGTCAGCGCACGAACCCGGATCGTCTATTTCGAGACACCAGCCAACCCCAACATGCAGCTGGTTGATATCGCCGCCGTTTCCGCCATTGCACGCGCGGCCGGAGCCCGCACGGTGGTCGACAATACCTACGCCACGCCGGTCCTGACCCGGCCGATCGAATTGGGAGCCGACATCGTGGTCCATTCAGCGACCAAATATCTGGGCGGTCATGGTGATCTGGTCGGTGGGCTGGCGGCGGGCAGGACCGATGACATGACCCAGGTCCGACTGGTCGGCGTCAAGGATATGACCGGTGCGGTGATGTCGCCGTTCAACGCCTTCCTGGTTCTTCGCGGGCTCAAGACCCTGCAGGTCCGGCTGCAGCGGCACTGCGGTTCAGCCAGGACTCTGGCCGCCTGGCTGGAGGCTCATCCGGCCGTCGCGGCAGTCCATTATCCGGGCCTGGAAAGCTTTCCCCAGCATACCCTCGCCTGCCGACAGATGTCCGACTTCGGCGGCATGATCGCTCTGGAACTGCACGGGGGGATGGCAGCCGGCGTGCGGATGATGAACCGCCTGAAGATGATCCGTCGTGCCGTGTCTCTGGGCGATGCGGAAACCCTGGTTCAGCACCCCGCCAGCATGACCCATTCGACCTATACGCCCGAGGAACGCCTGCTGCACAAAATCTCGGACGGCCTGGTCAGGCTTTCCGTCGGGCTTGAGGAGGAGGAGGACATCATTGCCGACCTCGCCCAGGCTCTCTCCTAGACTTTCCTCTTGACCTTGGCCCCGGCGGTTGCCGTCGAGCGACGATCAGACCGACGCCGTTCGTCCTTCCGCATGCCCCCGTTCAGCATCATCAATTCCAGCCGAACCTCGATCAATCGCTCCTCAAGGGCCCCAAGGGCCAGAACCACGATCGAGGTGCCCATGGCCGCGGCGGCCAGACCCAGACTGATCACGGGCAAGATATCGGCCAGCATGGCACCTGCCAGCAGGATGAGCGCAAACAGGCTGCCGGAGACGGCCAGTCCGTAGGCTCCCAGAAGTTTCATCAGGGACCGCCGTGGTGCCGAGGCATTGATGCGGTTGCCGGATCGCCGACGATCCTTGCCACGTCGCGCCGCTGGCATCCGACGCTCACCGGACCCGGAACCTGCATCCGCCGCTTCGCCTGCTGCATTCACCTCGATAACCATCGTCATCACCCCGTGGAATTCAGTTAATCAGACGTGTGCCGCCCGGATTTGGCCCCACACCATCAGGTACGGGAACATTGGAAGTCTCGTAACTGGCGTTGATATAGAGGGACGGAGTGCCCTTGAGTTCAAGGTATTTCGCCACAATGACCGTCCCGGCCTGTCGAAGAAAAGCCAACATCACTTCCCGCCAATCGAGCCTGGTTGTTCATCGCCGGAAAGAACGATGCGATCATCGATCTGACCGAAGGGGCGGCATCAGCATTAAGTATTTGTCTTAGCGAAATGGTGCGGGCTGCGCCGTGAAGATGGGAGCGGAGGGCGACATGGCCATTATCGTAATCGTCGACGACGACCCAACCATCTGCATGATCGCGACGGAAATGCTCCGCAGCGAAAACTATGCCATCGTCGAGGCCTCCGACGGTGAGGAGGCGCTGGCGGTCATCTCCATCCTGCCGGTCGATCTGGTCATCCTCGACATGCTGATGCCCCACAAGGACGGTCTGGAAACCATCACCGAATTGAAGGCGACCCGGCCCGACGTGAAGATCCTGGCCATTTCTGCGGGCGGCGGCATGGAGATCAGCCTGTTGCTCCGTACCGCCCTTTCCTTGGGAGCTGACGAAGCCCTGTCCAAGCCCCTGAACAAGGAGAGCTTCGTGCACACCGTTGCCCGGATTCTGGGCGAAGGGGTGGGGGTGCCGGTAGCGGACAGGAACAGCAAGAGCGGTAGCTAGAGCGTTCTCCGTTCTGATCGAGTCGACCAAACCCAAGAAAGTAAGCTGGCACCCGCGTGCGGGTAAATTCCAGGTCCAGCGACGGACCGCGGATCAGTGCCCGCGAAGGTCGCGCCAAGTACCGCCGGTGGTGCCCGGCCAAGGTGTCGCATGATAGACGCCACGGGCGATGGCGCGGGCCAGGGTGTCGGCGGCGACGGCCCCGATCCGGGTCACTTCCAACTGACGCATGGCCCCCTCCGGCAGGGTCTGTTTTTCGGTCGAGACAACGAAGACGATGTCACCGTCGAACGGCGCATGCGACGGACGGATGGCCCGTGCCATGCCGTCCTGGGCCATGATAGCCACCCGTTGACACTCGACCCGGGTCAGGGCGACGTCAGTGGCGATACAGGCGATCGTGGTATTCTCACGCGGCCGCGCTGCGACCTTGGCCAGGCCCCAGTCCTCGACCGCAGCCCTGAGACCAGCCGGGCCCAGGCCACCGAATTCGTCACCGATCTCATAGGGCGCGGCCCAGAAGGTCCTGCCCCCCGGCGCCACGACCGAACCGACGCTGTTGACGGCGACGACAGCCCCGACCGTGTAGCCGGCGGTCATGACCGTGGAGGCTGATCCGATGCCGCCCTTCAGCGATCCGGCTCCGGCTCCGTAGCCCGCGCCTGCCGTGCCCAGTTCGAACCGGTCGGCAGCAGCTTCGGCGGCCGTGACAGCCAGATCACGGTACGGCGGTGTCATGCCCCAGTCCTTGGAGCCGCCATTGGCCAGATCATAAAGGCAGACGGTCGGCACGATCGGTGACAGGGGCACGCCGGGGGCCCCGCCCATGCCATAGCCCCGTCCCCGGGCCCCGAGCCAGGCCGTGACACCGTCCCCGGCCCCAAGGCCATAGACCGACCCCCCCGACAGGACGATAGCGTCAACCTGCTGCACCAGGTTTTCCGGCTTCAGTACATCGGTCTCGCGGCTGGCCGGGCCGCCGCCCCGCACATCGACGGCCGCCGTGGCCGGTGTATCAGCGAGAATGACCGTGACCCCGGTACGCACCTCGACAGAATGAGCCTGACCGACCTTGAGGCCGGGTACGTCGGTGATCAGGTTCATGGGGCCGCTGCGTCCACCATCCGGGTGCAGGCTGGATGAGCTCCGGGCCGAGGCTGTTCCGGCAGCGGCAAGGCCACCCATCAGGCCCATTGAGCCGAGCAGGGTTCTACGGTTCATCGGTCGTCTCCACGGAAAGGGGCACGGTGTCAGTCGACAGGGCCGGAGTCAGTCTATCGCGCGACAGCACCGGCGTCGCCGCCAGAAGCGCGCGGGTGCAGGCGTGGGCCGGCGCGGCGAACACCGCTTCGGTCGCACCCGTCTCGACGATCCGACCGGCCTGCATCACCATCAGACGGTCGGTAATGGACCCGACCAGGGTCAGGTCATGGCTGGCGAACAACCAGGACAGCCCCAGCCGTTGCGACAGCTCGGCCAGCAGATCGAGGACCTGGGCCCGGATCGACACGTCGAGCGCCGACACGGCCTCGTCGAGGGCGATGATCGCAGGCCGGGTGATCAGGGCCCGCGCGATAGCGATCCTCTGCCGCTCGCCCCCCGAGAACTCATGCGGATAGCGATCGGCGTCCCGCGAAGTCAGACCGACCTGATCCAGCATTTCCTCGACCCGACGACGCCCTTCGGCGCGATCCGGTCGTTGCTCCAGCAGATGGAAATTCTCGGACACCAGCTGCTCGACCCGCCAGCGGGGATCAAAGCTGCCCGAGGGGTCCTGAAACACCATCTGCACATGCCGCCGCAGACGCTTCAGGTCCGCCCCCGTGGCCCGGGTGAAGTCCTCGCCCATGACCCGCACAGTGCCGGCCCGTGGACGGTGCAGGCCCAGCACCGTGCGCAACAGGGTCGACTTGCCGCAGCCGGACTCGCCGACGAGCCCGACACTCTCGCCCCGACGAACAACGAAGCTGACATTGTCGACGGCGCGGAACGGAGCCGCGCGCCGGAACAGTCGCATGGCCCCCGGATAGTCGCGAACCAGCCCCTCGACCTCAAGGACCGGTTCACCCTCTGCAGGCGCGGCGCGGCGGACCGGCACGTGCATCGCCGCGCCGAGCAGCCGCTGCGACTCGGCATGGGTCATACCGGTGACAATGCGAGAGGCCCGGGCCTGCTCAACGGTCGTGCCCTTGTGCATCACCGCCACCCGGTCGGCGGTCCCGGCGACGACGGCCAGATCATGACTGATCAGGATCAGCCCCATGCCGTCCTCCCGCACCAGACGCTTCAGCAAACTCAGGATCTGGGCCTGGGTGGTGACATCCAGCGCCGTAGTCGGCTCGTCGGCGATC
Organism: uncultured Brevundimonas sp.; assembly: GCF_963974615.1. GTDB lineage: Bacteria > Pseudomonadota > Alphaproteobacteria > Caulobacterales > Caulobacteraceae > Brevundimonas. The sequence goes on from NZ_CAXBDH010000007.1 coordinate 95,844, forward strand.
AGCAGGCGTGGCGTCAGGGCGATGGCGATGGCGATGGCGACCCGCTGACGCTGACCTCCGGACAGTTCATGTGGATAGCGATCCAGCGGAAACCGGTCATTAGCCAGGCCTACCCGCTCGAGGGTTCGCCGGGCGATGACCTGGGCTTCGAGCGGCGAGACCTTGCGGTGAATACGGACGGTTTCCGCCACCTGGTCGCCGATGGTCATCAGCGGGTTCAGCGCCGTCATCGGTTCCTGAAAGACCATGCCGATCTGGTCGCCACGGACCAGACGCATGGCCCGGTCGTCGGCATAGGGAACCGGCGTCTCCAGCACATCGACGTCCCCGTTGACCACGGCGCGCGACGGCAGCAGGCCCATGATCGCCAGAGCCGTCATCGACTTGCCCGATCCGGACTCGCCGACCAGGCCCAGCACCTCACCGGGCGCGACCTCGAGCGAGACCGCATTCAGGATCGGCACCTCATCGATCGAGACCCGCAGATCGCGGACGGACAGGACGGTCATCGCCCGCGCTCCCGTCGGACCCGGGGGTCAAGCAGGTCCCGCAGACCGTCGCCAGTCAGGCCCAAACCCAGAACGATGACGACAATGGCCATGCCGGGCCAGACCGCCAGCCAGGGCGCGAAGTCGATCATGGTCTGGGCTTCACTGAGCATCCGGCCCCAGCTGGGCATGGGCGGCTGGGTTCCCAGTCCGACGTAGGACAGCCCCGCCTCGGCAACGATACCGAGGGCGAACTGGATCGCCGCCTGAACCACCAGCAGGCTCATCAGATTGGGCAGGATGTGCTGCACCGAGATACGGGCCCGAGACTTGCCCGCCGTGCGTGCCGCCAGCACATAATCCCGCGACCACAGACTGAGCGCCGCGCCACGACTGACGCGCGCGAACACGGGGATGTTGAAGATACCGATGGCGATGATCGCGTTGACGGCACCGGGTCCGAACACCGCCGTGATCATCACCGCCACCAGCAGGGCCGGAAAGGCGAAGATCAGATCGTTGGCCCGCATCACCGCCTCATCGACGGGGCCGTGTCGCGCCGCCGCCAGCAGACCCAGCGGCACACCGAGGCCGGCCCCGATACCAACGGCAACCAGGGCCACGGCCAGGGAGTTGCGGGATCCAACCATGATCATCGACAGCACGTCACGACCGAAATGATCGGTACCCATCCAGTGGGCTCCCGACGGCGGCTGCAGCCTGTCGGCGATGTGGATCTCCTCGAATCCGTAGGGAGTCCAGACGAACGAAATCAGCGCCGCCGCGAACACCGTCAGGGTCAGGGTCGCGCCGATGATCAACGCCGGCGGCAGTCGCATGGTCGTCAGGGGACGGATCATCAGCGCTGCCCCCGCAGACGCGGATCGACGGCAACATAGGCCAGGTCGATCAGAAAACTGGCCACCACCACCGCCGCGACCAGCACCATCACCGTGCCCTGCACCACGATCAGGTCACGCTGGGTGATAGCCTGAAACACCAGTCGACCCAGTCCGGGCAGGGAGAAGACATTCTCGATGATGATGCCCCCCGCCAGCAGGAAGGGCAGCTGCAGGCCCAGAATGGTCAGCAACGGAATGGTGGCGTTGCGCAGCGCATGTCGCCACAGCGCCTGGGAACGACTGAGTCCCTTGGCCCGGGCGGTGCGCACATAGTCCTCGTTCATCGTCTCCAGCAGCGCCGTGCGCAGGACCCGCGCCAGGATGGCGGCCTGCGGTGCGGCCAGCGCCACGGCGGGCAGAAGCAATGCCTTCAGCGCCGGCCAGACTCCCACTTCCCAGCCGGGAAAGCCCCCCGCGGCAAACCAGCCGAGATTGATCGAGAACAGCAGGATCAGCAGCATGGCGATCCAGAAATTCGGCAGGGCGATTCCGACCTGGGTCACACCGATCAGGGCGGTGTCGACGGGACTGCCGCGACGGCTTGCCGCAATCAGGCCGGTTGGAACCGCGACGATCAGGGACAGAAGGGTGGCCAGCAGGGCCAACGGAGCCGACACCTGCAGTCGCTCGACGATCAGCTGACCGACCGGGACCTGATAGGTGTAGCTGACCCCGAACCGACCGCTGAACAGCTCTCCCATCCAGCTCAGATAACGCTGCAGGGCGGGCCCCTGGAGGCCCATCTGTTCGCGCAGCGCATCGACCGCTTCCGGCGTGGCATTCAGCCCCATCATATAGGCGGCAGGGTCGCCCGGTACGACCTGCAACAGCAGGAAGATGACCACTGTCGCCGCCAGCAGGGTCAACAGATGACCGGCCAGCCGCCGGGCCAGCCAGGCTGTACCGAAGCGGCCGGCGACCAGCAGCAGCAGGCCTGTCGTTCCGGCCAGAACGATCCAGCCCCAGACTCCGGTAGAGCCCCGCTCGGTCGAGGTCGATCCGGTCGTGCCGGCACCACCGGCAAATGACACGCCGGACACCACATTGGCCGCGATCGGCGCATTGACCCAGAGTCCGCTCAGCCCCGCTTTCCAGATGCCGATGCGCGAGGACTGCAGCAGGAAACCGTTGACGGCATCGTCCGTGATCTTGCGTTGCAACACACCCAGCAGGGCCAGACGGGTGGTCTCGTCGGGTGCGCTTTCGACACGCTCGAGCAGGGCGTCGAAGGCCGCATCGTCATACCCGAAATAATAGTCCTTCCGACCATAGATGCCGTAGTCCATCGGCTCGACATGCTCGACGATGGTCAGGTCGAACTGGTGACGTTTGAACACCTGATCCAGCCACTGGGCCCATTCCAGGTTCTCGATCTTCACCCGGATCCCGACCGCGGCCAGCTGGGCCGCCAGCACCTCACCACTGCGCCGGGCATAGGGTCGCGGCGGCAGACGCAGGGTGACACTGAAGCCGTCCGGATAACCGGCTTCGGCCAGCAGGGCCCGGGCCCGGGCCGGGTCGTGCGGATAGCGGCCGGTCAGATCGACATAACCGGGAGACTGACGGGTATAATGACTGCCGATCGGCTCGCCGAAGCCGAACATGGCCCCGTCGATGATCGCCCGCCGGTCGATGGCATGGGCGACGGCCCGCCGCACCCGCAGATCATTAAACGGGGCAACGCGGTTGTTAATACCGAGGATCACCTTGCCCTCGGAAGCCCCGATCATCACCCGAAAGCGCGGGTCGCTGCGAAAACGGGCGACATTCTCGGGAGCCGGATAGTTGGGAAAGGCGTCGATGTCCCCGGCGCTCATCGCGGCGAAGGCGGCGGTCGGGTCGCTGATAAAACGGAACACCACCGTGCGCAGTTGCGGAGCCGGACCCCAGTAGTCCGGATTACGCACCAGTTGCAGGGCACTGCCGCGTTGCCAGCTGTCAAACCGAAACGGTCCTGTGCCGACCGGCTGACTGGCATTGGACGCCGCTGTTTCGGGCCCCACCATGACGGCGTCACCCCAGCCCAGCAGATAGGCCAGGGCCCCGACCGGTCGCTCAAGCGACAGACGCACAGTCAGGGGATCGACCACCGTCACCGCCTTGATCGGCGCGAACAGGGCCTTCTGGGCATTGGCGGAATCAGGTGCGAGAATCCGGTCCAGCGAGAATTTCACATCGTCGGCATCGAAAGCCGTACCGTCATGAAACCGGACTCCCCGGCGCAGGCGGAACAGCCAGATCAGACCGTCGGGAGACACCTCCCACGACTCCGCCAGGGCCGGCGCGACGGTCCCGGCCGCGGTGATCCGGGTCAGACCCTCGAACACATTGCCGTAGACGACCTCGTCGACTGCGGCCGCGGCTCCCGCCGTCGGATCAAGATTGGGCGGTTCCAGCGGCAGGCCGAGCACCAGCCGGTCACGGGGCGCAGCCGGGCTAACCGAAGCCAGGGCCTGACCCGGCACCAACAGCAGCCCGATCATCAGGGCGAGCAGGAACCCGGCAGCCGGAAATCGTCGGATCAGGAGAGTCATCGCCTTCATGCCCGCCCCTTGTGACAGTGAACCGGTCCGGGGGGGAACCGGAAAACGCACAGCCGGGGAGGCCGGCACGAAGCCACCCTCCCCGGCCCGCCCGTCAGTACTGATAGGTCAGGCGCACGCCGTAGGTTCTCGGTCGGCCCGGCTGGGCGATATCGGCGCTGGTGAAGAAATTCCGCGTCAGGTCGTATTCCTCGTCGAACAGATTGCGGACGAAGCCGGTCACGGACCACTGTCCGGCCTCGGGTGACACGGTCAGGCTGGCATTGGCCAGCCAGTAGGCGGGAACGTCGTACCGGACCCCCAGCCACGACGGATAGTCATCGCGATAGCTGTAGTTGGCCTCGGCCGTCAGGGCGAAGCCACGAACCGACCAGTCATAGGCCGCCGAACCGCCGTAGCTGAGCGCCGGGAACGGGATATCCTGACCCGACTTGTCGACGTAGACAGCCGCGCCGGCAGTGCGGGAGGCGGCGACGTCGAGGTCAAAGAACTCGGTATATTTGCCCTGTTTGTAGCTCAGCGACTGGCTGATGCGCAGATCGGGCAGCGGATGCCACACACCTTCCAGTTCGGCACCGTAGATCTCGGACGAGGGCACATTGGCGAAGCGGCCGACCGGACCGTTGGGGCCATAGACCGCGGTCAGGACTTGCTGATCCGTATAGTCGTAGAAATAGGTCGAGCCGTTAATCTGAAGGGACGGAGCCGGATTGGCCTTGAAACCGACCTCCCAGGCCCGCAGGATTTCCGGGCGGAACGGCTGGATCGATGAGCTCTGCCCAGTGTTGTAGGTGGTGAACCCGCCCGACTTGGCTCCTCGGCTGAACGAGCCATAGATCAGCAGATTGTCGCTGGGCGCGTATTCGAGAGCCAGCTTGCCGGTCAGCGGCGTCATTTCGGTCGAGACCGAGGTCGGCGGCAGGGCCACCGCCCCACCAAAGGCGGCACCGAAGCCCTGGAGGTCGCGAGTCTCCTCCTCGTAGCGCAGTCCGCCGATCAGTTTAAGCGTGTCGGTGAGCGCATATTCGGCCTGACCGAACAGGCTGATCGACTCGACCTGCTGGGCATAGGTGACCTGCCCCCAGGTCCCGAAGATGTCGATGAAGTCGGACGAATAGCGCTCGTCCAATTCCTGTTTCGAATAGTAGACGCCGGCGACCCAATTCAGCGGACCGTCAACCGCCGACGCCAGCCGGATTTCCTGAGAAAAGACGCTCACATCGCTTCCGAAAAAGGTGTCGGCCTCGACCGAGGACGAGGAATCCCAGTCCCCGTACTCGCTGCGGTCCAGGGTCTCGTAGCTGGTGATGCCTGTCAGGCTCATGCCGCCGAAATGCAGGACGGCGCTGAGCGAGCTGCCCCATGACGAATTGTCCCGCCCCGGCTTGGCGTTGATGTCCCGGCCGATCTCGGCGGCGAAGCGCGGTGACAGACCCCAACCCGTGGCGGAATGATCGGTGTCGGCCGGAATGGTGACGCTGCCCGGCCCGCCCCGTCGCGTGGTCAGGGGACTGAACAGGTAGAGGGCCTGGTTCTCGGACTTGTCGATCCCGCCGTGGACGTCCAGCGTCAGCGACAGGGCGTCGTTGGCATCAACGGTCAGCAAGCCACGAACAGCGGTGCGGTCCGCATCACCGATCGATTCCCCGGTGTCGCGATTGTGTTGCCAGGCTCCGCCCTGTTCCGTAGAGGCCGCCAGCCGCCCGCGGGCGTGGTCGCCCAGCGGACCCGAGACAAAACCTTCGGCGCGCAGGGCATCAAAACGACCGTACTCGACCATCACTCCGGCTGTCGGAACCGCACTCGGTCTACGGGTGACAAAGTTGATCGCCCCGCCGGTAGTGTTGCGGCCGTACAGGGTCCCCTGGGGGCCCCGCAGAACCTCGACCCGGTCGACGTCAAAGATCAGACCCTGGGTCATGACCGGCACCGGATAGGCGACCTCGTTCACATAGACACCGACCGTCGGCGCGTTGTTCGAGGCATAGTCCTGAAAGCCGACGCCCCGCAGACGGAACTGGGCCGCGCCACCACCGAAGGCCGGTTCGATCTCCAGATTGGGCGTCGCATACTGCAGCTGGTTGATATTGGAGATGCCGCGATCGGTCAGTTCGTCGCCGGACAGCACGCTCAGAGCGATGCCGACGTCCTGCGCCGCCTGCTCACGACGTTGGGCCGTCACGATGACCTCGTCGATGGTCGTAACGGCCTGCCCCTCCGACCGGACCGGGCTGACCTGGGCCATGGCTGTGCCGGCGGTCGTGGCAAGAAGGACGGCAACAGAAGCGCCTGAAATGAAATGCCTCACGGTCACTTTTCTCTCTGGATGGCCTTATCGAAAGGCATTTACTGATGAACACAGGTGAGGCGGTACGCCCTGGCACTGCCCCTGCGGCTGGGGTGATCGGGGTGGCAAGGCCGGCAAGGGCCGGGGACCCGGATCAATTCGACATATTCAGGGAAACCAGACGGTCAGTAGTGACGATCGGTGCCCGGGACAGCCTCGTAAAGATCACCCATCCGGTTGCGAGTTTCGGTGCAGACACCGGCCGCGCCCTTCGGCACCGCAACATTTGTTTAGGCCGGGCCGGACAAAAACTCCATGCCCTCATTGAAAGAGCTCCAAAGCCAGGCGGCGAAATCACCGGCTTCGGGCCCAAACCCCTTCTGCGCCGCAACATAACCGGATGCGCAGGATGGATTCCGGCGCGCGAATATCCAGCAAAACGCCCGGTCGCCATTTCGGCACCGGTCGTACTACAAACGAACCGTGCCGGATGACCTTGCCTGTATGGGGCTCTTGACGCCGGCCATCCGGACCGGAGTGCCCTACCCATGCCGTCGCTGAAACCGTCCTACCCGCTCTATCTCGCCAACCGGGCAATGTCGCCGAACCAGGATCTTGTCGTCACCGACAAGTTCACCGGCAAGCCCGCCACCCGCGTGGCCCTGGCCGATCCCGCCATGATCGATCAGGCCATCACCGCGGCAGTCCGGGCCACCGGACCAATGGCCGCCATGGCGGCCTATGAGCGCCAGGCGGTCCTTACCCATTGCGTGACCCGATTCCAGGAACGGGCCGACGAACTGGCCTATGCCCTGTGCATCGAGGCGGGCAAGCCGATCCGCGACTCGCGTGGTGAGGTCACCCGGCTGATCGACACCTTCCGCATCGCCGCCGAAGAATCGGTGCGCATGACCGGCGAGGTCCAGCCCCTCGACATCTCCGCCCGGGCCAGGGGCTATCAGGGCATGTGGAAGCGGGTGCCGATCGGCCCCTGTTCCTTCATCTCGCCGTTCAACTTCCCGCTCAACCTCGCCGCCCACAAGATCGCCCCGGCCATCGCCGTCGGCTGTCCTTTCGTGATGAAGCCGGCCTCGCGCACCCCACTGGGGGCGATCATCATCGGCGAGATCCTGGCCGAGACCGACCTGCCCGAGGGGGCCTTCTCCATCCTGCCGGCCACCCGTGACGGGGCCGATCTGTTCACCACCGACGACCGGCTCAAACTACTGTCCTTCACCGGCTCGCCCGAGGTGGGCTGGGCCCTCAAGGCCCGCTCCGGCAAGAAGAAGGTGGTGCTGGAACTGGGCGGCAATGCCGCGGTCATCGTCGATCGCGACAGTGATCTGGAAGACGCCGCCGAACGCATCATCTTCGGGGCCTTCTACCAGTCGGGCCAGTCCTGCATCGGGGTCCAGCGCATCCTGATCCACGCCGACATCTATGCCCCGCTGCGCGACCTGCTGGTGTCGAAGGCCCGCGCCCTGGTTGCCGGTGACCCGAGCGAGGAAGCCACCTTCATCGGTCCGATGATCGACGAGACCGAGGCCTCCCGGCTGGAAGGCTGGATCAATGAGGCAATCACCGCGGGCGCGACCCTGCTATGCGGCGGCGACCGCAGCGGGGCCATGCTGCAGGCGACCCTGATGGAAGGCGTGCCGCGCGGCCAGAAGATCCGCGACGAAGAAGCCTTCGGCCCGGTGGCCATCCTGTCGTCCTTCTCCGATTTCGAGGCGGCCCTGGACGAGGTCAACGATTCCCGCTTCGGCCTGCAGGCTGGCATCTTCACCCGCGACATCCACAAGGCCATGGCCGCCTGGGACCGGCTGGAAGTCGGCGGCGTGCTGATCGGCGACGTGCCCAGCTATCGCGTCGACAACATGCCCTACGGCGGGGTCAAGGACTCGGGCCTGGGTCGCGAAGGCGTCAAGTTCGCGATGGAGGACATGACCGAGATCCGCAATCTGGTGATCCGCCACAGGCCGATCTGACCGATCGTCGGGAAGGGGTGAAAAAACCGATTTCGTAATTGCCGCTGACACAGACAGGATCAGGCCGTGTACGAATGGGGCCGTGCCCCTGACTTCCTGGAAAGCCAAAGATGTCGACGCGCCTGCTACTGATCTTTGTTCCGGATGAGGATGTGCAACGCGCCAGGGTCATTGCCGAAAGACACTCGGGTCGAATCTGGGTGCGACCGGCGGAAGGTCGCATGGAGAGCCTGGCTTGCGTCGTTCAGGGTCGCTACGTGGAGCGAATGGTGGACGCCCTTGAGTTGGCACTGGGTCACCGGCCGGGATTTTGCACCATCGTCCTGCCGACCGAGGCCGTCATTCCGCCACTGTATGAAAGCATCGCCACCATCCGGCCACTGAATCCCGAAAAGCGTCCACCCAGCCGGATTGAGGCCTTCTTCAGTCGGGACCGATTGAGTACCGAAGAACTCTACGACGACATTGAGGAAAGCATACGGCTGAGAGCCAGCTTCCTGCTGACGGTTCTGGTTTCGGCCCTGATCGCCGGCCTCGGCATGCGCAGCGGCCAGACTGCAATCGTGATCGGGGCCATGGTCATCGCACCCTTCCTTGGGCCATCGATCGGCATGGCGATGGCAGCGACGATCGGAGACCACGGCCTGGGCCGTCGCGCCTCTCTGGCGCTGGTGATCGGGGCTGTGACCTGTGTGGCCTTCATGACGCTGGTCGGCGGCATCATCAAAATCGACCCGACCGTTCCCGAGCTGCTGAGCCGGACCCGGGTCAGCCCGGCCGACGTCGTTCTGGCCCTCGCCAGCGGCAGCGCCGGGGTCATCGCCTTCAGTCGGGGATCGGCCTCATCGCTGATCGGGGTGATGATCGCCGTCGCCCTGGTCCCGCCGCTGGCGGCGGCCGGCCTACTGTACGGCTCCGGGAACGGTCATCTGAGTCTTGGAGCCCTGATCCTGTTCGCGACCAATCTGGTCTGCATCAATGTCGCGGGTATCCTGACCTTCCTGTTCCAGGGGCTGGCTCCCAGGAGCTGGCGGATGACGGCGGGGACCCTGCTGGTCTGGCTCGCCCTTCTGGCGGTTCTGATAGCCCTGATCCTGCCTCGCTTCCTGCCCTGAGGGGCCGGTCAAAGGTCGCCGACGGGTCGGCGACCGATGGACGACCGTGCCTCAGGCCGGTGCACCCCATCGCTTGAGCGCCGGGCCGATGGTCCCGCCCTGCACCACCACAGAGAACAGCACCACCATATAGGTGGCGGCTACCAGCACGTCCTTCATCGGACTTGGTGGAAGGGACAGGGCCAGCGCGATGGAGATGCCACCGCGCAGTCCGCCCCAGACCATGACCGGAAAGGCTTGTTTGAACGGCAACAGACTGCGCCAGAACAGCAGAGGCACGCCGACGGACAGGCTGCGCGCCAACAGCACCAGAGGGATGGTCAGCAGACCCAGACCCAGCAGGCCCATACGCTCGGCCAGCACGACGGCCTCGAGCCCGATCAACAGGAACAGCACCGCATTCAGAACTTCATCGACCAGCACCCAGAATTTGAGCAGATAGTCGCGGGTGTTGTCGCTCATCGCATAGCTGACGCCGTGGTTGCCGATAACCAGACCGGCCACAGCCATCGCGACCGGGCCGCTGATGTGCAGGGCGTGGGCCAGGGAATAACCGCCCATGACCACCGCGAGAGTGATCAGCACCTCGACCGAATATTCGTCGATGGCCTTCATGGCGCGATAGGCGATCCAGCCCACGGCCAGGCCGAGGGCGGCACCGCCAAGGGCCTCGACCAGGAACATCTCCCCGGCATGAACCAGCGAGAAGGCTTCGCCACTGACCGCCGAGGCCAGCAGGATGGAGAAGACCACCACCCCGACCCCGTCATTGAACAGGCTCTCGCCGGCGACGGTGGCCTGCAGCCTCGGTGGTACCTTGGTTGTCTTCAACACAGCCATCACTGCCACCGGATCGGTCGGACTGATCAGGGCCCCGAACACGAAACACCAGGCCAGCGGCAGTTCGATTCCGATCATACGCGTCAGCAGGGCCAGTCCTCCCCCGACCAGCAGAGTCGAGAGCACAACACCAAAGGTGCTGAGAATGCCGATCTGCCAGCCCCCGCGTTTCAGCTGGGCCAGGTCGACGTGCATGGCTCCGGCGAACAGCAGGAACGACAGCATGCCGTTCATCAGGGTCTCGTGGAAATCGATGTCACCGAGGAATTCACTGACCGATTCCGACAACCGGCTCTGCGGCAGGACAGCGTCTATGGCGATAACGGCGATCGAGGCCAGGGCTCCCATCACCGTCAGGGCCACTGTGGTCGGCAGCTTCAGATAGCGATGATTGAGCCAGCCCAACGTGGCCGAAAGCACGATCAGGATGGCGGCGGCGTCGAACGGTGACAGGGCGCTGATCATGGGGGCTTCCGCAGGCTGGGATGGTCCCGGGCTTGGTACGGGATCGATCTCCCTGAATAGACCGGGCGCAGCGATGCGGCCAAGCCATATCGCCATGCCGGACGGCCGGGGTCCCGACCCGCCCGTCGGAAGAACGCGATCGGGGTTGGACGGCGGGCGGTCGCCTGTCCTAAGGCTGAGATCGCCTGCCATGAAATACATCAGCACCCGGGGCCACACGCCCACCGTCAATTTCGCCGAAGCGATGCTGTCCGGCCTTGCCCCGGACGGCGGCCTTTATGTGCCCGAGGCCTGGCCCGCGGCCGACGCCGCACTGGCCCGGCCCGGGGTGCCCTATGCCGAGGTGGCGCGATCGGTGCTGACCACCTTTGTCGGCAAGGCCCTGCCCGGCGGGGCCGTCGACGTGGCCGTGTCGCGTCTGGTCGAACGCTTCGACCACGAGGCAGTGACGCCACTGGTCCAGCTGGACGACGATCTGTGGCTGCTGGAGCTGTTCCACGGCCCGACCGCGGCCTTCAAGGATCTGGCCATGCAGCTGGCCGCGTCGCTGATGGAGGCGGCGCTGGACCGGACCGGCAGTCGGCTAACCCTGGTTACGGCCACCAGCGGCGACACCGGAGCGGCGGCGGTGCGGGCCTTTGCCGGGGCCGAGCGCATCCGCCTGATCGTGCTGCATCCCGAAGGCCGGGTCTCGCCGGTGCAGCGGCTGCAGATGACGACGGTCGCGGCCGACAACATCACCAATCTGGCGGTGCGCGGCGATTTCGACGACTGCCAGCGGCTGGTGAAGGGGCTGCTGACCGATGAGACGCTACGGGCACAGGGGCCGCTGAGCTCGGTCAATTCGATCAACTGGGCGCGGCTGGCCGGACAGATCCCCTACTATGTGACGGCCGGTGCCGCCCTGGCCGGACCGGCCCCACGCTTCGTCGTGCCGACCGGCAATTTCGGTGACGCCTTCGCCGGCTGGGCCGCGCGCCGCATGGGTGCGAACGTCGGCGGACTGGTGGCGGCGGTGAACAGCAATGACGCCCTGGCCCGGGTGCTGGCCGACGGTACCTACAGCCGTCGCACCACGGTCGAGACCTACAGCGTCAGCATGGACGTCCAGGCCCCGTCCAATTTCGAACGGCTGGTGTTCGAGGCCACGGATCGTGACCCCGACCGCACCCGTACCCTGTTCGAGACCTTCGCCCGCGAGGGCACGGTGACCCTGGACGACGATCTGCAGGCCCGGCTGCGCACCGAAGTCTCGGCCGAGACCGTCAGTGAGGTGGAGACCCGCGCCGAGATCGCCCACGCCTGGTCGGCGTACGGCCAGATCATCTGCCCGCATACGGCTGTGGCCTTGGCGGCGGCGCGGCGACAGGATCCGGCCGGTGGCCCGGTCGTGGCCCTGTCGACGGCCCACCCAGCCAAATTCCCCGCCGTGGTGTCCGGGGCCGTGGGTTTCGAACCCCGCCGGCCGTCGGTGCTGGAAGGACTGGAGGGGTGCCGCGAATACTGTCGGACGGTCGAGCCCGATCTTGACGCGGTATTGAATGCGATCGGTTGAACTCAACCGTGACCTTTGACCAAATTATCCGCGGAACACCTGCCCTCCGTGTCGGCGTTCAGTCGCAGTCCTGAAAGCCGGAGGTCCGGCAGCGCCCGGCCATCTCCTCGGCCCGGGTGATCTGATCGGCGGTCATGGCTGCAGCAACGATATCGCGGGTTTCGGCTGCATCCTGATTTGCCGTCTCCGACAGGAAGGAGTCGGCCAGACGCATCCACATCAGAGCCCGCACCGGGTCATCCTCCACCCCCAGACCACGGACGTACATGAGTCCAAGATTGAACTGCGCCCTGGCATCGCCGTGGATCGCCGCCGCGCGGAACCAGCGGGCCGCGCCGGCGGCGTCCGGCCCCGTACCGAACCCTTCAAGTGTCATGACTCCCAGAGTGTACTGGGCACCGACGTGCCCGCCGTCGGCCGCCAGACGAAGCCAGCGCGCGCCCTCGACGGCGTCACGGGTCACACCACGCCCCTCAAGATAATACAGACCGAGCCTGTACTCGGCCGCCGCATCCCCCTGTTCGGCTGCCCGCTGCAACCAGTGGGCCGCCTCGACATCATCGGGCGCGGCACCCCGACCCGCGGTCAGAAAGGTGGCAAGGTTCATCTGTGAGTCCAGATGGCCCTGGGCAGCGGCGAGCCGAAACCAGCGAACCGCCTCTGCATCATCACGCGCAACGCCACGTCCACTGGCATAGGCGAAGCCGAGATTGTGCCGGGCATCAGCGCGTCCCTGATCCGCCGCCAGACGGAACAATCGCACAGCCTCAACCTCATCGCGGGCGACGCCACGCCCCTCGAAATAGTAGTTCCCAAGGTTGTTCAGGGCGTCGGCATGCCCCTTATCGGCGGCGAACCGGAACCAGCGGGCGGCCTCGACATCATTCCGAGGGATGCCCTGTCCCAAGGCATGGAGCACTCCGACGGAATAGGCCGCATCAACGTCGCCGGCTTCAGCCTCCTCGGTCCAGATCGCAGCAGCCGTCGCGAATTCTCCGCGCTCATAGGCCTCAAGACCGGCGAATGTGGAATCAACGGATTGCGCCATGGCCGGGCCGGGCGACGCCGCGATCAGCAGCGCCACCATCACGCCAGCCAGCATCACCGTACGAAATTTCATGGCCTCGCCCCGGCAGAAGGCTGTTTTACCCTTCACCTCCCGCCAACAGGATCCGCAATCCGTTGGCAGCTGCCTTCGCCCCAGGTCCGGGCCGATCTGTCCAGGCGCGAATAGGCGAATTGCAGCGTCCGGAGATTCACGCTGGTCGAGCGACCCTCGCCGAGGATCCGCACCTCGTCGCCGACCACGACGCAGCGGTTGACCTCAACAAGAGAACAAAGATCCGCTCCCCAGGTCGGCGTTGCCCCCCCATTCAGGCCCTGCCATCGCGCCGGGCTGGTGCTGATCCGGCTGATCGATTCATCATGACGCGCAGGCTGACTGGGGCGCACCGTGGCCGAAGGGTGGGCGCTGTAGAAGGTCTTGTTGCAGCGCAGATAGGTCCAGCCGGATTGGGCCGAAGCCGCGGCGGGACCCAGCCCGGCGGCGAGGACTACGGTGACGATGAGAAGAACTGGACGCTTCATATTCGCTCCTTTGCAGGACCGGACCGCGAACAAGTCCGGCGATCGCTCAAGAAATTGACCAACTACCGCCGATCCTGCAAGGCGCGGAGAGCCGGGTCACCCTGTGAATTTTAACAGCTATTCCGCCGGTGACGTGCCGCTAGCCTGACTGACGACCGGGCCGCTGGCAGGCCCCATTGGAGCCGATGCGCATGATGTCCATGTCCCGAACCCTGACGCTCGCGACCGTTATCGCCACTCTTCTGGGTCTGTCCGGCTGGACCCGGTCGCCGGTCCCGACTGCCGCGTCGGCCCCGGCCGTGGCCCAGGTCTCGTGCAGCGAACTGACCAGCCGGATGAGCGACACCGCCGAACTGGCCCTGGAGATGGACGAGGTCTGCAGTGCCGGAGACAGCGCCGAATGCGGTGAACTGGCCCAGTGGGTGGTGTGCGAGTTCAATCTCAATGTTCCGGACAACACCCAGTGCCGAAACACCCGGATCGTGCGGGACATGACCCAGATCCTGAATGTGGTCGGTGATCATGCCGATCAACTAAACCGGCTGCAGTCGCGTCGCCTGTTCTTCAATGTCGCCGAAGTCAGCGACCGGCAGCGCGCCCGCGTCTGCGCCCAGGCGGGCGCGGCCAACTACTGATCTGTCTGTTCCAACATCACCCTGAAGGAAACCGACCATGAACCGCATGACCATCGTCATCGCCGCAGCCAGCGCCACCCTGCTGGCCCTTTCCGCCGGTACCGCCAGCGCCGAGGTCCGGAATTTCGACCACGTCGGCGATACCCGCACGGAGGCCTGCAGCAAGGCCAAGGGCGCGGCGGAATCGTGGATGCGTGCCGGGACGCGGTACCGGCTCGACCGGTTCGGCGCATGCGAATGCAGCCAGGAGCGGTACTCTGACGGAACACCGGGCATCTGGCGCTGCAATGTTGACGCCTATTACACGCGGCCCCACTGAACACCCCGCGCTACGGATATCGCCCGGATGAGGGCGAGAGGCTGCCACTGACCTCTCCCCGACGCCGCTGTCCCCCTCTCCCCAACCGCGGGAGCGGGGGCCGGTCGTTAGAGGGAAAGCCCGCAGGGGTGCAAGGCGTTGCTGGCGTGACCACGCTCAGCGCCAGTAGTCGAGGCGGCGCAGGAAGGGGACCGGATCCTTGGTCGTGACCAGGGCGTCCGGATTGGCCTGCAGCCGGTCGTGCAGTCGGGTCAGGGTGAAGCGCACCACCGCGCGCGCGCCCTGATCCGGCAAGGCCGCGCGCTCTGCCGAGGTCAGGGGGCGCACCGATTCATAGCCCGCCAGAAAAGCATCGATCGCGGCCGGCACGACGTCCCCCGCCGCATCGAACCCCCAGGCGTTGAGGGCGATGGCCAGGTCGTAGGCCAGGACGTCAACGCAGGCGAAATAGAAGTCGATGACACCGCTGACCACCCCGTCGTCAAACAGGACATTGTCGGGAAAATAGTCGGCGTGGATCGGGCCGGCCGGCAGAGGGGTGGCGGGCCCGACCGCACATGCCAGCTCGGCCTGCAGTCGATCCAGCATGCGCCGGTCGTCCCCGATGGCCAGACCTTCGCAGGCTTCGACCAGCGACTGGCAGGTGGCGGTTCCCATTGGATCGCTCCGCTGTCCCGGATAGTCGGCGGCCGTCAGATGCAGCTGCGCCAGCGCCCGGCCAGCGGCATTCCGGTCCGCGTGATCCGGCGCTCTCAGCCAATCGCCAGTGCGCCAATCAATGATTGATGCGGGGCGTTCGTTCAGACGCCCGATCCAGGCCCCGGCGCGGTCAGCCATGGGCTGCGGGGCCGGATACCCGCGACGCGCCAGATGGTCGGTCAGACCGAGACAGAACGGCAGCGCGTCCTCGCGCGTGCGATGTTCGAACAGCGTCAGGACGAATCGGCCGGTGGCTGTGTCGAGTCGGTAGTTGGTGTTCTCGACTCCCTCGGCGATCGGCGTCAGGGCCTGCAGTTGCCCGAGGTCATAAGTCTGCAGAAAGGTCCGGGCCTGATCATCCGACACCGGCGTGAACACGGCCATAAGGTCAGCCAGCCGTGTAGGACGTCTTGGTCTGGGTGAAGAAGTCGGCGGCGGCAAAGCCCTGTTCGCGGGCCCCGTAGCTGGACTTTTTCGACCCGCCGAACGGGACATGGTAATCGACCCCGGCCGTTGGCAGATTGACCATGGTCATGCCCGAGCGCGACCGGCGCTGGAAGTCGCGAGCGTGCTTCAGCGACTGGGTGACGATGCCGGCCGACAGGCCGAATTCCGTACCATTGGCGATATCCAGGGCCTCCTCATAGGTCTTGACGCGGACGGTCGAGGCGACCGGACCGAACACCTCTTCGGTGTTGATCCGCATATCGGCGGCGGTGTCGGCGATCAGGGTCGGCTGGATGTACCAGCCCGGCTTGTCGAGGTTCAGGCGTTCGCCACCGGTGACGATGCGCCCACCCTGGTCGCGGGCGATGTCGATATAGCGATAGACACCCTCACGCTGGGCCTCGGACACCGCCGGTCCCATCTGGGTTTCAGGGTCGAGGGCGTCGCCGACGCGCAGCGACTTCACCTTCTCGGCCAAGGCGGCGACGAAACGGTCGTGGATGCCGTCCTGCACGATCAGGCGGCTGGAGGCAGTGCAGCGCTGGCCGGTGGCGAAGAAACAGCCGTCGAGGGCGATCTGCACGGCGCGGTCGAAATCGGCGTCGTCCAGCACGATCAGCGGGTTCTTGCCGCCCATCTCCAGCTGGACCCGGGCCTGTCGTTTGACAGCCCCCGACGCCACCCCGGCCCCGACGCCCTGGGAGCCGGTGAAGGAGATGCCGTCCACCTCGGGGTGGTCGACGATGGCCTGGCCGACGCGACCGCGGCCGATCACCATGTTGAGCACCCCGTCGGGCAAACCCGCCTCATGCAGGATGGCCACAAGCGCCTCGGCCGTGGCCGGGGTCGGGCCCGCCGGCTTGATCACTACCGTATTACCGAAGGCCAGGGCCGGGGCCATCTTCCACGCCGGGATGGCGATGGGGAAGTTCCACGGCGTGATAAGGCCATAGACCCCGACAGCCTGACGATAGGTCTGGACCTCAACCCCCGGGCGGGTGGAGGGCAGGTTCTGGCCGTGCAGGCGCAGGGCCTCACCGGCGAAATATTTGAGGATGCGGGCGGCGCGGGCAGTCTCGCCGATGCCTTCAGCCAGGGTCTTGCCCTCCTCGCGCGACAGCAGCCGTCCGACCGCCTCGCGGCGCTCCATCAGCAGGGTGCCAGCCCGGTCCAGCACATCGGAGCGGACCTCGGGCGAGGCCTCCGACCAGGCGGGAAAGGCGGCCCGGGCGGCGGCCACGGCGGCATTGACCTCGCCCTCGCCGCCGTCGGGGACCCGCGCGACGATCTCGCGTGTATCCGAAGGATTGTGGGATTCTGTGGGGCGGTCGGCCGGGACCTGCGCGCCATTGATCCAGTGGCAGAGTTCAAGCGTGTCGGTCATGGCCATATCCTGTGCAGCGAACCGGAACGACGTCACCGACGCCCCGCCCGTGCTTGATAGGATATGTGGCAGACCGGGTCAGCCCGTCAGCGACGGCAATTCGTCATCCGACCGAACCGGCACCACGCCGTTTCGCCTCCTTGCCGCCCCTTGAGACGTCTCCGGACAGAGGTGCAGCCGGCGGTGCGCCTACATCGCAGCGTGGGTCGGACACCGAGCCAGGGCACGAAACGCGGTCGGTGAAACTGCACCGGTGAGGGAACGGCCGACCCAGCTCTGAAGATTGCGCACAGCCGCGACGTCCAGTCCGTCCGAGCGCTCGCCGCCGGCGATACTTTCGGCGAGAACCTCGGCAATCAGGACGGCTTCCATATCGTCCCGGGGCGGGTGCGCGAGAATGACCCGTTCGGCAAAGATAAAGTCGTCGTCCCGGTCCTCACTGCCCGGCTCGGCGACATCAGCCAGCTCGAGCCACAGTTTGGAGGCCATTTTAAAATTCATCAAAGACACAAAACTCTCCCGGAATCGGTCGGAATCTGCCCGACACATATGGAATAAATAAATCGCCCAACGGCTTTCAGCTCTGCCCCTGCCGCACCCATATTTCGTAGCGACGGGCGAACGGAACCTCGGCCGTGCTGGCCAGCAGTGCCAGCAATATGCCGGCACTGGTCAGCCAGATCATCGTCACATAGGCCCAAGTCATGACCGAGGAATCGAACAGGGTGGCAAAATGGGACAGGAAACCCAGAAGGGCGAACGCGGCCGCCCCGCGAATCCACCAGCGCGCATATTTGAGGGACAGGGCGTAGAAACCGGCGAACAGGGCCCCGTCGGCGAGTACGACCAGCCCGTGCACCCGCCCCCAGTATATCTGGTCCACCAGACCACTGAAAACAAAGCCCGCCAGGACGATCAAGACGCCGATCCGCTCGGGCCGGTCGCCGCGCCACCAGACCAGTCCGGCGATGACAAACGTCACCAGCCAGTAGATCGCCTGAGCGCTGGTTTCGACCAAGGGCACCATTTCTAGAGACATGTGGTTGTGGTGTGCTCATGGTTCATTCCCGTCAAGCGACCCGACGGAGGCGTCCAATGGTTTCCGTAAACCCGCTCCCTTCGGTGGGCTTTGTCTCCGGTCCGCTGAGGCTGGCGGTCCAGTCGATCCTCAGGGCGCGGGCGTCCAGCAACATCTGCCGGTGGGCCCGCACGAGCCGCTTTCGCGCCTTGACGATGATGGGCAGGGTCGCCGTGACGTCTGACAGGGCCACCTGTCCGACCACCGCGCTGATGCCATGCTCCATACGCCCGCGAACCATGGCGCAACCGAGGTCGCCCAGGGCCGCGATGGCCAGGTCGACGGCATGTTCCGCCGCATAGAGCCGGTCCGCGAGATCGCGTCCAAATTGATCGTGGTCCATGATCCGATACTCCTTCACCGGACAGGCCGGTTTCGTTGTGTCGGATCAGCGCGCGCCTAAAGCAGACGGTAACCGAACTGCAGGAGAAAAATCAGGATCAGCACGGCTCCAAAAACAGCGAAGGCCCCAATGATGGCCGACGTGATCACGCCCCCTTGTGGCGGAGGCCTGTAGAAACCGGGCGGCTGATCCAGATTTGTTCCGGCACCGACCCGCCCAATCGGCACGGATCCGGTCTCGACCGCCATCGGGGGCGATGCCCATAGGGGGTTTTCCCCTAACTTCAGGCGGGCGGCCCGGCGAGACCCGACCTCAAGCCGGCGCATGGCCTCGGAAATGTGGAGGCTGACCGTTTTGGGCGAGATGCCGAGAGCCCGCGCCATCTCCTTATCGGTCATATTGGCGGACAGCCTGAGGCACTCCTCCTGCCGGGGCGTCAAAAGACTCTGGCCGAGATTGTCGCATGCGGCAGCGGGGGCGGGCGTTACTGCCTCCCCGTCCAGATCAAAGCCATCGGCGCGCTGCAACATCGCACCCAAGTCCTCCCTGCGCCGTTCGTCCCCACCCGGCCTGACAAGCCCCATGGTCGGAAAAACCGCAACGATATCCGCTAAGTGAAACAGCTCCAGCCGTCGCATTCAAGCCTTTCTAGTCCGGACCGTGGCCGTGGGAGTCCGCCGTAGCGGCCCCGGCACTCCAACCTTCTCCATCCGCACCCTCAAACCAGAAGGGTGCCCGTACCCGTTGCCGTCGGCCGACCTCGTTCATCCGCGTATCGTACAGCCGCCCGTTCGCCACCGTATAGGCGATCGAGGTCGTGTTGCGCAGATCATCGAGCGGATTGGCGTCCAGCACCACCATATCGGCCAGCTTGCCGACTTCGAGCGAGCCGATATCCCGGTCCATGCCCAGCGCCCGGGCCCCGTTCAGGGTGCCAAAGCGCAGGGCCTCCATGGGTGTCGAGCCGCCCTGCTCCATCATCCACATCTCCCAGTGCGCGGCCAGACCCTCGCGCTGACCGTGGGCTCCCAGTTCGACATTGACCCCCTCACGAGAGAGCCGGGTGGCCTCGCGGGCCACGGAAATATGGTTCAGCTCATTCTCCGGGACCTGGATCGGCCGGCGGGCACGACTATCGAGAATGCGCCGGGGCACATATTGTTGCAGGCGGGCGTCGTCCCACACCGGTGTGGTCTGGTACCAGTAGTTCTCGCCCCAGCTGCCGCCATAAGCCACGACCAGGGTCGGGGTGTAGGCGACACTGGTCTGCCGCCACAGCTGGTGCACGTCGTCATACAGATGGGCCAAAGGAATCGCGTGTTCGATGGTGGTGTGACCATCCACGACCATCGACATATTGTGCTGGAACAGCGAGCCTCCCTCGGGAACGACCATCATCCCCAGCTCCCGCCCGGCCTCAATGATTTGCTGGCGCTGGTCGCGGCGCGGCTGGTTGTAGCTCTTGACACTGAAGGCGCCGACCGCGCGCATGCGGCGCAGGTTCGACACGGCATCTTCGAGACTGTCGACCTGGGCAGTAAACCCGGTCTGGGCCCCGTAGAGAATGGTGCCGGTCGAGAATATCCGCGGGGCCACAACGCGCCCGGCACGGGCCAGTTCGCTGTGGGCGAATATCTCGCTGGTGTCGTTGGACGGGTCGTGGATCGTCGTTACCCCGAAGGCCAGCGAGGCATAATCGACCCAGCTCTGCTGCGGGATGATCTCATCAGACCCCATCGACCCGTGCCAGTGGGCATCGATCAGGCCGGGAATGATGGTCTTGCCGGTCATGTCAACGACTGTGGCGTCGCCGGGAACCGTGACCGAACCGCGCGGCCCGATGGCTTCGATACGGTTGCCGTTGACGACCACCACCCCGTCCTCGATCACCTGCTCGCCGTTCATGGTAATCAGCCGGGCCCCGGTCAGGACCATGTGGCCCGTGGGGTGATCGGCATCGGCGGTGAAACTGATGTTGATCCCGGCATCAGCCGGCTTGGGCAGTTCGTCAGGCGCGCCGTCGACGAAGGTGAAGGTCTGGTCGAGATCCCGCGAGAACAGCTCGGGTCCAAGCGACCATTGCAGTCGGTGGGAATCACCTGACCAGTGCAGCCATTCTCCGGCGTCGCGGGTCACCCGGGTCTGCGGCAAGGCCTTGCCGGCGGCACTGAGGCTGACCGGGCGGCCGGTGCTGACGAACGGGGTAACATAGGCGTTGAAGCGTTCGGTCCAGGCGATCCAGTGCTCATCAGGCGACAGGACGAATTCGGCCGCATACTGGGACGTCAGATGGGTACGTTCATCATGGCCGGTCAGGTCGACAGACTTGAAGGCCCGGTTCTCGCCATCACGGCCGGTGAAGAAGATGCGGTCATTGCCAGCTCCGAACCGGGGGGTGATGCCATGATCGGTGACCAGGGTCGCCGCCCCACCTGCCGTGGGAATGCGGTAGATGCCCGGATCGCGACTCCACAGGGCGGTGCGCAGATAACCGTCGCTGGACGTGCGATAGACGATGGTCCGGCCGTCCGGCGAAAAGGCCGGTTCCAGATAATGACCGGGCTGCCGCGTCACGACGCGGCCATTTCCGCCTGAGGCCGGCACCACCCGGATGGTGCCGAGATCGGAGTCACTCCAGGTCGTATAGACGATCGAACGGCCGTCCCTCGACCAGGATGGATACAGTTCGAAATGATCGTTTTGGCGCGTCAGACGGCGCGGCGTGCCGGTCGGCAGGTCGCGGATCCACAGATTGCCCAGAGCCTCGAACACAACCTTGCTGCCGTCCGGCGAGGTGGTGGCCCAGCGGATCATCTTCACGTCAAACCGGTCGGGTGCGACCTCGACCGGGAAACGCACAACGTCCTGCACCCGCCGGGTGTCAGCGACGTGGAAGGGGATGTCGGCGACCGCGTGCGAGGCCACGTCCACGCGACGGATATGGCCGCCGGCCCAGAAGACGATGGCGCTGTTGTCCGGGGTCCAGCTGATGGCCGGATAGACGCCGTGAATAGCCCAGGTCTCCTGAAGGTCGCGATCCAGACCGTCATAGATCGGGGTCTCGCGGCCGGACTCCAGGTCCATCACATACAGAACCGACTGGTAGCGAACGCGGCGAATGAAGGCCAGAGAACGGCCGTCCGGCGACGGGGTCGGCCGGATCGAACCACCGGGACCGGAAACGAACTCGCCAACCTCGCCGGTCTGACGATCGAGGCGCTGAATCACATAAATCTGATCGTTCGGGTCCTTGCTGTATTCGAAGGTTTGCCCGGGTGTGGCGTCGTCGCTGAAATAGAGATAGCGGCCGTCCGGCGAAAAGGCCGGCTCACCGGTGTCCTTCTGCTGGGTGCGGCGTTCGGTCAGCTGCACCCCGCCCCCGCCCGAGCGATGATACATCCACATCTCACCGGCCCCGAGCGACCGGCCCGAGGTGAAATGCTTGCGGCCAACGATGAACTCCCCATCCGGCGACCAGTCGGGCTGGGTCAGCAGACGGAAGCTCTCGTCGCTGACCTGGGTCGGATTGGAGCCATCGCGGTTCATCACCCAGAGATTGTCGCCCCCGCCACGATCTGAGGTAAAGGCGATCCGGCGACCGTCCGGCGAGTATTTGGGCTGCATGTCCCAGGCCACGCCGCTGGCGATGACCCGGGCCTCGCCGCCCGCGATCGGCATCACATAGATGTCACCCAGCAGGTCGAAAACGATTTCGCGGCCGTCCGGACTGACATCCAGCGACATCCATGTGCCTTCGGTAACGTCGAGCGGAATGTCGTGCGACGGTCCTGGTGGAGCCTGAACATCCCATTTGGGGGCCTTGTCCGCTTCGGCGACGGCAACCGGATCCGGCGCTGGCGCGGCCGGCGGCACCGGGCCCAGGGCCGGGTCCGGATCCGGTTCAGCGACCGGCTCGGGCGGAGCCTCAACCGGCGCAGGAGTCGGCTGGGGCGGGGGTGTCTGGGCGATGGCCGGAACGGCAAACATCAAAACGGCAACAGACGTCAGCAACCAACGCTTCATGAAACCTACCCCGGAACTCGCGACAGAAAATCGATACCGCCGAACGTAGCGGTTTGGATATCGGTTTGGCGAGGCCGGATGCATATTCCCCGTCAGCTCGATTGCCAGGCCATTGTTCTGCCCCCCGCTTGTCATGTTGCTGGCGCGGCGCAGGACCGGTGCGAGCGGCTGTCCCGCCGAGGATCAGGGTAGGAAAGGCCGTGACCACCGCTGCGGCGAACAGTCCCGGAAAGAACATCGCGAGACTTCCGGACGAGGCCCCCTCTACCCTGGCAGATCGGACTGTGCGCTGTTGCGCCTGTCATATGTGTTTTCCGAAATCGAACACCGACCACCTATACGAGTAAAACATGCGGCACCGTCGCGCGCAGTCGTATGAATGTGGCGCTTGAACCCCAACTCTTGATAGAGATGGCCACCGCTTGAATGTGAAAGTCAGAGTGTCGTCGTGGTTCTTTATCCCGTGATCATGTGTGGGGGAGCAGGAACCCGGCTCTGGCCCGCGTCCCGTCCTTCCAGGCCCAAGCAATTCCTTTCGCTGATGGGCGGCCGGTCACTATTTCAGGAAGCCGTCGCGCGTGTCGCGCCGCTGGTGAGCGACGGGGCCGAACTGATCGTCGTCGGGGGCGTCACCCACCGGCGCTGGATTGTAGAACAGCTCGCTGAAATCGGGGTCACTGCCCAGGTGCTGCTGGAACCCGAAGCGCGGGATTCGGCACCGGCCATGGCCGCCGCCGCGATCTGGGCCCACCGGAGAGACCCTTCGAGCATTGTCGCCTTCGTCGCTTCGGACCATCACATCCCCGACCATGACACTTTTCGGCACGCCCTGCTCCAGGCAACCGCGGGGGCAGGATCCGGACAGATCGTCACCCTCGGGCTAAGGCCCACGGCACCTTCCCCGGCCTATGGTTACATCAAGCCGGGTGGGCGCGGGCTGTCTCCGGTCGCGGCGTTCGTCGAAAAACCGGATGCCGCCACGGCCGCCGCCTATATCGCCGACGGATATCTGTGGAACAGCGGCACTTTCATCGTGTCCACCCGAACCTTCATCGATGAGCTCAAAGCCTGGGCCCCCGAGATCGAGATAGCCGTCAGCGCCTCCATAAGAACCGACGACAGCGCGACAGTGCAGACCCTGTCGGAGAGCTTCGGTCGCGCTCCCCGCATTTCCGTGGACTATGCTGTCATGGAGAAGACCACCCTGGCCTCGGTGCTGGAAGTGGACTTCGCCTGGTCCGACCTCGGGACCTGGGATACGATTTCGGCCACGGGCCAGGCGCATGAGGATCGACATATTCTTGAGGACACGACCGGATGCCTGATCCGCGCACCTGAAGGCATGATTGTCGGCGCATTGGGGCTCAACAATCTGGTGATCATCGCCGAAGCGGATGCCGTTCTGGTGTGCGATCTGGACCGGGCACACGACGTCAAACAGCTGGTCGAACAGATGCGCACCCGGTCGCCCCGGCATCTCGACTTCGCCCGGGATCGGCCCGAAAGCTTGACCCAAGGCGGTGTGCGGTTCGCGGACTGGCTTCGTCTTCGCGCCCTGCCGGT
Source organism: uncultured Brevundimonas sp. (assembly GCF_963974615.1). Classification (GTDB taxonomy): domain Bacteria; phylum Pseudomonadota; class Alphaproteobacteria; order Caulobacterales; family Caulobacteraceae; genus Brevundimonas. The sequence goes on from NZ_CAXBDH010000007.1 coordinate 120,105, forward strand.
CTGGTCGACTCTCGGCGTGGAGGAAGACGGAATGTTCGCTGAGGCCCTCCTCCTGGACGGGCGGGTGCCGGAACTGCCGCACAGGATCCGGGTTCAGACGCGACAAATTTACGCCTATGCCCAGGCTGGCACGCTCGGTTGGACCGGACCCTGGCGCACCTTGGTGCTGACGGGCCTGACCCGGCTGTACGATAGCTATCTACAGGAGGACGGCCGCGGCCGGGCGCTCGTATCCGCTGCGGGATTGCCCATCGACGGAACGGCGATGCTGTACGACCAGATATTCGTTCTGTTCGCCCTTGCCGCTGCCAAGGCCGCCGGAATCGACGATGAAACGCTTGAACCCAGAGCCATCAAGCTGCGCGATGCGCTGCTGGCAGAGGCTCTTCCAAACGGCGCACTGAAAGAATTCGAACCCCACCCGTATCAGGCCAATGCGCACATGCATCTACTCGAGACCTGTCTGGCCTGGGAGGAGATCAGCGATGATCCGCAATGGGCAAGACTGGCAGACCGCGTGGCGGGATTGGCGCTCGATACCTTCATAGATCCGGACAACGGCTTCCTGCGGGAGTTCTTCAACGCGGATTGGAAGCCGGCCGGCGGTGATGATGGTCATCTTGTTGAACCGGGCCATCAGTTCGAGTGGACATGGCTCCTGTCACGGTATGGTCGCCGACGTGGTGACCAGAGGGCGCTGGCGGCCGCCGCCAGACTCTATACCGCTGGCCGAAGCGGCATTCTCGACGATCCCGAGATTGTTGTCGACGCTCTGAATGACGACGGCTCCATCCGCAGCTCACGAGCCCGACTGTGGCCCCAATCTGAATGGATAAAGGCTGCGCTGATCCTCGCAGAAACGGCGACGCCCGACGATCGGATCCCCCTGCTTGAAGATGCCGCCACGGCGCTGAAGGCATTATGGCTGTACCTTACGCCTGACGGCCTTTGGCACGACAAGCGCCTGGTCGATGGCGGGTTCGTCGATGAACCCGCTCCGGCCACATCTCTCTACCACATCATGGCCGCCTTCCAGCAGTTGACGCTGTCCTGGAAGACAATTGCGCCCGATGAGACAAACGGGCTGGACCTCGGCTGACGGAGCCTTTGGATCGGGCCTGAAGGAAACGGGAGAGCGCTGAAACAGTGTGGCCGCCGGACGGGGTCTGGTATTGTGACGGACTGTGGTGTCACCCTGTCGCAGATCAAGCCCGGAGAGGTCAGACATGAGCGATTCCGAACTCTATCCCGTCCCCGCCGCCTGGGCCGCGCGCGCCCATATGGACCGGACCGGCTATGAGGCGGCCTGCCGCGCTGCGCGCGAGACACCCAACATCTTCTGGGCCCAGCAGGCCAGACGGCTGGACTGGATCACCCCGCCCACGATCATCAAGGACGTCTCATTCAACAAGGAAGACTTCCGTATCCGCTGGTTCGCCGACGGGGTGCTGAACGTGGCCTGGAACTGCGTCGACCGGCATCTGGCCGAACGCGGTGACCAGACCGCCATCCTGTGGGAAGGCGACGATCCGACCAACTCCGGCGGGCTGACCTATCGCGAGCTGCACCACGAAGTCTGCCACATGGCCAATGTGCTCAAGGCCCTGGGCGTGGTGAAGGGGGACCGGGTCACCCTGTATCTGCCGATGATCCCGGCCGCCGCCGTGGCCATGCTGGCCTGCGCCCGCATCGGTGCCGTGCATTCGGTGGTGTTCGGCGGCTTCTCGCCCGAGAGTCTGGCCGGGCGGATCGAGGATTGCGGCTCGAAGCTGGTGATCACCGCCGACGAGGGGCTGCGTGCCGGCAAGCGCATCCCGCTGAAGGCCAATGTCGACGCGGCGCTGGAGAAGGTCGACGTCGACACCGTGCTGGTCCTGACCCACACCCGGGCCGAGGTGCCGATCGTGGCCGGCCGCGACGTGCGCTACGACGACATCCGCCAGACGGTCGGCGACGACTGCCCGTGCGAGCCGATGAACGCCGAAGATCCGCTGTTCATCCTCTATACCTCGGGCTCGACCGGCAAGCCCAAGGGGGTGCTGCACACCACCGGTGGCTATCTGTTCTGGGCCGCCTGGACCCATGAACTGGTGTTCGACTACCGCCCCGGCGAGGTGTTCTGGTGCACGGCCGACGTCGGCTGGGTCACCGGCCACACCTATGTGGTCTACGGGGCCCTGGCCAATGCCGCCACGACCCTGATGTTCGAGGGTGTACCCAACTATCCCGACAACCGCCGTTTCTGGCAGGTGGTCGACAAGCACCAGGTCGAGATCTTCTACACCGCCCCCACGGCCCTGCGCGCCCTGATGCGCGACGGCGACGCCCCGGTGAAGGCGACTTCGCGCAAGAGCCTGCGCCTGCTCGGCACGGTCGGTGAGCCGATCAATCCCGAGGCCTGGCGCTGGTATCATGAGGTCGTCGGCGACGGAAAACTGCCGATCATCGACACCTGGTGGCAGACTGAGACCGGTGGAGCCCTGATCGCCCCCCTGCCCGGGGCGACCGCCCTCAAGCCTGGCTCGGCCACCCTGCCCCTGCCCGGGGTCGAGCTGGAACTGGTCGATGCTGAGGGTCAGGTGCTGGGCGGGGCCGCCAGTGGCAATCTGTGCATCACCGACAGCTGGCCCGGCCAGATGCGCACCGTCTGGGGCGACCACCAGCGCTTCTTCGACACCTATTTTTCAACCTATCCCGGCCGGTATTTCACCGGCGACGGCTGCCGCCGGGATGCGGACGGCTACTACTGGATCACCGGCCGGGTCGACGATGTGATCAATGTCTCGGGCCACAGAATGGGCACGGCCGAGGTCGAGAGCGCCCTGGTGCTGCACCCGCACGTGGCCGAGGCCGCCGTGGTCGGCTTCCCCCACGACATCAAGGGCCAGGGCATCTACGCCTATGTCACCCTGAACGCCGGGGTCGAGCCACACGACGATCTGAAGCGGGCCCTGGTCGCCCACGTGCGTAAAGAGATCGGCCCCATCGCCGCCCCCGACGCCATCCACTGGGCCCCGGGCCTGCCCAAGACCCGCTCGGGCAAGATCATGCGGCGGATATTGCGCAAGATCGCCGAAGGCGAGGTCGACAGCCTGGGGGACACCTCGACCCTGGCGGATCCGGGTGTGGTGGACGAACTGGTGAGGGGGCGGGGGGAAAGGTGAGCGGTTCAGATTGAACCGTTCAGGGCGTGGTCTGTTTCAGAACCCGGTCGATCGCCCGGTGGGTCAGGTCGCGACGGAAATCCGAATAGACTTGACCCGTCTGCGTCAACGTTGCGGGATACCGCAAAGGTCCCGACGAATCCCGTCGCCCCCGAGGCGTTTCCTTCATGTTTGATGACAAGTCGATCCTGATCACCGGCGGCTCCGGCTCCTTCGGCAAGATGTACATCCGGACCATTCTCGCCCGTTACAAGCCCCGCCGGTTGATCGTCTATTCGCGCGACGAGCTGAAACAGTTCGAGATGCAGCATGAGTTCACCGACCCCTGCATGCGGTTCTTTCTGGGCGATGTGCGCGACCGGGAACGGCTGATCCAAGCCACCCGCGGGGTCGATTTCATCATCCACGCGGCGGCGATGAAGCAGGTGCCCGCGGCCGAGTACAATCCGACCGAATGTATCCGCACCAACATCAACGGAGCCGAAAACGTCATCGCCGCCGCCCTGGCCAATGACGTGGACCGGGTCATCGCCCTGTCGACCGACAAGGCCGCCAGTCCGATCAATCTGTACGGCGCGACCAAGCTGGTGTCCGACAAGCTGTTCGTCGCCGCCAACAACATGGCCGGCAGTCACCGCACGCGATTTTCAGTGGTCCGCTACGGCAATGTGGTCGGGTCGCGCGGCTCGGTCCTGCCCTTCTTTCGCAAACTGATCGCCGAGGGCGCGGACTCCCTGCCGATCACCGATCCGCGCATGACGCGCTTCTGGATCACCCTGGATCAGGGCGTTCAGTTCGTGCTGACCAATTTTCAGCGCATGCATGGCGGAGAGATCTTCATACCCAAGATCCCCTCCGTGCGAATCATGGATCTGGCCGAGGCCCTGGCCCCCGGCATGGCCACCCATGTCGTCGGCGTGCGGCCCGGTGAGAAACTGCATGAGACCATGTGCCCGGCGGACGATTCCCACCTGACCTATGATTTCGCCGATCACTATGTGATCGCCCCGACGATCCGGTTCCACAGCCTGGATGTCGACTTCGGCCGCAACGTTCTGGGCGAACAGGGGGCGTTGGTGGAGCCGGGCTTTGAGTACAACTCTGCGACCAATCCCCATTTTCTGACCGTCGAGGAAACCCGCGCGTTCAACGATCAGGCGGCGATTTGACGGCCTGACCCTCCAGCAGTCCCCAGTCCATCGGGGTCCCCCGGGCGGCGTCACGAACCACCTTCCGGCCCAGAAGTTCGTGATAATAGCGCGGGTGCAGACCGTCGCCGGGCCGCACGGAACGCAGGTTCTGCGGCGTCAGGATGTCGCCGGCCTTCACATCCTCAGCGATGAACAGGGAGCGTCCGAAACGGCGATTGACCGCAGCCTGACCCGTCGGATCGAACTGCACAGTCCCGAGCGCCGCCTCGGCCACGCGCAGGGATCTGACCAACCCGGCGAACTCATCGGGCGTGAGTGAGAAACTGGCATCCGGGCCGCCCTGGGCCCGGTCCAGAATGAAATGTTTCTCGACCACCCGCGCGCCCAACGCGACGGCGACGATCGCCACGGCATCGCTGGTGGTGTGATCCGACAGGCCGATCCGGGTGCCGAACCGTTCGGCCATCCGGGGCAGGGTCAGCAGATTGGCGTCCGCCGGGTCAGCCGGATAGGCCGAGGTGCAGGTCAGCAGGGTGATGTCGTCGTTGCCGACTCGACGACAGGCGGCTACGGCCTCTTCGATCTCCGCTAGGCCGGCGATTCCCGTCGAGATGATCATCGGCCGACTCCTGGCCGCCGCATATTCGATCAGCGGAATGTCGACGATCTCGAAGGAGGCGATCTTGTAGATCGGCACGTCCATCGCCGCGAGGAAGTCCACCGCCGTAAAGTCGAATGGCGAGGAGAAGAAGACCAGACCGTTGCGGTGGGCCTCGGCCTGGATCGGCGCATGCCATTCCCACGGCAGGGCGGCCTCGCTGTACAACGCATGCAGGGTGGTGCCGTCCCACAGGGTACCGTCATTAATCCGGAAGCAGGCGGCGTCGGAATCGAGAGTGATGGTGTCGGCGGTATAGGTCTGGACCTTGATCGCATCCGCGCCCGCCGCCGCCGCCGCACGGACGGTCTCGAGGCAGACGTCCAGCGACCCGCCGTGGTTGGCCGACAGTTCGGCGACGATGAAGACACGGTCAGGATAGGCGAAACTCATGCGGGCGGGCCTTCGAATACCGTGTTCATCAGGGCCGGACGGTCGTCGGGCCAATTGTCGCCGAACCGGGCCAGCAGGACGACATCCTGCAATTGATCGTCCTTGCGGGCATGGCGCACAAGCCGACCCTCCTCGACGAAGCCGAAGCGTTTGTGCAGGCGGATGACGGCCGCGTTGAAGGCGAAGACCTCGCAGCACAGCTTGCCAATGCCGATGTCGCCGAAGACCCGGTCCAGGGCCAGCAGCTCCATCGCCGCCCCCGATCCGCGCGGGGCGTCGGCCTCGCCCAGATAGAAGGCCCAGCTGCAACGAGCGTTGTGCCGGTCGATCCCGGTGAACGAAACGAAGCCCAGCGGCCGGTCCTGGTATTCATAGATCAAATAGACGGCGTCCGGGCTGACAAGGCTTACTGCCAGCCAGCGCGCATGTTCCTCGGCACCGATCACATGGTCGCTGTACATGTTTGCCCGAACGCGATCCTGATTGCGCCAGGCCAGCAGCCTGTCGCTGTCAGCGGCGGCGAGCGGACGGAGCCGACAGTCCTGAAAACGCAGGGTCGGGGTTCGTGACATGCGGGGCGCGTCGGTCATGCTGGATCCGGTCCCTGGGCCTGTTGCAGATAATCGAACAAGCGCCGAACCCCCTGCCCGTCAACAAGGGCGGCGCTGCGGGTTGCGATTTCCGCGCGCAGGCCGGGATCGCCCAGTCGCCTGAGGCCCGAGCGGATTCGCGCCTGCCGGTCAGGGCCGTCCCAGCGTCCGGCGTCGACGAAACCACACAGGGGCGGCCAATGGTCAAGATTGGCCTGCTGATTGTCGGCGACGCCGACCAGAATGGTCGGCACGCCGCAACAGGCGAGTTCGAAGGTCGTCGTCCCCGCCGCACTGACGGCCAGATCGGCCTCGAGCATCAGGGCCGCCATGGCGCTGTCGGACAAGCGATGATGGACCGTCACACCCGGCGGTGACGGTCCATCATCGGCACCGCCCCGCACCAGATCAATCCGCGCGTCCGGATATTCCCCGGCAGCCAGCCGCGCAGTCTCGTCACCCAGAGCACGAACATCGCCACCGCCCATGGTCACCAGAATCCGCTCGACCGTCGGTCGCACCTCCGGGCGGCGACTGAGGTTTCCAAATCCTGGCCGCAGTGGTTGCCAGACCGGACCGGTCAGCCATGTGGCACCGTCCGGTCGCAGCGGGGCCGGATCGGGCGCGGGATGGACCACGGTCCCGCGCGGATAGATGTGGCGCTGGAGATCGTCGATGAAGACGATGGCCCCGGCCTGTCGGGCGATCGCCGCCAGCACGGGGGCTCCGGCCTGATAGGAGTCGACGATCACGAGTCCATCCCGGCAATCCGGCAGGGTGTCGGGATCATCCTGCCAGCGGCCCTGGCGGACCTCACCAGTCTCGCCGGCCATCGCCACCGCGAGCGCGTCGCCATCCAGAATCCAGATGACCGCACCCTCGGCCTCGGCCCAATGTCGGGCATAGGCAGTGCAGCGGGCGACGTGACCCAGACCCGGCCCCTGACCACCTTCCGTAAACAGGGTCAGACGGCCGAAGCTCGCCATCAGTCCGGATCCGGGGACTGCGTCATCAGCCGGTGCTTCATCTCGGCCAGTCGCCAGTCCGTCATGGTGTCGATGTCCTGCACCTCGGTTTCGTCGACGACAAAGCTGCCGGCGCGGCCCCCGTAGGCCGGCGTTCGGTTCAGGCAAGATGCGCTGCTCATCCAGTAGAACTGACCGGCGTCATGGAAGGCAGGCTCCAGATCCTGCGACCGGCTGCTGTAGTGTTCGGGTGTCAGCATGGCCGTCCGCCCCGTCGCATCGCGGCGAAGGGCCCGCTGGATCGGTGATCCGTACCGAACCACGGGAAAGACGCTGTCAAAATTACCGGATTCCAACAACTTGTACCCTTGCAACAATCTGGCTGGGGTAACAAACACGGCCGTCGCCATGATGCAGCACACGGCGTCGAAGGTCTGACCTCTTTGCTGAAAGTCGGTCACGACCTCACACAGCACGTCCATCAGGCCGGCATGATCGTTGGCGGTTTCGTCCCGGCGCATGAAGGGAATCTCGGCCCCCGCCGCCTGCGCCACCTCGGCTATGTCAGTGTCGTCGGTGGAAACCATGACGGTGTCGAACAGATCGCTCGCGCGCGCGGCCTGAACCGGCCAGGCCAGCATCGGCCGCCCGGCGAAATCGCGGATGTTCTTTCCCTCGAGCCGCTTGCTGCCGCCCCGGGCCGGAATGACGGCGAGACGCCTCATGCCAGCCCCCTGACGGCGTCGACCACGCGTTCAACGTCCTCATCGGTCATGGCCGGATACAGGGGCAGGCTGAGGCACTGCTCATAATACCGTTCGGTCTCGGGACAGGAGTCCGACGCAACTGCGCAGGTCTGACGGTACCAGGGCTGATGATGAACGGGGATGTAGTGAACCTGGGAACCGACGCCCTGTTCCAGAAGCGCAGCCATCACCTCAGGTCGCGTCCGGCCCATGGCCATAAGGTCGAAGCGGGCGACGAACAGATGCTGGGCCACCTTCCGGTTCCCGGTCGCCGGTGGCAGCGTCAACCAGTCCAGATCGGCGAAGGCCTGACGATAGCGAAGGAAGATCTCGCGCCGCCGTTCGATGAACCGCTCCAGCTTTCGCAGCTGGCTTGATCCCAGGGCGGCCTGAATCTCGGTCATGCGGTAGTTGAAGCCCAGCATCTGCTGTTCATACCACCATGTGCCCGGATTATCGGTCATCAGGGTCGGCTCACGGGTAATCCCGTGTGACCGGAGCATCTGCAGCCGCTCGTACAGGACGGGGTCATTGGTGGTGATCGCGCCGCCCTCGCCGGTGGTGATCGTCTTCACCGGATGAAAGGAGAAGGTGGTGGCGTCCGAGTAACGGCAGTCGCCGACGCGCCCGCCCCCGGAATATTCCGAACCGATCGCGTGCGCCGCATCCTCCACGATCCTGATGTCCCGGTCCGCCGCCATGGCCTGGAAGGCCGGCATATCGGCGGGCAGGCCGGCGAAGTGAACCGGGGCGATAAGGCGGGTGTTCGGGGTCAGGGCCGCCAGGGTTGCCGTCGGCGACAGGTTCAGCGTCTCGGGGTCGATGTCGGCGAACACAGGGTGCAGGCCGACGTAGGCCATAGCGTTCGAGGTCGCCACAAAGGTGTTCGGGCTGGTGATCCCCTCCCCGGCCCCGAGCTTGAGTCCCGCCATACAGATGTGCAACGCGGCCGTGCCGTTGGCGACTGCAACACAGTGTTTGGCTCCGACATAGGCGGCCAGGTCGGCCTCGAACGCCTTGGTCGCCGGGCCCTGGGTCAGAAAGGCCGAGCGCAGTACGGCCAGCACCGCCGCCTCGTCGTCGGCATCGATATGATGTCGCCCATAGGGGATGAAGGATCTAGCCGACATGTTCGCGCGCGACCTCACCGCTCAGGGCCTCGGCGAGCCTGGCCATAACCCCGGTCCACTCACCCATGCCGTCGGCGTGGAAAGCCTGCAGCGACGGATAACAGGGGGCCCGGTCCGTTCCGAATCCGGTCCAGGCGTCCGGGTTGGAAATCATCATCACCCTTGCCCCGCATGCCGCGGCGATATTGGTGGTCGCCGTCGAGGGACCCATGACGATGTCGAGGGCCGTGCAGAGCGCGGCCAGGTCATCGAGATCATCTTTCAGGTCAATGCCCGGCGGCGTCCAGATCTCCAGTCCCGCCGCCCGGGCCGCCTCAAGCTCTGCCGTCGCATCGCCATACTGAAGATTCACATAGTGAGCCCCCGGCACGCTCAGAACAGGTCGCCACAGGTCGAATGGCGAATAGGCGCGCAGTCGCGCGCCTTTCATGTTCAGGCTCTTCCACAGAACCCCGACCTTCAGCCCCGGCCCGAGGCCGGACAACATCCGGTGCCAGTGGGCCACGCGTTCCGGGTCCGGGGTCAGAAAGGCCCGTTTATCCGGGAAAGAGTCAGCGCTGGTCCTGAAGCGACGGAACAGGCTGCCGATCGGTGTCCACAGATCGACCTCCGGGGTGGCCGTCGGCAATTCAACGGCACGAAACAACCGACCGAGATGCAGGCCGGTCTGATGCTTGACGACGTCGGCTGACGGATAGCTGCGCTGGAACAGGGGCACCAGCCGGGCCTGAACCGCCAGGATCATCCGTCCTTTCGGGCCGATCGCCGCCTGCACATCGTCCAGCACATTGGCGAACAGGACCTCGTCGCCCAGCCCCTGCTCGCCGTAGATCAGCACCGCCCGGCCTTCGATGTCGTCTTCCAGTGTCCAGCGCCGCCCATGGGGCTGGAAGGTCACCGCATCCTGCAAGGCGGGGTCGAAGCGGGCCTCATAGCTGTCAAAGCCGTTTCGCAAATCCCCGACCATGAATTGGGTCAGGGCCTTGGCCATCGTCATCGTCGCCACCTCATTGGCGTCCTTGACCCCGACCAGGGCGGTATCGATGTCCGCCAGCGCCAGCGCCGGCTCACCCAGTTGCATCCGCACATTGGCGCGATTGTAGCGGGCCTTGTAGAAGCCGGCATCGAGCCGCAGGGCCTCGTCATAAAAGGGCACGGACTGGGCCGCGTCGCCCCGTTCGCTCAATACCGTGCCGAGCGAATTCCACAGAACCGCCTCTTCCGGACAGACGGCAATCAGATTCCGCAAGACATCGATGGCCTCATCGGAACGGTTCTGGTCGCGCAGGGCGCAGGCGAGGTTGTTGGACGCCTCGACGTTGCCCGGGTTCCGCGACAGGAACCGGGACAGCAGCTTTTCAGCGATCTCCAGATAGCCGAGCCGGTGCGCCAGCCGTCCCAGATCAAAGGCGACCGAAGTGTCGTCATCCAGCAGACGCACGGCCGCCTCATAGGCGGAGAAGGCCTCGGCCAGATTGCCCGTCTTTTCCTGGGCGACAGCCAGAATGTGCCAGGCCAGGCCATTTTTCTCGTCCTTTTCGAGCGCCTTCAGCGTCAGCCGCGTACCTTCAGCGTAGTCTCCGTCCCCGATCGCCTTCAGCGCCGAGCGAAGCATGGCCAGGGAACTGGCCTGGGTCGCAGACTTTCCCGCGCGTTTGGGGTTACTGCGCAGCGGAGGGCGCGACGCCCGGGTCAGCCGGGAAATGGCCTCGGGCGAAGCCGCGTCGCCAACCAGGCTGTCCAGGGTGGGCGGGCTGTGCTCCACGGCGGGCATGATCGGCGGCGCGCTCATGCCCGGACCCTTTGGTATGTCATGGAAATCAGGATCGTCCGAACATGGTTAAGGTTGCCTTTCAGCCGCGAGGGTTGCTGCCGGACGTGACGCCGCGCCTTCGGCCGCATCAGTCATGACGGCGGGCACGGTCGCAACCTCCGGGTTGAACGCCGCGGTAGCGGTCAAGGTGACACAGGTATGCGGAAAATAGAGCCCCCGCCCCGAAGCGGGTTTCCGCCATGAGCGTGAATGGTGATCGCCGCCGTTGCGGGCGAACTGACCAATAACTGACCAATAGAGCAACCAACAAACAGGGCAGAAATCGCATCACAATCGATATGTACCCTCACAACTGGCCCCTTGGTGGAGGATAGCAGTCAACCACCGACGGACGCAGCCTCGACCGGAAGAAAATCCTCCCCGGGCCGGACCGATCAATGTGGCGTCTTTCGACCGGCGGGGCTATCCAAGGCTACAGGGCGCTCATCGCGCCCTTCCTGTCGCAAGGCCCCGGTTTCGAATGTCCAGTCCCGTCCTCGTCACCGGTTCCGCCGGCTTCATCGGCTTTCATACCGCGCAGCGTCTGCTGAACCGGGGCGAGACCGTCGTCGGGCTGGACAATATGAACCCCTATTATGACGTGACCCTGAAAGAAGCCCGGCTGACCCGACTGAAGGCTCATCCGAACTACCGGCACCATCATCTCGACCTCGCCGACCGCGAGGGGATGGCCGCCCTGTTCGCGCAACACCGGCCAGACCGGGTCATCCATGTCGGGGCCCAGGCAGGCATTCGCTACAGCGTTGAAAACCCCGAAACCTATATCGACTCCAACATCGTCGGCTTCCTGACCGTGCTTCAGGGATGTCGCGAGGTCGGGGTCAAACATCTGGTCTTCGCCTCGACCAGCTCGGCCTTCGGGGCCAACGCGGCCCTGCCCTTCTCGGTCAAACAGGGCGTGGCCCACCCGCTGAATGTCTATTCTGCGACCAAGATCGCCAATGAAGGCATGGCCCACGCCTTTGCCCATGTCTTCGGCCTGCCCTGTACGGGACTGCGTTTCTTTACCGTCTATGGCCCGTGGGGCCGCCCGGACATGGCCCTGTTCAAATTCACCCGCGCCATCCTCGAGGGACAACCCATCGACGTCTATGGCGAAGGCCGGATGGAGCGGGATTTCACCTATATCGATGACATCGTCGACGGGGTTGTTTCAGCGCTCGATTCACCGGCGGCCATTGACCCGGACTGGGACGCCGCCCGCCCGGATCCCTCGACCAGCGGCGTCGCCCCGTGGCGGCTGCTCAACCTCGGTGCCGGTCGCCGCGAGAAATTGCATCGCTATATCGAGGTGCTGGAAGAGAAATTGGGCCGAAAGGCGCAGATCAACCTGATGCCCGCCCAGGACGGCGAGATGATCCGCACCGAGGCGGACATCACCGAGACCCGCGCCGCACTCGGCTATGCGCCGTCAACGTCGATCGATACCGGCGTCGGCCATTTCGTCGACTGGTATCGCGACTTCTACAACACCCATTAAGCGCCCCCGGGCCGATGCCGCCGGGCGTGTGCCGGTCTGCTGTCAGCCCGATGTCGTCATCTCAACCGCACAATCAGCATCATCAGCCCCCGGACCGGCGAACAAGCTTGAGCAACCAGCAAGGGCGGTGACGAACAAGGCGAGCGATCTGAATGTTCAGATCATGCTGAAAAGTCGCTGGACAGATGTTGAATCCGGTTGTCACGTGGCGGGTCCGGTACCGAACAGACCTTCGGTCGGGACATGAGGCATGTTTGATGACCACCAATCGATCCGGCCATATCCGGCTCAACTCCCATCCCGGTGCCGGGACGGAGTCGCGGTTTCCGATCGCCTGGGGGGCCGCCACGGCGCGCGAGCGTGGACCGGTGGTCGGCACCGTCAACTCGGGCAGTGATCGCAATGCCATTGGTGCGCACGGCGGAGCCTATTCAGTCTATCGCGCCCTGGCCGTGTCGTCCGGGGCGATGACCGCAAACAACCGGCCGGACCTGACCAATACCGCCCCGACCAATGTCATGGGACCGTTCCCGCAGTGGCAGGACCCGGGCAAAATCGTCTCGCTCGACCCCTGGGGGCATCTGGTCGCCGAGGCCTTCGCGCCGGAGATCGCCGACGGCGTCGATATCCGCCCGACCATCGCCGTGACCCGGGCCCGGCTGCAGCTGGGCGAGATCGGCGAAGCCATCGCCGCGGGTCGTCTGAAGGTCGACGGCAAGATCGTGTTCGAGACCGGCGACGTGGCCGTGACCAAGGCGGCCATTGATCCGGTCTGGTACCTGCCCGGCATCGCCGAACGCTTCGGCGTCAGCGAGACGGCCCTGCGCCGCACCCTGTTTGAACAGACCGGCGGCATGTACGCCGACCTGGTCACCCGGCCCGACATCAAGGTGTTCCTGCCGCCGATCGGGGGCATCACCCTGTATATCTTCGGCGACCCCGAGGCGATCGCCGACCCGCATCGCCGCCTGACCTGCCGCGTCCATGACGAGTGCAACGGCTCGGACGTGTTCGGCTCGGACATCTGCACCTGTCGCCCCTATCTGACCCACGGTATCGAGGAGTGCGTGCGCGAGGCCCAGGCGGGCGGGGCGGGTCTGATCGTCTATAATCGCAAGGAGGGCCGGGCCCTCGGGGAAGTGACCAAATTTCTCGTCTACAACGCCCGCAAGCGCCAGCCGGGCGGCGACCAGGCCGCCACCTATTTCGAGCGCACCGAATGCGTCGCCGGGGTCCAGGACGCCCGCTTCCAGCAGCTGATGCCGGACATATTGCAATGGCTGGGTATCACCCGCATCGACCGGTTCGTGTCGATGTCGGACATGAAATACAACGCCCTGACCGGCTCGGGCATCGAGATCGGCGAGCGTGTGCCGATCCCTGACCATCTGATCCCGCCGGACGCCTCGGTCGAGATGGAGGCCAAGAAGGCGGCCGGTTATTTCACCCCCGACGCGCCGCCGTCGGCCGACGACCTGACCCGTGTGGTGGGCCGCGATCTTGAGCAGTTCTGAAACGGGGCAGGCACACGGCCTGCTGACCCCCGCCGCCGTCCGCGACCGGGCCCATGAGATTCTGGCCATCGGTGTCGCCGGCGGTCTGGAGCACTGGCGCGTCGATCTGGATCGCCTGCCCGCGGTGGCCACAGCCGTCGCCGCGGTGATCCGCGACCAGTATCCGAGCCTGGACGTGCCCTTCCACGCCCGTTGGCGCCATTTCAGCATCGACGGCGTCGACCTGTGGGGGCCGGTCGCAGAGGCCCGCGACTGGCTGGACCCGGCGTCCCGGGCGCGGACCGAGTTCGACCTCGCCATTGTCTCGGTGCTGCTGGACGCCGGCTCCGGACCCGGCTGGGCCTATACCGACAAGCGGACCGGCCGCACCCTGACCCGCTCCGAGGGGCTGGCCATCGCCTCGCTGCGGATGTTCGAGGCCGGGGCCTTCTCCGTCACCGAGGACGATCCCTGGCGGGTCGATGCGGTGGCCCTGACCATGCTGACGGCGGACGATCTGGCTCGGGGTTTCCAGGTCACCGCGAAGAACCCGCTGGTCGGGCTGGAAGGACGCGCGGCCCTGCTGCGGCGTCTGGGTCAGGCCTGTCTGGCCGAGCCGGACCTGTTCGCCCTGGAGGACGAACCCCGTCCGGGCGGGCTGTTCGACGCCATGGTCGATCGCGCCGACGCGTCCGACCGCCTGCCCGCCGCCGCCATTCTCGAGGTGCTGCTGCAGGCCCTGGGGCCGATCTGGCGCGACCGGCTGACCCTGGGCGGGGTCGATCTGGGGGATTGCTGGCGACACCCGGCGATGCAGCGCGATGACGCCACCGACGGCCTGGTGCCGATTCACAAGCTGTCTCAGTGGCTCAGCTATTCGCTGGTCGAACCATTGCAGACGGCGGGAGTCGAAGTCACCGACCTCGACGGGCTGACCGGTCTGGCCGAATACCGCAACGGTGGTTTGTTCATGGACCTGGGCGTGCTGACACTGAAGGACCCCACCGACGCCGACAAGCCGTGGCCGGTGTCCGACCCGCTGGTGGTCGGCTGGCGCGCCATGACGGTGGCCCTGCTGGACAGGGTCGCGCCGCTGGTGCGGGCCGAGCTGGGCGTCACCGCCGAACAGATGCCGCTGGCCAGTGTGCTGGAGGGCGGGACCTGGGCGACCGGACGACGCGTGGCGGCCGAGCGACGCGAGGGCGGCGGACCGCCCCTGATCATTCTCTCTGACGGGACTGTATTCTGATGACCGGATTTTCGATGGACGGCGTCACCGTCGTCACCCATCCGCTGGTGCGCCACAAGCTGTCGATCATGCGGATCAAGGACACCTCGACCACGCGCTTTCGCCAGCTTCTGCGCGAGATCTCGACCCTGCTCTGCTACGAGGTCACCCACGATCTGCCGCTGGAGGACTACCCGGTCGAGACACCGGTCGGCCCGACCAGCGGTCAACGTATCGCCGGCAAGAAGCTGGTCTTCGTGCCGATCCTGCGCGCCGGGCTCGGGCTGGTCGAGGGGATGCTGGACCTGGTGCCCTCGGCCCGGGTCGGCCATGTCGGCCTGTACCGCGAGCCCGAGACCCTCGATGCCGTCGAATACTATTTCCGTGCGCCCGATGACGTGGCCGACCGCCTGTGCGTGGTGATCGACCCGATGCTGGCCACCGGCAATACGGCGGTCGCCGCCATCGACCGGCTCAAGGAGCGGGGCGTGACCAATCTACGCTTCGTCTGTCTCGTGGCCTCACCGGAGGGCCTGGAGCGTTTGCGCGCCTATCACCCGGACGTGCCGATCTGGGCCGCCGCCGTCGATGAGCGGCTGAATGAACACGGCTATATCGTGCCCGGACTGGGCGATGCGGGCGACAGGTTGTTCGGCACCCGCTAGGGCCGGGCCATGTCGCACGCCCTCAAGGGCGGCAATCAGGAAATCGCCGCCAAACGGGCCTCCGACCAGCCGCTGATCCCCTGAACCCCGACCGATCCTAGCTGTCGACCGGCCGCACGTTGTCCCCGGAGTCGCGGTCGATCCAGCGATTGTAAGGATCCACCCCGCCGAAGGTCGGCCTGGTCGCCGTTACGAACCGGAAGGTCTGGACGCCGCTGCGCACGAAGCGGCGCTGCATCAGCACCACCTTGCTGCTGTCAAAGCCGGCCTTGCCCGGCTCGGCCGAAAACATCCCGATGTCGATGCTTTCGTTGAGCGGGGCGGCGGTCTCCTCGCCCTGACCGTCTGCGTAGAGCTTGCGCGCCTCCACCGTCAGGGTCACGTCCCAGCGACCGTCGGGCCGTTCCGTTGCCGTGAAGGCCGTGGTCTTGAGGTCATAGAGGGTGATCTTCTCGAACAGGTCGGTGATCAGGTCCTGTTTGTCAGCGGGGGCCTCGGCGCGCAGTGCCGCCACCAGATCCAGCGACCGCGGGTAGGGGGCCGACTTGAAGGCGTACTGGTCGATCAATCTGCGCAGAGCCCGGTTCACGGCCGCCTCGCCGATCTGGTCGCGCAGCAGATACATGACCATTCCGCCCTTCCGGTAGTGAATGTACTGCTGGTTCTCGACCCGCATCAGCGGCAGCTCCTCCAGCCGCTCGGTGCCGCGCGAGCGCAGATAGCGATCCAGTTCGAACTTGAGGAATTTCCGGATCTGATCCGGGCCGTACATCTTCTCCATCACCATCAGGGCCGAATACTGGGCCAGGGTTTCAGACAGGAGGGTCGAGCCCTGCTGGGCTGATCCGATCACCTGATGCGCCCACCATTGGTGCGCGAATTCGTGGGCCCCGACATAGGTCACGTAGTCGACCTTGGTCGGGTCCGAGAGGTCGGCGATGAAGCCGAGACCTTCGCTCCAGGCAAAGGTGTTCGGAAAGGACTGGGCGAAGCCAGCGTAGTCCGGGAACTCCACGATCCGGGCCTGACGGAACTGATAGGGACTGAAATTGGCCTGGAAATAGTCGAGCGAATTCTCCAGCGCCGTCAGCATTCTCGGGACGTTCCGGTCATGTTGCGGGTCATGATAGATTTCGAAATTCACCCCGTTGTGCACCTTGCGGGTGACCTCGTAGCGGGCCGATTGCACCGAGAAGAACATCAGGATCGGAGACTCGGTGACGAAGCGCGCCGTGCGGCGGTCGCCGTTGGTCACGTCTGACACCCGATAACCCGGGGCCACGGGCGTCTGGTCGGCGTCGGTCGTCACCGTGATGTCGGCATTGACCCAGTCCGCCCCGATATAGTTCTTCGCCTGGGCCGAAGTGTCTTCCAGCTTCGGCATACGCAGCTCGGCCGGCAGACCGTGTTTGCGTCGCTTGGCCCGGTCCTGCAGCAGGCTGCCACGATCCATGCCGATGGACGGCGCGAACTGGCGATTGACGGCGAAGGTGCCGTTGTCGACCAGCCGGGTGGTGTTGCCGCTGTTGAGGAAGCCCTTCTGTTCCATCACGGTCTCGAAGGTGACGGTGCGTTTCTCGCCCGGCTGCATCGGGATGGCGAAGCGATAGATGCGGTACTCGAATTCCGGCCAGTCCCGGTTGGGCGTCGCGCCCTGGACGTCCAGCCGGACCATCTCGAGTTCCTCGGTCCAGCGTAGATGAATTTCGCTCAGCGGCGCGTCGGTCTGGTTCTCGATCACATAGGTGCCGTGCGTGACCAGCCGCGGGGTATGCGGGTGAAGGTCCAACACCAGCTTGACGTCGGTCACCGCCGGCTGCGGCGTGTCCTCGAACCCGAGCAGGGTCTTTTCGTAATTGACCAGTTCGAGCTCTTGCGCGTCCTGCGACTTGTAGTCGTTCCAGACATTGGTGTTGATGAAGATGAAGGCCCCGAGGCCGGCGAACGCCGCCAGGGCCCCGCCGCCGATCAGACCCGCAGGCCCGGCCAGTCGTCGCGGCAACCGCCGCAGGCGCGGCCACAACCGAGTCTCGGTTCCCCGCCGCCACAGGCCGTAGGTGATGACCATCAGCACCACGGCGAAGGCGGACCAGTAGGCATTGCCCCAGGCGGCGAAGCCGGCGAAATCTCCGGTGCCGTTCATGTCCGACAGGAGCACGGTCACCCCGTCGCCATAACGATACAGCATGTGGTCGAAGCCGAGATTACCCAGCACCATGGTCGAAATCAGATAGACCACCATGATGGCCCAACCGACGAATTTGTTGGGCGAAAGAGCCTGAACGAAGATGGCCAGAACGGCCAGCAGCGTAAAGCCGACGGTCCCCGGCCAGACGTACCAGAACAGGTATTTGCCGAACTCATAGTCGGTGTAGCCCTTGAGGGTCTGGACCACGATACCGGCGAGCACGCCGATCAGAAGGGTCGAGATCAGGACCAGGGTCAGGGCCAGGGCCTTGGGGATCAAAAAGGTCCAGTCCGGCGTCGAGGTCGCGTCGATGATCTCATGAACCTTGCGGTCGCGATCACGCCAGACCAGTTCACCGGAGTAGTAGATGGCGACGATGACCGAGATCAGGCCAAAGGCCCCGGTCAGGGCCGTGATCACCACCCGCGTCACCAGCAGGACCGGCGTGCCGAACATCTCGCCCGTGAACAGCAGGGTGATCACCCCCAGGGCCAGGGCCAGCACAACCAGCACCAGATAGGCAGGGCTGCGGAAGATCAGCGCCATTTCAAACGCGGTCCGCGACAGTAACTGGGTCAGCCCGCTGCGGAAACCATAGGTTGGGGTCGGCAACCGGCCGGTCGGATGGTCGGCCAGGCTTTCCGTCTCGACGAGGGCCCGCAGTTTGTCGGCCTTGCCGGCCTTGGCCCCGCGAATCGACGGCCGGTACAGCCAATAGGCGGCCGCCAGGACCAGGAGCGCGACACCGGACCATATCAGCCGGCTGTACAGAAGCACCCCCTCCAGCGGGGCGTTCAACGCGTTCTTCTCGGCGGCGGTCCAGTACTGGGTCACCAGCCCGTAAGCCTGAGCGCCGAACGGTTCGGCCCAGGCCATGACGTCGCGCAGTTCCGGCTTCACACTGGAGACCGCGTCGGAGGCCAGATACAGGATGAAGACAGCGACGACCCCGACATAGGTGGCCATCATTGACCGGGTCACCGTCGCCAGGGCGAAGAACAGGGCCGAGGTCAGCAGCAGCCCCGGCAGGGCCAGCACCACATAGGCATAGACGTAATCGCCCGGTCGGAAGGCCCCGAGGGTTTCCGGATCCACCCACGGCATCAGGGTACCGAGCAGATTGCCCAGTCCGACGCTGGTGAAACACAGGGCCACGGCGGCGAATGCCCCCAGGAACCGCCCGTAGAGATAGTCGAATTTGGACACACGGGTGGCCTGGATCAGGGGCCCAAAGCCGGTCGAGGTGTCGCGCGCCACCACATTGGCCACGATCGCCGTCGCGGCCAGCATGAAGAAAATGGTGAAGATCAGATGGGCCTGGGCCAGGGCATAGGGCGCGTTCTTGTGAATATTGCCCCCGCCGCCGAGACTGATGTTTTCGCTGGCCACTGCGCCGAAGGCCAGCAGGCCGAAGACAATGGCGATGACCCAGAAGGCGGGCTGACGCAGCTGGTAGCGGAATTCGAAGGCGGCGATCTTTGCAAACATGCGCCGGGCCTCAGGCTGCGAGACGCGCGGTGTTGACCGACGCCATATAGACGTCTTCCAGCCCGCCCGGGACCGGCTCGAACCCGTCGCCGGGCGCTGTATCGGACAGCACGTGAATCACGGTCTTGCCGGTGAACAACCGGGTCGCGATGACGTTGTAGCGGGCCTTGTGATCCTCCAGCGCATCCCTGGCGATCAGCTTGCGCCAGACCCGGCCGTCGAGACTCTGCATCAACTCGACCGGAGCCCCCTGCAGCTGGATTTTGCCGCCGGCCAGCACAGCCATGCGCGGGCACAGGTCTGAAACGTCCTCGACGATATGGGTCGACAGGATGATGACGACATTCTCGCCGATCTCGGCCAGCAGGTTGAGGAAACGGTTGCGCTCTTCCGGATCCAGACCGGCGGTCGGCTCGTCGACGATGATCAATTCAGGATTGCCGATCAGGGCCTGGGCGATACCGAAGCGCTGCCGCATGCCGCCCGAGAATCCGGCCAGGGCCTTCTTGCGCACCGACCACAGATTGGTCTGGTTCAGCAGGGACTCGATGGTCGCCTTGCGCTCGTGGCCGTCGGCGATGCCCTTCAGCACCGCCATATGGTTCAGCATGTCGTAGCACGACACCCGCGGATAGACGCCGAAATCCTGGGGAAGATAGCCCAGCACCCGCCGCAACTTGTCCGGCGCGCTGATCACATCGATGTCGCCGAACTGGATGGTGCCCGAGGTCGGGGTCTGCAGGGTGGCGATCGACCGCATCAGGGTCGATTTGCCGGCTCCGTTCGGACCCAGCAGGCCGAACATGCCCTTGGGTACAGTCAGGCTGACATCATCCAGGGCGCGCGTTCCGTTGCCGTAAACGTGCGTCAGGTTCTTGATGGTCAGCATGTCGTCCCCCCGAAAATCGAGCGGCACCCTCCCGCGTAAGAACCGCAGGGGCAAGTTACAGCTGGGAAAGGTTCAACCTGAGGGCTGAAATTCAGTTCTCGGCAGCCCGCGACAGCCGGTATCGATGTCCCGACGGATCAGTGCCCGTCCACTGGTCCACGGTGTCCTGCGAGAAGCGCATCAGCACCGCGCCCGCTGCATCGACGAGCGCGAATCCACCGGTCACTTCACGCCACCGCACCGCGCCCGCGGTGGCCTTGAGGTCGCAGCGTTCCAGATGAATTCCGTGACCGTCGCCGAGGGGGCGACGCTGCAGGGC
This sequence comes from uncultured Brevundimonas sp., assembly GCF_963974615.1. GTDB lineage: Bacteria > Pseudomonadota > Alphaproteobacteria > Caulobacterales > Caulobacteraceae > Brevundimonas. Next base: position 140,486 of record NZ_CAXBDH010000007.1, read on the forward strand.
GATCAGACAGTCCCCGGTCGCGTCGCCGTCGACGGGCTGGATGCGCCAGTATCCGATCACGTCCTCGACCCCGACGACCTGGCTGGACTTCGGCATGGCCGCCTCTCTGGACTGACAGGCCCCGGCGGGCACCGCGATGGCAAGCGACAGGAGCGCGGCCGCAACCGGCATCGGAAGGCTGATCATCGATCTCTCCGCTTCGCCCCGCGCCATACGACGCCGTCGCAGCCGGAATCTCAAGCGTCGCCGGACACGGTCTGCACAACAGCCGGCACGGTTCCGGACACCGGACCTCCCCAGAATCGCCTATCTCGCGGCGCATCATGACGATACAGTAGCCCCCTGTCCGCCGTGCAGAAGTCGCCAGAAACGCCGCGTGTTCAAGAACCTGCTTCCCAGCCGCCCGGGTACCGAACCTCTCGCCGAGGCGCTTGTCGCCTGCCGCACCCATTTCGTCTGGGCGGCGATCTTCAGCGCCCTGGTCAATCTGCTCTACCTGACCCCGACCCTGTACATGCTGCAGATCTATGACCGGGTGGTCCCGACCGGTGGCCTGACGACCCTGGTGCTGGTCACGGTGGCCGCCGTGTTCGCCCTGGCCACTCTGGCGGGGCTGGACTGGCTGCGGACGCGACTGTTGTTGCGGGCCGGCCTGCGGCTCGACCGACTGCTGGCGGGTCGGGTGCTGGCCCGGGTGGTCGACCTGCAGACCAAGGCCCCCAACACCCAGGCCCTGCGCGAATTCGACAATGTCCGCGGTGTGCTGGGCGGGCCGGGCATGCTGGCCGTGCTGGATGCGCCGTGGACGCCGATCTATCTGGGAGCCTGTTTCCTGCTGCACCCGGCGTTGGGGGCCCTGACCCTGGTCGGCGGCATCCTGCTGTTCGGTCTGGCCTGGCTTAACGAGCGCGACAGCCGCCCGCGTCTGAACCGGGCGATCCAGTCGACCAACGCCGCCTATGCCGCCCAGGAGAACATCGCCGGCCAGACCGAGGTAGTGCGCGCCCTCGGCATGCGCCAGGCCAGCATCAACCGTCAGATCGAACAGCGCCGTGAGGCCACGGGCCAGCATGCCGACGCCCAGTTCTCGGGCGGGCGGTATTCCGGCCTGATCAAATTCCTGCGTCTGACCCTGCAGTCCCTGGCGCTGGGCCTGGCCGCCTTCCTGGCCGTCCGGGGGCAGATCTCCACCGGGTCGATCATCGCCGCCTCGGTGCTGTTGAGCCGCGCGGTGGCCCCGGTCGAGCTGATGGTCGGGGCCTGGCCCGGTCTGATCCAGGCCCGCGCCAGCTGGAAGAACCTCAATGACCTGTTCGTCGGCACCGCCGCGCGGGATCAGCCCCGCACGGCCCTGCCCGCGCCGGCCGGGGCCCTGTCGGTCGAGGGCATCACCGTGCGCTTTCCCGATACCGAGGCCCCGCAGCTGCGCGCGGCCTCGTTCAAACTGGCTCCCGGCCAGACCCTGGGCGTGGTCGGAGCCAGTGGCTCGGGCAAGACCACCCTGGCGCGGGTCATCGCCGGTGCCCTGACCCCGACGGCGGGGACGGTGCGTCTGGACGGGGCCGAATACGACGCTCGCGATGGCGACGAGCTGGCGCGTCACATCGGCTACCTGCCACAGGTGCCCAGCCTGTTCGCCGGGACCATCAAGGACAATATCTCGCGCTTCGCCGCCGCATCCGGAACCAGGACCGAAGCGATCGATGCCGGAGCCGTCGCCGCCGCCGTCGCCGCCGGGGCACATGAGATGATCCTGCGGTTGCCGCACGGCTACGACACGGTGCTGGGCCCCTTCGGCCATGGCCTGTCGGCCGGTCAGGCCCAGCGCGTGGCCCTGGCGCGCGCCCTGTATGGCGACCCGGTACTGCTGGTGCTGGACGAGCCCAATTCCAACCTCGACCAGGAAGGGGAGTCAGCCCTGATGGCCGCCGTTCTCGCCGCCGCCGCGCGCGGTGCCGCCGTGGTCATCATCGCCCATCGTGCCGGGGTGCTGGCCCGGGTCGACCGGTTGCTGATGCTGCGTGACGGCGCGGTGCAGCTGGAAGGACCGCGCGAGGAGGTGCTGGAGACCATGCGTGGAACCCGCACGCCTGCGGAGGCCGGACGATGACCGAACCCGCCGTCCCGCCGCTGGAGATCGTCGCCGCGCCGCCGCCCGTAACCCCCACGCCGGTTCCCGATACGCCGCGTCTCGAACTGATGATCGGTGGCGTCATCATCGCCGCCTTCTTCGTGCTCTTCCTGGGCTGGGCGGCGTTCGCACCGCTGGACGCCGGGGCCTATGCCCAGGGTCAGGTCGCCGTCTCGGGCAACCGCCAGGCCGTCCAGCATCGCGAAGGCGGGGTGGTCAGTGCCCTGCATGTGGCCGAAGGCGACACCGTGCGTCAGGGTCAGGTGCTGGTCGAGGTCTCGAGCGGCGAGCTGGTCGCCAATGAGCGCGGCCTGACCGGTCAGGTCCTGGCCCTGCTGGCCCAGCGGGCCCGTCTGATCGCCGAGCGCGACCGGTCGCGGTCGATTGCCACACCGTCCGAATTCGCCGACCTGCCGCCGGCCGACCAGGCCCTGGCCGGAGAGGCCCTGCGATTGCAACGGCTGCAGTTCGGGGCCCGCCGCAGCGGCCGCTCGACCGAGAGCGGCGTACTGCAGCAGCGGATCGAGCAGCTCAATCAGCAGATGGCGGGCCTGCAGCGCCAGATCGAATCCAACATCGAGCAACGGCGATTGATCGAAGAAGAGCTGGAGGGCATCCGTGCCTTGGCGGCACAGGGTTATGCACCCATGACCCGGGTGCGGGCGCTGGAACGCACCGAAGCGGCGCTGGACGGGGATCTGGGCTCGCTGCGGGCCCAGGTGGCGCGGGCCCGCGAGCAGATCGGAGAGACCCGGCTGCAGATGCTGTCAGTCTCGACTGGCCTGAATGAGGATGTGGCCGAACAACTGCGCACCATCGAGGTGCAGCTGAATGACCTGCGGCCGCGGCTGGCCGAATTCCGCGCCCAGATCGCTCGCAACCAGATCCGCGCCCCGGTCTCGGGCCAGGTCATGGGTTTGACCATCTTCACGCCGGGCGGTGTGATCCAGCCGGGCCAGACCCTTATGGATATCGTCCCCGCCGACGCCTCGCAGATCATCGTCGCCCGGGTCAGCCCGACCGACGTCGACAATCTGAAGATCGGCCAGGAGACCGAGGTCAAATTCCCCGGCCTGCGCGAGGGCAATCCACCGATCGTGCATGGACGGGTGACGCGCATCTCGGGCGACAGCTTCACCGATGATACCAGTGGCAACCGCTATTTCCGGGCCGAGATCGTGGTCCCCCCCGCCGAACTGGACCGGCTGGGTCGACTGGGCCGCACCATCCGCCCCGGCAGCCCGGTCGAGGTCGTGGTGCTGCTGCGCAAGCGTACGGCCCTGGGCTATCTGGTCGAGCCGCTGATCAACAACCTGTGGCGCTCGGGCAGCGAACAGTAGGCGGCGGTCGAGGCCTCAGCTCTGCATCTTGGCCCGGGTGCGGAAGCCGTGCAGCAGCGGTTCGGTATAGCCGCTGGGCTGGCTGACCCCCTCGAACACCAGGGCGCGGGCAGCCTGAAAGGCGAGACTGTTGTCCGGATCCGGCGCCATCGGCCGGTACAGCGGATCGCCGGCGTTCTGGGCATCGACCCGGGCCGCCATCCGCCGCAGCGCCGCCTCGACCTGTTCGGCGGTGCAGACCCCGTGCAGCAGCCAGTTGGTCATGTGCTGGGACGAGATGCGCAGGGTGGCGCGATCCTCCATCAGACCCACGTCGTGGATGTCGGGCACCTTGGAACAGCCGACGCCCTGATCGATCCAGCGCACCACATAGCCGAGGATGCCCTGGGCGTTGTTGTCCAGCTCGTCGGTGATGTCCTGGTCCGACCAGTTGGCACCGGCGGCCAGGGGCGGGGTCAACAGGTCGGCAAGGCCGGGCACGGGACCTCGCGCCACCTCGGCCTGACGGGCGAAGACGTCGACCGCATGATAATGCAGCGCATGCAGGGTCGCCGCCGTCGGTGACGGGGTCCAGGCGGTGTTGGCCCCGGTCATCGGATGACCGATCTTCTGGTCCAGCATCTCGGCCATACGGTCGGGCGCGGCCCACATGCCCTTGCCGATCTGGGCCCGGCCGGACAGGCCGCAGGCCAGGCCGATGGCGACGTTGCGCGCCTCATAGGCCGTGATCCAGGCGCTGGTCTTCATCGCCGCCTTGCGCACCACCGGACCGGCCTGCATGGCCGTGTGGATCTCGTCGCCGGTGCGGTCGAGGAAGCCGGTGTTGATGAAGGCGATCCGGCCCTTCACCGCATGGATACAGGCGGCCAGATTGGCCGAGGTGCGGCGTTCCTCGTCCATGACCCCGACCTTGATCGTGTGCCGCGTCAGACCCAGCAGGTCCTCGACCGCGTCGAACAGCCGGTCGGTGAAGGCGCATTCCTCCGGCCCGTGCATCTTGGGTTTGACGATATAGACCGAACCGGCGCGGCTGTTGCGGAACCGGCCCAGACCCCGGATGTCGTACAGGGCGATCAGGCTGGTCATGATGGCGTCGAGGATGCCCTCGGGAGCGTCTGTCCCGTCCGCCAGCCGCACGGCCGGGGTGGTCATCAGATGACCGACGTTGCGCACGAACAGCAGGGCACGCCCCGGCAGGGTCAGGGACGACCCGTCCGGCGCGGTGAACTCCCGATCGGGCTCAAGCGTCCGGGTCAGGCTGGAGCCGCCCTTGTCGAACCGGGCCGACAGCTCGCCGGTCATCAGGCCCAGCCAGTTGCGATAGGCGGCGACCTTGTCTGCTGCATCCACCGCCGCGATCGAGTCCTCCAGATCGACGATGGTCGACAAGGCCGATTCCAGCACCACATCGGCCATTCCGGCCGAATCGGTCGCGCCGATCGCATGGCCCCGGTCGATGATCAGTTCGATATGCAGGCCGTTGTGGCGCAGCAGGACGGCGGTCGGGGCATCGGCCGCGCCGGCATAGCCGACGAACTGTTCGGCCCGGGCCAGGGCCGGGGACAGGACACCTTCAATCACGCGCCAGCCGGCGACGTCCGCATGCGACCCGACCGCCAGCGGCACGACCTCGTCGAGGAAGGTCCGGGCCCGGGCCACCACCCGCGCGCCACGCGCCGGGTCATAGGGACCCGGCTGTGGTCGGTCGCCCAGGGCATCGGTGCCGTACAGGGCGTCATACAGGCTGCCCCAGCGGGCATTGGCGGCGTTCAGCAGGAAGCGGGCGTTCAGCACCGGCACCACCAGCTGCGGTCCGGCCATGCGGGCAATCTCGTCATCGACCCGGGCGGTGGCGATGGTGAAGGGCGCGGGTTCCGCCACCAGATAGCCGATCTCGCGCAGGAAGGTCTCGGTAGCAGCGGCCTCATGGGGCTGGCTGGCGCGCGCCCGGTGCCAGTCGTCGATCCGGGCCTGAAGGTCCTGACGCGCCGTCAGCAGCCGGCGGTTCTCGGGGACGAAACGGGCGAAGATCGCGGCGACCCCGGTCCAGAAGGCATCGGCGGGCAGATCCAGCCCGGGGAGGACCTCGTCCTCGATCAGGGCGATCAATTCAGGCGCGACTTCCAGGTCGGCACGGGTTTCAAAAGCGGTCATCAGCAGCGTCTCCGACGGCGATGCGGCGACACATCAGGGGCTCGGCCGTAACATCCTGTGATCACGCAGGGGAAGTCGACCCCTCACGCGACAGAATTCGTGCGGCATAGGGGCCCAGGACCGGACCGCTGTCATCATTGACGGACTCGATCGTCGTCCAACCCGGGCCCGGAACCCAGTCGACAGCCATGCCGGTGGGATTGAAGACGCACAGCAGCCGGTCCTCGCCTGTCCCGCGTTCGAAGGCGACCAGGACGTCGGGGGCGTCGGTGATCATCCGCAGGGCCCCGGTCTGCAGGGCCGGCCGACTCCGGCGCAGGGCCACCAGCCGCCGGGTCAGGGCCAGGGTCGACTGCGGATCAGTCTCCTGCACCGCGACCGCCAGCGGCAGATGTCGCGCATCGACCGGCAGCCAGGGCTCGACGGTCGAGAACCCGCCCCAGGGAGCCGCATCGCGCCACGGCATCGGCGTGCGGGCCCCGTCGCGACCCAGGGTCTTCGGCCAGTTGGCGATGGCTTCGGGATCGACCAGCCGGTCGAACGGGACCTCGGCCTGGGGCAGGCCCAGCTCCTCGCCCTGATACAGGAAGACGGTACCGCGCAGGCTGACCAGCAGCAGCAGATTCAGGGCCGCCATGGCCGCGCGATCTGACTCCGGGGCCCAGCGGGATACCGCTCGTGGCGCGTCATGGTTGGAGAAGGCCCAGGCTGGCCAACCCTCCCCCGGCGCGCCGGGCCACTGGCCCAGAGCGGCCGCGACCAGCTTGGGAGTCAGATGCGGCGCATAGAGAAAGTCAAAGCCGTAGGCCGTATCCAGCCGGCCTGACCCGCGGGTCAGGGTGCGCTGCTCTTCAACCGCATTGTCGCCGGCCACCTCCGCCACAGTGAAGCGTCCACCATAGCGGTCCGTCACCGCCCGAATCCGCTCCACGAACGGCACGATCCCCGGCTGGGACTGGTTGTGCAGCTTGAGTTGAAAGTCGAACGGCCGGGACCGCGGTCCTGGCGGCGCGGGCGGATTGTCGGTCAGGGCCGGGTCGTGCGGGGCAAACGTCAGCGCATCGAGGCGGAAGCCGTCGACGCCCCGGTCCAGCCAGAAGCGCGCCACCGCCAGCAGGGCGTCCTGCACCACCGGCAGATCGAGGTTCAGCTGCGGCTGTTCGGCCAGGAAATTGTGCAGATAGTACTGGCCGCGCCGCGCGTCCCAGGTCCAGGCCGGGCCACCGAACACCGACTGCCAGTTCGAGGGCGGGGTGCCGTCCGGTTTGGCATCGGCCCATACATACCAGTCGGCCCGGGCATTGGTGCGGTCAGCGCGGCTCTCGGCGAACCAGGCATGCTGGTCCGAGGTGTGGCAATAGACCTGGTCGATGATGACCTTCAGCCCCAGACCGTGGGCCCGGGCGATCAGGGCATCGAAATCCGCGAGCGTGCCGAACAGCGGATCGACGCCGCAATAGTCGGCGACGTCATAGCCGAAATCCTTCATCGGCGACGGGAAGAAGGGCGACAGCCAGACCGCATCGACGCCGAGCGAAGCGACATGATCCAGATGAGCCATCACGCCCGGCAGGTCGCCGACGCCGTCACCGTTGCTGTCGGCGAAACTGCGCGGATAGATCTGGTAGATGACCCAGCCACGCCAGTCGTCGCTCAGGCTCATGTCCGCGCTCCGTGATCCCGTGTCCCCTTGTTCTAGACCGGGTCCGTCCGGCTTGTCCCGGGGCGATGTCGGACGATGAAGACAAGCGCGCCGACAGCGGCCATGATCGGCACATGAAACTTCCCTCACCAGTCCGCATTGCCCGGCTGCATACGGCCCTGCTGACCGGTCTGGTCGTTGTGGTCCTGGTTACCGTCCTGAGCCCGCAATCGCTGCGCTGGCCGTTGCGAATAGCTTTTGGCTGGGATGCGGCGGTGATCGTCTATCTGACAATCAATGCCCTGCGGTTGATACAGACCCGGTCGACGGACCAGATCCGCCGCCGCGCCGCCGCGCTGGACGACGCCGGTCATGCCGTACTGCCCCTGAGCCTGCTGGCGGCCACCGCAAGTGTGGCCATCGTCATCGGCGAGGCCGCCAGGGCTCCGCATGCAGCGGCAGTGGGCACGGCGATCCTGTCCCTGGCTACGGTGGGACTGTCGTGGACCTTCGTCCATCTGATCTTTGCCCAGCACTATGCCCACGGCTTCTACGGCCCGGCAGAGACCGGCAAGGGGGACGCAGGCGGGCTGGACTTCCCCGGCGAGACCGAGCCGGACTACTGGGACTTCATCCATTTCGCCCTGATCATCGGCGTGGCCTGCCAGACCGCTGACATCAAGATCACCAGCCGCCGCCTGCGCCGTATCTCGACCGTGCACAGCGCCGTGGCCTTCGTTTTCAACACGGTGATCCTGGCCCTCGGCGTCAATTTCGCCATCAGCCTGATGAGTGGCGGCTGAGCCTGCGCCTTGACTTCGCCGCAGTTGTCGCCCATTTGCGCTGCGTCGCACAATTGCGATTACCGGTGCGCTCCAGCGCGTGTGGGTCTTCCTCCCTTACGAAGACCTGACTGTAGCAGCGGCCGGCCCTCAAGATTCATTCGCTGCCCGGACACGCGGGGCGGCGCCCGATCCACCCCGCCGGCCTCATCCAGAGGCTCGTTCGGGACTGGCGGTGCGCGGCCTTTTCGGCGTTGAGCCATGGCTGTTGCGCGTCGCCGCACGCGAAAGAAACCGTTTTGACCACCCCTAATTTTGACTCCTTCGGCCTCAACAAGGCGCTGCTTCAGGCGCTGGCGACCGAGGGCTACACCACCCCGACCCCGATTCAGGCCCAGGCCATTCCCGACGTGATGCTGGGCAAGGACCTGCTGGGCATCGCCCAGACCGGTACCGGCAAGACCGCCGCCTTCGCCCTGCCGATCCTGCATCGGTTGGCGGAGAACCGCGTCGCCCCCCTGCCGCGCACCACGCGCTGCCTGATCCTGTCGCCGACGCGTGAACTGGCCAGCCAGATCGCCGAGAGCTTCAAGACCTATGGCAAGCATCTGGGCTTCAAGGTCGCCGTCGTCTTCGGTGGCGTGAAATACGGCCCGCAGGAACGCGCCATCCAGGCCGGTCTCGACGTTCTGGTCGCCACCCCCGGCCGTCTGCTGGACCATATGCAACAGAAGACCCTGGACCTGTCCTCGACCGAGATCTTCGTGCTCGACGAGGCCGACCAGATGCTGGACCTCGGCTTCGTCAAGCCGATCCGCCAGATCGTCAGCCGCATCCCGACCAAACGCCAGAACCTGTTCTTCTCGGCCACGATGCCGAACGAAATCGGCAAGCTGGCCGGTGAGCTGCTCAAGGATCCGGTCAAGGTGTCGGTGACGCCCCAGGCCACCACGGTGCAGCGCATCAACCAGTCGATCATCCACGTCGAACAGGGCCGCAAGCGCGCCCTGCTGACCGAGATGTTCGCCGATGACAATTTCACCCGCTGCCTGGTGTTCACCAAGACCAAGCACGGGGCCGACAAGGTCGCCGCCTATCTGGAAGCCGGTGGCGTCCAGGCCGGGGCCATCCACGGCAACAAGAGCCAGCCCCAGCGCGAACGCACCCTGGCCGCCTTCAAGGCCGGCAAGCTGCGCGTTCTGGTCGCCACCGACATCGCCGCCCGCGGCATCGACGTCGACGGCGTCTCGCATGTCGTCAACTTCGAACTGCCCTTCGTGCCGGAAGCCTATGTGCACCGCATCGGCCGGACGGCCCGCGCCGGAGCCGACGGCTCGGCCATCAGCTTTGTCGCCGGTGACGAGATGAAGCTGCTGCGCGACATCGAGAGGCTCACCCGCCAGAAGATCCCGGCCACCGACCGTCGCAACGACAAGTCTCTGGGCCTGCTGGACCAGTCGATCATGGCGGCTGGCGTCGGCACCAAGGCGACCATGCCTGACCGCGAGGATCGTCCGCGTGGCGAAGGCCGTGGCCGCGGCCGCAATCCGCACCGCGACGGCGTCCGGCCGGAAGGTGGCGGTCAGCCGCATCGCCAGCGCAAGCCGGCCCCGGGCCGCGACGCCCGTCCGGCCCCCGAGCGTCCGGCCTTCGATCCGATGGCGCGCGAGCGTCCGCGCTCGACCGGCAACAACGACCCGCGCGCGGCCGAGACCAAGCCCGCCGGTGAAATCAAGCGCCGTCCGCGCAGCCGCCGTCCGTCCAACGGCGGCAAGGGCTACGTCGCCCGCGGCTAGAACAGATCAGGACGGCGGCGGGGATACCCGCCGCCGTCAGATCGCCACGAGCAGCGTCAAGGTTCTGTGCTATAATCGGTGTTAGCGTCGTTCCATCCGGAACACCTCCCCCGCGCTACCCGCCTGTCTTGAGACCCGCCGATGTACGAAACACCCGAACTCGATTCCGACACCCATTTACGCTCCGGCATCATCCGACTTCATGATGCGGAAGGGTTCGAGGGCATGCGCAAGGCCGGGCGTCTGGTGGCCGAGGCGCTCGACATGATCACCCCCTTCGTCCAGCCCGGTGTCACCACCGGCGAGCTCGACGACCGGATGCGTGAGTTCACCCTCGACCACGGGGCCCTGCCCGCCTGCCTCGGCTACAAGGGCTATACCCGCACCGTCTGCACCTCGATCAACCACGTCGTCTGCCACGGCATTCCCGGTGACAAGGTTCTGAAGGCCGGCGACATCGTCAACATCGACCACACCGTCATCATCGACGGCTGGCACGGCGATTCCAGCCGCATGTATCCGGTCGGCGAGATCAACGCCCGCGCCCGCAAGCTGATCGACGTCACCTATGAGGGCATCGAACTGGGTCTGGCCCAGGTCAAGCCGGGCAATACCTTCGGCGACATCGGCTATGCCATCCAGCGCCACGTCGAGGCCGCGCGGATGAGCGTGGTGCGCGACTTCTGCGGCCACGGCATCGGCCGGCTGTTCCACGACAATCCCAACGTCCTGCACTACGGCCGCCGCGGCGAGGGCGCGACGCTGAAGCCGGGCATGTTCTTCACCATCGAGCCGATGGTGAACCTGGGCAAGCCGGCGGTGAAGGTGCTGTCCGACGGCTGGACCGCCGTGACCCGCGACAAGTCGCTGTCGGCCCAGTGCGAGCACAGCATCGGCGTCACCGAGACCGGGCTGGAGATCTTCAGCGCCAGTCCGACCGGCATCTTCCGGCCGAAATTCGACTGAGCCCGCTGGACGTTCGCCTTCTGTTCTGACATCGTCTCCGCGCTTGAACCGGAGGCCGCCATGTCCAGCGTGCTGCCCTTTCCGATTACCGCCCCTCGGGCCCCGCGCGCGGCACCCAAGGGTCCCGGCACGCCCAAACCCCATCATACCGGCCATCGCGAGCGTTTGCGCCAACGAGCGCGCGGGGCGGGCCTCCAACACCTGCCCGACTATGAGTTACTGGAACTGTTCCTGTTTCGCAGCCAGCCGCGCGGCGACGTCAAGCCGGTCGCCAAGGCTCTGCTGGCCCGGTTCGGCTCACTGGCGGCGGTGCTGGCGGCTCCGGTCGAGGACCTGCTGACGGTCAAGACCGAAGACAGCCGCGGTCAACACAAAGGCATCGGGGGAGAGACCGCCCTCGATCTGGCCGCCCTGCACGAAGTGGCCCGCCGCATCGCCCGCGAGGAACCGGCGAAGCGGCCGGTGATCTCGTCCTGGACCGCCCTTCTGGCCTATGTGCGCCTGGCCCTGCAGCACGAGCCGCGCGAGCAGTTCCGGGCCCTGTATCTGGACAACCGCAACCAGCTGATCCTCGACGAAATCCAGAACCGGGGCACGGTGGATCATGCGCCGGTCTATCCACGCGAAGTGGTGCGCCGCGCGCTGGAGCTGTCGGCCAAGGCCATGATCCTCGTCCACAACCACCCGTCGGGCGACCCGACCCCGTCGCGGGCCGATATCGAGATGACCCGCCAGGTCGTCGCCGCCGCACGGACGCTTGGACTGGAGGTCCACGACCATCTGGTGGTCGGTCGGGAGGGCGTAGCCAGTTTCAAACAATTGGGGCTGATGTGAGCGGGCCGACCCGGAGTCCGCGGTGACCGGACCCCGGATATTTCATGCGCATGAAAATGCGCCTGCCATTATAGACTCTCAAGACTTATAGGCGCACAATCGTACGTATGAAGAGGCCGTCTTCACGATGCTGGAGGTCAATCGCGCCAAGATCGTTCGGCGTCTCTCGAAGGAGGGATGGACGAACGAAGGCGGCAAAAAACATGATGCCTATACCCACCCTGACTTCTATTTTCCGGCTATCGTGCCAAGGCATAAGGACCTCTCATCGGGCGTCGCCAGGGACATTGCGAGGGTAGCTGGCTGGTAGCCCGCCGCCATTTGTCATCTCAGGGGAAGACGGGGTCTTCCCGTCATCAGAGATCCAGTCATGAGCCGCTATACAGTTTTGATCGATGGAAAGGCCGGGGCCTACGGGGTCATTTTTCCCGATCTTCCAGGCTGCACCGCCATGGGCAAAACGATCGATGAGGCGCTCAACAACGCCATCGAGTCCCTGCGGCAGTGGGTCGAAATCGTGAGCGCCAAAGGCAAGCCAGTGCCAGATCCTCGGTCGCCAGACGCTATCCGGGCCGATGAGCGGTTCGCGGAGGACTTTGCGGCCGGCGCTACGCTTGGCAGCGTGACTCTTGTTCGAAAGCTTGGAAGGACCGTGAAGGCCAATCTGTCCCTCGACTCCGGCATTCTCGCGGAGATCGACGCGACGGCGGGCCGATTGGGAATTTCCAGGTCCGCCATGGTCGAAAGATTGGCTGAGAAAAGACTTCCTGAATTTACCTGACAGGCATGCGCGCCTTCTGCCGCCGCGGGCATCCGGCATCGCCCCTCAAGGCGGTCGGGTCCGGTCTGTCCTGGCGGGAACGTGGCCCGTTTCAAACAACCGGACTAATATACCCCCGTCCCGCTTGACCGGAATCCCGCCGATGACCGTGCTCGTCACTGAACGCATGACCCTGTCCCCGGTCGCCGTCACGGATTTCGACGATCTGTGCGGACTGTTCCGTGACCCGGACTTCACCCGGCACATCTTCGGGCGCGGACTGGATGCGGAGGAGGTCTGGTTCCGCACCCTGCGCGATATCGGCCACTGGCAGGCCTTGGGGCACGGCAATTGGGCGGCGCGACTGAAGGCCGGCGGCGAGCTGGTCGGGACCTTCGGCGTACTGGACTATCGCCGCGAACTGGTGCCGCCGTTCGATGCCCCCGAGCTGGGCTGGGGCGTGGCTCCGCGCTTCCAGGGTCAGGGGCTGGCCGGCGAGGCGCTGGGTGCGGCCCTGGCCTGGGTCGACGACGAGCTGAACGCGTCGCGTACCGTCTGCATGATCTCGTCGGACAACACCGCCTCAATGAAGCTGGCCGAGCGCGTCGGCTACCGTCCCTATGCCGAGGGGGCCTACAAGGGGTCGACCGTGCAACTGCTGGAACGACGCGCGACCTGACCCCGAACGTAGCGCGGTATTAAGGTTTACAGTTGATGATCGCGGCCGAATATCCGGAGTTCCTGTCGTCCATGCCGATGCCTCTCGACACCCTGCGAGCCCATCTGGCCGAAGCCTTTCCTGACGCCGAAATTGCGATCGAGGATCTGGCCGGTGACGGTGACCACTATCGCGCCCGGATCGTGTCCGCCGCCTTCGCCGGCATGAGCCGCGTCCGCCAGCATCAGCTCGTCTATGCCGCCCTCAAGGGCAAGATGGGCGGGGAGCTGCATGCGCTGGCGCTTGAGACTGCCACACCTGCGACGGGGACCCCGTCATGAGATACCGCCCGTTCGGTCCGTCCGGAGCCACTGTTTCTGCCGTGACCCTCAGCCTGGGCACGAAGAGCATCGCCAAGGGGGCCGAGGCCGCCTGCGAACTGATCTATTCGGCTCTCGAAGCCGGCATCAACAGCTATCATCTCGAGACCGCCGACCCGGTGCTGGCAGAAGTCATCGGCCATGCCCTGAAGCATATCGACCGCAAGCTGGTCTATGTCAGCCTGTCCCTGGGTCGCGGTGACGGCCGGCAGGGGACCAGTCGCGACTTCTCCGCCGACGGCATGACGGAATCGATCGACCGGGTTCTGGGCGCGTCCCGGCTCGGCTGGGTCGACGTCGTGCTGCTGGACGAACCCGCCGACGATGAATTGCCGCAAGCCTCGCTGAATGCGCTCAAGGCCCTGCGCGCGACCGGCCGGGTGCGATTCCTCGGTATTTCCGGCGAAGGCTCGGTGATGGACGCCTATGTCTCGACCGGGGCGTTCGACGTCATGGCCACGCCGTTCCACCTGAATTCCAGCTGGCAGGTGCGCTCGCGCCTTCGCGCCGCCCGCGAACAGGATATGGCCGTGTTCGCCTACGGCTATTTTCCGTCCAACCTCGACACCGAAAAGAAGGCGTCGATGCTCGAACAGCCGGTCAAGAAAGGCCTGTTCGGTCTCGCCAAAAAAACGGGCCGGCCCAAGCATGATCCCCTGGCCGGGGTCGGCACCTTCGCCTTCCTGCATCGCACGCCCAACTGGACCGCCGAGGCCATCTGCCTGGCCTCCGGACTGACCGATCCGGTGACCTCCAGTATCCTGATCGAGGCGAACGACGCCGAACGGCTGAACACCCTGGCGCTGATCCCGGATCGTGACATGCCGCCGGGACTGGCGGCCCAGATCGAGATGGCCCGGGTCGCCGGTGCGGGCGGGGCGGCCGACTGATCCGTTCCATGCCCTGGCATTCAATCCGGGTCATGATGGCGCATGCCCTTGACCCCCGGGGCTGGCATCCCTAGCTGACGGGCCTCAGTGAAAGGCCATTCCGTGACTGAACAAACGACCGCGACCCCGACTGACCCCGTCCAGGCCTTTATCGCCCAGACCGTGGCGGACAATGCCGTAGTGCTGTTCATGAAGGGTACCCCGGACGAGCCACGCTGTGGCTTCTCCTCTCTGGCGGTACAGATCCTCGATCATCTCTCGGCCCCGTTCGTCGGCGTCGATGTATTGCAGGACGCCGGGCTGCGCGACGGCATCAAGGCCTTCACCGACTGGCCGACCATTCCCCAGCTGTATGTGAAGGGCGAATTCGTCGGCGGCTCGGACATCATTCGGGAAATGTTCGAGGCCGGAGAGCTTCAGTCCCTGATGACCGAAAAAGGCGTGGTTCTGGACGCAGTCTGATGGCGCGCGCCCCGCTCGTGCCGCGCACGGATCGCGAGATCTTCACGGTGCCGCTGGACATCCTGCCCGGGCACATCGACGAGAACGGCCACGTCAACAACGTCGTCTATGTCGGCTGGCTTCAGGAGGTCGGCACGGCCCACTGGAATGCCCGGTTTTCAGCTGCGGACCGGGCCCGCTGGTCCTGGGTCGCCCTGAGGCACGAGGTCGACTATCTGCGCGGCCTGCAGCCGGACTCCACCGCCGTGGCCCGCACATGGGTCGGTGATCCGCAAGGCGCACGCTTCAACCGTTATGTCCGGATCGAGGACGGCGAGGGCCGCCTCTGTGCCCAGGGCATCTCTGAATGGTGCCTGGTCGAGGCGGCGACGCTGCGGCCGACCCGGATTCCGGCGACTATGCTTGGAGCGTTCCAGCGATAACGGCAGATCGCAGGTCCTGAATGTGGGCGCGGAATGCAAGACGCCGCCATTGCAAAGCCAGGATGAGATAGTCGTCACGCACCTCCCGCGGGAGGTCTTCGTCCGCCCGCTGTTCCAGCTCCACCGCCTTGGCCAGGCACTGCGCGACCGTGAACATCGCTCTTCCAACTGCGATGCATGGGATTGGTTCCCGGCACATGCCGGGGGCTCTGGTCGAATACATGCTGCAGGCGCAACGAATGAGTGCTAGAATCGTTTGAATGGTGCCCGGTCAAGGATCGAGGCTGCGTTTCTTTGCCGATAATCTGAGACGGGGAAGGCTTTCGTTTCGCGAGTCTCCGGTAACTATTTGGAGGGCTGGTTTTGACCGCCCCCACACCACTACACCCCGACGGTCCTCTCAGCCTGGCCCTGGCCGTGGTCGATTCATCGACCGCGCCTCTGATCCTGCTGGACGGCGAGCTGAATGTCATCGCCGCCAGCGCCTCCTTCTTCACCGCCTTCAAGATCGATCCGGCGGGTGCCACAGGGGAGCCCTTCCTTCACCTCGGCGACGGCGAGTGGAACCTGCCCCGGCTGCGGTCCCTGCTGACCGCCACCCTGTCCGGCGCGGCCGACGTCAACGCCTATGAGATGGACCTGAAGAGTGAGCGTCTGGAGGGTGTCCGCTGCCTGATGCTAAACGCCCATCTGCTCGCCTATGGCGACGGAGCCGACGTCCGTCTGCTGCTGGGCATGTCGGACATCACCGATGCCAGGGCCAGCGAGAAGCTCAAGGACGACCTGCTGCGCGAAAAGGCCATCCTGCTGCAGGAGGTCCAGCACCGCGTCGCCAACAGCCTGCAGATCATCGCCAGCGTCATCCTGCAAAGCGCCCGCAAATCCCATTCCGACGAAACCCGAACCTCTCTGACGGACGCCCACAGCCGGGTCATGTCCGTCGCCGCCCTGCAACAGCAGCTGGCGGCCTCGCGCCTTGGCGAAGTCGTGCTGAAACCGTATTTCGACCAGCTGTGTGTCAGCGTCGCCGCCTCGATGATCCGCGATCACAGTCAGCTGTCTCTGCACGTCGACTGTGACGATAGCTCGGTCGACGCCAGCATATCGATCAGCCTCGGCCTGATCGTCACCGAACTGGTCATCAACTCGCTGAAACACGCCTATCCCGGCGGTCGCCGCGGCCGGATCACCGTCAGCTATCAGAGCCATGGCCCGAACTGGACCCTGGCCATCGCCGACGATGGCGTGGGCATGCCGACGGACGCCGCCAGCAACACCCCGGGTCTGGGCACCAGCATCGTCGAGGCCCTGGCCAATCAGCTGAAGGCCCGCGTCAAGGTCACCGCCGGCCACCCCGGCACCACCGTGTCGGTCGTTCACACCCGGATCAACGCCGTCGATGCGACCGCAGCCACGAGCGGTCAGGCCGTCTGATCTCAGGTCAGCGGCACCTGGTAGAGGTTTTCGACCGAAAATCGCGACCCGGGAGCCAGCCCCAGTTCCTCAAACGTCCAGCGCAGCTCGACCCCCTCGGGCACGATGGCCTTGCACAGGTCCGGCCGGGTCCGCGTCAGGGTGAGATTGGCCGGCGTGCCCTCGGCCACCGAGACGGCGAAATCCGCCGCCGTGGTGCAGCCGCTGGAGTGGACCCGAACGATCAGGGCCCCGTCGGCGAACCGGACCGCGCGCAGGGTTTCCGGGGCCGTGGACGTGGTTACGGCATGGTCGGCGTTCAGTCGCACCATGACCGTCTCGCCCGAGTCATCGGCATAGATCAGACAGCCGGACAACAGCGGCGCGCACGCCGCCGCCACAAGCAGGGCCCGCACTATTTATCCGTGTCCGCCGGGGCCGTCTGGACCACCCGGGTCACCGGCTTGTCAGTGGCGATGATGATGCAGCCCGACAGCAGCGGGGCCGTGACGGCGAGGATGAGCACGAGGCGAAGCATGGGAAGTCCCTTCAGAAAAAAGCTTCACCCTAGATGCCCGCCCCCCTGTAGCTTGACACGTGAATAATCGGACAGGCTGTGCGGCCGCTCAGGTCTGCGGCATCTGGTAGGGGTTTTCGATCATGACACGGGCACCCGGCCGCAGGCCCATCTCCTCGAAGGACCAAAGATATTCGACGCCGCCGGCGACCGGCTGCAGGCAGGTGTCCTCACGGAGTCTGCGCAGAACGATGGTCGCGGTGCGGCGGCCCTGACGCACCACGGGAAGCAGGTCCTCACGCGCGGTACAGCCGTTCGAACTGACCCGGAACACCACCTGGTCATGAACCACGGCGGCGGCATGAACGGGCTCCAGCATGCCCGGCATCGGCACGACCTCGGCCGGCTGGGACGACCCGACCGCCAGCCAGTCCTGAAGCGTCCCGCACCCGGACAGCAGCCCCCCTGCCACGGCCAGCATCGCCAGCCCCCTGATCCCGGTTGAGCTCATGCCCGCCCCCTTCCAAGCTTCCCTGGAGCGAAATCGGTTGAGTTGGACGCAGTCCAACTCGGCTCAGATTTCGCT
>NZ_CAXBDH010000008.1:0-156613 GCF_963974615.1 uncultured Brevundimonas sp.
CATCAGCAGACTCGCCCTCGCCGAGGACAACCTGTTGAGGCTCCACATCTAGAGCGAAATCGGTTGAGTTGGACGCAGTCCAACCCGGCTCAGATTTCGCTCCAGTTTGAATCCGGACCATTTTTTGGATTCAGGTCGAGTCGACCTGAAACAAAAATGGTCTAGTCGGCGGGCATGCGCCGGGCGTTGACGGCGATACGCCCGATCAGACCCTTGACGATCAGGTCGACGGCCGAGCCTTCGCGGTAGTCGGCGGCGGCGACGAAATTGACCCGGTCCTCGCTGATCAGCCGGTGGACCTTGTCGCGGTCGCGCGGCGTGCTGTCGGGGTCATAGACGGCGATCGAGAAGCCGCCCTTGGTGTGCATCATCTTCATCGTCGGCACATCGGTGTCGCCGTCGCCGAGGAAGATCATCCGCTCGAACGGCACCGGGCGTTCGTCGTCGGGAGTGAAGCGGTTGATGCGCTCGTCGTCCCAGTGGTTGTGGACGCCCTTGTTGATGCGGAACAGATACTGGGTCTTGGTCGTGTAGTTGACCCCGACCGCCGGCCAGACCGCCACATCGTCGGCATCATAGGCGTATTTGGACGCGAACACGTGCTCGAAGGCCGGGGCGATGGGGCAGCCCTCGATCATCTCGGTCAGGCCGGCCGAGATGATGTAGTGCTCGACCTCCAGTCCGTACTGGGCCCCGAAGGTGTTCATACGATCGAACCAGCTCAGGTCGCGCAGCCCTTCGAACAGGGCCACGTCCTGACCATGGTCGCGCAGGGCCTTGCGGGTCACCGGCTGACCCTGCTCGCGGGCCACCTGCAGCATCATCTGCATATACATCAGGATGCCGTCGCCGTCGGCGGCGATGGTCTGGGGCCGGACCGTGTCGTTCCAGAACTGGGTCGGCGTCATGCCGATCGAGGGAATGAAGCTGACTTCCTGCATATTGCCGCGGGCGAGGGTGCCGTCGAAATCATAGATCAGGGCGGTCTTCAGGGGGGAGCGGGCCATCGCAAGGTTCCTGGGGGTTCGCGCCATCTAGCGACACCGGGATGAATATGAAACCGGGAATCCGGCCGACGGGACGGACTAGCCCAGCTTCAGTTCGGGCGGGGCGGCTTCCCGCACGGCGCTGAGCGGCACGTGCAGGATGAAGGCGGCCCCCTTGCCCGGCTCACTTTCGACCTCGGCCCAGCCACCGTGCAGTTCGACCAGGGCCTTGACCAGGGCCAGCCCGACACCGGGCCCGCCACGATCGCGCCGGACGAAACGATCGAACACATGCGCCTGCAGATGATAGGGAATGCCGCGGCCGGTGTCCTCGACCCGGATCCGGATTTCGCTCGGGGCGGCCTCGGCCGACAGGGTGACCGCGCCGCCTTCGGAAACACTGCGCGCGGCGTTTTCCATCAGGTGATCGACGGCCTGGGCCATACGGCGGGCATCGGCCCGGATCGGACGCAGCCCGTCCGGGCAGTTGATCTCCAGCCGGGCTCCACGGCCCTCGATACGCGGGCGCACCTTGTCGGCGGCGGCATCGAACAGGTCGGCGATGCGGACGTCGCCGAGGGTCAACTCCATCTCTCCGGCGTCGATCTGGGCCATGTCCAGCACATCGTCGATCGACCGGGTCAGCTGGCTGGCGGCAACGCGAATGGCCCCGGCGTGCTGGCGACTGCGCTCGGGCAGATCGCCAAGGGTTTCGAGCAGTTCCGAATAGCCGACGATGGTGGTCAGGGGGGTGCGCAATTCATAGGAGACACTGCCGACGAATTCACGTTTCAGCGCCTGGCTTTCCTCGAGCGCGGCGGCCTTGGCGGCCAGGGCCTGCTCCAGTTCGCGCTGGGCCGTGACGTCGGAGAAGGCGACCAGGGTGGCCCCGTCGGGCAGGGGGCGGGTCTGCCAGGCGGCGATGCGTCCGTCGCTGGTCCGTCCCTCGCCGGAAATGGCCACACGGCTCTCGGGGTCGGGATCGGCGACGCGCGCCTTCAGGCCCAGCCACAGGCCGGGATCGGGCAGGGCCGTCTTGCACAGTTCGGCGACGGCGTCGAAATCACCGGCCTCGGTCAGCTGGTCGTCGCTCAGGCTCCAGAAGGCCTCGAAGGCCTCGTTGTGCAGGCGGATGCGACCGTCGGAACCGAACACGGCCACGGCGTCCTTGAGCTTGTCGAGTGTCGCCGTCTGGACCTGGATCTGGGCATTGTAGCGACTGCGCAGTTTCAGTTCGTCGGTGATGTCGGAAAACAGCAGCAGAATGCCACCCAGCGGGTGCGGCTGGCGCACGACCCGCAGGGTGCGGCCGTCCGGCAGCGACCAGCTGTCGTCCGGCGCGGCCTCGGCGGCCCCGTAGAACTCCAGCTCGCGCGTTTTCCAGCCGGCATAATCGACGACCTCGGGCAGCAGGCGGCGCTGGCGCAGCCGGTCCAGCAGCTCGGCATGGGTCGGGCGCTCATCCAGCCAGGCCGGATCGAGGTTGAACAGGATCTGGAAGGCGGTGTTGTGGAAGGCCAGCCGCTTGGACGGGCCGAAGATGGCGACCGCATCGGCGAGGTGGTTCAGGGTCTCGTCATGGGCCTCGACATGGCGGCGCAAGGTGTCGCGGGTTTCCTCAGCCTCGGTCACCTCGACGGCGAAGGCTACCACCGCCCCGCCACCGCCGGGGGCCGGTTCGGCGATGATACGCCAGGCGCGGCGCCGGCCGTCGCCGGTGGTCCAGCGGAACCCCTCCTGGCGGGCACTCATGCGCCGGGCCTCGGCGACGATGATGTCGGCTCCGCGGTCGAAACTCAGTGAACGGGTGCAGGCGTCCTCGAGACTGTCGGCCTTCATTTCCGACAGCCAGGCGCGGTTGGCCCAGGCCAGATTTCCGGCCGGGTCGACGATCCAGGTCGGGGCCGGAGAGGAGTCGGCCAAAAGGCCCAGGCCGCTTTCGGCGACATTGACCACGCCGGTTATCCGCGACAGTCGCAACCAGGCCGTTCCGGCTGCCGGACGACCGTCGACCTGCCAGGTTCCGGACGGCAGCTCCAGCACCAGTTCAAAGGGTTCGCCCCGGGCGATGAGGGCGTCCAGCTGCCTGCCACCGGCCGCGCGCACGGCATCGAGCACCGCATCGGTCGCGCCGTTACGTGCTCCCGGCAGGTCCGCGGCCAGCGTGGCCCAGGCCCCGCCGTCGCCGATCGTCCCGGTCACGCCCTGCGCATCGACGGAGAGGCGGGTGTCCTCGAAGGCGCTCAGCGTGCCGTCGCATGCGGCCAGGGCCGCGCGGGCGACGGCCAGTTCTGTCGTGCTGGTCTGGTCACGCGATGACAGTCGGGCGCGCAGCCGCCAGGCCCAGGCGCTGACCGCCAGCGCCAGACCCGCCGCTCCGGCGGTCGCCACGAAGGCGATATCGGCCTCAGCCATTTTTCAAGTTCATTCGCCCGTTCGCGCTGACTCGCTGACGGTACCATAGCGCAAGCCGCGAAAAAGCCACGCCCATCGAACGAGATTGCCGTTGGGGTCTTCCGGGGCGATATGAGATCCATGACCCCGACCTCGACAGACCAGACCGCGCCGACGCTCGACGACTTCGCCCGGCTGGCCCGTGCCGCCCTCGAGGCCCTGCCCGAGCCGTTTCGCTCGCTGACCGGAGAGGTGGTGCTTCGCATCGATGATTTCGCCGACGAAGAGACGCTGGCGGCGCTGGACATCGACGACCCGTTCGATCTGACCGGCCTGTATCATGGTGTCGACATCGGTCGTCAGGAGGGGCTCGGTCCCGCGCCCGAGCCGTCGCGCATTTTCCTGTACCGCCGGCCGATCCTCGATGAGTGGTGCGAGCGCGGCAACGTCGGCCTGTATGAGATCATCAGCCATGTGCTGGTGCACGAGATCGGCCACCATTTCGGACTCGACGACGACGAAATCCATCACATCGAGGGCGACGCCGACTGATCGGGCCTTTTTACTCAATACCAGCCGGCCTCGCGCAGGGCCCGGGCATGTCGGCGACTGACCGGGACGGTGAGGCCGCCATCCAGAGTCAGGATGGCGCGGCCGTCGCCACGGACCACATCGCGTACCGCGTCGCGGGCGACCCACCAGCTGCGATGAGTCCGGGCGCCCTCCAGTCCCTCCAGCTCCGTCAGGGCATCGGACAGGCGCATCAGGATCAGGTCGGTACCCCGGTCGGTATGGATGCGCAGATAATGGTCTTCGGCCTGTACGGCGAACAGGGTCGCGCCTCTGAGCCGGGGCGGCAGTCGGTCAGGGAAACGGGCCGGCGGCGCGCCCGGAGCGGCGGCATGGGTCGCAACCGGTGTCCGACCAAGGAATATGTTGAGCGCGGTCATCGCCGCCGTGACGACGGTCACCGGCAGCAGGAACCGGGGCAGGGTCTCGAGCCGGGGCGGGCCCGGGTCGAAGAGCGTGGCGGTCAGGGCCCAGACCAGCACGGTCAGGGGGCCGGCAATTGCGGCGGTCAGCAGGCCGGAGGCCAGCCACGGCTGCCGTTCGAAAGCGTACCGACGGCCGAGGACGGTGGCGCACAGATGTCCCCACAACCCGCCAATCACCATCAGCGGGATCCAGTAGACCAGGCGCACGATCAGGGGGTTGCCGCCGCTGTCGAAGGCCCCGGACAGGGCCAGGAAGCCGCCCGCGATGACGGCAATCCCGAGACCCCTCAGGAAGGCGGCCGGGGATGGGGCGGGTGCTGAATCGGCCATAGTCACTCTTCTTGCCTGACGCGCCTTGAGACCATGAATCGCGCCCGGCGGAAACGGTCGCTGGCGCTTCGCCGACGGCCAGGGGTGGTCACTGGCGACACGGCGGTGGCTTCCGGCGAAACCGGGCTGGAACTGAACCGGGCCCCGGGGCGAAACAAGGTCACCCTTGATTGAAAGACTCCGTCCATGCTGACCGACCCCGAACGCCCGTCCCTGTCATCATTGACGCGATTGACGCGCCGCCCCCTGCGCCGGCCCGGGGGTGGGGCCCTGGTGGGAGCTGGCATCGTGGCGGCGATCCTGGCCTGGTATCTTGTCAGCAACCCGCAAGGCCTGGCGGGTCTGTCCTTCGAGCCGCATGGGCCGAACATCAGCCTGCTGAGGGCCCAGCCGGTCACCGTCCGGCTGCATATCGCCGCGGCCCTGACGGCTCTGATGATCGGGATCGTGCTGCTGGCCGGGGTCAAGGGCAACACCCTGCACCGGACGCTGGGCTGGACCTGGGTGGCGGCGATGATGACCACAGCCGTCAGTTCGTTCTTCATCCGGACGATCAACCCCGGGACCCTGTCGTGGATCCATCTGATCAGCGGCTGGGTTGTGATTGCCTTGCCAATGGGCGTGTACGCCGCCCGACGGCACCGGGTCGCTGTTCATCGGCGGGCCATGACCGGTCTGTTTGTCGGCGGATTGCTGATCACCGGGGGTCTGACCTTCCTGCCGGGGCGGTTGATGTGGCGGGTAGTGTTCGGTTAACCGGCACCGTCTGGCGGCGGGGCGCAGACGGCGCGGAAGCCGGCGGCGGCGAAGCGCACCATATAGTCACAGGCGCTGTCGAGGTCGCCGGAGCGGCACAGGCCGTCCGACAGCCGGTCCAGACGGCCGGTTTCGCCCAGGGTCAGGGTCAGGGCTCCGGACAGATTGTGCCAGCCCCAGTAGATGTCGACGTCGCGGGCATCGGGCAGGACGACCTTGATCAGCTCCAGCAGCCGGCGGATGGCGGGGTCGAAATAGCGCGCCATGGTCTCGCCGCCGAAGGTCGGATTGGCATTGGTCTGGGCGACCAGGGCGCAATAGTGTTTCCAGCCCGGTCCGCCTTTCAGTGACCACTGGAACGGCGGTCTCAGGAAGGCTTCGAGCAGACCTTCCAGCGTCATGGCGGTACCGGCCTCGCGCGCATAGCGGTTGATGGCCTCGACGCGATCGGTGTTCAGGACCTCGGCCCGGCGCAGGAAAACAGAGTCGAACAGCGCTCGCTTGGCCCCGAAATAGTAATGGACCAGGGCGGTATCGACGCCGGCCTCGCGGGCCACTTCGCGGATGGTCACGCCATAGAATCCGTGTTTCGAAAACAGGTCTTCGGCTGCGTCGAGTATTGCGGCGCGCGTGTCTCCGGTTCCCGCAGCCCGGGCCTTGGACGGGCGGCCGCGTCGGGCCGGGGCGGGACGGGTGGAGGCTTCGACGGGATCCGGCTTGGTCATGGGCCGAAGCTAGGCCTGCTCCCCCCTCATGTGCAACGGCGCCACAGCGGCGGGGTTTGGCGTGACGGACCGCCGCCATCGTTTGACAGAACGGTGAAACCGGTTAGTTGTCATGAAAATCATTGAACGCTGAATAAAAGCGTCGACGGGCTGGAAAACACAAATTGGGGTTTCAAATGAACAGATACGTAAAGACCGCCTTGCTGGCGGGAGCCGCCTTGAGCGCACTGTCCACCGCGGCCATGGCCCAGACTTCCGGGGTTCCGGCGAGCGCAACTCCGCAGGTCACGACATCGCTTGATGACGTTGTGGTCACGGCCCGTCGTCGCGACGAGCAGCTGAAGGATGTGCCGATCTCCGTTACGGCCCTCGGCGCCGAGCGCCTTGAGGAAACCGGTGCCTCCGACATCACCGCCCTGCAGCAGCAGACCCCGAATGCCACGGTTCAGGTCGCGCGCGGCTCCAACTCGACCCTGATCTCCTTCATCCGCGGCGTCGGCCAGCAGGACCCGCTGTGGGGCTTCGAGCCCGGCGTCGGCCTTTATATCGACGACGTCTATGTGGCCCGGCCCCAGGGCGCAGTGCTGGATATCTTTGACATCCAGCGCATCGAGGTCCTGCGTGGACCCCAGGGCTCGCTCTACGGCCGGAACACCGTCGGCGGTGCGATCAAATATGTGACCGCGCACCTGTCCGACGAGCCGGAACTGACCCTGCGCGGCACCTACGGCAGCTATAACCAGATGGATCTGCTGGCTACCGGCAGCCTGCCGCTGGGTGACACCCTGCGCGTCGGCGGTGCCATTGCCAGCTATAACCGTGATGGTTTCGGCTCCAATCTGAACACCGGGGCCGAGGCCTATAACAAGGATGTCCTGGCCGGGCGCCTGAGTGTCGAGTTCCAGCCGACCGACAACAGCTTCTTCCGTCTGGCCTATGACCGGACCGAAGATAATTCCAACCCGCGTCACGGCCACCGTGAAGTGGCGGGTACCGGCGTCGGTGCCGGCGTTCCTACCAATGTCTATGACACCTATGCAGGGATCGGCGACAAGAACTCGGTGATCACCGAGGGCGTGTCCCTGACCGGCGAATTCCATATCAGCGACGTTCTGACCTTCAAATCGATCAGCGCCTATCGCAGCGGCGAAACCGACACGGTCATCGATTTCGACAATACCCCGGCCCCGACGCTGGATATTCCGGCCATCTACGGCGATCATCAGTTCACCCAGGAGTTCCAGCTCCAGTTTGAGGATGACCGCATTCAGGGCGTGGTCGGTGCCTACTATCTGAACGCCAAGGCCTCGGGCGCGTTCGATACCATCCTCGGCAATTTCGGCTTCGTCATCGGTACCGGCGGTTTTGTCGAGACCGAGAGCTTCTCGCTGTTCTCCGACGTCAACGCCGACCTGACCGACCGCATGCACCTGTCGATCGGCCTGCGCTATACTCAGGACACCAAGACCGGCGACGTGTTCCGCGCCAACTATGCCACGGCGACCCGCAGTCCGCTGCTGGGTGGCACGCCGCGGGCCCCGACCCTGCTGCGCACGGACTACACCAACACCCGGGACTTCACCGACCTGTCGCCGCGTTTCGCCCTGTCGTATGATTTCAGCGACCGGATCACCGGCTATGCCTCGTTCTCGACCGGCTTCAAGTCAGGCGGCTTCGACATGCGCGGTGATGCTATCCTGACCCCGGATACCGTCAACGGCTACAACCCCGAGACCGTCGACGCCTATGAGCTCGGCCTCAAGGGGTCCGCGTTCGACCGTCGCCTGTCGTTCAGTTCGTCGGTCTTCTACAACAAGTATCAGGACCAGCAGGTCACCACCCAGGTGCCGGCCGGGGCCGGTATTGCCAGCTTTGTCGACAACGTCGGGTCCTCGACCATCTCCGGGGCCGAGTTCGAGGGCTCGCTGCGGATCGTCGACTCGCTGACGGCGAACTTTGCCCTCGGTTACCTGAACGCCGAGTTCAACGAGTTCCAGCGCTACAACCTGACGACCCGAACCTACGAGAACATCGCCAGCCAGGTGGTGCTGCAGAATGCGCCGAAATACACGGGCTATTTCGGCCTGACCTGGCGCGGCCAGATGGCCGGCGGTGACATCGCCGTCACCCCGTCGATCAGCTATCGCGACGACTACAGCATGTTCGAATTCCCCAACCCGACCCTCGACCAGAAGGCCTATTCGCTGGTCGATCTGTCGGTGGTCTGGACTGCGCCGAACGACAAGCTGACGCTCGGTGTGTACGGCAAGAACCTGACCGACGAGGTCTACCGCATTGGCGGCTACAACTTCCCCGGCGCGGCGGTCTTCAACAACTCGGTCATCGGCTACTACGGCCCGCCGCGGACCGTTTCGGCCATGCTGCAGGTCAAGTTCTGATCCGCAATGACGCCTGAAGCCTGATCTTTCGGGATCTAAGGGGCGGCGGTTCTCCGGGGCCGCCGCCCTTTTTCTTTTGCAGCCGACGGCCGCACCGCTAGGGTCCCGGGCGGGGCCAGTTCGAGGGGAAACACGATGAGTCTGTCAGACGCGGGAAGTGCGCCGCCGAAAGTGTCTCGCTACCGCTATCTGGTGCTGACCCTGCTGGTCATCGTCTACACCTTCAACTTCCTCGACCGGCAGATCCTCGGCATTCTCAAGGACTCGATCCAGGTCGAGCTGAATCTGACGGACACCCAGGTCGGGGTCATGGGCGGCATCGCCTTCGCCGCCCTCTATTCGCTGCTGGGCATTCCGATCGCCTGGCTGGCCGACCGCACCAGCCGGTCATGGATCATGACCACGGCCCTGACCGTCTGGAGCGGCTTTACCGTCGCCTGCGGCTATGCCGGATCCTTCTGGGGTCTGTTCGCCATGCGCATGGGTGTCGGCGTCGGCGAGGCGGGTGGCGTGGCCCCGGCCTATTCGCTGATCTCGGACTACTTCCCGCCCAAGCAGCGGGCTCGCGCCATCGCCGTCTTCTCGTTCGGCATCCCGCTGGGCATGGCCATGGGCATTCTGCTCGGCGGTCTGATCGCCGCCAACATCAACTGGCGCACGGCCTTCATCGTCGTCGGCATCGCCGGCCTGATCCTGGCCCCGATCTTCAAACTGGTGGTCAAGGATCCGGAACGCGGTGGACTGGACCGGGCTGCCGGTGTCCCGCGTCCCGCCGTTGCCCCGAAGGCCCCCGCCTTTCGTGAGGTGCTGAAGACCGTCCTGCCCAAGCCGACCTTCTGGCTGCTGGCCTTCGGGGCCGCCTCGTCCTCGGTGTGCGGCTATGGCGTGGCCTTCTGGCTGCCGACTTTCTTCCAGCGCAGCCTCAATCTGACCCTGACCGAGACCTCGCTCTACTACAGCGCCATCACCCTGGTCGGGGGCATCATCGGTATCGGCATGGGCGGCCTGCTGGCCGACAAGTTCGGCGGCAAGTCCAAGCGGGCCTATCCGCTGGTGCCGGCCTTCGCCTTCGTCATCGCCCTGCCCTTCTTCTATCTGTCGCTGAACGCCCCCAGCCTGGCCCTGGCCTTCCCGCTGTTTCTGATCCCGACGGCGCTGAATCTGGCGTGGCTGGGCCCGATCGTGACGGCGGTGCAGCATATCGCCCCTGCCTCGATGCGCTCGACGGCCTCGGCCCTGTTTCTGCTGATCAACAATCTGGTCGGCATCGCGCTGGGGACCTATTATTTCGGCTTCGTCTCCGACCTGCTGAAGCCGCAGTTCGGCGATGAGTCGATCCGCTGGGCCATCTATTCCGGCGGCGGCTTCTATGTCGTCGCCGCGACCCTGCTGTTCCTCGCCTCACGCACCATCAAGCGGGACTGGGTGGATTAGGGAGAAGGTTGCGCCTGCGAAGGCGCAGCCCCTATAAGCGCCCCCATACCTCCTCCCAGTGTCGGCGAGCGCTTCATGAATATCCACGAATACCAGGCCAAACAGGTCCTGAAGGGCTTCGGTGCCCCGGTCGCCGCAGGCGTGGCCGTCACCAGTGTCGATCAGGTCGAGGCCGCGGCGCGGTCATTGCCCGGCCCCCTGTATGTGGTGAAGTCGCAGATCCACGCCGGCGGGCGCGGCAAGGGCAAGTTCAAGGAACTGGGCCCCGACGCCAAGGGCGGCGTGCGCCTGGCCTTCTCGATCGAGGAGGCCGTGGCCCACGCCAAAGAGATGCTGGGCAACACCCTGGTCACCGCCCAGACCGGTGACGCCGGCAAACAGGTCAACCGCCTCTATATCGAGGACGGGGCCGACATCGACCGCGAACTGTATTGCTCGCTGCTGGTTGATCGCCAGTTCGGCCGCATCGCCTTCGTCGTCTCGACCGAGGGCGGCATGGACATCGAGGCCGTGGCCCATGACACGCCCGACAAGATCCAGACTATCGTCATCGACCCCGCGACCGGCGTCACCGACGCCGATATCGCCAAGCTGAACACGGCCCTGGCCCTGACCGGCGACGCCGCCGCCGACGGCAAGACCCTGTTCCCGATCCTGTACAAGGCGTTCGTCGACACCGACATGGCCATGCTGGAGATCAATCCGCTGATCGTGATGAAGGACGGCCATCTGCGGGTGCTGGACGCCAAGGTCAGCTTCGACGGCAACGCCCTGTTCCGCCACCCTGACATCGTCGCCCTGCGCGACGAGAGCGAGGAAGACGCCAAGGAGATCGAGGCCTCCAGGCACGACCTGGCCTATGTGGCGCTGGACGGCGACATCGGCTGCATGGTCAACGGGGCCGGTCTGGCCATGGCGACGATGGACATCATCAAGCTGTACGGGAAAGAGCCCGCCAACTTCCTCGACGTCGGCGGCGGTGCCGACAAGGCCAAGGTCACCGCGGCCTTCAAGATCATCACCGCCGACCCGAACGTGAAGGGTATCCTGGTCAACATCTTCGGCGGCATCATGAAATGTGACGTCATCGCCGAGGGCGTGGTCGCGGCCGTCAAGGAAGTGGGCCTGAAGGTGCCGCTGGTCGTGCGCCTGGAGGGCACCAATGTCGCCCAGGGCAAGAAGATCCTCAACGAGTCCGGCCTGGCCATCACCGCAGCCGACGACCTCGACGACGCCGCCCAGAAGATCGTCGCGGCGGTGGGGTGATGTTTCTCCCGGTCGTTTTTCTGGCGGCCTGGCTGCTGGCTGCCCCGGCGGCTTCGCCGGTCGTCGCCCCCGGTGTCGCGGCCTTTCAGGACGCCTGCCTGACCTCGACCCCGATGGCGCGGGCCGATCTCGCGGCGATGGCCGAGCGCAGGGGTTGGGTCCCGGTCAGGGCGCGGACGCCTGCGGAGCTGGAATGGCGCGATCTCTACCGGGGCGGCAATGCGCTGATCCGTCTGGATCAGCATAAAAAGACGGCTGACAACGCTGGCGAACTGATCTGCGTCGTCCTTGTCGGTCCTGCTGTCGCGGGATGGAAGGACCAGGTGTCCAGTCTGCTCGCGAACGGCGTGGCCGTCGGACCGCCCGGCGTTTACGACACCAATGTCTACCAGATGCCTCCGGAACTGGAGTTGACGGTATGGGACCTGCCCGACGGCAGCCGAATCCATGCGCTGCGAGAACCGGACAACACCCTCGAGCTCTCGATCAACTATCCGACGGGCCGTTGACGGCGCAAATCCGGGTCGGGCGAAATCTGAGCCAATGATCGACGCCGACTACACGGATTGTGTGCTCCACATAACCCGTGTAAATTGGCCCCGTGACCCGCAACCTGACCCTCGCCATCGACGACGACCTGCTCGACAAGGTGCGGGTGCTGGCGGCCATGAAGCGGACGAGCGTCAACGAAATGGTGCGCAGCTTTCTGACCAGTATGGTTCAGCAGGAAACGTCCAAGGACGAGGCGCGCGAAGCGCTGCTGAAGCTGATCGACCAATCCAAGGGTCGTATGGGCGATTGGCGTCCTGGAAGCCGGGAAGAAATTTACAGCGGGGAACCTCGGTTTGATCGCGAGTTCTGAGGTCTTTCTCGACACCAACATCCTGCTTTATGCGGCGCTCGGTCAGGACCACGCCGGTCATCGGTGGGCGCGCGCGAGAGAGATCGCGCTGACTGAAGATTACTGCACGTCCGGCCAGGTTCTTGCCGAGTTCTACAACATCGCCACCCGCAAGGGGGCGCCTCCGCTGATGCCCGACGAAGCCCGTGAATGGGTCCGCGTGATCGCCATGAAACCTTGCCAGCCAGTGACGCCCGATGTGGTGCTGGCCGGCATCGACCACGCCCGGCGCTACCAGCTGTCCTACTGGGACGGAGCCATCATCGCCGCTGCCGAGCGGCTGGGCGCGCGCGTCCTCTATTCCGAAGACCTCAACCACGGTCAGACCTATGGGTCGGTCCGCGTCGAAAACCCCTTCCTCCCCGCCTGAATCAAAAAGCGAGCCCGTATGTCCATCCTCGTCGACAAGAACACCAGGATCATCGTCCAGGGCCTGACCGGCAAGACCGGCGGCTTCCATACCGAACAGGCGCTGGCCTATCACGGTACGCAGATGCTGGGCGGCGTGCACCCGACCAAGGGCGGCCAGACCTGGACCGGTTCGCACGGCGAAACCCTGCCGATCTACGCCACGGTCGCCGAAGCCAAGGACGCCACCGGGGCCGACGCTTCGGTCATCTATGTGCCGCCGTCCGGCGCGGCCGCCGCCATCATTGAGGCCATCGACGCCGAAATCCCCTTCATCACCTGCATCACCGAGGGCATCCCGGTGCTGGACATGGTGCGGGTCAAGCGCCGCCTCGAAGACTCGAAGTCGCGCCTGCTGGGCCCCAACTGCCCCGGCATCATGACGCCCGACGAGTGCAAGATCGGCATCATGCCCGGCTCGATCTTCAAGAAGGGCAATGTCGGTATCGTCTCGCGCTCCGGCACCCTGACCTATGAGGCCGTGTTCCAGACCACCAACGAGGGTCTGGGCCAGACCACGGCCGTCGGCATCGGCGGCGACCCGGTCAAGGGCACCGAGTTCATCGACGTGCTGGAGCTGTTTCTGGCCGACCCCGAGACCCATTCCATCGTCATGATCGGCGAGATCGGCGGCGGGGCCGAGGAAGAGGCCGCCCAATTCCTGATCGACGAGGCGAAGAAGGGCCGCAAGAAGCCGATGGTCGGCTTCATCGCCGGCGTCACCGCGCCCAAGGGCCGCACCATGGGCCACGCCGGGGCCGTCGTCTCGGGCGGCAAGGGCGATGCGGAATCCAAGATCGCCGCCATGCAACAGGCCGGGATCACCGTCTCGCCGTCGCCGGCGCGCCTGGGCACCACCCTGGTCGAGGTCCTCAAGGGCTAAATCCGGAAGACTCCTCTCCCGCCGAAGGAGAGTTTTTCCGGTTTCCGGGGCAAAATTCGCCTTTTTGCCCTGCTTCGGTCATGACCCATAAGGAAACACTGCCTATATGACGGAACGCGCCTTCACGCGGACGTGTTCGTGGGGGTGAAAGGGACGACGAAAAGATGGCGGACGATGCCGGTCGGCTGAACCAGGTCTTTGCCGAGACCAGCTTTCTGTACGGGTCGAACGCCGCCTTCATTGAGGACCTGCATGCGCAGTGGGCCAATGATCCCGCGTCGGTGTCCGATGAGTGGCGCGCCTTCTTCGAACAGCTGCGTGACAGTGCCGAGACGGTGAAGGCGTCGGCCGGGGCCGGGGCCTGGGGCCGCGGCGCTGCGTCCGAGGCGACCGAGGAAACCGGTGTGTTCGACGGCCGCTGGCCGACTCCCAGGGCCCCCTCGGGCAGGCCGGCCGCTGCCGCCGCTGCGTCGACCGCTCCGGTCACCGGCGACGAAATCCGCGCTGCGGCCCATGATTCGATCCGGGCCCTGATGCTGATTCGCAGCTACCGGGTGCGCGGCCATCTTCACGCCCGGCTGGACCCGCTGGGTATCGAACAGCCGGTCGACAATCCCGAACTGACTCCGGAATTCTACGGTTTCTCCGAGGCCGATCTGGACCGGCCGATCTATCTGGACGGCGTGCTGGGTCTGCAGACCGGCAGCATCCGTGAGGTGATGGAGATCCTCGAGCGCACCTACTGTGGCACCATCGGCATCCAGTACATGCATATCGCCGAACCGGAGGAGAAGTCCTGGCTGCAGGAGCGCATTGAGGGGCCGGACAAATATACCGAGAACGCCTTCACCCGCGAGGGCAAGCTGGCGATCCTGAACAAGCTGATCGAGGCCGAAGGCTTCGAGCGCTTCCTGCACAAACGCTTCCCCGGCACCAAGCGCTTCGGCCTCGACGGGGGCGAGGCCATGGTTCCGGCCATGGAGCAGATCATCAAGCGCGGCGGGGCCCTGGGCGTCGACGAAATGGTGTTCGGCATGGCCCACCGTGGCCGCCTGAACATGCTCGCCGCCGTCATGGCCAAGCCCTACAAGGCCATCTTCCACGAGTTTCAGGGCGGCTCCAGCATGCCCAGCGACACAGAAGGCTCGGGCGACGTCAAATATCATATGGGGGCCAGCTCGAATCGCGAGTTCGACGGCAACCACGTTCACCTGTCCCTGACCGCCAACCCGTCCCACCTCGAGATCGTCAATCCGGTGGTGCTGGGCAAGGCCCGCGCCAAACAGGCCTTCGACATCCGCGCCGCCAATGCCGACAAGCCCGAGGCCGAATGGTCGCTGGATCGCTCCAAGGTCATGCCGGTGCTGATCCACGGTGACGCCGCCTTCGCCGGTCAGGGCGTGGTGGCCGAATGCTTCGCCCTGATGGGGCTGAAGGGCTACCGCACCGGCGGCACCATGCATTTCGTGGTCAACAACCAGATCGGCTTCACCACCAGCCCGCGTCACAGCCGCAGCTCGCCCTATCCGTCGGACGTGGCCCTGATGGTTCAGGCCCCGATCTTCCACGTCAACGGCGACGACCCCGAGGCGGTGGTGTTCGCGGCCAAGGTGGCCACCGAATTCCGCCAGAAATTCAACAAGGACGTGGTGGTGGACATGTTCTGCTACCGTCGCTTCGGTCACAATGAGGGCGACGACCCGACCTTCACCCAGCCGCTGATGTACGCCAAGATCAAGGCCCAGCCCTCGACGCGCGAAATCTACTCGCAGCGTTTGGTCGAGGCGGGGGTTATCGACCAGGCCGGGGTCGAGGCTGAAATCGCCAAATTCGACGCCTTCCTCGACGCCGAGTTCGAGGCCGGCAAGACCTTCGAGGCCGACAAGGCCGACTGGATGGACGGTCAGTGGCAGGGCATCGGCCTGCCCGAGGGCGACGAGCGTCGCGGCAAGACCGACGTCCCGGCCCAGACCCTGATCGATCTCGGGGTCCGGCTGACCACGGTTCCCGACCGGATCGACATCCACCGGACCCTGAAGCGGGTCATGGACGCGCGTCGCGAAACCATCACCAGCGGCCAGAACATCGACTGGTCGACGGCCGAGAGCCTGGCCTTCGCCACCCTGCTGGACGAAGGGTTTCCGGTGCGCCTGTCCGGTCAGGACTCGGTGCGTGGGACCTTCAGCCAGCGGCATTCGGGCGTGATCGACCAGACCACCGAGGAGCGCTACATCCCGCTCAACCACCTGCGCGAGGTCCAGGCCGAGTTCGAGGCCATCGATTCGGCCCTGTCGGAAGAGGCGGTGCTGGGCTTCGAGTACGGCTATGCGGTTACCGATCCCAATACCCTGGTGATGTGGGAGGCCCAGTTCGGCGATTTCGTCAACGGGGCCCAGGTGGTGATCGACCAGTTCATCTCGTCGGGCGAGCGCAAATGGCTGCGCATGTGCGGCCTGACCATGCTGTTGCCGCACGGCTACGAAGGTCAGGGGCCGGAGCATTCCTCGGCCCGTCTGGAGCGCTTCCTGCAGCAGTGCGCCGAGGACAATATGCAGGTCGCCAACTGCACGACCCCGGCCAATTATTTCCATATCCTGCGCCGGCAGATGCAGCGGCATTTCCGCAAGCCGCTGATCCTGATGACGCCCAAGAGCCTGCTGCGTCACAAGAAGGCGGTCTCGACGCTGGAGGACATGGCTGAGGGCAGTTCGTTCCACCGGGTGCTGCACGACGATGCCCAGCGCCGTCCCGAGGTCGCCGGCATCACCCTGAAGGCCGACAAGGACATCCGGCGCGTCGTGCTGTGTTCGGGCAAGGTTTATTATGACCTGCTGGAATCGCGCGAGGCCCGGTTCAAGGCCGGCGAAAAGGTCGACGACGTCTATCTGATGCGGCTCGAGCAATTCTATCCGTGGCCGCTGAAGTCGCTGATGACCGAACTGGTGCGCTTCCCCGATGCCGAGCTGGTATGGTGTCAGGAAGAGCCGAAGAACATGGGCGGCTGGACCTTTGTCGATCCATGGCTTGAACTGACGCTCGAGAAGCTCGACATCACGTCGAAGCGCGCGCGCTACGTCGGTCGTCCGGCCTCCGCCTCCACGGCGGCGGGTCTGATGAGCCGGCACCTGAAAGAACTCGAGACCTTCCTGAACGACGCCTTCGCCTGACCGGTGAGCGGCAAAGACGAGAATCTGGATACCCCATGGCCGACATCCTGACCCCGACGCTCGGTGAATCCGTCACCGAGGCGACCATCGCCAAATGGAGCAGGAAGGTCGGCGACGCCGTCCGCAAGGACGAGCTGCTCGTCGAGCTGGAGACCGACAAGGTCTCGCTGGAAGTGGTGTCGCCCGCTGACGGCGTGCTGGCCGAGATCAAGGCCGCCACGGGTGATACCGTCCTGCCGGGCACGGTGCTGGGCACAGTGACCGAAGGGGCCGCCGGGACCAGGGCGGCTCCCGCTCCGGCCGCCGCCGCACCCGCACAGGCCACCGCCAAGCCTGCCTCTGTCTCGGCCCCCGCGCCCGCCCCGGCGGCAGCGACCGCCGCATCGGTGGACATCAAGGTTCCGGTCATGGGCGAGAGCGTCGCCGAGGGCTCGATGGGCAAATGGCTCAAGGCGTCCGGTGCCGCAGTCAAGAAAGACGAACTGCTGGTCGAGATCGAGACTGACAAGGTCGCACTCGAGATTGCCGCCCCGGCCGACGGCGTGCTGGAAATTCTCGCCACCGAGGGCACCAGCGTCACGCCGGGCCAGACCATCGGCAAGGTGTCAGGCTCCGGCACCGCCGCCGCTCCCGACGCGGCCCCGACCGCATCCGCGCCGGCTTCAGCCCCGGCCGCCGACATCCCGCTGTCGCCGTCGGTCCAGCGCATCGTCGCCGAAGAGAACCTCGACCCCGGGGCCATCGCCGGCTCAGGCAAGGATGGCCGCATCCTCAAGGGCGATGCCCTGCAGGCCGCCGCGGCTCCGGCCCCGGCCCCCGCCGCCGCTCCGGCGGCTCCGGCTCCCGCCGCGCCGCGCGAGACCGGTCCGCGCGAGGATCGGGTCAAGATGACGCGTCTGCGCCAGACCATCGCCCGCCGCCTGAAGGAATCACAGAATTCCGCCGCCCAGCTGACCACCTTCAACGAGGTCGACATGTCGGCGGTGATGGCGCTGCGCAGTCAGTACAAGGACGCGTTCGAGAAGCGCCACGGCACCAAGCTGGGCTTCATGAGCTTCTTCGTGAAGGCCGTGGTCAACGCGCTGCACGAGATCCCGGCGGTCAACGCCGAGATCGACGGCACCGACATCGTCTACAAGAACCACTATGACATCGGCGTCGCCGTCGGCACCGAAAAAGGTCTGGTGGTGCCGGTCCTGCGTGACGCCGACGTGCTGTCGCTGGCGGGTATTGAAAAGGGCATCTCTGACCTCGGCAAGGCGGCCCGTGACGGCGACCTGACCCTGGACCAGCTGCAGGGCGGCACCTTCACCATCACCAATGGCGGGGTCTACGGCTCGCTGATGTCGACGCCGATCCTCAACATGCCGCAGTCGGGCATTCTGGGCATGCACAACATCGTCCAGCGCCCGGTGGCGGTGAACGGTCAGGTGGTGATCCGGCCGATGATGTATCTGGCCCTGAGCTATGATCACCGCATCGTCGACGGCAAGGAGGCGGTGACCTTCCTCGTCCGCATCAAGGACCACCTCGAGGATCCGCAGCGCTTTTTGCTGGATCTGTAAGGCTTGGAGCCGGTCTTCCACCTGTCGCTGTCGGTCTCCGACCCGCAGGCCACGCGCACATTCTATGAAAGCGCCTTTGGCGCGAGAGTGGGACGCAGCACCGAGGCGTGGATCGACATCTGGCTGTTCGGGACTCAACTCACCGCCTACCACCGTCCGGCGGCGGTAACGCCCTCCCCTTACCGGGAGGCCCAGCATTTCGGTGCGACCGTTTCCTGGGTCGACTGGGAGGCGCTTGTCGCCCGCGCCGGAGCGGTCGCGGGCGGCTTCGCCACGGCACCCGTGGTCGATGACGTCAAGGGTCAGGCCAAGGCGATCGTGGCCGACCCGGACGGCTATCTGATCGAGATCAAGGCGTATCGCGACCCGACGCTGACACTGCAGCGGCCCTAACCATCCCGGACTCCGGCATGGCCGCCCGCGAGCGAAGCGTCTAGGTTTATCGGATGCGCCAGATCGAGATCGCCCGTTTCGCGGATGTCTATGAGGCCGAGATCGTCGCGTCGCGCCTGCGGGCCGACGGATTCACGCCGACGCTGGGCGGAGCCGAACACGCCAAGGCCGATCCGCTGATCCTGCAGGCTCTGGGCTGGATCCGGCTGTCGGTGCCGGATGGGCAGGTCGTCGAGGCCAGCGCCCGACTTGAGGCCCTGCGTCACGGTGCCGAGGCGATCGAGGAGTCGTCGGAACCGGAGTCCGGGACTGTTCCCGACCGCACCCTGCCGGCCAAGGTCACGCTCGGGGCGACCGTGCTGGCGTTTGTGGCGCTTCTGGCCGGTCGCTAGACCATTTTTGTTTCAGGTCGAATCGACCTGAATCCAAAAAATGGTCCAGATTCAAACTGGAGCGAAATCTAAGCCGAGTTGGACTGCGTCCAACTCAACCGATTTCGCTCCAGGGCTTGAGCCCGCCCAGCACCTCATCCGTGTCCTGACCCAGGGCTGGCGGCGGCAGGTCATAGCGGACCGGCGTCACGGACATCCGGATCGGCGAGGCCACGGTGCGCACGGGACCGGCCAGGTCGGCGCGGGTCTGTTCGACCACCAGACCGCGGTGTCTGGCCTGGGGCTCATCGAACACCTGATCCACCGTATTGACCGGACCGCAGGGCACACCGGCCGTTTCCAGCCTCGCCATCAGCGCCTGCATGGTCAGGCCCGCGGTCAGGGCTGACAGTTCGGCTGACAGGGCGGCACGGTGTTCGATGCGCAGGGCATTGCTCAGGAAGCGGGGATCGGTCCCGAGGCCCGCCACGCCCAGCGCCCCCGCCAGCGACCGGAACTGGCCGTCGTTGCCGACGGCGATGACCACCATGCCGTCCGTGCACGGAAAGGGCTGATAGGGGGCCAGATTGGGGTGGGCATTGCCCATCCGCGTCGGCACCTTGCCGGAGACGAAGAAATTGGTCGCCTGATTGGCCAGCATCGCCGCCTGGACGTCGAACAGGGCGATGTCGATGTGCTGGCCTTCGCCGGTCGCCCGGGCGTGCAGCAGGGCGGCGAGGATGGCGTTGGAGGCGTACAGGCCGGTGAACAGGTCGGCGACGGCCACCCCGACCTTCATCGGCTCGGCCCCCGGCGTGCCGTCCGCCTGGCCGGTGACGCTCATCAGCCCGCCCATGGCCTGGATCATATAGTCATAGCCGGCGCGCCCTGCGTCGGGCCCGTCCTGACCGAAGCCGGTGATCGAGCAATAGACCAGCCGGGGATTGAGAGCCGCCAGAGCGGCGTGGTCGAGGCCGTATTTCGCCAGCCCGCCGGTCTTGAAATTCTCGACCACCACATCGCAGCTCCGGGCCAGCTCACGCGCGGCGGCGGCCCCTTCGGGCGTGGCAATGTCGAGGGTGACCGACTTCTTGCCGCGGTTGGCGCACAGGAAATAGGCGGCGTCGCCCGGCGTGCCGTCGGCCCTGGTGGTGAAGGGGGGGCCCCAGGCGCGGGTGTCGTCGCCGACACCGGGGCGTTCGATCTTGATCACCTCGGCTCCGAGATCGGCCAGGGTCTGGGTCGCCCACGGCCCGGCCAGCACCCGGCTGAGATCGAGCACGCGAACGCCGGAAAGGGGGCCTTGGGACTGGGTCATTCAGCCTACCTATCCCGTCTCCCCGTGCGGGAGAAGGCCGGGATCAGAGCCCCGGGTCCCAGGCCCCGGCCTCGCGCATGCGGCCGTCGCGGGCCTCCTTCGCCCGGCCGTCGACCTCGTCGGCCATGGCGCAGACGGCTTTCGACACCGTGGTCTTGCACAGGCCGGGCACGACCGCGTGCAGGAAGGCCGTTCCGGCCAACCCCAGCAGGCGAAGGCCGAACCGGGCGGCGGCGGCCATATGTTCGAAATAGCCCTCGCCCACCTCGCGCGGGTGGTCGACGAACAGACGCTTCAACGTGCGGATCATACCCCTATCCTAACCCGTGACCGGCGGCCCCTCTACCCGATCCGGTCATTTTGGCCTAAACCGCCGCCAGACCCGGAGAGGTCCGTCATCACTGTGTGACGGTCGTACCGCCTCTCCGCCCCGTTCAGGAAAGACGACCCATGGCCGACGGCACCACCGCTCCGCACAAGACCTTCCGCTGGGACGACCCGCTGGACCTGTCCGGCCGGTTGACCGACGACGAGCGGATGATCCAGGACGCGGCCCGGTCCTATGCCCGCGACCGGTTGCTGCCGCGGGTGGTCAAGGCCTTTGCCGAGGAGACCTTTGACCGGGCGATCATGACCGAGATGGGCGAAATGGGCTTTCTGGGGGCCATGCTGCCGGAACAGTACGGCGGTTCGAACGCCTCGCATGTGGCCTACGGCCTGATCGCGCGCGAGGTCGAGGCGGTCGACAGCGGCTATCGCTCGGCCATGAGCGTGCAGTCGTCGCTGGCCATGTATCCGATCTATGCCTTCGGCACCGAAGAACAGAAAATGCGCTTCCTGCCGAAGATGTCGGCCGGTGAGCTGATCGGCTGTTTCGGCCTGACCGAGGCCGACGGCGGTTCCGACCCCGCGTCGATGAAGACCAAGGCCGTCGCCGTCGAAGGCGGCTACCGGCTGAACGGGGCCAAATACTGGATCACCAACAGCCCGGTCAGCGATCTGGCCATCGTCTGGGCCAAGCTCGACGATGTGATCCGCGGCTTCATCGTCGAACGCGGCATGGACGGCTTCACCACCGACAAGATCGGCGACAAGTTGAGCCTACGCGCCTCGATCACCGGCGACATCGGCCTCAATGACGTGTTCGTGCCCGAGGCCAATATCCTGCCGGGTGTGAAGGGTCTGCGCGGGCCGTTCTCCTGCCTCAACAAGGCCCGTTTCGGCATCGCCTGGGGAGCCATGGGCGCGGCCGAGTTCTGTTTCCACGCGACCCGCGACTATGTCGGCGAGCGCATGCTGTTCGGCCGGCCGCTGTCGTCGCGCCAGCTGGTGCAAAAGAAGCTGGCCGATATGCAGACCGAGATCTTCCTCGGCTTCGAGGGGGCGCTGGCGCTCGGTCGGCTGCTCGACCAGGGGGCCTGGGTGCCTGAGGCCATCTCGATGATGAAGCGCAACAATTGCGGCAAGGCCCTGGCCATCGCCCGCGAGGCCCGCGACATGCACGGCGGGGCCGGCATCACCGGCGAGATGCATGTGATGCGCCACGCGATGAATCTGGAGACGGTCAACACCTATGAAGGGGCCCATGACGTCCACGCCTTGATCCTGGGTCGGGCCATCACCGGACAGAGCGCCTTCTAGGGGCACCCCCTCCAACCATCGTCACGGCGGATTTCTCGCGCTAGGGTCGGCCCCAGAACAAGGGGGGTCGATGATGCGCCGCGCTAATTTCCGAAACGAAAACCTGTCCACGGTCAGCCTGGGCGCGATCCGGATCGGGGCCCTGGCCTCGGTGCTGGCGGTCGCGATGGTCGCGCCGGTGGCGGCCCAGACGCCCTATCCGGGCGGGACCCGGACCGCGCCGGCACCGGCCGTCCGTCATATTCCGTTCGACACCCGCCGCGGGGTGTTCAGCTTTGCCTCGGGGCTTGAGCAATCGCTGCCGGCGGTGGTGCAGGTGACGACCCTGGGCTCGTCCCGGGGGCCGAGCTCGGGCGAAAACGAAGCCCGGCCGGTCGCCACGGGCTCGGGCGTCATCATCGATGCTGCCGCGGGCATCATCGTCACCAACAACCATGTGGTCGAGAACGGCCGGAAATTCACTGTCGACATGGTCGACGGCCGGCTGGTCGATGCCGTTCTGATCGGGGTCGACAAGGCCACTGACCTGGCCGTGCTGAAGATCGACACCACTGGCCTGACCCAGGTGTCCGTGGCCGATTCCGATACCTTGCGCGCCGGCGACCTGGCCTTTGCCGTCGGCTATCCGCTGGGGCTCGACCAGACCCTGACCATGGGGGTGGTGTCGGGTCTGAACCGGTCGGGGCTGGGCGACGCGGTCGAGGACTATATCCAGACCGACGCGGCGGTGAATTCCGGCAATTCGGGCGGGCCGCTGCTGGACAGTCTGGGGCGGTTGATCGGCATCAACACCTCGATCCTGTCGGGCGGTGGTGGTGGCAATGACGGCATCGCCTTCGCCGTGCCCAGCCGCATCATGCTGCATGTGGTCGGTCAGCTGCGTGAGTTCGGCGAAGTCCAGCGCGGCAGCACCGGAGCCATTTTCGGGTCACTCAATGCGGAACGGGCTCATGCCCTGGGGGTGAGCATTGTGCGGGGAGCCGTCGTCGACGACGTCGCCCCCGGCTCACCGGCGGAAGCGGCGGGCCTTCAGCGCAATGACATCATCACCCGCATACAGAGTCGGCCGGTGGCCAATGCCGGGTCGGTCCGGGCGACGATCGGTATCGCCGCCCCCGGTGCCGGACTGACCGTGACCTATCTGCGCGGCGGGCGCGAGCGCACGACCTCGCTCAGCGTCGAACGGCCGGTTGAGGCCCGGGTGATTCTGGGGACCGGTGAAGTCCAGGCGTTCGGGGCCGCCTTCCGGGACCTGCGGGCCGGGGATGGCGTCAGTCAGTCCGGCGTTCTGGTAACGGCCGTGGAAGGGGGGTCGATCGCCGCCGCGCGCCGCCTGATCGCCGGCGATGTGGTCTCGGCGGTCGACGGGACCCGGGTGGCCGATATCCGCACCCTGTCCGACGCGCTCAACGCGGCCGGTGAAACGGTCGAGCTGACGGTGTCGCGGGCCGGTGCCGCCCAGACTGTCGTGCTCGGCGACTGAGTCGGGCTCCGGACAACAAAACGCCCGTCCGGCCGAGGGGGGGAGGGGTGGCCGAACGGGCGCCTCGCTTGGAGGAAGCACCGGCCCGCTGAAGCCCTTGATGGAGAAATCCAGGGGGGCTGGGGGGGCTGTTCAGGTTCCGGAACCGCTCCGAACTTCAACAGGCCGATACGAATGGTTTGGCGGGCCAAACAGGCATGTGCAGGACCGAAAGGGGGCCTTTTCGTGTCGGTTGTGCATCGGGGTGTGGCGTGTTGTCGCTGCCCCGGCTCCGGGCGCGCAAGGCGACCGGGGGCTGGCCTTTCCGCGCGGCCGGTCTAGTCTGAAACGCGATGAGTCTCGACCCCGCCAGCAATGACAGTGGACCGCCCCAGGCGGGGCCGGTCTTCTTCGACCGGCGCGAACTGGATCTGATCCTGCGGGTCTACGGGCGGATGGTCGCCGCGGGTGAATGGCGGGACTATGCGATGGCGGGCCATCGCGAGGTGGCCGAGTTCGCCGCCTTCCGCCGTTCGGGCGACGCCCCGGTCATTCGCATCGAGAAACGCCCGGCCCTGCGCCTGAAACAGGGCCAGTGGGCGGTGATCGGCGAGGGGGGGATGGTGCTGCGGCGTGGCCGCGAACTGGCCCAGGTGTTGCGCATCTTCGACAGCCGGCGCTTCGCCGTCGTCAAATAGCCAGGCCCGAATAGGCAGACCCAAATAGACGGGGCCCCGGCGGTTCCACCGGGGCCCCGTTTCGTCTGTCGCCCGGCGTCGCCCTAGTTGCGGCTGCCGCCCATGAACATCAGCAGGAACTGGAACAGATTGACGAAATTGATGAACAGGCTGAGGGCTCCAAAACCCGTAGCCACGCCCATCGCCGCCTCGTTGCCGCCCAGCTGGTAATAGGTCATCTTCAGTCGCTGGGTGTCATAGGCGATCAGGCCCGAGAAGATCAGCACGCCCAGACCCGAGATGACCAGGGCCATCACGCCGGACTGCAGGAACATGTTGACCACCATGGCGATGACCAGGCCGATCACGCCCATGATCAGGAAGGTGCCCATGCCGGACATGTCCTTCTTGGTCGTGTAGCCGAACAGGCTGAGCCCGCCGAACGCCGCTGCCGTGACGAAGAAGGTCGTGGCGATCGAGGTGCCCGTATAGATCAGGAACAGCACGCCCATGCCCGCGCCGATGGTTGCGACCACGCCCCAGTACAGCAGGTTGACCCCGCCGGCGGTGGGGTTCTTCATGAAGAACATCGAGCCGAACAGCATCACCAGCGGCGAGAATTGCACGACCATGCCCAGCATGGTCAGGCCGATGCGGCCGTCAGCGGCCTGCTGGAACAGCAGGGCCTGGACCTCGGGCACATTGCCGGTGACGTAGGCCAGGGCCCCGGCCACCACCAGGCCGAGGGCCAGCTTGTTGTAGACGCCCAGCATGAAGGCGCGCAGGCCGGAATCCACGGCCATGTCGGCCGTCGCGGGCACCGGTCTTGAAAACCCGTTTCTGAAATCGTTCATCGCGAACTGTCTCCGATCGTGGCCGGGACAATCTCCCGGCGTTGCTGTGAATATCGGGGTCGAAGGCCTGTGGCGCAAGTGAATCCGGTCTTTCGACGGGGCGTGATGATCGCTACCAAAGGACGCATGATCCGCCTGTTCACCGCCCTGCCGATTCCATTCGATGTCGCCGAGACCCTGGCGCGGCGGCAGACCGGCCTGCCGGGCGCGCGCTGGCGGCCGTTCGAGGCCCTGCATGTGACCCTGGCCTTCTATGGTGCCGTCGACGAACGCCGTGCCGATGATCTGGTCGCTGAACTGGGGCGGGCCGCGACCGGCGGGCCGTTCGAGATTGCCCTGGCCGGGGTCGGGACCTTCGGCGACACCCATCGCAGCCAGACCCTGTGGGCCGGGGTCGAGCCGAACGAACGGCTGGCCGTTCTGGCCGGCCGCTGTCGCGCGGCGGCGGAGCGGGCCGGGATCGTTATGGAGAAACGCGTCTACCGGCCTCACGTCACCCTGGCCTATCTGAAGCCGCACGCCGATCCGGACCGGGTCGCGGCCTGGATGGCAGGACACAATCTGCTGCATTCGCCGCCGATCCGCATCGACCGCTTCGGTCTGTGGTCCAGCGTCCTGTCGGACAGTGGCAGCCACTACAATCTCGAACAGGAGTTCCCGCTTTGACCCGCACCGCCCCCGGCCCGACCCTCGAAACAGCCCGACTGATCCTGCGCCCGACGGCGATGGAGGATTTCGACCGCTGGTGCGACTTCATGGGGGATGAGGAGACGGCGCGCTTCATCGGCGGCGTCCAGGCCCCGTCCCAGGTGTGGCGTTCGATGATGGCCATGGCCGGAGCCTGGACCCTGAGCGGTGTGGCGATGTTTTCGGTGATCGAGAAGTCCAGCGGACAGTGGATCGGCCGGATCGGCCCGTGGCAACCGCACGGCTGGCCCGGCACCGAGGTCGGCTGGAGCCTGCATCGCGACGCCGCCGGTCAGGGCTATGCGCTCGAGGCTGCGACAGCGGCGGTCGATTATGCCTTCGACACCCTGGGCTGGAGCGATGTGATCCACTGTATCGCCCCCGACAATGGCCCCTCGATCAAGCTGGCCGAACGGCTGGGCTCTCGTAACCGGGGCCCCGGACGGCTGCCGGCTCCGTTCCAGGACGCGCTCATCGACCTGTGGGGCCAGACCCGGGATGAGTGGCGCGACAACCGCCG
Source organism: uncultured Brevundimonas sp. (assembly GCF_963974615.1). Classification (GTDB taxonomy): domain Bacteria; phylum Pseudomonadota; class Alphaproteobacteria; order Caulobacterales; family Caulobacteraceae; genus Brevundimonas. The sequence goes on from NZ_CAXBDH010000008.1 coordinate 26,133, forward strand.
GCGCCTCATCGGCTGAGCGGCCGCTGACCCGGACCCAAACGGCCCGTGTGCCTAGCGCGGCGCGCGTTTGGCCAGGATGCGCTGCAGGGTCCGTCGGTGCATGCCGAGGCGACGGGCGGTCTCCGAGACATTGTGGTCGCACAGCTCATAGACGCGCTGGATATGTTCCCAGCGCACCCGGTCGGCGCTCATCGGATTGTCCGGCGGATCGGCGGCCTCTCCGGCGGCCATCAGGGCCTTGACCACATCGTCGGCGTCGGCCGGTTTCTGCAGATAATCGACCGCCCCGGCCTTGACTGCCGCCACCGCCGTGGCGATGGCTCCGTAGCCGGTCAGCATGACGATGCGGGCGTCTTCGCGCCGGTCACGGATGGCTTCGACCACCTTCAGCCCGTTGCCGTCCTCGAGCCGCATGTCCAGCACGGCGAAGGCGGGAACGGCGATCTGCAGCGCCTCGCGCGCCTCGCTCACCGACCCGGCCGTGGTGACGGTGAATCCGCGGCTTTCCAGCGCGCGCCCCAGCCGGGTGCGCAGAGCCTGGTCGTCGTCCAGCAGCAACAGCGTCTTGTCTGGCAAGGCGGCGATCCGGGCTTCGAGGTCGGGCATCAAATTTCTCCTGCCGCTTCAACTTGGCTCTGGCGGGGCTGCGGTCAAGGTTCCGCCGTCAGATTGCTGAACTTCCAGTGAGGGGCGTGCCCAGCGGATCGAGACGCGGGCCCCTTTCGGTTGCCCCTTCTCGCCGTTCCCGGGCCCGACGGTGACCTTGCCGCCGGTACGCTCCAGCAGGGTGCTGGCGATGAAGAAGCCCAGACCCATGCCGCCCTGGCTGGGGGCGATCTCGGGAATCGGCGGCGACTCCTTGCGGCCCTTGCGACCCTTGCGGCCGGGCAGGGCCGGGCGGGCGGCGGCGGCGATCTGGGCCGCGAGGGCCTGACGTGCCTTGCCTTGGGGCCGGCTGGTGACATAGGGCTCGCCCAGACGCGGCAGGATTTCACTGGCGAAGCCGGGGCCGTCGTCCGTTACCTCGATCTCGATCCAGTCGGCCGCGACCGTGGCCAGCACCCACACCCGGCTATTGGCGAAGTCGGCGGCGTTCTCGACCAGGGCCGACAGGCCGTGGATCACTTCGGGCATGCGCCGGACACGCGGCGGCGGTTCACCGGACCGGGTCCGCACCTGGACGTCGAACTCCAGATCGAAGCCGCGATGGGGCTCGGCCACCTCTTCCAGCAGGGCTTCGAGCCCGACGTCGGCATAGAGGGCGTCGCCCTCCTCGGGTTGCTGCGACAGGCGTTTGAGAATGCCGCGACACCGTTCGGCCTGTTGCAGGATCAGCGCCGCGTCCTCGGCCGAGGCTCCGTCCGGCGGTGAGGCCCGCAACAGTTCCCGGGCCACCACCTGAATGGTCGCCAGCGGCGTGCCCAGCTCGTGCGCCGCCGCCGCCGCCAGCCCGCCCAGGGCCGCCAGTCGCTGTTCGCGCTGCAGCACGTCCTGGGTCATGGTCAGGGCCAGCTCCAGTTTTTCCGCGTCTGTCGCCACCCGCCAGGCATAGGCCGCAGTGAAGATCACCCCGGTGGTCAGGGCCAGGCCGGTGCCGAACCGGTACAGTGGCGGCAGGACCATTTCAGTGCCAGCCTGCCACGGCAGCGGCAGGGCCCAGAAGAACAGTCCCACCGTGGCCAGCAGCACCAGCAGGCCCAGCAGCACCGCCTGCCGTGCCGGCAGCGAGGCGGCCGAGACCGTCACCGGGGCGACCAGCAGCAGGCAGAAGGGATTGGTCAGGCCCCCGGTCAGGGCCAGCAGGGCAGTCAGCTGCAGGATGTCGAACCCCAGATGGGTCGCCGTTGTCTGGCCGTCGCTGATCGGAACGTCGGCGCGCCTGAGCCGGGCGGTGGCCCGCAGGTTCATCACCACACTGGCCCCGATTACGGCCAGACAGGCCCACAGCGGCAGGTCGAAATGAAAGCCGGCGCTGGCCACCAGAATGGTCGCGCTCTGGCCGGCGATGGCCATCCAGCGCAGGATCACCAGCGTCCGCAGTGACAGGCCCCGGCTGCGACGCGCATGGTCGCTCCAGGCGACGAAGCGGCCGGGTGTCTGCGACGATGCGGGGTCTTGGGTCGGGGTCACGGCTCTTCTATAGACCGCTCAGGCCCGGCTGTGGGCGATTTCACGAGACCTCTTGATGCCCCGTCGTTCCGTCCTGATCTTCGCTGGAGCCTGTCTCCTGATCGCCGCGGTTCTGGCTGTCACCACGGTGGTCGTGGTCGCGAACCGGGACCGTGAACTCGCGACCTCGCAGGATGTGTCCTTTACCGGCCAACCGTCCGTCGGCGGGCCGTTCAACCTGGTCGACCAGGACGGACGCGCCGTCGATCAGACGATGCTGGACGGCAAATGGAGCCTGGTCTTTTTTGGCTTCACCTGGTGTCCGGATTACTGCCCCACCACCCTTGCGGCGCTGAAGGCGACCCAGGACCGGCTGGGCGACCGTGCCGACGACCTGCAAATCCTGTTCATCAGTGTCGATCCCGAACGCGATACGCCGGCTGTGCTCAAGACCTATCTGTCCAGTGACGGCTTCCCTGAAGGAGTCATCGGCCTGACCGGCACCCCGGCGCAGGTGAAGGCCGCCGCCGACGCCTACAGGGTCTATTTCCAGAAATCCGGTGAGGGCGAGACCTATACGATGAATCACTCCCTGACCGTCTATCTGATGGGCCCCGACGGAAAATTCCGCAGCCCCCTGGGCGGCGACCTCGGCCCCGACCGTTCGGCCGACGTCATCCGCCGGGCCATGGACCGGGGCTGACCCTCGGTCAGGCGCTCAAGTAGCGCGAAGCGCGGTAGCGCCACGAGCCAAGTGCTCAAGCAGCGCGAAGCGCGGTAGCGCACGTGCAAAGCGCGGCAGTGCCCGGAAAAATGATAATCCTTTTGCAGGGCCATGCGTTGTATGGTGCACTGCCGCATCAGTGCGGAGCCGTCCCCAGGATTTCATGCTCTATTCCCTTCACGAGCTCGCCTACCATTCAGCATCGCCGTTCCGGATCGGGGCCCAGATGGCCCGGCAGTTCTGGAACTCCCCGCTCAATCCCGCCTCGGACACGGCCATCGGCCGCACCGCCTTCGCTTCGGCCGAGCTGTTCGAGGGGCTGACGCGGCGCTACGGCAAGCCGGCCTGGGGGCTGGAGACCGTCACGATCAACGACCGCTCGGTGCGCACCACCGAACAGGTGGTCTGGTCCTCGCCCTGGGTGCGGCTGGTTCGATTCGCGCGTCATATCGGGGATCTGAAACGGGCCGGAAAGCCGACGGCGGCACCGGCCGTGCTGATCGTGGCCCCGTTGTCGGGTCACTATGCCACCCTGCTGCGCGGCACGGTCGAGACCTTCCTGCAGGATCACGACGTCTATGTCGCTGACTGGGTCAATGCCCGTCAGGTACCGATGCTGGAAGGTCGCTTCGACTTCTCCGACTATATCGACCACGTGCGCGACATGCTGGCCGTGATCGGCCCGCGCGCCCATGTGGTCGGTGTTTGCCAGCCCGGCCCGCCGGTGCTGGCTGCCTGTGCCCTGATGGCCGAGGACGAGGATCCCAACCGTCCGGCCTCGATGACCTTCATGGGCTCGCCGATCGATGCACGCCTGTCGCCGACCGAAACCAACCAGCTGGCCGAGGCCAAGCCCTTTGCCTGGTTCAAGTCGAACATGATCCATACCGTGCCATGGCCCTATCCGGGCTTCGGACGGCGCGTCTATCCGGGCTTCGTCCAGCTGTTCAGCTTCATGTCGATGAACGAGGAACGCCACATCGACGCTCACCGCCAGTATTTCGAAAATCTGGTCAACGGCGATGGTGACGAGACCACCCGGCACGAGGAATTCTACGACGAATATCTGTCGGTTCTGGACCTGACCGAGGAATTCTATCTGCAGACCATCGACATCGTCTTCCAGCAGCATCTGTTGCCGCGCGGCCTGCTGGAACACCGCGGACGCAAGGTCGACCTGACGAAGATCACCGACATCGGCCTGATGACGGTCGAGGGCGAGAAGGACGACATCTCCGGCGTCGGCCAGACACAGGCGGCGCACGGCCTGACCCCGAACATTCCCGAGGACCGTCGCATTCTCTATGTGCAGCCGGACGTCGGCCACTATGGTGTGTTCAACGGTCGTCGTTTCCGGGACGAGATCTACCCCCGGGTGCGCGACTTCATCACCGCCAACGAGACGCTCTGTGCAGTACCGGAACGGGCAAAGACTGCCGCTTGACGGCGGGGAGGGAACCCTCCGTCTCTCGGTCAATTCCCGGGCCCGCCGCATCTCGATCCGTATCGATGTCCGGGCGGGCGAGGCCGTGGCCGTGGCCCCGAACGAGCGTCGTCTGGCCGAGGCCGTAACCTTTGCCCGCAGCCGCAACGCCTGGATCCTCGAACGGCTGACCGCCCGCCCGGTCGGCACGCCGCTGCAGCCTGGCGGCACCGTCACCCTGTCAGGCCACCCGGTGCGGCTGGTGGCCGGGGGCGGGGCCGGGGCGGCGCGCCTGTCTACGGACGAAACGGGACCGATCATCATTTCCGGCGGCGAGGGCGAGGCCTTTTCCCGCCGCGTCCGGAACCTGCTGAAGCGCGAGGCCCGCCGGGCCCTGGTCGCCCGTACCGACATCCATCTTCAGGCCCTGGGCCAGAAGCCGGTTCAGGTCTCGATCGCTGATGGCCGCTCGCGCTGGGGGTCGTGCAGCCCGCACAACCGCACCATCCGCTATTCCTGGCGGGTGATCATGGCCCCGCCGGCGGTGCTGGACTATCTGGCCGCCCATGAGGTGGCCCATCTGGTCCACGCCAACCACAGCCCGGCCTACTGGGCTGTGGTCCGTGATCTGATCGGTGACCCTTCGTCGCATCGGCGCTGGCTGCGCGACCACGGCGCGAGTCTGCACGCTGTCGGTCGCTAGAGCGAAATCGGTTGAGTTGGGCGCAGTCCAACTCGGCTCAGATTTCGCTCCAGTTTGAATCTGGAGCATTTTTTGGTTTCAGGTCGATTCGACCTGAAACAAAAATGGTCTAGGCCGGCCGGACGTGAAAACGCCCTAGAAGAACAGCGGGTCGGTCTTCTTTTCGGGCGGCAGCGGCTCGGGACGTTGTTCCGGTTGCGGCGCGGTCGGGCGCACCATGGGCAGGGTCGGGGACGGGCGCGCCGGGACCGGCTGGGGCGCGTCGAGGGGCGTTTCGGCGGGAATGGCGGCATCGCCGTACGGGTCGCCGACCGAACTGATCAGATCCTGAACCGGGTTGGGCGGTTGCCAGCCTTCGGGCATGGGTGGGCCGTTGGGAATGGCGGAGGTGTTCAGGCGCGGCAGGGCCGCCGACATGAAGCTCTTCCAGATGGCTGCGGGCGCGGCCCCTCCGGTCACGCCGCGCATGGGACTGTTGTCGTCCTTGCCGACCCAGACGGCTGTGACGAAGCCGCCGGTGTAGCCGACAAACCAGGCATCCCTGTAGTCCGAGGTCGTGCCGGTCTTGCCGGCGATGTCATGCCCGGAAATCGCGGCCGAACGGCCGGTGCCGGAAGTGACCACGCCGCGCAGCATCTGGTTCATATAGTAGAGTGGCGGATTGTTGATGACCTGCAGCGTGCGGCCTTCGCGGGCACCGCGTTGATAGATCACCCGCCCCTGGGGCGTGCGGATGCGGCTGATGCCATAGGCTGTGGCCCGTTTGCCACCGTTGGCGAAGGCGTCGAAGGCCTGGGCCATTTCAAGCGGGGCCACCTCGACGGCCCCGAGCGCCATGGCCGGCTCCAGACCGATCCGTGTGCTGATACCCAGGCGGTGAGCCGCGCGGGCGACATTGTCGCGACCGATCTCGTCGGCGATGCGGGCGGCGATGGTGTTGGTCGACTGGGCCACGGCATTGGCCAGGCTGGTTTCACCGATGAAATTGCCGGAATAGTTGCGCGGCGACCAGTTGCCGATGCGGAGCGGCTCGTCGACGACCCGGCTTTCCGGCATATAGCCGGCCTCGACCGCAGCCAGATAGACGAACGGTTTCCATGCCGACCCGGCCTGGCGACGGGCGTCGACGGCGCGATTGAACTGACTGTCGGCATAGGAGGCCCCGCCGATCATGGCCCGCACCCGTCCGTCGCCGTCCAGGGCCACGAGGGCGGCCTGTTCGACGCCGCGCGAGGCGTCGCGATCGAGAATGCGGCGCACTGAACGCTCGGCCGCGGTCTGCAGCGTCAGGTCCAGGGTGGTCTCGACGATCATGTCCTCGGTCGGCTCGCCGACCAGGCCGCGGATCTGTTTGTCCAGCCAGTCGATGAAATACTGGGCGTGCTGACTGGCCAGGGTCCGCGAAACCCGGACCGGTTCCAGCACGGCGGCGGCGCGTTGCTCGGGGGTGATGACCCCGGCATCGGTCATCTCGTCCAGCACTACGGTGGCGCGGGCGGCGGCGCGTTCGCCTTCGGACACCGGTGAATAGCGTGACGGGGCCTTCAGCAGTCCGGCCAACAGGGCCGCCTCGCCGACGGTCAGATCCTTGGCGCTCTTGTCGAAATAGCGTTGCGAGGCGGATTCGATGCCATAGGCACCGGCTCCGAAATAGACCCGGTTCAGATAGAGGGCGAGAATTTCCTTCTTGCTGAATTTCAGCTCCAGCCAGACGGCCAGCATCAATTCCTGGACCTTGCGCTTCAGGTTCTGGTCCGGGGTCAGGAACAGGTTCTTGGCCAGTTGCTGGGTCAAGGTCGAGCCGCCCTGCACCACCCGGCCGGCGCGCATATTGGCGGCCATGGCCCGTGACATGCCGATCGGGTCGAAGCCCGGGTGCATATAGAAGCGACGGTCCTCGATGGCGATGAAGGCGGCCGGGACATAGTCGGGCAGGGCGTCGAGATCGGCCGGCGGGGCCTGCTGGGTGCCGCGCACCGCGATCAGGGCTCCGTTGCGGTCCAGGTAGGTGATCGAGGGCTGACGATCAATGTCGTACAGGGTCGAGGTGTCCGGCAGGTCGCGCGCGAATACGGCGAAGAACACCACCAGGAAGATGGCCCCCCAGACAGCCAGCACCATGCTCCAGTACAATAGCCGTTGTAGCGGCGTGCGCTGCGCACCGCCGCCGGCGTCGGGACCGAGCCCGAACCATCGCCCAGACCCTGGACCCGCCATATGTACCCTCTCGCCAGCCGTCGTCCGGTCCTAGACCATTCGACCCGTTACGGAAACGCCCCCACGATCATCGACCGTGAAGGCGCATTCCGCCGAAAGCATGACACTGGACGCGTCTATTCTAAAAATGCGTTCACTTCAGCGGCGAACCGGGCGGGCTGGTCCAGCATGATGAAATGGGCGCTGTCGTCGATGCGCTTCAGCTTGACGCTGGGCAGGCGGGCGAAGGCGGCGGCATAGATGCCGTCGGTGATCTCCGGGGTCACCCCCGGGACGTTGAATTTGGCGTAGATCACTTCGGTCGGGGCGGTGATGCGCGACAGCTCCGGACCCATGTCGGTGACGATGAGTTCGCGATAGGCGTGGGCCGAGACCCGTCGGTCGGAGGTGAACCCGTCCTCCAGGGGCCCGGCGCGCCGACTCTCGGTTTGGATCATGCTGTCGATGGTGGCTTTCAGCTGGGTCCGGTAGGCCTCGTCCGGGCCGTTGGTCATGCCGGCCTCGATCTGGTCGGCGACCGGGGTCACGGACTCCGGGGTGGCCGTCGCTCCGAACATCGCCCCCATGAAGGGGACCATGTCGACGATCATCAGCTTGCCGACCAGTTCGGGATGACGCGCGGCCAGCATCATGGCGATGGTTCCGCCCATCGAATGGCCGATCACGGCGGGCCGTTCCAGTCCCTGTTCGCGGATGTAGCGCGCCAGCTCTTCGGCGACGGGAGCCGAGACCGGGCCCTCGGCATTGTCCATGGCCGGCGCGCCGGCAAAGCCCTGGATATGAATCCGGTGCACCCGGTAGTGGCCGCCCAGGGCCTCGACCGTGCCGTCCCAGACCTCGGGTGAGGAGCTCAGGCCGGGGATCAGGATCACGTCCGGCCCCTCGCCCTCAACCCGGACATGAAACCGGCCGGACTCGAAATCGGCGTGGTGGTGGCCGTGTCCGGCCGGGACCGCCGCAGCGTGGTCGGTCCCATGGCTCTGGGCCAGGGCGGCTGGACCCGATATTGCGAGGTAGACGGAGGCGAGAAGGACGGTGCGGATCATGACGGTTTCCCTGACTGTGATGCCATAGTGTTTCATATACTTTAAAACGTAAAGCTCTTTATTGAAATCTGGCCGATCCTCCTCTCGGCGACGGCGGTGCAGCTTGATACACAGGGGCATGAAGACACCAGCCGCCGGTCCGGTCCAGCCCCCAGGTCCCTCCGGGGCACCCGTCACCCCGACCGCGTTCGGTCAGGGCTACGTCCTCGATACCTGGTATTTTGTCGCCCTGTCGCGTGACGTCGGCCCGGCCTCGCTGACGCGCCATGAACTGCTGGGCGAGCCGGTGCTGGTCGGCCGCACCCGCGCCGGTCAGGTCTATGCGCTGCGCGACATCTGCCCGCACCGCGCCGCCCCGCTGTCGGCCGGAAAACTGGTTGAGCACCCGGGCGAGGGCGAGACGGTCCAGTGCTGCTACCACGGCTGGCGCTTCCGCCCCGACGGGGTCTGCGCCGCCATCCCCTCGCTGGTCGAGGGCCAGCCCTATGAGGCCGACCGCATCCGCGTGCGGTCCTATCCGGTGCGTGAGAGCCAGGGCATGGTGTTCGTCTGGATGGCCGCCGACCCGCGCGTCCCGGCCGAGCCCGATCATGAGCCACCGGTCTTCCCCGGTGTCGTCGGCGGTGGGGCCAAACTGGTCGAGTCGATGGATTTCGACGCCCATATCGACCACGCGGTGGTCGGGCTGATGGACCCGGCCCACGGCCCCTATGTGCATCAGCAATGGTGGTGGCGCTCGACCCGGTCGATGCATGAAAAGGCCAAGGCCTTCGAGCCGCGCGAGCTCGGCTTCGCCATGGTGCGTCATGCCCCGTCGTCGAACAGCCGCGCCTATCGCATTCTCGGCGGAGCGCCGGCGACCGAGATCACCTTCCGCCTGCCGGGCTATCGCTGGGAACATATCCAGGTGGGTCCGAAACAGGTGCTGGCCCTGACCTGCCTGACGCCGCTGGACGAAACCCGCACCCGCATTACCCAGATCTTCTGGTCCGACCACTGGGTCTTCGCCCTGGCCCGGCCCTTCCTGCGTCCGGGCGTGCGCGCCTTCCTGCAGCAGGACGGCGGTATGGTGAACCTGCAAAACCAGGGCCTGCGCTACGATCCGGCCCTGATCTGGATCGACGACGCCGATAAACAGGCCAAATGGTACCAGCAGCTCAAGCGCGAATGGACGAAGAGCCGGGCCGGGGGCCGCCCTTTCGTCAATCCGGTCAAGCCGGCCGTTCTGCGCTGGAAGAGCTGACCGGTTCCGGCCCGGCCTATTGCCGGATCAGGACCCCGGCCAGGATCAGGTCGATCTGCTTGCCGACGTGGGCCGACAGCTGCGTCAGCGACCAGCCGTCATAGGCCGCGCGCCGGTAGTTCGACAGGAAGGCGTCCCACACCAGTTCACTGATCAGCCGCACATCGGCGTCCTGTTTCAGTTCGCCGGTACGCACGGCCGATTGCAGGATGTCGCTGACCGTCATTACCAGGCCCTTGACCGCGACCCGGGTGCGCAGTTCGGCGTCATGCGGCTGGAACCACGAGCGGGCCACCACCGCCTGCACCAGCGGCAAATGGTCGAGGCTGGCGCGATAGACGGCTTCCAGGGCTCCGGTCAGGCGCGCGCGCAGCGGAGCATCGCTGGTGTCGACCGCCTTCATCACCCCGGTCATACGGATCATGTCCTGGTCCAGCACCGCCTCGAACAGCTCGGCCTTGTCCTGGAAATTGGCGAACACCGCCCCGGTCGACATTCCGGCACCCTTGGCGATGTCGCGGATCGTGGCCGCATCATAGCCGCGCTCGGCGAACAGACCGCGGGCCGCGTCGAGCACCTTCTGGCGGGTCCGGACCTTGGCGGCCTGGCGGCGGTTGAGGCGGGGCTCGGGGGCCAGGGTGTCGGGGATGGCGAAGGTCAGGGCGGTATCACTCATGAAATCAATTACTCGACTGGGTGGCGCTCGCGACTTTGCGAGAGGCCGGTACCGGAAAATGGATCCGTCCGAACCTGGAACGGGGGAGGAGGAGCGTCGCGTCAGAGCGACGGCCGGAGGCGCGGCTTTCATCACGTAACGATGACCAAATTGGGGTGTGGAGATTAACGAGCCGCTACCGTCCTGCGGCACTTTGCCCCGGTATTCAGCCTCCCGGTCGCAGTGACCCGGTCCGGGTCGCCGCGCGCAGGGCCCGTGCCGGGCGGCGTTCGACCCCCTCGGGCATGGCGGCCTGGAACAGTTTTCGAAATTCGTCGCGCCGCTCATGGATCGAGGCCAGCACCAGCCCCATCGGCACGCCGATATCGACCAGGGTGTTTTCGGCCAGCTGCAAACTGGCTTCGGTGGTCTCGGGTACGGCGTCGGTCACGCCGAGCTTGTACAGACGCACCGCATGCCGGTCGTCGCGGGCGCGGGCGATCAGCACCAGATCCGGGCGCAGGGCCTTGGCCGCGATCACGACCTCGTCAACCTTGCCTGGCGCGTCCATGGTCACGACCAGGGCCCGGACCTCGTCGAGCCCGCAGCGCACCAGCATCTCGCGGCGACCGGCATCGCCGTAGAAGACCTCGAACCCCTCGCGTCGTCCCGCCGCCACGATCGACGCATCGGCGTCCACCGCGATGAACGGCTGACCGTGCTTGATCAGCAGTTCCCCGACCAGTCGTCCGACCCGGCCGAAGCCGACGATCAGCACCTGACCCTCGGCCTTGGGGATCGAGAGTGCCTCGGGCGGCACCAGGTCGGGGATGGCCCGGGCGGCCTCCTTGACCAGTTTCTGGCCCAGCATGGCCATCAGCGGCACGGTGAAGATACTGATCGTCGCCGCCAGCATCAGGGTGCGGGTGAAGGCCGGCGAGGCGACCCCCTCGACCATGCCGGCTCCGAGGATGACGAAGGCGAACTCACCGGCCGGACCCAGCACCATGGCGGTCTCGATCGCCGTCCGCGCGCCCAGTCCCCACATCCGGGCCAGGCCGAAGATGATGCCGACCTTGATCGCGATCAGGCCGGCGGCCAGGGCGAAGACCCCCAACGGGTCGGCGGCCACGGCATCCAGGTCCAGCGAAATGCCGACGCCGACGAAGAACACGCCCAGCAGCAGCCCCTTGAACGGCTCGATCGAGACCTCGATCTCGCGCCGGAACTCGGTCTCGGCCAGCAGCAGGCCGGCGATCAGGGCCCCCAGACTCATCGACAGGCCCGCAGCCTGGGCGGCGACCCCGGCCCCGACCACGACCAGCAGACAGGTGGCGATGAACATTTCCTGGCCCTGGCCGCGCCCGCGGGCGCGGGCCACCGAGCGGAACATCGGCCGCAGCACCAGCCGTCCCAGCAGCACCAGCAACCCCAGGCCGATGGCGGCCGGGATCAGGGTGAACAGGGCCGACCCCAGCAGGGCAGGACTCATGTCGCCGCCGCTCTGGGCCAGGGCGGCCAGGACGGTGACGGTGATCAGGATCGGGGCGACGGCCAGGTCCTGGGCCAGAAGGACCGAAAAGGTCGCGCGTCCGGCCACGGCCTTCAGGCGGCCGCGTTCGGCCATCACCGGCATGACCACGGCGGTCGAGGACAGGGCCAGGCCCATGCCCAGCACCGCCGCCGAGACCAGGGTCTGACCCATGATCATGAACAGGGCGGCCAGGGCGACCGTACAGGCCGCCACCTGGGACAGGCCGAAACCGAACACCAGTCGGCGCATGGACTTCAGTCGTTCCCACGACAATTCCAGGCCGATCATGAACAGCAGGAAGGACACCCCCAGCTCGGCCAGTTGCCGGATCTGGGTCGGGTCGCTGATGGTCAGCCAGGTCAGCCAGCGCGCATCGACCGCCAGTCGGCCCAGTCCGTCCGGACCCAGCAGGACGCCGGCGGCCAGAAAGCCCAGCACGGGGCTGATCTTCAACCGGTTGAACAGGGGCACGACGACGCCCGCTGCGGCCAGGAAGACCACCAGATCCTTGAATTCACCACCGCCGTGCGCCGGTGTCATCGGCTTCGATTCGTCATCAGCACCCCATCTCCCTCCCCTTGTCGCCCGGAAGCCGTACCGATGGCGAGACGGGGAAGCTGTTTCATGACAAATATTTTAGGCGACAGCCGGTGTCACCGGCTTAGGGTCGCCGCCACCCTGTTTGTAACGGACCAAAAGCGTAGGACCCTCCATGAAAAAACTGCTCATCGGTGCCGCTGTCGCCGCCCTGCTCCTGCCCGCCTCCGCCGCCCTGGCTGCCGACGACCACGGCCACGCCTGCGTCGACGAGGCCTGCACTGTCCTCGCCCTGTTCGGCGACCCCGAAGGAGCGACCGGCTACCAGGGCACCGAGGCCCCCAGCTACGGTGCCTGGGGTTTCGGTCTCGACGGACGCGACACCTCGGTCGCCCCGGGTGAGAGCTTCTTCCGCTTTGCCAACGGCACAGCCCTCGACGCGCTCGAGATTCCGTCCGACCGCACCCGCTACGGCTCGTTCGATTTGCTGCGCGAACTGTCGGACAACCGGATGAAGGCGATGATCGCCGGTCTGGTGACCCGCACGGACCTGACCCCCGGCTCCGACGAACAGAAGATTGCCGATCTGTACCGCAGCTATATGGACGAGGATCGCATTCAGGCGCTGGACGACCAGCCGCTGCAGCCCTACCTCGCCGCCATTCGTGCTGCCGACACCCATGACAAGATCGCTGCCTATATGGGCGCGACCCAGGGGCTTCCGGGCGGGTCCATGTTTGGGACCGGCATCTCCATCGACCAGAAACACCCCGACCGTTACGTCACCTCGGTCGGACAGTCGGGCCTGGGTCTGCCCAACCGCGACTATTATCTGGACGCTCGCTACGCCGATAAATTGGTCCTGTACCGGGCCTATGTCGAACGCATGTTGACGATGATCGGCTGGGACAATCCGGCCGCCAACGCCGACGCCATCGTCGCCATGGAGACCCGCATCGCCGAGGCGCACTGGACCCCGATCCAGAACCGCAACCGCGACGAGACCTACAATGAATATACTCCGGCCTCGCTGATCGCGGACGCGCCCGGCTTCGATTGGGCCGATTATTTCAGCGCTGCCGGCCTGGGAAGTATCGATCGTCTGATCGTGCGTCAGGATACAGCCCTGCCGAAGATCGCCGCCATCTTCGCCGAGGCCCCTGTCGAGACCCTGCAGGCCTGGCAGGCCTTCCACACGACCGACGATTCCGCCCCTCGCCTGTCACGCCGGTTCGCCGACGCCGCATGGGAGTTCAACTCGCGCGACCTGTCGGGCCAGCCCGAGCAGCGCACGCGCGACAAGCGCGGCATCAGCTTCGCCGAACGCACTCTGGGCGAGGCCGTCGGCCGCCAGTATGTCGCCGACTATTTCCCCGCCTCGTCCAAGGCCCAGATGGAAGAGCTGGTCGCCAACCTGCGCATCGCGCTCAGCCACCGCATCGACCACCTCAGCTGGATGGGGCCGGAAACCCGGGCCGCGGCCCAGGAGAAGCTGGCTAAATTCACGGTCAAGATCGGCTACCCGAACAAATGGCGTGACTATTCGGCCCTCGAGGTCCGTCCCGACGACCTGTTCGGCAACACCGAGCGCGCCGGCACCTTCAACTGGCAGTTCCAGCTGAACCGCATGAACGGCCCGGTCGACAAGGATGAGTGGGGCATGACTCCCCAGACGGTGAATGCCTATTACAACTCGGCCAACAACGAGATCGTCTTCCCGGCCGCCATCCTGCAGCCGCCCTTCTTCGATCCGACCGCTGATCCGGCCGTCAACTATGGTGGCATCGGTGGCGTCATCGGCCACGAGATCGGCCATGGCTTCGACGACCAGGGCTCCAAGTCCGACGGTGACGGCGTGTTACGCAACTGGTGGACGCCGGAGGACAAGACCAATTTCGAGGCCCTGACCACCCGTCTCGGCGCCCAGTACGACACCTATGAGCCGCTGCCCGGCTATCATGTGCAGGGCGGGCTCACGATGGGCGAGAACATCGGTGACGCCGCCGGCGTGGCCGTCGGCCTCGAGGCCTACCACCTGTCGCTGAACGGTCAGCCGGCTCCGGTGCTGGATGGCACCACCGGTGACCAGCGCTTCTTCTACGGCTGGGCCCAGGTCTGGCAGCAGAAGATCCGTGACGAGGCCCTCAAGCAGCAGGTCGCCACCGATCCGCACAGCCCGGCCGAGTTCCGCGTCATCGGCCCGCTGCGCAACCTCGACGCCTGGTACGACGCCTTCGGCGTCGGGTCGGACTCGAAATACTACCTGGCTCCGGCCGACCGGGTTCGCATCTGGTAGGTCCGTTCAGGATCGAAATGAAAGGGGCCGCAGCATCCGCTGCGGCCCCTTTTTTTTCGCTCGTGACGGGGCGGTCGTCAGGCATGAAAAAGCCCGCTGCGAGGATTGATGTCGCAGCGGGCTCCTTCTCGCTCTTTGACGAGCGGACGTTTCCTCCCCGAAACGTCTTCAGGCGGCGGCGGCGTCGAAACGCTGCGCTGCCTGAGGGTGTCAGCTTGACGACAGAGCGTCGCCGGAGTCAATCTGGGAGCGACTGAAATGACCGATTTTCCTGACTTATCAAGGGCAACACAGTCGTCTGTGTGAGGTTCTCAGCAGGATTCGGCGAGAATTCCCCGTACCGTCGCCACCAGCTCGGTACGTGCTACGACGCACTGGCCCGGACGGGCGGCCTTCCACGCTTCATTGTCGGCGACCCCGGCGGCCAGGGCGCGCCCGGCGTCAAGGTCCTTGATCGTCACCTGGCCGGCCGCGATCTCGTCGCCGCCCAGCATGATGGCGGCGGGCGACCCGCGCCGGTCGGCGTATTTCATCTGCGCCTTCATTCCGGCCCGGCCGAGATAGAGTTCGGCGGCGATTCCGGCGTTGCGCAGCTCGGCCACGGCATCGAGATAATGGCCCATGTCGGCCTCGGAAAAGACGATGACCACGACCGGTCCGCGCACGGCCTCACCGGCCTCGTGACCGGCGGCGCGCAGGGCCGAGGCCAGACGCGAGACCCCGAACGAAAAGCCGGTGGCCGGCAGGGACTGGCCGGTGAAGCGCGCCACCAGATCGTCATAGCGCCCGCCGCCGCCGATCGAGCCGAAGCGCACGGCCCGACCCTTGTCGTCGACGGTTTCCAGCAGCAATTCGGCCTCGAACACGGCCCCGGTGTAATATTCCAGCCCGCGCACGATGGTCGGGTCGAAGCGCACGGCGGTCTCGTCGACCTTCATGGCGTTCAGCGCCCGGTCGATCGCCGCCAGTTCAGCCAGGGCGGCCTCGCCGATCTCGCCCAGATTGCCCGACAGGGCGACGGCGTTCAGCGTTTCGGCTCGTGACAGGTCCGGGCTGTTGGCTGAGGCCAGGAAGCCCTCGATGGCCCCGATCACCCTGGCTGGCAGGCGCGCGCCCTTGGTATAGTCGCCCGACTCGTCCAGTCGCCCCTCGCCCAGCAGGGCGACGACGCCCTCCCAGCCCAGACGGTCGAATTTATCGATGGCGCGCAGGGCGGTCAGTTTCTGACCCGCATCGGTGATCCCGCCGGCCGCGAACAGCCCGTCGAACAGTTTGCGGTTCGAGACGCGGATCACCGCCTGATCCGGGGCCAGGCCGGCGGCCCGCAGACCCTCACAGGCCATGGCGATGATTTCGGCGTCGGCCTCGGGCCGGTCGGAACCGACCGTATCGGCATCACACTGGACGAATTCGCGGAACCGGCCCGGGCCCGGCTTCTCGTTGCGCCACACCGGGCCGAAGGCATAACGGCGGAACGGCTTGGGCAGGGTCTCCCAGCTCTGGGCTGCGAACCGGGCCAGCGGCGCGGTCAGATCGTAGCGCAGGGCCATCCACTGTTCGTCGTCGTCCTGCAGCGCGAAGACCCCTTCGTTGGGACGATCAGCGTCAGGCAGGAATTTGCCCAGGGCGTCGGCATATTCGAAGGCCCCGGTTTCCAGCGGCTCGAAGCCCCAGCGCTCATAGACCTCGGACACCCGGGCCACGAGGCGACGCTCGGCCACCAGATCACGGCCGCGCCGGTCGGCGAATCCGCGCGGGTTACGGGCTTCGGGGCGGGGGATCAGGGTGTCGTCGGTCATGGCGCGCGCTTACGCCATCGGTCCCGGCGGAGCAATGTCGGCAACGCCCCTTCAGACCGGGCGTCGCAGCAACGGCACGCGTCGGCCATAGCTCAGACAGCGCCACAGCCACTCCAGCGGCCCCATCTGGAAGCGCGACAGCCACAGCGGCGACCAGACCAGCTGGGCCAGCCACACGGCCCCGACCACGCCCCACAGGGCCCCGGGCCCCATGGTCCCGTACCACAGCGGCCCCCACGGCATGTAGAACAGGCTGGTCATGATCAGGGTCTGGGTCAGATAGTTGCTGAAGGCCATCTGTCCCACCGGCACCAGCACGGCGGTCAGGGCCTTGAGACCGAACCGGGTCATCAGGATCAGCAGGCTGGCATAGCCCAGGGTGATCAGCGTGGCGGCCCCGGCGGCGGCGGCGGCCAGACCCTCGACCGGCAGGGCACCACCGGTCAGCTCGATCCCTTCGGCATAGCCGAGCACGGCCAGGTTGGCCGCGCCGATCAGCGTCATCAGCCCATACAGCCAGACCGGCGCGCGCCCGCTCAGATAGCCGGACTTGAACAGGCCCAGGCCGATCATCATCAACGGTACCGAAACCGGGATCAGGAACAGGCTGAAGCCCTGGATCATGACCCAGGACTTAAGGTTCTGCAGCAGGGCCGCCCCATAGCCGCCACGCACGCGCTCGACGATCGCCATCACGTCGCCCGCACTGACCTGCGGAGCGCCCGAGGCGGTCTTGGCGGCGAATTCCGGTCCCAGGACCGTCATCAGTGCCGGCCCCAGCAGGGCGCTGCCCACCGTCAGGGCGGTCCAGACGGCGGTGACCCCGCCACCGACCCACAGCAACCGTCGCGCCGGCCACGACCGCATCAGCATCATCAGCAGGCCGCAATAGGCATAGTGCAGCAGGATGTCACCGAACCAGAAGGCGAGGCCGTGGATCAGGCCGAACACCCCCAGCCACAGCAGCCGGCGACGCAGCAACTGTCCCCGCGCCGCATGGTCGCGCTCGCCGCCGACGAGGAAGACCGACACCCCGAACAGCATGGTGAACAGGGTGCGGAACTTGTCCTGGAAGAAGACACCGGTGACCCAGTCGGCCGTCAGATTGGCCGTGGTCATTGCGAACGGGTGGACCGCGCCCGGAAGCTCCACCGCGATCGGCCAGGCGAAGGCCATGACGTTGACCGCCAGTATGCCCAGGATGGCCCAGCCGCGCAGCATGTCGAGATTGAAGATCCGGTCGCCCGGCGCGACCGGGGCCAGGACGGAGTCCCTCCGGACGTCCGGCTTCGCTTTAGTGTCGATGGTGCTCATGTCTGCCCTCCCCGGCGGGGGTCAGCGTGGCCGTATCCGTTCACTGCGGCAAGTCAGGCGGCAAAACCCGGTGACGGGTTCAGGCTTCGGGTTCGGCCCCGGTGCCCATCACGCCCAGCCGGTCGCGCACCGGTGGACGCGAGCGGAAGGCGACGAAGGCGACGCACAGTCCGGCCCACAGGGCGTAGCTGACGCCCACCAGAATGGCGACCGGCAGACCCGCCACCCCATAGATCAGCAGGGTGGTTTCCGTGGCCCCGGCCGCCTGAACTGCCCCCCCGGCCTCGAACCAGCCGAAGATGGAGATGCTCAGGGCCAGCAGGCCCTGCAGCGCCGCCGCCAGCAGGCCGCCGTAGAACATGAAGCGCCACACCACGCCCAGTCGCGAGCCCGGCCGGCCGGTGCGTTCGCGTTCCCGGGCCAGGAACCACAGGCCGCTGGGCACGGCGACCGCGCCGATGGCCAGCACCAGCAGTCGCCAGTCGATGTCGCTGCCGGGCTGCCAGTTCTGCGGCGGCCACGGGATCAGGGTCAGGATCAGCGGCGGCCAGGCGGCCCCGAGGACGGCGGCGGCCACGATCCGGCCGGGCGATTTGTGCCAGGAGACCGGGGTCTGACCGGGCAGGTCAGCCGGGGTTTCGAAGGACCGCATCACCGCGTTGGCACCGGGGTGTCCCCGGCATAGTCATAGAAGCCGCGCCCGCTCTTCCGGCCCAGCCAGCCGGCCTCGACATATTTCACCAGCAGCGGGCAGGGCCGGTATTTGCTGTCGCCCAGACCCTCATACAGCACGTTCATGATGGCCAGGACCACGTCCAGACCCATGAAGTCGGCCAGCTCCAGCGGCCCCATCGGGTGGTTGGCCCCCAGCTTCAGCGCCGTGTCGATCGAGGCCACGTTCCCGACGCCCTCGTACAGGGTGTAGATCGCTTCGTTGATCATCGGCACCAGGATGCGGTTGACGATGAAGGCCGGGAAGTCTTCGGCATTGGTGGTGGTCTTGCCCAGGCTCTCGGCGAAGGCGACGGCGACGGCATAGGTGTCGGCCGAGGTGGCGATGCCGCGGATGATCTCGACCAGCTTCATCACCGGAGCCGGCTTCATGAAATGCAGGCCGATGAACCGTTCCGGCCGGTCCGTGGCCGAGGCCAGCCGGGTGATCGAGATTGACGAGGTGTTGGAGGCCAGCAGCGTATGCGGCTGCAGATGCGGCGTCAGCGCCACGAAGATGGCCTTCTTGACCGCCTCGTTCTCGACCGCGGCCTCGATCACCAGATCGGCGGCCCCGACCTCGGCGATCGTCGATACGGTGTGGATCCGGCCCAGCACCGCGTCGGCCTCGGCCTGGGTCATCACTGTGCGTTCCACCAGCCGGGCCAGGCTGGCGGCGACTGTGGCCACGGCCTGGGGCAGGCGGTCGGACGAGGCGTCGTACAGCCGCACCTCATAGCCGCCGCCGGCGACGGCCTGGGCAATTCCGGCCCCCATCTGGCCGGCCCCGACAATGGCGACTGTTCGGATCATGGTCATGAATTAAGCGGTCTGTTGCGTCTGGAAGGGGGCGACCCGGTCAGCTTAGGAGCCTGCGGCTCCGGTGCAAGGGCCGGTGGAGTCATCTAGCCGAGCAGGGCGATCAGGGGGCCGGCCAGGAGCTGCATGAACAGGATACGGCCGAAATTGAGCAGCAGCAGCACCACGATCGGGCTGATGTCCATGCCGCCCAGCGGCGGAATGATGCGGCGGAACGGGTCCAGCAGCGGTGAGGTCACCGCATCGAGAAAGCTCGCCAGCTGGTTCACGAACCGGTTGCGGTGGTTGATCACGTCGAAGGCGAACAGCCAGCTCAGGATCGCCGAGGCGATGATCAGATAGATCATCAGCGTCACGATCGCATCTACCAGCCAGACGATGGCGGTGCCCATGTATCCTGTCTCCCTTGAAGTACCGGCCGCTTCTAGCCCGCCGGGCGCAGAAGGCCAATGATTCCCGGCATCACTACCTCCCGGTTGACACCGGTCTGGCCCCCCGCCTATGTCCCGCGCTCGCCTGTCCCGGATCGGGGCCGTAGCTCAGTTGGTAGAGCGCGTCGTTCGCAATGACGAGGTCAGGGGTTCGATTCCCCTCGGCTCCACCAGGCGTCATCCCGGTTTTCAATCGTCACCCCCAGCTTGACCGTTCCCTCCCGCAGTGGGAAACCTGTGTTACGGGGGCTCGCCGCGACGGCGAAAATTGGGGACTGACGATGAAAAACATCACCTGCGGACTGGCTCTGGCCGCCGCCCTGCTCGTACCGACCGGGGCCGCCGTGGCCCAGGATCCCGGCCTCACCGCCAATTTCGGGGAAATCAACCTGCGCGCAGGGTTCACCCCTGATCCGTACCGGGTTTCCCTGACGGCCGGTGGCTCCCTCGACGCCTATACCGACACACCGCTGCCGGCGGCCTGCGTCGGCAATATCAGCCAGGCTCCGGATTTCGAGGTCACCTATTCGGCCGGCAGTCTGCCGCTGGTGTTCCGCACCGTATCCTCGCGGGACACGACCCTGGTCATCAACGGCCCCGACGGCCGCTGGTCCTGCGATGATGACAGCTTCGGCGACGGCGATGCCGAGGTTCGCTACAATCGTCCGCAGAGCGGCACCTATGACATCTGGGTCGGCACCTTCGGCGGCGGCACGGCCCCGGCGACCCTGCTGATCACCGAGACGCCCTGAGCGATTCGATCGGTTAAGCGATCTGACGCCCCGGAGCTTGCTCCGGGGCGTTTTCGTTGGGGTTATTGATCCTCGTCGAACCGGCGCGTCACCAGTTCGGACAGGTCGGTGACGGCGGTCGTCGCATCCTGACCGGTCGCGGCGATCTCGATGGCGCAACCGATTCCCGCGCCCAGCATCAGCAGGCCCATGATCGACAGGGCGTTCACGGTGACGCCGTCGCGGGTGACGGTGATTTCGGCCTCGAAGGTTGAGGCCAGCTTGACGAATTTGGCCGAGGCCCGGGCGTGCAGGCCGCGGGCGTTGCAGATGTCGACGGTGGCCTGGGCCCGGGTCGGGTCGGACACGCTCATTTCTCTCCCGAGAGCACCCAGGAGGCGACGGAGATATATTTGCGTCCGGCGTCCTGGGCGTGGGCGACGCAGGCTTCCAGCGGTTCACGGCCCCTGACACTGGCCAGCTTGATCAACATCGGCAGGTTCAGCCCGGCGATAACCTCGGCATGGGTCTCGGCCATCACCGAAATGGCCAGGTTCGAGGGTGTGCCGCCGAACATGTCGGTCAACAGGATAACGCCGTCGCCGTCGTCCACCGCCCCGCACGCGTCGACGATGTCGCGGCGCCGCCGCTCCATATCGTCCTCGGGCCCGATGCAGATGGCCGCGACGCCGCGCTGCGGCCCGACCACATGTTCCATGGCTGAGAGAAATTCAGCCGCCAGCCCACCGTGGGTGACGATCACCAGACCGATCATGAAGGCTTCACCAACTTACCGCCCCCGGCGTCGCGTTCGTCTCGCCGGAACCTGCCCGACCGAACCGCAAGCCGCGCGAGATAGCCCAATCCCGCACAGGATTAAAGCGCAGCCGTCGCTGCGACGACAATTTCAACCGCGGAGGGATGCCGGGCGACCAGTTTTAACCGGGGGAGGGCAAGGCCGCACATCGGCACGGTTTCCGTCTCGGGCAAGCGCTCGGGCGGTTCCAGGACACAGTCGACCGTCAGGGCCACGCGCGTCAGGCCAAGCGCCGGCACCGTGACGATACCCAGGCCGCGAACCTCGATCCGGCCGGCGATCGTGGCCGGGGCCGTGGCGTATAGATGCCCGTCCGAGGCGAACACATGGCTGTAGTCATCGGCCACCAGCCGCCAGCCGGCCCCGATCAGCCGCAGACCCAGATCGCTCTTTCCGACTCCGGACGGCCCGCACAGCAAGACGCCGCGCCAGCCGGTCGCGGGGAACCACCGCGCCACGGTGGTGCCGTGGACCGGGGACCGGTCCTGCATCAGGGGTGCCCCGGTTCCGGGAGGACGATCTCGAACCGGGCTCCCAGAATTTGACCGTCGGCGGCGATGCGGTTTTCGGCCCGGACCCGTCCGCCGTGCGCCTCGACAATCTGGCGTACGATCGACAGGCCCAGACCCGAGTTGGACCCGAAGGCCGCCCCCTTGGGGCGCGAGGTGTAGAATCGCTCGAACACCGTTTCGAGATTGTCGGGCGGGATACCGGGTCCGTCGTCCTCGACCCGGACGATCAGGTGGCGGCGTGGACCTTCGGCCTCACTGACCAGACTGACGCGAACCTCGCCCCCGGCCGGGCTGAACGAGCGGGCATTGTCGATCAGGTTGCGGAATATCTGGCCCAGGGGGCCGTCGCGACCGTTGACGATCGCATAGGCCGGAATCGGTGTGAGCAACCGGACATGGGCCTGGCCCGGCCGGGTGCCAGCTTCATAGACATTGACGATCTCGCCCAGCAGGCGGGCGATATCGACCGGCCGCGGCCGGTCCCGCGACAGTTCGGCATCCAGCCGTGAGGCGTTGGAGATGTCGGTGACCAACCGGTCCAGTCGCCGCACGTCCTGTTGCAGCAGGAGCGTCAATTTTTCGCGTTGGGCCTCGGTCCTGACCAACGGCAGGGTTTCCAGCGCCGAACGGATCGAGGTCAGCGGATTCTTGATCTCATGGGCCACATCGGCGGCGAATCGCTCGATGGCGTCCATCCGCGTCGACAGAGCGTCGGTCATGGTCTCCAGCGACCGGGCCAGATCGCCGATCTCGTCGCGACGTCCCTCAAGCTCGGGCAGGGAGATGGCCCGGGCCCGTTGCAGTCTGACCTGATCCGCCGCCGCTGCCAGCCGCAGCACCGGCCGGGCCACGAACAGATGCAGCAACAGGGACGACAACAGCGACACCACCAGCGCCACCAGGGCAAAGGGCATCAGGGCCCACCGCTGGGCCGCCAGAATTTCGTCCGCGTCCCCGGCCTCCAGGGTCAGGACGCCCAGGACCTGTTCGACGTGACGCACCGGAAGCGAAACCGACACCACCCGGTCGCCGCTTTCCGACAGCCGGACGTCCGCCTGGGGCCCCAGGGTCAGGGCCCGCTCAACCTCGGAGGCCAGCTCCGCACGGGAGCGTTCCAGACGCGCCAGATTGCGCGATTCGGCCTTAAGGTCCGGGCGGGGCGGCGGCGTGCCTGCGGGCAGGGCCGGGGGCAGGGGGGCACCCGGAATGGCCTCGGTCACCTCATAGCTGTCGGCGATCAGCAGGCCGTCGACGTCATGGATACGGGCCCGCTGACCGGCCGGAATGAAATTGTCGCGCAGCCATTTACCGGCCTGAAAGCGATCCAGCGCCGGTTCGGACTCCCCGCTGGTGATGCCGAGGTCGCCCAGAACCTTGACCAGAATCTCGGCTTGGGCCGTCAGCGATTCCTGGCGCGCCTCGACCAGTCCCCGCTGCCATTCATTCAGGGCCAGGGCCCCGCCGAACAGGATCAGCAGACTCAGCAGGTTGAGCGCCAGAATCAGCGCGCCGAGGCGGGAGCCACCGAAACGGATCAGGCGACGACGCAGACTCGGCTCCGGTCCGGCGGGGTCGCCGGACCGGCGCAACCGGTCAGCTTTCGCGATAGCGGTATCCGACGCCATACAGGGTCTCGATCGCGTCGAATTCGGGATCGACCACCCGGAACTTCTTTCGCATCCGCTTGACGTGGCTGTCGATGGTGCGGTCATCGACATAGACCTGATCGTCGTAGGCGGCGTCCATCAGGTTGTCGCGGCTCTTCACGAAGCCGGGACGCTGGGCCAGGGCCTGCAGCAGCAGGAACTCCGTGACCGTCAGCTTTACCGGACGGCCCTCCCAGGTACATTCGTGGCGCGCGGGGTCCATGCTCAGGGAGCCGCGCTTGATGGCACGGGACGAGCCCTCTGCCGCGACCTCGGCCTCCTGACCGTCCGCGCCGGTGCGACGCAGCAGCGCCTTGACCCGCTCGATCAGCAGTCTCTGGCTGAACGGCTTGTGGATATAGTCGTCGGCTCCGAGGTTGAATCCGAGGATTTCGTCGATCTCCTCGTCCTTGGAGGTCAACATGATCACCGGCACCTGGGAGGTCTGGCGCAACCGGCGCAGCACCTCCATCCCGTCCATGCGCGGCATTTTGACGTCCAGGATGACCAGATCCGGCGGACTGGCTTCCAGCCCCTCCAGCCCGGCGACCCCGTCATGGAAGGCCGTGATCTTGTGGCCATGGCTTTCCAGCGCCAGCGATACGGACGCGACGATGTTCTCGTCATCATCGACCAGGGTGATATTCGCCAAGGGCTTCTCCTTAAAACGCGGCCTGCGGGACGCGACGCTCGCGGCCTGACCCGGGTAACGCGCCACAAGCGTAACCGTTCTATGCAAACGAGGTGACTTTACGGCCACGCCGGCCCGACCGCCACCCATGACGATGCAAACCTCGCCTTAAACCCTTGATGTCATCCTGATCATCCAGTTTCTGTCAGAGTGTCGAATGGCCGGTCCAATTCACTACGAAGTCTACCTCCGCAAGAACGCGCCCGACCCCTGGTCACTCCAGATGGCAACGGAGGACAGAACCCAGGCGATACAGACGGCCGAGGACCTGCTGAAGGACAAATGCGCGGTCGCGGTCCGGGTGACCAAGGAAACGCTTGATCCCGAGACGCAGGAATACAGCAGCGTCACCCTGATGACCAAGGGGGTGCCCGAGATGAGGGGCCGGCGGCCGGCCGAGCAGAAAGAGCCGCCCCCCCGCTGCAACGGTCCGCATGATCTCTACAATCCGATTGCCCGCGAAGTTCTCACCGAAACGCTTGAGGTCTGGCTGAATCGCGAGGGCGTGACGGCCTACGAGCTGCTGCACAGCCCGCGACTGGCCGAGCGGCTCGACGCCACCGGCGTGGAACTGCAGCATGCGATCCAGAAGGTCGCCGTTCCCCAGAGCCAGATCACCGCGGAGACGGTGCATGAGCTGATGCGCCATTATCAGCGACTGGCTGACCAGACCATCGAGCGGTTGATCAGTGCCGGACGGCGCGATTTGTTTCCGGAGCTGGAACCCAATGCCCTGGCCGAGTTCGCGCGCCGCCTGACCGGCGTCGCGGACCGGGACTTCATCGTCGGCGGCGTCATTACCGGGGCCCTGTCCGGGCTGAAGGGGGCTCGCGCCCGTCTCGACCGGCTGATGGACTTCGCCGACAGCGCCCCGACCGAGGGGCCGCCGCGAACCCTCATCATGAGTGCCATCGAGCAGCTGCTGTGCGAGATGATGGCCCGTCGCACCAATCTGGCCGATGTGCTGGGTCCGGCACTGGACCAGGGGGCCAGCCTCGCGGCGGTCGTCCGTATGGTGGCGCCGCGTGAACTGGATGCGCTCGCTGCCCACGACGCCAAAATCGCCCTGCAGATTCCTGTGGTCGACGGGTCTGCGGCCCGCCTGGGCAAACATCTGGCGGCCGGTGCCTTTCCGCATCTGTCCGCGGCCCTCGCCCGGTTGGTGGTGCGGGAGTTGATGTCGCCCCGCCGGCTCCGTCCCAATGACGCCCAGGGCGAGATCGACATCATGCGCGCCCTGGCCATGGCCCTGACTGCGTCCGCCGATCGTCTGCTGACGCTGGACGAGGTCCAGGCCGCCTTCTGTGAACGCTCCAAGAATCTGGTCACCGCCGATTTCGTCGCCGCCTTCGTCAAGAGCTGCTCCACGGCGCTGTGTGAGGCCGAGCAACTGACCCGCCTGTGCGAGAACGTCACCGGCCTGGCCAACAAGCGCGCGGCCGCGCGCTGGCTCTCGGCCTGCCTCCGCTCGCTACGCTTTGAGGGCGAGATGCGGGCCCCGGGACTCTCGGGGGCCCAGCGCCTGGCGGTGCTCGGCCGGCTGCAGCGGTCAGTGCGCGGGGCGGCGCTGTCCGAGCGGGACACCGAGGTCCTGTCCGACATCATCGGCAACGTCGGCAGTGCGGTCGAGGTCGAGAGCAAGGTCCTGTCCAAGATCGCCCGCGCGCCGGTGCCGTTGCAGCGGAAATTGTCGCTGCTGCTGCACGTCGCCGCCGGCGAGACCGCGCCCTTCGGCCCGGCCACCGAACGCGGCAAGGCCGAGGTTCTGCGGCTGCTGCGGGCCCCGGATTCGCGCGCCACCCTGGCCGCCGACCCCGCCGCCCTGGCCCCGTTGCGCGATCTGATGAAGGCCGCCGGCCTCGCGGCCTAGGGCGAAATCGGTCTGGACGCCCTTGCGTCCAAGCTCAGATCTTCGCCCCGGAAACGGGGCCGTCTAGCAGACCTGTCCGGCGGCCCAGCCCGACGACCAGGCCCACTGGAAATTATAGCCGCCCAGCCAGCCGGTGACGTCGACCGCCTCGCCGATCACATACAGGCCGGGCACGGTCTTGGCGGCCATGGTCTGCTGGTCCAGCTGGTCGGTGGCCACCCCGCCCAGGGTGACCTCGGCCGTGCGATAGCCCTCGGACCCGACCGGCTTGACCGTCCAGGCGTTGACCGCCGCGTCCAGCCGGATCAGCGCCTTGCCCCCGACCTCGGCCAGCTTGCCCGAAATCTCCTCGCGGGCGCACAGGCTCTCGGCCAGCCGCCGCGGTACGATATGCCCCAGCGCCGTATGCACCGCCGCCTTGCCGCCGTTCTCCTCGCGCGCCGCCTTCAGCCGCGCCAGCACGTCGACGCCCGGGGCCATGCTGAGCGTGATCGCCTCGCCCTCGCGCCAGTAGGAGCTGATCTGCAATATCGCCGGTCCCGACAGCCCGCGATGGGTGAACAGCATGGCTTCCTTGAATGTGGGCCTATCGCGCTTCGCGCTACTTGAGGCCCCGTCAGGGTCTTTGGAGGGCTGGTTGGTGACACTGACATCCACCGCCACCCCCGCCAGCGGCAGCAGGGTCTCCAGCAGGCCGGTCTCGAAGGTCAGGGGCACCAGCGCCGGGCGCGTCTCCGTCACCCGCAGCCCGAACGCCCGCGCGGTGTCATAGGCCCAGCCGGTGGCGCCCATCTTGGGGATCGAGCGGCCGCCGCTGGCCAGCACCAGCGCGCTTGCCGTCACCGCCGTGCCGTCCGACAGTACCGCCGCGAACCCGTCTCCGGCCCGCGCCACCGAGGTCACCCCGGTCCCGGTGCGCAGCACCACCCCGGCCCCGGCCATCGCATCGGTCAGCATACGGACGATCAGCTTGGCCGAGTCATCACAGAACAGCTGGCCCAATGAACGTCCATTTTGGGTCTTCTCGTGCCAGGCGATGCCCGCCTGATCGACGCGCTTGATGAAATCATGCTGCGAAAACCGCTTCAGCGCCGAGGTGGCGAAGCGCGGGTTCTCACCGAGGAAATTCCCCGGCCCCGTCCCCGTATTGGTGAAATTACAGCGCCCCCCGCCCGAGATGCGGATCTTCTCGCCCGGCGCCCGCGCATGGTCGACCACCAGCACCCGCCGCCCGCGTCGCCCCGCCTCGATCGCGCACATCATCCCGGCCGCCCCGGCCCCGACGATCAGGGTGTCATAGGTGTTGGTGGTCATCGGCGTCGTCTAGCAGCGGCGGGCCGATCCCGCGAGCGGGGGGACGCCGATCATTCCTGTTGGGCCGCGGTCAGAAGGCTCCGCCTTCTCGACCCGACGCGGCCAGGCGGCTTCGCCGCGGGCTAACTCCCAAAAAACACCGTCCGAAGAGTCCGGATAGTCCGGATAGTCCGGATAGTCCGAAGCGTCCGGATCGACCGCCCCGGGTCCGGCTGGGCCGGGTCCGGAGGCGCACAGTCTGGCACGGCCCGGGACCAGGGGTGGGTCGAATCCCGCAAACCCTGTGGGGGCGTGAAAAAGGGCGCGGGTTTTGCCGATTGACCTCGCACCGGAAAAACCCCGGGACCGTGCCCGTATCCCCCATTTCCGCTCATCCCGGCGCAAGCCGGGACCCAGTCCTTTCGTAAGGCAGGGTGCGGGGGATTGCCGGGCGCGCCCCGACCTCCAGACCGGAGCGCCCAAAACACCGGGTCCCCGCTTGCGCGGGGATGAGCGGTTTTTGAGAACGGGGCCGTCCCTGTGGGAAATCGGAACAAAGCCGGAACATTCCGCTTGCCGGGCCGCGCCGCGGATGCTCTGGATGGCCCCGGGTCGGTCGTTTCAGTTCAGGAGTTTATCATGCCGGAAACCGACCCCACCGCCCGCCTGGTCCAGGCCCTGCGCGGCCTCGACCTGACCAGCGCCGACGGCCGCGCCGGCCTCGGCACCGTGCTGGCCGAGATCGAACGCCTCTCCCCCGACGCCATCCTGCAAAAGGCGGCGGGGATTGATCTGAGGCGGGTGGGGTGGGCGCTCAAGCAGTGAGCGACCGCGTCGCGAGCGCTAGCGCTCAGCAAAAATGCGTCTGACGCAGGTGAGGCCGCGTCGCAGCCGCCGTTCCCTCATAAATAGAACGATCAGGGCGGTGAATCCGCCACCGACCCCTTCCACGACCGCCTGAACGGGGAGAAGATCGCGTCATGCTTGTCTATATCGACGAGAGTGGCGATGCGGGATTCAGGGTCGAACGCGGCAGTTCGCCCGTGTTCGTCGCCGCGATGGTCATTTTTCAGGACGCCGACGATGCGGCCCTGACGCGCGACCTGATCAAGGGGTCGGCCGCGCGCCTGCTGCACAAGGGCGAGTTCAAATTCAGCAAGAGCCGGGATGAGGTTCGGGACCGCTTTTTTCGCGCCGTCGCCGCAGGCCCCTTCCGTGTCCGCGCCATCGTGGTTGAAAAGGCGCGGATTCACTCTGCCGTGCTGCGATCGGAAAAGGAGAGCTTCTACGAATTCTTCGTCAAACAGATGCTGCGCCACGACAACGGCCGCCTGACCAACGCCAGGGTCATCATCGACGGCTCCGGCGACCGGGCGTTCCGTCAGAAGCTGTCGGTGGCCATTCGTCGCAAGGTTCGCGACGGCGCGGTTCGGGATTGTCGCTTCTCGGATTCAAAGACCGATCCGCTGATCCAGCTTGCCGATATGTGCGCCGGTGCCATCGCGCGGTCCTTTCGAACCGACCGCCGCGACGCCCATCGCTGGCGCGACATGCTTCGCCCGCGTCTGGACGACGTCTGGCGCTTTCAATGAAAGAAGAGGTGCCTTCCCGGCCCCTATCCCCGGCGGAACCGGGGCACGCGCGCCATACGGCGACAGTTCGGGACACAGGAAGGACTTTGCCCCGCCTATATGCCCCCGATCGGTGAAAATTTCAACAATCGGGCCTGTTTTTCACCGGCGATCCGCGTCGCCTGACGGGGGCAACATCCATCATTTCGGCGGCGTCACCGATATGATCGCCGCCCCGTCTCCTCCCCATTCCATGGGGAGGGGGACCGCGAAGCGGTGGAGGGGCGCTAGCTGCCGCACCGGCCAAAAGGAGTGACGCAAATTTCCTTGGAGTCGCCCGCGAACGCGGCCCGTGCGGAGTGCTGTGGGGCGCAGCACGACATGTCGGCGCATGGGCTGCCCGGAGCGGGTGACCTTCTGGACGCGGTCATATGGGGCGAGCGGGGATGTGGCGATGGCGTGAGGGGTCGCTTAAGCGACTGCTGCTGACTTAAGGTGCCGCGTTTTGAGGATCGCTCTCGGATGCTCGAGACTGTTCAAATCTCACGGATTGCCAACTCTCCAGTGAGCAGTAGAGTGAACGTGAGGAAGCCGGGATTCGTCTTTGTCGACTGCTGACAATCTACACGACGCGGTGCCCATAAGCCGCCTGACGAGGCCGGGTGACCATCACTCAGCCTTCAAATATGTCGGCCTGAATACCAAGACTTCATGGGACTATTTCGAGCGCACGCTGAACCAGCACGAGTTGGTCGGTGCTACGGCCAACGCCCTCAACGATCCGTTCGAGCTGTCACCGTTTATCTTTGATGACCTTCGCGCCGACACAGTTGCCGCGGCCACTGGATTCAACGGACTCTTGCTGAAACTCCAGAAGCTCCCCGCAGGCGTGGAGGAAAATTTTCCCGACATGGCTCCGCATAGGCAGGTGGCGGAGGAGTATCTGGCAAGGATCACGCGCTATTCGCGGGTCGTGTCGTTCTGCGAGCGCTCGGATTCGCCCCTGCTATGGTCGCACTATGCACACAGCTACCAAGGTGCCTGCCTGCACTTCGTCGGACGGGCCTTCAGCCATAAATCGGGCAAAACTGGTTTCGTCACATATTCCGAGCAGAGACCGACCTATCCGTTGAGCCTGGCGCTGAGACTTTCCAATCCGCATCGCGACGACAGCTGGGTCGTGGCCGAAGCAGAAAGTGACAAACTGATCTACTTTTCTAAGGCGCGCGAATGGGCTTACGAGAACGAAATTCGATCTGTCTACAACGCTAACAGCCAAAGCAGCGCCAGCTTCAATCCGCTCGGCCTAATCTCGGTGATCGTTGGTCCTCGGATGGCCTCAGAGGATATTGACAGGGTCAAACGCTTGGTCGCCGCTTCCCCGCTCAGGGCCCTGCCGATCCGCCGGGCTAGACTTTCAACCAACTCGTTCTCGGTGGAGATCGACTAGGGTGCCTCCCAATAACGGCGGTCAGGAAGCCTACGGGAATCCAATCTGAAAGGGTCAATGCGCCTCATCCCAGTTCCCCGCCGCCCGCGCATCGACCACCAACGGCACCGACAGAGCCACGGCCGGGTCCCCCGCCCCCTCCATCACCCGCCTGATCACGGCGATGGCGGCCTCGGCCACTCCCTCCGGCGCCTCGAAGATCAGTTCATCGTGCACCTGCAGCAGCATCTTCACCTCGGACCCTGACCCCGGCCCAAACCCCGCCTCGACCAGCGCCCCCGGCATCCGCATCATGGCGCGGCGGATGATGTCGGCGGCCGCGCCCTGGATCGGGGCGTTGATGGCGGCGCGTTCGCCGAACTGGCGCTCGGCCCCCGATTTTGAGTGAATGGCGGGGATGTGGATGCGGCGGCCGAACACGGTGGAGACGTATCCGGC
This sequence comes from uncultured Brevundimonas sp., assembly GCF_963974615.1. Taxonomy (GTDB): domain Bacteria; phylum Pseudomonadota; class Alphaproteobacteria; order Caulobacterales; family Caulobacteraceae; genus Brevundimonas. The sequence continues at coordinate 56,713 of NZ_CAXBDH010000008.1, forward strand.
CTCGCGCACCTCGGCCTTGATCGCCTCCATATAGTCGCGGATGCCGGGGAAGCGGTCGAAATAGGTCTTGATATAGGCGCCGGCCTCTTCCCTCGGAATGTTCAGCTGCGCCGCCAGGCCGAAGGCGCTGATGCCATAGACGATGCCGAAATTGATGGCCTTGGCGCGGCGGCGCGTCTCGGCCGGCATGCCCTCGACCGGCACGCCGAACATCTCGCTGGCCGTGGCGGCGTGAATGTCCTGCCCGGCCTTGAAGGCGCGTTTCAGCTCGGGAATGTCGCCGATATGGGCCAGCAGCCGCAGCTCGATCTGGGAATAGTCGGCGCTGATCAGCACATGGCCCGGCGCGGCGATGAAGGCCTGGCGGATCTGGCGGCCGGTCTCGGTGCGGATCGGGATGTTCTGCAGATTGGGGTCGGAACTGGCCAGCCGCCCGGTGCTGGCCGCGGCCAGCTGATAGCTGGTGTGGACGCGGTCGGTGCCGGGGTCCAGGGCCGCGCTCAGCGCATCGGTATAGGTGCCCTTCAGCTTGGCCAGCTGGCGCCAGTCCAGCAGCACGCGCGGCAGCTCATGGGTCAGGGCCAGTTCGTCCAGCACGGCGGCGTCGGTGGCCCACTGGCCCCCGGCCGTCTTCTTGCCGCCGGGCAGGGCCATTTCGCCGAACAGGATCTCGCCCAGCTGTTTGGGGCTGGCGACATTGAACGGCCGCCCGGCCAGGCTGTGGGCCCGGGCCTCCAGCTCGACCATCTTCAGCCCGAACTCGTGGCTCAGGCGTTTCAGCCGCGCCGGGTCGACGCGGATGCCGTGCAGCTCCATCTGCGCCAGCACCGCCGGCATGCCGCGCTCCAGCGTCTGATAGACGGTCATCAGCCCGGCCGGGGCCAGGCGCGGATACAGAATCCTGAACAGCCGCAGCGTCACATCCGCGTCCTCGGCCGCATAGGCGGTGGCCGGTTCCAGCGGCACATGTCTGAACGAGATCTGGGCCTTGCCGGTGCCGCACACCGCTTTGAACGGGATCGGCTCATGCCCCAGGTGCAGGCGCGACAGCTCGTCCATGCCGTGGCCGTGCAGCCCGCCCTCCAGCACATAGGAGATCAGCATGGTGTCGGCGATCGGCCCGACGTTCACGCCGTGGCGCGCCATCACCGCCAGGTCGTATTTGATGTTCTGGCCGACCTTCAGCACCGCCGGGTCCTCCAGCAGGGGTTTGAGCCGTTCGAGGGCGGTGGCGGCGTCGATCTGGACGATCGGGGCGCGGGTGTCGGGGGTGTCGCCGAAATCCAGCCCCCCGGCCCCGGCCATCTCGGGATGGGCGTGGCTGAGGGGAATATAGCAGGCCTGGTTGGGCCCGACCGCCAGCGACAGGCCGCACAGCCCGGCATGGGTGGCCGACAGGGCGTCGGTCTCGGTGTCGAAGCCGATGATCCCGGCCTCACGGGCGCGGGCGATCCAGGCGTCCAGCTGCTCCAGCGTCTGCACACAGTCATAGGCGGCCGTGTCGAAGGGCTGGATCGCCACATCGGCCCGGACCGGCTGGGGGCCATGGCGCGGGCTGGCCACCGGGGCCGAGAGGGTGCCAGAGGCGCCCTGTGCCGATTTGGGCTCGAAGGCCGAGCCGTCATGGGCGCTGGCCTTGCCGTCGCCGACGCGCCTCTGCAGGCTGCGGAACTCCATCAGCTCCAGAAAGGCCGACAGGGTGGCCGGGTCGGGGTCGCGCACCGCGAATGCCTCGACCGGGGCGGGCAGGGGCAGGTCGCACACCAGGGTGACCAGGTCGCGGCTCATGCGGATCTGGTCGGCGAACTCGATCAGGGTCTCGCGCCGCTTGTTCTGTTTGATCTCGGACGCCCGGGCCAGCAGGGTTTCCAGATCGCCGTATTCCAGGATCAGCTGGGCCGCGGTCTTGACCCCGATGCCGGGCGCGCCGGGAATATTGTCCGAGGTGTCGCCGATCAGGGCCTGGACATCGACGACCCGGTCGGGCGTGACCCCGAATTTGTCGAACACCGCCTCCTCTTCCAGCCGCCGGTCCTTCATCGGGTCGTACATCACGACCCCGCCGCCGATCAGCTGCATCAGGTCCTTGTCGCTGGAGACGATGACCGCCTCGCCCCCCGCCTCCCGCGCCCGACAGGCATAGGTCGCGATCAGATCGTCGGCCTCGTAGCCGGGCAACTCGACGCAATGCACCCCGAACGCCGCCGTCGCCTCCCGCACCAAGGCAAACTGCGGCACCAGATCCTCCGGCGCCGGCGGCCGGTGCGCCTTGTAGGCCGGGAACATCTCGCTCCGGAACGTCCGCTCCGAATGATCGAACACCGCCACCAGATGCGTCGGCCCGTCGTGCCCCTTCATGTCCTGCAGCAGCTTCCACAGCATATTTGAGTACCCCTGCACCGCCCCCACCGGCAGCCCGTCCGACTTGCGCGTCAGCGGCGGCAGGGCGTGGTAGGCGCGGAAGATGTAGGCCGAGGCATCGATCAGCCACAGGCGCATCGGGGCGGTCGTCGGGGTGTCAGATTCGGTGGCGCTCATCCGGCGACCATAGGCGTCGCGCGCGGCGGCGTCATCGTCTTCGACGGGCCCTCAGGCCCGGACCGTGACGGTTACCAGCTTCCGGTATTGGGCATCGACAGCCACGGCTCAACCGGGGTCAGGGCCGGCCCTTCCTGCAGCAGTTCGATCGAGATGCCGTCGGGCGAGCGGACGAAGGCCATGCGGCCGTCGCGTGGCGGCCGGTTGATGATCACGCCGCCGTCCATCAGCCGCTGGCAGGCCGCATGGATGTCCGCGACCTTGTAGGCGAGGTGGCCGAAATTGCGACCGCCGTCATAGGGTTCGGGGTCCCAGTTGAAGGTCAGTTCGACCTCGGGCGACCGTTCTGCCGCCGAGCGCTCGACGTCGGCGGGGGCGGCGAGAAAGACCAGGGTGAAGCGCCCGGGCTCGTTCTCCATCCGCCGGACCTCGGTCAGGCCCAGCAGGTCGCAGTAGAAATGCAGGGATGCGTCGAGGTCGGTCACGCGAACCATGGTGTGCAGAAAGCGCATCCGACCTCCGTCGACTCAGTGGGCTTCGGGCGGACGGGCGGCCGGATCGAGATATTCGTTCTCGGGCAGCGGGTGGTCCGACAGCACGAAACGGCGGTCGCAATAGCCGCACTCGACGAAATCATCCTCGCCCATGTCCATGTAGACGAGCGGATGACCCAGAGCCCCGCCGCCGCCGTCACAGGCGACACGTTTGGTGGCGACCACGATCTGTTCGGGCGGCGGGATGATCGCAGTGATATGGCGCGGGGGCATTTTCAGCTCGTGACCTTGGCGGAACGGATCGCCGCGCATACCTATGCGTCGCGCCGACAGGCGTCAATTTATTGGTGACTGGCCGCGCTTCGCGTCGATCGGGGCCCTGAGGCATGGACTGTTGATGACCGAAACCGAAGCTCTGCCCGTCAACGCCATCGAGGTTCACGGTCTCGAGAAGACCTATGCTGGTTCCCGCAAATCGCCGCCCAAGACCGCCCTGCGCGGCGTCGATCTGGTTATCCCCCGCGGCTCCATGTTCGGTCTGCTGGGACCCAACGGCGCGGGCAAGTCGACCCTGATCAATATCCTGGCCGGTGTCGTCAACAAGACTGGCGGCACGGCCGCCATCTGGGGGCGCGATATCGACCGCGACCCGCGCGACGCCCGCGCCGCCCTCGGCGTGGTGCCGCAGGAGATCGTCGCCGACGTCTTCTTCACCCCGCGCGAGGCGCTGGAGGTTCAGGCCGGATTCTACGGCGTGCCGGCGAACGAACGCCGCTCCGACGAACTGCTGGCGGCGCTCGGCCTGTCGGACAAGGCGCACGCTTATGTCCGGGCCCTGTCGGGGGGTATGAAGCGGCGACTGATGGTGGCCAAGGCCCTGGTGCACAATCCGCCGGTGCTGATCCTCGATGAACCCACGGCCGGGGTCGACGTCGAGCTGCGCCGCCAGCTGTGGGAATACGTCCGCCGCATCAACGCCGAGGGTGTGACCATCCTGCTGACCACCCACTATCTGGAGGAGGCCCAGGAGCTCTGCGACACCATCGCCATCATGAACCGGGGCGAGGTCGTGGCCTGCGAGCCGACGCCACAGCTGCTTCGGCGACTGGACACTCGCAACGTCATCGTCACGCCGGAGACGGCACAGACGCCGCCGCCGGTGCTAAGGGGGTTCGACGTCGTGGCCCGTCCGAACGGGGCCTTTTCCGTCACCTATCGCAAGGGGAAGTCTTCGGTCGAACAGGTGCTGGCGGCGGTGCGCGCGGCCGGGATCACCATCGCCGACATCACCACCGAGGATCCGGACCTGGAAGACGTTTTCCTGGCCCTGACCTACGGCAATGTCGACCAGGTCAGTCCGACGAAGGACTAGATAAACCCGGACCTTTTTCCGGGGGCTGGCCGAGGCCGTCAGAAACGAAAAGGCTCCGGATCGACCGCTCGCCCTGACAGGCGATATCCGCCGGGCGCGTTCAAACCACCATCACTGTGCCAATCAGCAATTTCGCCCCGGGACGGCCAAGGGTGGCGTCGGTCGCCGCCTGGAGCTGGGTCACCAGCCGATCAACGTTCGGAGCCGTTCCCGGCAGCATGGCTCCGGCAGCGCGCTGAACCACTATATTGTAGGCAGCGCGCAACCTCGGGGCGGAATGTGCGGCACGGCTGTGCAGGGCGGCGTCGGCGACATCGACGCCGGTCTCCACTGTCATCACCCCGCGTCGCCCCCCCGTCCGCAGGATGGTGGCCGTGACCATCGGAAAGCGGATGTAGGTGCTGGTCGACGTGCTGTCGCCTTCGCTGCTCGAGGCCCGGGCGGGAACGGCAGTCGATGCGGCAAGAGCGGCGAGGCCGAGAAGTTTGCGACGATCCATGCCTGGACGATAGTCACCGCCGCTTAAGGTGTCGTTACGGTGATCGGCTCCATCGGGCGCAGGTCCAGCAGGGCGAACAGGGCTGCATCCTCGTCCTGTTCCGGATTGGGTGTGGTCAGGAGCTTGCCGCCGACGAAGATGGAGTTGGCCCCGGCGAGGAAGCACAGGGCCTGCATTTCCGGGGTCATGGTCTCGCGCCCGGCCGACAGCCGGACCATGGCCTTGGGGCACACGAGGCGGGCGACGGCGACGGTGCGGACGAATTCGATCGGATCGATCTCGCCGACAGCGAGGACCCGGTCGCCCAACGGTGTACCGGTGACCGGCACCAAAGCATTGACCGGCAGGCTGTCGGGGTGTTCGGGCAGGGTGGCCAGGGCGTGCAACAGGCTGGCCCGGTCGCGCCGGGCCTCCCCCATGCCGACGATGCCGCCGCAGCAGGTGCTCATGCCGGCGTCCCGGACATGCTGCAGGGTGTCGAGCCGGTCCTGGTAGGTCCGGGTGGTGACGACCTGGGCATAATACTCCGGCCCGGTGTCGAGGTTGTGATTGTAGAAGTCGAGCCCGGCATCCTTCAGCTGGCGCGCCTGGTCCGCGTTCAGCATGCCCAGGGTGGCGCAGGTCTCGAGGCCGAGGGCCTTCACCCCGGCGATCATGGAGGCCAGCTTCGGGGTGTCGCGATCCTTGAGCTCGCGCCAGGCGGCTCCCATGCAGAAGCGACTGGCCCCACTCGCCTTGGCCGCCATGGCCTCGGCAATCACGGCCGTGGCGTCCATCAGTTTTTCCGCCTTCAGCCCGGTATCGAAACTGGCCGACTGGCTGCAATAGCCGCAGTTCTCGGCGCAGCCGCCGGTCTTGATCGACAGCAGCTGGCTCTTCTGGACTTCGGATGGATCGAACCAGTGCCGGTGCACCGTCGCGGCTTCGAACACCAGCTCCATGAAAGGGCGAGCGAACAGGGCCTCGACTTCGTCGAGAGTCCAGTCGTGGCGCGGGACAGAGGTTTCGATCATAAGGCGCTGTATAGACGCGACGCTCTTGCGTGCAAGGGATTCAGACGTAGAGGCTGAGTTCGCTGCGCCGAAGATCGATGTGGACCGAGCTGAAGAGCCGGAGGACATCCAGACCGATGAGCATCGCAGGCTGATCTTCGAGTCCCCAGACCCGGAAGCTATGGAAGTCACCGACAGCCACCGCGAGGTCGGAGATTGTTATGCCTGCGAAATTCAGTGACGGCAGGAGCATTGCCCTGCCCGTCGTCACTTCCCCCGTAGGGCTTTGAACGCGTCTGATGATTTGTCCGTCACCGGGAACCAGAAGGGTGGCGCGACCGACCTCGGCGGCGGCACGATTCAGAATCGTGCCGTCAGCTCCGGAATCGATGATGGCGACGGTGGAGGCGCGGCCGATCCGGGCGGGGATCATCAGCAGGCTCCCCATAAGTCGCTCTCCGGCAACGACCAAAGGGATGCCTGAAGAGCGTCTGCCGAGAAACCCTCTCGGGGGAGAGTTGGACCGCGCGATGCGAACCCGCTGGGTCCCGCGAAAATTGAGAATCAGCTTCCGGTCGACCAGCAGGTCGCATCCAAGCATGCCATCCAGACCGGCCATGGCGGTCCGCTGTCCGACGGCAAGGGTAACGTTACGGGCATCCAGCGTTCCGCTCTCCATTCGGGAGACGCGGACGGCGGGCACGACTTCGCGCGCGACGAGGGTGTGCATTCCAATCTCGCCGAGCGACTCCAGCTGCAGACGCTCTGCGACATCGCTGGAGATGACCGAGGCGTTGGCGGCCGTGTCCACCATGAAGTTGAAGGGACCTTCGCCGTTCAGGAACACCGACACGGTCGCGCGCCCACGATGCAGAGCCTCGGAATCGAAGGACTCCTGCCACGCGAGGGCGGGCAGGGGATCGGCCGCAAGGCTGGCGGCGGTGGCAATCAGTATGCGTCGTGTGACCATCCCGGTCTCGACCCTCCGTGTTTAAATGAAGCGTTGGATCCCGGCTCTTGGCAAGTGCAAGGCGGCAGCGGGTCCAAAAAGACATAAGGATATCCTTATGTGTTCATTGCCCCTTAAGCACCGGCGGGTTATAGACCTCCCATCCTGAATTTCCCCCGATTGGTGAGAGACCCCCCTCATGACCGACTACATCGTCCGCGATATTTCGCTTGCCCCGTTCGGCAACAAGGAAATCGCCATTGCTGAAACCGAGATGCCGGGCCTGATGGCCCTGCGCGAGGAGTTCGGTGCCGCCAAGCCCCTGAAGGGGGCCCGCATTGCCGGCTCGCTGCACATGACCATCCAGACCGCCGTGCTGATCCAGACACTGGAGGCCCTCGGTGCCGACGTCCGCTGGGCCTCGTGCAACATCTTCTCGACCCAGGACCACGCGGCTGCCGCCATCGCCGCTTCGGGTACGCCGGTGTTCGCGACCAAGGGCGAGACCCTGGTTGAGTACTGGGACTATGCCCACAAGATCTTTGAATGGGCCGACGGCGGCTATCCGAACCTGATCCTCGACGACGGCGGCGATGCCACCCTGCTGTGCGTGCTCGGTCCCAAGGCCGAGAAGGACATCTCAGTGCTCGACAATCCGGAAAACGAGGAGGAGGAAGCCCTCTATTCGGTGATGAAGCGCTACATCAAGGAGAAGCCGGGCTTCTATTCGGCGATCCGCGACGCCATCGGCGGCGTGTCGGAAGAGACCACCACCGGCGTCCACCGCCTGTACCAGATGGCCGAAAAGGGCGAGCTGCCCTTCCCCGCCATCAACGTCAACGACAGCGTTACCAAGTCCAAGTTCGACAACCTGTATGGCTGCCGTGAATCGCTGGTCGACGCCATCCGCCGCGGCACCGACGTCATGCTGTCCGGCAAGGTCGCCGTGGTCTGCGGCTACGGCGATGTCGGCAAGGGTTCGGCTGCCTCGCTGCGCAACGGCGGCGCCCGCGTCATCGTCACCGAAATCGACCCGATCTGCGCCCTGCAGGCGGCAATGGAGGGCTATGACGTCCAGACCCTCGACGACGTCTGCGACAAGGCCGACATCTTCGTCACGGCCACCGGCAACAAGGACGTGATCACCGTCGATCACATGCGCCGGATGCGTAACAATGCCATCGTCTGCAACATCGGCCACTTCGATTCCGAGATTCAGGTCGCCGGTCTGAAAAACTTCAAATGGGACGAGATCAAGCCCCAGGTCGACCACATCGAATTCCCGGGCGGCAACAAGATCATCCTGCTGTCGCAGGGACGTCTGGTGAATCTGGGCAATGCCACGGGCCATCCGTCGTTCGTGATGTCGGCATCGTTCACCAACCAGACGCTGGCGCAGATGGAGCTGTGGTCCAACAAGGCCAAGTACGAGAACCAGGTCTATGTCCTGCCCAAACATCTCGACGAGAAGGTCGCGATGCTGCACCTGGCCAAGCTGGGCGCGAAGCTGACGACCCTGTCGAAGGAACAGGCCGCCTACATCTCGGTCCCGACCAAGGGGCCGTTCAAACCGGATCATTACCGCTACTAGAGCAGGGCTTGGGTTTTGCCCCGGCTTGATCCGGCTTCTTCGTCCGTTCCGCGGGCGTTACGGAATAAAGAAAAGGGGGCCGGTGGAAATCCACCGGCCCCCTGCGTGTTCGTTGTGGTGACCTGGCGCGGCTACGGTCGCGGAATTCAGGCCTGTAATTGATAGGTCGGTTGAACGTCGCCGCGAACGGCCAGGCCGGCTTCGAAATCCATGAAAATGTCGAGCAGTTCACCGACCTCGACCGGGGCCTGATTCCGGCCGAAGCGGAACCGCCAGAAACTGATGATGTGCTGGATCGCCCCCAGCTGATCGCCCAGTCGGCGGAACATGCTCGGGGAATCAATCAGGAATTCGCGGAATTTGGTCGAGCCTCCTTCGACCATCAGGCTGGCGTAGGCCTTGTCATAGACCTGGATGGTCAGGGCCACATCGTCACAGGTCCGGAAGATGCTGTCGCTCAGCACCTCCCGGCTGCGGATCAGGCGGTCGCGAATATGTGGCTCGGCCGTCCCGATAGGTTTGATGGTGGCGATAGCCTCGACCACGTCGGCGATTTCGTCGCTCAGGGTGGTCAGAACCCATTTGTAGTAGAGGAAGCCCTTCCAGCAGAACACGCCCTCCAGATATTCCTCTGGCGGCAGCCGCAGGGCCTCACGCAGGGCCTCCATGCGGTCGCCCGGCGCATTGGACAGAATCTTCTCGGTCAGAACCTGGGCCTGACCCGCGGACGAACCGGCGGATCCCAGGCTGAGCGTGACCAGCGGCATGATCTCCTGCTCGACGAAATCGGCCATTCTTTCCGTGTCGGCGGTGCTGATGCCGAAATAGCAGGGAGCCGGTTCTATGCCGCCCCGTCTCAGCTGTTCGCGCAACAGGAACGGGTCCAGTGAGGGCAGCTGGTCCATGAAGCGAAGGGTTTCGAGGTCAGGGTGACTCGAGTTCATGCCGAACGTTTCCAGCATGACCTTGTCGAAGTCGATCTGGTCGACGAAGACATAGCTGCCACCGGCGCTCAGGTCGTCGGCGTTGATCGGAATGACCAGTTTGGTTGCGACATGGCGTCGGCCGGCAAACACATCCAGCTCATTACGACGCAGCCGGTGCTTGATCACCATGGCACGGTTCAGCGGTGAGGCGAGAAACATGGGGTGTTCGGCCCAGGCGTCGGTATCTCCATATTCGGCATGCACCCGGTGCAGGTTGAGCAGCCGCGCGGTTGAGGCCGAACGGTGCAGGTAGGCTAGACTGCGGATCGTGCGATCGGTCATGGTGCTTCTCGCCGCCACCGTGGCAGAAAATGGTGACCGACTGTTTAGTGTGTCGTCGATTTTCAGGCGGATCGGCTGCGGTGCCGTGTCGCGCAACAGCCCGGCTGGCCACCGGCCGCGGTCGGGCCTAGAAGGGCTTTATGCAAAACGTCTTTACGATCCTGATCCTGCTGGCGGTCGCCGCCGTCACGGTCACGCTGGGATTCGGCATACATGCCCTTTTTCGCGGCGGTGAATACGGGCGTACCCACTCCAACAAATTGATGCGTCTGCGGGTGGTGTTGCAGGCCGTGGCCGTCGTGCTGTTGATGACCGGCCTGTGGTGGAAGTCGTCGCACGGTGGCTGAGGGCGGGAACTAGCGAATGGTTGTTCTGAACCGGATCTACACTCGCACGGGTGATGACGGGTCCACGCGGCTGGCCTCGGGCGCGCCGGTGTCCAAAACCGATGTCCGGGTCGAGGCCTACGGGGCGGTGGACGAGCTGAACGCCGTCATCGGGGTCGCCCGGCTGCATTCGGGCCAGAACGACCGGATCGACGCCATGCTGGGCCGGATCCAGAACGAGCTGTTTGATCTCGGCGCGGACCTGTCCACGCCGCACGACCCAGAGCCGAAATGGGAGGCGCTGCGGATCATCGACAGCCAGGTCGAGCGGATCGAGGCCGAGATCGACTGGATGAACGACTGTCTCAAGCCGCTGGACAGCTTCATCCTGTCGGGCGGCGCGCCCCTGTCTGCGCACCTGCATCTGGCCCGGACCGTCTGTCGCCGGGCCGAACGCGAGGCGGTGCGGCTGGCCGAGACCGGCGCGACCGTCACGCCGGCGGCAGTGCGTTACCTCAATCGCCTGTCAGACCATCTGTTCGTGGCCGCCCGTCGGGCCAATGCCAACGGGGCGGGGGACGTCCTGTGGACCCCCGGCGCGACCCGCTGACCTCCTGGAGCGAAATCGGTTGAGTTGGACGCAGTCCAACTCGGCTCAGATTTCGCTCCAGTTTGAATCTGGACCATTTTTTGGATTCAGGTCGAGTCGACCTGAAACAAAAATGGTCTAGCGACCCCGGCTGGCAGCCAGTCGGGCCCGCTGGATTTCAGTTTCAGCATCGCGGGCGCGTTTCTGGGCGGCGATCTCATCCTCGATCCGCACCAGTTCGCGGTTTTTCTCGGCGGACTCCTCAGCCCGCTTTCCAGGCAGGGGGCGGCCGGTGATCTCGGCGATCGAGATCGGCTGGGCGCAGATACGGCCCTCGTTGGCCCACCAGCGGCCGCTCTCCTCGCAGCGTTCGCCCGGTGCGGTCCAGAGCGCCTGGTAGGCGAAGGCCCCGCCGACCAGTATGGCGAACAGTCCGAGGAACAGGGTGCTCAGCCGTTTCATCGTCAACAGGCGGTTCATGACAGGGTTCCGGTCGGTTCAGGGGCGGCTTGCGGCAAGGGATTGACCCCACGTTACGTTGACAGGCCCTTCCGGCCGTTCCATTCCCTGCCGCAACATTCCGGCACTTGTGTGGGTAGGCTCATGAAGGTTCTCGTCCCTGTCAAAAGGGTGATCGACTATAACGTCAAGGCTCGAGTGAAGTCTGACCAGACCGGCGTCGATCTGGCCAACGTCAAGATGAGCATGAACCCCTTCGACGAGATCGCCGTCGAGGAGGCTGTACGCCTGAAGGAAGGCAAGGAGCATCACGCGGCCGGAACGGCGACCGAGATCGTCGTGGTGTCGATCGGCGTGACCCAGGCCCAGGAGACCATCCGTACGGCCCTGGCCATGGGGGCCGACCGTGGCATCCTGATCCAGTCCGACACCGATCTCGAGCCGCTGGCTGTCGCCAAGCTGCTGAAGGCGGTCGTGGACGAGGAGAAGCCCGACCTGGTGCTGCTCGGCAAACAGTCGATCGACGGGGACAACAATGCCGTCGGCCAGATGCTGGCGGCCCTGCTGGACTGGCCCCAGGCCACCTTCGCCGGCAAGCTCGTCATCGCCGACGGCAAGGCCACGGTGACCCGCGAGGTCGACGGCGGTCTGCAAACCCTGGCGGCCCCGCTGCCGGCGGTGGTCTCGGTCGACCTGCGCCTGAACACGCCGCGCTATGCCTCGCTGCCGAACATTATGAAGGCCAAGAAGAAGGAAATCGCGGTCAAGGCGGTCGCCGACTACGGCGTCGACACGGCCCCGCGGCTCAAGGTGGTCAAGGTGACCGCGCCGGCCCAGCGCACGGCCGGCATCATTGTGGCCGACGCCGCCGAACTGGTTTCCAAGCTCAAGACCGCGGGGGTCCTCTAATGGCTGTTCTCGTCATCGCCGACCGTGACGGGGACACCGTCCGCGACACCACCCACAAGACCGTGACGGCGGCCCTGGCCCTGTCCGGGGACGTCGATGTTCTGGTCCTCGGCGGCGGCTCGAAGGCCGCTGCCGGTGCCGCCGCGAAGATCAAGGGCGTGCGCAAGGTCCTGACGGCCGAAAGCCCCGCCCTGGGTCACCAGCTGGCCGAGGCCGTGGCCGCGACCGTGGTCGCCATGGCCGGGGGCTATGACGCCATCCTGTCGCCGGCCACCACCGACGGCAAGAATTTCATGCCGCGCATCGCCGCCGCCCTCGACGTCGCGCCGATCTCGGACATCATCGAGGTGGTGTCGGCCGATACCTTCGTGCGTCCGATCTATGCCGGCAATGCGCTTGAGACCGTCCAGTCGTCGGACGGCAAGAAGGTCATCACCGTGCGCCCGACCGCCTTCAACGCGGCGGAAGAGGGCGGTTCGGCCGCGATCGAGGCCGCCAAGGTCGTCGACGCCGGTCGCAGCGCCAGCTTCGTCTCGGAAGAGATGGTCAAGTCCGACCGTCCGGAACTGGGCGCGGCCAAGATCGTCGTCTCCGGCGGTCGCGCGCTGGGCTCGGCCGAGGAATTCCACGCCGTGATGGACCCGCTGGCCGACAAGCTGGGCGCTGCCGTCGGGGCCTCGCGCGCCGCCGTCGACGCCGGCTATGCGCCGAACGACTATCAGGTCGGCCAGACCGGCAAGGTCGTGGCTCCCGGCCTGTACATCGCCATCGGTATCTCCGGCGCGATCCAGCATCTGGCCGGGATGAAGGATTCCAAGATCATCGTCGCCATCAACAAGGATCCCGACGCCCCGATCTTCCAGGTCGCCGACTTCGGCATCGTCGCCGACTACAAGGTCGCCGTCCCGGAACTGATGACGGCCCTGGGTTAAGGGGCATCGGGCGGAGCGGCGTGTCCGATTTCGCCCGTTTCGCCGTCAAATTGACCCCCGGCGCGTCCCTCGACCGCATCGACGGCTGGGATGTCGACGCCGAGGGGCGCGCGATCCTGAAGGTGCGCGTGCGGGCCCGCCCGGTCGAGGGTGAGGCCAATGCCGCCTTGCTGAAATTTCTCGCCAAAACCCTCGGCGTGCCGAAGTCCGCCGTGACGCTGCAGCGCGGCGGCCAGTCGCGGCTCAAGATGATCCGTGTCGATGGTCTGGACGACGATGGCGTCAGGGCGAACCTTACGGCGTTGTAATGAATCCCGCTTTGACGGCGGGGCACCGAGGGGGTCCAATCCCTCCATCACACATCGCCGGAGGCGGCGATGGTTGGGTCTCTGGGGAGTATTCGATGATCGTCAATCGCCTGCGGGGCTCCAGCCTCGCCGTCCTCGCCTGCGTTCTCGCGGGCGGACTGTCGCTGGGGGCCTGCGCCACCACCGGCACGACCGATTCGTCGGCCCCGGCCGCGTCCGGCGCGAGCAATGGCCGGACCATGGCGCGCGGCCTCGACGCTGCCACCAATCCTGACCCCTATCCCTCGACCTATGCGGCCCTGCCACGCGAGAACATGGCCATTGTCGGAGCCACGGTCCTGACCGGAGCGGGCACGAAATTCGACAATGGCGTGGTCATCGTCACCGACGGGCGGGTCGCCGCGGTCGGCGACGCCTCGACCCCCGTGCCCGCGGGTTATCGAGTGGTGGATGCCCGCGGCCGCTATGTGACCCCCGGGGTGATCGACACTCACAGCCACCTCGGTGTCTATCCCTCGCCCGGCGTCCAGGGGATGAGCGACGGCAATGAGGCGACCAACCCCAACACCGCCCAGGTCTGGGCCGAACATTCGATCTGGCCCCAGGACCCCGGCTTCAACACCGCCCGCGCCGGCGGCGTCACCACGCTGCAGATCCTGCCCGGATCCGCCAATTTGTTCGGTGGCCGCGGCGTCACCGTCCGCAATGTGCCGTCGATCACCATGCAGGGCATGAAATTCCCCGGTGCCCCTTATGGCTTGAAGATGGCCTGCGGCGAGAACCCGTCGCGCGTCTACGGCAGCCGCAACCAGTCGCCGGCCACCGGCATGGGCAATGTCGCCGGCTATCGCACCGCCTTTATCGCCGCTCAGGAATACCGGTCCAAATGGGACAAATGGCGCGAGACCGGCGAGGGTTCGCCGCCGACCCGCAATCTCCAGCTCGAAACCCTTGCCGGGGTGCTGGACGGCACCATCCTGGTTCAGAACCACTGCTATCGCGCCGACGAGATGGCGGTGATGATCGATATCGCCAAGGAGTTCGGCTACCGGATCACGGCCTTCCACCACGCCATCGAGGCCTACAAGGTCGCGCCCATGCTGGCGCGTGAAGGCATCTGCGCCGACATGTGGGCCGGCTGGTGGGGCTTCAAGATGGAGGGGCTCGACGCGGTCGAGGCCAATGCCGCCCTGGTGGATGCGCCCGAAGGCTCCTGCGCCGTGATCCATTCGGATGACGCCGAACTGACCCAGCGCCTGAATCAGGAAGCCGCTGTGGCCCTCGCCGCCGGCCGCCGGGCCGGGATGAATATCTCCGAGGAGCGGGCCATCAGCTGGATCACGCTGAACGCCGCTCGTTCGCTGGGTATCGCCGACCAGACCGGTTCGCTTGAAGCCGGCAAACGCGCCGATGTGGTGATCTGGAGTGCAGATCCGTTCAGCATCTACGCCCGCGCCGATCAGGTCTTCATCGACGGGGCCCTGGCCTTCGACCGCATGAACCCGGCCTATCAACCGGTGTCCGATTTCGAGCTGGGTCAGCCCGGCTATGGCCTCGAGGCCGCCACCGTCCGTCAGGGAGCCCGCTGATGCGCCTCAAGAGCCTCATTCTCGGTGCGGCTGCGGCGCTTGCCGTCGCCTCACCATCCCTGGCCCAGGAGCTGACCGCCATCACCGGTGGCCGGGTCCTGACCGGAACCTCGGTGATCGAGAACGGAACCGTAGTCCTGCGCGACGGCCGTATCGTCTCGGTCGGGACCGGGGCCGCCCCGTCGGGGGCCCGGATCATTGATGCGCGGGGCAAGGTCGTCGCCCCCGGCTTTGTCGCGGTCGATTCCGGCCTCGGCGGGTCGGAAGTGTCCTCGGTGCGGGGATCGAACGACCTGTCCAACAGTGCCAACACCATCAGCGCCGCCTTTGACGTCTCCTACGGACTCGACCCCTGGTCGATCACCCTGCCGGTCGCCCGGTTGGGCGGCGTGACCCGGGCCATCGTCACCCCCAGCCACTCGGGCGGCGGCGGCGGTAATCACCGGGATGACGGCGACACCGATTTCGCCGGTGCAGGAGCCGGTGGTTTCCAGACACCGGGCCTGTTCGCCGGTCAGGCCGCCATCGTTCACCTCGCCCAGGGCAATGACATTCTGGTCAAGGCGCGCGTGGCCATGGTGGCCCCGTTCGGCGAGGCCGGGGCCGGCGTCGCCGGCGGTGCGCGCGGGGCCGAGTTCACCCAGTTCAAGGAAACCCTGGCCGAGGTGCGGCTGTTCGCCCGTAACCAGCGGGCCTACGATCGGGCCGGTCTGCGTGACCTCAGCCTGTCGCGGGCCGATCTCGAGGCCCTGATCCCGGTGGCCAACGGCACCATGCCGCTGATCGTGACGGTGCATCGTGCCGCCGACATCCAGCAGGTGCTGCGTCTGGCGCGCGAGGAGGGGGTGAAGGTCATTCTCGACGGTGCCGAGGAGGGCTGGCTGGTGGCCGCACAGATCGCGTCGGCCAATGTGCCGGTGCTGCTGAATCCGACCGCCAACCTGCCGTCGAATTTCGAGATGCGGGCGTCCCGGATGGAGAATGCCGCCGCCCTGCAGGCCGCCGGCGTGGTCATCGCCATCAAGGGCAATGAGGGCTCGATCCACCGGGCGCGCGAAATGCGCTTCAACGCCGGCAATGCCGTCTCGCACGGCCTGTCCTACGATGCCGCCATCGCCGCGATCACCGTTAATCCCGCTCGTATCTTCGGCATGGGCGGCCAGTTTGGTGAGTTGAAGGCCGGGGCTGCGGCGGACGTGGTGATCTGGTCCGGTGACCCGCTGGAACCGCTGAGTCAGGCTGAGGCCGTCTATGTCGGTGGCGCGGCCCAGCCGATGTCCAGCCGCCAGCTTCTGTTGCACGAGCGCTATCGCACCGGCGGCGTTCAGGCCAACGGGATGCCACCGGCCTACGGACAGTGATACAGGGCGGGGCATGACCCCGCCCGCCCCTGCCACGACCCGCCTGTTCATCGACGCCGACGCCTGTCCGGTGAAGGACGAGGTCTATCGCGTGGCCGAACGTTACGGCCTGCAGGTCTTCGTCGTCTCCAACGGCTGGATCAACACCCGGCGCGCGCCGTGGATCGAACAGGTGGTGGTCGACGCCGGGCCCGATATCGCTGACGACTGGATCGCCGAACGCGCCGTGACGGGCGACATCGTCATCACCTCGGACATCCCGCTGGCCGACCGCTGTCTGAAGGCCGGGGCCCAGGCGCTGAAGCCCAATGGCCAGCCCTTCACCCCCGACTCGATCGGGTCGGCCCTGGCCGGGCGGCTGGTCGGCGAACACATGCGCTCCATGGGCCTGCCCACCTCGGGTCCACCGCCGTTCGGTCCGAAGGACCGCTCGGCCTTCCTTCAGGCGCTGGACACCGCGGTGGTGCGCGCCCGGCGGGAGGTGTCATGACCACCATCCCCGAAGATGAGCTGGAGTTCCGCTTCTATCGCGCCGGCGGACCGGGCGGCCAGAACGTCAACAAGGTCTCGACCTCGGTGCAGATGCGGTTCGATGCGCGCAATTCGCCGTCCCTGACCGAACCGGTACGGGCGCGGCTGATGAAGCTGGCGGGCAGCCGGCTGACGCTGGACGGGGTCATCCTGATCACCGCCGTGCGCTTTCGTTCGCAGGAGCGCAACCGCGCCGACGCCATCGCCCGGCTTCAGGAGATGGTTGATACCGCCTCGGTGGCTCCGGTCTATCGCGTGCCGACGCGGCCGACCCGGGCCTCGAAGGAACGGCGGCTGGTGGGCAAGGCCAAGCGGTCTGGCATCAAGTCGGCGCGGGGACGGCCCGGCACTTCTGACTGAATTGGCGGCGTCTATTCCGTCCCGGCCGGACGGAACAGCAGGGCCCCGATCCGACCGTCAGCGTTGAAGCCGATTATCCATTCCGTATCGGCCTTGTCGAACAGGATGCTGAACAGGTCAGTTCCGTTTTCCTTGCCCACGAACGTCACCACCTGAACCGCGCCGAGACTTTGGATCAGCGGCGTGACCTGGGCCGCCTGGGCCGTCACCGCGGCGGCCAGCTCGTCGGACAGGACGGTCGTGTCGATCGTGCCGCTGGCGGCCTGGTCGATGAAGGCGCGCAGGGCCGGTTCGGCACGGTCGTCGGGCAGGACCGCGGCCTGTGCCGGCACGGCGGACACCGCTGCGGAACGATCGAAATTGTTGGGCAGGGTCGCGGCGGCGACCCCGTCCTGGGCCATGGCATCGACAGGGGCTGCCAGCAGCGCCAGGCCGACGAGGATTACGGTCTTCATGGACGGAACTCCGGTTTGAGCCTCAGAGAATGGCAATCCAAAGCGACAGAACAAGGGCAGAGATCGCGGCGGTCAGGGCGAGGGTAACCCCGGCGATCAGCCACGGCGATGTCGCTGGCTGCACCACGACGGTATGCGGCTCCGGCGGGTTCTGCACCAGCCGGGTCAGGGCCTTCAGTGTCGCCAACCCTTCCTCCAGAGCCTCGCGCACCTGGGCCTGGGGGCCCAGCTCGCGCCGGATCCAGCGTTCGACCACCGGCTGGGCCGCGGCCCACAGGTCGTGGTCGGGGTTCAGTCGTCGGGCCACGCCCTCGACCGAGACCATGGTCTTCTGCAGCAGGATCAGCTCGGGCCGCAGATGCATGTCGAACAGGGCGGTGATTTCGAACAACTGGCCCAGCAGTCGCCCCATCGACACCTGACTGGCCTGTTTGCCGATGACCGGCTCACCGACCGCACGCAGGGCCTGGGCGAAGGCCTCGACCGAATGGTGCGGCGGCACATAGCCCGCCTCGAAATGGACCCGGGCGATGCGCGCATAGTCGCGGCTCAGGAACCCCCACAGAATCTCGGCCAGATAGCGTCGCTCGGCCGGACCGAGGCGACCGATGATGCCGAAATCGACGGCCATCACCTCGGCCGGGGCCCGGGCGAACAGATTGCCCTCGTGCAGATCGGCGTGGAAGGTGCCGTGATCCAGCGCCTGGGTCAGGAAGGCGCGCACGATGTTGTCAGCCAGGGCGTTGCGGTCCAGCCCCGGCTGGTCGACGGCGGCCGGGTCGGTCATGGCCATGCCGACGGCCCATTCCAGCGTCAGCACCCGCTTGCCGACCCCGTCCCAGACCACGGCCGGAGCCGTCATGTGGCCGCCGCCGTCCGCATGTACGGCTGCCATGATGTCCTTCAGCTCGGACGCCGCGGCGGCCTCCAGCCGCATATCCAGTTCCAGTGTCATCGACCGGGCGATGGTCTCGACGAAGGCGGCCGGCTCCAGTCGGCGTGACAGTGGCACGAAGCGGTCGGTCAGCCGGGCCCCCAGCCGCATGGAGTCCAGTCCGCGGGCCACCCGTCGCTCGACCCCGGGCCGCAGCACCTTGACCGCCACCTTGCGGCCGTCGGCCAGCCAGGCGGGGTGGGCCTGGGCCAGCGAGGCCGCGCCGATCGCATCGCCGAAATCGCGAAACAGACTGTCCAGCGGCCGTCCCAGCGAACGTTCCACCTCGACCCGCGCCTCGGCCGTGGGGAAGGGGTCCAGCCGGTCCTTGAGTCGACCCAGGTCGGTGGCGAATTCCGTGCCGAAGATATCGGCCCGCGTCGCCAGGACCTGACCCAATTTGATCGCCACCGGCCCCAGATGTTCGCAGGCGCGGCCGAGGCGCTGGCCGGGCCGCCCGTTGCGGCCTTCGGGTCCGGCGAACAGATGCAGCAGATGGGCGATCGAGCGCGCCCAGGCCGGCAGGGCGGGGGTGATCTCGCGCGGGGTCAGGGCGTCGTGACGCACCAGCACCCAGCCCCAGCCGAGCAGACGCAGCCAGGCTCCGACGGGATCGCGCACCTTCAGCGTCGCCGGGGCCGGCGGCGGGGTGGTGGTGAACAGGCGGCTGGTCAGATCGCCCACCCGTGATGGATGGCGGCGATACCGCCGGACAGGTTGGTCACCGTCACCCGGCTGAAGCCGGCGGCTTCGATCATGGTCTTGAACGTGGCCTGGTCCGGAAAGCGGCGGATGCTCTCGACCAGATACTGATAGCTGTCGCGATCGCCGGCGATCCAGCCGCCGATGCGTGGAATGGCCTTGAACGACCAGGTGTCATAGGCCTTGCGGATCGGGGCCGCGACCGGCCGCGAAAACTCCAGGCACAGGAACCGCCCGCCCGGCTTCAGCACCCGCCGGGCCTCGGCCAGGGCCTGGGGGATGTGGGCGACATTGCGGATGCCGAAACTGATCGAATAGGCGTCGACCGAGGCGTCGGGCAGGGGCAGGGCCATGGCGTCGCCGACCGACCACGACATCTCCGGCTCGCCGCCCTTGTCGACCCCGGCCATGATCATCTCGGCATTGTAGTCGAGCACGATGACCGAGGCGTCCTCGCCGCCGCGGCGTTGTTGGGCCCGGCGGGCCATCTTCGCATAGCGCCGGGCCATGTCGCCGGTGCCGCCGGCCACGTCGAGAATGGTCTCGCCCGGGCGGGGGTTCAGCTTGGCGGCGGCCGCGTCCTTCCATAGCCGGTGGACGCCACCGCTCATCACGTCGTTCATCAGGTCGTAGCTGGAGGCGACGCTGTCGAACACGCCGCGCACCATGCGCACCTTTTCGGTCGCGTCGACGTCGCGAAATCCGAAGGATGAGGTCTTGCCGGATGATGGGGCGGGGTCGGTCATCAGCGCGGTTTAGCGGTTTGCGGCGGCGGCGTCACCGGGCCGTGTGGTCGCGGCGCTTCCGGACCGGTCCGGGTCCGCAAACGCTTGTGGTGGCGGGGTGGGCGCGATACGGCAGGGGCTGAACAAGGAGACCTCCCATGGCGCTTCAAGCCCTTGACCTAACGGAAGTCCTGACCGGTCTGCCGGGCTGGACGGTCGCCGCGGGCGAGCGCCCGGCCATCGAAAGAGCCCTGAAATTCGCCGATTTCAACGCGGCCTTCGCCTTCATGACCAGCGTGGCCCTGCTGGCCGAGAAGATGGATCACCATCCGGAATGGTCCAATGTCTACAATCGGGTCGAGGTCCTGCTGACGACCCATGACGCCGGTGGCGTCACCGACAACGACATCCGCATGGCCCGGTTCATTGACGCGACCGCCGCCCGCCTGGGAGGGCGGTGAGATGAGCACGACAGGACGAGGGCGGGTCACCGGCAAGCGCGCGCTGATCACCGGGGCGGCCGGTGGACTGGGCGTGGCCATGGCCTGGATGCTGGCCCGCGAGGGGGCGAAGGTCGCCCTGACCGACGTCAATCTGTCCGGGGTCGAGGCCCTGGCCGACGCCATCAATGCCGAAATGCCGGACTCCGCCTTTGCCTTCGCCCACGACGTGACCAGTGAAGACGCCTGGGTCGCGGTCGTCGAGTCCGCCGTGGCCGCGATGGGCGGTCTGTCGGTGCTGGTCAACAACGCCGGCATCGGCGGCGAGCTGCACTATGCCGAGGCCGACACTCTTGAAAACTGGCGTCGGGTCCAGGCGGTCAATCTGGACAGCGTCATGCTGGGCTGCAAACACGCGATGCCGCATCTGCGGGCTGCCGCCCCGGCCTCGATCATCAATATCTCGTCGGTGGCGGGTCTGGCGGCGGCCCCGGGCATGGGAGCCTATAACGCCACCAAGGCGGCGGTGTGGATGTACACCAAGACGGTGGCCCTCGAGGGAGCGAAACAGGACTGGAACGTGCGCTGCAACTCGGTGCACCCGGTGTTCATCAAGACCCCGATCCTCGACCCCTTCATCGCCATGGCCGGCGGCGACGAGACCACCGCCCATCAGAAACTGGCCCGCGGTATCCCGATGAAACGGATCGGCGAGCCCGACGATGTGGCGTACTGCGTGCTCTATCTGGCGTCTGATGAGTCCAAATTCGTCACCGGGGCCGAGTTCAAGATCGACGGCGGCCTGCTGGCGCAGTGAGCCCTGACGGGCTCACCGCGCTTTTTGCGCTATCGCTCGCCGCGCGGCAGCTCGCTGCTTGAGCTCAGGTCGCGCGCGAAGCGCCAGGCCGCGTCGGATCGGGAGGTCCCGAAGGGCCGACGAACGCGGCCCGCTAGAGAAGATCCACCGGCAGGATCTGGCTGCTCAGCAACGTCTCCATGCCGTGCCAGTGATCCGGGCCCTGACGTTCGACCCAGGCCTGGACCGTGTCGCGGCCGAGGCCGTAGTTGATGATGTAGCTGCGGTAGGTCTCGATGAAGCGCAGGCGCTGGGCCGCCTTGTCCGGGGTTGTCAGCGTGTATTTCGCCAGCCGCGCGACGGTCTCTTCGCGGTTCACGCGGCCGGACAGGAAGTCATCGGCGATGGTGTATTCCGCCCGCGCCAGTCGCCGCGTCAGGGTCCCCAGTCGCGCTTTCCTGGCGAAGTCGGCCCCCGTGATTCCGGCCAGCGGGGCCAGAACCCCCGCCTCGAACCGTGTCCCCTCGTCGCCGGGAAAGGCCAGGTCGATGCCGTAGTTGGCACTGCCTTCGGCGACGAACGACATCGGCGAAAACAGCGGATAGACGCTCATCTCGACCCAGCCGCGCTGGCGTACGAAGGTCCGCTCCAGCAGGGCGTTGTAGACATGGTGGCCGGGATAACCCTCGTGGCAGCCCAGATCGATGGCCCGCTCCGTATGGATCGGGAAATCGGCATTGATCTCGATGCGGCTGGCGGCATCGCCCAGATAATAATTGTACCCCGACCATGGCTTGTCGCCGACGAAGCTCAGGCTGAACCGCTCATTGGCCGGCAGGGTGATGTGCCGGGCGGTGCGGGCCCGGCATTCGGCGATGGCGGCCCCGATCACCGGCTCCAGCCGGTCTTTCGGGATGACGAACGCCGCTTTGAACGCCGCCACCCGCTCGACCAGCGAACCTTCGCCCGGCAGCAGGACGTCGATCTCGGCCAGGACCGGATCATAATCCGACAGGGGCAGCAGGTCCGGCCGGACGCCGAACAGGGCCTCGGCCTCGTCGGCAAAGCTCATCGTCTCGCCCGACAGCATGCGTAACCGCGCCGCCGCCGCCGAGACGTGGGCCAGCAGATATTTGCGGCGCTGCACCGTCGCCGCATCGGCTCCGGTCGTCGGCACCGCGTTCAGCCGGGCTGTCAGGGTCGCGGCCCCCCGGGTCAGGGCCGGAAGCTCACGCGGATGGGCCTTGGCCGTCGCCTGCCATTCCGGCGGGCCGTAATAGGCGTCGACATAGCCCGGTTCGCGTTCACCGATCTCGAGGATCAGCGCGACATAGTCGGCGGCGATCCGGTCCAGACTGCCTGTGGCGGCAGGCGGGGGCAGGGACGGGGTGGCGCAGGCTCCCACCAGCAGGAGCAGGGACAGGATCAGACGACGCATCGGCGAACTCCGGAACGATAGCGGCACAGGAACCCGACGACGCTACGCCAGCCCCGGCATCGGCACCACACCCCTATGGGGGATTGAGGCCGCCCCCGTCCTGCGCTAAGCACCGCCCTCCGCCGTCGTGCGGCCGGATGCACCCGTAGCTCAGCTGGATAGAGTACTGCCCTCCGAAGGCAGGGGTCACAGGTTCGAATCCTGTCGGGTGCGCCATTTTTTCCGTCATTTCAGTCGTCGAACACGACGGGCCTCAGCGGGCCTGCATGTCGAGAAAGGCCACGAATTTCGCATTGGGGTGCAGCAGGGCGACGACGTCGCGGATGACCTTCATGCCGTTGGCACCATTGGTGAAGACCACGATGCCCGTGCGCGTCTCCGGCACATAGAACCCCAGGGTCCGCTCGCCCCAGTCGCCACCCCCGTGCTGGATGATGGTCTCGTCGGGATAGCGCGTCACGACCCAACCCAGACCGAACCCGAGAGCATCAGGGCAGACCTCGGGTGCCAGCCGTTCGGGACCACAGGCCTGACCCGTCTGGTCGTCGTCCACGGTCACGCGACGGACGGCCAGCTCTGGCGTCAGGCCCTGACGGTTCATGGCGCTGATCAGGAAGCGGGCATAGTCGGCGGCGGTCGAGCGCACATTGTCGGCGGCGGACCATTCGGTGCCGACGTCGGGTGCACGCCAGCTGCCGTCGGGGCCCTTTGAGCTGGCCGCTCGGTCGCTGAGGGCGCCGCCGCCTGTGAAGCGCGTATCGACCATTCCTGCCGGGGCGAACACCATCTCGTTGGCCAGGCTTTCCCAGTCCTGGCCGGTGCGGCGCTCGGCGAAGCGGGCGACATAGTCGTAGCCCTCGCCCGAATAGGAGGTGCGTGTTCCCGGGTCCGCCTGGAACACCAGGTGGTCTTCGGTCTCATAACGCCAGTTCGGAAAGCCGGACTGATGACGCAGCGCCATCGCCGCGGTCAGCTGGAGTCGTCGCGGGTCGCCGGCGATGTCGGGGTCGGTCCAGTAGGCGGCCATGGGTTCGTCGAGAGACAGACGCCCCGCAGCGGCCAGCCGAAGGACCGTTTCGGCGACGATCGGCTTGGTCATGGAGGCGATATTGTACAGGGTGTCCGGGGTCGCCGGCTGGCCCGGAGCCCGTTCACCGTAGGCCGCGCTCCACGCCAGTTGTCCGTCCACGATATAGGCGACCGACACGCTGGGCACGTCATAAAGACGAAGCCACCCGGGGGCCCGGGCGTCCAGTTCGCCTTTGAGCGATTGAGACGCTGCGATTTCCGGGGCGGTCCGGACCGGTTCCGCAACCGCCGCGCAGCCGGTCATCAGGACGGCGGCAAACATCAGGCTGAATGTCGAAGATAGACGTACCATTTTGGATCCCCTTTGTTGGGGGGATGAGGCCGGGCACGTGCCGTTTGGATGCAGTATTACGAAAACTTAATCGCGCGCATTGCCCCTAAACCGGCTGCAGGCGTTTGACGCTGTAGGTGTGTTCGACCCCGGTCGCCGTCAGCAGCGACACATATTCGCCGAGCACAAATTTTTCCTCGCCGAGGCGGAAGCCGGTGACATCGTCGGCGTCGCCCGGTTCCAGATCCAGAATCCAGCGATCACCGGTCGTGTGCCGCAACAGGCCGGTGGCCACGGTCGTGTCCTGCTCGAAGCGCCGGACCCGGCACCGGTCGGGTTCGGCGCGACAGGCAGCGAGGTCGAGCCGCCCGTCACCGTCCAGCGGTGCGACCAGATCATAGCCGTTGGCGGAGTCGCCGTGCGGGTGGTCCGCATCACGGGCCAGTTCGAGACGGATGTGCTGGAAAGTGGTCATGCGGGATTCCTCGGGCAGGGGATCAATGACTGAGAAGCAGGCATACGGGGCTGTCGGCGAGCAGGTCGCGGGTCACGCCGCCCAGCACCCATTCGCGGATCCGGGCGTGGCCGTAGCCGCCGGCGACGATCAGCCCGGCCTTGCGCGACGCGGTGAATTCCAGGATGGCGGCGGCGGTGGAGTCGTGATCGCGGGGACTCACCTCGCCCACGGCGTCGATGTCGTGACGTTTCAGCCAGGCGGCGACGTCGTCGACGCGTGTCTGGGCGTCCCCGGTCTCGTCACCGTCGCAGATCTCGACCACATGGACCTTTTCGGTCTGGCGCAGCATCGGCAGCGCCGCCGCCACGGCGCGTCGGGCCTCGCGGCTGTCGCTCCAGGCCACCACCGCCGGCCAGTCGACGGGGGTTCGCCCCGACCCGGGCGGCACGATCAGCACTGGCCGGCCCACGCCCATCAGGACATCGGCCGGATCCGGCGTGTAGAAGGGGGTCCTGTCGGTCCGGCGACCGAGAATGACCAGATCGGCCGCGCGCGATTCCGCGATCAGGATGTCGGCCGGAAACCCGACACGGCCGCGCCACTCACAATCCTCGAACTGCCCCCCGACGACCTCGTGAAAGCGGGTGAGCGCGCGCTGGACGTTGCTTTCGGCCAGATCCAGATACAGCGTCAGGGCCTCGCCGAGGACACCGCCACCCATATAGGGGTCGCCGACCGGAGGCGGCACCGGGGCGCTGCCGGACACCCCTATCAGGTGCGCGTCGAAGCGGGTGGCGAGGTCGCAGGCGAGGGTCACCCGGGTATCACTGTCCAGGCCCTCGTCGGCATAGACCATTACGGACCTGTAGCTCATCGCGGCGACTCCTTATGTCTGTCAGAAGAGCCCGGCGGCCGCAGGGTTGCATTGATCGGGATCAATGCTGCCGTGAAGACAGACTGTGACAGTCGTTCCGGAACGAGGATCAGATCATGTCTCTCTGGAAATTCAGCGCCCTGCTCATGCTCACCAGCTGTGCTGCGTCGCCGCCGTTGTCCGGAGCCGATTCGGCGCTCATGGTCGACGCCGGGTCCGCCGCGCGTGGTGGTGTGCTGGTTCGGACCCATTGTGCCGGTTGCCATGCGGTCGGTCTGACCGATGAGAGCCCGCTCGACATCGCCCCGCCGTTTCGTGAACTCAACCGCCGCTATCCGGTGCAAAATCTGCAGGAAGCCCTCGCCGAAGGGATGGTGACGGCCCACCCGCAAATGCCGGAATTCGTCTTCGAGCCCCGGCAGGTGGTTGATCTGATCACCTATCTGGAAAGCATCGGCGGCAGCGCCCGGGTCGTGCACTAGCGCCGACCAGCCCTGACGGACGTCGACAGTCAGGGTCCGTAAGGGCTCTAGAATACCCGGTGCAGGATCGAGACACCCGAGGCCAACACCAGGGCGGCGGCCTGGGGCGGAGCGTCCATCGGGCGCACCAGACTGAGGCTGTCACAATCCTGGATCTGCGCGATTTTCAGAACCTCCCCGATCATGGCGTCGGCGACGGCCTGCGGGTCGATCAGGTCGAAACTGATCAGTCGCTCCACCTGCAGGCTGGGCCGCCCCGCGAATTTCGGGGCGATCGAATAGAGTAAGAGACCCAGGGGCCGTCGACCTCCGTCCCGGGCGATCAGGATACCGCCCGTCGACTCCGGCGATGCGATCTGCCGGGTTGCCATGGCCCGCCAGTCGTCCAGTGTCAGATCGGCATAGCCCAGCCGGACGAGGACATAGACCTCGTCGATGTCCTCGGGGGACAGGGGCTGAACCGTGGCAGCAGACATCCGACCATTCAGGCTCATTCGGCCCCCGGTGCCTTGATCTCAATCAATGAGCCGCGATTGTTGTTTCATCCGTTCGGGCCTAGGGTCGAATCCGGCTTGGGAATGAGGATATGCTGGAGCTGAAAGCCCTGCCCGCGGACTGTTCGCGGCGTCGAGAGGACAATGCCTGTGATCGTTGCGGCACCCGCGTTCTCAGCGTTTGCGGCAGTATCGACGAGGCCGACCTGGGACGTCTCGACAGCCTGGCCGAACATATGACCTTCGCGGCCGGAGAGGTTCTGATCCGCGAGGAGGACCCCGCCAACCATGTCTTCAACATCACCTCGGGCTCGGTCCGCGTCTACAAGCTGCTGGCCGACGGCCGCCGACAGATTACGGGCTTCCTGTTCGCCGGCGACTTTCTCGGCCTGGCCACCGGGGACTCCTATGTCTTCTCCGCGGAGGCGATCGAGCCGGCGACGGCCTGCCGTTTTCGCAAGAGCGAGTACAGGTCCCTGATCCGGGACTGTCCGACTCTCGAGACCGCCCTGCTCGAGCGCGCCACGCATGAGCTGGTGGCCGCCCAGAACCAGATGCTGCTGCTCGGCCGCAAGACGGCGCTGGAGCGGATCGCGACCTTCCTGCTGGAGCTTCCATCGCATGACCCGGCGCGGTCGCGGCTGGAGGGGCAGGTCCATCTGCCCATGACCCGGTCCGAGATCGCCGACTATCTGGGGCTGACCATTGAAACCGTCAGCCGGATCCTGACCCGGCTCAAGACCCAGGGCGTGATTCATCTGGTCTCGCTGTCGGAATTGCGGATCGAACAGCCCGGGGTCCTGCGCGATCTGGCTGAAGGCACAGCCTGAGCGGACCACGCGGCCGCGTATCGCGCGGCCATCACCGAATGGAGTCGACCGTCGGTTCGCCCGATAAGACGGTCCGTCAGAAACAAGGAGGTCGGCATGAGCACGGACGTCACCCCCATCCACGGCGGCGCGGTCGCGGCCGTGGTGGCCTTGCTGGACTCCCAGCGGTTGCTCAGCCTGGCCGTCAATCGCCCCGATGGCTGGCCCCAGGTGACGACGGTCGGTTACGTCAATGACGGACTCAACCTGTATTTCACCATCGGTCGTGACAGCCAGAAGCTGGCCAATATCAAGGCTGACCCGCGCGTGTCGGTCGCCGTGCGCAGCGAGATGGATCACGGGGCCGCGGTCGGTCTTTCCATGGCCGGGCGCGCAACCGAAGTGCTCGATCCGGCCCTGATCGAGGGTATCAACCGGCTGGTCAGCACCCGCTATCCCGATGTGCGCGTCTATTGTCCCGACGATGATGCCGTGGCGGTCATTCATATGGCCCCCGAGATCATCTCTCCGGTCGCGGTGATGGATGGTCGTAGCCGGCCGCAGACCTTTTCGGTCGGTCCGGCCGCGACGGTCGCCGCCGATATACCCGGCGACGTATCCCGCCTGTTTTAGGACGCGTCGTCGCGGACGGGGCCGATCGGACCGCGGAAATTTCCCCGACAATCTGATCCGGGGAGCTGATCTGGATCAATGCCGTGCGCCCGGCCGGGCCCCAGTCTGTGCCGGTGGGTCACGGCCGACCCCGGACGGGCCGACGGAGGGTCAGCATGAGCTACAAACTCATCATGGCATTGGCGGGCGGGGGTCCGGGCGATGACCAGACCCTGGCCTTTGCCGCCGGCCTCGCCGCCCGGCATGGAGCCGTCGCCCGGGTTCTGCCGATCCATCATGATGCGACCATCGACCTCGTTGCGCTCGGCATGACGCTTGGCGCGCCCCTGTCGCCGGAAGCGATCGAGGCCCTGTCGGAATCCGAACGGGATTGTCAGCACCGTATCGAGACCGGGGCCCGATCCGCGGCCCGGACCGCGGATATCGTCTACGGTGACGGTGACGGCGCACCCCGGATCCTGGTGCATCCCCATGCGGTCCGCCCTTCGCTCGCCCTGGTCCGGACCATGGCGCTGGCTGACCTGGTGGTCATCGGTCAGACCTATCTTCAGGGCGCGGGATACGGCACCGAGGTGCTGGGGCAGATCCTGCTGCAGCAGAGGTCGCCGGTTCTGATCGCCCGCGGCGGACCGGAACGACTCGCCGGCCAGGCCGCGATCGCCTGGGACGGCAGTGCCGAGGCGGGACGGGCGGTACGCAGTGCCCTGCCGCTGATCGCCATGGCCTCCGGACTGATGCTGCTGCAATACCCCGAGGGGCTCGACGATCCGGCGACCGCGCCGGAAACGGCCTCGCTCAACGCCTATCTCCGCCTGCACGGGGTCGGAACCGGACGGCCGGTCGCCGTCGCCGGCCGCTCGGCAGGCGAAGCTCTGGTCGAGGGGGCTCAGGATGAGGGCGTCGACCTGCTCGTCGCCGGGGCCTGGGGGCATTCGCGGCTTCGGGAGGCGATCTTCGGCGGAGCCACCCGGGCTTTTCTCGAGGACACGGATGGTCCCTGTCTGTTGCTCGCCCACTGATGACCGGCACTGCCGGTATGTGGCTGGTCGATCCCTCGGTCCTGCCGGCCTTCCTTCTGGCCATGGTTCTGATCGAGCTGACCCCGGGTCCCAATATGGGCTATCTGGCGCTGGTCTCGACGGTGCGCGGGCGGCTGGCCGGGCTGTTGACCATCGTCGGGGTTACGGTCGGTCTCGGTCTCTATCTGATGTTGGCGCTCTATGGTCTGACGAAGACGCCGCTGGCGTCGGCCGGGGCGTTGACCGCGCTGAAATGGGCCGGTGTCGGCTACATGCTCTGGCTGGCGATCGAGGCCCTGCTGCCGGAGCGATCGGTGCAGTCGCGGCCACTGCGGCTTCCCTTTGCCGCCGGCCGGCTGATGCTGCGTGGGCTGGTCGCTAATCTTCTCAATCCCAAGGCCGCCCTGTTCTATATGGTGATGTTGCCCGGTTTCGTCCGTCCGGAGTTCGCCGCCCCCCGGACCCAGATGCTGGTGTTCGGCGGGATTCATATCGGCATCAGTATTATGGTTCATCTGGCGATCGTCGTCGGGGCCGCCGGGACCGCGTCACACCTTCCGGCGTCCGGCCGTCGGTTGCTGCGCTGGGGTCTGGCGACCGGACTGGCCGCTACGGCCCTGTGGGTGGGAGTCGCACCCCGCTGATCTTTCCAGAGCGAGACCAACCATGACCCTGTCCCTGTCCTTCCACGGTGCCGCCGGGTGTGTCACCGGCTTCTGCGCCCTGCTGCAGACTGACCACGGCCGTTTTCTGGTCGACTGCGGCATGTTTCAGGGTCCCAAGACCCTGCGGGCCTTGAACCATCAGGATTTCCCCTTTGATGCCCGGGACATCGACGGGGTTTTCCTGACCCATGCCCATATCGATCACTCCGGCATGCTGCCCAAATTGGTCCGGGCCGGTTTTCGCGGGCCGATCTACGCTACCCGGCCCACCCGGGACCTATGTGCGGTCATGCTGGCGGATTCGGCCGACATTCAGGAAGGGGACGTAGCCCATCTCAACCGCCGCAACGAGCGGCGCGGGCTTCCACGGGTCGAGCCGATCTATTCCTCAGCCGATGTCGAACCGACCCTGCGCCTGTTTGAAACCGTAAAGTTCAACGAGACCGTTGAGATCGTGCCGGGGGTTACGGCGCGCTACTGGGCAGCCGGTCACCTGCTGGGAGCCGCCTCGGTTGAGCTGACGATTGAGGATCAGGGCAAGCCGGTACGGCTGCTGTTCTCCGGCGACCTCGGCTCGGGCCACCAGCCCTTCCTGCCGGCTCCGGACGGTCCCGCCGGCGTCGACCATGTGGTGCTGGAATCGACCTATGGCGACCGGGATCGCGCCGACCTCGATCTTGAGGAACGACGCAAGGCACTGGCCGGGGAATTGCGTTCGGCCAAGGCAGCGGGCGGCCCACTGCTGATGCCGACCTTTGCGGTCGGCCGGGCCCAGGAGCTGATCCTCGACCTGTTGGCCGTGATGGAGGCCGAGCCCGATCTGGCAGGCGAAATCTTCCTCGACTCCCCGCTGGCCATCGAGGCGACCGATGTCTTCTTGCAGCGGGGCTGGAACATGGACGCGTCCGAAAACCCCTATCTGGTCCTGCGCCACGCCGACCGGCTGCACTATCTGATGCGACCCCAGGAAAGCGACCGGCTGGATCGGCTGCGCGACTGGCACATCATTCTTGCCGGCAGTGGCATGTGCGACGCCGGACGGATCCGCAAACACCTGAAACGATTGCTGTGGCGGCGCGAGACCACGGTCCTGATCACCGGTTTCCAGGCTGCCGGCACCCTCGGCCGGATCCTGCAGGCTTCACCGTCCCAGGTCCGGATCCAGGGTGATGACATCCGCGTCCATGCCCGTATCCGCACCCTCGACCTCTTTTCCGGCCATGCCGACGCTCCGGCGCTGGTTGACTGGTTCAAGGCGCGCGGCCCGGTATCCGGCAAGGTCTTCCTCGCCCACGGCGAGCCCGGTTCACTGCAGGGCCTGTCGACGCGTCTGATCACCGCCGGCGTCGACGCAGCGGCGGTGATTATCCCCGAACTGGATCAGACCTTCACCCTGACTCCGGCGGACGTGACTCTGGTCTCCGGTCGTGCCGTCCGCATGCTGCCCGGCGCGGCGACCCGGCCGGATTGGCACAGTGCCCGGGCCGATCTGCTCAGCTCGATGAATGAGGCGTTGCAGGGTCTCGAGTCCGACGCCGCGCGCATGGCCGCGATCGCGGCGATGAAAACGGCCCTGCTGCAGTCCCCGCCCGACAGCAGGCCAATGGAGGGCGCTGCCCATGGATGATCCCGACTCCAATGCGGCCCAGCTGGCGTCGCCATCCTACCGCCTGCCCGCGCTGGATCAGGATTTCTTGCTCGGGGATTCGATGCGCGGGGTGCGTTTCCAGCTGGAGTTCGCCAAGGCCGAAGAGGTGCTCCGGGCGTGGGGCATACGCACCACCCTGGTGGTGTTCGGCAGCGCTCGCGTGCGCGAGGACGGCCCCGGCCGCCATGCCGACTGGTATGCCGAGGCCCGTCGGTTCGGCAAGCTGGCGTCGCTGCGCGGCGGGGCCATGCGGGATGTCGGCCAGGTGCGCGACAACGTCATCGCCACCGGCGGTGGTCCCGGCATTATGGAGGCGGCCAATCGCGGGGCTGCCGACGTAGGAGCCCCCTCGATCGGGTTCAACATCACCCTGCCGCACGAGCAGGAACCCAATGGCTGGTCGACGCCCGGCCTGACCTTCCGTTTTCACTATTTCGCCATGCGCAAGATGCATCTGGCGATGCGGGCCAACGGTCTGGTGGTTTTTCCCGGCGGCTTCGGCACCTTCGATGAACTGTTCGAGCTTCTGACCCTGAGACAGACCGACAAGGCACCGCCGATCCCGGTGGTGCTGGTCGATGAGACCTACTGGCGCACAGTCATCGATTTCGACGCCATGGTCTCCCACGGGCTGGTATCACCGTCAGACCTGAGCCTGTTCCGCTTCGCCGATACGGCTGAATCGGCCTGGCAGAGCCTGATCGACTGCTGTCTCAAGCCGCATCCGCCGTCCGACTATGTCCCGGTGCCCTGAGGCACCGGGAACGATGCCAGTCTAGAGGTTGAGCAGGGCCGGATCACCGCCCTGGGCGGCGATATTGACGCTGATCGCCTGTTCCGAGGCATAGCGGATCAGACTGTTGGGGCCGCCGGCTTTGGGTCCGGTGCCTGACAGGCCTTCGCCGCCGAACGGTTGGACCCCGACCACGGCCCCGGTGATGCTGCGGTTCACATAGACATTGCCCGCCGGCACCAGCCGGATCACATCCTCGGCGAAGGCCTCGATACGGCTGTGCACGCCCAGCGTCAGGCCGAAGCCGCGCCCGGCCAGCTTGCCCGCCACCGTCATCAGATCCTCGGGGTCGTAGCGATAGATGTGCAGGATCGGACCGAACACTTCGGCTTCGAGGAAGTCGGGCGTCGGAATCTCGGCGATGGTCGGGGCGAAATATTCGCCGGTGCCATGGCCGCAGTTGGCGCTCTCGGCGAACTCGGCCCGGGCCAGAACCTTGGCTTCCTTCTCCAGCCGCGCCAGATGGGCCTCGAGGACCTCGCGCGACTCAGCGTCGATGACCGGACCGATGTCGGTGGCCGGATCGGCCGGATCGCCGACCACCAGGGTCGCCAGCGCGCCCTTCAGCCCCTCGATCAGTCCCTTGGCCGAGTCCTTGGGCACATACAGGATGCGCAGGGCCGAACAGCGCTGGCCGGCGCTGCCGAAGGCCGAGTTAATGACATCGTCCAGCACCTGTTCGCGCAAGGCCGTGGTGTCGACGAACATGGCGTTCAGCCCGCCGGTTTCGGCGATGAAGGGGATGATGGCACCCGGGCGGTTGGCCAGGGCGATGTTGATGGCCCGGGCGGTGCCGGTGCCGCCGGTGAAGGCGATCCCGTCGATGCCCGGATGGTTGACCAGCGCCGCGCCGACGGTCTCGCCGCGACCGGGGACCAGGGCGATCAACTCGGGCTGCAGTCCGGCCTTGAGGAACAGGCGTACGGCCTCGGCCGCCACCAGCGGGGTCTGTTCCGCCGGCTTGGCCAGCACCGCATTGCCGGCCGCCAGGGCGGCGGCGATCTGGCCGGTGAAGATGGCCAGCGGGAAATTCCACGGGCTGATACAGGCGAAGACGCCGCGACCGTGCAGCATCAGCTGGTTGGTCTCGCCGACCGGCCCGGTCAGGATCTCGGGCCCGGGGAACTGGGTCTCGGCCAGCATGGCGTAGTAGCGGCAGAAGTCGGCGGCCTCGCGCACCTCGGCTACGCCGTCGTTCAGCGTCTTGCCGGCCTCGCGCGCCAGCAGGGCCACGAACCGGTCCATGTCGGCCTCGAGGGCGTCGGCCATGTTGCGCAGCACGATGGCCCGCGCCGCCCCGCCGGCCCGGTCCCAGACGATATGGGCGCGCGCGCCCAGTTCGATGGCCTGGTGAATCTCGGTGTCGGTGGCCTCGGACACATAGCCGAGCACGCTGTTGCAGTCCGACGGGCTGATCACGTCGGTCGGATTCTCGCCGGCGCGCAACACGCCGCTGATGATCGGGCCGGAGTTGAGCTTTTCGCGGTCGATCATTTCCAGGGCGCTGGCGTGACGTTCGCGTTCCTCGACCTGGGAATAGTCGCGGCCGAGGGAGTTCAGACGATTTCCGTACATGTGTTGGGGGACCGGAATTTTGGGGTGAGGGCCGGGCTGGGCTTCCAGCACGGTGACGGGATCGAAGGCGACGGTGGTGGCGGGTACCCGCTCGTCGAGCAGGGCGTGAACGAACGAGGAATTGGCCCCGTTCTCGAGCAGGCGGCGGACCAGATAGGGCAGCAGTTCCTCATGCCCGCCGACGGGGGCATAGGCGCGGATCGACAGGTCTTCGCCCTTCCAGGCGGCCTCGGCCGCATCGTACAGGGGCTCGCCCATGCCGTGCAGCCGCTGGAACTCGATCTTGACGTCGGCGTCCTTCGCCATCCGGTGTATGGCCGCCAGAGACACGGCGTTGTGGGTGGCGAACT
Source organism: uncultured Brevundimonas sp. (assembly GCF_963974615.1). GTDB lineage: Bacteria > Pseudomonadota > Alphaproteobacteria > Caulobacterales > Caulobacteraceae > Brevundimonas. Next base: position 90,429 of record NZ_CAXBDH010000008.1, read on the forward strand.
GGCCGTACAGATGCGGCGCGGCGTCGATGATGGCGCGGGCGCAGACCAGATAGTTGACGTCGGTGGCGACCTTGGTGGTGAACACCGGATAATCGGGGCGGCCGGCGATCTGGGCCCGTTTGATCTCGGTGTCCCAATAGGCCCCCTTGACCAGCCGCACCATGATCCGACGGCCCGAGCGTTCAGCCAGGGCGGTGACCCGGGCGATGACCTCGGGCGCGCGCTTCTGATAGGCCTGAACCGCCAGGCCCAGACCTTTCCATTCGCCCAGATCGGGGTCGTGGGCCAGACGGTCCAGCAGTTTCAGCGACAGGGCCAGCCGGTCGGCTTCTTCGGCGTCCATGCAGAAATTGATGTCGTATTTCGCCGCGATCAGGGCCAGCCGCTTCACCCGCGGATACAGCTCGTCCCACACCCGTGGTTCCTGGGTCGCCTCATAGCGCGGGCACAGGGCCGACAGCTTGACCGACACGCCGTGGCCGGTCTGCGGGCCGCGCATCCCTTCGGTGTCGCGCCGCACCTGGCCGACAGCCTCGATGGCCCCGGCATAGATTTTTTCGTAGCGAACCGCGTCCTCGGCACTGCGGGCCCCTTCGCCCAGCATGTCGAAACTGCACAGCCAGCCCTCGCGCGCCGACCGCTTCAGCGCCCCCTTGATGGTGCGGCCGACGACGAATTGCTCGCCCATCATCCGCACAGCCGCGGCCACGGCCTGTCGGATCACCGGCTCGCCGATCCGCCCCGCCACCCGGCGCAGGAAGCTCGGCAGGTCGCGTTTGGCGTCCTCGTCGACCTCGACCAGCTTGCCGGTCAGCATCAGCCCCCAGGTGGAGGCGTTGACGAACAGACTTTCGGACTGGCCCAGATGTTTGGCCCAGTCGGCCGAGCGAATCTTCTCCGAGATCAACCGGTCGCGCGTCTCCTCGTCGGGAATGCGCAGCAGGGCCTCGGCCATACACATCAGGGCCAGACCCTCGCGGGTGCCCAGCGAGAACTCTTGCAGGAAGCTCTCGACCACGCCCTGGCGCTGGTTGTCCTTGCGGGCCCGCTCGACCAGTTCGACCGCCTCGACCGCCACGGCCTCACGCTGGGCCGGGGTCAGCGGCACCTGCGCCAGCAGCTCGGCCACCACCTCGCGCTCGTCGCGAAACTTGCCGCGATCGATCTCGTCCCAGTGGGCGAGGCTCGAGGGCGAAAACTCGGCAGCCGTCATGCAAATAAAATCCAGAGGTTAGCGGCAAGGATGGCGAACTTCGCCGGTTGATGGAGGGCCTGGTGAGCCGGTATGGCGAAATTCGTTCGGGCCGGGGTACCATCTTCCAGCGGGTGTGAGAAAGACCCTACCGGTTCGCTGTGAGCCGGTTCCCGCCCTCCGTCAGACAGGATCGTGATTTCGTGACCGACCTCGCCGCCACTCCCCCCTGTCCCGAAGGCCCGCCCGTCGGGCGCGTCATCGCCATGCCCGCCGACACCAATCCCGAGGGCGACATCTTCGGGGGCTGGCTGCTGGCCCATATGGATCTGTGCGGGGCGACCCCGGCCTTCGAGCGCGCCCAGGGTCGCTGCGCTACCATCGCCGTCGACGGCATGGTCTTCCTCCAGCCGGTCTCGGTCGGGGACGAGGTCAGCATCCACGCCCGGGTCATCCACACCGGCCGCACCTCGATCCGGGTCCGGGTCGAGGCGTGGAAGCGGGCCCGGGGCCAGCATCTGGCCGAGTCGGTCCGCGTCACCGAGGGCGTCTTCACCTATGTGGCCATCGACGATGACCGCAAGCCGCGGGTGTTGCCGGCGGGTGTCTGAAGCCCCGGTAACGTGGGCCGTTCCACTGTGAAATCTTGACCTTTGGCCCCGCGCCACCTACCTCCAGCTCATGGCCATCCGTCGCATCCTGACCGTCGACAATGCCGCCGATACGGCGGTGCTGAAGCAGATTTCCGCCCCTGTGGCCGAAGTCGATGACGACGTGCGCGCCCTGATGGATGACATGCTCGAGACCATGTACGCCGCCCCCGGCATCGGCCTGGCGGCCGTACAGGTCGGCGAGGTCAGGCGCGTCATCGTTATGGATCTGGGCGACCGGGTCCTTGAGGGTGAGGACGTCGCCCCCGAGCCGGTCGAGGGCGAGGACGAGGATACGTCACGCCGCAACCCGCGCTATTTCGTCAATCCCGAGATCCTCTGGGCCTCCGACGAGATCTACGCCTACGAAGAGGGCTGCCTGTCGGTGCCCGAATATTTCGATCAGGTCGAACGCCCCGGCAAGGTGCGCCTCCGCTACCTCGACTACAACGGCAAGGCCGTCGAGGAAGAAGCCGAGGGCCTCTACGCCGTCTGCATCCAGCATGAGATGGACCATCTCGAAGGGGTGTTGTTCATCGATCATCTGTCGCGCCTGAAACGCGAGCGGGCGGTGGCCAAGGTCAAGAAACTGGCAAGGATGGCCGCCTGATGGTTCGTCGCAAGGTCGGCAAGTCCCGCATCATTGACTCGTCGGGACGGCGTCGCCTGACCCGGTCGGAAAAGGTCGGAATCGGCAGTCTGGTGGGCCTGTTCGCGGTTATGGCTGTCGGCGTCGGGGCCGGCCTGCTGCTGGATCGCCTGCTCAATTTCGACGCCGCCCTCGACGCCGGGGGCGAATGGGACGAGGGCGGCGGCGTCAAGACCCGCTGGCAGTAGGCCGTCCGGACGTCTAAAGGCGGGGGCATGCGCCTCGCCTTCATGGGTACCCCCGAATTCGCCGTGCCGTCCCTGGCCGAGATCATCGCCTCGGGCCATGAGGTCGTGGGCGTCTGGTCCCAGCCGCCCCGTCCCCGGGGCCGCGGCCAGAAATTGACCCCGTCACCGGTCCAGGCTTTCGCCGAGCTCATGGGCCTGCCGGTGTTCACCCCGGAGTCGATGAAGTCGCCCGAGGCCGTGGCCGCCTTTCAGGCACTCGACCTCGATGCCGCCTGTGTCGTCGCCTATGGCCAGATCCTGACCCCGACGGTGCTCGAGGCTCCGCGACTCGGCTGTTTCAACCTGCACGGCTCCCTGCTGCCACGCTGGCGCGGGGCCGCCCCGGTCCAGCGCGCCATTATGGCCGGTGACACCGAGACCGGTGTCCAGATCATGCGTATGTCCGAAGGCCTCGACGAGGGCGACATCCTGCTGTCGGAAACCCTGGCCATTCGCGCCGACGATACCGCCGCCACCCTGTCCGAACGGATGGCGATGACCGGGGCCGGCCTGTGGCCGCGCGCCCTGGGGGCCATCGAACGCGGCGGGATCACCACACCCCAGACCGGTCAGCCGACCTATGCGAAGAAGGTCACCCCGGCCGAGGCCCGGATCGACTGGACCCGCCAGGCGGATGCGGTCGACGCCCATATCCGCGGCCTGTCGCCCTTTCCCGGGGCCTGGTTCGAGGCTCCGGGCCCGGACGGCCCGGTCCGGATCAAGGTGCTGATGTCGGGGCTGGCCCCGGGCTCCGGCACGCCGGGCCTGACCCTCGATTCCGCGCTGACGGTGGCCTGCGGCGCGGGGGTGATCCGGCTGCTGCGGGTCCAGCGCGAGGGCCGGGCGGCCCAGACCGCCGACGAATTCCTGCGCGGCTTTCCCGTTGCCGCCGGCACCGTGCTGGGCTGATGCCCCGCTATCGTCTGACCATCGAATACGACGGCGGAAGCTATAACGGCTTTCAGGCCCAACCGGGCCAGCCCACGGTCCAGGGCGTGATCGAGACCGCGATCGCCGCCTTCACCGGTCAAAGCGTACGTATCGCCGCCGCCGGCCGCACCGATTCCGGCGTCCACGCCACCGGACAGGTCATTCATGTCGATCTGGAGCGCGACTGGCCTCCGGCCACGGTGATGAATGCCCTGAATGCCCATCTGGTGCGCGAGGGGGTCGTGGTGCTCGATGCTGTGATCGTCCCTGACGACTGGCACGCCCGGTTTTCGGCCACCGGCCGTCGCTATCTGTTCCGCATCCTCAACCGGGCTGCGCCACCCGCGCTGGAGCGGGGCAAGGTCTGGCACATGCGCAAGCCGCTGGACGCTGTGGCCATGCACGAGGCGGCGCAGGCGCTGGTGGGGCATCATAACTTCACCACCTTCCGCGACCTCGCCTGCCAGTCGAAATCGCCGCTCAAGACGCTGGATGTGGCCCGGGTCACCCGGGTCGGGGACGAGGTCCATCTGGTGTTCGAGGCCCGCAGCTTCCTGCATCGCCAGGTGCGGTCGATGACCGGCACCCTGGTCGAGGTGGGTCTGGGCCGGTGGAGCGCGACGGACGTGGCGGCGGCGCTGGCGGCCGTGGATCGCACCGCCTGTGGTCCGGTGGCTCCGTCGGATGGCCTGTATCTGACCGGTGTTCGCTATGACCCTGTTGCGGCCAGCGAATCCTGAGCCTGTCCGCATGGTCAAGCGCGGGGTCGATCTGCTAGCAGGTGCCTCATGACCCAGCAGCCCGCCGACACCGCCGCCCGCCGTATCGTCGAAACCCTTGTGATGAACGGCATTGACCGGGTCTTCTGTGTGCCGGGCGAAAGCTATCTGGCCGTACTGGACGCCCTCGCCGATGTGCGCGACCGGATTCAGGTCATCGCCTGCCGCCATGAGGCCGGAGCCGCCAACATGGCCGAGGCTTATGGGAAACTGACCGGCAAGCCGGGCGTCTGCATGGTCACCCGCGGACCGGGGGCCACCCACGCCTCGATCGGCGTCCATACCGCCCATCAGGACTCAACGCCGATGATCCTGTTCGTCGGCCAGATCGCCCTGACCGACCGCGGCCGCGGGGCCTTCCAGGAGGTCGATTATCGCGAGGTGTTCGGTGGCCTGGCCAAATGGGCCACCGAGATTGAAAGCCCGCAGCGCACGGTCGAGATCGTCGAACGTGCCTTCGCCACCGCCCTGCAGGGCCGGATGGGGCCGGTGGTCATCGCCCTGCCCGAGGACATCCTGCACGACGACGGCGGCCCGGCCCCGATCCGGCCGGTGGTCCCGGCCCGCGCCGGGCTCGATCCCGCCTTTACCGAACAGGTCCGCGCTCGTCTGGCCAGGGCGGAACGACCACTGCTGGTGCTGGGCGGATCCGGCTGGAGCGCCGCCGCCACCGACGCCATCGGCGACTGGGCCGAGCGACTGGGTCTGCCCGTCGCCCTGTCGTTCCGGCGCAAGGACCTGATCTCCAATGACCGCCCCAACTATGCCGGTGATCTCGGCCTCGGCTGCAACCCGGCCCTGACGGCCCGGGCCAAATCCGCCGACCTGATCCTCGCCATCGGTGCCCGACTGGGCGAAAATCCGACCCAGGGCTATACGCTGTTTACGCGCGAACAGACCGCCGAACGGCTGATCCACATCCATCCCGGGGCCGAGGAACTGGGCCGTGTCTGGACCCCGTCGCTCAGCGCCACGGCCGACAATTCCCTCGCCGCCCTGGCCCTGTCGCAGATCGAGCCGGGCCGGACCTGGCATGACGAGGCCGCCGCCGCCCACGCCGACTATCAGACCTTCTCGACCCCCGTCGCGGTCACCGGCGCGGTCAATATGAGCGAATGCATGGCCCATCTCGGCGAGATCCTGCCGCCGACGGCCATCGTCACCAACGGGGCCGGCAATTTCGCCGCCTGGCTGCACCGCTTCTATCGCCACCGTGCCTGCCGCACCCAGCTGGCCCCGACCTCCGGGGCCATGGGCTACGGCTTCCCCGCCGCCGTCGCGGCCAAGAGCACCCATCCCGACCGCGACGTGATCTGCATCGCCGGCGACGGCGACTACATGATGACGGGGCAGGAGCTGGCCACAGCGGTCCAGTACGGCATCAATGTCGTCACCGTCATCGTCGACAACGGCGTCTACGGCACCATCCGCATGCACCAGGAAGTCCATTACCCGGGGGCCGACCGGGTCATCGCCACGGACCTGGTCAATCCCGATTTCGTCAAATACGCTGAGGCCTTCGGGGCTTTCGGCATCCGCTGCGACACGACCGAGGCCTTCCCGGCGGCCCTGGCGGCGGCGCGGAACGCGGGACGTCCGGCGATCGTTCATCTGGTGACCTCGGCCGAGGACATCGCGCCCAATCGCACGATCACCGGTATGAGGCGCGCATAGGAGCCGCCATGCCGCGTTCGTCCGCTGTCCTGATCCCCCTCCTGCTGGCCGGTTGCGCCGCCACCGCCCCACTGCCGGACCCGGCCGGGCCAGTCATGGCCAATGGCAACGACTGCGCCGTCATCGCCGCCGTGGCCCGCGAACACTACAAATTCGACACCGCCGACAATCTGCCGCCGCCGCTGTGGCTGGACGATGAGGGCAGCGGCTGGGCTCCGCGCTGCGACTGGAGCCACTACGGCCTGCGCTTCCCGGCCATTCATGATCCCGCCCGCACGCCGGCCTCGAGCCAGCCGCTGCGCTGGGTCCAGTTCAGACAGCCCCGTTATGACGGTCAGGGCGCGCTGATCGACAGTGCCATCATGCATGGCCCGCTCGCCGGCAACGGCATCCAGTGCCGCGTTCGCTCCGGCTTCGCCGGCTGGACCGTCAGCGACTGCCGCGTCACCTGGGTCAACTAGTCCTGTTGGCGGGGTTGCGCCGACCCGTGTCAGAGCTGAAGGTCGCCGTCTGTTTTTCCGGGGGTCCCATGCGCCGCATCCTGATTTCATCCGCCTCTGTCCTGCTGTTGACGGCCTGTGCCGGCATCCCCGCTCCTGTGGCCCCGACCGGCACCCCGGTCGCCGTCATCCCGGCGCAGAGTGAGGACGCCCGGCTGGACGCCTTCTTCGACCAGGCCTTCCGCGAACAGATCGCGCTCAGCCCGCAGTCGATGACGGCCCTCGGCATCAAGACCGACTACGACCGGCTGAACGACTACACGCCCGCCGCCGACGCCCGGTCGCTGGCCCTGGCCGAGGCCCAGCTGGCGCGGATGAAGGCCGATTTCCGCTTCGACGCCCTGAGTCCCCAGAGTCAGCTGTCCTGGAAGCTGTTCGAGGAAAGCGTCGAGCGTCAGATGTCCAGCGCGCGCTGGCGCGACCACGACTATATCTTCGCCGCCAACGGTAACCCCGCGACCAGCCTGCCGGTCTTCCTGATCAACAGCCATCGGATCGACAGTCCTGACGATGCGCGGGCCTATATTGCCCGTCTGGTCGAGGTCGAACGGGTGCTGGGCGAGATTTCGGCCGATGTGGAGCGTCGCGCTGCCGAGGGCTTCGTGTCTCCAGCCTTCGTCTTTCCGATCACCCTGACCGACACCCGCAATGTCATCTCCGGGGCCCCGTTCGACGGCGGCCCCGACAATCCGGTCTGGGCCGATTTCCAGAAGAAGGTCGCGGCCCTCGACATTACGGATGCTGAAAAAACCGCGCTTTTGTCTGCCGCCCGCACCGCCCTGACCGGCCCCTTCAAACGCGGCTATGACACCGTCCTGGCCACGATCGAACGCATCCAGCCGCTGGCTACCTCCAACGACGGAGTGTGGCGGCTCCCGGACGGCGACGCCTACTATGCCGAGCGGGTACGGCAATCCACGACCACCGACCTGACCCCCGACCAGATCCACGAGATCGGCCTGTCCGAGGTGGCGCGCATCCAGGCCGAGATGGAGACCATCAAGACCCGCGTCGGCTTCACCGGCTCGCTCCAGGACTTCTTCGCCTACATCAAGAGCGACCCGCGCTTTCAGTATCCGAACACGACCGAAGGGCGGGAAGCCTATCTGGTCGACGCCCGCGCCGCGGTCGCCGACGCCATGCGGGTCGCGCCGCAGTGGTTCCACACCCTGCCGCGCGCGGCGCTGGAAGTCCGCGCCGTCGAGGCCTGGCGTCAGGAGACGGCCTCGGTCGCCTTCTACAACCGGCCCGCCCCCGACGGCTCGCGACCGGGCATCTATTACGTCAATCTGGCGGACATGACCCAGGTGCTGAAGCCCCAGGTCGAGGCCATCAGCTATCACGAGGGCGCGCCCGGCCACCATTTCCAGATCGCCTACGCCCAGGAGATCGAGGGCCTGCCGCGCTTCCGTCGCTTCGGCGGCTACGGGGCCTTTTCCGAGGGCTGGGGCCTGTATTCGGAGCGGCTGGGCAAGGAGATGGGCTTCTATCAGGATCCCTATGCCGACTTCGGCCGCCTTTCGCTGGAGATCTGGCGGGCGGCGCGTCTGGTCACCGATACCGGCCTGCATGCCAAACACTGGAGCCGCGAACAGGCGATCGCCTATTTCCAGCAGAACACGCTCGTGTCCGAACGCGATATCGTCAAGGAAGTCGAGCGCTACATCACCAACCCCGGTCAGGCGACCAGCTACAAGATCGGCCAGCTGAAGATTCTCGAACTGCGCGCCCGCGCCCGTCAGGCGTTGGGCGATCGCTTCGACATCCGTGACTTCCACACCGTGGTGCTGGGCGGCGGCAGCGTGCCGCTCGACGTGCTGGAAGGCCAGATCGACGCCTGGATCGCGGCGGGTGGCGGCCGCCCCACAGGCTGAACCCTCTCGCCTCGACGGCCCATCGGCGGTAAAGGGCGCGCGCCATGCCCTTTACCGCCACTGTCCTGACCATGTTCCCCGAGGCCTTTCCCGGCCCGCTCGGGGTGTCGCTGATCGGCACCGCCTGGCGTGAGCGGAACCTGTGGGCGCTCGAGACAGTGGACATTCGCGCCTTTTCCGAAGATAAGCGCGGCTTCCTGGACGACACCCCTGCGGGTGGCGGCCCCGGAGCTGTACTCAAGGCGGACGTGGTGGCCCGGGCACTCGACAGTGTTTCCGGTCCGGGGCGGCCGCTTTTGTACATGAGTGCCCGGGGTCGGCCCCTGACCCAGGCGCGCGTCAAGGACTGGGCACAGGCGGACGGCATCACCGTCCTCTGCGGCCGGTTCGAGGGGGTGGACCAGCGCGTGCTCGACGCGCGCGGGTTCGAGGAGGTCTCCGTCGGGGACGCGGTGCTCGCCGGTGGCGAGGCGGCGGCCATGGTGGTGATCGAGGCGTGCGTGAGACTGCTGCCCGGCGTCCTCGGCCAGGCGGAGAGTCTGAGTAGCGAAAGTTTCGAGGACGGTCTTCTGGAACACCCGCAGTACACGCGACCGCGGACGTTCGAGGGGCTGGAGATTCCCGAGGTGCTGCTGTCGGGTGACCATAAAAAGGTCGCGCAATGGCGTCAGATGCAGCGGGAAGAGACCACGCGGACGCGACGGCCGGACCTCTGGGCGGCGCATTCTGCACAGACGACCGCGGGCCATGAGCCCGCCAAATCACAGGTAAAGAGCGCAAAGCTCGAGGAGAAATAGCTATGAATATCGTCCAGCAGATCGCGGCTGAAGAAAAAGCCCGCCTGACCGACATCCGCCCCATCCCCGAATTCCAGCCGGGCGACACCCTGCGCGTCAACGTCAAGATCAAGGAAGGCGAGCGCGAGCGCGTCCAAGCCTTCGAAGGCGTCTGCATCGCCCGCGCCGGCGGCGGCATCAATGAGAATTTCACCGTCCGCAAGATCAGCTTCGGTGAAGGCGTCGAGCGCGTCTTCCCGCTGGTCTCGCCGATGATCGAGTCCATTGAGGTCAAGCGTCGCGGCGTCGTGCGGCGTGCCAAGCTCTATTACCTGCGTGACCGTCGCGGCAAGTCGGCCCGGATCGCCGAGAAGCAGACCGTGCGCCCGGACAAGAAGGCCATCGTGCCGGAAACCGGCAAGGTTGAAAAAGCCGCCGAAGAGAGCTGATCTCCTCGGATCACCCGAATTGATCAAGGCCCCGGCGGGATCCGCCGGGGCCTTTTTCATGTCGTGTCCGGACCGGTACCGACCAGGACCTAGTGGGACGTCACCGACCTGGCGGTGTCCTTCTGTCTTTCCAGACTGTGCTTCAGGTCGCGCATCTGGTCGTGACCGTCCTTCACCGTCGTATAGGCGCGGCGGATGGTCTCGCGGGTCGAGGCCGAGACGTCGGAGTCCTCAAGGGCCTTCTCGAACTTGGTCTTGATGAAGTCCTCACCGTTCTCGACCGAATTGACCACAGCCTGTTCGTCGCGGAGCAGGGCGTGTTTGACGTCGAGAAAGGCGCGGTGGGCCTTGGCCAGCACCGAGCCGTCGTCCTCGGGCTCGCCGCCCAGGGTCAGGACTGCGCCCTTCAGGTCACCGGCCAGGCCCTGGCGCTCCAGGCTGCGCTGCTCGAACAGGGTCTTGAAGCGCCGGTCCTCGGTCTCGCTGGCGGCTTCGCGATAGCCGTCGGCGCTGTCGAGGGTGGTCTCGATCAGGCTGTTGAGGACGTGGATGTCGTGGGATTGTGGCGTACTCATAATCGTGCCTTTCACTGTGGGAGGAACAGCAGGAAAAGCGCGGAGACCCCGGTTTGGTTTCAGCTTGGCCGTTCAGAGTTTGGTGCGCAGCGACCACAATTCCGGAAAGCAGCGTCGTTCCAGGGTCGAGGCCAGATAGGCCACACCCTCGGTGCCGCCGGTACCGCGGCGGCGGCCGATGATGCGTTCGACCGTCACCACATGTTTGTGCCGCCAGGTCAGCAGGGCGTCGTCCAGATCGACCAGTTTTTCTGCCAGCTGGTACAGGGGCCACCAGCGGGCGGTGTCGCGATAGACCTCCAGCCACGCCGCCTCGACGCCTTCCGAGGCCACATAGGGCTGGCGCACGTCGCGGTTCAGCACCTCGGCCGGCACCGGCAGACCCGCCGCCGCCAGCTGCGACAACGCGTCGTCGTACAGGCTGGGCGCGTTCAGCGCCGCGGTCAGGGCCGCATGGGCTGCGGGCCGGTCGACGTGGAATTTCAGGAAGCTGTCGTCCTTCAGCCCCAGCATCGTCTCGAAGCGGCGGAACTGGTCACTCTGGAAGCCGGACGAGGTCCCCAGCGCTCCGCGGAAACGCAGATAGTCGGCCGGGGTCATGGTGGCCAGGATGTCCCAGCTCTGGGTCATCACCGCCTGGATACGGCTGACCCGGGCCAGAATCTTGTAGGCGGGGACCAGATCGCCGGCCCGCACCAGTCGCTGGGCCAGGGCGACCTCGTGCAGGATCTGCTTCAGCCACAGTTCCTTGGTCTGGTGGATGACGACGAACAGCATCTCGTCATGTTCGTCCGAGCGCGGGTTCTGGGCGCTCAGCAGGACGTCGAGGTCCAGATAGCTGGCATAGGTGATGTCGGGGGTTGGGTCGGGGGCGCTGTCGGTCATGGCTCCGTCCTATCGCGCCCGCCCCCCCGAGGGCCAGCGCTTAAGCCGGGATCAGCGGCGGCGGGTTCCGGTCGTGCCGTTCGCCGCCGCGCCGACCTCGGCCCCGGCGTCGAAGGCGTCGCGCGCATTCTTGTAGATAAATCCATAGGTCGGATAGACGGTCGACCCCAGGTCATGGATCGGATTGTACCAGACCTTGACCTGGCTCCAGTCGCCGCCGCGCGAGACGTCGACGACGGTAACGTTCTCCTCGACCTTGCCGCGGCTGCCACCCCAGTTGGCGTGGGTCACCCGAATCACCCGGTCGGTCAGGATGTCGGAGACCACGGCGACGTGGCCGCGGCTCATCCGGCCCTCGGGACGGAACACCAGCACCGAGCCGGTCTCGGGCGCATGGCCGGTTCTCAGACGATCGACGGCCTGGTTCCACCAGGTCCAGGCGTCACCGAAGATATTGATGCCCGAGAACATCCGGGCAAAGGTCACGCACTGCCAGTAGGGATCATCGGCCTTTGCCGGCGCGGCACCCAGGGCAAAAAACCCGAGGGAGGCTGCAACCACTGCGGCGGTGATCCGTTTTGTCATACTGGCCTGTTTCCAATTGTTTCCGGGAAAGAAGCCTTAGACGATAGTTTCCGAAGGTTGAAGAACCCTTTCCGGGGAATTTACCCTATCGGCGATATCCGTATGCGCGGCGCGTCGCCGTTCGGCCATACGTCGCAAGGCCGTCCGGGCCGGGCGTTCCACCAGATGGTAGGACACCGCCGCCACCACTGGCAGCAGGGCCACCACCACCAGCCACACGCCCAGCGTCAGCCGCTTGTCTTCGGCCCCGGTCAGCCGCGCCGCGACATTCACGGCCACGATCTGCCACGGCACGCAGACCATATAGATCGAATAGCTGATCTCCCCGAGATAGACGGCGGGCTTCGAGGCCAGCCAGCCGGCCCCGGCATTGGTCATCGAGGCGAGACCCAGGATCAGGGCACCGGCTGACAATACCGTGAACCCGTCCCATGCGCCCAGCGATGCGCTGATCGCCATCCCCGTCGCACCCGCGGCCGCCCACAGTCCGCCCCGCTTCAGCGGCGTGCGGCGATAGACCAAATACAGGGCGCAGCCCAAAGCGAAACACGGTACGATCCGCAGTGCGCCCCAGGCGAAGGTGGCCTCGGTCAGGGAAAATCCGGCCATCGCCTCGAAGGCCAGATACAGGCCGGTCAGGAACAGGGCCGCGCCCGCCACCGCTGCTCGCGGTCGTTCGCGCAACCGCCAGGCCACGACGGCGAAGGCCGGAAAGGCCAGATAGGCGAACCATTCGGCCGAGATCGACCACGACGGATGGTTGAAGCCGGCCGCCGGTGCCAGGCCCCAGGCATGGGTCATCGTCAACTGGGCGGGCAGGGAGGCCCAGCTCAGCACATTGCCGTCAATGGTCAGGCCGGCAGCGACCGCCGCCAGCCCCAGGGCCATCACCCCGGCCAGGGTCGCCAGATGCAGGGGATAGACCCGCGCGATCCGCGCCCACAGGAAACCGCCGTAGCGGAACCGCTTCTCGCCCGCCGCCTGCAGATAGACGTGGCTCAGGATAAAGCCCGACAGGACGAAGAAGGTCTCGACCCCCAGATAGCCCCTGGTTACGGCCACCGGCACGAAGCCCGCATCCAGATCCGGCCAGAAGGTGAACAGCACCACCCAGGCGGCCGCGAAAAACCTCAACGAGGTCAGGGCGCGCAGATCAGCGGGGGGCGCAATCGGGGTCATGCCGCGAGCTTACGCGCCTGTGGCTTTGGGAACCGTAAACGGGCGGCACCGATCCGGAAGGTTCGCACGACCGGGTGACTGTTCGAACCGCCCCTTTTCATATAACAATGGTCTGCGGAGTGGCGGTTTCTGGTGGAGGATGAGCGGCGAATTCCGCGCAACCGAACAAGGAAAATCCCGGGGGAGGGACGCAGTCATGAAGACGCTCGCAGTTCTGTACGGTATCGTCGCCTACATCATATTTTTTCTTACATTCCTGTATTCCATAGGGTTTGTCGGCGGATTCATGGTGCCAAAAACCATCGACAGCGGGATCGCCGTTTCCCTGACCGAGGCCCTCGTCGTCAATACCCTGTTGCTGGGTCTGTTCGCGGTTCAGCACAGCGCCATGGCCCGCCCGGCCTTCAAGACATGGTGGGCGCGGTTCGTGCCCCCGGTGATCGAACGCTCGACCTATGTCCTGTTCTCCAGCCTGGCCCTGATTGTGCTGTTCTGGCAGTGGCGGCCGCTGCCGCAGACGATCTGGGCCGTCCAGTCGCCGACTCTGGAGACAGCCGTCTGGGCCCTGTTCGGGATCGGCTGGCTGGTCGTGCTGCTGTCGACCTTCCTGATCAGTCATTTCGACCTGTTCGGCCTGCGTCAGGTCTGGGCCTACCGGCGGGGCCGGGAGGTGCCGCCGAGCGATTTCCGCACGCCGCTGTTCTACAAGGTGGTGCGGCATCCGATCTATCTCGGCTTCATCATCGCCTTCTGGGCGACCCCGGTCATGAGCCTCGGTCATCTGGTCTTCGCTGTCGCGACCACGGCCTACATCCTGATCGGGATCCAGCTGGAGGAACGCGACCTGATCGCCTGTTTCGGTGACCGCTATCGCGACTACAGCGCGCGCGTATCCATGATCCTGCCGATACCCCGCCGCGTCAGTTCGCCTCGACCACCTGTCCCGACTCCCCCGCGCCCATGATCGCCGCCATCGAGGCGGCACAGCCCATCAGGGTCTCGCCGTCGATCTCGACCCGGGCGGTCAGCGGATAGGTGCGGTCGCTCATGCCGTCGGAACAGGTGGTGGCGATCAGGGTCACCTTCAGCGCCTTGCCGGTCCCGTTGGTGGCGGCATAGACGGCGGTGGTCCCCTGCAGCACCGGTCCGGGGTTGTCGGCCCGCTGTTCGGGGCGGTCGACCCCGGCATAGATCAGGCCCTGCGGCGTGATCTCTACGGCCCAGAACGGCTCATTGCCCAGGGCCCGGATCGGCCGGCTCAGATCGACCCCGCCCAGCAGGGCCGGCGAGACGTCGATCGCCGGGGCCTCCGGGGTCTGTGGCGACGGCGAACAGGCGGCCAACACCAGCACCGGCGCGGTGATCAGGGCAATGAGACGCATGGCAGACTCCCGGAAACGGTGACCGGCATGGAGCGCCGCCGCCCGGCAGGGGTCAAGAGGGGGCGCCAGACGTATCCGGCTGGACTATGCTCGCCCAATGACGATTCGCGTCGATGGTCCGCTCGTATCCCCGCCCGCCCCCGACTCCGGTCCGGTGGCGTGGGAATTCTTCGCCGGGGGCGGGCTGGCGGGCATGGGTCTGGACGGGTTCCGGATCGGTCTGGCCAATGACATCGACCCGCTCAAGGCCCGCGCCTTCCGCGCCAACCATCCCGACATCCCGCTGTATGAATTCGACGTCTGGTCGCTGTCGGCGTCCGACCTGACCGGAACGCCCGACCTGTGCTGGGCCTCGTCGCCCTGTCAGGACGTCAGTCTGGCCGGGGCGCGCGGCGGACTTCAGGCGGTTCGCTCCGGGGCCTTCTGGGGTTTCTGGCGGCTGATCCAGGGTCTGGACGCCGAAGGGCGGGCCCCGTCGCTGATCGTGCTCGAGAACGTCACCGGTCTGTTGAGTTCGGGCGACGGGGCCGATTTCGCTGCCGTCTGCCAGGCCATGACCGACGCCGGCTATGTCGTCGGTGCGCTCGAGATGGACGCCGCCCTGTGGCTGCCCCAGTCGCGGCCGCGCCTGTTCATCGTCGCCATGCGCGGAGTCGCTGGACCCACGGTGCCCGTCCCCGTCGCGCCCTTCCATTCGGCCCGGCTGGTCGCTGCCGTCGCCCGCCTGCCCGCCGCGGTGCGTCGCGTCTGGCGCTGGTGGTCGCTCGCCGTCCCGGCCCGGCGCAATCTCGATCTGGCGGCCCTGCTGCTGCCGGACGATGCGGTGCGCTGGTTCGATCCGGATCAGACCGCGGCCCTGCTGGCCCTGTGTGCGCCGCTGCACCGGGCGCGTCTGGACCGGGCCGCCGCTTCGGGGGGACGTCACGTCGGGGCCGGCTATCGTCGGGTCCGGGTCGAGGACGGGCGCAAGGTCCAGCGGCTGGAGTTGCGTTTCGACGGTCTGGCCGGCTGTCTGCGCACTCCGGCCGGGGGGTCGTCGCGGCAATATCTGGTGGTCTGTGACGACGGCCGGATCCGGGCCCGCCGTCTGGCCGCGCGCGAGGCCGCCCGGCTGATGGGAGTCGATGACAGCTGGTGTCTGCCGCCCAGCGACAGCGCGGCGCTGAAAGTGATGGGTGACGCCGTGGCTGTGCCCGTGGTCGGGGCCCTGTCCGCCGGCCTGTTGTTGCCGGCCCTGACCCGGCCCGTGCGGCAGGTCGCCTGAAGCGACGATCCGGCATGCGCCGGGGACGCCTATCTCTTGGCGTCATCCCCGGGCAGCCGATCGGCCCGGGCGTCCCAGCCGTCGCGGTCCGAGCGGAAGGCCAGGGCCATCAGCACCCCGGCCAGGGCCGCAGTACCGCCGATACCGAGCGTCATGGCGATCCAGCCGTGAAGCGACAGCGGTCCGCCGCCGATAGCACTCCAGAACCGGCCCAGCCCCGCCGTGGTCACGGCCGTAAGGGCGACCGTGACCAGCACCGCGACCAGACGCGACCGGATCGGCGATGCCACCCTAGCGCTGCATCCACTGGCCGTCAGCGGTGCGGTACCACTGGCCTGTGGTCATGCGCGGCAGCAGCTGGGCCTCGAACATGCGGGCTCCGGCCACCTCGGCCGTGGTACCGGCGGCGGCGGCGCTTTCGGCATAAAGTCGGCCGCGGGCGCTGTTGATGGTCTGGACCGCGACGTTCAGGTCAGGGTCCTGGGTGGAGAGGCGAAAGCCGATGAAGCCGTCGGCCTGTTCACCGACCACGCCCCGGACCTTGGCCGCGTCGACCATGGCCTTCTGGGCCGGGGTCTGGGCCAGGGCGGCACCGGCGGCGACGCCAAGGGCGGCGATCGCGGCCCCGACGACGAAGAGTTTGCGCAGGTTCATTTGAGCCATCTCCCGATCAGAACAGGTTGGGGTTTGCGATAAGGAGGTCCTGGAGCTCCTTGTCGAGGCGCACGCGAACATCGGCGTCCAGCTTGGCATAGATCTGGATCGGCGCGATCTCCAGCCGCACGGTCGGAGTGCAGGCACCCAGACTGGTGGCGGCGAGACCGCCGGCGAGCAGGATGCCGATATGGCGCTTGGTGATCATCTCATGACGCTCCGGAAGGCGAATGGGGCTCGGACTGATTTAACGCGAAACGGGGTGAATGGGTGCTGAACGATGATCATCGCGGTGTCGAGACCGGCGTGCCGCCTCTGCGGGCGATGTTCATATCCATCAGGTCCCGGACCAGCTGGTTGATGTTCAGGGTAGTGTCCAGCGTCAGGTCGATACCGGTGTCCGACGGCAGGGTCAGGTCTCCGTTCAGGAATTCACGCCGGATCAGTTCGGCCACGCTCAGCCGGATCTCCTGATGCTGCGGCGGATCGTGGCGACCGCGGATATGGAACAGCACCGCAAGTCGCCCCTCCTTGAGGGTGTTGACCTCGGCCGTCAGCACGTCGAACGCCAGGTTCTCCATGGCCTGATAGGCCAGGTCCTCGACCGTGCCCGTCGGCACCTCGCCGCCGCCGCCGGTCTTGAGGCCCGTAAGGGCCTGGCGCTGGATCGACAGGCGTCCGGGCTGCACCGCGAACAGGGACCCGCCGGTTATCCGCACGCCCCGGACCGGGTCGGAGATGAACGGCAGCCGGCCTGACACGACCGCATCCATCTGCACCGTGTCGCCGAACCCGGCCCCGGCGATGACGTCGCCCAGCTGGACGTTCTCCAGCACGATGATTCCCTCAAACGGCTGGGTCCGGTCCAGTGAGACCACGAAGGGTTCGACCCGGATAATCCCGCCGCCGACAGCCAGTTCGCCGCCCGAGACGGTGATCGCCGCCGCGTCGAGGCCGAAGGTCAGGTCGAGATTGGTCAGGGCCGAGACCGTGTCCAGCCGCTCTGCGGTCAGGACCTGTCCCGGGGCGGTCACCAGCGGGGTCAGGCTGATGAAGGCGACCTCGCCCTTCAGTCCCTTCACCGGTCCGGCCGGACTGTTGAAGTCGAGGTTGGGCACGGTCAGCAGGCCTGAGCTGGAACCCTCACGGTCCGCGGCCCAGTCGATGCGGCCGGTGAAACTGACCGATCCGGTCACCGGAGGTCCCAGCAGGCCAGTGACCATAGGGCTGAGGTCGTCGGGCTGCAGTCCGCCTTCGGCGAAGGTCAGATTCGGTGCGACGATGTCGATTCCCCCCGTTCCGGCGGACCCGTCATGGGCCAGGGTCAACCGCCCCAGAGCGTGCGGCCCCTGGCTCAGGTCGAAGACCCCGGTCCAGTCCTGACCGGTCAGTCGGGCCCGTCCGCTGGCGGCCACGGGGTTGAACCGGCGCGGCACGGTCGTGTCCCCGACCCGGCTCTGGTCGATGCGTGCCTCCAGACCCAGTCCCGCCGGTCCGCCCGTGGCCACGAGTCCGCCCTCGATCCCGGCGAAATCCATGGCCAGGAAGGGCGCGGCGGCGCTGAAACCGGTGATCGCCCCACCGGCCCGCCAGCGGCCGTCGGCGATGGTGACCATGGGGCCGGTGCCCGGGCAGACCGCGCCGGACAGGCCGGTGACGTCATTCTGGTCCAGCTCCAGCCGCTCGACGGTGGCGGTCACACAGTCGCTGGCTGTGTAGATCACCCGGCCGTGTCCGGACGCCAGCACGCCGCGGGTTTGCAGGGCCACGCCGCGGGCCAGGCCGAAATCGAGTGCGGCGCGACCGTCAAGGGTCGCGCTGAAGCCGCCGGGGGTCAGAGTCCAGGCCGGGACGACGAAATTGGCCTCGGGCAGGCCCTGCCCGCGCGTGGCGGTCAGGGTCAGGGCCCCGCCGCCGACCTGCCCCTGCGGCGCGGCATAGACCGGTCGTGCGACCGGCTCCAGCGTCAGGACGCCGCCGTTGGCCGGGGTGATCCGCACCGGCCGGTCCATCACCAGCCGCACGCCGCCGTCGCCGGCAGTCAGGCTCAGGCCCGGGGCGTCCAGGGCGAAGGCTGACAGGGCCCGTTTCATTTCGGCCAGTTCCGGAACGTCGTCCCGCGCCGGCGATCCGAACAGGGGCCAGGCTCCGCGAGCGGCCTGCATTGAACCCGTGGCCTCGAAACGAACGCCCGCATCCTGCACCAGGTCCAGATCGAGGGAGCCGCGCAGAGTGTTCAGGTCCAGGTCGGCCCAGGTCGCCCGGGCGGCGGTGACGGTCGCGGGGCCCCGGGCCTCGAAGGCCCGACCGCGGCCGCCGATCATCAGACGCGGTGCCCGGGCCGTGACGGCGGTGCCCGAGATGCCGACTCCCGCAGCCCGCCGGGCGGTCAGCCCCGCGGCACCGTCGAGCCGCCACGTCAGACCCTCGGGATCGCGGGTCAAGGTCGTTCGGGCCGCCTTCAGGGTCGCGGCGACGGTCCGGGCGTCCAGACTTCCACCGTCGATCCGTCCGGCGGCGAGTTCGACATCGCTGTGGCCCGTCAGTCGGAAGGCGTCGGTCCAGCCCGCACTTTGACCGGCGAACCGCATCGCGACGGCGGCGTCGGTAAATGTCGTCTGTCCGCTGCTGAGCCGGTCGCCGGTCAGGGTTCCGTCCAGCCGAACCGCCCCGTCTTCCCGCCGCGTCTTGATGTCGGGGTAGGGCAGGTCGCCGGTGGCCCTGAGCCGCAGGGCCTGACCCTGCCAGCCGGGGATGTTCGCGTGGTCAGCGGCAAGGTCCATGCGCAATGCCACCCGCTCGCCCGCAGTCGTCAGATTCAGCGTGCCGGACAGATTGCGCGCCGTGGTCCCGCCCTTGCCGAGAGAAACCTCCGGTATCCGTGCCGCCAGTCGCAGCAACCGGCCGTCGTCGACGGTGGCGTCGGCCAGTAGCTCCATCGGGCCGAAGTCGGTGGTCAGTCTGACGCGTCCGCTTTCGACCAGAATGCGCGGTCCGGGGATGTCGGTGCGCGACGGCCGGGCGGCGAATTTCTCGATCAGGGGGTCCAGCGACCCGAAGGACAGCCGGCCGTTCTGCCAGCGGGCCCGGGCCACCGGCCGCAACAGCCGCACCCGACTGGGCGTCAGGCCGGCTCCGCCGGCCTGCCATGGCAGGCCGATGACATAGTCGACCTCGACCCGTTCGATCTCCACCTCGGGCGCACGCGGATCGCCGATCCGGACCCGGGCGACAAAACCGTCGAGCTCGACCTTCTCGACCGCGATGTCCGCGTCGATGCCCTGACGCGCCAGCCAGCCGATCAGCACCTGCTGTGTCGCCGCCCTCCGGTTGAGATAAAGGGTCGCCACCAGCACCAGCGTCAGGCCGACGACGACCGCGCCGATCCGGCGTCCACGTCCGGAACCCCGCCGGGAGCGGGGTGCGCGAGTCTCGGGCACATCGGGTGGGGAAGAGTCAGTCAAGCGTGGGTCCGAAGCATTTCAGAAACGGGAGGAAGCAGGATTGAACAGTGCAGCACACATCAGCAATGGATTTTTCGTTGCAGATTGAACACCATGGAGTGGCGCTGGAGACACTTTCTCTGACGGTGAGGCGATACGAGGGCCGCGGGATTCTTTTTTCACGAGGATTTCACCCCGATACGGTGAATGAACTGTCTGTCTCGCCGCTTGAACTGCAGGGTGACTCATGTGACGCTGCCGATACAGTGTGCAGTTAATCATTTGTAACCCTGATGCTTCCCATACTGGGAGTGACGGGTTATACGGCTCGTCTCGCGACCCTCGGGGCACCTGGGCGCGATCCTTGCTTCTAGTGACTTCGGGCACCGTTTTGTGCCGTTGTATGTCGGGGACCGATGGCTCAGTTCGACCCACGCCGCCAGCCGATGCGCTTGGCACCGCACGCTTTTACGGCCGTGGCTGCGATATCGGTGGCTCTGCTCGCCGGGCGCGTCTACCAGCCTGCGATCGCGCTCGAAGCGCCGCCGCTGACACAACAACAGATTTCCGTGCTGGAGGCCCAGGCCTTCGCCACCGCCGGCATGCCCGCCGGATTGACCGCTCCCGAAGCCATCCCGGTTCAGATTCGCAAGGGCGAGACCTTCGAACAGGCCGTTCGCCGCACCGGAATCGGTGCTGAAGAGGCCAGCGCCGTCGCCGCCACCATCGCCAGCGCCTTTGACCTCAAGGACCTGCGCGCCGGTCTGCGCTTCGAGACCGCCATTTCCCAGCCCCGCGTCGGACGCGGCGACGCCCGTCTGATCGGCCTGACCATGCGCACGGGCCCGGCCAGCCAGCTCACCGTTTCGCGCAGTTTTGACGGGGCCCTGCGCCTGCGCGCCCTCGACGAAAAGGTCACTGACGAAACCGTGGTCCTGCACGGCGAGGTCAAGGGATCGCTCTCGTCCTCGGCCCAGCGCGCCGGTGCGCCGGCGGCGGTCCGTCGTCGCGCTATCCAGCTGTTCGCCCACAAATTCGATCTGGATCGCGATATCCGGGCCAGTGACGACTATACCTTCGTCTTCCCCCGCTCGATCACCGAAAGCGGTCGCACCGTGTCCTCGGGCGATCTGCTCTATGCGGAATTGAAGGGCGTGGTCTTCTACCGGTTCAAGCCGTCCGGGTCCCGTGAGGCCCAGTATTTCGACGCCACCGGCAAGAACATGCGTTCGACCATGATGCGCACGCCGCTGGATCGTGGCTTCCGCATTTCCTCGACCTTCGGCTTCCGCCGCCATCCGATCGCCGGTTATCGCAAGATGCACCAGGGTATGGATTTCGCCGCGGGCACCGGGACCCCGGTCATCGCCCCCGCCGACGGCGTGGTGGTCGAGGCGCGTCGCTGGGGCGGCTACGGCAACTGGCTGCGCATCCGCCACGCCAACGGCCTTGAGAGCGGCTACGGCCACCTGTCGCGCTATGGCTCGGGCATTCGGGCCGGACAGCGGGTTCGTCAGGGCCAGGTCGTCGCCTATGTCGGATCGACCGGTGCGTCGACCGGACCGCACCTGCATTACGAGATCTGGCGTAACGGCCAACGGATCAATCCGGCCGGCATCCGCACCTCCGAGGGTACGATTCTGACCGGGTCGGACCTGGCCGCCTTCCGGGCTGAAAAGGCCCGCATCGACCGGATCATCGCTGCCGGGGGCGACAGCCACCCGGCCGTGCTTGAGGCCACCGCCGAAGGCCTTCGGCCCGCCCAGGCCTGAAGCCCGGACTCAGGCTGACGCTTAGCGGCGCAGTCTCATATCATTCACCGCCGTAATCAGTCGCGCCAGGTCCGTCGGGCCCGACAGCCGGTGGTCGCCGTCCTCGATCAGATCCAGTCGCACATCGCCACCGCTCATCCGCTCGATCAGCGCCTGCGCATGCCGCCACGGCACAACCGCGTCGCCGCGCCCCTGCAGGATGTGGACGGGGGCGGCGATCCTGATCGGCCCGTCCAGCAACAGCCAGTCGCGCGCCTCCTCGAACATGGCCCGGGTCAGGACATAGTCGCCCAGCCCTTCCTCGGTCATCAGGGTTTCGCCGTCACGCAGAATGGCCTGCCGCTCATGATCGGCCAGTCCCGGCCACATCAGTCGTTCGGTAAAATCATGGGCCGGATTGACCAGAACCACTCCGGCCATACGGTCAGGGCGGGCCAGGGCCAGCAGCAGGGCCACCCAGCCTCCCATCGACGACCCGACCGGAATGACCGGCCCCTCGAGACTATCGATCAGGGCGATCGCATCCTCGCGCCAGCGACCGACCGAGGCCTGACGCCAGTCACCCGACGACTGGCCGTGGGCGAAATGGTCGTAGCGCACGAAGGTCCGGCCCTGCTCGAGCGCCGCGGCCTCCAGGGCCAGGGCCTTGGTGCCCTCCATGTCCGAGCGGAAGCCGCCGATCCACACGACGGTCGGCCCGTCGCCCGGCGTGGCGCGAAAGGCCAGCCGCTCGCCGTCGGGTCGCGTCAGATAGCGGATCGTTTCGTCGTTCATGACCGTTCCTCTCGCCCAATCCTTCCGGGCCTGATAGCGAACCCTGACCGATGAAGCGAAGGCGAATGCGCGTGCCCGACTCCAGGATCGTCCCGAAGGTGCTGTTCGTCACCTCCAACCGTATCGGCGACTGCGTCATTTCCTCGGGCATCATCCGGGAGATCGCCCGCCAGGTGCCGGGAGCCCGGATCACCGTCGCCTGCGGCCGCCCGCCGGCCCCCTTCTTCCGCGCCGCGCCGGACGTCGAGCGGGTCATCATTCTCGACAAGAAGAAGGCCGCGGGCCACTGGTTCGGACTGTGGAAACAGGTCGTCGGCACCCGCTGGGATTTGGTTATCGACCTTCGCGGTTCGGCGCTGGGCTATCTGATCCCGACACGGCGGCGGGTGATCTACAACCGCAGCTGGGAGACCGGAGTACGCAAGGTCGAGGTGGTGTCGCGCCTGATGGGAGCGTCCACGCCCCTGGAGCCCGAGATATTCCTCGACGAACAGTCCCGGGCCGATCGACAGGCCGTGCTCGCCCCGC
The DNA here is from genome assembly GCF_963974615.1 of uncultured Brevundimonas sp. GTDB lineage: Bacteria > Pseudomonadota > Alphaproteobacteria > Caulobacterales > Caulobacteraceae > Brevundimonas. Next base: position 113,170 of record NZ_CAXBDH010000008.1, read on the forward strand.
AGCTCGCGGGCGGCAGTGGCCCCGGACCGATCCTCGCCCTCGCCCCCATCGCCCACCAGCCGGGCAAGAGCTGGCCGGCCGATCGCTGGGGCGAACTGGTCGAAAGGCTCAAGGCCGAACCCCGTTTCGACGGCTGGCGCTTCATGGCTGTCGGCGGCCCGGGGGATCGGGCCCCCGCGACCCCGGCGCTGGAGGCCGCCGGTCCCCGGGGCATCGACTTCGTCGGCAAGGGCGACATTCTGGCGTCCGCCGCCGCGATCGACGTCGCCGACCTGTTCGTCGGCAATGATTCCGGCCTGATGCACGTCGCCGCCGCGCTCGGCCGGCCGACGCTGGGCCTGTTCGGACCGACGGAATGGTGGCTGTACGGGCCATGGGGGGCGACGACCCGCACCGTCGCCTCCAATGAGACGCGCGGAGCCTTCGCGCCGATCGAGGCCCTGTCCGTCGATCAGGTGTTTGCGGCGGTTCTGGCCCTGCATGCGGACTTCATCGCATCGCCCGGCCCCGGCGCGCCTTGAAGTCAGGGCCTTTCGCGGGCATATAACCAACCTTGGAGAACGCGACCGATGATCGCGCGTGCCCTCCTGCAAGACATCTGCCCTTCTGCTCACACAAGGAAACGACGCCCATTCGCCGTCCGATGAACCAGCCGCCCGTCAAGGACGGGCCGCCCATGAACCAGGAAATCCGCGCCCCGCGCGTTCTGTTGATCGATCAGAACGGTGAGAAACAAGGCGTCATGCCGACGTCTTCAGCGCTGGAAGCCGCCGAAGAGGCCGGCATGGACCTGGTCCAGATCGTTTCCACGTCCGAGCCGCCGGTCTGCAAGATTCTCGACTACGGCAAATTCCGTTTCCAGGAACAGAAGAAGAAGGCCGAGGCGCGCAAGCGCCAGAAGGTCGTCGAGCTGAAAGAGATCAAGCTCCGTCCCAACATTGACGTCCACGACTATGAGGTGAAGGCCAAGGCCATGGCCCGCTTCTTCGACGAGGGTGACAAGGTCAAGGTGACGCTGCGTTTCCGCGGCCGTGAAATGGCCCACCCCGAACTCGGCATGAAGCTGCTCAACAAGGTTCAGGCCGATTTCGACGAGATCGCCAAGGTCGAATACGCCCCGCGTATGGAAGGCCGCCAGATGATCATGATCCTCGCCCCGCGCTGACGGCTCCGGATTTTGGACAGACACAGACGCCCCGGCCCCCACGGCCGGGGCGTTTTTCGTTTCCGGGGAATGATTTGACGGGAGCTTTTGTGAGGAACCACTTGAGATTGCGGCCGGTCGCGGGAATGATGGCCACCGTCTAATCTGGGTGGGGACCTCATGTTTCGTCGCAATATTCTCTTCGGCCTTGCGGCCGGCCTGCTGGCAACCGGTCTTGCGGGGGGGCTGACCCCGACGCCGGCCAGGGCTGAATCAGGCGCGGCCGCCGCTCTGGCCGATCCCGCGCCGCTGGCGGCCTACGGAGCCCTGCCTTCGCTCGAACTGCTCCAGGTGTCGCCGTCCGGCCAACGTCTGGCCTTCGTCACCGTCTCGGGCGAACAGAGGGTGCTGGTCATGCTGGACCTGGCGACCAAGGCCCAGGTGGGGGGCGTCGACGTCGGTCGGGCCAAGGTTCGCGATCTCGAGTGGATCGGTGAGGACCGGGTCCTGATCACCACCTCATCGACGGAGACCGTGCCACGGCTGGGCCTGTTCCAGCAGGAGCTATGGAGCGGTCAGATCTACGACCCGGCCCGGAACAGGCTTGTGACCATGCTGGTGGGTACGCGCGGCCTGTTTCCAGCCATGTTCAGCGCCTCGCACGTCATCCAGGGGGACGACGGGCCCCGGATTCTCACCCGGGCCTTTACGTTCGGGAATCCGGATCGTCTCGATCTCTTCCGCATCAATCTCGAGACCGGTCGTGCTGCCCTTGCCGAAGTCATGGGCCGCCAGGTGAGAGGCTTTGTTCTGGACCCTTCCGGCCAGTCCGTGGCGCGCAGCGAATATGATGCCGATTCACGGACCTGGAGTCTGTACCTGAGGCAGGGTGGCGGCTTTCGCTCGACCTGGCGAACCGAGGCCCCGATCGACACACCCGATCTGATTGGCCTCGGGCTGAATGGCGACAGTGTCATCATCGCCGCCCTCCGTCCGGATCTGGGCCAGGAGGGTCCCGAAACCACCGAATTTTTCGACGTCAATCTGGCCAACGGCGACTGGCGGCCGGTGCGGTTCGACTTCAATCCGCAAGCTCTTGAGTTCCACCCGACCACCCATCGGTTGATGGGGGCATCACGGATGACGGACGAGGGCCGTATCTACAGTTTTGCGGATCCGCAAGCCGCGAACCTGTGGACGCAGGTCTCGCAGACCTTCGCCGGCCGATTGCCGGAACTGGTCAGCTGGAGCAACGATCTTCACAAGGCGGTGGTGCTCACCAGCGGGGCCCGGGATTCCGGCACCTACTATATGGTCGATCTGGACGCAGGCGCGATCATGCGGGTCGGCGGCTCATATGAAGAGATCAAGCCGGATCAGGTCGCTCCGGTGCGCGCGGTCACCTATGCCGCCGCCGACGGTCTGGAAATCCACGGCTACCTGACCACGCCGCCCGGCATTCAGGACCCGCATGGGCTGCCGCTGGTCGTTCTGGCTCACGGCGGGCCGGCGTATCATGATGTCATGGGGTTCGACTGGTGGGCCCAGGCCCTGGCGTCGCGCGGCTATGCGGTGCTGCAGTCTAATTTCCGCGGATCGACCGGCCGTGGCAGGGCCTTCATGGAGGCGGGCTACGGTGAGTGGGGTCGCAAGATGCAGACCGACCTGTCCGACGGCGTGCGCTATCTGACCGAGCAGGGCGTGATCGACCCGGCGCGGGTCTGCATCGTTGGGGCCAGCTACGGCGGCTATGCTGCCCTGGCCGGCCCGACGCTCGACCGGGGTGTCTACCGGTGCGCCGTGTCGGTTGCGGGCCTGTCGGACCTGAGGGTCTTCGTCGACAATGAGGCCTCGGACGGGACGCGGCGTGACAACACGACGACGCGCTACTGGAACCGGTTCATGGGGGGCGAGCGTCTGGGCGACCGGTCCCTTGATGAGTTGTCGCCGGCCCGGCTGGCCGACCAGGCCGACGCGCCGATCCTGCTGATCCATGGCCGTGATGACTCCGTCGTGCCGATCGAGCAGAGTCGGCTGATGGAGCGCGCCCTGCGCCGTGCCGGCAAGCCGGTCGAATTTATCGAACTGAGCGGCGAGGATCACTGGCTGTCGCGCGGGGAAACGCGGCAGAGGATGCTGGCCGAGACTGTGCGGTTCCTTCAAGCCAATAATCCGCCCGACTAGACTCATCAGGCCCCGCGCCGGCGAGGAGCGGGGCCTCCGGTCTGCCGTGGCCAGTCGCTGTCAGGTAGCGCTTTTCAAATCAGACACGCCGGGCGATAAACTTTCATCACGTAGAGGACCGGGGGTGGGGGTCACGGCCCGGTCCTGATCAGGGGGAGTATTCATGATCCGATCGATTCTTGCCGCCGGGGCTCTTGCCCTGGCAAATGTGGCGGCCATGCCGGCGGTCGCTCAGCCGGCCCCGCCGCCGATCGAGGCCTATGCCTCGTTGCCGGCACTGTCCAACCTGGCCCTGTCACCCAACGGCGAACGCATCGCCTTCGTCGGGCAGGTCGGCGAAAGTCGTCGGCTCGGGATCCGGTCCGTCGCGGGCGAGGCGCTCGGCGTCGTCGATATCGGCACCCAGAAGATCCGCAGCGTCCGCTGGGCCGATGACGATCATGTGCTGATCTTCACCTCACGGTATGCCGATCTCGGTAACATCGCCGACGAGAGCGAATTCTATAACGCCCAGTCCTACAATGTGCGTACGCGCCGCTTTGTCACCCTGCTCAACCGGACGGTCGGTGGCGCGGCCAATATGGCCAGTACGCGCATCTCCGGCGGGTCCGGCGTGGTCAATGTTCTGGCCGGCCCGCCGTTCGTCCATATCGTCAACGGCGTCCCGCGCACCTTCGTGCGCAGCTTCGATCGCGATTTCCAGATCCAGACCTTCGAGGTGGACCTCGACACGGGCGTCGGCACGCTGCGCGATGATTTCAATGGCGTGATGGGGGCGGACGGACGCGCGGTGGCGCGCTCGGGCTGGGATTCCGAACGGGGACGCTGGTGGATTTCGGCGCGCCGCAACGTCGGTCTGGCGCAGATCTGGATCAGCGAGGACCATATGATCGACACGCCCGACCTGCTCGGCTTCGGCCGGACCAGCGAGTCGGTGATCGTTCGGGTCCCTGAAGACAGCGGCGACCAGCTCTACGAAATCCCGCTCGACGGGTCCGAGCCACGGGCACTGTCATTCGGCGATTCCGGCGAGGCCTCGCCCCTCTACCATCCCCGTACCGGCCGGCTGCTGGGCTTCAGCTTCCTCGGCGACAACGACCAGACCTATCTCTTTACCGATGAACAGGCCGGTCGGGCCTGGGCCTCGGTGACGGCGGCCTATCCGGACCGTCATGTTGAACTGGTCTCGGCCACGCCGGACTATTCCACGCTGATCGTCTCGACCGAGGGCGGGACCGATATCGGCACCTATCATCTGGTGGATCTGGCCGCCGGCCGCGCCGTACGCATCGGTTCGGCCTATCCTGCCATTCCCGTTGAGGCGATCGGTGAGGTGCGCTTCATCAACTACGCTGCCGCCGACGGGACGAATATTCCGGCCTATCTGACCCTGCCGCCGGGCCGCGAAGTGGCCGACCTGCCGCTGATCGTCATGCCGCACGGGGGACCCCAGGCTCGCGACGAGCCGGGCTTCGACTACTGGGCCCAGTTGCTGGCGTCGCGCGGCTATGCGGTGCTGCAACCCCAGTTCCGCGGCTCCGTCGGCTTCGGCAAGGCCCACTATGAGGCCGGGTTCGGCGAATGGGGTCGCAAGATGCAGACCGACCTGTCCGACGGGGTCCGCTATCTGGCTGCCGAAGGCATCGCCGATCCGGCACGGGTCTGTATCTGGGGCTGGAGCTACGGTGGTTATGCCGCCATGGCCGGACCGACCATCGACCCGGGCGTCTATCGCTGCGCCGCCGCCGGGGCCGGGGTTTCGGACCTGCCGCGCATGCTCGACTGGGAGCGGGACCAGTCCGGCGGTCGCGACACGCCGGTGATGCGTTACTGGAAGCGTTTCATGGGGGCCACGCGCATCAATGACGGCAGCCTGGTCGAGGTCTCGCCGGCCCGTATGGTGCAGAACGCCAATGTGCCGATCCTGCTGATCCACGGCCGCGACGACAGTGTCGTGCCCTATGCCCAGTCCGAGATCTTCGCCACCGCCCTGCGGCGCGCCGGCAAGGATGTCGAACTGGTGGATCTGCAGGGTGAGGACCACTGGCTGTCCAGCGCCGCGGGACGTCTGGCGGTGTTCAACGCCCTCATCCCGTTCCTCGAGCGCAACAACCCGCCCGACTGACCGGACCGTCGCCGCCTCACACCCCGTGGTCGTGAGGCGGCCTCCGGCTCCGGAGGCGAGACTCATCTTGCCATCCGTTCAGGCCTGGCCTACAAGCCGCGCCTTCGCGTACCGAACCGCCGGGCGAACAGGCATGCCTGGGCGGTTCTTAATCAAGGGTCTGCACCCCGAGGGCTCACGTAGCCCAAAGGGCGATAGCCCACTCAAAAGAGAGTAAAAATGCCCAAATTGAAGACGAAGTCAGGCGCCAAGAAGCGCTTCAAATTCACGGCGACCGGCAAGATCAAGTCCGGTGTGGCAGGCAAGCGTCACCGCCTGATCAGCCACAACAGCAAATATATCCGCCAGAACCGCGGCACCAAGCTGATGGCCGCCGCCGACGTCAAGAAGATCAAATCCTACATGCCCTACGCCTGATCGGCGCAGCGGTTCGACCTGATCTTCTCACACTGAATTTGAACTCCGCCCCTACAGCCGTCGAGCGCCGAGCGCGCCGCAGCAGGGGCCCAGACAAGGATATTGCCAAATGGCTCGCGTCAAAAGGGGCGTAGTTTCCCACGCCAAGCACAAGAAGGTTCTGGCCCAGGCCAAGGGCTTCTACGGCCGCCGCAAGAACACCATCCGCGCCGCCAAGGCCGCGGTCGATCGCGCCGGGCAATACGCCTATCGTGACCGTCGGACCAACAAGCGTAATTTCCGCTCGCTCTGGATCCAGCGCATCAACGCTGCGGCCCGGGCCGAAGGCCTGACCTATTCCCAGTTCATGCACGGACTGGACAAGGCCGGCATCGAGCTGGACCGCAAGGTCCTCGCCGCCCTGGCCATGGACGGTGCCGGCTTCAAGGAAATCGCTGACAAGGTCCGCGGCGCACTCGCCGCCTGATCTTCAAGTCATTCGAGACCAGATGACGCCCGCTCCGGGGAACCGGGGCGGGCGTTTTCCGTTGGCAATAGGCTCCCGGCGTACGGCTCTGACCGTCCGACCACCAGTCGTGACCGGGTCCAATATCAGGGAAAATCCATGTCCATCGCCAGAGTCACCGAAATCACCTCCGCCTCCGCCATCAGCTTTGAGGACGCGGTCAACCAGGGCATCGCCCGGGCCGACAAGACGCTGAAGAATGTCGAAGGCGCCTGGATCCAGGACCAGAAGGTCGTGGTTCGCGCCGGCAAGATCACCGAATACCGGGTCAATATGAAGATCACCTTCATCCTCAACGACTGACCGGTTGTCCTGATTTTCGGCAGTGGGTGACGGCGTTTCCCGTATCCAGTCCTTTGCGGCTAGGATCGGGTCCATGAAAATGCGCCTGATCCCACTGGTCGTCCTCGCTCTGCTGCTGGCCAGCCCAGCCGCCGCCGGGCCCCGGACCGTCGCCGTCACCTTTGATGACCTGCCGTATCAGGGCGAGGGCCGCCGCCTGTGCGATCGGGAACAGGCTCTGGACCTGACCCGCGAATTCCTGACCATGCTGGAGCCGCTGGACACCCACGCCACCGCCTTCGTCAATGAGGGCAAGGTCTGCGAGGCGCAACGCGACGCGATCCTGCCGGCGATTCTCGACCTGTGGCTGGATGCGGGCGTCGAACTGGGCAACCACACCTTCAGCCATATCAACATCCACCAGACGACCGCCGAGGCCTGGCTGGACGACGTCGACCGCGGTGCCGAAGTGACGCGGTCGGTGCTGGCCGCACGGGGTCAGACCCTGCACTGGTTCCGCCATCCCTATCTGTTCACCGGCGAAACGCAGGACAAGCATGACGCCATGGCCGCCGGACTGGCCACGCGCGGCTATGATGTCGCGCCGGTCACGATCGACAACAACGACTGGATGTTCGCCGCCCTCTACCGGCGGGCCGAGGCGGCCGGCGACTCAGGGCTGATGACCCGGATCGGCACCGCCTATGTGGCGCACATGTCGACCGTTCTCGATCACTGGGAGCCCTACAGCGCTGAACTGACCGGAGGCCGCGAACCGGCCCAGGTGCTGCTCCTGCACGCCCATAGCCTGAACCGCGACTGGTACCCGCAGATCCATGCCCTGTATCTGGCGCGCGGCTACCGGTTTGTGCCGCTGGAGACGGCCATGGCCGACCCGATCTATCAGCATCCCGACAGCTATGTGCGGGCCAATGGCGTGTCATGGTTGCACCGCTGGACCTTCAGCGAGGGCCGCCCGATCCGCTGGGAGCCTGAACCCCCGGCCTGGATCGTTCAGGCCTATGAAGCCGGGAACTGAGCGCCGCCCCCTATCCTTGCGCTTGCCCCGTGACGAAAGCGCCGTCAGCCGCTAGACGACACCGCACCATGACTGACCTTGCCCAACTCGAACTCGACCTCATCAACGCCATCGGCGGAGCCGCCACCGTGACCGCGGTTGAGGACCTGCGCGTCGCCGCCCTCGGCAAGTCCGGCACTATCTCCGGTCTGCTGAAAGGCATGGGGGCCATGAGCCCCGATGAACGCCGCGAGCAGGGGCCGAAGCTCAACGGCCTGCGCGATCGGGTCCAGGCAGCCCTGGCGGCCCGCAAGGCTGAACTCGAGGCCGCCGAACTGGACGCCCGCCTTCTGGCCGAGCGCGTCGATCTGACCCTGCCGGCCCGACCGCGCCGCAAGGGCAGCGTCCATCCGACCATGCAGGTGATGGACGAGATGATCGCTGTCTTCGCCGACATGGGCTTCGCCGTGGCCGAGGGCCCGGACATCGAGGACGACTTCCACAATTTCACCGCCCTGAATTTCCCGCCCAAACACCCGGCGCGGGAAATGCACGACACCTTCTTCCTGAAGCCCGATCCGGAAACCGGCGAACGCAAGGTGCTGCGTACCCACACCTCACCGGTGCAGGTGCGCACGATGATGTCGCAGACGCCGCCGATCCGCATCATCGCCCCCGGCCGCACCTTCCGGAAGGATTCCGACGCCACCCACACGCCGATGTTCCATCAGATCGAGGGTCTGGTCATCGACCGCGACATCCACATGGGTCACCTGAAGACGACCCTGATCAATTTCATCGCCCGCTTCTTCGAGGTCGATGACGTCGACGCCCGCTTCCGGCCGCACCATTTCCCGTTCACCGAACCCTCGGCCGAGATGGACATCCGCTGCGACCGCTCGGGCGGACAGCTGAAGCTGAACGAGGGCACCGACTGGCTCGAGATTCTCGGCTGCGGCATGGTCCATCCCAATGTGCTGCGCAGTTGCGGCATCGATCCCGACGAGTACCAGGGCTTCGCCTTCGGCATGGGTGTCGACCGGCTGGCCATGCTGAAATACGGCATTCCCGACCTGCGTCCGATGTTCGAGGCCGACACCCGCTGGCTGGCCCACTATGGCTTCTCCGCCTTCGCGGCCCCGAATGCCGCCAGCGGCCTGAGCTGAGGACACGACGATGAAATTCACCCTGTCCTGGCTCAAGGATCACCTTGAGACCGACGCCTCCGTCGCCGACATCGCTGCCGCCATGACCATGGCCGGTCTGGAGGTCGAGCACGTCACCGACCCGACCGCGGCCATGGCCCCCTTCACCGTGGCCCGCATCGTCGAGGCGGTGCAGCACCCCAATGCCGACCGTCTGCGCGTCTGTCAGGTCGAGACGGTCGACGGCATCAAGGAGATCGTCTGCGGCGCGCCCAATGCCCGGGCCGGACTGGTCACCATCTATGCTCCGATCGGGGCCTGGGTGCCGGGCCTCGACGTCACCCTGGTCGAGAAGCCGGTGCGTGGTGTGGTCTCCAACGGCATGCTGTGCTCGGCCGCCGAGCTGGAACTGGCCGGTGACAGCGACGGCATCCTCGACCTTGACGACGGCCTGACGGTCGGCACCCCGGCCGCCGCGGTGTTCGGGGTCGATCCGGTCATCGACTTCGAGGTCACCCCGAACCGCCCCGACTGGCTCGGCGTCGCCGGCATCGCCCGCGACCTGTCCGCCGCCGGCCTCGGCCCGCTGAAGACGACCGAACCGCAACCCGTGCCCGGCACCTTCGCCTCGCCGATCTCGGTGCGGATCGACAGCCCCGACCAATGCCCGGTCTTCGCCGGCCGCCTGATCCGGGGCGTGAAAAACGGCCCCTCGCCCGAGTGGCTGCAGGCGCGTCTGACGGCCATCGGCCTGCGGCCGATCAACCGGCTGGTCGATATCACCAATCTGATTGCCTATGATCGCTGCCGCCCGCTGCACGTCTATGACGCGGCCCTGCTGGTCGGCGGCGAGATCGTCGTGCGCGGTGGACAGGTGGCCACGGACACCGGCGAGCACGAACATCTGATCGCCCTCGACGGCAAGACCTACACCGTCGATCCCACCATGTGCGTCATCGCCGACGCTGCTGGCGAACGCCCGATCGGCCTCGGCGGCGTCATGGGCGGCGAGTCGACCGGCTGTTCCGACGCGACCACCGACGTCTTCGTCGAGAGCGCCTGGTTCGACCCGATCACCACGGCCCAGACCGGACGCAGCCTCGGCATCAATTCCGACGCCCAGTATCGTTTTGCTCGCGGCGTCGATCCGGCCTCGGTGGTGCCGGGACTGGAACTGGCGACCCGGCTGATCCTCGACCTGTGCGGCGGCGAACCGTCGGAGGTCGTGGTCACCGGACAGGCTCCGGCCGATCCCGTCGCCGTCGATTTCGATCCTGCCTATGTCCAGCGCCTGTCGGGCCTGTCCCTGACCGAAGACCGGATCGCCGACATTCTGACGGCCCTGGGCTTCGGCCTCGACCGCGCCAGGCCCTGGCAGGTCACCCCGCCCTCATGGCGCCGTGACGTCGAGGGCCCGGCCGATCTGGTCGAGGAGGTGGCCCGGATCGAGGGCTATGACGCCCTGCCGTCCACGCCCCTGCCCGAACAGGCCCACGCTTCCACCGGCGTCCTCAATCCGCGTCAGGCCCGGGTCCGTCTGGCGCGTCGCGCCCTGGCAGGGCTCGGCTATGCCGAGGCCGTGACCTGGTCCTTCACCAGCCGCGCCACCGCCGCCCTGTTCGGGGGCGGCGATGAACGCCTTGTGCTCGAGAATCCGATCGCAGCCGAGCTCGACTGCATGCGACCCTCGGCCCTGCCCAACCTGATCCAGGCCGCGGCCCGCAACGCCGCGCGCGGTCACGCCGACGCGGCCCTGTTCGAAATCGGTCCCATCTATCTGGGCGACGGACCGGACGATCAGCGCACCGTCATCACCGGCCTGATCGCGCCGCATCCGACCCGTCACTGGGCCGGCGCGGGCGAGGACGCCCTGTTCATGCTCAAGGCCGATCTGATGGCCGTGCTCGAGCAGATCGGAGCCCCGGTCGGTTCGCTGCAACTCAATCAGGGCCAGAACCGCGACTGGTGGCACCCCGGCCGTTCGGCCCGTCTTCAGCTCGGCCCGAAGAATGTGATGGCCGAGTTCGGAGCCCTGCATCCGCGGGTGCTCAAGGCGCTCGACGCGGACGGCCCGATGCTGGCCTTCGAAATCGTGCTGGAGTCGGTGCCGGAACCGCGCGGCAAGGGTGGCAAGGCCCGCGGGCCGGCCAATCTGGCCAATCTGATGCCCCTGACCCGCGATTTCGCCTTCGTGGTCGCCGAAGGCGGGGCGGCGGGCGATCTGATCCGCGCCGTTGCCGCAGCGGACAAGACCCTGATCACCGAGGTCCGGGTCTTCGACCTGTATCGCGGTGCCGGTGTCGATCCGGGCATGGTTTCCATCGCCCTCGAGGTCGTGATCCAGCCGCGCGAGGCCACCCTGACCGAGGCCGAAATCGAGGCCCTGTCGACCAAAGTGGTGGCGGCGGCGGAAAAACTGGGCGCGCGGCTGCGTAGCTGAGGGCTTGTGGCAAGGTTTCGTTAACCTTGGGGCCGCAAGTCTGCCGCAAAGGGCGGTGACCCTGTGCGTCCGGTTCCGAACCCTCGGTCCCGGGCCGTTTCCGTCCCCCGTCGCCAGCCCCGAGAGTTCTGCCATGCATCGTCGCCAACTGATTCTCTCCGGTCTTGCCGCCACCGCGGCCGGGTCGAGCCTGACCGCCTGCGCCACCAACCCGCGCCAGTCGGCCGAGCCCAACTATCCGATCTCGTCCGACGCCAATGCCCCGGCCTATACGGCGGACGAATTGATCGCCGCCGGGTCGCGCGAACTGGGCATCGCCGCCGAGGCCATGGGCGGCGCGATCGAACGCGTCTTCGCCGAACAGGGCGACCGCCCCACCGCCTATATCGCGGGCGAGGAGGGGGCCGGGGCCGCCGGTATCGGTCTGCGCTACGGTCGTGGAGCCCTGCATATGAAGGACCTGTCGGCCTCGCAGGATGTGTTCTGGCAGGGCATCTCCATTGGCTGGGACATCGGTGGCAACGCCAGCCGGGTCTTCACCCTGGTCTACGGCCTCTATCGCCCGGACATGATCTACCGCCGCTTCCCGGGCGTGGAGGGGTCGGCCTATCTGATCGGCGGACTGGGTGTGAACTATCAGCGCGCCGACGGCATCACCCTGGCCCCGATCCGCACCGGCGTCGGCCTGCGTCTGGGGGCCAATGTCGGCACCATGGCCTACAGCCGCCAGCGCAACCTGCTGCCGTTCTAGCGTAGGGCGCAAACGCTCGCGCCGCGGGCGCGCGCTGCTTCAGCGCGGGTTCTGGATGATCCGGATCAGGCTACCGTCCGGATCGATCAGATAACCAATTCTCAGGCCCGAAGCTTCCAGCTTCGGAGCCTGCAGTCGGGGTGCCTCGGTGGACTGCTCCGGCACGCCTGCCGTCAGGCAGGCACCGTAGAAGGCGTCGAGATCGTCGAGCCGCAGACAGCAGCCGAACGAACTCGCCGCCGGGTCCAGGTCGGGATAGGGGAAGAACTCCAGCGTGATCGCCCCTCGCCGCAGGATCATCCAGCCGGCGTCGCGCCAGCCCTGCTCGAAGCCCAGCGTCTGGTAGAATCGCGAGGTCAGCTCGAAATCCCGCGCGGGCAGGTTCGGGGTCGCATGATCGGTCATCGGTGAATGTCCCCTGCCAGTGTCGACTATGTTCCGGCGGCGTCGATCAACGCCTGCAGCCCCTCGCGATAGCTGGGGTAGCGCGGTCGCCAGCCCAGTTCGGCCTTGGCGCGGGCGTTCGAAACCCGTTTCGAGTCCAGATAGAACCGCCGCATCCCCGCGCTGACCGAAGGGTCGGTCCAGTCGACCTCCGGCGGTCGCGGCAGGCCCAGCCGGTTGGTCGCCCAGGCGGTCACCGTATCGGCGGCGCAGGGTTCGTCGTCGGTCAGATTATAGACCGCCCCGGGTCGCGGTCGGGCCATGGAGGCGAACAGGCCCGCGACCACGTCCTCGACATGGATACGGTTGAACACCTGGCCGGGCTTGCGCACCAGCCGGGCCGAGCCGTCGCCCAGTCGCTCGATCACCGAGCGGCCCGGTCCATAGAGGGCGGGCAGGCGGAAGATCTGCACCGTCAGCCCCATGCCCTGTCCGGCATCCAGCCAGTCCTGCTCGGCCCGTACGCGGCGCGCCCCTTCCAGGCTGGCGGCGTTCAGGGCGTCGTCCTCGAACACCCAGCCCCCGTCCCGGTCGCCATAGACGGCGGTCGAGGAGACATAGCCGATCCAGTCCGGCCACGACCCCGAGGCCGACAGCGCCGGGATCAGGTCGCGCGCGCCCGGGCAACCGCCGGCCTCGGGCGGAGCGGTGATCAGGAGGGCCGAGGCTGCGGCCACGGCGGCCTGCACGGCGGCCTCATCGGCCGGGTCGAGCGGGGTGATGCCGTCCTGCGCCAGCTGCGCGCGTCGCCCGGCATCGCGCGACGTGGCGGAAACGCTGCCACCCTGCGCCAGCACCGCTCGCGCCACGACCTGGCCCAGCCAGCCACCGCCGTAGACCAGCAGCGTCGGCGGCGTGGCGGGAGCGGGTCGGTCCATCCGGATCAGGCGATGCGGGCTGTGGAGGGCCGGAGGGTGGACGGAACCGGTTCGCCGGCCTGAACGGCCTCGGCCCGGGCGCTGTTCCACGACGAGACGCAGGGCACCTTGGACAGGTCGGCGCGGTCGGCATAGCGACGGGCGATGTCGGTCACCTCGTCCAGCAGCCCCTGCGCCAGGGTGATCGGCTTCAGCCCCAGGTCGCGGAACTGGTCATTGGCGACGACCAGCTCGTTCTCGTCGGCCTCCAGTCGGGGGTTGGGCACATTGGACACCGTCGCCCCGGTCACGCCGGCGATCATCGCCGCCAGATCGCGCACCCGGTGGCTCTCGGTCATCTGGTTCAGGATCTTGACCCGGTCGCCGCGCTTCGGCGGATTGGCCAGCGCCAGCTCGACGCAGCGCACCGTGTCCTGAAGGTGAATGAAAGCCCGGGTCTGGCCGCCGGTGCCATGCACCGTCATCGGATAGCCGACCGCCGCCTGCATCAGGAACCGGTTCAGCACCGTGCCGTAGTCGCCGTCATAGTCGAACCGGTTGATCAGCCGCTCGTCCTGCCGCGTCTCCGCGGTCTGGGTGCCCCAGACGATGCCCTGGTGCAGGTCGGTGACGCGCAGGCCGTCGTTCTTGGCGTAGAACTGGAACAGCAGGGCGTCCTGGGTCTTGGTCATATGATAGATCGAGCCCGGGTTCGGCGGAAACAGGATCTCCTGTTCCGCCGGGCCGTGGTCGGTATCGACCGTGACCTTCAGATAGCCCTCGGGGATGCGCAGGCCGGCGGTGGCATAGCCATAGACCCCCATGGTCCCCAGATGGGCCAGATGCACGTCCAGCCCGCTCTCGACGATCGCCGCCAGCAGGTGGTTGGTGGCGTTGATATTGTTGTCGACCGTGTACAATTTATGCCGCGCCGACTTCATCGAATAGGGGGCGGCCCGCTGTTCGGCGAAATGCACAACGCTGTCGGGCTTGAGGTCGCGGATCAGGGCGACCAGCCGGTCGAATTCCTTGCCGACGGTCATGTTGACGAAATCGATCGTCTGGCCGGAAACCTCTTTCCACGCCGCGATCCGCTCGCCCATCATCCGGATCGGGGTCAGCGACTGGATTTCCAGCTCATTGTCGATATTGCGCCGCGACAGGTTGTCGACGACGGTCACGTCCCAGCCTCGTGCCGACAGGTGCAGCGCCGTCGGCCAGCCGCAGAAACCGTCACCGCCCAGAACCAGTACGCGCATGTCGCTTAAACCCTCTTTGCTACAGGGCTCCCTGACTAACCCAAGCGCGGACGCGGGCAAAGCGGGGCCGTGGAGCTAGAGCAGGGCCTCGATCGCCGCCCGCGCTGTCGCGCCCAGGTCGGGGCGCTTCAGGGCCAGGGCGACATTGGCCCGCAACAGGCCGATCTTGTCGCCACAGTCATGGGTCACGCCCTCGTATTCGACGGCGGTAAAGCTCTGATCCTGCATCAGCCGGGCCATGGCGTCGGTCAGTTGGATCTCGCCTCCGGCCCCCCGTTCCTGGGTCTGCAGGAAGTCGAAGATCTCGGGCTGCAGGATATAGCGCCCGGAAATCGACAGGTTGGACGGGGCCGTGCCCTGGGCCGGCTTCTCGACCATGCCCTGCATGCGGATGTTGCGGCCGTCACGGTTCACCGGGTCGACGATGCCGTATTTGTGGGTCTCACTGTCCGGCACGGCCTCGACGCCGATGACATTGCCCCCGACCGTTGCATAGACCCCGGCCAGTTGTTTCAGGGCCCCGGGCGCGGCGTCGACGATGACATCCGGCAGCAGCACGGCGAAGGGCTCGTCGCCGATGATGTCGCGGGCGCACCAGATGGCGTGGCCCAGACCCAGTGGCTGCATCTGGCGGGTGAAGCTCATCTCGCCGGCGGTGGCCAGTTCGGCGTTCATCGCCGCCAGGATCTCGGTCTTGCCCTTGGCCAGCAGCTGGGCCTCCAGCTCGATCTGGTGATCGAAATAGTCCTCGATCGCCCCCTTGGACCGGCCGGTGACGAAGACGATATGCTCGATCCCGGCCTCGCGGGCCTCCTCGACGATGTAGCTGAGGATCGGCCGGTCGACGACGTTCAGCAGTTCCTTCGGCGTGGTCTTGGTCCCGGGCAGGACCCGGGTGCCCAGACCGGCGACGGGCAGGACGGCCTTGCGAAGACGGCGGGGCGTGGAGGTCATGGGAGGTCCTGATTCAGCGAAGCGCGATCCTAACGCAGGATCGGACGGACGGATGCCAATTTCAAAGCTATCGTCATCCCGGGGCGCGAAGCGACCCCGGGACCCAGCGGCACCGGAGCGAAGCGAAGGTGATGGTTCCGGGCACGGTGTTCGCGACAGATTCGCGCTCACGCGCGCCGCTGGGTCCCGGCCTTCGCCGGGATGACGAAAGCAAAAAGTGCGGATTGTGGTGGCTATTCCACCGTCACCGACTTGGCCAGGTTGCGCGGTTGGTCGACGTCGGTGCCCTTCTGCACGGCCGTGTAATAGGCCAGCAACTGCATCGGTACAGCATAGACCAGCGGCGCGACCAGCGGGTGACAGTCGGGGGCGGCGATGCGCCGGATGCCGGCCCCGTGCGGGTCGGGGGCGCGGGTCGGGGCAATCATGATCACCGGGCCGCCGCGCGCGGCCACCTCCTGCAGGTTGGACGCGGTCTTCTCGAACACATCGTCCAGCGGGGCCAGGGCCACGATCGGGGTGAATTCGTCGACCAGGGCGATGGGGCCGTGCTTCAGCTCGCCGGCGGCATAGCCCTCGGCGTGGATATAGCTGATCTCTTTCAGCTTCAGCGCCCCCTCCATGGCCAGGGGGAACATGGCTCCGCGGCCCAGGAAGATGACGTCGGTGGCCTTGGCGATGTCCTGGGCCACTTCACGCAGGTCGCCGTCCATCTGCAGGGCTTCGGCGATCAGGCGCGGGGCCTCGAACAGGGCCTTGACCAGCTCGGCCTCGGTCGCGGCATCGATGCGGCCGCGCGCCACCCCGGCGGCCACGGCCAGGGCCAGCAGGGCGGCGACCTGGGCGGTGAAGGCCTTGGTCGAGGCGACCCCGATCTCGGGACCGGCATGGGTCGGCCACAGGACCGAGGCTTCGCGCGCCATCGACGAGGAATGGACGTTGACC
This sequence comes from uncultured Brevundimonas sp., assembly GCF_963974615.1. Lineage (GTDB taxonomy): Bacteria > Pseudomonadota > Alphaproteobacteria > Caulobacterales > Caulobacteraceae > Brevundimonas. The sequence goes on from NZ_CAXBDH010000008.1 coordinate 129,640, forward strand.
AGGGCGGCGGTCTTCAGACCGTGCGCCTTGCACCAGGCCAGGCAGGCCAGGGTGTCGGCGGTCTCGCCCGACTGGGATACGGCCATGGCCAGGGTGCCCGGCGTGACGGCCGGTTCGCGATAGCGAAACTCCGAGGCGATCTCGACGTCGCACGGCAGGCCCGCCAGCCGCTCGAAGGCGTAGCGACCGATCTGGCCGGCATAGAAGGCCGTGCCGCAGGCGACGATCTGGATGCGGTCGATGGCGGTGAAATCGATCGTCTGGGTCTTGGTGCGGCCGTTCACGAAATCGAGGTATTCCGACAGTGTCCGTTGCACGCTGTCGGGCTGCTCATGGATCTCCTTCTCCATGAAATGCCGGTACTCGCCCTTCTCGACCAGGGCCGAGGAGGCCGAAACCTGGACGACCGGACGCTGCACCGATGCGCCGGTCACATCAAACATTCGCGCGCCGCCGCGGTCGATGGCGACATAGTCGCCTTCTTCCAGATAGCTGATCTTCTGCGTAAAGGGGCCGACCGCCAGGGCGTCCGAGCCCAGATACATCTCGCCCTCGCCCCAGCCGACCACCAGCGGGCTGCCGCGCCGGGCCCCCAGGATCAGCCCGTCCTCGCCCTCGATCAGCACCGCCAGGGCATAGGCCCCGGTCAGCCGGTCCAGCACCGTCTTGAACGCCGTCACGGGGTCGTTGCCCCCTTTCAGCGCCTCATCCAGCAGATGGGCCACGACCTCGGTGTCGGTCTGGCTCTCGAACACCCGCCCGGCAGCGGCCAGCCCGGCCTTCAGCTCGGCGAAATTCTCGATAATGCCGTTGTGGACCAGCACCACCCGCCCGGCCTGATGCGGGTGGGCGTTGACCGTGGTCGGCGCGCCGTGGGTGGCCCAGCGGGTGTGGCCGATCCCGATGGTGGCCTCCAGCGGTTCGGCGGCCATTACGGCCTCCAGCTCGCGGATCTTGCCCTTGGCCCGGCGACGCTCGATACGCCCGTCGACCAGTACGGCGATCCCGGCGGAATCGTAGCCGCGGTATTCCAGTCGCTTCAGGCTGTCGATGATCCGGGGTACCGCGGGGCCGACTCCGGTCACTCCGATGATGCCGCACATGATGTCTTCCCCGGAAAATGATGGTCGTCGCTTTGCGCGCGGACGTCTGACAGTCTAATCCGACGTCTAACGTCCGGTTGCGCCTCTAGGCGATATGCCTCGGCGTGGCATCTAAAATGCGGTTTCGCAAGGTTTCCGCGGCCTTGGAAATCGGAGGAGAACGCCTTGGGCGAGAGACGCTATTTCGGCACCGACGGTATCCGTGGCCGGGCCAATTCCCATCCGATGACACCCGAGGTCGCTCTGCGCGTCGGCCTCGCCGCCGGCCGTCTGTTCATGTCCGGTAACGACCGTCGCCACCTGGCGGTGATCGGCAAGGACACCCGCCTGTCGGGCTATATGATCGAGCCGGCCCTGGTGGCCGGCTTCACCAGCGCCGGCATGGATGTGCTGACCTTCGGGCCGCTGCCGACCCCCGGCGTCGCCATGATGACCCGGTCGATGCGGGCCGACATCGGGGTGATGATCTCGGCCTCGCACAACAGCTATGTCGACAACGGCATCAAGCTGTTCGGGCCGGACGGCTACAAATTGTCCGACGACGTCGAGCTGAAGATCGAATCGATGATGGACACGGCCCTGGACGAAGGGTTGGCCGCGCCGGACAAGCTGGGTCGGGTCAAGCGGATCGATGATTCCCAGGCCCGCTATATCGAGATCGCCAAGGCCAGCTTCCCCAAAACCCTCAGCCTGCAGGGCCTGCGCATCGCCATCGACTGCGCCAACGGGGCCGGTTACCGCGTCGCCCCGACCACCCTTTATGAGCTGGGGGCCGAGGTCTTCCCGATCGGGGTCGATCCGGACGGCCTGAACATCAATGCCGAATGCGGCTCGACCTATCCGACGGCCCTGGCGGCGGCGGTCAAACGCTACCGGGCCGACATCGGCATCGCGCTGGACGGGGACGCCGACCGGCTGATCGTCTGCGATGAGCACGGCAAGATCGTCGACGGCGACCAGATCATGGCCCTGGTGGCGCGCGACTGGGCCCGGCGCGGCCTGCTGACCGGCGGCGGCGTGGTGGCCACCGTCATGTCCAACCTCGGGCTCGAGCGCGGCCTGCTGGCCGACGGCCTGACCCTGGAGCGCACCCAGGTCGGCGACCGCTATGTGATGGAGCGGATGCGCTCGGGTGGCTTCAACCTTGGCGGTGAACAGTCCGGCCACATCATCCTGCACGACTATGCCACTACCGGCGACGGCCTGATGTCGGCCCTGCAGGTGCTGGCCGTCATGGTCGAGAGCGGCCGCACCATGAGCGACCTGGCCCAGCAGTTCGAGCCGGTGCCGCAACTGCTGCAGAACGTCCGCTACAAGGTCGGCAAGCCGCTGGAGAGCGCCGGGGTCAAGGCCGCCATCGCCGCGGGCGAGGCCCGTCTGGCCGGCACCGGCCGGCTGCTGGTGCGCAAGTCCGGCACCGAGAAACTGATCCGCGTCATGGCCGAGGGCGACGACCCGGTCATGGTCGAAAGCGTCGTCGGTGACATCGTCGCGGCGGTCGAGGCGGCGGGCTAGGGTTCATGTCCGTTCCGGTACGCACGGCAGGCAGTCTACTTGCCGTGTTGCCCGGGGTGATCGCCTGTGTCGTCGTTACCGGCCTGGCCCTCGCGGTCCAGGCCCTGGAATTCAGCCTTTTCGGGCGGGCCTGGATAGAGGGCATTGTGCTTGCCATCCTGATCGGGGCCGCCATTCGCTCGGTCTGGACCCCGTCCGCCGCCCTTCGACCCGGTATTGAGTTCAGCGCCCGCACCCTGCTGGAAATCGCGGTCGTACTGCTCGGGGCCTCGGTCAGCGCCGCGACGGTCATCGCCATCGGGCCCGGACTGCTGGCCGGAACGGCGCTGATCGTCGCCGTCGCCATCGGGGTCAGCTACGGCCTGGGCCGGTTGCTGCGCCTGCCGCGCCGGATGTCGGTCCTGATCGCCAGCGGCAACGCCATCTGCGGCAACTCGGCCATCGCCGCCGTGGCCCCGGTGATCGACGCCGACGCCGAGGACGTCTCGGCCGCCATCGCCTTCACTGCGGTGCTGGGGGTCGTGGTGGTGCTCACCCTGCCGCTGCTGGGTGCGCTGTTGCGGATGCCGCATGTTGAATATGGTGTGCTGGCGGGGCTGACCGTCTATGCCGTGCCCCAGGTCCTGGCCGCCACCATGCCCGTCGGGGCCATCGCCACCCAGTCCGGCACCCTGATCAAGCTGGTGCGGGTCCTGATGCTGGGGCCGGTCTGTCTGGGTCTGGCGCTGGTGATGGCCCTGCGCCGGCGGGCCGGCGCGGACCCCCGGAGCGATACAGTCCGGGTGCCTGCAGTTCCGATCGGCCGGCTTGTGCCGTGGTTCGTGATCGGCTTTCTGGTGATGATGGCGGCGCGGTCGCTGGGCCTGATCCCGATTTCAGCCCTGCCGGTGATGGCCGGACTCGCCACGGCGCTGACGATAATCGCCATGGCCGCCTTGGGGCTCAGCACTGACGCCCGGGCGGTCGCCCGGTCAGGCCTGCGCATCGCCATCGTGGTGACCCTGTCGCTGGTGGTGCTGGTCGGTCTCGCGCTCGGCCTGATCTATCTGCTGGCCCAGGTCTGACGGCGACCGTCAGATTTCCTGATTGTAGGCCCCGATCTCCGGGTATTTGGCCAGCCGCGGTTTCACCTCGTCGCGGAACAGGGCGCGCATGTCGTCGGCCGACCGCATGCTCTCGACCACCACCACCAGCTCGGGCTTGTTGGACGAGGCCCGTACCAGCACCCAAGACCCGTCTTCCAGATGTACCCGCACGCCATTGACCGTGATGGCCTCGATGATCTTGCGGCCCAGGATCGAGCCACCCGCGTCGGCCAGAGCCTGATATTCGGCGACGATCCGCTCCAGCACCTCATACTTCAGCTCATCGTCGCAATGCGGCGACATGGTCAGGCTGGTCCAGGCGTCGGGCAGGGCCGCTTTCAGTTCGGACAGTTTTTTCCCCGGGTTGCGGTCCAGCATGGCCAGGATGGCCCCGGCGGCGACGGTGCCGTCGTCATAGCCGCGCCCGATCGGGGCATTGAAGAAGAAATGGCCCGACTTCTCGAACCCGGCCAGCGCTCCCAGCTCGGCGGTCTTGCGCTTGATATAGCTGTGACCCGTCTTCCAGTAGACGGTGTTTGCCCCGTTGGCCTTCAGCACCGCGTCGGTCTTGTACAGGCCGGTCGATTTCACATCGACGACGAAGGTGGCGTCGGCGTGCAGGGCCGACAGGTCGCGGGCCAGCATCAGGCCGATCTTGTCGGCGAAGATCTCCTCGCCGGTGTCGTCGACCACGCCGCAGCGGTCGCCGTCGCCGTCGAAGCCCAGCGCCAGATCGGCCCCGGTCTCGCGCACCCGCTGCGCCATCTGGCTCAGCATCGCGTGGTCCTCGGGGTTCGGATTGTATTTGGGGAAATTATAGTCGAGCTCGGTGTCCATCTCGATCACCTCCACCCCCATGCGACGCAGGGCCTCGGGCGCGAAGGCCCCGGCCGTGCCGTTGCCGCAGGCGGCGACCACCTTCAGCGGCCGGGTCAGCTTCACCCCGGTGGTGACCTCGTCCAGATAGCGGTCGCGGAAGCCCTCGACCCGTTCCAGCCGCCCGCCGGGCCGGGCCACGCCCTGACCCTCCAGCACGATGGTCTTCAACCGCCCGATCTCATCGGGCCCGAAGGTCAGGGGCGGATTGGCCCCCATCTTGACCCCGGTCCAGCCGTTCTCGTTGTGGCTGGCCGTGACCATGGCCACACAGGGGGCATCGAGGGCGAATTGGGCGAAATAGGCCGTCGGCGACAGGGCCAGGCCGATGTCCAGCACCTCCATCCCGCCTTCCAGCAGGCCCAGGATCAGCGCCTGTTTCACGCTCAGCGAATAGGACCGGTAGTCGTGGCCGACGACGATGCGCGGCCGGGTGCCGACCTCATGCACATAGGTGGCCAGACCCAGCCCCAGCGCCTGCAGGCCCAGCAGGTTGATTTCCTTGTCCAGGATCCAGCGCGCGTCATATTCGCGAAACCCCGTCGCCTTCACCAGCGGAATGGTCTCGTACTCGGCGGTGTTGGGACGAAGATCGGAGCGGGGCTTTTGCATGTATGGAACCTTTGGAGAGCCGGGTTTGGCGTGGCTATAGGCTACCGGGGCCCCGCCGGACAATAACGCCGCACGCCGCCGAGGGCTCCGCCCCGACCGCCCGGCCCGGTGGCGCGCTCGCCTTGACCCGGCGCGCACCCGGTCCTACGCCCAGCGGATCGTCCCGGAGACCCTGAATGCCCCGTCTGATCCTGTTGCGTCACGGCCAGAGCCAGTGGAACCTCGAGAACCGCTTCACCGGCTGGGTCGATGTCGACCTGACCGACAAGGGCGAGGCTGAGGCCCGTCGCGGGGGCGAGCTGATCGCCGCGTCCGGTTTCCGGCCCGACGTAATGTTCCTCTCGGTGCTGAAACGGGCCAAACGCACCGGGGCCCTGGCCCTGCAGGCGGCGGGCCTCAAGGATATCCCGACTGTTGAGGACTGGCGGCTGAACGAGCGCCATTACGGCGGCCTGACCGGGCTCAACAAGGCCGAAACCGCCGAAAAGCACGGCAAGGACCAGGTTCACATCTGGCGTCGCAGCTACGATGTCCCCCCGCCGCCCCTGGCCCCCGGCGGTGAATACGATTTCCATGCCGATCCGCGCTACGCCGGTCAGCCGATCCCCGACACCGAGAGCCTGAAGACCACGCTTGAGCGGGTCCTGCCCTACTGGAACGACACCATCGCGCCCCGTATCCGGGCCGGAGACGACGTGCTGATCGTCGCCCACGGCAATTCGCTGCGGGCCATCGTTAAACACCTGTTCCAGGTGCCGGACGACCGGATCGTCGGGGTCGAGATCCCGACCGGCAACCCGCTGGAAATCGATCTGGATGCGGACCTGAAGCCGGTCGCCGCCCGCTACCTCGACACCGCGCGGGCCGCAGACCTGCCGGCGATCGCATGAGCGGCCCTCCGGACGACGCCGGTTTCATGCGTCGCGCCATCGACATGGCGCTGGCCCGCATGGGCGAGACATGGCCCAATCCGGCCGTGGCCTGCGTTCTGGTCCGGGACGGAGTCGTGGTGGCCGAGGCCGCGACGGCACCCGGTGGCCGTCCCCATGCCGAGGAACAGGCCATTCCGGCCGCCGGCGACAAGGCCCGCGGCGCGACCGCCTATGTGACGATGGAGCCCTGCGGTGCCCGTTCGTCGGGCCGGACCTCCTGCGCCCAGTTTCTGGTCGAGGCCGGGGTCGCCCGGGTCGTGATCGCCGCTGTCGACCCCTCGCCCTTCGCCTCGGGCCGGGGCGTCGAGCGGCTGCGTCAGGCCGGACTGACGGTCGAGACCGGCCTGCTCAGCGACGATGCCGCCGTCCTGTACGAAGGCTATCTGCACCGGCTCGAGACCGGACGGCCGATGGTGCGGATCAGCGAGAGTGGCGCGGGCTTTGACGCGCAATTCGCCGCCTCGCCGCGGGCGGATCTGGTGACCGAGCTCAAACGGCTCGGTGAGGCCGGCTATACGCGACTGTGGATCGGCCCCGGCGAACTGGCTGACGCCCTGGTCGAACAGGGCCTGATGACCGTCTGAAACCCCTTTCGCCGGGCCCGGATTTCAGAAAAGATTCCTTAAGTGTGTCGGTTCATCATGAAATCATGGCGGCGAGTCCAACATTTGCGGTGAGACGGCGTGTTTCCCAGGTCGAGCTGGACGCCATCTGCACGCGCCATGACCGTCTGTGGCAGGCGAAGCCGGGTGGAGCGAGGGCCGTTTTCGCCTGGATGGACCTGTCGGGACTGGATCTGAGCGGGCGCAATCTCGCTGATGCCGACTTCTCCGCCGCCAGTATGATCGGCTGCGATCTGAGCGGTGCCAAACTCGACAACGCCAATTTTTTCGGCGCGGACCTGCAGGACAGCGTTCTGGTGGAGGCCAGCCTCAGGCGCGCGGACCTGCGCGGGGCCTGCCTGCGCGGTGCGGATCTGACCGGTGCGGACATGTTTGAGGCGGACCTTCGCGAGGGCTCGATCGCTTCGGCGGATTCCAAGATCGGCTACCGGGTGATCCAGGCCCGCAACCGCAACGACACCCAGGCCCAGGGGGCCTGTCTGGCCGGAGCCAATCTTCAGCGGTCCAAACTGACGGGCGTCATCGCCAATGCCGCCGATTTCACCAACGCCGTCATGAAGGACTGCAAGCTGGTCCGGGCCAATCTGAAACACGCCAGTTTCCGCGGGGCCGATCTGGCGGGTGCCGATTTGTCCGGTGCCGACCTGTCGGGCGCGGATCTTCGGGACGCGATCCTGGTCGGGGTCACGGCGACGATGTGGCGCACGGACGGGGCCAACCTCGAGGGGGCCCTGACCGATGACCGCGCGGCCGGCGAACCCGTGGATCATATGCCGGCAGCCGAGATGTTGCGGGACCATGCCCAGTGGTGTGAAACCGGCGGGGTCGAGGGTCAGCCCTCCGTTTTCGACGGCGTCGACCTGCGGGCCCTGAAATCGATCACCGGTCTCAATCTGACGGCCCTGTCGGCGCGCGGCGCGGTCTTCTACGGCCTCGACATGGTCGGGGTGCAGTTACAGGGGGCCCATCTGGAAGGGGCGGATCTGCGATCCGCCAATCTGTGCCGCGCCGACCTGCGGGGCGTGCGGCTGGGGGGAGCCCGGTTGAACGGTGCCGATATGCGTGAGGCCCAGCTGGGCCCGTTGATGCTGTCCGCCGACCGGCTGCTTCCGGCAGATTTGACCGGAGCCAGTCTTCGCGGCGTGGATCTCAGCGGGGCCGACATGCGGCGCGCGATCCTGACCGACGCGGACCTGAGTCGCGCGATCCTGCACGGAGCCCAGATGCGTCAGGTCGAATTGACAGGGGCCGACCTGACCGGGATCCGGGGTCTGGCCGACATCGAGGCTGCGACCGAGCCACCACTCATCGCCATTTGATCCGGGCGCTTCGCGCTTTGCCGGAATTGAAAAAGGGGCGACGCGAACGCCGCCCCTCCTCATGTGAACTGTAGATGTGTCCGCTTCGACGCGGCTGCGGTCAGGCCGCCTTGTTCCTGGACTTGCGGCCGTCGATCAGTGCGGGGGCCGCGCCGATCTCGATGCGGCGGGGTTTCAACGCTTCGGGCAGCTCGCGTTTCAGGTCGATCGCGAGCAGGCCGTTGACCAGATCGGCCTTGGTCACAACGACATAGTCGGCCAGCTGGAAGCGCTGATCGAAGTCCCGTTCGGCCAGTCCGCGATGCAGATAGGTCCGTGAGTCACTGTCGTCATTGGCGGTCTTGCGGCCGGTGACCGTGAGCAGGTTTTCCTTCACCTCGATCGTCAGTTCGTCGGACGTGAAGCCGGCGACGGCCAGTTCGATGCGATAGGTATTTTCGCCGGTCGTTTCGATATTGTACGGCGGCCAGCCGCCGGATTCACCGGTCCGGGCCGCGGTCTCGAGCAGATTGGCCAGCCGGTCAAAGCCGACGGCGGAACGATAAAGGGGGGTAAAATCATAGGCACGCATGGGTCATCCTCCTGGGATCAGCAAGGTTGAGCCGTCCGGCGATTTTGCCCCGGACGGCAGTGGGGATCAGGCCGTGACGGTCCCTGTCGGGCCCCGTCGGGTCTGGAGAGCCCGGAACCGGCGCTCTCGCATTCCGATGTGGGAAGCGATCGCACCGGGTCAAGGGGGTGGCGTTTTGACCGATAACGGTCACCATGCGGGATCGTGACTTGCCCATCCGCCCATCCGTCGTATGGAACGTGGGGTCACGACCCCGTCCCCTTCGGAGACGCTTCATGCGCCTGTCTGTCCTGCTGCTGTCAACTGTTCTGGTGCTGCCCTCCGCGGCGCATGCCCAGGCCCGGCTGGCCCGCAGTCAGATGGCCATGACTCCGCCGGTCTATCAGGAGGACGCGGCGCTCCGCGCGGCGGTGGCCAGCCCGACCCGGCCCGCCGGGGATATCAGCCGGGACGTCTTCCGGCATCCGGTTGAAGCCCTGACCTTCTGGGGCCTGACCCCGGGGGCCACCATCGTCGAGATCGAACCCGGTTCGGGCGGCTGGTGGAGTGCCATCCTTCAGCCCTATGCGCAGGCGACCGGCGGCCACTATGCGGCCGTCAATCGCCCGGTCGAATCCATGGGAGTCGAGGACGGCAGTGCCGACCTGGTGCTGGTGGCGCGTGCGATTCACAACTGGGCCCGGGACGGTCGCACCGACCCCTATATGGCGGCCTTCTTCAAGGCCCTGAAACCGGGCGGCGTTCTGGCGGTGGAACAGCATCGCGCGCCCGATGGGCTGGACGCTGCCGTGACGGCATCCACGGGCTATGTACCGGAATCCTATGTCGTCGATGCGGCCCTCAGGGCGGGTTTCGTGCTGGAGGCGCGCAGCGAGCTGAACGCCAATGCGCGGGACGATCATGACCACCCCTTCGGTGTCTGGACCTTGCCACCGGTGCGGCGCTCGACCCAGAACGGGCGAACCCTGAGCGTCACCGAGCGCGCCGCTTATGACGCTATCGGCGAGAGCGACCGGATGACCTTGAGATTCCGCAGGCCGGAATGATCCGGGAGCAGTTTTGACGATGACGGCGAACGTGGCTAATCCAGCTCTGTCGATGTTTGCGCCTGGCGCGATGTTCGGCGAGACGGGGGAAAAGTATGCGTAAGTCTTCGCGGGCCTGGCGGCCGTTCGCGTCGCGCCGGAGCGTGCTTCTGGGGGCTTCGGCCGTCATGATGACGAGCCTCGCCGGTTGCAGTCGAAAAAAGCAGGATGAAGAGGTCGAGGTGCCGGCCGCACCTTCGGGCCCGCCCGAGGGGTCGCTCGAATGGGCTATTGCCGGACCCTGGCGGGAACGGGACCGGACACGGGATACGGCGCGACATCCTATGGAGACCCTGCGATTCTTCGGCCTGCAGCCGAATATGACCGTCGTCGACGTCTGGCCCGGCAGTGGCTGGTACACGGAAATTATCGCCCCCTATCTGGCCAAGGGTGGTGGCACCTATTATGCGGCCGGATTCCAGACGGGGGCCGGTGACGATCCGGCCCAGGCGGCCCTGATGGCGGCGTTTCAGACGCGTTTCGCCGCCGACCGCAAACTCTATGGCGAGATGCAATTCAGCGCCTTCGGACCGGGCAGCGGCCCGCTTGCGCCTGCAGGGTCGGCGGACATGGTTCTGTTCATGCGCAGTATCCACTCGTGGATGGCGGCGGGCATTGCGGAAAAGGCCTTCTCCGACGCCTATGCCGTCCTGCGGCCCGGCGGCACCCTGGGCATTGAACAGCACCGCCTCGCCCCCGATGAGGATCAGGACCCTGCGGCCGCCAACGGCTATGTCCAGGAGGCCTTTGTCCGGCAGCTGGCGGCCGAGGCCGGATTTGTTTTCGTTGCGGCTTCGGAAATCAACGCCAATGAAAGGGATACCAAGGATTATCCGTTCGGTGTCGATACCCTGCCGCCCCAACGGCTGACGGCACCGCGGGGCCAGACGCCTGATCCTACGTTCGACCGGACCAAATACGATGCGATCGGTGAGAGTGATCGCATGACCTTGAAGTTCAGGAAGCCAGAGTGAACCGTGCCGTAGCCTATGCTGCCAATGCCCCGCTGATGGGGGTTCCCGGTGCCGCCCCACCACCCGGCGGGCAGGGGGAGTGGTTCCGTGGGGCCGGCGGTCTGCGCCTGCGCGCGGCCTTCTGGACGCCGTCGACCCTGGTCGCGGCCCGACCGCGTGGCACGGTGGTCCTGAGTCCGGGCCGCACCGAGCCGATCGAGAAATATTTCGAACTGATCGGTAATCTGCTGGCGCGGGGATTTTGCGTCCTGGCCCACGACTGGCGGGGCCAGGGCCTGTCGGCCCGCCTGCTGCCGGATCGCCTGAAGGGCCATGCCCGGGCGGTCGAGGAATTTCTGGACGACTATGCCCGCCTGCTCGACACCTTTGAGGCGCGGGCCCCCAAGCCGTGGATCATGATGGGGCATTCGATGGGCTCGGTCCTCAATCTGATGACGCTGGAGGCGGGTGAGGCCCGCTTTTCCGGGGCCTTGCTGTGCAGTCCGATGCTGCGGGTCAGGACCGGCAAACGCTCGATGTGGTCGGTCAAGCTGGCGGTGCGCTGGAACCTGCGTCACGGCAAGGGGGCTGACTATGTTCTCGATGAGATGGACGATCCGTTCGACCATACCTTCCAGAACAATGCCCTGACGTCGGACGAGACCCGCTACGAGCTGTGGCGTCAGCAGCTGTACGCCTGCCCGCACCTGGCCGTCGCCGGACCGACCTGGGGCTGGCTGGCCTTCGCCCTCGACGCCGGAGAACGGGCCCTGAAGCCCAAGGCCTTGAAGGCCGTGAAGATTCCGGTCGCCATTGTTCAGGCGGGTGATGATGACCGGGTCTGGAAACAGACCAACAAATGGGCGGCCCGACGGCTCAGCCGGGGGCGTTATGTCGAGGTCCCCGGGGCCCGGCATGAAGTCATTATGGAGACGGACGAGTTGCGCGGGGTCTTCCTCGACGAGTTCGACGCCATGGCCGACTATGTCTCGCCGGTGCAGGACCTGTCACCGCATCAGGCGGCTCCGGCTCCGGCTCCGGCTCCGTCTCAGGACCCGGCCCCCGGGGTTGAGGCTGACCCTGAACCCCGTGCCGAACCGGCCGTGCCCGCGCCCGAATCCAGCGGAAGCTGACCGGCCTCAGGCCGGCGTGCTGATCCCGGGCAGGGCTGCCGCACCGAGGGCGGCCAGCGCCGGCGCGCGCAGTTTCGGGTCACCGATGGCCAGGATCTGACCGCTGCCGTCCGCCGCCTCGCCGTGCCAGTTGGTGACACTGCCGCCGGCCGCCTCGATCACCGGAACCAGCGCCGACCAGTCCCAGACCTGCAACCCGCTCTCCACCACCATGTCGAGATGGCCGGCCGCCAGCATGGCATAGGCATAGGCGTCGCAGCCCAGACGGGCCAGACGGGCCGCGGCCCGGACGCGGGCCCAGGCCTGGGCTTCGGGGGCGGTGAACAGGTCGGGGTCGGTGGTCGAGATCACGGCCTGGTCGATACCGGCGCAGGCCCGGGTCTTTAGGCTGTGGGTCTGGCCCCCCCGAAGCATCTGCGCCCCCGAGGGACCGCCGAGGAAGATTTCGTCGAGATAGGGCTGGGCGATGGCCCCGATGACCGGCTGCCCTTCGCTTCTGAGCGCGATCAGACAGGTCCACAGCGGCAGGCCGGCGACGAAGGCGCGGGTGCCGTCGATCGGGTCCAGCACCCAGACATGGTCGGCTTCGGGACGGTCCTCGCCGTATTCCTCGCCGATCACGCCATGATGCGGATAGCGGGCGGTGATCAGCTGTCGCATGGCCGCCTCGGCGGCGCGATCTGCCTCGGTCACCGGGTCAAAGCCCGCGGCCCCGCCCTTGTCCTGCTGGTCGAAGCGGCCCCGGAAGAACGGCAGGGACACGCGCGCGGCCTCGCGGGCCAGATCGACGGTGAAGGCTTCAAGCTCGGTCATCGCCGGCGGCATACAGCAAGCGCCGCGGGCAAGTCACTCACCTTGTGACCCCGGACCCCGTCCCCACCCGGTCGGGGAGGGGACGGCGGTGGAGCCGAAAGGCCCGGTGTCAGGCGGCCGCGTCGGTCTCGGCGTGCAGTGACTTGGCCAGATCCAGCAGACGGCGGCGCGGCCGCTCGCCCAGTTGGTAATAGGCCTGGATCAGGTCGAGCGTTTCCTTGCGGGAAAACATTTCGCCGCCGTTCGCGCCGGCCGCCTCCTGCCGTTCGATCGCCTCTTCCAGTCCGTCGTAGAAATAGCTGACCGGCGATTCCAGCGCCTCGGCCAGCTGCCACAACCGGGCGGCCGAGATGCGATTGGCCCCGCATTCGTATTTCTGGATCTGCTGGAAGCGGATTCCGACCTGAACGGCCAGCTGCTGCTGTGTCAGACCCAGCAGACGACGACGACGACGCAACCGGCGGCCCAGATGAAGATCGATATCGGTAGCCATGGCCCCAATCCCCTTGATCACGTGCTGTCCCGAAACGGAACGGCTCGCCTCTCATGCGGCAAGGGGCGTGCCGCGTTCGCTTTGGGGGGGAATGTCGTCGAACGCCGACTTTTCAAGCGTCGCAACCACACCGGTTGTCGTGCATTTACTGTGCGAGCTCGAATTGGAAAGGAAGCGACTATGGGTCTTGGAATCATTGGCTGGATCATCATCGGCGTCGTCGCCGGTTGGCTGGCCGAAAAGGTCATGGGGCGATCCCATGGCCTGATCACCAATCTGATCGTCGGCATCGTCGGTGCCCTGTTGGGGGGATTCATCGCCGGAAGCCTGTTGGGCATCCCGGTCGGGGGCTTCAACCTGATGACATTGCTGGTCGCCTTTGGCGGCGCGGTGTTGCTGTTGTTCCTGCTGGGTCTCGTCAAACGCGGCTAGAGCGAAATCGGTTGAGTTGGACGCAGTCCAACTCGGCTTAGATTTCGCTCCAGTTTGAATCTGGACCATTTTTTGGATTCAGGTCGATTCGACCTGAAACAAAAATGGTCTAGACCGGCCGAACCTCACGCAAGAAGAAAGGGCGGTCCCTGCCGGGGCCGCCCTTTTTCATGGTCTCGATCCCGTCGCCGGAGCGACTACTCCGGGCGCGAACGCTTCTTGCGGAAGCTCGGGTTCAGGATCTGCTTGCGCAGACGGATCGACTTGGGCGTGACCTCGACCAGCTCGTCCTCGCCGATATAGGCGATGGCCTGTTCCAGCGACATGGCCCGCGGCGGGGTCAGGCGCACGGCCTCGTCCTTGCCCGACGCGCGGATGTTGTTCAGCACCTTGCCCTTGATCGGGTTGACGTCGAGATCGTCCCAGCGGGCGTTTTCGCCGATGATCATGCCCAGATAGGTCTTTTCACCGGAGCCCACGAACATCACGCCGCGGTCCTCGAGGTTCCACAGGGCGAAGGCGGCGGTCTCGCCGTCGGAGTTGGACACCAGCACGCCCTTCAGGCGGCCCTCGATCGGCCCCTTGTGCGGCTCATAGTGGCTGAACACCCGGTTCAGCACACCCGAACCGCGCGTATCGGTCAGGAATTCGCCCTGGTAGCCGATCAGCGAGCGCGACGGGCACATCAGGCTGATGCGGGTCTTGCCCGCGCCCGACGGGCCCATGTCCTTCAGCTCGCCCTTCCGCGCCGACAGCTTCTCGATGACGATGCCGGTGTAGTCGTCGTCGACGTCGATCATGACGTCCTCGATCGGCTCCAGCTTCTCGCCGTTCTCGCCGGTCTGATAGACCACGCGCGGACGCGAGATCGACACCTCGAAGCCCTCGCGGCGCATGTTCTCGATCAGCACGCCCAGCTGCAGTTCGCCCCGCCCCGCGACCTCATAGGCGTCGCCACCCTCGGTGGTGGTCACGCGGATGGCGACGTTGGCCTCGGCCTCTTTCAGCAGGCGGTCACGGATCACGCGCGACTGGACCTTGTCGCCTTCGCGACCGGCCAGCGGGCTGTCGTTGACCGAGACGGTCATCGAGATGGTCGGCGGATCGATCGGCTGGGCGGGCAGGGCGTCGGTGACGTCCATGGCGCACAGGGTGTCGGCCACGGTGGCCTTGGACAGGCCCGCGATGGCGACGATGTCACCGGCCTCGGAGCCCTCGTCCAGCGCCGTACGCTTCAGGCCGCGGAAGGCCAGCACCTTGGTGATGCGGCCGCGCTCGATTTCCTTGCCGTCACGGTCGAGCGCATGGATGGCCATACCGGGAACGGCCTTGCCGCTCTCGATGCGGCCGGTCAGCAGACGGCCGAGGAAGGGATCGGACTCGATCAGCACGTTCAGCATCTGGAACGGCTTGTCCTTGTTCTCCTGAACCTTGGGCGGCGGGACATGGTCGACGATCAGGTCGAACAGCGGGGCCAGGTTGTCGTTGGGCACATTCATGTCCAGCGTCGCCCAGCCGTTACGGCCCGAGGCGTAGATGTGCGGGAAGTCCAGCTGTTCGTCGGTCGCGCCGATGGCGGCGAACAGGTCGAAGGTCTCGTTGTGGACCCGGTCGGGATCGGCGTGGGGGCGGTCGACCTTGTTGATGCACAGGATGGGACGCAGGCCCATCTTCAGGGCCTTGGTCAGCACGAATTTGGTCTGGGGCATGACGCCTTCTTCGGCGTCCACCAGAATGACGCAGCCGTCCACCATGCCGAGGATGCGCTCGACCTCACCGCCGAAGTCGGCGTGGCCGGGGGTGTCGATGATGTTGATCCGGGTCTCGCCGGCCTTGCCGTTCCACAGCACCGAAGTGCATTTGGCCAGGATGGTGATCCCGCGCTCTTTTTCCTGATCGTTGGAGTCCATGGCGCGCTCGGTCGTCGCCTCGTTGGCTCGGAACACGCCCGACTGGGCCAGAAGCTGGTCGACCAGGGTGGTCTTGCCATGGTCGACGTGGGCGATGATGGCGACGTTGCGCAGGTTCATTTTGATATCAGACGTGAAAAGCGGCCGGCGAACGGGGTGAACCGGGCGGGCCGCGGAGAAAGAGCGACAGTTACAGGGAGCGCGCGCCTCATACAGGGGCGCGGGCGCAAACGCCAGAGCGTGCGGAACACGGTCTCCGGTGAAGCGCCCTCCCTATGCCGGGCAAAAACGGCAAGGGCAGGGCAGTTGGCGGAACCGGGCTCGGTGAACCGGGCGGCTAGAGCGAAATCGGTTGAGTTGGACGCAGTCCAACTCGGCTCAGATTTCGCTCCAGTTTGAATCGGGACCATTTTTTGGATTCAGGTCGAGTCGACCTGAAACAAAAATGGTCTAGACCCTGGCCGCCCGGCTGCGGGTCCAGCCGTACAGGCCGATTACCGCCAGCAGGAAGGCGATTGCGCCCACGGCCATCGCCGGCCAGGCTGATCCCTCCGGCAACAGGGCGAAGGGGGCGCTGTTGCGGGTGCTGACGATGACCCCTGCGGTGAACACCCCGAACAGACTCTCTCCGACGATCATGCCCGAGGCCAGCAGCACACCCAGTCGACGGGCGACGGCGGCGAACGGCGATTTTGACACCACCTCGTCATAGATCCGGCCGGCGACGGCCCCGACGACGACGGTCGAGACCACGGAAAAGGGCAGATAGATGCCCAGGGTCACGGCCAGCGGATGCAGCCGCGCCCGGGTCCGGGCCCCGAGGATTTCATCGACGACGATGATGGCGATGCCCAGAACCACGCCGATGCCGATGAAATTCCAGGGCAGATTGCCGTCGATGACCCCGCGGGCCAGCGACGAGATCAGCGTCGCCTGCGGCGCGGGCAGGGGCTGGGCCCCGACCACCGTGGCGGCCGGGCCACCGACGAAGCCATAGGCCCCGTTCAGCAGGTCGAGGATGGGCGGAATGACCAGCGACCCGGCGATGACCCCGACGATCAGGGCCGTCTGTTGCCGCCACGGCGTCGCCTCGACCAGCTGGCCGGTCTTCAGGTCCTGCAGATTGTCATTGGCGATCACGGCGATGGCAAAGACCACGGCGGTGACCAGCAGGGCATAGGCGATGACCGACGGGTCGGCCGGAATATGGGCCAGCCGCATGGCCGCCACCATCATCAATGTGGCGACGATCACCGCCAGAATGCCGACGCCCGATACCGGGCTGTTCGAGGACCCGATCAGCCCCGCCATATAGCCGCACACCGAGGCGACGACGAAGCCGATCACGACGACATACAACAGACCGCCGACGACCAGCAGCGGCGCATGCGGGGCCAGGGGGGTCCCGGCGGTGAAGCTCCACAGCAGCACCCCGATGGCGGCGACCGCGGCCAGCGACACCAGTCCGACCAGACCGATCGGGATATCCTGTTCGACCCGCTCCAGCGTCTCGGCCGTGGCCCGTTTGGCCTGGGCCGCCAGCGCCGCGGTCAGGCCCACGACCAATGGACGGATCAGCTTGGTCAGGGTCCACAGCGCGGCCACGCCGATGGCCCCGGCTCCGATAAAGCGCACCTGGTTCAGCCACACATCCGTCGCCGCCGCTTCGGCCAGTCCGGGCGTGTTCTGCATCGCGGTCAGCAGCGGCACGGCCACGCCCCAGGCGATGGCCAGCCCGGCCAGCATCGACAGGCCGACGGCCAGACCGATCAGATGGCCGGCGCCCAGCAGGGCCATCGACACCCCGCCGCCCATGCCGGTCGCCCCGCCCCCCAGGGCGGGCGGCAGGCGGAAATAGCTGGTCGCTTCGGCGGTGAAGACCCGCGCCGACGCGAGAAAGGCGAACAGGGTCGAGGCCACGGCCCCGACGATCACGGTGATCAGACCGGCCTTGTTCTCGCGCACGGCCGCCTCGGTCTGGTCCTCGCCGCGCGACCCGACCTTCAGCACCTCGGCGGCGGCGACACCTTCGGGGTAGGGCAGGTCGGTGTTGATCACCAGCGCCCGGCGCAGCGGGATCGACAGCGTCACGCCCAGCACGCCGCCGAAGGCGCAGATCATGAACGAGGTCCAGAACGGGAAGGAGGTCCACCAGCCGACCATGACCAGCGTCGGCAGCACAAAGATGATCGCCCCCATGGCCCCGCCGACCGAAGCCACCGTCTGGACCGTCATATTCTCCCAGATGGTCGAGGACCGGAACGCCCGCAGCACCGCCATCGAGATCACCGCGGCAGGGATGGCCGAGGCGAAGGTCAGGCCGACCCGCAGCCCCAGATAAACATTGGCCGCCGTGAACACGAGCGCCAGCAACGACCCCAGCACCAGGGCGCGCAGTGTCAGTTCCAGCCGTTTGGCGGGCCGTACAGCGGTGTCGGTCATCGTGGGGGCTCTCCGTCTTCGGGTGAAGCTAGGCCGGAAACAGCCGCGGAGGCTAGTAGGTAGTGAGCAGGGCTTAGGGAGCAGGGCTGAAGCGCCCGGCATCTCCTGCTAAGCCTTAAGCCCTAAGCCCCAAGCCCTACCCCTTGAGTCAGAGCCCATGCCCGAACTCCCTGAAGTCGAAACTGTCCGTCGCGGCCTCGAGCCTGTCCTCGTCGGCGCGCGGTTGACCGCCGTGTGCCAGAACCGGCCCGACCTGCGCTTTCCCTTTCCCGAGCGTTTCGTCGACCGGCTGGACGGGGCCACCGTCCAGCGCATCGAGCGCCGGGCCAAATATCTGCTGGCGGCCCTGTCGACCGGCGAGACCTGGGTCACCCATCTGGGCATGACCGGACGCTTCACCCTGGCCGGGACTGCGCCGGGCGACTTCGTCCACACCGCCCCGGTCACCGGCAAGCATGAACATATGAGTCTGGACGCGGTCTCCGGGGCCGTCGTCACCCGGGTCGGCTATGCCGATCCCCGCCGTTTCGGCTTTATGGGACTGATCCCGACCGGGGCGGTCGCGGCCCATGCCTGGTTCGCCGGTCTCGGCCCCGAGCCGCTCGGCAACGGCTTTTCCGGCGCGCATCTGGCCGAGGCCTTCGCCGACCGCAAACCGTCCATCAAGGTCAGCCTGCTGGATCAGCGCCACGTCGCCGGTCTCGGCAATATCTATGTGTGCGAGGCCCTGTACCGCGCTCGCATCTCGCCCCTGACCCCGGCGGGCAAGGTCAGTCGCCCCCGGCTGGAACGGCTGGCGACCGTGGTCCGCGACGTCCTGACCGAGGCCATCGCCGCCGGGGGCTCGACCCTGAAGGATTTCGCCAATGCCGACGGCGGCCAGGGCTATTTCCAGCATCGCTTCGACGTCTATGGTCGTGAGGGCCAGCCCTGTCTGTCCGACGGCTGCACCGGCACCGTCACCCGCATCGTCCAGGGCGGCCGCTCGACCTTCTTCTGCCCGGTCTGCCAGAAAGGGTAGGTGGCTGAAATAGCAGAGGAACGAATATGGGGAGGACTTTTCCTCGCCGCCATTTGGTTCCGGGCGGGCATTTTTTCTCGCTAGAAAGCTCTAACAGTTCTTGAAGTGGGGTATTTTTCCTCGTTCGAATTCTAAACGAATACATTTCTTCTCGCTTGCGAAGAAAGATTCATACGGCAGACTGAGCGCGAAAGGAGACAAGCAATGAGCAATCCCAAGCGATCTCGTGGCCGGCCCAGAGGGTCAGGTATTGACGATAGCGCCTCCCTGAATTTGGTGGCTGACATGATGCTCAAGCATCCTGGGCTGCGGGCCACAACCGCGATGAAGCGCCTTTCCCCTCCACCAAACGAAACCCTCATCCGCCGGCTTCAGGAGAAATGGAAAGTGGACAAGGCCGTCTTGATGAAGCGCGCAGAGGAACGGCGTGAGGATCACAGGTCCACCGCTCGCGCGGGGACGTCTAAAACGGCGAGTGGAGGTGCCGCCGGTTGGGCCGGACTTGATCGGCAAATGCGACTCGTGGATGAGGTGCAGCGTAGCATGGGGGGTACTGACGAAATTGAGCGGCAGATCCGTGCGGTAGATCAAATGTCTTCCATCCTTGAGAGCCACAAGTTGCTTGCAGATTACAATTCTCCGACCATGAAGATGATGCGTTCGATCGAAGATCATCCTGCAATAAAAATGGCCCGGCAGCTTGAGGAAAGCCCTGCGCTCAGGGCTATTCGGCAGTGGGAAATGATGCAGAAGCGCTTGGGTTTCTGAGTTCACCCTTGCGCTACCGTATCATCCTGTTTCGGGCCATGAACACCGGCGGCATCCGCGCGCCCGTGGTCGAACAGCGCGCCATGGCGAATGAGATGGGGCTGACCAACCCCCGCACCCTGGCGGCCAGCGGCAATCTGGTGGTCGACAGCGATCGTGATCCGGGCGCGCTGGAAGCCGCCCTTGAGGCCGAGACCGAACGCCGCTTTGGCCGCCGCATTGAGACGATCGTCCGCACCCCCGACCAATGGGCCGCCCTGATCGCCGCCAACCCCTTTCCCGAACAGGCCGCGGCCAACGGCAGCCGGTTGCTGGTCATGGTGATGAAGGCCGGACTCGCGGACGGCGCGCTTGAAACCCTTCAGGCTCTCGCCATCGGCGACGAACGGGCCGCCGCCGTGGACAACACCCTCTATCTCTGGTGCGCCGACGGCATTGGCCGGTCGAAGATGGCGGAAAAGGCCGTGCCCCGCCTGACCGGCACCGGTACCGGCCGCAACTGGAACACCGTCCTCAAGCTGGCAACGATGGTCGGGGTCGGCGAGGTGTTTCCGTCAGGCGGGTGACGCGCTAGACCTCGCCCGACCCAGAGGAGCACCATCATGTCTGACAGCTATTCCACCCTGCTGATCGAACGCCATGCCGACGGCTATGCGGTGGTGACCCTGAACCGGCCCGAGGCGCTGAACGCGCTGAACTCGACCCTGTTCGCCGAACTGGCCGCCTTCCTCGACACCGTCGAACAGGATGACAGCGTCCGCTGTCTGGTCCTGACCGGCTCGGGTCCCAAGGCCTTCGCGGCCGGGGCCGACATCAAGGAGATGGCCGACCAGACCTATGCCCAGATGTACACGGGCAATTTCTTCGCCCTCGGCCATGACCGCATCGCCCGCTTCCGCAAGCCGATCATCGCCGCGGTCAATGGCTTCGCTCTCGGCGGCGGCTGCGAGCTGGCCATGCTGTGTGATTTCATCCTCGCCTCGGACAAGGCCAAATTCGGCCAGCCCGAGATCAACCTCGGCGTCGCCCCCGGCATCGGTGGCTCCCAGCGCCTGACCCGGGCCGTCGGCAAGTCCAAGGCGATGGAGATGGTGCTGACCGGCCGGATGATCGATGCGACCGAGGCCGAGCGTGCCGGCCTGGTGTCGCGCGTCGTCCCCGCCGACACCCTGATGGACGAGGCCCGCGCCGTGGCCGCCAAGATCGCGGCCCAGTCGATCCTCGCCGTCATGGCCAACAAGGAGATGGTCGGGGCCGCCTTCGAGACCACCCTGACCCAGGGCGTCCAGTTCGAGCGCCGCCTGTTCCACTCGCTGTTCGCCTTCGAGGACCAGAAGGAGGGCATGTCCGCCTTCGTCGCCAAGCGAAAGCCGAATTTCACGGGACGGTGACTCCGCGTTGACCCCCTCCGCCCTTTCAGCTATATCCGCGCGCTCTTGAGATTTCACGCCGTGGACGTTTGGTCTGCGGCGTTTTCCGTTGAAGGTTTTTCCAGATGGCTAACAACCCCGGCGCCCGGAAGGCGATCCGCAAGATCGCGGCCCGTACCGAGGTCAACAAGGCGCGACGCACCCGCGTTCGCACCTTCCTCCGTAAATTCCAGGAAGCCCTCACCTCGGGTGATGCGGCCGCCGCCAAGGGCGCTTTCGTCGAGGCCCAGTCCGAGCTGATGCGCGCGGTCTCCAAGGGCGTGGTTCACAAGAACACCGGTTCACGAAAAGTGTCCCGTCTGGCCGCCCAGCTGAAGAAGCTGTCGGCCGCCTGACAACGCCGCCTGCGGACGGTCCTTTATCGGGCTGTCGTACGAATTATGATTAATATCAACGGCGAGGGCGCGACAGCTCCCTCGCCGTTTCCGTGTCTGCAGATAAGTCGTCCCACAGGATTCGACGCTCGCCCGTCGGGCGAGCCGACCAATTTCTCAACGCTGCTTTGGCTTTAGCGGAGTCAAACAATTTAACTGCAATTCGAGTCGCGAATCAGCGTTGACCCAACTCTCTCGGAGCGTAAGTTTTGGGCTCTAACGCTCTTCCATCCCGACACGGATGAAGACGGCGCGGAACCTGAGTATCGCGTCGGCGTGAGACGTCTGTTCGAGAGTTTGACCCCGCCCGCGAAGCCTGTGCTTCGCGGGGCAGGAGAAGTCGTCCTCGTTTCCGGCGCCTCAGAAGGGCGATGTCTGTAGTAAACTTTGAGGACGGGGCGATGAAAATGGCGGGGGGCGTGGCAATGGCGAGCATGACCGATCCTGATCACATCTGGAGCGAGGCGGCCGGCCGTCTTCGTGCCGAGATCGGTGAAGGTCCGTTCAGTTCCTATATTGCCCCGTCGGCCGTGCGCGCCGACGGTGCCGGTCAGCTGATCCTCGTCACCCCGACCGCCTATGCCCGTGACTGGGTGCGCAAGAACGCCCTGCGGCGCATGAACGAGCTGTGGCTGGGGCTCGACGGCCTGTCGCGTCGACTGGACGTGCGCTGCCGCGCCGAGATGAGTTCGACCCCTCCGGCCTCGGCCGTCAGCGCCGCCCGTGACGAGGTCGTCGCCCATACGCCCATGCCCCGTCCCACCGTGGGACCGGTCGCCGACGGGGCCCGCGCCGTCCGCGCCGCCGGCCTGCAGGAGCGTCTGACCTTCGACAGTTTCGTCGAGGGTCAGGGCAATGCCTTCGCCCTGGCCATCGCCCGTCAGGCCGCCGGCTGGGCCGACGGTCATTTCAATCCGATCTTCTTCTGCGGCCCCTACGGCTACGGCAAGACCCACCTGCTCAACGCCATCGCCTGGGAGGCCCAGCGCCTGCGACCCGATGCCAAGGTGGTCTATCTGACCGCCGAACGCTTCCTGTCGACCTTTGTGCGCGCCATGCAGGACCGCTCGACCGCCGCCTTCAAGGACAGCCTGCGCAGCGCCGACATGCTGCTGATCGACGACGTCCAGTTCGTCGGCGGCAAGGCCTCGACCCAGGAAGAACTGCTCAGCACCCTCAACGCCCTGATCGAGGACGGCAAACGCATCGTCCTGTCGGCCGACCGCCCGCCGATGGCCCTGACCGAGGTCGAGCCGCGCCTGCGCAGCCATCTGGCCTCGGGCCTGACCTGCCCGGTCGAGCCGGCCGACCGCCTGCTGAAACTGGCCGTGGCCCGCAACCGCCTCGAGGCCCTCGGCCGTCTCGGCGTCGTCTCCGGCGAGGTCCGGGCCGATGTGCTGGAACATCTGGTCGACCGCACCCCCGGTTCGATGCGCGAGCTCGAGGGGGCCGTGAACACCCTGGCCGCCGTCGCCGGAGCCCGTCTGTCGGCCCTGACCGTCGACGAGGCCCAGGTCCTGCTGGGGGCCGCCCTGCGTGGCGGACCCGAGCGCCGCATCACCGTCGACGAGATCCAGAAGACGGTGGCTGAGCATTTCAACATGAAACAGGCCGACCTGCTCAGCGAGCGCCGCACCCGCGCCGTGGCCCGTCCGCGCCAGATCGCCATGTGGCTGTGCAAGCAGCACACGACCCGGTCCTATCCGGACATCGGTCGTCGTTTCGGCGGGCGCGATCACACCACCGTCCTGCACGGCGTGCGCAAGATCGAGGAACTGATGCCGCAGGACGACCAGATCGCCCGCGACGTCGAGGTCCTGACCCGCAAACTGCGGGGCTAGACCCGTCCGCGACAGGGCGCTGCGTTTCCTCCCCATCTTTCGATTGTGGGGACAGCAGCGCCCCCGTTGCTCCTGCGCGCCAATCCGCTAGTGTCAAAGGCCTTCTATTCGCGGCGATGATTCCCGAGTCGTCGCACCCCGGGCGAGACGACATGCAGCTGACCATCGAACGATCCGCGCTCCTCAAGGCCCTCGGCCACGTTCAGAGCGTCGTTGAACGCCGCAACACCATCCCGATCCTGTCCAACGTCCTGCTCAGCGCCGGGCGCGACAAACTGGCCTTCGCCGCCACCGACCTCGACATGGAGATGGTCGACGAGGCCGAGGCCGTGGTCCAGGTCGAGGGGCAGATCACCGCCCCGGCCCACACCCTGTACGAGATCATCCGCAAACTGCCCGAGGGGGCCGAGGTCGCCCTGACCTACAACAGCGACGATCCGCGCCTGACGGTCTCGGCCGGCCGCTCGAAATTCAACCTGCCGGTCCTGCCGGCCGGCGACTTCCCGGTCATGTCGGCCGATACCGGCGGCACCCGCTACACGATGGCCAAGGATGATCTGGCCCGGCTGATCGACAAGACCCGTTTCGCCGTCTCGACCGAAGAGACCCGCTATTATCTGAACGGCCTGTACCTGCACACGGTGGCCGAGGCCGGCATTCCGCTGCTGCGCG
Organism: uncultured Brevundimonas sp.; assembly: GCF_963974615.1. Taxonomy (GTDB): domain Bacteria; phylum Pseudomonadota; class Alphaproteobacteria; order Caulobacterales; family Caulobacteraceae; genus Brevundimonas. The sequence goes on from NZ_CAXBDH010000008.1 coordinate 153,643, forward strand.
CCGTGGCCACCGACGGTCACCGTCTGGCCCTGGCCGAGACCCCGGCCCCGGAAGGGGCCGCCGGCGGCCCCGGCGTCATCGTCCCGCGCAAGACCGTCGACCAGGTGCGTCGCCTGCTCGAGGACGGCTCCGGCCCGGTCGAGGTCCAGGTCAGTCCGCAGAAGATCCGCTTTGAGTTCGGTGAGGCCAGCCTGACCTCCAAGGTCATCGACGGGGCCTTCCCCGACTATCTGCGCGTCATTCCCAAGGGCAATGACAAGCGCGCCGACATCGACAATGCCGTGTTCAAGAACGCCGTCGACCGCGTCGCCACCATCTCGGCCGAGAAGAGCCGCTCGGTGAAACTGGCCTTCGACCTCGACCGCGTCACCCTGACGGTGCGCAACATGGAGGCCGGTCAGGGCGTCGAGGAGGTCGAGATCGGCTATTCCGAAGAGCCGTTCGAGATCGGCTTCAACGCCCGCTACCTGCTGGACGTCGCCGGCCAGATCACCGGCGAGAACGCCACCTTCATGTTCGCCGACCCGGCCAGCCCGACCCTCGTCCTCGATCCCGGCGATCCCGGCGTCCAGTACGTGCTGATGCCGCTGCGGGTGTAGGGCGCGGTTAGCTGCAGGCAGCTGACCCTTCAGGGTCTAGGCCGTTCGAAATGGTCACTGATTTGATCTTGAAGCCTTGGATGGCTCGCCGTGCATCTGCGCCGTATCGTTGGTCGCAATTGAATCGCGACATAATTACATAGTCCTCGCCTTCAGCGGCTTCCATTTTACTTTCCCAGACGTTGAGCCGATCATAATCACGATCGCCATTTGGCTGAGAGTCGAAGCTATAGCTGATCCAGTTATTGGCGTGGTAGCCGTCAATTTCCAACGTGTAGCTGGGTTCAACGGCGTTACCGCAGCTTCTTAGGCAGCTTGCTGAATACCGGCCTTCGCCGAAACGCTGGGCGGCTTGGGCTAGGGTTTTCCCGTTAAGAGTAAACCCAAGACTACTGGGGTTGCATTGGTTGGAAATGGACGTGGTGATCGATTGAATTTCCTGACCCTTCATCTCTAACCAAATTGCGCAGCCGTCTATTTCGTAGCTCCTGCTACTGCCAAAGACCTGCTTTGCGGGGCCTGAAATGGCTTCGAAAAACGGGAGATTGCCGTGGACAAGGGATGGTATGAAAAGTCGATCAATCCTTGAGTGGGGCACCGTCGTTGCATCTAGGGCAACATTGACAGGAGAGGCTTGATCGGCCGAGGGCAAGATTGAGGGGTTTGGATTTTGCGTTGCCTGGGATGAAGGCTGATCGTTCGAAGGGGGCCTCGCGTACAGCCAAGTCCCCAGTCCGGCTGAAATGACGACCAGAAGGGCCGCGCCTATGATCAATGTCACCGGAATTTCGCGCGATTCTAGAAGTTTGGCCTTGGCGGCAATGAACTCCTGATCGGTCAACGCGCCGCTCGCTTTCAGGCGATCTAGTTGCTCCAGCTTGTCGATCTTGCTCATTCGATTTGACCCTCCAGCAAATCTTAGATTGTGAATGGCTAGCCGCCAAATTCACGGAAGTGCTCGTTTGGGCATCGATCAATTTGGCAGAGGCGTGCGGTTGTCGCTAAGCGTGACACTTGATCCAGTCCCTCACCCTCACCGATTTCCGGTCTTATGCGTCCGCCACCCTGCCGGTTCCGGCGGGGCCGGTGGTGCTGTACGGGCCCAATGGGGCGGGCAAGACCAATCTGCTCGAGGCGCTCAGCCTGTTCACCCCCGGGCGCGGTCTGCGCGCCGCCACGGCGGTCGAGATGGGCCGGCGCGAACCGGGTGAGGCCGGCGGCCGGGCCTGGGCCGTGGCCCTGACGCTCGACGCCGGTGATGGGGATGAAGTCCGTCTCGGCACCGGGGTCCAGTCGGCCGGGGCGGCGCGCCGCATCGTCCGTATCGACGGCGAGACGGCCCAGCCGGGGCGGCTGCTCGACTTCCTGCGCCCGGTCTGGGCCACGCCGGAACAGGACCGGCTGTTCTCCGACGCCCGCGCCGCGCGGCTGAAATTCTTCGATCGTCTGGTGTTCGCCGCCGTGCCCGACCATGCGGCCGTGGTGGCCGGTTATGAGAAGGCCCTGCGCGAGCGGCTGCGCCTGCTGACCGACGGCGCAGAAGGCCGGGAAGCCGATCCCCTGTGGCTCGACGCGCTGGAGCTGCGGCTGGGCGAGGCCGGGGCCCGGGCCGCCATGGCCCGCACCGCCGCCCTGAGCGTGCTCCAGGCCGGGATCGACGCCCGTGGCGACCGCCCCTTCCCCCAGGCCGATCTGGGCCTGACCGGCGAGGCCGAATCCATGGCCGCCGCCGGCACGGACGAGGCCGCCATCGCCGCGGCGATCCGCGAGGGTCTGCTGCGATCCCGCGCCCGCGACGCCGCCGCCGGCCGCTCCCTGTTCGGGCCGCACCGCTCGGACCTGACCGCCCTGCACCGCGAAAAGAACCGTCCCGCCGCCGAGGGCTCGTCCGGCGAACAGAAGGCGTTGGTGCTGAACCTGATCCTGGCCCAGGTGACCCGGCTGCGCACCGTTTCGGCCGTGCCGCCCGTCCTGCTGCTGGACGAAGCCCCGGCCCACCTCGACGCCCGCCGCCGCGCCGCCCTGTTCGAGGAAATCACCGCCCTCGGCCTTCAGGCCTTCCTGACCGGCACCGAAGCCGACCTCTTCACCGACCTCACCCCCCGCGCCACCTTCGTCAAGGTCGAGCCCGGCGGCTTCGGGTAGGGAAAAAAGCCCCTCTCCCGTGGGGAGAGGGGTTGGGGAGAGGGGGTACGGTGCTTCCCGGGTCGCACCACAATCCCCCCTCTGCTGTCGTCATCCCGGGGGCGCGCAGCGAACCCCGGGACCCAGCGGCGCGCGATAGCGCGACCTGTTCAGGCACGGTGCGGCCCCCACGTCCTTCTCCCCTCGTGGGAGAAGCAACCATGTCAGTTTGGCGTGGCGGTCCAGGG